>NZ_WJPK01000001.1:0-128660 GCF_009649685.1 Flavobacteriaceae bacterium EG-1
AATATCTTCAACATCATAGGTAAAAGAATCCGTTCCATTAAAGTCCGCATCAGGTGTATATGAAAAAGTACCATCACCAGCCATGACCACAGTTCCGTTTGAAGCATCGGTATTTAGTGCATAGGTTGTAGCAGTGGTGTGGGTATCGTTAGTAGACACATCTTCATTTAAGACAGTATCTTCATCGACACTAAAAGCATCATCCACCGCATCTGCAATAGGATTTACCGTAATAGTTACCGTAGCCGTTTCAGTAGTACCATTAATATCAGTTACATCATAAGTAAAAGAATCCGTTCCATTAAAGTCGGCATCAGGTGTATAGGAAAAAGTACCATCACCTGCCATGACTACAGTACCATTACTAGCATCAGTATTTAATGCATAAGTGGTAGCAGTGGTGTGGGTATCGTTAGTAGACACATCTTCATTTAAGACAGTATCTTCATCGACACTAAAAGCATCATCCACTGCATCTGCAATAGGATTGACGGTTATAGTTACCGTAGCCGTTTCAGTAGTACCATTAATATCAGTTACATCATAAGTAAAAGAATCCGTTCCATTAAAGTCAGCATCAGGTGTATATGAAAAAGTACCATCACCGGCCATGACTACAGTTCCGTTTGAAGCATCAGTATTTAGTGCATAAGTTGTAGCAGTAGTGTGGGTATCATTAGTAGATACATCTTCATTTAAGACGGTATCTTCATCGACGCTAAAAGCATCACCAACAGCATCAGCAATAGGATTTACCGTAATAGTTACCGTAGCCGTTTCCGTTAAACCATTAATATCTTCAACATCATAGGTAAAAGAATCCGTTCCATTAAAGTCCGCATCAGGTGTATATGAAAAAGTACCATCACCAGCCATGACCACGGTTCCGTTTGAAGCATCAGTATTTAGTGCATAAGTTGTAGCAGTAGTGTGGGTATCGTTAGTAGATACATCTTCATTTAAGACGGTATCTTCATCCACACTAAAAGCATCACCAACAGCATCAGCAATAGGATTCACGGTAATAGTAACGGTAGCCGTTTCAGTAGCACCATTAATATCTTCAACATCATAAGTAAAGGAATCTGTTCCATTAAAATCCGCATCAGGTGTATATGAAAAAGTACCATCACCCGCCATGACTACAGTTCCGTTTGAAGCATCAGTATTTAGTGCATAAGTAGTGGCAGTAGTGTGGGTGTCATTAGTAGACACATCTTCATTTAAGACGGTATCTTCATCGACACTAAAAGCATCACCAACAGCATCAGCAATAGGATTCACGGTAATAGTTACCGTAGCCGTTTCAGTAGCACCATTAATATCAGTTACATCATAAGTAAAAGAATCCGTTCCATTAAAGTCGGCATCAGGAGTATATGAAAAAGTACCATCACCTGCCATGACTACAGTTCCATTGCCAGCATCAGTATTTAGTGCATAAGTTGTAGCAGTGGTGTGGGTGTCATTAGTAGATACATCTTCATTTAAGACGGTATCTTCATCGACGCTAAAAGCATCACCAACAGCATCAGCAATAGGATTGACGGTAATAGTAACGGTAGCCGTTTCAGTAGCACCATTAATATCTTCAACATCATAAGTAAAGGAATCTGTTCCATTAAAATCCGCATCAGGTGTATATGAAAAAGTACCATCACCCGCCATGACTACAGTTCCATTGCCAGCATCAGTATTTAGTGCATAAGTAGTGGCAGTAGTGTGGGTATCGTTAGTAGATACATCTTCATTTAAGACGGTATCTTCATCGACACTAAAAGCATCATCCACCGCATCTGCAATAGGATTCACGGTAATAGTAACGGTAGCCGTTTCCGTTAAACCATTAATATCAGTTACATCATAGGTAAAAGAATCCGTTCCATTAAAGTCCGCATCAGGTGTATAGGAAAAAGTACCATCACCAGCCATGACCACAGTTCCGTTTGAAGCATCAGTATTTAGTGCATAAGTTGTAGCAGTAGTGTGGGTATCGTTAGTAGATACATCTTCATTTAAGACAGTATCCTCATCGACAGTAAACGAATCATCCACCGCATCCGCAATAGGATTTACCGTAATAGTAACGGTAGCCGTTTCAGTAGCACCATTAATATCTTCAACATCATAAGTAAAAGAATCCGTTCCGTTGAAATCTGCATCAGGTGTATAGGAAAAAGTACCATCACCTGCCATGACTACAGTTCCGTTTGAAGCATCAGTATTTAGTGCATAAGTTGTAGCAGTAGTGTGGATATCGTTAGTAGACACATCTTCATTTAAGACGGTATCTTCATCCACACTAAAAGTATCATCAATAGCATCTGCAATAGGATTGACCGTAATAGTAACCGTAGCCGTTTCAGTAGCACCATTAATATCTTCAACATCATAAGTAAAGGAATCCGTTCCATTAAAGTCCGCATCAGGTGTATATGAAAAAGTACCATCACCTGCCATGACTACAGTTCCGTTTGAAGCATCAGTATTTAGTGCATAAGTTGTAGCAGTAGTGTGGGTGTCATTAGTAGACACATCTTCATTTAAGACGGTATCCTCATCGACACTAAAAGCATCACCAACAGCATCAGCAATAGGATTTACCGTAATAGTTACCGTAGCCGTTTCAGTAGCACCATTAATATCTTCAACATCATAGGTAAAAGAATCCGTTCCATTAAAGTCCGCATCAGGTGTATATGAAAAAGTACCATCACCAGCCATGACCACAGTTCCGTTTGAAGCATCGGTATTTAGTGCATAAGTTGTAGCAGTAGTGTGGGTGTCATTAGTAGACACATCTTCATTTAAGACGGTATCCTCATCCACACTAAAAGCATCACCAACAGCATCAGCAATTGGATTTACCGTAATAGTAACGGTAGCCGTTTCAGAAGCAGTATTAATATCAGTTACAACATAAGTAAAAGAATCCGTACCATTAAAGTCGGCATCAGGAGTATATGAAAAAGTACCATCACCGGCCATGACCACAGTTCCGTTTGAAGCATCAGTATTTAGTGCATAAGTAGTGGCAGTAGTGTGGGTATCGTTAGTAGATACATCTTCATTTAAGACGGTATCTTCATCCACACTAAAAGCATCACCAACAGCATCTGCAATAGGGTTGACAGTTATGGTTACCGTAGCCGTTTCCGTTAAACCATTAATATCAGTTACATCATAAGTAAAAGAATCCGTTCCATTAAAGTCAGCATCAGGAGTATATGAAAAAGTACCATCACCGGCCATGACTACAGTTCCGTTGCCAGCATCAGTATTTAGTGCATAAGTAGTGGCAGTAGTGTGGGTATCGTTAGTAGACACATCTTCATTTAAGACGGTATCTTCATCGACGCTAAAAGCATCACCAACAGCATCAGCAATAGGATTCACGGTAATAGTAACGGTAGCATCAGCAGCATACCCTTTAGTATCAGTAATTCTATAAATAAAAGAATCGCTTCCGTTAAAATCAGCATTTGGAGTGTATAAAACAAAATCGTCAGTTGGGATTGTAGGTGTGCTATTATTATTAACAACAGCAGTACCATTAGTGGGGTTGGTTGAAATAGAAATAGCTGAATTGGAATGACCATTACCACCAAAATCATCATTTGCAGTAACTTGAATATTAATACTTGAGTCTTCATCAACTGAATCGTTGTCATCTACAGGTGCGGGAAAGAAGCTTTCTGTAATGTCGTCTTCAGTATTTAAATCGGTATCATCACCATCATCAGATGTGTCATTCACAAGTAAATTCCCAAAAATAGCATCAGCATTTACTTCAACCTGGTTTAGAAGCCCACCAGCATTTATTTCAGATTGATTTAAGGAGTAGGTGACAGTATATGTAGCAATTTCATCAACTTCTAAATGTCCTTCAGAAGAACCAGAAGTAGCGCCAGAATAGTTAATCGTTCCTATTGTTAAGGCATTATTATCTACATCTGTAAATGTATCATTAAGTGAGATATTATCGATAGGTACATTACCATTGTTTTCAACCTTAATTGTATAGTCAACTGTATCACCTATGTTAATGGGAGTACTAAAGTTTTCAACTACGGTTTTTGTAACTTCAATGGATGGTTTTGCTATTATTAAATTTGATAAAACAAACTCAACCTGTTCATTGCCGCCTAATATTCCTCCAACAATTGTCGCGCTCAAATTGATAGTAGATGCTGGATTTGTCAATTGCAAACTTCCACCACCTCTTCCAGGTGTTCCTGTGTTTCCACACTCATCGAAACCTAAATTAATTAATGCAGTCCGATCGACATTAAAACTATTGCTATTTGATTCGAAAACGGAAGAATTGTTAGAGCTTAGTTCCGTCCATGTGTTATTTGTTATTGTAAAAACTCCAGTAGAAGATCCTAACACCGACCAAGTCCCAACCCTGTCTACATGAAGAATAGGTGAAATAATATATATTGGTTCATCCGTTACGTTATCAAAGAACGAAAACTGAATGATGTCTGGAGCCCCATCATTTATTTCTAACTCCAAAGAAGAGCTGCCATAAATAACAGGGTCACTATAGGTAGCACTATTTGTACAACCCATAATATCTTCACCTATTATAGAACCACCTCCAGAAAAGGATGCTTCAATTCGTATAGAATTATCTGAACTGATAGATTCCCAAACATTTGCACTCTTAAGATTCCATTCATCACTTTGTTGAGCGTGCATTGAATAAGAAAATAAAAGAAAGCAAAATACTTTTAATATACGATAGGTTCGATTTCTCAATTATTAAATAAATTCTAGATTAGTTATTCGCCCATGAACAAGCTTTATAAGTAAAAACTTACAAAGTATTAGTAAATATAGAGCGCCACATTACCGGTCTCAATTAAATGTTGTAAACAGGGGATAAATGGAGGTAAAGACAGTAGAAAGTGTGGACTAGTATTATCTTTATTCTTTAGCTAAAGACCTAATTCTTTGCCTTTTATCAACATGTAATTCTTAGCAGCTTCATAATTATTAGGAATTTCACCTTCTAGAATTGCTTCTTTGATTGCTTCTTTAATAATGCCAATTTCTTTTGAAGGACTTAGATTAAATGTTTGCATAATTTCCTCACCAGATATCGGTGGTTGAAAATTTCGAATTTGATCTCGATTTTCAACTTCAATTATCTTTTTACGAACCCGCTCAAAATTGCTTTTATATTTTTTCTTTCTTCTTGCGTTTTTTGTGGTAATATCGGCAATACAGAGTGTCATTAAGTCTTCTATATTGTCTCCGGCATCAAAGACTAATCTGCGGACTGCAGAATCTGTAGCATAATCTTCTGCAATTACAATAGGTCTCGAACTCATACGAACCATTTTTTGAACGAATTTCATTTTGTCATTTAATGGTAGTCTCAACCTTTTAAAAAGTTTGTAAACCATTTGCGAACCAACAAATTCATGACCATGAAACGTCCATCCTATTTTATTATGGAATTTTTTAGTTGGTGCTTTCCCAATATCATGTAAAAGTGCTGCCCAACGTAACCAAAGATTATCCGTAGTTTCTGCTATATTATCTACAACTTCGAGTGTATGCCAAAAATTATCTTTATGTCGTTGACCTTCAATTTCTTCAATACCTTGTAAAGCAACTAATTCGGGAAAGATGTATGCTAATAATTCAGTTTTATGCAATAATGCAAAGCCCTTTGAGGGCTTGTTGCTCATCATTATTTTATGAATTTCATCAACAATACGCTCGTTCGAAATTATTTTAATACGCTCTTTGTTTTCTGTGATTGCCCTTAGTGATTGCTCTTCTATTGTAAAATTTAATTGAGTTGCAAATCGAATGGCACGCATCATTCGTAAGGGATCATCAGAATAAGTAATACCTGGTTCAAGTGGAGTTCTAATAATTTCTTTTTCTAAATCTAATACTCCATTAAAAGGATCCAGTAATTCACCAAAATTGTTTTCATTTAATGAAAGTGCAAGTGCGTTAATCGTGAAATCTCTTCTTTTTTGATCGTCTTCTAAAGTACCATTCTCTACTATAGGTTTACGACTATCGCTATTATAGCTTTCTTTTCTGGCTCCAACAAATTCAATTTCTATGTCCTGATATTTTACCATCGCTGTACCGAAATTTTTAAAAATAGAAACTTGTGGTTTACCATTTAGCTTTGATGCAACTTTTTGGGCTAGATTAATTCCACTTCCTATAGCTACAATATCTATATCTTTATGGCTTCCTCGTTGTAATAGATAATCACGAACAAATCCACCAATTACATAACAATCAGTACTAAGTTCTTTGGCTGCATCTGCGATAACCTTAAAAATTGGATTGGATAATGCTTCTTTATATTGTGGCAAACTCATGAGTTTTTAATAGTACTAAATCGGTTTACTCTTTACTGTTTAAAGTGATAAAGAGTATTTATTTGCGAATTATTTTAACAGTACCATCATTTGCTAATTTTATTATCGATGAGGGAGCACCATTCTTTTTATCGCGGTTCAAATTTACCACATAGTCTACGCCTTTTAAAATATCGTCACTTATTTCGGAAAAAGATTTAGGAGTGGGAAAACCAGAGACATTAGCCGAGGTTGATACGATTGGTCTTTTAAACTTGTTGATTAAATATTGGCAAAATTTGTCAGAGGCGATTCTTATGGCTAAAGTGTTATCCGTGGCAATTAGATTTTTTGCAATTCCTTTAGGGTTATCAAAAATAATTGTTGTGGGTTTATCTGCAATATCTATAATATCCCAAGCGACTTCAGGCACATTGGTAATATGTTTCTCCAGCATAAAATCATTAGCAACTAAACAGATTAATGCTTTAGTATCGTTTCTTCTTTTTAATTCATAAACTTTATTAACAGCTTCTTCATTTGTTGCATCACATCCTATGCCCCATACAGTATCAGTGGGGTAAAGTATAAGTCCGCCCTTTTTGAGTATTTCAACTGTATTATTTATTTCATCAATCATGTAAACATTTTCTCGTTATAATTTATTGAATTCCCATATGGGATAATTCCTAATATACTATTGAATCACTAAAAATTTCATTCTAAATTAAAGCAGTAGAATCAATTCTAGAAATAAAGATTAATTAAAACATTTGCGCTCTTTAGTAGTTGCAGTTTTTACAAATTAAAGTGCAATAATAATTAATTATTTGTATTCTATTTTAGGGCATATTGTTTATCAACAAATAGAACTATGAGTTTTAAAACAAAAAATGTGAGTTTAGTAAAAGCTTATTAATTTTAAAATAGTAAAGTAAAGAAGCTAAACGATTAAAGTAGAATTATACTTCAATATGTTTGTAATTGAAAACAGGAGTAGGAGTTGCTTGTAGTTTTCTCAATTCAATATAACGTTCGTTTTCACCAAGTGCAGCAAGATAGCTTACAATAAAACCTTTTTTAGTATCTAGAAAACCAAGTCGTATTAAAAAATGATAAGAGAATTTCCATATTGGTTTTAGTATCAAACACAAATAAGAGAATTGTTTATCGTTTAAATAATCTTCTTTAGCCTTAAAACGACCATAAGAAAGCATTTTACTCTTATAATCGTTATAATTTTTATAAGAATAATGAATTAATTTTTCTTTAAAAACAGCTGTTTTACCCTCTACTTCAAGAGTTTCATGAACAATTCTACTTGATGCGAATTTAACTTTAGACTTTTTAAAGAGTCTATAATTTTTATCACTGCGCCAAGCACAAAAATTTAATGGTTTATCCTTGAACATGAATTTTTTGTAGAACCAATATGCACTAGCAGTATTTTTAGAATAAAGTACATTTTCTATTTCTTTACGTAATTGATTTGTAACAATTTCATCGGCATCATTAAATAGAACCCAATCGTTAGTAGCCTGAGCTAGAGCAAAGGATTTTTGATTGGTAAAATTTTCAAAAGTCTTTTGAATTACTTTAACTTTTGGGTGATTCTTTAAATATTCATAGGTGCCGTCTGTACTATAAGAATCTACAACAATAATTTCATCTGCGAATGAAATTGATTCTATACACTTTTCAATATATCCTATTTCATTATAGGTAATAATAAGCGCTGTAAGGTTTTTCCTATTTTTCTGGAATGAATACATACGTATCTATAACTGAAAAAAGCTTAAAAAATTATGCGCTAAAAGTTATTTGTATATCTTTTTAAGGTTAGAACATGAAAATAATAATGAATTTAGAAAACAAAAAGGGGTACTACTGTCTATTTCCGACTTTTTATTTTTTTTAGCTCTTTATAGCGTGCATAAACACCGTATGCATTTAAGTAACAGATAATTAGACCTTTTTTGCCATCCAAAATTCCTAGTCTAAAAATATAATGATAAACAAACTTGTACAATGGTCTAAAAACAAAATGATAAATATTGGGTGAATAGCTTTTTGATGATTCTTCTAAAGCTTTCATTTTACCATATTTAATCATCTTGCTTTTATATTCATCATAATTTTTATATGAATAATGTATAAGCTTATAATGTAGGTTATCAGATTTACCATCAACAATTAGGGTTTCGTGAACAATTCTATCTTGAGTAAATTGGGCTTTACTTTTTCTAAAAAGACGATAATTCTTGTCAGTTTGCCAACCACTATACTTCAATACTTTATCTTCAAACATGAATGTTCTATAAAAAAAATATGCGCTTGCTGTTTTTTCTTTATTATTTATGGTATCAATTATTTCGTGTTTTAGATTATTGGTAACTCTCTCATCTGCATCCATAAAAAGTACCCAATCATTACTTGCTTGTTCTAAGGCAAAAGATTTTTGATCGGTAAAATTTTTAAAAGGCCTTTTAATCAATTTTACATTTTTATGCTTTTCTATACATTCAATAGTACCATCTGTACTAAAAGAGTCAACGATAATTATTTCGTCAGCAAAGCTTAAATTTTCTATTACTTCCGCAATATGTTCAATTTCATTATATGTAATCATTACGGCAGAGAGTTTCTTTTTTTCCGTATTAACCGTAATGTTATCACTTATTACTTCTTTGTAAACGTTGTAAATATTATTTGCTACTAATTCGTCATTAAATTTTTGAACAAATTGGTAACCTTTTTCAATAATTTCATTTCTCAGAGAAGAATCATTGAATAATAAATCAATTTTTTCTCGCAACATACCCTGATCAAGTGGGTTGATGTATAATGATGTAGGTCCGCCGGCCTCTGGAAAACAGCTACCTGTTGAAGTAATAACCGGAGTTTTACTAAAAAGGGCTTCAATAATAGGAATTCCAAAACCTTCACAAATCGACGGATAACAAAATACAGTTGCTAATTGATATATGATGGCTAAGTCTAATACCGGAACATTTTTTAAAAAAATTACACGTTCCTCAAGATTATTTTCTTTGATATAATCTCTGATTTTGGAAGCATATTTTTTTTCGCCACCAACAAGTACTAAAGTGTAGTTGCTGTCCTTAATAGCTTGAACAATTGTCAGTGCATTTTTTCTTTCTTGTAATGTACCTACATTTAAAATAAACTGATTTGGTAAATCGTATTTTTTTGCAACTTCAGTTTTTTGAAGTGCACTATACTCATGCTTGTAGGCGTCATTACAGCCTTGGTAAACAACACTTATTTTTTCGGATTCTATTTTCAAATATTTGACAATATCACGTTTAGTTTGCTCGCTAATAGCAATCACCTTTTCGGCTGTTCTAGCCGCGTGCTTAAATTTTCTCTTGTAAACGAGTCTATCAATCCAAAAATAGTAGTGAGGATGACTTAAGAAAATAAGATCATGAATGGTAACAATTGAGACAATACCTCTTTCCTTCAATCTTACAGGTGTCTCACCAGATAATCCATGATAAATCTGAACTCCGTCAGCAGCAATTTGATCACTAACAGCACCAAGTCGCCATAAAGATGAAAACACTCTCCAAAATTTACTATCAGGATAGCGCACTAAAACACGATCTAAAATTTTAAGGCGTTCCGTTCTTGAAGGTTTAGTATTGTACAGTATGAATTTGTCGATAGGGGTATATTTATGGAGTATTCTTATAACATCCCTACCATAATTACCAAGACCGGTGTTGTTATGAAATATTCTTTTGGCGTCAAAACCGACTCTCATACTTAAGATTTCCTTTTAAGAATCAAAGATAGTTATAAACTTTATTACATAAATTTTATGTGAATCTAGGATACGCGGGTGCAATCAATTATTTTTAGCCAAGTTTAATTTCTACAATATCAACTTGAAAATTAGTTTAGCATGTATATTTTTATTTGGATAGTCGCAGTCGTTGTATGTATATATGCAATTGTAAAATTTATTAAGTACAGACCTTTAACTCCTTTTATGCCATATAAATATAATTTTGGTAAAAGGAGGATTACATTTAGAAAAACCCTGGATTTATTAGATAAAACGAATTCTAAAATAATTGTTGAAACTGGCACTTCAAGGGCTGGTTTAAAAGGAGCAAAAGGTGATGGTGCGGCCACTATTGTATTTGGTAAGTGGGCAAAAGAGAATGGTGCTTATATGCATTCTGTAGATATCAGTGAAGAATCTGTACGGGGGTCTCAGGCTGAAGTTAATGCTCAGGGACTAAATGAGTATGTAACTGTTCATCTTTCTGATTCTTTGGTGTTTTTAAAGGATTTTAAAGAAAAAGTTGATTTTTTATATCTCGATAGTTACGATTATAGTAAAGATTTAGAGGTACAAAGATTAAGTCAAGAACATCATTTAAAGGAATTTATGGCAATAGAAGGCCAATTGCATGAAAATTCTATTGTTTTAATTGACGATTGTAGATTGCCGAATGGGGGTAAAGGCAAAACTGTTATTGCCTATATGCTAAAAAACGATTGGAAAATATTAATAGATGCCTACCAAGTTTTATTGGTTCGAAAAGGGTTCAAATTTTAAGAACGAAATAATTATTCATTAAATAGGTTAGGTTTAATTTGGGATGTAGTTTTAAAAAGCCATATTAGAAAGATTATAGCATTCGGTTTTCTTAAAATTTTTGAGAATATCCTGAATATAAAAGAATTGATGAGTAGTTAGCCCAGTTTTTTTTAACATTACAATATTTGGAGAAGCTATTTCTTTCTGGTGAAGATGCGATTAAAGTTACTCGTATAGCGTGAAACTTAAATGGGCGTCAAATTGTTTCGTGCTATACGAGTAATATTTATATAAAAATAGTATAGTGTTTTTATACTGCTACATCATATTCACGCAATGCATCATTAAGCGATGTCTTTTTATTCGTACTTTCTTTTCTAGTACCAATTATTAATGCACATGGGACTTGAAAGTCACCTGCTGGAAATTTTTTAGTATAGCTACCAGGAATAACAACAGATCTTGCAGGTACTCTACCCTTCATTTCAACTGGTGAGTCACCAGTAACATCAATAATTTTTGTAGAAGCAGTTAATACAACATTTGCTCCAAGAACAGCCTCACTTTCAACGCGAACACCTTCTACCACAATACAACGACTACCAATAAATGCATTGTCTTCAATAATTACTGGAGCAGCTTGTAAAGGTTCTAAAACTCCACCGATACCTACGCCACCACTAAGGTGAACATTTTTTCCTATTTGAGCACAACTTCCTACGGTTGCCCATGTATCTACCATTGTGCCTTCGTCAACATATGCACCAATGTTTACATAGCTAGGCATTAAAATTGTTCCAGCTGAGATATACGCACCATGTCTAGCAACGGCATGTGGTACAACTCTAATTCCTTTCTCTTTATATCCTCGTTTCAAAGGAATTTTATCATGGTATTCAAAAATACCAGCTTCTAAAGTTTCCATTTTTTGAATTGGGAAATAGAGAACTACACCTTTTTTTACCCATTCGTTAATTTGCCAACCGTTTTCCGAAGGTTCAGCGCAGCGTAATTCTCCTTCATCTAGTAAGTTTATCACTTTTCTAATAGCATCTTGTGTAGCAGTTTCTTTTAAAAGCTCTCTATTTTCCCAAGCTTTTTCTATCGTTTGTTGTAGTTCTTTCATTTTAATTCGTCTTCCGTTATTTAATAGTTTCTGACATTTCGAATATACCTAATATACCAGTTTTTCAACATAACATTGGCATGTCAATTTATATGCAAATGATTAAATGTTGAAGAAGACAAATATACATGCTCAAATATGATTTACTCTACCAAATTTATACATATAACATAATATGAGTTATTTTTGCTGAAATTTAGCACAACATCTTTATAAAAATTGTTTGGGAAGAATTTTAGCCTTGGATTACGGTCGAAAAAGAACAGGTATTGCAGTAACTGACGAATTGCAGTTAATAGCATCTGGTTTAACAACGGTTCTCACAAAAGAACTATTGACATTTATTGTCTCGTATATTAAAAATGAGAAAGTAGATAAGATTGTAATAGGAGAACCAAAACAGATGAATAATGAACCTTCTGAATCAGAAAAGGACATTACAGCTTTTATAAACAAATTAGTTGATAAACTACCTGAAACTCCTATTGAACGCCAAGATGAACGGTTTACTTCAAAAATGGCAATGTCGTCGATGATAGTGGGAGGAATGGGAAAAAAAAAGAGACAAAATAAAGCCCTTGTTGATGAAATAAGTGCAACACTTATTTTACAAGCATATTTAAATAGAAAGTAGATGATGTTACCAATTGTAGCCTTTGGGGATCCAGTCCTGAAAAAAGTAAGTATAGAGATTGAAGAAAATTATCCCAAATTAAATGAGTTAATTGAAAATATGTGGGAAACCATGTATAATGCTAGTGGCGTAGGTTTAGCTGCACCTCAAATAGGTTTGCCAATTCGTTTGTTTATAATAGATACTAGAGCTTTTGCAGATGACGATAGCTTAAGTAAGGTAGAGCAAAAAGAATTGTCTGAATTTAAAAAAGTATTTATTAATGCAGTAATTGAAGAAGAATTTGGTGAAGACTTTACCTTCAATGAAGGTTGTTTAAGTATACCTGATATTCGAGAAGATATTACTCGAAAAGACACTATAACAATTACTTATTTAGATGAGAATTTTAAAAAAAAGAAAGAAACCTATAATGGACTTCGTGCAAGAGTTATTCAACATGAATATGACCATATTGAGGGAATTCTTTTTACAGACAAATTATCGTCACTAAAAAAACGCCTGTTGAAAAAACGTCTGACCAATATTTCAAAAGGAAATATTAAAATAGATTACCGCATGAAATTTCCTTTGATGAAAAAAGGACGTTAAAAGAGTTTTTAAATTGCTATTAATATTACATATTTGCCTGCCTTAAAAATAAATTTAGGATTGTGGCACGAAATAAATAATAATGAGTTTAGATAAAATATTATCAATTGCCGGTAAACCCGGATTGTTTAGATTAATTACACAAGCAAGAGCTGGTTTTGTAGCTGAGTCTTTACTAGATGGAAAAAGAATTACAGTTGGTTTACGTAACAATGTAAGTGTACTTTCTGAGATAGCGATTTATACGTTAGATGAAGAATTACCATTACGTGAAGTGTTTCTAAAAATACAAGTTAAAGAAAAAGGAGGTAAAACTGCTATTTCTCATAAATCTGATAAGTTAAAATTAGAAGAATATTTCTTTGAAGTTTTACCTAATTATGATGAAGATCGTGTATATTCTAGTGATATAAAAAAGGTTGTTCAATGGTATAATATTCTTCATGATAATGGAATAATTGACTTCTCTGAAAATGGAGAAGAAGAAGGTTCGGAAGAATAGATTAATAAAATAATTAAAAAGCCTAACTGTAATGTTAGGTTTTTAGCATTAATCATTATAGTATTATTTTAATCTTTTTTAATTTCTTCAAATGTATTTTTACTCTTTTTCCAATCAATTAAGGGTGATGGGTAATATTGGACGTTCATTCGTTCTAAATAAGGTGCCTGATTTGCCAAACGGACCTTGTAGTTCTCCCAATCTCGATTTTCTTCGGTAGACCAACTTAGTTCAGAATAACCAATTGCGCGAGGAAAAGCTAAATATTCGGCTTCACTAATATCACTAATTGTTTCTGACCATAATGGTGCTTCAACACCTAATATACTTTCTAAAGGTATTCCGTCATACGCTTCAGGTGACCAAATGTAAGCAGAATCTGTAGGGATATAAGCTGCCCAATGCAATCCGAATTTAGACTCAGTGTCATATTCCATATCCAAATAAGCTTTTTTAGCTGGAGACATAATTATCTTCATACCTTTATTAACTGCAAGTTCTGCATTTTCTTTAGACCCCCAATATTGCGCAACAGAGGTTGAGTCTACATTAGCCGTTGCTAATTCATCCCATCCTATTGGTATTTTATTGTGTTGTTTTACGATTTCTACAACCTTATCCATAAAATAGATGTAGTCGTTCTTTTTAGTAACATGACTTTCATCACCTCCTACATGAAAATAAGGGCCAGGTGATATTTCGGTTATTTCTCGAACAACATCATTAATAAAACTATAGACGGTATCTTTTCGAGTATCGAATGTGCTAAAGCCAACATGTGTTCCTTCATATAATTTAGGAGTCTTTCCATTTCCGTTTAAGAAAGGATACGATACAGAAGCGGCATTTGTATGACCAGGCATATCAACTTCAGGAACTATCGTTATAAAATGTTCGGCAGCATAGGCTACAATTTCCTTATAATCTTCTTGGGTAAAAAATCCACCGCTTTCACCACCAACTTCGGTACTTCCACCAATTTCTGTCAATTTTGGCCATGATTTAATTTCTATTCGCCAACCTTGATCATCCGTTAAGTGGAGATGCAATACGTTGTATTTGTAATATGCTAAAAGGTCAATGTATTTTTTAACATCTTCAACACTAAAGAAATGTCGAGCTACATCTAACATACTTCCTCTATAACCAAGATTTGGACTATCAATTATTTTCCCAGTTGGAATTGTCCAAATAGGATATTCAGCTAAGGTGTCGGTACTTACTTCTGGAATAAGTTGTCGAAGGGTTTGAATTCCTCTGAAAGCACCTTCGGCTGTATTAGAATTTAAAATTACAGAGTCAGTGGTAATATAAATTTGATAAGCTTCTGGTGTATTCAATTCAAGACTATCACTTTGATTAATATAAATAACACCTTCTCTACCTGGTATTTCATCTACATTGACTTGAATATCAATATCAGTTTTTGCTTTTATTTTTTTTGCTAAAAATTCGGCTACTTCTTCATAACCAGCAGCATTCTTAGTTGTATAAATAGCAGTAAACTGGTCTAAAGCAAAGCCCCCATTAGTGGGAATTATTTTCAAGGGTTTCGGAATTAAATTTTCGGTTACTAAATTAGTTGGTGGAAAATTTAAAATTCGCTTTTTCTTTTCTTTGGTACAAGAAACTACAGTAAGTAGAAATAAAAAAGTTAAAGCGATTCTAGTAAATATTATTTTCATAAAAAATGTAGTTTATGTTGTTGGGTGCTAAGGTATATAGTTTTTTATGACATTGTACCATATATCATATCCTTTTGTATTCATATGCAAACCATCTTCTATAAACATATCTTGCATTACATTGTTTTTATAAATCATTGGTTTCCAAACATCGGCAAAACTCGTTAAGGGGTCTTTTTTGCTAAGTGACTTAAATTTTCGATTTAGTTTTTTGTAACGTCTCTTTAAATTCCATCGTGATATACTGGGTTTGGCTGCAATTAAAATCACTTCAGTAGCGGCATTTTTACTTCTAATTTTATCAATAATTTGGCGTGTAGTTTTTATTATTTCTTTAGACTTCTTATTCGCTGATATATCATTATCACCTTCATAAATAAATACTTTTTTAGGTTTAAAATTTAAAACCAATCTGTCCAAATGAGCAAGTAAATCGCTAGCTTGAGAACCTCCAAATCCAGAATTAACTATTTGATTATCTGGGAACCTGCTTTGAACATCTTTCCACATTCTAATACTTGAACTACCCGTAAATACAATAGTTTCTTTATTCGAATCTAATAAGGTATCATATTTTTGTTGAATTGCACTTACTTGTTCAGCAAAGCGATTAGGGTCTTGGGCATTCGTTAAAAATCCTGTAAGAAGAAATAGAACAACTAATTTTTTCATCAATATTTATTTGTGGTTTAAAATTTAAAGGTAAATGTTTTCGTAAAACTTACAAGCGTAATTTGCATGGTCTCATATCCATTTCTAAATACCAATAGCCATGAATACAATAGCAGCTAACATGCCACCACATATTGGAGCTACAACAGGCACCCATGCGTACCACCATGCACTTTTACCTTTATTAGTAATTGGTAAGATGGCGTGCATAATTCGTGGTCCTAAATCACGTGCTGGGTTTATTGCATAACCAGTAGTTCCACCAAGACTCATACCAATTGCTAAAACTAATAAGGCTACAGGGAGAGCATCTAAAGAACCCAGTTTAATATTTTCTTCCCCTAAACTACCACCTGCGATATAAAAGATAGCTAGTATAAAAGCAAAGGTTGCGATGAATTCACTTAAGAAATTCCAAATTGTATTTTTAATTGCGGGGGTAGTGGCGAATGTACTTAATATTGCACCTTGGTCTTCACTAGTTTCATATTGTTTTTTGTAGCTCAACCATACTAAAGTAGTACCAGTCATTGCACCTAATATTTGTGCAATAATATACCCAGGAGTTAAACTCCAAGCGAATTTGCCAGCAGTAGCAAGTGCAATTGTTACAGCGGGGTTTAAATGTGCGCCACTTACATCTGCCGCTACAAAAACACCTACAAACACAGCCATGGCCCAACCAATAGTAATTCCTACCCAACCAGCACTATTGCCAAAGGTGTTTTTTAAATTGGCATTAGCAACAATACCATTGCCCAATAAAATTAATAAAGAGGTGCCAATAAATTCAAAAAGATAAGAAGTCATAATTGTAGTTGGTTTAGTTTAAGTTAGAGGTTTAATTTGTTTGAAGGTTTTAAGGTATTTTAATTGTAATTTAATAGTGTAAATTATAAACTAGATTTTTGGTAAAGTCAAGATACCCATATTTTTGTTAAATCGTTGAAAAATACAAGGGTTACTCTAAAATTATTAGGATATTGAAGTGTTTATTATTGAATAAATGTATAATTTAGGGAGTAATATGGAAGGTCTTGTAAGTACTTTCATATTTAAGAACTCAATTAACATTTAAAAATCCAAAACAATGAGTGAATTAAGTGAAAAATTAGCAAAATTAAAGGCGACGGCTGTGAGTCAATTAACAGAATGTGGTGTTTCTTCAATCGATAATGATACATTAGATGGCTATGTAAATAGTCTAAAGTCGATGGTAAATAATAAAGACGCTACATTAGTTTCCGGTACAGATGAATCTGAACTTGAAACAGTTCGTAGAAATTTTGTTGAGAAAAAACTTGGTGTGACGGATAAGGACAAAGCTATGGGTGCAATTAAAAGTGTAGCTGATAAAATGTCTGGAATTCGGATGAAAAGTCGCCCAGCATTTTACTATTTATTGAAAGAAGAATTAGGATAATTTTTTCAGATTATTCAAAATAAAAAAACCGTCTACTTTTCTAGTGGGCGGTTTTTTATTCTTTCTAATATGTTAGCACTAGACACCAAATTGTGTTAAATGATGCTCTAGGTGTTTGGAGAATAAAGTATTCCATTGTTCATGGGATAATTTTCCAAAAGCAGGATTTTCAAGTCCATTAAAATGATTTGGACCTAAATCTTTTGTTTTGATTAGATGGTCAATAAGGCGTTTTTTCTCTATTTCAAAATCTTTTTCGGTAGTCATTTTAAAAATGGGAGACGTTGGTGAGTTTTTCTTATAGGGTTTGTTGCCAACAACAATACTCTTAACAAAAATCTTAACTAATAAACGAGCAAATGCATTAGGTTTCGGGTGTTTATTGGTATACACAATTTCATAGGCGACATTACAATGTGCCAACATTTGAGCAACACTCATTTTTCCCCATAAACTTTTGGTCTCAGGTGTTAAATTATTAATGCGTTCAATAGTCTCTTGTGTTTCTTTTTCGTCAAATAAATTTTTCCAATTCATGATTCATTTTGTTTAATAAATTGTTAATCATATATAAGACGAGCTCTGTCTACTTATTAGGACATTTTATAGTTATATTTTAATCTGAATTACCATTTCATATTAATTTATTCCGTTTACTGTCATTTCTAAAGTGTAAACAGAATCCATCGCAGTAATAAATAAAATATTTCTATTTAATCCTCCAAAGGTTACATTCGCAGTCCATTTTTCTGGTACATCAATTTGTTTTATTTGTTGTCCTTTTTTGTTAAATACTGTTACTCCATCGCCGGTTAAATAAACATTTCCTAAATTATCTATGGTCATTCCATCCGATCCTAAGTTGACAAATAATTCTTTATCGCTTAAACTACCATCATCATTTATGGAATAGGAATATGTTTTTTTATCTCCAATATCTGCAATATATAAGGTTTTACCATCAGCAGAACCAATAATTCCATTGGGCATCACAAAATCTTCTGCAACAATTATTACATCGGATTCATTAGGAGTTACATAATAAACTCTACGCTCATTTATTTCAGGTTCAGAATAATCCCACCATGGTCTTTTATAAAAGGGATCAGTAAAATAGATACCTCCTTTGGAATCTATCCATAAATCATTTGGACCACCGAGTTTTTTTTCATTAAAATTATCAACCAATACAGTTACATTTTTAGCTTTATCTATTTTCCATAATTCATTTTTGTTGTCGGCACATGAAATTAAATTTTCATCAGCATCAAAATAAAGCCCATTAGAACGTCCAGATGGTTTCATCCAATCTGAAACGGAGTTATCGGCAGCATTCCATTTTACAATACGGTCATTGGGTTGATCCGTAAAATAAATATCTCCGTTTTTGCTAACTGCGGGCCCTTCTGTAAAACTAAATTCTTCTGAAACCAATACTAGTTCTGCTCCATCAGAAATAATATTTTGAGCTTTACAGCTGATAAAAAAAGTAGCCATTACGGTAAAAAGAATTAGTTTTTTCATTATTTGTTTTTATAAATTAGCCAAATAGGTCATATTCTCTATCATGCTTTCTAAGGGAGTACTTGCATACTCTTCTTGTTCGATAAAAATATGTTTTACGCCAGAGGCTTTCTTATTTTGAAGCATCTTTTTAATATCTAAGCCTCCTTTACCAAATTCAGTACTTTCTTTTTTTACCATATTCATGTCTTTTAAATGCCAAAGTGGAAATCGACCTGGGTATTTTTTAAAGTAATCTAAGGGGTCTTTATTTGCAACGATTACCCAACCTAAATCTAATTCCATATGCACTAAATCTGGGTCTGTATTATCCATTAACACATCATAAAGTACTTGGCCTTTGTCAGATTCAAATTCGTAATCATGGTTATGATAACCAAATTTTAGCCCCAATTTTTTACATTCTTCACCTGCTTTATTGAATGCGTCCGCGACTTTTTTATAATTGTCTATGGTTTGGCCTTTACTAGGTAAGGAAGAACAAATTAAATAAGGTTGTTCTGAAACTACTGCTTCATCCATGGTTTTTTGAAAATTATTGTCTAAAGCAACATGACCACTCTTTAAGCTCATACCTAAATCTTCACAAGCATTTTTCATATCGGAAGGAGAAAGTCCATAATAATGTCCTTTAGAGCTACGAGCAGATTCTATTTCTTTAATTCCAATGGCAGCAATTTGTTTTAAGGTGGCTAACGCGTCTTTTGCCATTGCATCTCTAAAAGAGTATAATTGAACACCGAACTTTTGTTTTACATCTGATGTAAGACCACATGAAGGTAGTATTAATGCACTAGCTGATGCTAAACCAGCTTGTTTTATAAAGTTTCTACGAGTTGTATACATTATTTAATATTATTGTGACCACGAAGTTGGAGTACGATCCCAACGGTGTGATTTTAATTTGTTATATAAATTCTCATTTAAGCCTTTCCCATCGCTAGTTGCCGTATTCGCTAAAACATTTTTCTCTTTACGCATGCCCGGGATAATGGTGCCAACATTTTTGTTCATGATTATAAATCGTAGTGCCATTTCGGCCATAGTCATATTATCAGGGATTAATGGTCTAAGATTGTCGGCATGTTCAACACTAGGAATCAAATTTTCGGGGACGAAGTAAGTACCTCTCCAGTCTCCTTCGGGCCACGTACTATCTTTGGTGATATTTCCTGTTAATGTACCTTCATCAAATGGAACACGAGCTATAGTTGCTAAATCCATTTTTTCGCATAGTGGAAATAATTCATCTTCCGGTGCTTGATCAAAAATGTTGTATATAACTTGAACGGCATCAACAAACCCTGTTTTTAAAGCTTTAATTCCATTGGTAGGTTCCCATCTATTTACACTAATACCCATAGCTGCAATTTTCCCAGAAGTTTTTAAGTCTTCAATAGCTCTTTGCCATTCTTCTCTATCACTCCATCCATCATCCCAAGTGTGAAATTGCATTAAATCAATTTGCTCAAGATTTAAATTTTTGAGCGTTTTTTCTGTGTATTCATGAATGTGCGAAATAGGGTAGGAGTCATTTAAAGAATACTCTGGTTTTGCAGGCCATTGAAAGTTTTTTGGTGGAATTTTACTTGCTGTATATATTTTTTTATTTGGATGTCTTTTTACCAATTGACCGAGTAATTTTTCACTGTGACCTTCGCCATATCCCCAAGCAGTATCGAAAAAGTTGACACCATTTTCAACAGCTAAATCAAGAGATTTTGCAGATTGTACATCGTCAGATTCTGTCCATCCGGCCATGCCCCACATTCCGTACCCAATTTCACTTACCTGCCAATTTGTTCTTCCGAACCTTCTATACTTCATAATTTTTTAAATCTATTGTTTATGGTGACCATTCTCGTAATGTTTCTTTAAAGTGTCTTCTCCATAATCGTTTGTTGGGTCTCGCACCACCGTATGTACATGATTAGAGTCTGTTTGTGTATTGTCATATTCAATTATTAAAACAGGACCTTGTATGCACCAATAATTAGGAGTGCCTGGCTTTAAACTTCCTGCCCAAGAAAAAGAAAGGTTCTCAATTCCGGCCTTTTTAATTTTCTCTCGATATTCAGCCGAAAAATTCTTTTCATAATTATTCATATATAAATTGAGTAATTCATTAAAAATATCTTTTTGAGTAGCCGTAAATTCATTGTAAAAAATGCCCTTTTGCTCAAAATTTTCAACCTTCCGAATTGTTGTAGTAATTATTTCTTCGGGAGCAATATCGGCGAATTTTGCTTTTTTTAGTTGTGCGGATGAGAGTGAGTTAACCAATTTAAAGCTTAAAGAAGTTTCTTTTTTTAGTACTTCTTTTTCTTTGTGCCCCGTTATTTTAATAAGTCCAGGGTTTGTTCCAAAGAATATTGGAGTTGCTGAGGTGATTTTACCTTCCAAAGAAGTGAAATTTAAGGATAGGTGGTGTCCTTCAAACTTCCATCCCCATGGGTTTCCAGAGGCTGGGTCGCCAAAAATTAAGAAATGATAATTTAAAGGATCTCTACGAGGTTTACCATCGGGCATTAAGTCATTATCATCATCTTCTATAACACGAAGAACTTTTTCTAAAGACATGATATCTTTCGATTTTCTATACCCCTCTTCACTAAGCGAAGATTTAAGTAAATCGATAGCAGCTGCTTTTTGTTTTTCATTAAAATCATGAAAACGAGGTCCTTTTCTTGAAATAGGAATGTACTTCATGTTATAGCGTTCATCATCATCTAAAGAAAAAATGGCCTTGGTTTTTAAGTCGTCGTTAAGTGATGCTATAAAGAGGTTTGCTTTTTGCGCTAAATCTTGAGATGAAATAGTTAACGTAATAAAGAAAAATCCAAAAAATACTGTTGATAATTTTGAAATCATTGGTTGATTATGGTTTGTTTGGTCTATTCAACAGAATAGATATTTATTTTAGAGTGACCTCTAAAGTAATAAATATTAAACACACTGTATGTGTCTGTATTTGTACTTTTGTGAAAACATCTTCTAATGAACAATAGAAAAGAACAACTGGCGGCCTTTGATCGTTTACTTACAATAATGGATGAGTTACGAAATCAATGCCCATGGGATAAAAAACAAACCATGCAAAGTTTACGACATTTAACAATAGAAGAAACTTATGAATTAGGTGATGCTATTTTAAATGAAGACTTAGTTGAGGTTAAAAAAGAACTAGGAGATATTTTATTACACATTGTTTTTTATGCTAAAATTGGATCGGAAACTAATGATTTTGACATTGCAGATGTTGCAAATGATATTTGTGAAAAATTAATAAATAGACACCCTCATATTTATGGTGATGTTAATGTTACAAATGAGGAAGATGTTAAGCGAAATTGGGAACAATTAAAATTAAAAGAGGGAAAAAAAAGTGTGTTAGAAGGGGTGCCCAATGGTTTGCCGGCATTGGTAAAAGCTAATAGGGTACAAGATAAGGTTGCTGGAGTTGGATTTGACTGGGAAAAACCGGAACAGGTATTTGAAAAATTAGAAGAAGAGTTAAAAGAGTTTACGAACGAAGTAAACTCTAATAATACGGATAAAATGGAAGCTGAATTTGGAGATGTTATGTTTTCTATGGTTAATTATGCTCGTTTTTTAAAAATAAATCCAGAGAATGCATTAGAACGAACCAATAAAAAATTTATTAAACGATTTCAGTTTTTAGAAACAAAAGCAAAGGAGTTAGACAAAACTTTAGGTGAAATGAGCTTGGATGAAATGAATGTATTTTGGGAAGCATCTAAAAAGAATGACTAAAAATTATACTATTTATTAGTGTTTAGAATGTAGTATTTGCTCTAGAGTTTCATCTTTTATCGGCTTAATAATGTAGTCTGAAATTATAGATATTTCTTTTGCGCGTTTAATATCATTCGGATTAACTGAAGAAGATAACATGTAGATGGATATTTTCTTATCAATATGTAATTTCAGATAAGTTTCAATAAAATCAAACCCATCCATAATAGGCATATTAATATCTAATAATATTATATCTGGTAAAGAGTCGTTATTATCAATATTATCTTGGATGTAGTTTATAGCTTCTTCACCATCTGAAAATGTAGTAACTATTTTAGGTAACTCTATTTCATTTAGTGCTCTTTTTAAGGTGTATAGATGAATATCGTCATCATCTATCAAACAAATATTTAGTGGCCTATTCATCTTTATGTATTTATATTATAATTGTAAATGTAGAACCTTTATCAACTTCACTTTCAGCATAAATAGTACCTCCCAGAGATTCGACCTTTATTTTGGTCATGTAAAGTCCTATCCCATTGGCTTCAGGGTGTCTATGGAAAGTTTTATTAAGCCCGAAAAGTTTAGATCCGTGTCTTTTTAAATCTATACCAAGTCCGTTATCCTTAAAAGTAATTTTCGTTTTCTTTTTCATTGGTTCAGACTTAATTAAAATTTGAGGAATTCTATCATTGGCTTTATATTTTATTGAATTTCCTATAATATTAAAAAAAATACTATCTAAATATTGACGATTAAATTTTACAACTGAAGCAGTGCTAAAATCCGCCTTTATAACTGCTGAAGACTTAAAAATTGGGTCTGTCAAAAGTTCTTTAGTATGGTCTAAAACTTCATTAAGTTTTATCGATTCTATTTTTACATCATTGTTATTTTTAATTTTTAAAAATTCCAGTAGGTTACCAAGTGTATTGGTTAGGTTGTGTATTACAGTTTCAATTTTTAAAAAGATAGTTTCTCTGTCTTGTGTGCTATTTGATGAATTATAAATATGTAGTAAAGAGTTTAAGTTACTAACTGGTGCTCTTAAATTATGCGAGGTGATATCTGCAAATGACTCTAATTGAATATTGGCTTTTTCTAACTCTACATTCTTAATTTGTAATTTGTTTAAAAATGGAATAATTATAATTGAGAATTCGGCGATTAAAACAATTATAGAAAACCAAGAGAACCAAAAAAGTACATTCTTGGTTTTTAATAACTTTTGTTCTGCAAGCCTTTGATATTCGGCAACAATCGCTTCCATATTCAATAAAAAAGGCGTTTTTAATTTAGCAATAGTTTTTATTGAGAATTGTAAAATACTATCGCTTTGATTTTGTTGAAAAAGTAGACTCGCTTCAGACATGTTTTCTAATTGATTAGAACTAATTAGAAAAAGTGAATCCAGTAATTTACTTTGATGTAATTCTAAATTATTTAGATACAATTTTCGATGTTCGGATTTCCATTCATCTGTAAGTGCTTTTAAACTTGAAGTGTTATAAACGTTCTTGTCAGTTTCTAGTGCTACAAAAAGAAGTTGGTTAGCTATTTTCTGGCTATACATACGTTGTCGCCCAGATAAATTAATTAATTCTGCATCCAATTTTTGATCCTCTAATCGCATTTCTAGGAGATATTGGTCAGTGAAAATTAAAATAATAGTGGTGACAATAAATATAATGTACCTTAGGCGTGAAGAATATTTCAAAAGCAGTTTATTTGATTAAAAAAAAGGACGATTACTAAAATTCTAATGAACAACCTTAGATTTATTTTAACATAAATGAATTTATTCGGTAAATATATAACAACTTTAAGAGGTGTAAAAATAACATAAAAAGTAAGAAAAACCTTACTTATATATAAAAAACTACTTTTCAAAACAATGCTTTTATGCGATTCATATCAATTAACTTTGCTTTTCTAAATTAATTTTCTTGCAACAATACTTTAAAGAATTTGGATACAACCTAAAACTCGCTTCACCTGTTATTTTGGGTTTGATTGGACATACATTAGTGCAATTTGCAGACAATGTAATGGTAGGACAATTAGGTACTGCAGAACTAGCTGCAGTATCATTAGGTAATAGTTTCGTATTTATTGGCATGTCATTAGGTATTGGATTTTCAACGGCCATAACACCTTTGGTAGCAGAAGCAGATAGTGCAGGTAAAAAAGGTGATGCAAAAAGCGCATTTAAACATGGTCTCATATTATGCACCTTAATAGGGTTATCTCTATTTGCTGCAATTATGCTCTGTAAGCCATTTTTATATAGTATGAATCAGCCTATAGAGGTAGTTGAACTTGCGATGCCTTATTTAGATTTAGTTGCGTTGTCTTTAGTGCCTCTGGTTATTTTTCAGGCCTTTAAACAATTTTCAGAAGGTTTGTCGCAAACAAAATACCCAATGTATGCTACGATTATTGCAAATGTTGTAAACATAGCATTAAATTATTTGCTGATTTTTGGAAACTTTGGATTTCCTAAAATGGGAATTGTTGGTGCTGCAATCGGAACATTAGTTTCAAGGATAATAATGGTTCTTTTTATTTGGTTGTTACTTAAAAGTAAAAAGAAGTTTGAAGCGTATGTTACCGGTTTTAATTTTAAAAAAATTGAAAAGAATGTAATACGTAAAATAATAAATCTTGGGTTTCCGTCGGCATTACAAATGTTTTTTGAAGTTGTAATTTTTACGGCTGCAATATGGTTAAGCGGAGTATTAGGTAAAAATCCACAAGCAGCTAATCAAATAGCATTAAACTTAGCAAGTATGACCTTTATGGTGGGTATGGGCTTAAGCGTTGCAGCTATGATTCGGGTAGGAAATCAAAAAGGTCTTGGTAATTTTAAAGAATTACGAAGAATTGCTTTTTCTATCTTTATTTTAACCTTAATTCTCGAAGTTGTATTTGCCATTTTATTTTTAATAGGCAAGAGTTGGTTTCCAACATTATATTTGGATGTTAAAGATTTGGAAAACTTAGCCGATAACACAGAAGTAATTGCTTTAACCGCTCAATTGTTGATTGTTGCTGCATTTTTTCAAATATCAGACGGCATTCAGGTTGTTGTATTGGGGGCATTACGTGGTATGCAGGATGTTAAAATACCAACTTGGATTACATTGTTTGCATATTGGGTAATAGGTTTTCCACTGTGTTATTTTTTAGGCTTGCATACAGAGTTAAAAAGTGTTGGTATATGGATTGGTCTTTTGTCTGGCCTTACTGCATCTGCCATTATGTTGTATATTAGATTTAATTATTTAACCAAGAAGTTAATTTCAAAATAGTAATATTTGCATTATTAAATGCAATTGCTGTGAGAAAAAAATATGATTAATGGATTTACCAAAATATATTTTAGGAGATAATACAGATCACCCAAATTCAATTTATATTATTCATACAGAATACCCTCGATTTATTATAAATCTAGAGAATGATGAGGTAGAATGGTTTGAAGAGTTTTCTAAAGAAGACGAAAATGATTTAAAGGAGGAGATGCAATCCTTAATAGATGGTGCAACAGCATTTTACGATAGGGAAATAGCTCGGTACGAGGATTAACTAGTGATATGGAAACCATTCTTCAGCTTGATAAAGAGTTATTTCTTTTTCTGAATAGCCTAGGCAATTCTAATTGGGATGAATTTTGGGTTTTCGTCACTAATAAATTGCATTCTATTCCACTTTATCTTGTTTTATTAGTATTGACATATAAGCAATACGGAATTAGAAAAACTTTATTTGTTTTATTGGCTGTAGCTTTTATGATTTTATGTGTGGATCAACTAGCAAATTTATTTAAATACGGGATTAAACGACTTAGACCTTGTTTTGATTCTGACGTGAATTTGTCTATGCGTCAAGTTTTAGATTCTTGTGTTCATAGAGGGCAATTTGGTTATTTTTCAGCTCATGCAGCAAACTCTTTTGCGGTGGCAACATTCTTTAGTTTTATATTAAGTACGAACAAAGTTACGATTGTATCTTTATTGATAATTTGGGCGGGCTTAGTGGCCTATAGTAGAATTTATATTGGAGTGCATTTTCCTTTAGATGTGTTTACCGGAATATTTATTGGTGTTTTATTTGGCTGGATGTACGCCAAATTATTGCGATTATTCTTCGCAAAATTAAACGCTAAAAAACAACCATAAAATGAGATCACATAAAGTTTTGGTTTTAAAAGTTTTAAGTTTTTTTTGCCAATTTTAAAAGTTTTTCGGCAGCTTTAAAAGGAGAGGTTTGGCCCATGGAAACTATTTTTAACTGTTTTTCAAGTTCCTTTTTGACCTTTTTATTTTCATAGAAATTTTCCAACAAGCGATTTTCAATTGTTTGTATAAGCCAATATTTGTTTTGTTGATTTCTTTTTTTAGTTAGATACCCAGAGGCAGTATTTCCCTTGATATAAGTATCAATCATATTCCAAATCTCGTCTACACCAATATTCATAAAAGCCGAACAGCTTAAAACTTTTGTTTTCCAACCATTTTCTTTAGGTGGATATAAATGTAATGCCCTTGTAAACTCTTTTACTGCCAAATTAGCCGCGCTAATTTGCGCTCCATCAGCCTTGTTTATAACTACGGCATCAGCTAATTCTAATATGCCTCTTTTAATACCCTGTAATTCATCTCCGGCTCCACTTAATTTCAGAACTAGAAAAAAATCGACCATACCATGAACAGCAACTTCACTTTGCCCAACACCAACTGTTTCTATTAAAACAACGTCAAAACCGGCGGCCTCACAAATAATAATGGCTTCCCTAGTTTTTCGCGCAACACCACCAAGAGATTCACCAGCCGGTGATGGTCTTATAAATGCATTGTTATTTCTAGATAATTGTTGCATTCTGGTTTTGTCACCTAAAATGCTTCCCTTGTTCTTGATACTAGTCGGGTCAATTGCTAACACTGCAACTTTCTTTTTTAAAGCTATGAGGTTTGTGCCTAGCGTTTCTATAAAAGTACTTTTACCAACACCAGGTACCCCCGTTATGCCTATTCGAATACTTGATGTATTAATTGATAGACACCTTTCTATTAATTCTTGCGCAGCATTTTGATGATTGATATTATTACTTTCTACAAGTGTTATAGCTTTTCCTATAGAAGTTTTATCATTAGATTTTATACCATTAATAATATCATCTACAGAAATTTCAAGCTTTCGTTTGGCTTTAATTTCTGAAATTCTAGAAGTACTTTTATTGTTTTTCTCACTCAAAATTAGTGGTTTATTGGCACAATAATTTCGGTTTCATCCCACGATAAATTTAAGCTTAGTTGATTGTTATTCTTAAAATCTATTGTAAAATTTTCTACGGATTCTGATAACTTTTTTACAGGTATCTCTACATTAATAAAATCGGCTTCGGCGTCGCGTGTTGTTTCTTTACCTCCACTTAAAACGCTAACTCCCCAGTCAGGTATTTCTTCATTGAACATTACTTTCCACGAATCTTTGTTCGGTATGGTCCATAAAGAATAAGTACCTGCCTTTAGTTTTTTGTCTATAATTTTTATATCTGTTTTTGTTGTAAAAGTTGTCGGTTCATTTGCACCCGTTCTCCATACGAGATTATATGGTACTAATTTTCCGAAGATTTCTCTTCCTTTTTTAGATGGGCTTGAATAATGTACTGTTAAGTCTAAACCATTTTGGGTATAAGTACTAATTTTTTCTGGACTGTGTTTTTTAGTTTGTTTTTGCATAAAAGGAATTCCAACAAATACTATTAATAGTGCCAATACCCCGAATATTGCAAACCATTTAAAAATTTTCATATTTTCTTTTTTATAAAATTACTAAACCATTTTAATAAAGGACATTTATTTTTAATTTCTCAAGATTTCACATAATTTTAATATTCATTTTTCGATAATCACTAATGATTGTAGTATTATACCGTAAACAATAATTGAAAGTATATGAAAACGATTTTTAAAACAAGGGCAACGAATAAAGGTGGAAGATCTGGTCATGTAACATCTGAAGATGGCACTTTAGATTTTGATATAGAAATGCCGGATAGTAATGGAGTCTCAGGTGCTGATAAAACAAATCCGGAAGAATTATTTGCTGCTGCTTACGCAACATGTTTTGCTGGTGCCATTCAGGCTATAGCACCGAGTCATGGTGTTACAGATTTAGGAGATTTTAGTGTAACAGCTACCATTTCTTTCAATAAAGAGGAAGAAGGTTTTTTTCTAGGAGCAGAATTAGATGCTTATTTGCCTACGGTAGATAAAGACAAAGGTGAAGACTTAGTTAATGCAGCGCATGAAATTTGCCCTTACAGCAAAGCAACTAGAGATAATATAACGGTAAAATTAAACTTGTTACTCGATGAGTAAAATTGTAATTTATGCAAATAAGAACAAAGCCCTGCTAATATAATGCAGGGTTTTTTATTAGATTAAATCAAATTCGAACTTACTTTGATTTGAATATTTTTGATCCGGTTTTAGAATACTGCTGGGGAAATTTTTAAGGTTGGGCGCATCAGGAAAGTTTTGTGTTTCAAAACAAATACCCGGAAAGTGCAAAGGTGTATAGACTACAACACCACGTTGATTGGTAGTAACCTCCATACTAATTCCTGATTTTTTCGATGCTAATTTCGCAATTACTTCATCATTAAGACCTACTGCAAAAGTAGTATCTAATCTTTTATTTGCTATAGACTTTGATTCTAAAAAATTATTAGAAGTTCCCCTAACTGGAAGCAATTTACCGGTGGGCAGTAAATTTTCATAAGTTTCTAAATAATCTGGACAATTTAATTGAAGAAGGTAATCAGAAATACTATTTGAATTATCTAGCTTAAAATAAGAATGATTTGTAAGGTTAACAACCGTGGTTCGGTCCGTTTCAGCCTGATAATTTATATAAAGAGCATTATTCTTAAGTTTATATGTAACAAAGGTTTTTAAATTTCCAGGATACCCTTCTTCTAAATGTTTGCTGAAATAAGATAATGTTACTTGGGGCTCTTTTCCATAATCTACAGATTCAAATTTCCAATACTTCTTATGAAATCCTTCTTTGCCCCCATGGAGGTGTACCCCTGAATTTTCGTCAAGATTAAAAGTTTCACGATCTAGTTCAAAGCTGCCATTTGATATTCTGCCAGCATATCTTCCAATCGATGCGCCAAGACATGAAGTGTCATTTAGATACATAGTTGCATTGTCAAAACCAACCACCACATTTGTTGATTTTCCAAATTTATCCTTTACTAATAATTTTTGAATTCGCGCTCCATAATCAATAACTATAAGAGTAATAAATGGGGTGCTAATTGTAACTTGTTTCAATCTCAATTAATTTAAGCTTCATAAAAATAATTGTTTTTTGCAACAACTTAATTTTTTGGTCGTCTTTAATAAAACAATAACAATAATCAACACTCGAAAGTTTCTAAATGTTCCAAATTGATTTGGTAGAAAGGTGTAAAGCCAACGACCGGAAGGCCCAATTAAAGCTCTACAAGCAATATTGCGATGCTATGTATTATATCGCCTTTGGATTTTTAAAAAATTGTGATGATGCAGAAGATGTTGTTCAAGAGTCTTTCATAAAAGCATTTCAAAGAATTGAACAGTATAGCGGAGAAGTAACTTTTGGTGCTTGGCTTAAAAGAATAGTAATTAATAGAAGTCTAGATTTTCTTAAACATAGGAAATTAGAACGCGTAGAAATGAACGAATCGCATTTGAAAATTATAGAAAATGACGATTGGTCAATAGCAGATTCAATAACTGTACAAGAAGTGAAATTAAAAATGGACAAACTACCAGAAAAGTATAAGTATGTGGTTCGACTTTTTTTAGTTGAAGGTTATGATCATTCAGAAATTTCTGAAATTTTGAATTTATCTGAATCTGCTTGTAGAACTCGTTTACTACGGGGGAAAGGGTATTTAAGAGCATTATTAAAAAATTAAATGGATGTCAAAAGATTTAAGAGAAATATTTGAAAAGGATAAGACTAAGTGTGAGAATTTGATTCCTGATGGTCATACGGAACGCTTCATAGAACGCTTAGAAAAAGAATTCCCCCAACCAAAAAAGTTAAATTTTGAAATCTGGAAAGTAGCTTCTGTAATCATAATTCTTATAAGTTTTTCAATTTTCTATTTCAGTAAAACTAATGAGATATTGCCTGAGAATTCAGTGAATGAAAAAGCCAATCTAAAAAAGAGTAATAAAATATTTTCGTTGGGTGATTTATCTCCTAATCTTAAGAAGGTTGAAGATTATTATGTATCAACTATCAATTTTGAGCTTTCTAAACTAGAGCTTAATAATATGAATAAGAGCTTGGTTGATAGTTATTTAGAGCAATTGGCCGTACTAGACGAAGAGTATGAACGATTGAATATTGAATTGAATGAATTAGGCCCCAACGACCAAACTATTAACGCATTAATAAAAAATTTACAATTGCGATTAAAATTACTACAAAAGTTAAAAATGAAATTAAGCGAATTAAAATCATCAAAAAATGAACAAGATCAAATTATATAAAAAGTTAGCTTTCCTTTTAGGATTAATTAGCTGTAGTATAGCTGCACAAAACCAAAGTAAGACATTTGAGGAAAGATTTAACGTTAGTGAAGAAACTATATTAGAAATAAATACGAGTCATACAGACATTGAATTTAAAACTTGGAATAAAAATGAAGTTTTGATAGAGGCCACGATAGAATTGACTGATGTTTCAAAAGAAGATGCTGAAAGCCTTTTTGAGAATAATCCTATAGAGATTCTAGGTAATAGCACAAGTATTAAAGTTTCAAGTACGAGCAGAAATAGATTAAATAAAGCATTTACATCTTCATTTTTTAATTACGAATATCAAGATCCCAAAGATTTTAATAGGTCTAAAAATGGTGAGTTAATTGAGTTAGTAGAAATGCCACCACTACCAAATGTTCATTTTCGAAAATTTGATTATAATGCTTATAAGAACGAAGGTGAAGCTTATATGAAACAATGGCAAAAGGAATTTTCAAATGGTTTTGATAAAGAATATGAGAAGAATATTGAGGAATGGGGAAAACGAATGGAAGAACGGGCTATAAGATTTGAAGAACGAAACAAAGAACGTGAACAACGAATGGAGGAGTGGGCAGAGCGAATGGTAGAAAGAACAGTAGAGCAAGCAGAGCGACAACAAGAATTTCAAGAGCGTAGAGGTGAGCATTTAAGGCAGAGAGCAGAAATTCGGAAACACCGAGATTCAATACGTTTTGTACTAAAACATAACGATAGTATTAGGTCTGGCAATTCAAGTATTTTTTACTATAACCCGAATGGGGGAGAAGGCAATATTAAAGTAAAGAAAACTATAAGGGTTAAAATGCCAAAATCTGTAAAACTAAAGATGAATGTAAAACATGGTGAAGTAACACTTGCTGAAAACACAATAAATATAAATGCAACGCTATCACATGCCAATCTAGTTGCTACCACTATTAATGGTGATGAAACTATAATTAATGCCTCTTACACACCTGTAAGTGTTTTAAATTGGAACTTTGGACTACTAAGGGCTAATTATTCTGATAATGTTGAATTGAATGAAGTTCAAAATTTAATTTTAAAATCAAATTCATCTGAAATTAAGATTACTAAACTAATAAATAACTTAGTTGCGGAAAATAGTTTTGGTCCCCTCCATATAAATTCAATTGCAGAAAATTTTTCCAAAATAGATGTGAGTTTAAAAAACGCAGAACTTAATTTAGAATTGCCAAATTCAGCTAATACTATAATTATTGAAAGTGTAGATTCTAAAATTAACACGCCAGAGAGTATGCACTTAAATAAATCTGAGATCGATGGTGTAGTATTTTATAATAGTTACCATTTAAATAAAAATAATAAAAAATCTATTGGTATTAAGTCCATTTTTAGTGAAGTGATTTTGTACTAAGAATAAATTATACTCCAAGTTTTGACGGCCAGTATGTAGTTTTCTCAGTTTTTAATGCATCAATACCCATTTGCACAGCAATTGCTGTTCTAGCTCCTGATACAATATTTGATAATGGAATGTTTCCATAATAAATACTATCCTTAAAATTCAAAAGAGCTTGTACGTTGGGGTTTTCGTAATCTACTTCAATTATAGTTTTATGACCATTTTTAATTAGTGAGGCATTTTCTAAATCAAGTATTATAGTTCCGTTATTACCAATAATTTTAATTTCAAAAGACTCGGTTTCAAAGTTAGTTTTACAAGAAAAATTAGCTATGATGTTATTTGGATATGTGTAATGCAGTTTAATATTGTCGAAAATGTCATAATCATCTGGAGAATTATCATTAGTGCCTTTCCCTTCGACTTTTTTAGGATCTTTATCCAGAATCCAATTTATGAAATCTAGTTGATGCGAGCAGAGTTCTGCCGTAAGACCACCCGAAAATTCGGAATACATACGCCAGTTTATTAACTTTTCTAATCTTTGGTCAGTATCTTTTTTTACCCAATCACGGTTTACATTCCATTTGCATTCAAAAGCACTTAGCTCGCCCAAAGCTCCATTTTTTATCAATTCTCTAACTTGATTGAACAGTTTAGAACTTCTGAATTGGTGTCCTACTTGAATTATGTTTTTAGCATTTTTAGTGCTGTTTAATATATTTGAAATATCATAATATCCCTTGGCTAAAGTACTTTCACAATAAACATGTTTGCCAGCATCTAGAGCATCATTTGTTATTTTGGCATGTGAATTGAAAGGCGTCGCGATGAGAATAGCATCAATATTATCTTGTGCTAGAAGTTCACGATAGTCGCAATAATTAGTTGTTGCATTATTAATAAGATCTGTTGCATCTTTTAATCTAGCAGAAATTATATCACAACAGGATATTATTTTAAAGTTTGGAATTTGATTGATATAAGAAATTAATTCGGAGCCACGTTCACCAGTACCAATAATTCCAATATTGATATTTGAGTTTGATACTTTTCGAAAAACTTGTGCTAAAGACAAATTAGAAGCAGAAAGCGCTATAGCAGCGAATCCACTTCTAATTACAAATTGCCTTCTTTTCATATATTAAAGCTTGGGTTCCCATCCATTAGCATATTCACGCTTCCAGCTTTGCATTGCTTTATCATTATTCAAAACTTTGCCTGTATTGGAGTCAATTTTTAAAGTTTCACCAGCATCTTGGGCCATATTACCCAAATGACATAACATTGTAGAGATACTAGCATCTTTAATTTCAGCATGTAAAGAAACATCAGATCGAATACCAGCAAAAAAGTTACCAACGTGATTTACATCTAATCCACCTATACCTTGAGTATTTGTGGTAGCACTTGCTGCCCCTTCTTTTTCTTCTTTAATTAACTCTCCATCTAATCCAAAATGTTTGTAGAAATTTCTGTCTAACATAATAGTTCCTTTACTTCCATACAAAGTAATACCTCTTCCTGGTTGTTTAGGTTTAATAAGCCCTCTACTATGGCCTGTCCAAGTAATAAATTTATCATCTGCAAATTTAAAAGTTACTTGTTGATTATCTACAAATTCCCAATCGTCATCAAAAGTATATTTACCTCCAAAGGAAGTAACACTTTCAGGAAGGTCAACACCAAGGGCCCATCTACAAATATCCACTTCGTGTGTACCATTGTTATGCATTTCGCCAGTACCCCAATTACGGAACCAATGCCAGTTATAAGGGTGAATGTTATCTTTATAATCTTTTCTTGGAGCCGGACCTTGCCATAGTTCCCAATCAAGAGTCTTAGGTACTTCAATTTTCTTTCCAATTCCTATTGACCCTCTATTGCTTGAATAATAAGCTTCACCTTTATAAACATTACCAATTAATCCATTACGTATATCTTTAATTGCTGAAATAGAGGTTTTGGCTGAACGTTGTTGGTTGCCCATTTGTACTTTTTTGCCATACTTTTTTTGTGCTGCAACAAGTAATTCATTTTCATGCGGGTTGTGGCTACAAGGTTTTTCTACATAAACATGTTTTCCTGCTTGAAGTGCCATAATTGCCATTGGAGCATGCCAATGTTCAGGTGTTGCTATGAAAACCGCATCCACATCTTTATCTTCAAGAACTTTTCTGAAATCTTTTTCGTTTTTAGGAATGTAACCAATGTTTTTTTTGCACCATTTGTTATGTTCTTCTAGTATGACATTATCCACATCACAACTATAAATAATTTTCGCATTAGGATCGGCATTTATGGCAATTACATGAGCTTTTGCTCGACTTCGAACCCCAATTATTGCACAGTTAATATGATCGTTTGCACCAAGTATATTGGCATAACTATTTTTAGGAAAAATAAGACTACCTAAAGTAACGGCAGCAGTTCCAGCAGATGTCTTTTTGATAAAATTTCTTCTAGTGGTCATAATATTAAGTTGAGTTTAAATATGATAAGCAACTAATTTACAAATAAAAAAGCGACCATATTGAAGTCGCTTTGTGATAAATTTAATTGAAAATAGCTCTATTAATGACTATCTTCTTTTAAGTAATCTCCAAAATTTTCCTTGAACCGATTTAATCTAGGTATGGATACATTTCTGATATAAGAATTATTAGGATTATTTCTTTCGTAATCCTGATGGTAATCTTCAGCTCTGTAAAATTTTTCAAAGGCAGTTACTTCTGTAGTTATGGGTGCTCCTTCATATACATTTTCACTTTTTAGTAATGAAATGAAATCAGTTATAATTTTCTTTTCAGACTTATTTTTATAAAATGCGACAGACCGGTATTGTCTTCCTCTATCTGGACCTTGTCTATTCAGTGAAGTAGGGTCGTGTGAACCAAAGAATACTTGAACCAATGCTGTGAATGAAATTACTTTTGGATCATAATATACTTCTACAGCCTCTGCGTGAGAAGTCATTCCACCCCCAACTTGCTCATATGTAGGATTTTTTTCAGAGCCACCAGAATATCCAGAAATCACTTCTTTAACACCTTTTACACTCTCGAAGATTGCCTCTACGCACCAAAAACAACCACTAGCAAAATATGCTGTTTCATAAGTACTTAAGTCTTGTTGATTAAGCTTTTTTAATCGAAAATTACTTTCGTTTTCGGATGTTTTATCTTTCTTACTTGTAATTGATTGACAGCTTGTACTAACGCTTAAAAAAAGCATTAAAAAGAATATATTATGATTGCGCATAGAATTTGTTTTATTTGTTGGTCTGAATTATCATTACGAACTTACTATTAAAAACAATAAAGCCTGTCAAATTGTTTGACAGGCCTTATTTATAGTTTTATACTAAATAAATACTTAGGATCCTACAGTACCATTTCCTAAAACTTCAATAGCCGAAATTTTTGGTTTATCTACTGTGGCTTCTAGCATAATAGTTAGTACTCCATCTGTAACCTCAACATCATACATACGCGTATCGGGTTTAGCAGCACCAATATCTTTATATAAGTCATACCCAGTAAATACTGGAGTGTCTTCCAGAGTGGCATTAAAGATTCTACTGCCATTACCACCAGCATTCCCTCGAGGGTTATCTACTCCCCAAAATATCTCAGCAAAATACAGTTTTACAGTATATGATCCATTTGTTACAGGAATATTATATGTCATTGGCCCTTTTTGCATTGGTCCATTTTCTGGAATTCTTTCGGTTAAGAAAAGTTCATCCATTTCTGTATCCGAAATTTCTGTTAGTAACTCATTATTATAAGATATAGTGCCATCACTAAAATATTGGTCTGCTAGGAAAGTTATATCACCAAAAGTTACTTCCGGACCACCACAATTAATACGTATTAAAGAAGGACCAACAGGTGTTGTTGATTGAGTAGCTTCTTGAGCTGGATTAGAATCATCTGGATTAAATGTTATTTCCGTGGTATTAGTAATTGCAACATCATCCAATGTGCCCGATACAGTAACTGTTTGTTCAACAGTATTAGTTACAGTTGCAGTATATGTGCCGTCTCCATTATCCGTAACTACTGAAATTTCAGCTGAGCCCGTTACAACTAAGGTTACAGTACCACCACTAGAATTAAACTTATCACCATTAACATCAGCTAATTGAACGGTAACAGTTGAAGTCGAAATACCATCAACTATTGTTGTTGCAGTTGCATCAATTATAGTGTTTTCATTTGTAGGATCTACCGCAGGTGGCTCTGTGAACTCAATTTCAGCTGTATTTGTAATAGCTGTGCCTCCAAGAGTACCTGAGATTGTTACAGTTTCTACAGTTGTATTTGTAACAGTTGCAGAATAAGTTCCATCTGAATTGTCGGTAACTGAAGAAATAATTGCTGAACCAGTACTGCTTAAAGCAACCGTTCCTCCACTAGTAGTCATTTTAGTTCCATCAGTATCTGCTATTGTAACCATTATCGACGCAGTGGCTGTTCCATCAGCAACAACTGGAGAGGAAGAAACAATAGTTGTATTTGTATTTGTTGGATCAGGAACTGGGGTAACCTCCTTAGGTGTGTCTCCACCTCCATCGTCACTACTACATGCTAATGGTATAGCTATTAGCAAACCAAGCAATGCAATTGCCATAATTCTGGTAATAAAGTTAATTTTCATAGTCTTTGTTTTAAAATAGTATTTAAACATTTTTAATCAAAATTATCGAAGAATTTTTCATATAACAACAAAAAATATAATTTTTCGATATAGGTACACCAAGAAATATGTCTTATGTATAAAATATATTTTTATATTAACCTAATTAAAGTATTGATTATGAGTTATTTAAATTAAAAAATTTATTGTTTGTTATTTTATAAAATATTATATATTCCGATTATCACCTAAATCTTTAAACTGCAAAATTATTAGATAAAATACGATTCATTTAGAGATTAAGTTTGTGTATTTTAATTTAAAATTTAATAATTGATTATTGTTCATAATTCCTGTAAATAACAATATTAAGATTGTTTTTTATTTAACAAAATCCTTTAATATAGCCCATGCGTTTTCTGAAACTATTTTATGACCTTCTATAGTTGGGTGAATTCCATCTTCTTGATTTAACTCTTTTTCACCTGCCACCCCATTAAGTAGAAACGGAATTAAGTCTAAATTATTCTCTTTGGCTAAGTCTGGAAAAATAGATTTAAATTCTTTAGTATAATCAGGTCCCATATTTGGAGGAATTTGCATACCAGCAAGGATAATTTTTGTTTCAGCACTTTTTTGTTGAACAGCATCAATAATTATTTGCAAATTTTTCTTGGTTTCTGTTAGTGGAATTCCTCTTAAGCCATCATTAGCTCCTAGTTCAAGAATAAAAATATCAGCATTTTGATTTAGAACCCAGTTTAATCTATTTTTACCACTGGCAGTCGTTTCACCACTTAATCCTGAGTTTATTACGGTATAATCAAGGCCCAAAGAGTCTATTTTCGCTTGAATTAAAGCCGGAAAAGCGTATTCTGAATCAATCCCCATACCTGCAGTTAAGCTATCTCCAAAGAACAATATAGTTTTATTGTTAGCTAACTTCGAATTTTCAATTTGATTAGTATTTTCTATTTCAGAATTGTCTTCGATTTTTTTTTGTGACGATTCACCACAAGAAAATAATATGACAAAAGATAAAAAATAACGAAACTTTAATAGTTTATGCATAGCAATTGAAGTGATAAATGAAAATGATTTGTTTATTTTGTTTCCTTTGAAAAAGGAAATCCATAAAAACTTGATGACAAAGATATTAAACGTAAATAACCTAGAAAAAACTTACAACAGTGGTATAAATCAATTAACTGTTTTGCATGATATCACTTTTTCTATTGAAAAGGGTGAAACATTCTCAATAGTGGGCCCCTCAGGTAGTGGAAAAACAACTCTTCTTGGCTTATGTGCAGGTCTTGATAGCCCTACGAGTGGCGAAATTGAACTCTGTGGTACCAAGATATCCTCATTAAATGAAGATGAAAGAGCTATTCTTAGAAATAAGCATGTAGGTTTCATCTTTCAAAATTTTCAACTTCTTCCAACACTAACTGCACTCGAAAATGTTAGTGTGCCTTTAGAGTTACAAGGGGCTAAAAATGCAGCAAAAATTGGTATGGAGTTGTTAGGGAAAGTAGGTCTAGCCAATCGTTTTCATCATTATCCAACGCAGCTTTCAGGTGGAGAACAACAAAGAGTTGCTCTTGCGCGTGCCTTTTCTAATAGACCTTCAATTTTATTTGCAGATGAACCAACCGGTAATTTAGATGAGGAAACAGGAGCTACAGTAGCACAGTTAATTTTTGATTTAAATAAAGAAGCGGGTACTACATTGGTAATAGTAACACATGATTTAGAGTTAGCCGAACAATCACAACGCATGCTTAAACTAAAAGGAGGAAAAATAGTTTCTAATGAAAGTAAAATTTAATAATGAATGACTTTCATATAAAAACTGATAATGCAGGTATTTCTTGGTTATTTAAAATGGCTTGGAGAGATGGTAAGGCAAGCAGTAAACGCTTGCTTTTGTTCATGGCCTCCATTGTTTTAGGTATTGCGGCTGTTGTTTCTATACAATCGTTTAGTGAAAACCTTAAGCACAATATTTCACTCCAATCAAGAGCTTTAATGGGCGCCGACTACAAAATTGATAGTAATAGTGAGCCTAATAATCGAGTTTTAGCAATCATTGATTCTTTGGGTGGTGCAGACAGTAAGGAAATAAATTTTCCTTCAATGGCAACATTTTCTAATACTGAATCTACAAAATTAGTTTTAGTACGAGGAATAGACGGTGATTATCCATTATACGGAGAAATGCTAACAAATCCTGTAAATTCTAAAAATGAGTATCAAAATAATGGTGGAGCGCTTGTTGATGCGACATTAATGATACAATTTAAACTTAAGGTTGGTGACTCTATAAAAGTTGGAAATCTAAAATTGCCAATTGCTGGAAGTTTATCTTCAGCTCCTGGAAGTTCGAGTTTAACAACTTCTATTGCCCCACCAATTATCATTCCATATAGATTTATTGAACAAACTGGTTTAATTCAAAAGGGAAGTAGGATTCGTTACAACTATTATTTTATTGCCGAACCAAATTTGGATTTAAAAGAGTTTGATGCAATTTTAGATCCTAAACTAGATGCCGAAAACGCAGATTTGGATACGCATATATCTACCGCTAGCCAGTTGGGTAGAAGATATGACAACGTCGCCAAATTTCTAAATTTGGTAGCTTTCATAGCCCTGTTGTTAGGTTGCGTTGGTATTGCTAGCTCAGTACATATTTATATTAAAGAAAAGTTGCAATCCGTAGCTATTTTAAAGTGTATTGGGGCGACTCGAAAACAAACATTTCTTATTTATTTGATTCAAATAGGTGTTATTGGTTTATTTGCGGGTATTGTTGGCACCATTTTAGGCTTAGTATTACAGTGGTCTTTTCCATTATTATTACAAGGTTTTCTTCCATTTGAAGTTGAATTAACTTGGGTCATTCAACCAATTTTTATAGGATTATTTTTAGGGTTATTTATGGCCTTGTTATTTGCATTAATACCATTAATGAGTACTTGGTATATTTCTCCGTTGCAAGTATTAAGGGCTCAGTCGGATATTTCTAATAAATCTAGATTTGTAAATATTTTGATTATTATAGGGATTATCTGTTTTGTATATGTTTTTTCTCATTGGCTTTTAGGTGGTTATAAACTGGCGATTGGTTTTGTAATAGGTGTTATTGTAACTTTTGCAATTATAGCAGGAATCGCCAATTTTTTTATGTGGATTCTTAAAAGGTATTTTCCATCAAATTGGAGTTTTGTTGGAAGACAAAGCTTATTAAATCTATATAGACCAAATAATCAAACTATGGTCTTGATTTTAGCTATTGGTGTTGGAACTTTTCTAATAAGTAATTTATATTTTACTAAAGACTTTCTATTAGCTAAAACTAATATGGAAGCTGGTTCTAAAGCTCCTAATATTATTCTTTTAGATATACAATCCGATGAGAAAGAAAAAATTGCAAATAATATTACCGAACAGGGACTTCCTGTAATTGATAGCATTCCTATTGTAACAATGCGTGTACATGATATTAATGGTAGTCCTGTTAATGATATTCGAAAAGATACGTTGTCAAAAGTTAATCGCTGGATTTTAAATCATGAGTTTAGGGTTACTTATAGAGATTCTCTTATAAGTTCAGAAACTCTTGAAAAAGGAGAATGGACAAATGAAAGTGAAATAGATGGGTTAATTCCAATTTCATTGGCCAATAATGTGGCAAGAGATGCTTTAGTTGATGTTGGGGATAAGTTAACTTTTAACGTTCAAGGAGTGCTTATGAAGACCATTGTCGCTAATATAAGGGAAGTCGATTGGGGGCGAATGCAATTAAATTTTTCTATCGTGTTTCCAACTAAAATACTCGAAAATGCTCCCCAGTTTCATGTGCTAACTACTAAAGTTTCTGATGAGGCAAAATCAGCGAAATTACAACAAGAATTGGTTAAGAAATTCCCTACAGTTTCTATTCTTGATTTACGTCAAATGATTGTTTTAATAGAAGGTGTTTTAGACAAAATATCATGGGTTGTTAATTTTATGGCCTTTTTCAGTATTCTCACGGGAATTATTGTTTTAATAGGAGCTGTTCGTACAAGTAAATTTCAACGAATTAGGGAAAACGTATTGCTCAGAACACTAGGTGCTAAAAACAAACAAATTCTTGGAATTACGGCTTTAGAATATTTATATTTAGGAATACTTGGTTCTGGTGTGGGTATTATTTTATCATTATTTAGTAGTCAACTACTTGCATATTTCGTTTTTGACACTCCATTTAGACCATCTTTAATTCCATTTTTGGTTGTATTACCAGCAATTGCATTATTAGTGCTATTTATAGGTTTATATAACAATTATAATGTAATTAAAATTCCGCCATTAGAGGTCCTTCGAAAAGAAGGAGTTTAGCATAATTCAATTTTCTATCTAAATACTAATAAATGAAATATAATATTATTCCGAATACTGATTTAAAAGTTTCATCAATTGCTTTAGGAACTTGGGCTATGGGGAATGATTTTTGGGGGAATGTTGATGATAAAGAGTCTATTAAGGCAATTCATTCCTCTTTAGATACAGGTGTCAATTTTATTGATACAGCACCTGTGTATGGTGCAGGTCATGCAGAGACAGTTGTAGCTAAGGCTATTAAGGATAGAAGAGATAAAGTAATAGTAGCTACAAAAGCTGGAGTAATACGCACTAAAACGGAGTACAGACGTGATTTAAGTCCTAAACAACTTCAAAAAGATATGGAAGAATCGCTTCGACGGTTAAATACTGATTGTATTGATTTGTATTATATCCATTGGCCAGATGTAACCACACCATTAGAAGATTCAATAAATACCTTAGAAAAGTTTAAAAAACAAGGTAAATTCAGATATCTAGCAGTATCAAATTTTTCTGTTGAATTGATGCAGCAAGCTCAGGAAATGACTGATATTGTTTGTTTGCAGCCAAATTACTCAATTCTGAATCGAAAAATTGAAAAAGAAATTATTCCTTATTGCGAGCAACAAAATTTGGGCGTAATTTCATATGGTACCCTAGCAGGAGGTTTATTAACAGGAAAATTTAAAAGTATTCCTAAGTTTACGGAAGGAGATAACCGTGGACGTTTTTATGATTATTATCACCAAGATATCTGGCAAAATATTCAAGGGCTGTTAGCATGCCTAGGGAAAATTGCTCAAAAACATTGTTGTACAGTAGCTCAAACGGCTATTGCTTGGACGGTTCAACAAAAAGGTATTACATCCGTTTTGGTAGGGGCTAAGAATAACAATCAGGCATTAGACAATGCAACAGCTGCGGAAATACTATTGTCGGATTCAGAATGTCTCGAGATTGAAGCCTATTTGAAGCAATGGTTATCTAAAGTTGTGTACTAGGAGCAAATACTTTCTACGTATTAAAAATTAAATAAAACAAGATAAAGTGCACCTTCTTTCGATAAGGTGTTTTAAGAGTTGTTAACCGTTGTCGGTACTTTTTTACAGTTAATCAGATATTTGGTTAGTTAACGAGTATTTATTCTCGTTTAACGAACCAAACCCCTATAAAATGGGGTCTGCGGGTTTTATATATATAAAACCTACAGTCATGAAAACTATCGCAACTTTAATTTTTGTTCTTTTTATCGGAGTAGCTGCACAAGCTCAAACTGTAACTGAAGAGGTTAAAGTTGATACAATTGAAATGACACTTTCTTCTGAATCTACAGTAAAAGAAATTGCTGCTGAAAAGAATACGGAAATTGCTCGTTTGTATAGAAGAACAAATAGTAGAGTTAAAAAAGCATTGTCTTTTACCACTAAGAGAAATAGAGCTAAAAAGGCTTAATTAAAAAGTACTCATTTAAATAGGATATAGTACTAGGCAGATAATGGGATATATTAGGTAGCTCAAAAAAGTTATATTTGGAAAGGATAGTGTCTTTTCTAAATTGCTTCTATTTGAAAAAAATTCTACATAAAATTCATTTGTACTTAGGCCTAACCATAGGAATCATATTTTTTATAATTGCCTTTTCTGGAGCTATATATACCTGGGAGCCAGAAATAGCTACCATTATCTACAAGCAAAAAGTAAGTCCTGAAAATAAAGATTTTGTAAAAGTTTCAACTTTGAGGGACATATTGTACAAAGAATTTCCTGAAGGAGATTTTCGAGGGGTGCTTTTTCAAGGTAAATCGAAAACGGCAAATGTGCTTTTATACGTCCCAGGTACCTATTATTATGCATTTATGAACCCATATTCAGGAAAACTAATGCATTTACAAGATATGAAGCATGGTGCATTGAATAAGTTAAAATTACTTCATAGGAATCTGCTTTTAGGTGAAACCGGAAAACAAATAGTTCATTGGGTTTCATTGGTTTCACTAATTGTGGTTTTTAGTGGTCTTGTTTTGTGGTGGCCAAATAAGAAGACTAAAAGAAAGAATCATTTTATTATTAAATGGAAATCTAAGCCTTTAAAACTAAATTACGATTTACATAATATTCTTGGATTTTATGCCTCTTGGGTAGGTATATTTGTAATACTTACTGGGGTCTTTTGGGGTTTTGAATCTTTTCGGAATGTAATTAGAAATACACTATCAGCTAAAGAAATTACTTATGACTTACCAAAATCCATGAAAATGGGAGAATTAGAAAGCTATAATGTAGATAAAGTAGTAGACAGTCTTGCCAATAATTTTTTAAATAATAATCCTGATGCTTTAATGCGAATAAGTTATCCTCATAAGGTTACAGATCCAATCGTAATGACCATTCCAGATGCTTTAAATAGAGTATATCGCACTAATTATTACTATTTCGATCAATATACTGGTAGACCTATTCTTGGTGAGTTTGAAAATAGTTTATATCAGCGGGCTAATACATTTAAGACGATAAATGGTCTTTCTTATGATATCCATTTAGGAAATCTAGGAGGAACCTTAGGACGTTTACTAGTTTGTATTACTTCATTAATTATGGCTTCTTTACCTATTACAGGTTTTATTATTTGGTATGGCAAGCACAAATAGTATAATATTTTAAAATTCATCCTCAATCTAGATTGATTTATCCCGATTAAAAACACCTTCTTTCGATAAGTTGTTTTAGGTGTCCATTACCCTTATCGATGCTTTTTTACAGTTAATCTGAGTTTTTGTTGGTTAACGAGTATTTGTTCTCGTTGAACGAACCAAACCCCCGTAAAATGGGGTCTGTGGGTTTTATATATATAAAACAAACAGTCATGAAAACTATCGCAACTTTAATTTTTGTACTTTTTATCGGAGTAACAGCACAAGCTCAAACTTCAATAGAAGAGGTTAATGTTGAAACTATTGAAATGACGATTACTACAGAAACTAAAGTTGAAGAAGTAACTGCTGAAAAGAACACAGAAATAGCTCGATTATATAGAAGATCAAACAGTAGAGTTAAAAAGGCATTGTCTTTTACAACTAAAAGAAACAGATCTAAAAAAGCATAATTAACTTAAAAACGAATTTTCATCAATTAAGGAGGTAAGTTCTACTGTATGACCATCTATATCATTAATGTATATAGAGTGGTAATAGTAATGGTCTTTAAATGTATAATCGAGATTTAGCTCCTCGAAATGTTTTATAGCCTTCTTAAGGTTCTTTTTGGTTACATTAAAAGCAAAATGATCGATTTTCAATTTAACTCTTTTTGCTTGTACGTCAATATCTTGGTTGTTAGCAGGAAACAATGCTATACCAGAATTTCCTGATAATAGAAAAATGGGATATTCTCCCCATTTAGGCAGTTTGTAACTCTTCAGACCTAATACTTTTTCATACCAAGCAATTGAGGCTTCCATATTACTTACGGTAATTGCAATATGATCAAGCCTTTCAATATCAAACATTCTATTCATAATAATAAAATTAATTCATTAGGTGTAAAACATATTGTTATTCTATAAATTATTAATGAATTAAACCAATAATTGGTGATTATCAGAAATTGAACAGGAATTATCTCGATTAAAAACACCTTCTTTCGATATGGTGTTTTAGGTATCTATTACCCTTATCGATGCTTTTTTACAGTTAATCTGAGTTTTTGTTGGTTAACGAGTATTTGTTCTCGTTGAACGAACCAAACCCCCGTAAAATGGGGTCTGTGGGTTTTATATATATAAAGCAAACAGTCATGAAAACTATAGCAACTTTAATTTTTGTTCTTTTTATCGGAGTAGCAGCGCAAGCACAAACAGCAACAGTAGAAGTTAAAGTTGATGCTGTTGAAATGACAAGCTCTAAAGAAACTATAGTTAATGAAGTAAATGCTGAGAAGAATACAGAAATAGCTCGTTTATATAGAAGATCAAACAGCAGAGTTAAGAAAGCATTGTCATTTACTACGAAAAGAAACAGAAGTAAAAAGGCATAATTATATTATAAGATTAGTTAATTGTATAATTAGCCATAGGTTTCTCATGGCTATTATATTTCTTTTGTTAGTACAGCTTTTTTTAATCCTAGATAATCACATTTAAAAGGTCTTAATTCTAGAAGAGAATTCAATCCAATTGTTTTCTGGTTTTGTTTAAAAATATTTAAAATTTCTGTTTTTAATACATAAAAAGTCCATTGACTTAAATCTAAGGGATTGATTGTATTTTGGTCTTTATTGGTTAAAACGCAAAAAATGTAATAATCTGACCATCGTCTTTTTTTACCATCAAAAGTAGGATTCTCTTTGCTGCCTACAGTTGGTGAAATGCCAAATTTAATTTCGGAATGTTTTTTTTGCGTCCAGCTTTGGATATAGGCAGCTGAAATAATTTCGAGCTTTAATCCTTCGTTAGATATTAAATCATAATTGGCATATTCTACTCGATAATCGGATTTTATTTCTAATGCGTTTTTAACGATAAATTCCGCTAAAAGTCCACGAGTTCTATTTTCAATTAAGTTAGATTGATTCCAACTCCAGAATTTTAACAAATTTATATTTAGGTTCTTATTATTAAATTGAAACATTTCTGTTCCACTTTTCTTTTTTGTTACTATTTCAGGAATAGGCACATTGTTCATTTATTATTTTATTAATGGTTGTGTTTAGGTTTTTGTACTTTATAGCAAGGTTAAATAATAATATTCACAACATTTAATTAGCTGTTTCAGCATTATCACCGCAATTTTAATTGATTAATTACTGTAAGCTGAATAAAATGAATAGAATAGACTTATTTAACAAAGGCATTCAAAATCACTCCCATAGAAGTTTTGGGTTAGCTATTTTAGCAATGTTTAGTATAAGAATTGGTCTAATACAAATTTGTAATAAAATATGTGTATTGTAGTATCTATTCGAAAATCAGCAAAAAATAAGGATTAACGACCAAATTGTTCCAAATAATCTTCGCCAAAAAGCCTTAATTGTCGTTTTTCTGTACCATATATATAAAAGTAGGTCGAGATTTTCACATCTTTTATCTAACATTTTTCTAATCACCGAAATTAATTGGCTTTGAGCGTCTTTTTCGTAATGGAATTGAACGTGTCCGTTATATTTATAACCCTAAGTAACAGGTAATATAACCTAATCATGAAGGCAATTTTAACTCAATTTCTTATAATATTAGTTTGTGTTTTGACATTAACACTTAAAAAGGAAATCCATGAAAGTAAAATTCAACATAATAAAGTGGGCATTCTTTTGGATGGTAGCACTTTTGGTGATTACAATTGTGAAAAGATTAAGATAATTGAAAGCAATAAATCACACCTAGTAAGGTTGTATAGGTTCAAAAACATTAGAATTAAAAAAGCTTTGATTTTTAACTTTAGGGGTTATACTTCAAAGTTGGCATAGTAATTGAAGTACATAAATAGCTAGGCCGTCCAAAATGGGGGGTGAAGCACTAATCTAAAATATGATAATGATATTAATAACACTTATTACCGTAATAGCTTTAGTTTTAGGAACAATTGCTGTTTCATATAGGAAGAAACATCAAATGCGACCAATTAAGGTTCGTGTTAAGAAATAATAGAGAAACTATTGATAAATTAAAAACTCTGCTTTAATACAAAAGCAGAGTTTTTAATTTATATTCATTTAGTTTTTTAGGCTACAGAATGTAATTTTTGACCAACATCTCGAAATCTAATTATATAGTTTGTTCCTTTTTTAGTAAGGTCTCGTGTAATAGTACCTCTTAATTGTCGAGTAAGATTGTTAATTAATTTTAATCCTAGTGATTTTGTGTTTTTATAAGTTATTTCTTCTGGCATACCAACCCCATCATCACCAATGTTTAAAACAAAATTCTCTAAACTTTCTTTTTTTAATTCAATATTAATTTCACCCGCCGTATCATCTTTAATACCATATTTTAAAGCGTTGGTAATAGCTTCGTTAATTAAAAGCCCCAATGGGATAGCAGTGTCAATACCTAGTTTTACATCGTCTATATTCAAGTTCAATTTTACATTGTTTTCGGTTCCCTTTAATGAACGAATTAAATATTCGCTAAGTTCCTTAACATATGACTTATATTCAATTTTAGAGAGGTCATCACGCATATAAAGCATTTCATGAACCATTGCCATTGAGATAACACGATTCTGACTACTTTTTATTAAACTTTTCATTTTAGGATCTTCAAGATTTCTCGATTGTAAACTCAATAAACTGGAAACAGTTTGCAAATTATTTTTTACTCTATGGTGAATTTCTTTAAGTAAAGTTTCTTTTTCATGAATCCTTTTTTCTATTTCTTCTTTGCTTTTGTACAGGTTATGGTGGGCGTTAAGTAAGTTTTTGCCGAAGACTCCACCAATTAAGTATACAGAAAATAATACACTGACTAGTGCGAACAAATCTCGTGATTGTATAGGAATTACATTTGTTGTAAAACTATAATCGGTAATGCTCTGAGAATAAATAAGTAAGATTATCAGTAAGTTGAGATTTAAATATAGGCTTCCATAAGATTTTGTTGAAACATAGCCAGCTACAACAATTAGAGCTAAAACAAAAATAAATGGACTATTTATACCACCACTGTACAGTGTAATAATTATTGCTCCAGCCAAGGTCATGATGGAAACGATATTATAAGTAAGTAATAAGTTTTTGTGATATTGATATAAAATAATATTTGCCAAATTTATTACGCCAAAGGACCAAAAGATATGGGGAATAACCTCTGTTATATTTAAAGCGTAAAAGCAAAGTGTACCGAAAACAAGTGCGAAAAACGAAGTAAAATAGCAAACCCGTTTAACTAATCTCGCTTGATTAGCAAGACGATCTTGCCTTTTTATATCTTTTTCTTCCATAGCAAATTTGTTTACCTTTTCGATAATAGTAATAAGAGAAATACGCTATTTACTATTTATTGGGATGTTTATAAGAGTAAAACTAACTATGTTTTCTAATATTTTCAAGACTTATCATAGTTAATTGTATTGATTTAAAAGTGGTTACTATGGGTTTTTATTTAGTAGTGCCATTCTTTTTTTCCAATCATCTAAGTAATCTTTTCGATGCATACTTACCGTTTTCGCTCCTAAATGCTTACCAGTTCTTAGCGAATCTACTGGATTATCCACCCAGTAATTTGCACCATGAGAATTTTTAACAAATGTTCCACCCCAGCTCGAATCCGTTGGGTCATTTATATTTCCTGATAAAAAATATAAAACAGAAGGAGTATCCCCCATTTTTATATCTTTCTTCTGTTCATAAAAAAGCTGCCCTAAAGCGCCGTAATCTTTTATATTAGTTGAGACGAATGAAACATTCCCGTACTCATTTTCTTGATATCCACCTTGATACATTCCTCTAAAAGAATGGTCATTTTCTATCCACCACAAATCGTTGTGATTATTATATAGGTACGCTCGCGCTTTTGGATCTTGCCAAGTGTTCCATGATCCAATCGAATAAACTCGAATTCTTTTTTTTATTTCAGGATTATGGTGAACAGCTTGAGCTACATCGGTAATTGACCCCCAAACTAGAATCCATAGGGGATGTGCGTCATCTTCCATAGCCTTTTCGATAATATAGTTAGCTCCTTCGGACAATTCTGATGGGATATCTTCAGACTGAATGTTTATAGCTCCTTGTTTGGTGCTTTTTTTAAGTATTTCAGGTGATATATAATTAGATGAATGTTTCTTAAGTTGATTGAAATCTTTCTCATATGCAGCAATTCCCTCTAGAATATCTTTCCTTCTACCTTTGCTTGGGGGAGAACTTATTAACCCTTCAATATTAAATTTATCTGCATAAACTAGTAAATGAACTAGCGATTGAAAATCGTCTGGGTCATCACCACCTATATCGGTACTTACAATTATTCGAGGTAATTGTGATTGTGCATTAATCGTTGAGTCGGCAAAAAAAAAGCAAATTAAAATTATTTTGAATTTCATGATTGTCTTTTTTCTTGTGGCACTAAATCCGATAGATCTCCAATGCTTATTGGTTTACCATTTTCAATACTTTTTCGAGCCGCGATACCTATTAACACAGACATGGCGCCATCACGTATTCCGGCTGGTCTTTGGTAGGGATCTATTTTGCTGTCAGTTTTTTTGAACATTGAATCTTGTAATTTTTTATCACCACCACCATGGCCGGCCTTTGTAGTTTTTACATCTACGGTGTCAAAGTCTTTCCATAACTTATGAACAATAATTGGTTCAATATCAAAGATTTCTTCTTTGTTTTGAGCCATTTCGGCTTTGTGCAATGCTTCTTGGTCTACGACTTTTGTTTTAGTGTACGGTATGTCTAGCCAAGCTTCAATTCGACCTTCAGTGCCATTAAAAGCAACACGCCAGCCTTCAATAGGGGAATAGGTAGTTAAAGAATAATTAAGTACAGTGTTATTCTTGTATTTAACTTGTGCAGACATTTTATCGTAAATATCAATTTCTTCTCTAAAAAGACAGTTATCCCTAATATAACCATCGTATTCTTCATTATTTACATAAAGGTCCATATCCCGTTTACTTTTGGTAATATCCCAATAATAATCGCATTCTTTCTTATAATCACATGTTCTACAATTAGCACCTTTGAAAGGTCCGTTTTTACCATAATGCTCTAAATCGCCATATGCAAAAACTTCCTCAGGGTCGGAATCTATCCACCAATTTAATAAATCAAAATGATGTGTTGACTTATGTACCCAAAGCGATCCACCATGTTCTTTTAATCCATGCCAACGTCTAAAATAAGATGCACCATGATAAGTATTCAAATACCAATGGAAATCTACAGAGGTTAGCTTACCGATACTATTGTTTTGCAACAATTCTTTTACTTTGGTGACATAAGGATTCCATCTAAAATTAAAACCGACAATAAGTTTTTTATCGGACATTTTTTCAGCATCCAATATGGCCTGACACTTAATTTCATCGGTTGTTAAGGGCTTTTCGGTTAATACATCGCAGCCCATTTTTAAACCTTTAATTATGAACTCATGATGCGTAGAATCTTTTGTTGTAACAATTATTAAATCTGGTTTCGATTTTTTAATCATTTCTTCAAAATCGGTAAATGTTCGGCACTTCACACCAATGAAACCTTTAGCATATTCTAATCTTCCTGGATTAATATCACATAAACCCACAAATTCTAAAATATCTGAATATTCGTCAACTAATCTTTTTCCCCAGAAACTTGTTCCTCGTACTCCAGTACCAACTAAGACTATCTTTAACTTTTTAGTTTTTCCAAAATCAAAAGCTTGAAGTGGAAGGGTTGAGCTAGCAGCCAACATACTAATTGAGGTAATAAATTTTCTACGGGAGTTTGTCATATTCAAAAGTTTAAAATGTTCATTTAAATATATTGAATTTAGACCAAAAAAAAAGGCGATTTATTAAATCGCCTTCATATTTGTATGTTACAATGAATTAATCCTCGGTTAAAACCCATTCACCTTTACCGATTAAAACTTCAGCTTGCTTGTATTTTAGAGTTTTACTTTCGCCCGACATTATGTTTTTAATTGTAACACGTTCATTTCTACCAATTTTACGAGTATCTCTTACAATGGTTTCAGTTACTTGCTGCCTTTGGCCTTGGCTTTGACCAGCAGCTCTGTTTAAGGCTGCCAATTCATCACTGTTTGGGATGTCTTCTTTCGAAGTTTTCATGTTCTCTTTAGGACGCTGTGCTTGTCGAGCTTCTTGAATTTCGTTCGGATTACCACTTGGTAATTCACCTTTAAATAAGAAAGAAACGACCTCTTTATTTACTTTTTCAATCATCGCCTTAAATAATTCAAAGGCCTCAAATTTATAAATTAGCAACGGGTCTTTTTGCTCATGAACAGCTAGCTGAACCGATTGTTTTAACTCATCCATTTTACGCAGATGAGTTTTCCATGAATCATCAATTATTGCTAATGTAATATTCTTCTCAAAATCTGTCACTAATTGTTTACCCTCACTATCATAGGCATCTTGAAGATTTGTAACTACATTCAAGGTTTTAATTCCATCAGTAAAAGGTACCACAATGCGTTCAAATTTGTTTGCATTATCCTCATACACTTTTTTAATAACAGGGAAAGCAGTGGCTGCATTACGATCAATTTTAACCTGATAATGGTCGTATGCTGTTTTATATATCACATTAGCCAATTCTTGAAAACTCATTTTTGAGAATTCGGCTTCTGATACTGGAGAAGTTATTGAGAAAAATTTAATCAGTTCAAACTCGAAATTCTTATAGTCGTTTGCATTTTTATTAGTTTCTGCTATTACCTCACAGGTATCATAAACCATATTTGCAATATCTACTTTTAAGCGTTCTCCTTGCAGTGCATGACGTCGTCTCTTGTAAACAACTTCACGTTGCGCATTCATTACATCATCATATTCCAATAAACGCTTACGAACACCAAAATTGTTCTCTTCAACTTTTTTCTGAGCACGTTCAATAGATTTGGTCATCATAGAATGCTGAATAACTTCACCCTCTTCAAGCCCCATTTTATCCATCATTTTTGCAACTCGATCAGATCCAAATAATCGCATTAAATTATCTTCTAATGAAACATAGAATTGCGAGCTGCCTGGGTCACCTTGACGGCCAGAACGACCTCTTAACTGTCTGTCTACACGTCTAGAGTCATGTCTTTCTGTACCAATAATAGCTAAACCTCCTGCATCCTTTACTTGCGTAGATAGTTTAATATCGGTACCTCTACCTGCCATATTGGTCGCTATGGTAACGATACCAGCATTACCAGCTTCCGCCACCACATCGGCCTCTTTCTTATGTAGCTTTGCATTCAAAACATTATGTGGAACCTTTCGAATGTTAAGCATACGTGAAAGTAGTTCTGAAATTTCTACGGATGTTGTACCTATTAATACAGGTCTTCCTTGCTGAGAAAGTTTAGTAACTTCATCAATAATCGCATTATATTTTTCACGCTTTGTTTTATATATTAAATCGTGTCTATCATCGCGAGCAATAGGTCTATTAGTAGGAATTTCCATTACATCTAACTTGTAAATTTCCCAAAATTCACCAGCTTCAGTGATAGCTGTACCGGTCATACCCGAAAGTTTGCGATACATTCTAAAATAGTTTTGTAATGTTACTGTAGCAAATGTTTGCGTAAGAGCTTCAATCTTTACATTTTCTTTCGCTTCAATCGCTTGGTGTAACCCATCTGAATAACGCCGACCATCCATAATACGGCCAGTTTGTTCATCAACAATCATTACTTTGTTTTCCATAACCACATATTCAACATCTTTTTCGAATAGGGTATAGGCTTTAAGCAATTGGCGCATAGTATGAATACGTTCACTTTTAACGCCAAATTCCTTGAATAATTTATCTTTTAGTTCTGCTTCTTCTTCAATATCAAGATTCTGATTTTCAATTTTAGCAATTTCACCTCCTATATCTGGCATAATAAAGAAGTCTTTATTGTCGCTACTGCCTGATATGTGCTCAATTCCTTTATCAGTTAGTTCAATTTGATTATTTTTCTCTTCAATAACGAACAATAATTCTTCATCAACAACCGGCATTTCACGGTTGTTATCTTGCATATAATAATTTTCAGTTTTTTGTAATAACTGCTTTATACCTTCTTCACTTAAATATTTTATTAGTGCTTTATTTTTTGGTAATCCACGGTGTACTCTAAGTAAAAGAAAGCCACCTTCTTTGGTATCTCCCTCGGCAATTTTCTTCTTAGCTTCTGCAAGAACACCTGTTAAATATTGTCTTTGTTTTTGGACAATATCAGCAATTTTTGGTTTTAATTCATTAAACTCATGACGTTCACCTTCTGGTACAGGTCCTGAAATAATAAGTGGAGTACGTGCATCATCAACCAATACAGAATCTACCTCATCTACTATGGCAAAATTATGAGGTCTTTGCACCAAATCTTTTGGCGTATGAGCCATATTGTCACGTAAATAGTCAAAACCAAATTCATTATTAGTACCATAAGTAATATCGGCATTATAGGCAGCACGTCTTCCGTCCGAATTTGGTTTGTGGTAATCAATACAGTCAACAGAAAGTCCATGAAATTCAAATATAGGAGCCATCCATGCACTATCGCGCTTAGCTAAATAATCATTTACGGTAACTAAATGTGTTCCGTTACCAGTTAGTGCATTTAAATACAAAGGTAGCGTTGCTACCAAGGTTTTACCTTCACCAGTTTGCATTTCAGCAATTTTGCCTTGGTGCATAGCAATACCACCAATTAGCTGAACATCATAATGAATCATGTCCCACGTAACTTCTTTTCCAGCAGCATTCCACGAATTTTTCCATATAGCATTATCACCGTCTAGTGTTACATATTCTTTGGAACCAGAAAGTTCTCTATCTCTTTCACTTGCTTTAACAACTAGCGTTTTATTGGAAACAAATCGTTTAGCTGTTTCTTTTACCACAGCAAAGGCTTCTGGTAATATTTCATTTAGTGTCTTCTCTGAAATTGCGTAAATCTCATCCTTAATCTTATCAATTTCAGCGTAGATATCTTCATTTTTATCAATATCATTCGATGCTTGTACCTCTTGTTGAAGAGCTTCAATTCTATTAGTTTCTTTAGAGTAGCTATCTTTTATTTTTGATTTAAACTCTTCTGTTTTAGCTCGAAGTTCATCAATACTTAAACTTTCAAGAGCTTTTTCGAATGATTTAATTTTATTAAGGAGTGGTTGTAATTCTTTGACGTCTTTTTTAGACTTATCGCCAACGAATGTTTTTAAGATAGAATTGAGTAAACTCATAATCGGTATTTGTTATTTCTGAATCACCTGAAAATCTTTGAAGCAACCCTAAAAATTAGTAATAGGAGTAAAGCAAAAGGTATTCCAGTTCTGGTTTTCTTTGAAAAAGATCATTAATTGCTGACAAAATTACATAAAAAAAAAGCCTCCGAAGAGACTTTTAAGACACAATTAGGTCAATATTTTAATATTCATCCTCGTTCCAGAGGTAGTCTTCTTCAGTTGGGTAGTCTGGCCAAATCTCTTCAATAGATTCATAAATTTCGCCACCTTCTTCTTCCATAGATTGTAAATTCTCTACAACTTCTAGAGGTGCTCCTGTTCTAATAGAGTAATCTATTAGTTCGTCTTTTGTGGCAGGCCAAGGTGCATCACTTAAATAAGATGCTAATTCTAATGTCCAATACATCGCAGTAATTTGATTTTTAATTTTTTGCAAAAATAATTTTATTACTGAAACAGCCAAGCTTTTTGGACTTATTTTATTCAGAAAATGCAATTATTTCAACCTTAATAATTTGATAACGGATAAATTACGGTTTTATTAGCCGTTTTTTGCCGGCATCCATTTTATTTCATCCACGTTTAAATCTAGTGTCAACTTTCGTGCCAATACAAACAGGTAGTCGGATAATCTATTTAAATAAGTTAGAACGTTAATTTCAACGGGTTGCTGTTCATTTAAAACGGAGGTTGAACGCTCGGCTCGTCTACAGACAGTACGTGCAAGATGGCAGTACGAGACGATGAAATGACCTCCTGGAAGTATAAAATGAGTCATTTCAGGAAGATATTCATTCATCTGATCAATTTCGTCTTCTAATGCTATAATGTCTGACGTGTTAATTTTATTAATATTCAACCTTTCTTTTCCGGATTTTAAAATTGCTTTTTTTGGATCGGTTGCCAAAATGGCACCCAGGGTAAATAATTTGTGTTGTATATGTAAAAGTAATTCTTTGTATTTCGAATCAATTTCTTGGTCTTTAAGTAAACCTATCCAAGAATTTAATTCATCAACACACCCTAAAGCCTCTATTCGAAGATGATGTTTGGAAACACGGGTTCCACCATATAATGAAGTTTGGCCTTTGTCACCGGTTTTAGTATATATTTTCATAAATATTATTTAGTTTGAAATACTAAAAGCTCCTTTAGTTTTACTGTTTTCTATCTCTTTCTTTTCTTGTACCGCCTTCCATAAATTTTTTAGACCGTCGTTGTCTAGATCTATTTCTATTTCGAATTGAAATAATTAGATAAATAGCGAATAGAACCCCTGTTACAATGTATATTGATTTGTCCATATTCTAAAAATACTCGTTTATAGTCTAATCTTAAAATGTTCTTTAACTTGTTCTTTTCTTTTAAAGACAACACCGCAATAAAAGAAATCTATAGTTACCGTTGCCGATTCTTGCTTAATTATTTGTTTCCAAAGTTGACTCGAATGTTCTGTTTTATAGGGATCATTAATAATTAGCATTGAATTGTTGTGTGCTTTATCTTCTGATAAGAAGGTTTCTAAAACTTGAATGGTAGGTGCATTTTCATACATAAGGTCAATACTATTCTTGTCAAATTCACATTGCTTAAATTTTTTATTTATCAATTCTGAAACCAAAGGGTTATTATTAACGGTAATAAATTTATAGTTAAAATATGCGATACTCTTTAGTAATAGATCTAGGGTTTTAGAATTCTTATGTACTTTGTTCTGATATATGCATTTCGTAATATAATTAAAAACAAAAGGTGAATGAACCCCATGTTGATTGGTGGCTGACAATAAGAATTTTAGATGCTTAAGAAATATAGACATTTTTAAGATTACCCTTCAATTATTGCAGAAAGTTCGAACCAACGTTCTGTTTTTCTTTCAATACTATCTATAGCTTGTTTTAGTTGCATAGACAGCGTGTCAATTTCTTCACCTTCTAACGATTCGGTGGAAAAGCGATTTTGAATTTTTTCCTTTTGCTCTTCCAATTGTTGAATTTCCTTTTCGAGTTTATTATATTCTTTTTGTTGCGTATACGTTAGTTTATTGTTCTGACTGTCGTTTTTCCAAGATTTTTTTGTTTTTGCCTCTTGTTTTACTGCTTCTTTTTTTTCTCGCTCAACAAGAACTAAACTGCTTTCATATTCACGATAATCGGAATAATTTCCTGGAAAATCTAGAATCTCTCCTTCACCTTTAAAAACAAAGAGGTGGTCTACTATTTTATCCATAAAATAACGATCATGAGATACTACAATTAAACAACCCGGAAAATCGAGTAAGAAATTTTCCAAGATATTTAAGGTAACAATATCTAAGTCGTTTGTGGGCTCATCTAAAATTAAAAAATTAGGATTTTGAATCAGTACAGTACATAAATACAGGCGTTTTCTTTCACCGCCACTTAATTTTGCAACAAAATCATATTGTTTTTTTCGGTCAAAAAGAAAGCGTTCTAAAAGTTGTTGTGCAGAAATTTGTCTTCCTTTTTTAAGTGGGATATAATCACCAAACTCCTTAATTACATCAATTACTTTTTGACCCTCTTTTATTTGAATTCCACTTTGCGTATAGTATCCAAATTTTAAAGTGTCTCCGGTTACAATTTTACCAGCATCAGGTTTGTCATTTCCTGTAATTAGATTTAAAAAAGTAGATTTTCCAGTTCCATTTTTGCCAATAATTCCAATTCGATCACCTCTTTGAAAATTGTATTCAAATTGATTTAGAATAGTTTTACCTGGGTAAGATTTTGAAATTTTATGCAATTCTAGAATTTTGTTTCCCATTCGGTCCATGTTAATTTCTAACTGAACTTCGTGATCATTCCTTCTTTTGCTAGCCCGAGCTTTTATTTCTGAAAAATCATCTATTCTAGATTTCGATTTTGTTGTCCGAGCCTTTGGTTGTCTGCGCATCCAATCCAACTCTTTTTTAAAAAGGCGTTTTGATTTATGTAATTCTACGTCCTCTTGTTCAATACGTGCTTCTTTTTTTTCTAGGTAATAGCTATAGTTGCCTTTATAAGAATAAAGCTGTCCGTTATCTAATTCTAATATTTCATTACAAACACGTTCTAAGAAATAACGATCATGGGTAACCATAAATAAAGACAGGTTTTCTTTAGCAAAATATTCTTCTAACCACTCAATCATTTCTAGGTCTAAGTGGTTGGTAGGTTCATCTAATATTAATAAATCTGGTTTGTTTATAAGGGCATTTGCAAGCGATAGCCTTTTTTTTTGTCCACCTGAAAGCTTACCTACTTTCGCAGATAGCTCATCTAGTTTTAATTTAAATAAAATTTGTTTGTATAATGTCTCAAAATCCCAAGCATTGTAACGCTCCATATCTTCAAATGCAGCTTGATAAAGATCTTCGTTTTCTGGATTTTTCAATGCATTTTCGTACCGTTCAATAACTTTTAAAACTTCATTGTCGGAGGCGAAAATAGTTTGTTCAATAGTTAAATTGGGGTCTAAGTCAGGTTCTTGTTGTAGAAATGATACTCTAATATCTTTTCGAAAATTTATTTGTCCGGCATCAGCAGTATCTAGGCCTGCTAAAATTTTTAGAATGGAAGTTTTACCAGTTCCATTTTTGGCTATCAATGCAATTTTTTGATCTTTATTTATGCCAAATGATAGGTCTTCAAATAAGACCAATTCGCCATATGATTTTTTTATTCGTTCTATTGTGGCAAGATTCATTCGAATTATTCTTTTGAAGAAAATCTGTTGTATAAAAACAGATAACGAGTTAGTAATAATAAAATAAATGGGATGATTAAGACTGAGAATGATTGCACTTTAACTAACCATATAAAACACGTACAAATGAGCAATATGAATAAAAGCATTAAGTATTTCGAAATCCATTTGGGAGGCGTTTTTTTAAGTAAATAGAAAGCAACAATTATATTTAAAGGGAAAAGCCAAAGTATATTGAAATTATTTACAGTCCAAATATGATCAGTTAAGAACCATAAATAAAAAATTAGGATACCGTGTAAGCCAGTAACTAGAAATAGAAAAAAATCAAACCAACGACTTCGCTTGTTTTTTTTATAATCAAAATACGTTACAATGCTTGTAATTATTAAAAATAAAATAAACCAGAATAGTGGTGTAAGTAAAAAGTTGTTTTTAGATTCTTGCTTAACTGCGGAAACAATTTCTTTTTCACTCGGACTCAATAGTTGATTTTCTAACTTTGATGTTTTTAATTGTTTGCTTACATACACGGGTAAAAACATATGCTCTTCAGGTGTCGCTTTTCTGTCGATTACCGAACCCAGTGCTAAATCTATACCGAATTGCCCCCAAGTATTGGTCTTTAAATTGTGTCGCATTAACTCGCGAAATGTATAAAGTGTATCAATGTAATTTGCGTTAAAAACAAGTTGATCGCCAAAAACTTTTTTTTGTACATCCCAAATTTTAGTTGCGCAATTGTTTAGTAAATAATCGTATTTATAGATTCTGTTTTCTGGTCTGGCATTATTTTCTAAAAATAGAAATAACTCATTACGCTGCTCTAGAGAAAGATTTAAATTTTGTTCTCTTACCCATCTATTTTCTAATTTATATTCATAAATGAAATCTGAAAAATAGCTACGAGCTAACATGTAATCCATTCTGCCTTGAGAAAATTCATAGTAAAATGCTGATCCTCTAGCATCGAAAACACCATAATTATAGACAATGTCAATATTATACTTTAAATCTTGAATTCTAATTGCACTATGGCCAAAAGCAGTATAAAGGACCTCACCAGGTCCGCAAGTGAGTACACTAACCTTTGAGCTAGGGGATAACTGTACCTTCTGAGCGAATGTGGTGGTTACGAAAATTAAATAAAATAAAAGAAGAAAAAATTTCCGCATTTTAAATTAGTATGGGTGTAATACGCAAATATCCGAATAAAATATGGCACTATGTAAAAGCAATGTAATTTGTATTATTTTTACCAAAATCATTTATAAAATGAAAAGGCATATACCTAATTTTATTACGCTACTTAATGTTTTTTGTGGATGTGTTGCAGCTGTTTTTGCTGTAATGAATCAGCTTGAGATAGCTGCAGTATTTGTTTTTTTAGGTATTTTTTTCGACTTTTTTGATGGTTTAGCAGCCCGGCTTTTGGATGTAAGAAGTGAATTAGGAGTGCAGTTAGATTCGCTAGCAGATATGATAACCAGTGGGTTAGTTCCGGGTATAGTTATGTATCAATTATTGATAATGTCTGAAACAGGTGGTTGGAATGTGACTACACACATGCAGAATTTGGAGATTTCCATATTGCCGTTTTTTGGTTTTCTTATAACCATGGGATCGGCATATCGATTAGCAAAATTTAATATTGATGAAAATCAACAAGAGAGCTTTGTAGGACTACCAACACCTGCAAATGCCTTGCTAATTATCTCGTTACCGCTTATTATGATATATCATAATAATGAATATATCAATGATGTTATTTTAAATGAATGGTTTTTATTGGGGTTAACTATTTTGAGTGCTTATCTCTTAAATTCAAATATTGAATTATTTGCATTAAAGTTTAAGAAGTGGGGTTTTAAGGAGAACGCCTTAAGGTATATTTTTATAGTAATTAGCTTGGTGCTTTTAATTACAATGAAGTTCTTAGCAGTACCATTAATTATTATTTTTTACATCCTAAGTTCAGTTATATCAAATATCAAAGTGCATTAGCTTAAGTTTAAACAGCAAATAAGTTCACTTCCTATAATTTGTGAAAATTAAAATTAAGTTCAATTTATGTTTGTTTAGGAAACCCCGAAAATGCTAGGCTAATTAGCCTAGTTACGTTAATTTTTGTAGCTTTAGGGCATACAACCTAATTGCTATGAATAAAATAAAAGAAGTTACCGACTATATTGCTGGAGCTTCAAGAGAACAAAAAGAAGTGCTAAGTACTCTTAGAGAACTAATTGGAAAAGCGAATCCAGAGGTGGCAGAGAATTTTAAATGGAGCAGGCCCGTATATGCTACTGAAAAGGATTTTTGTTATCTACAGTTCAATAAAAAGCATGTTAATCTAGGTTTTTTCCAATTTGATAATATTGACGACCCGAACAATCTATTACAAGGCACGGGTAAAGAGATGCGCCATATAAAAATCGAAGATGGCTCTAAATTGAATCCGCCTGTACTTTATAAAATGATTAAACAGGCTTCGAAGTCTTAAATGCTAGCTTGTTTTATGGTGTAATTTTCTTTTTACGAAGTTCAAAGTTTTTACCTAAATATACTTTACGTACCATTTCATCTGCAGCGAGGTCTTCTGGAACACCTGATTTCAAAATTCCGCCCTCAAACATTAGATACGAACGCTCTGTAATAGCTAAGGTTTCTTGTACATTATGATCAGTAATTAATATTCCAATGTTTTTGTCTTTTAAATGAGCAACAATAGTTTGAATATCTTCTACAGCAACCGGGTCTACACCAGCGAAGGGTTCATCTAATAATATAAATTTAGGGTCGGTTGCTAAGGCTCTAGCTATTTCAGTTCTGCGCCGTTCACCACCTGAAAGTAAATCACCGCGACTTTTACGTATATGTCCAAGGCTAAATTCTTCTATTAGAGCTTCCATTTTCATAAGTTGCTCTTTTTTACTCAATTTGGTTAATTGTAAAACACTTAAAATATTTTTTTCAATGCTTAATTTTCGAAACACAGAAGCCTCTTGTGCTAAATACCCTATGCCATTTTGCGCACGCTTATACATAGCAAAGTTGGTAATTTCCATGTCATCTAAGAAAATCTTACCGCCATTAGGTTTGATGAGGCCAACAATCATGTAAAATGAAGTTGTTTTACCGGCACCATTAGGGCCCAGTAATCCAACAATTTCACCTTGATTAACTTCTAGAGAAATACCTTTAACAACCTTTCGGCCGCTATAAGTTTTCATAATATTTTCTGCTCTTAGCTTCATTTTGTGCACGAAGTACAATTTTATTAATAGTCAAGCGAAGAAATGTAAATCTTCCTAAATTGATTAACGATTTATTTTTCAAATCTAAAACATATTACCACAGCTAATTGGTAAATGCACTATTATTTAACTTTTTTTGGCTCGTTTGGCTGCTAATTTAGCCTCTTTTTTGGCTTCATTCTTTAATACCCTTTTCGAAATATAGATACTAACTTGGTATAAAAACAAAATAGGAAGTGCCACTAAAATTTGACTTACTACATCTGGTGGAGTTACCACAGCTGCAAGGATTAAAACAACTACCAAGGATATTTTGCGATATTTTTTTAATATTTCTGGGGTAACCAATCCTACTTTAGTAAAAAAGTAAACGATAATTGGAAGTTCAAATATCAAACCACAAGCAATTACAGAAGTTCTAACAGTACCAATGAAGGAAGATAAATCAATATTGTTACTTACCTCTTTACTAACTGTAAAAGTTGCTAAATAATTAATTGAAAGCGGTGCAACTAAATAATAGCCAAACAAGACCCCAGTAAAAAACAAGAATGAAGCTGCAAATATAAATCCTCTAGAATGCTTTCTTTCATTAGGATGTAGGCCTGGACTAATAAATTTCCACATTTCATAAAGTATGTATGGAAACCCTAAAATAAAACCTGCCCAGATAGAGGTCCAAATAAAAGCAGAAAACTGGCCAGACATTTCACGACTTTGAATAATTATAGGCAATTCATCAGCACAAAAATTAGAATCAATACCTAGAAATGTACCTACTTTACAAAAGAACCTATAGGTTGGGAAATCCATGCTTTTAGGCCCAAAAATGATAATGTCAAAGATAAAGTCGCTAAGTAACAATGCAATTGCTGCAATAATTACTACCGCTAAGGTAGAACGAATGAGATGCCAGCGTAGTTCTTCAAGATGGTCTAAAAACGACATTTCATCAGGAGATTTGGTATTCTTTTTTGCCATTATAGGATGCCTTCGTTGATTAGGTTGTGCAAATGTACAACGCCTGAATATTTTTCACCATCTACAACTAACAATTGTGAGATACCTTTTTCTTGCATAATTTTTAATGCTTTAACAGCCAAAGCATCAGCTGAGATAGTTTTTGGATTTTTCGTCATTATATCATTAGCGCTCAAACCATTTATTGTGTCATAATTGTTAAGCATTCGTCTAATATCGCCATCTGTTATTATTCCCACAACTTTATTGTCTTTAATTACGGCAGCAGCACCCAGCATTTTTTTTGATATTTCAACTATTACTTCTTTAATGTCCGAATTATGAGCAATTTGCGGTTTTTGATTTTTTTCAGAAATATCCGATACACGCAGGTATAATTTTTTACCAAGAGCACCGCCAGGATGATATTTTGCAAAATCATCACTATCAAATCCTTTGATCTTAAGAAGGCATATGGCCAGAGCATCACCCATAACCATTTGCGCCGTTGTGCTTGTTGTTGGAGCTAGATTGTTTGGACAAGCTTCTTTTTCTACAAATGTGTTTAGCATAAAATCTGCTTGTTTTCCTAAAAATGAATCTTTCTTTCCGGTCATTGCTACTAACTTGTTATTAGCGCGCTTTATAAGTGGGACTAACATCTTTATTTCAGGGGTGTTTCCACTGTTGGAAATGCATATTACTACATCATCTTTTTGTATAGTACCAAGATCTCCATGTATAGCATCTGCGGCATGCATAAAAATTGCAGGTGTACCTGTAGAATTTAATGTGGCCACAATTTTATTTGCAACGATTGCACTTTTACCAATCCCAGAGACAATAACGCGACCCTTTGAAGCAATAATACATTCTACAATAGCAGTAAAATCATTATCTAATAAATTGGATAAGTTTTGAATTGCTGCAGATTCTTCTAGAATTGTTTTTTTTGCTAGACTTAAAATTTGATTTGAATTACTCAAGTATTTTATTTGTGTTCGATTCGCTAATTAATAAAACTATAAAATTATGCGAACATTTTTAAAAGAATGTTTTATATTTATAAGAATACAAAATTAAGTATTCTATGCGTATACTAGGATAATTATTACAATCAGTTGATTATCTTTGAACTAGCAAAATTAAAATGATACAATACCTCTCAAACTATATTTTCCAATTCGTAAGAATTTTATTACTAAATTGTAAAAATAAAACCCCGTTTTGAAGGAAATCGATATACATTCACCATTAAAAAAGTTCTTTGGATTTAATAAGTTTAAAGGACTGCAAGAAAGCGTAGTACAGAATATTGTTCAAGGAAATAATACTTTTGTTATTATGCCAACTGGCGGAGGAAAGTCACTCTGCTATCAATTACCAGCATTAATGCAAGAAGGAACAGCTATTGTTGTTTCACCATTAATTGCATTAATGAAAAACCAAGTAGATGCCATACGTGGAATATCTTCGGAATTTGGAATTGCACATGTACTTAACTCTTCTTTAAATAAAACAGAAGTAAAGCAAGTAAAAGAAGACATTGTAAACGGAATAACCAAGTTATTATATGTTGCACCTGAATCTTTAACAAAAGATGAAAATGTTGAGTTTCTACAATCTGTAAAACTTTCATTTGTTGCAGTAGATGAAGCACATTGTATTTCTGAATGGGGCCACGATTTTAGACCTGAATATAGAAATTTAAGGTCTATAGTAAGCCGCTTAGGAGAAAAAATTCCAATTATTGGTTTAACAGCTACTGCTACACCAAAAGTACAAGAAGATATTATAAAGAATCTCGGTATTACCGATGCTAAGGTTTTTAAAGCATCATTTAATAGGCCAAATCTTTATTACGAAGTAAGGCCGAAAACTTCACAAGTAGATTCAGATATAATCCGTTTTGTGAAAAAGAATGCTGGTAAGTCTGGTATAGTTTATTGCTTAAGTAGAAAGCGAGTTGAAGAATTGGCTCAAGTTTTACAAGTAAATGGAATAAGTGCAGTTCCATATCACGCTGGTTTTGATGCAAAAACACGTTCAAAATACCAAGATATGTTCTTAATGCAAGACGTTGATGTAGTAGTTGCTACGATAGCTTTTGGTATGGGAATAGACAAACCGGATGTGCGTTTCGTTATACATCATGATATTCCTAAAAGTATTGAAAGTTATTATCAAGAAACAGGAAGAGCAGGCAGGGATGATGGTGAAGGACATTGTTTAGCATTTTATGCATATAAGGATATTGAGAAATTAGAAAAGTTTATGTCTAATAAACCTGTCGCTGAACAGGAAATTGGTAATGCGCTGTTGCAGGAAGTTGTGGCGTATGCAGAAACTTCGATGTCTAGAAGACAATTTATGCTTCATTATTTTGGTGAAGAGTTTGACCCTATAAACGGGGAAGGTGCGGATATGGATGATAATGCAAGACATCCAAAGCCAACTCAAGAAGCCAAAAATGAAGTTGTTCAATTAATTACAGCGGTTCAAGAAACCAATGAAAAGTTTAAATCAAAAGAGGTGGTTAATACGCTTTTAGGTAATGTAAATGCCTTAATTACTTCGCATAAAGCTAACGAGAAAAAGGTTTTTGGTTCTGGTTCTGATAAAGATAAAGGCTATTGGATGGCTCTAATTCGTCAGGTACTTGTAGCTAAATTATTAAAGAAAGAAATAGAACAGTACGGAATTTTACATGTAACTGATTTAGGAAAGGAATTCTTGAAAAAACCATCATCTTTTATGATGACACACGATCATGCATATGAAGAAGTGGATACTAGAGATATTATAGGCAAAGAAAAAAGTACTGGAGTTACCGACGAAAAATTGTTGAAGCAACTAAAATCTTTGCGCAAGGTACAAGCAGATAAATTGGGCGTGCCTCCTTTTGTAGTTTTTCAAGATCCTTCTTTGGACGATATGGCTTTAAAATATCCAATATCTACTGAAGAACTTTTAAATATACATGGAGTAGGTGAGGGTAAAGCTAGAAAGTACGGTAAACCATTTGTTAAATTAATAGCAGATTATGTTGAAGAAAACGATATATTAAGACCAGACGATTTGGTGGTTAAAAGTACCGGGGCGAATTCTGCACTTAAGCTATACATTATTCAGAACGTAGACCGTAAATTACCTTTAAATGATATTGCTTCTGCTAAAGGGTTAGAAATTCCTGAGCTAATAAAAGAAATGGAACAAATTGTCTTTAGTGGTACAAAACTTAATTTAAATTATTGGGTAGACGAGGTTTTAGATGAAGATCAGCAAGAAGAAATTCATGATTATTTTCTAGAGGCTGAATCTGATGATTTGGATCAAGCAATGGAAGAATTTGATGGAGATTATGAAGATGAAGAGTTGCGATTATATCGATTAAAATTTATTAGCGAAGTTGCGAATTAATTTATGCGATTTAAAATAAATAAAGCCCCGAGTATTAATAAATGCTCGGGGCTTTTTTCAAGATTTAATTTGAGTCATATTACACTTCCTTAGCTTCAATGGCCATTTCGCAGCCATAATTATCCATAAAGAAATTATCTAAATCATCTGCCTTGAGGGCTAAATTCTTTAAATTCTCTTTTACGATATTTGCTCCATCAGTAAAGATGTCTGAAAGGTGAACACGATAGGAAATGTAAATTTTGTTATCGCTAACTCCTAAGTAATATGGGTCAACATTTCGTTGTAGTAAATACTCCATTAGTTGTTCTAAATTTTGTTTAGGTAAATTATTTAATGGAGAGGTAGCAACAAGGTAATCTCGTTTGTAAACGAAAATTCTAATTAATGCACTACCTTGATGAAATTCCCAAAAATCTTTACCTGCTCTACCAAGAACCGGGTTCATATTTAATTCTGATAAAGATTCTTCAACAAAATTGGCGAAGTGACTTTTTTCAAATTCCTCAAATACGCTTATATCAACATCATTACCACAATTTGAACAAAATTCAGCTTCTTTGTCTGAATATGAATCACAACTATTACATTTTAAACGGTATGCATTATCTGTAAAAGTGAAATCAGCTAGCTCTTTTATAAGGTCGGTATGCTTTATTCCAAAACCAACATTATCAGCATTCGTGAATTTTGAAGTTGTTACACCAACTAAGTTACCTGCTTCATTTAGCATGGGTCCTCCAGAATTTCCCGGGTTAACTGCTGCATCTGTCTGTAAATACGCTCTAGATCCCATAGGTTGGTTTACAGCAGATACAATGCCTTCTGTTACTGTATATGGCATTCCGAATGGAAAACCATGAATGAATGTCTTAGACATATTATCTATAGTAACATCCGATTGCAAGGTTAAATCATTAAAGTTATTAATGAACCCATCAATATGTAAAAAGGCTAAATCAACTTCAGGATTAACCATAACCACATTAGCTACATGTCTATCTTTTTTGTGGTCTTCTACGGCTACCACTTTGTTTCCTGCTACTACATGGTAGTTTGTTATTACTAAGTTATTTCCACTCACAGTAAAGCCACTACCAGTACCTGAAGCTGTAATTATTTTAAATATAGATTTTTGAATATTTTCCATGTTTTTTCTTTTTTGCAATATTTATTTTACCCGAACAATTTAGAGAACAATCCTTTCCTTCCTGACTTTACAGTTGTCTTGCCTAATAAGAAACCATTATAGGTTTCTAGCAACTTTGGCACAGCATCGTGAGGTTCAAGGCCAGATACAGATTCTAGAACATCATAAATAGTGTTTTTATGATTTTCTTCTAAATTGTAATTGTAAATAAGATATAGGTAATTATATTGAAGAAAATAGGAAAGGGCAAAGTTGTCATTATCCTTAATATATCTATTAACAGTGTTTTCCCAATTCTTTACGTCATCTTGTAGAATTTGAGTAGAACTTCTCCATTTTAATGAAATAAAAGAATCAGCATGATAAATATCATTTAAAAACTCTTCCTTAGATTTAGCGCAAAGTTCTTGCATGAACTTTTTTCCTTTATCTATTCGATATTGAAAATCTATTTGACCATTAAACATGTTGTTGACATATTCTTGTAGTTTCGTTCTTAGGTTACCATGAACGTAAGGCATGTTAACCAGTTTCAGTATCGAAATAACCGTAATGTCCCATTGAAAGGCGTCCCATCTTTTCTCCTTAAAGAATTCACTAAAGGTTTTGTAATCTTCAGTAATCTGCGAGATTTGTTGCCACACTTGGTCTATTTCACTACTAGTAAGGGGTTGAACATTAGGATCTTTGTAAAAGGAAGCTTTGTATTTATCTACAAACTCATCATCATAATCATCTGCATAAACACAAATTTCACGGAGTATATCATACACTTTATTTGGTTGTCCTAATTCAATTGGCATTTCATATTCAAACCAAAGTTCTTTGTTGTTTAGTTGAATTTGGGTTAGTGTTAAGGGATGAAAATTTACTTCGGCTATTTTACGATAAAGTGCAACTTTATTAGTGTTTTCTGTAACTCTAAGAAAAGGAGCTTTTAATATAAATTTATCTTCACTTATTGTTACCTGAATTTCTGCAGATCCTTGTCCTTGTACAATGTTTAAAGTGCCACTGGTGTCTTTATTTAATAATACCTCAGGATTTATATAGTTAATAGTTTCTAGTAAAGCATTTCTAAAATCTTTTGCTTCATGGGCATCCATTGCCTTATCCCAATGAGAGACTTCGGTTTTAGGTTCATTTATGCCTTGTATTGGCCTTTGAAATCTGGGTAATACGTTTTTCATATGAAGTTATTTATGGTTTGTAGTTCGACTTGATTTAAGCTAAAACGAGGCATTAATCTTTAGAATTATGATTCCCAAATTTGTACGACATAATTGGTTGGGAAATTAAAAAATGCTATATCACAACGGGAGAGAACTGTATTTATTTTTTAATTCTAAAATTGAAGAGTGTTATTCATCGAATAAGTTGAAATGCGAATTAATTTGTAATAAATTATAGCGATTTATTACAAAGAATAAATGTTATTAAAATAACTTTTTGATACAATTACGGGCTAATTATTAGGTATTAGCAATTGTCTAATGGGATTGTATTCAAAATTTAATTTAGAAGTAGATATTTATTGCACTACTAGTTTAGTGAATTTTAAGCGAAAAGAAATTTTATAGCGTGTTTTTATTTTTATGATAATAATTATTGGCCAGTGCCGCCGCTTGGTTTAGCCCTTTTAAGTTGTCTTTTTATCTTTTTAATTGCCGTTTCAATGGACTTTTCTGGCTCAATAATATTGTGTGCCCCCCAAAAATCTGGATCAGCAAAACCAATGGCTTCATCACTAAGAATAATAGATGATTTTATTCGATCTTTCATTTTTGGAAAATCATCCTCTTGATTCTTTTTCCAATCAGTTACTGCCATTTCACAGGTCATGCTATAAATCGAATTAAAAAGTTTTTTGTCCCAATCTATTTTAAATTCTAGCAATACATTGCTATAACCGTAATACCATTTATTATTTTTTTCTCGATAATCTACACGATATGCAACCTCGGTTGGCCAAACTTGAGCATTTCTTGGTTTTCTTCGAACAAACATTCGTGATGCTTCTTCTTTATCAGTAATATTTAATGTATATATAGCACTGGTAAGAATCTTACGTTCAGCATCAACATACAGTTTGCCTTGGTATAATGGGTCTTTTAAATCTTCACGTTGTTTAAAATTAACAATATATATTAACTTGCCGTTTACCCTAGTAGAACCATCAAATGCATAAGTATAATTAGAAATTGACTCTTCAGCAAAGATATAATCGGGGTATTTCATTAAATCGACAAATAGTGCATTAAAGGGACCACCTTGCAATTTTAAAGCAACGGTATCCAATTTATCATAATCAGTGCTTTTTCGAGCTTTATAGAGTTGTACTGCGTCCCGTCTTTTAGTAGTATATGGTGTTTTGTATATATTTACTACGGCTTCAGATAGTGAAACATTTTTTTTGCGTTTTTTAATGGTTTCCCTATAAAAAGCAGTCATTAAGGTTGGGTCATCAAAATAATTTTCTCCTTTTCTACTGAGTGTTTCACGAACTAATTTTTCTGCATCTTTAGGTACCGCAATATTTACTTCGGTAAGTTTTGTAATGGAAACACTAAGAAATATTTTATTACCATCTGTTTTAAGTTGTGTTAACGGAATTGTCTTAGATCCATAACCTAAAAAGGATACTAGTATATTGCCATTCTTTACTGCTAGAGGTATTTTAAGAGAAAATTCACCTTCAGTGTTGCTAATAGTACTAATGTTAGTGTTTTCTAATGCTAAAGTTGCAAATACTAAAGGCTTTTTAGATTTTTCGTCAAGAATTTTGCCCTTATACTCTTTAAAAGAGGTGTCATTATTTTCGATATTAGTTTGAATAGCATAGGTACATGGAGCACTAAAATTCAATACCAAGAAAAGTATTACAAACAATCTAAATATCGATATATTAAAGACGCTATGTTTTTGAATGATATTCATGATTTTTAATTCTTAATTTTAGCTCAATGGACTAATAATTCTCATAAATAGGTTGAGCTATGTTCCTAAGTTAGTGAATATTACAGTAAAAATCTGTTAAATTTTGGATGATTTTTAATCAATTCGATGTAAGAACTGATTTTGCACTTTGTTAATCGTTTCTAAATTGTAATTTATTTTATTAGCTTCCAAGATTTTAGTCATCATGAGTTTTGTGTGAATCAGAAACTAATCTCTTTATTTCATCTAGTTCTGCTTTAGTAAGGTCACGGTAACTACCAATAGGAATATCCAAAGTGACATTCATTATTCTAACACGTTTTAATTTTTTTACGCGATAGCCTAAAAATTCACACATTCTCCGAATTTGTCTATTAAGACCTTGTGTTAAAACAATTTTGAAAGTGTTATTACTAATTTTTTCCACTTCGCATTTACGCGTAATAGTATCTAAAATAGGCACCCCATTTCGCATTTTTCGAAGAAAATGCTCATTAACAGGTTTATCTACTTGAACTATATATTCTTTTTCATGATGATTTCTTGCACGTAAAATTTTGTTGACGATATCACCGTCATTGGTAAGAAAAATTAGTCCCTCACTAGGCTTATCTAATCTGCCAATGGGGAAAATCCGTTTAGGGTAATTTATAAAGTCTATTATGTTGTCCTTTTCTATACGAGTATCGGTAGTACAGACAATTCCAATAGGTTTGTTGAAAGCAAGGTAAACCGGATTTTCATTAGGTTCAGAAATTAAAACACCATCAACCTGTACTTCATCACCTGGAGAAATTTTTGTTCCCATTTCTGGAATTTTACCATTTATGGTTACTCTACCTTGATCAATTAGTTTATCTGCTGCACGACGCGAACAATAACCTACTTCGCTTAGGTATTTGTTAATTCGAGTTTGCTTCGGTTCACTCATAAATACAATGACAAATTATTGTTCTTTGTATAGCAAAGATAGCTAATCGATTCATCAGAAAATAGATCACGAGTTTTATTTAAGACAGCAATAAACTTCTAATTTTTTAGGTAAAATTGGTCTAAAAACATTAAAACCTTTAAATGGTCGTGAGTAAATTGTTAGTTGTCTCCTTTAATTTTAGGATGTTTCGAAGCTCTTATAAAAAATGTTAATGTGATTTTCGATTTAATTCATATGCATAAAATTGCCTTCCAATCTCGGCTAAAAATGGTAACGCAATGGTGTTGTAGTCATAAGTGTTATCATTGAGTATTTTATTTGAATTCGCATAAATAGTTGAGGTAAGCATAAACTCGATTCCACTATTTGAATCTACTATATATGCACAATCTGTTAAGGTGCCATATGCTCCTCCAATTTTATTGTAAATTTTAATATAATTGGGGATTTCTTCTTTGGTGTCTCCATACATAAAGTATTTGCCATAACCATCAAAATAAGTAGTTGGGTCATAGCCTACTTCTCTTGGTAGTTTGTGCATAGCTTCTAATAGAAAATTTCGTTGATTTTCTGTTAAATTAAATCGTTGTTCCTTATTGAAGTATTCAGGAAAGATAATACGTTTTAAAAGTGCGTGTTGCGATTCAATAGGGTAGTAGTTCTTTAAGCTGAAATCAAAGGGTTCCGAAATTAATGAGTCATCCTCGATATAACCGATTCCTTTTTTTAGGTTGTTCAACATTAATTTATTTGGGTAAGGATTAATTGTTCCTTTATAATTCATCGTAGTACTATCATTCAGATAAATTACCAAAGGAGTTGTAGCAGTATCGTCTGTATGATAGCCTAGCCGATGCGAAATTCTAATCGGGGAAACTCCTCGTTTTTTCATTCTTCTGTTGAGGTCTTCTTGTCCTAAATATTCAATTAGCCTGTTATTTGCATCATTGTTACTAACCGCAAATATCTCTGATATGGCTCTGGCAAAAGTTGTTTCTATAGAGTCTCCTTCAACGTAAAAGCGCGTATTTCTATTTAGTGAATCATTTTTATTTAATTTCTCTAAAGTCGCAACAGCAGCAGGAAATTTCACAGTACTTGCTGGATAGAAATAATTTTGGCTATCCACTTGAAAATTGTAATCTATAAAAATGATAGAATCATTTTTATGTTCAATTTGAGTATATAAGATTTGCACTTCGAATTGAGCTACACTATCTATAACTCTTTTTATTTTTTCATTCTTGGAATTTAATACAAATTGGATAGGATTTGCAGTTACAACTTTTTCTTTACAAGAATAAAGTAGAGCGGAAACTATTAATAATAGAAATATGATTTTAGTATGTAGCTTTAATCTCATAACTATTCAACATAAATTTCTCCCCGATGCGGTTTTAAGGCGTCGCGAACCATTATCATATCCTTCTCATTAACAACCATATAAGCCAAGCTGTGTATGTTATTAATTTGTTGAATTCCAGTGATTTTCAACTCTATTTTCTCAGCAGTAATATATTCCTTCAAGTGAATTTCGTGGTGTTTCGCTATTTTATGGGCATCCATTCCTCTAAAATCCCAAATTAATTTTATTTTCTTCAAAAGTCTTAATATCTGATTTTATAATCAATCAATGTAATAAATATGTTTTCGAAACCAACATTCTTTCTAACAAAAAATCTATTAAGAAATAATTTGTTGATTGTTCGCCAAAATGTATTTGTTATTTTTGCGCCATGCAAATAAAAATAGTGTATTCTCGGATTATATTTTTAGGCTTAGTTTTTAGCCTATTAATTCTGCTTCCAACAGCATGTGGTCTAAAAAATAAGGAAGCAGGTGGCGTATTGGCACGTGTTGGACAAAACTATTTGTATGTTGAAGATGTTGCTCCGCTACTGAGTAAAAATCTATCAGATCAAGATAGTGCTACAATAGTTTCTAACTTTATAAATAATTGGGCAGCAAAACAACTTTTGTTAGAAAAGGCGAGAATTAACCTCTCTGAAGAAAAATTAGCAGAATTTGACGCATTAGTTGCCGATTATAAAGCGGACTTGTATACCAGAGCATACAAAGATGCATTGGTATGGAAAGGCACAGATTCTACAATTAGTAGTTCTCAATTACGTAGCTTTTATGAGAAAGAGAAAGAAAATTATAAGTTACGAGAACGTATCGTTAAATTACGTTTTATTCAGTTGCCAAAACAGTTCCTAAACAAAAAGAAAGTTAGTAGTAGTTTAAAGAGTTTTTCAGTAAAAGATAAGCTTTATCTAGATTCGATTGCAGTACAGTTTAGTAAAATGAATTTTAATGATTCATTATGGATTGGTGTATCAAAAGTTATAAAAGAGATACCTCCATTAAATCGGGATAATGAGAATAAATACCTAAATAAATCACAATTTTTTGAGCTAGAGGACGCAAAGGGGCTATATTTGGCAATGATATTAGAGGTTCGTGATGTAAATGATGTAGCACCACTTTCATATGTTGAACCAACATTAAGACAGGTGTTATTAAATAGACGAAAACTAGAATATGCAAGAAAACTTAATGCCGAAATAATTGATGAGGCAATTAAGGATAAAGAATTTGAAATTTATGGAAAAAGTGAGTAAGTATATTTTATTAACATTGGCTATTTTATCGACGGGATTGATAGCGGCACAAGAGGTTGAAGATATTGTGCCAGAAACCAATACGGATGTTATAGATGATATGGTAGTTGATTCGGTGGCAATAAGCACGGCAGAGGTTAAATCTGAACCATCTAAGCGCACTAAGATAGATGGTATATCGGCTGTTATTGGTGATTATGTGATTTTGGAATCTGATGTTGAAAAAGCATTAATCGATTTAAAAACTCAAGGTGTTTCAATGGAAGATGTTACGAAATGTGGTCTTCTTGGTAAGCTAATGGAAGATAGATTGTATGCACACCAAGCAGTACAAGACAGTTTATTAGTTTCCGATGACGAAGTTGCTGCACAAAGTGATCGCCAACTTCAAGGTTTGGTTCAACAAGTTGGTTCTATGGAAAAAGTTCTTAAATTTTATAGAAAAGAAGACGAGGCTAGTTTAAGACAAGAAATTCAAAAAATAAATAAGCTTCAAATGCTTTCAGGTAAAATGCAACAAAGCATTGTAGAAGGTATTGAAATTACTCCGGAAGAGGTACGCCAGTTTTTTAATAAAATTCCAGAAAATGAACGACCAGTTTTTGGTGCAGAAATGGAAATTTCTCAGATTGTTAAACAGCCAAAAGCAACAGAGGAGGAAAAACAACGTACTATTGACAAGTTGAACGCAATTAAAGAAGATATTGAAGATAACGATGCAAGTTTTAATGTAAAGGCTATATTGTACTCAGAAGGTCCTTCTAAATCCAATGGTGGATTACTAGGAGTAATAACTAAGGATTCAGGTTATGATAAGGACTTTAAAGATGTAGTGTTTGGTTTACAGGAAGGTGAAATATCAGAACCTTTCGAAACCCAATTTGGTTATCACATTGCTTTTGTTGAAAAGATTAGAGGACAAGAGCGAGATGTTAGACATATTATTATGCAACCAGAGATATCTCAAGAATCAATGGACAAAGCAAAAGCCGAATTAGATACAATAAGAAAACATATTATTGAGGGTAAGTATTCATTTGCAGTGGCAGCTCGTAACTTTTCTGATGAAAAGGAGACTAAATTTGATGGTGGACTTTTAAGAAACCCACAAGATTTTAGCTCACGCTTCGAACTTACTAAAATGGATCCCACGTTGTATAATCAAGTGAGAAATTTAAAAGACAATGATGTGTCTTATCCTATTTTGGAAAATGACCCAAGAGGTGGAGCTTCAAAATATAAGTTACTTCAGGTAACCAACAGGTATGATGAACATGTTGCAGATTTTTCTAAAGACTATATGAAAATTCAGCAATTAGCCAAAACCGAGAAGCAATATGAAGCCATTAAGAAATGGATGGACGAGCATATTGAGGATACTTATATTAGTGTAAATGGCAGCAGTAGGGAGTGTGAGTTTGAGAATAATTGGCTAAAAGCAGAGTAAGCATGTCAGATGTAACTGCGGTACAAAGCTTAGTTAAAAAGCACATTGCCCTTAAAAATGAGATTGCTAAAGTAATAATTGGTCAAGATGCGGTTGTTGATCAAATACTATTATCAATATATACGGGAGGCCATTCATTATTAATAGGTGTGCCAGGGTTAGCGAAAACCCTAATGGTGAATACAATTGCCAAAACATTAGGCTTAGATTTTAAAAGAATTCAATTTACACCAGATTTAATGCCTAGTGATATATTAGGTAGTGAAGTTTTGGATCAAAATCGAAATTTTAAATTTATTAAAGGTCCAGTATTTGCTAATATTATTTTAGCAGACGAAATAAACCGAACTCCCCCAAAAACGCAGGCCGCACTATTAGAAGCTATGCAGGAACGTTCTGTTACTATTGCAGGGCAACGACATCAATTGGATTTGCCTTATTTTGTATTAGCTACTCAGAATCCAATTGAACAAGAAGGTACATATCCTTTACCAGAAGCTCAATTAGATCGTTTCATGTTTGCTATTGAGCTGAAATATCCAACAAAAGAAGAAGAAATAAGAGTCGTAAAGAATACTACCTCCGATAATACTACAAATGTAAGTGCTTTGTTTAATGCAGAAGAAATTACACAGGTACAACGACTAATTCGTCGTATTCCTGTTCCTGATAATGTTATTGAGTATGCGGTGAACTTAGCTAGTGCTACTAGACCAAAAGAACAAGGTGCTTCAGACTTTGTAAAGCAGTATCTCGATTGGGGTGCTGGGCCAAGAGCTTCTCAGAACTTAATATTAGCCGCCAAAGCTCATGCAGCTATTTCAGGTAAATTCTCCCCAGATATTGAAGATGTTAAAGCTGTTGCACATGGAATACTTAGGCACAGAGTAATTAAAAATTATAAAGCGGAAGCTGAAGGTATATCTGAAGATAGCATAATTAATAAGCTATTGTAAGTTTCGTTAATTTTTCTTCTCCAAAAAAACGAAATTCATAGAATTTTATTCCATTTTTTCCGTTTATTGTAAACTGAAATTAACAATTGCTAAATATCTCACAAAGCTTGTATATTTACTTAAAATTGCAATGAATTTGGAAATAGATTCCTGAGAAATACTACTTATTAATTTCAGCTAACTTAATAATCTAATCACTTTTTAATGAGCATTTATACTGATTACTTAAAAGAGATCGAAGAACGCAAAAGTCAAGGTCTTCAACCCAAACCAATTGATGGTTCGGAATTACTTAGTAAAATTATAGAACAAATTAAAGACGTAGATAATGAGTACAGAGAAGCGTCTCTTAACTTTTTCATCTACAATGTTTTGCCTGGTACAACAAGTGCCGCCGGAGTAAAAGCAAAATTTTTAAAAGAAATTATTCTCGGGGAGTCAGTTGCAGATGAGATAACGCCTTCATTTGCTTTTGAGCAATTATCGCATATGAAAGGAGGACCTTCGGTAAAGGTTTTATTAGACCTTGCTTTGGGAGAAGATGAAGCTATTGCGCTAGAAGCCGCTAAAGTTTTAAAAACCCAAGTGTTTTTATACGAAGCGGATACAGACCGTTTAGAAGAAGCTTTAAAAGCCGGTAGTGAAATTGCTAGAGATATCATCGAAAGCTATGCACAAGCCGAGTTTTTTACCAAACTACCAGAAGTAGAAGAAGAAATAGAAGTGGTAACTTACATCGCCGGTGTTGGTGATATCTCAACAGATTTACTATCTCCTGGTGGTGATGCACACTCACGTTCTGATCGTGAACTACATGGACAATGTATTTTTGAGCACAATAAAGAAATGCAAAAAGAGGTGTTGGAGCTAAAGGAAAAACACCCTGATAAAAGAGTAATGCTAATTGCCGAAAAAGGAACTATGGGAGTTGGTTCTTCCAGAATGTCCGGTGTGAACAACGTAGCATTGTGGACCGGTATTCCTTCTAGTCCTTATGTTCCTTTTATAAACATTGCTCCAGTAATTGCTGGTACTAATGGTATTGCTCCAATTTTCTTAACAACTGTAGGTGTAACTGGTGGTATTGGTTTAGACCTTAAAAACTGGGTACAACAAAAAGATGAAAATGGAAACACTATAGTTGATAAAGATGGTGAACCTGTATTAAAGCAAATGTATTCTGTTGAAACAGGTACTGTTTTGACCATAAATACAAAGGAGAAAAAATTGTATCATGGTAAAGTAGAATTAAAAGATATTTCTGCAGCTTTTACTCCTCAAAAAATGGAGTTTATGAAAGCAGGAGGTTCTTATGCTGTAGTTTTTGGTAAAAAATTACAAACTTTTGCTTGTAAAGTTTTAGGTATAGATGTACCTCAAGTTTACGCGCCTTCAAAAGAAGTTTCTATAGAAGGGCAAGGGTTAACTGCCGTGGAGAAAATATTTAATAAAAATGCAGTTGGTACTTCAGGAGCTACACTTCATGCAGGTTCGTATGTACGTGCAGAAGTAAATATTGTAGGTTCTCAAGATACAACTGGTTTAATGACCTCTCAAGAATTAGAAATGATGGCTGCAACGGTAATATCGCCCATAGTTGACGGGGCATACCAATCGGGTTGCCATACCGCATCTGTTTGGGATGACAAGTCAAAAGCTAACATCCCAAGATTAATGAAATTTATGAACGACTTTGGTTTAATTACTGGTCGTGATCCAAAAGGGGTATATTTTCCAATGACAGATGTTATCCACAAAGTATTAAATGATATTACAGTAGGAGACTGGGATATTATTATTGGTGGAGATTCACACACACGTATGTCTAAAGGAGTTGCATTTGGTGCAGATTCAGGAACAGTAGCCTTAGCATTAGCAACAGGTGAGGCTTCTATGCCAATTCCAGAATCTGTTAAAGTAACTTTTAAAGGAGAAATGAAATCGTATATGGATTTCCGTGATGTTGTACATGCCACGCAACAACAAATGCTTAAGCAATTTGGTGGCGAAAATGTTTTTCAAGGTCGTGTTATAGAAGTGCATATAGGAACATTAACAGCAGATCAAGCCTTTACTTTTACAGATTGGACGGCAGAAATGAAAGCAAAAGCATCTATCTGTATTTCCGAAGATGAAACTTTAATAGAATCTTTAGAAATTGCTAAAGGTCGTATCCAAATCATGATTGATAAGGGTATGGATAATACAAAACAAGTACTTAAAGGTCTTGTTGAAAAAGCAGAAAATAGAATTACGGAACTTAAAACAGGTATTAAACCATCTTTAAGACCAGATGCTAATGCTAAATACCATGCAGAAGTACTTATTGATCTAGATGAGATTGCGGAACCGATGATAGCTGATCCAGATGTAAATAACGAAGATGTTTCTAAGCGTTATACACACGATACTATTAGACCGTTATCTTACTACGGTGGAACTAAAAAAGTAGATTTAGGTTTTGTGGGATCTTGTATGGTTCATAAAGGGGATATGAAGATTTTAGCGCAAATGCTTAAAAACATTGAAGCACAAAAAGGTGAAGTTGTATTTAACGCACCATTGGTTGTAGCTCCTCCTACATATAATATTGTTGATGAATTAAAAGAAGAAGGAGATTGGGAAGTTTTACAAAAATACTCAGGTTTTGAATTTGATGATAGCGCTCCTAAAGGATTAGCACGTACTAAATATGAAAATATGTTATACTTAGAGCGTCCGGGTTGTAACCTTTGTATGGGTAACCAAGAAAAAGCAGAACCAGGTGATACGGTAATGGCAACATCTACACGTTTATTCCAAGGTAGAGTAGTAAAAGATTCTGGGGAGAAAAAGGGAGAATCATTATTATCTTCAACTCCTGTAGTTGTACTATCTACAATTTTAGGAAGAACACCGACAATGGCAGAATATGAAGCTGCTGTAGATGCTATTGTTTTAACGAAGTTTAAGCCGTCTACAAAACAATTAGTTAGATAATCGATTAATTCATTTTAAATAAAATCCCGAGTCTTTGGCTCGGGATTTTTTTATTGGTTCTTTTAGAGTCATTCTATATATGAATTACGATTTTAAAATCAGTGTACATTTCGTATCTTGTACAAGTAAGATAGATAAACAATTATTAAATAGATTTTATGGCATTCGATATCGACATGATTAAAGGGGTGTATGCAAATATGGCGGAGCGAGTTGATAAAGCTCGCGAAATCGTAGGCAAACCTTTAACCCTTTCAGAAAAGATTTTATACTCTCATTTATGGGACGGTAACCCTACAAAGGCCTTTACAAGGGGTAAAGACTATGTAGATTTTGCACCAGATCGTATCGCTTGTCAAGATGCAACGGCACAAATGGCATTGTTGCAATTTATGCAAGCTGGAAAACCGAAAGTAGCGGTTCCTACAACAGTGCATTGCGATCATTTAATTCAAGCAAAAAGTGGTGCTGCTGCAGATTTAAAAATGGCAAATAGTACAAGTGCTGAGGTTTTCGATTTTTTAGAATCTGTTTCTAATAAATATGGAATAGGATTTTGGAAACCAGGTGCAGGTATTATTCACCAAGTAGTACTTGAAAATTATGCATTTCCTGGTGGTATGATGATTGGTACAGATTCGCATACCGTAAATGCAGGTGGTTTAGGAATGGTAGCGATAGGTGTTGGGGGTGCAGATGCTGTTGATGTAATGGCTGGAATGGCCTGGGAACTAAAATTTCCTAAATTAATTGGGGTACGCTTAACTGGTACAATTTCTGGTTGGACAGCTCCCAAAGACGTTATATTAAAAGTTGCTGAAATTCTTACTGCTAAAGGTGGTACGGGAGCCATTGTAGAATATTTCGGTCCAGGAGCGAAATCACTTTCATGTACAGGTAAAGGTACCATTTGTAATATGGGTGCTGAAATAGGTGCAACTACTTCTACATTTGGTTATGATGAGTCAATGGAGCGTTATTTACGTGCAACTGATAGATCAGATGTTGCAGATGCGGCTAATGAGGTTAAAACATATTTAACTGCTGATGCTGAAGTATATGAAAATCCAGAAAATTATTTTGATCAAGTAATTGATATAGATCTTTCAAAGTTAACACCATTATTAAATGGTCCATTTACGCCAGATTTGTCAACTTCTGCAGGTTCAGATATGACAGAAAAGGCAACGGAAAACGATTGGCCATTACAAGTAGAATGGGGGTTAATAGGTTCTTGTACAAACTCTTCTTATGAAGATTTATCAAGAGCTTCGTCAATAGCACAACAAGCGTTAGATAAGGGAATAAAAATGAAAGCTGAGTTGGGAATTAATCCTGGATCAGAACAAGTGCGTTTTACTGCAGAGCGTGATGGCATATTAGGAGTTTTTGAAAAACTAGATGCCAAAATATTTACCAATGCATGTGGTCCTTGTATTGGACAATGGGCACGTTACAGTGATCCAAAAAATGCACCTAAAAATAGTATTGTTCATTCATTTAACAGAAACTTTGCTAAAAGAGCAGATGGCAATCCAAATACACATGCCTTTGTAGCTTCGCCAGAATTAACTGCTGCTATTGCAGTTGCTGGTCGTTTAGATTTTAATCCAGTTACCGATACTTTAATTAATGAGAATGGTGAAGAGGTAAAATTTGATGAGCCAACAGGGTGGGAGTTGCCACCTAAAGGTTTTGAAGTTGAAGATGCTGGTTTTTTAGCTCCAGATGAAGATGGTTCTGGTGTTGAAGTTGTAGTGTCTGAGAGCTCTGAACGTTTGCAATTGTTGGAGGCGTTTACCCCAATAGCCGATTCTGAGTTAAAAGGTGTAAAATTGCTTATAAAAGCTTTCGGTAAATGTACTACGGATCACATTTCAATGGCAGGCCCTTGGTTGCGTTTTAGAGGGCATTTAGATAATATTTCTAATAACTGTTTAATTGGTGCCGTGAATGCGTACAATCAGAAAACAAATTTTGTAAAAAATCAATTAGACGGTGAGTATGGTGGTGTGCCTGATACACAACGAGCTTATAAAGCAGCAGGAATTAGAACTATTGTAGTAGGTGATCATAATTACGGAGAAGGTTCTTCAAGAGAACATGCAGCTATGGAACCAAGACATTTAGGTGTTGCTGCAGTTTTAGTTAAATCTTTCGCTCGTATTCACGAAACTAATCTTAAGAAGCAAGGTATGCTTGGGTTGACTTTTGCTAATGAAAGCGATTATGATTTAATTCAAGAAGATGATACTTTCGACTTTGTAGATATTGCAGATTTTGCTCCAGGGAAACCATTAACAATAAAGGTTACTCACGCGGATGGTAGTACAGACACCATTTTGGCAAATCACACATATAATGATGCACAAATAGAATGGTATAGAGAGGGTTCTGCATTAAATGTTATTAAACGTGAAAATGCAGTGTAATTTTTATAAATAATAAAAAAACTCCTGATTTTAGTCAGGAGTTTTTTAGTTTTGAGGAAATCCTCCAGATTTAATGATAAAGAAAAAGACAGTTTTAAATGTTCTATTAATAGGCTTAATATTGTCTTTTTTTGTTACGCCTTTAGGTGATTTTAGCAAAGAGTTATTAAATAAATGGTTTGCTACTTCGCCGACGATTATAACTCTTGAAAAACAGCATAATATTGACAATTATAATTGGAGGCTAAAGGATGCCGATTGGAATATAATTAATTTTAATAAATCTACTGGGAAAGTAGTTTTTATTAATTTTTGGACGACTTGGCATTTACCGTCAAGAGCACAATTAGATGACATACAAATACTCTATAACCGGTACAAAGGGCAAGTTGACTTTTATATCATTACCGACGAGGAAAAAGAAATACCAGCTGAATTTATTTCTAAAAAAGGATATACTTTTCCAATAACTTATCAAATAATCGGAGAGCCAAGTCCTATTAAATTATTAAAGCCTTCAGGTTCATATTTGTTAGATAAAGAGGGTAATATTGTAATACATCAAACAGCAATTGCCGACTGGGATAATAACAATGTCTATGATTTAATTAATTCGCTTTTAATAAACTAATTTCCTTTGAGTACTTTCTTTTAGTAATTCTAAAGACCGAATACCTCCATTGGCACCTTAATTAATTGTTACATACTTGTAAATTTAAACGTAACGTTAAGTAAATATTCATTTTTGTCTTCTCGGCCAACAGAGATTTGGAAATTTTATCCTTCTGACATAAAATCAAAATAAATCTTATTATTTTGATTTATAGTAAAAACCGATTCATTATTAGTTATAATAGTCAAATTTCTTGATTGGCCCATAATTAAGCTCTGTGGTATCTGCAAGCTCCCATATTAAATAATAATAAAATATTTATTAAGCTTCCTTTAACAATGTTTAGACAGGTTTTGTGCTTTTCTAATATTAGCAAATTTGTACTCTTAATTAATTAAATGAGAAAATATTTTCTTGAATAAACCAGAATAAACCATGTTGCAGATGAATTAGAATTCTTTAATCAACCCCGCCTTTAAAATCGCTTATCACTATAGCTTGATATGTTTAAAACCTCAGGACGAGATAAGTTAGTATAAAATCAAAAAAATAAAACCAATATTATGCTATTCCTTCGAGAAAAAAATAGAAGTGCATATCCCTTATTTATTAAAAACCAAAGTAAGATCAGTTGCATGTTATTTCTTGTTTTTGTAACGTTAACTTCAATTAGTTACGCAAGTGTATACGAATCAAATGTATATTTCAATATAAATTACCAACAATCCATAACTGGTACTGTTAAAGACAATCTGGGAGAGCCTCTTCCAGGAGCTAGTATAGTTGTAAAAGGAACAACTAATGGAGCAACATCAGATTTTGATGGTAATTTCACCATTAATATTCAAGACCCTAACGCCATTTTAGTAATCTCTTATGTAGGTTTCGCTACCCAAGAAATTTCAACTGATGGAAATACAAATATTACAGTAACATTATTAGAGAATGCTTCGGCTCTATCTGAGGTAGTTGTTACTGGATATACTTCCGAACGAAAAAGCGATTTAACTGGAGCTGTGGCAATTGTAGATATGGCAGACGTAGTAAGTCAACCTGTTGCCAGTGTAGATAACATGTTGCAAGGTCAAGTTTCCGGAGTTAATGTGGTAAGTTCTGGTTCACCAGGTGGGGCTAGTACGCTTAGAATTAGGGGTTATAGTACTATACGTAATAATGATCCATTGTATGTAATTGATGGAGTACCGACAACTTCAGGTATTAATTTAATAAACCCTAATGATATTGCTTCGTTACAGGTTTTAAAAGACGCATCTTCCTCAAGTATATATGGTTCAAGAGCAGCAAATGGTGTTGTTATTATTACAACTAAGAAGGGGAAGTCTGACCAGACAAAAATTTCATTTAACATGCACGCTGGAGTTCAGAATACGAACAATTTACCAAGTAACTTAAGTGCTCAAAATTATGGTGAGGTTTATTGGCAAGGTTTTTCTAATGATGGAATTACACCTTCACATTCAATTTACGGTAATGGTACTTCACCTGTAATTCCAAATTTTTTGGATGCTGATAATACCATTCCTGCAGCGAATACCAATTGGGTTGAAGAAATTTTTTCACCGGCATTTATTCAATCATATAACTTGAGTTTGGCTAAAGGCGGAGAGAAATCGCATAGCATGTTTTCATTAGGTTATTTCGACCAAGAGGGTACTTTGGAATATACAGATTTTAGTAGAATAACTGCCAGATTAAATTCTGATTACAAATTGTTTGAAGATGTTGTTACTATTGGCGAAAATTTAACTGTTGCTTATTCTAAAAGTGTAGGAACAAGTACCAACTCATTGTTAGGAAATGCGGTATATGATGCGTATCGTATACCTAGTATCGCTCCGGTTTATAATATAAATGGTGATTTTACAGGCTATCCATTATCCGATGTTCAAAATCCTCTAGGTAATTTAGAACGTAATAGAGATAATATTCAAAATAATCTACGTGTATTTGGGAATGTTTTTACGGAGATTAAGTTATTTGATGATTTAACTTTTAAAACAAATTTTGGGTTAAATTATACAACATTTAAGCAAACTTCATTTTCGCCAACCTATGAAGAGCCCAATGCACAGCGCGTAATTAATAGCTTAACGGTTCGAGATAATGTGCAATTCGATTGGGTTTGGTCAAACACTTTAAATTATTCAAAAACTATTGGAGACAAACATCAAATAAATGTATTAGCAGGTGTCGAAAGTATAGAGAATTTGTACGAGGTAACTACCGCTTCAATTGATGATTTACCGACAAACGAATTGAATATTAGAATCTTAAACGCGGGTGATCAGGGCACGCAAACGAATAGTGGCGATAAAATCGAATATTCCTTATTTTCTTATTTTGGAAAATTAAATTATACCTATGATAACAAATACTTGTTCTCTGCTACATTAAGACGAGATGGTACATCTAAATTATTTACGAATAGATGGGGCACTTTTCCGGCCTTGTCTGTAGGATGGAAAATATCAGAAGAAAACTTCTTTAATGAAGAAGGAGCAATCTCAAATTTAAAATTACGTGCAGGATGGGGTATTACTGGTAACCAAGATATTCCGGCGTATCAAACAATGTCAGGTTATAGTAGTAATCCAAATTATTCAAATTATGCTATCGATGGTTCACAAAATAGCACGCAAACTGGATTTACTTTATCTAGAATAGCCAATCCAGATTTAAAATGGGAAACGACAATGCAAACTAATATTGGTTTGGATTTTGGTTTTCTTAATAACGACTTAACTTTTTCTGCAGATTACTTCTATAAAAATACAGAAGATTTATTGCTGTTTAAAACACTGGCATCTGATCAAGCAGGAATCTCTAATAGTGGTCAATGGCAGAATGTTGGTGAAATGGAAAATAAAGGATTAGAATTTACAGCCAATTATCAAAGTAATCGTAGTAAGGATTTTAATTACAATATTGGATTTAATATTTCAATTATAGATAATGAATTATTATCGTTAGGGGAGGGTATTAGCTTTATAGAAACTGACCCTGGTGTTTTACATAGTGTAAATTTTGATCAAAACACTTCTAGAACTGCTGTTGGGCAACCCATTGCATCATTTTATGGGCACACGGTAGATGGAATTTTTCAAACGGATGCTGAGGCAGCAGCGAGTATTCAACCCAATGCAGTAGCAGGAGATTATAGATTTAAGGATATCAATAATGATAATGTTATTGATGACAACGATCGTGATTTTATTGGTTCACCTCATGCAGATTTTACCTATGGTTTAAACTTTTCAGCTAATTATAAGGCTTTTGATTTAGCATTGTTATTTCAAGGAAGCCAAGGCAACGATATATATGATTTGTCCCGTTACTATAGTGATTTCTTTAATTTGGCAAACTATAATAAAAACGATCGCATATTAAATGCGTGGACACCTGAAAATACAAATACAGATTTAGCAAGAGTTTCACTAAATGATCCGAACAACAATATAAGACCATCATCATATTATGTGCAAGATGGATCATTTTTACGTCTCAAAACTTTGCAATTAGGTTTTTCACTTCCTGAAAATGTAATTGAGAAAATAAATGCTTCTCGAATTAGAATTTACGTTGAAGCCTACAACTTATTCACAATTACTGGATACGATGGATTGGATCCGGAAATAGGGTTGCAAAATTACGATTCTGATGATCGCAACCTAGATATTGGAGTGGATAGAGGGATATATCCAAGTTCACAGACATTTACGTTAGGCCTTAATTTTAACTTTTAAAAAAAATATAATGAAAAACTTAATATTATTATTAGTCCTTTTAGGAGTGATAGTTTCCTGTAGCGATGAGTTCCTAGATAAAGAACCCTTTGGAGAGCTTACTGATGAACAAGTTGTACAATCTGAAAATTTAGAAGCTTTAATTATTTCCGCATACAGTATATTAAATGGTCAAGGAAACGATGCTTCTAATGCATTTAATTCACCGGCTTCAAATTGGAGTTTTGGAGATGTGCTTTCTGATGATGCCTATAAAGGTGGGGGAGGTACAGGTGATCAAAATCAAATACACCGAATGGAAATATACAATATTGATGGTCAAATTATAGATGTTGTACAAAAATGGAGTGTTTTATATGAAGGTGTTTATCGTGTGAATACTGTGTTAAAAGCATTAAAAAACACGACAGATTTTGATGAGAATACCAAAATTCAACGTACAGCTGAGATGCAGTTTTTGAGAGGACATTTTTATTTTGAACTTAAAAAACTATATAATAGAATTTCATATACAGATGAGGATGGTAATTATTTTTCAAATACTCAAATAACACCAGAAGAAATATGGACTAAGATAGAAGAAGATTTTAGCGCTGCATATAATGTGTTGCCGGCTACACAAGAGGATTTGGGAAGACCAACCAAATGGGCGGCTATGGCATACTTAAGTAAAACGTATTTGTATCAAGAAAAATGGCAGCAAGCTAGTGATGCGGCCGATGAGGTTATTACTAATGGCGGGTACAGTTTAACACCAAATTTTGGGGAAATATTTATACCTGAAAATGATAATGGAGAAGAGGTTGTTTTTGCGATTCAATACTCAATAAATGATGGGTCGCCTAGTAATTATAATGGTTCTATTGGAGATCGTTTAATGCCTCCTGGTGGACCAAGATATCCAGCCTATGGATTTTTACGTCCTTCTCAGAATTTAGTTAATGCCTTTAAAACTGATGATACTGGAATGCCAATAGAAGACAATATAGATGTTACCGAAACTGATAATGTGGATCCTAGATTAGATATTACAATTGGCAGACCAGGTATTCCTTATAAAGATTTAGAAATTACTTATGAAGAAGATTGGGCAAGAGATTTGGCTACTTATGGACCTTACGGACCTAAGAAAAGGGTTGTTTCTGCTAATCACCCAGACTATCTTCCAACTTGGCCTTATGTGACGGCGGCTAATTATAGCATTATTCGTTATGCTGATGTTTTATTATGGAAGGCAGAAGCTGCGATAGCGCTTGATGATTTAGAAGAAGGAAGAATCTATATTAATATGGTGAGAAATAGAGCTAAGACGAGCCAATATGTTCAAAATTTAGAAGGTAATGCTGATGCGGCGAATTATGAAATTGATATATATAACGATGCATTTAATACGAAAGAAGAGGCAATCGCAGCGCTAAGAATTGAACGACGATTAGAAATGGCTCATGAAGGGCATCGATTTTTCGATTTGGTTCGATGGGGAATCGCTGCTGATGTGATAAATACCTATTTGGCGAAAGAAAAGGTGGCGCGCGGGTTTTTAACCGGAGCTAATTTTGTAGCCGGAAAACATGAATACATGCCAATACCACAAAGTCAGATAGATGCGGCAGGCACCGATGCTAGTGGAAATTCATTAACAACACAGAATCCGGGTTATTAAGTCCAATTTTCTAATTAAAATAGAAAGGAGACGGCTAATTTATTGGCCGTCTCTTTTTTTGTAATTTGTTCAGTTGTACACAGTAACTTTAGTCATTCCGAAGTATGAGATATCTTCTAACCAAAGTAAGAGATTCCTCGTAGATCATGCTTTAATTTGTCAAAATAACAAGCCTAGTCAAATTTGTTTTGTTCGCACGAGAACCCGGACGATACCGGGGAACTTCCAAGGTTAATTTTTACGTTTAGGATAAAAAAAGAAAACCATCCGATATAAATCAAATGGTTTAGTGCGCACGAGAAGACTCGAACTTCCACGGCCTAGTGGCCACCAGCCCCTCAAGCTGGCGCGTCTACCAATTCCGCCACGTGCGCTTAATTTGATAGAGATGGCAAATATAAGTTCCTTTTTGATTTATAGTTTAGAAATTAAAATATTCTTTGGCGTTATTGTAGCAAATGTCTTGAACAATTTTACCAATCCATTCCATATCATTTGGTAATTCGCCACTTTCTATTTCCTTTCCGAAGAGGTTGCATAATATTCTTCTAAAATATTCATGTCTAGGAAACGATAGAAAACTTCTTGAATCAGTAAGCATTCCAACAAAGGTGCTTAAAATTCCCATATTAGATAGCACGTTCATTTGGTCAATCATACCTTCTTTTTGGTCTAGAAACCACCAGCCAGACCCCCATTGTACTTTACCCTTAACGCTACCATCGTTATAATTTCCAATCATTGTAGCCATTACTTCATTGTCAGTAGGGTTTAGATTGTAAATGATAGTTTTTGTCAATTTGTCTTTAGAATCCAAACGGTCGAAGAAAGAAGAAAGTCCTTCTGCTTGTTTAAAATCTCCCATAGAATCCCATCCAGTATCAGGGCCTAGAATTTTATGCATTCGACTATTGTTATTCCGTAAAGCACCTAAATGAAATTGTTGCACCCAACCATGTTCATGATATAATTCAGAAAGAAATTGTAACAATGCCATTTGAAACTTCTTAGCTTCATCAAAACTAACAGCCTTTCCTTCTCTTTTCTTTTTGAAAATAGCAGCTACTTCAGTTTCGGTAAAATCTACTTTAAACAACTGATTTAATCCATGATCACATAAACGACAACCGTATTTGTGAAAGTATTCGATTCGGTTCTTCAAAGCACTACATAAATCGGTATATGTGGTAATAGTAATATTAGCAATCTGCCCAAGGCTATCTATATATGCATTATAACCTTCATTCTGAATTATTATAGATTTATCTGGTCTAAATGCAGTTGTTACTTTTGTTTTAAAATCACTGTTTAGTAAACTTTGATGGTGTTCTAAATTATCAGTAGGATCTTCAGTAGTACAAAGCAATTCTACATTCATCATAGAAATAAGTCCACGAGCTGAAAAGTTGGGAGAATTTAGTTTAGTATGTGTTTCTTCAAAAATTTCTTTTGAATTTTTTGGGGTCAACAGATCATTAATTTCAAAATAACGTGAAAGTTCTAGATGTGTCCAATGATATAAAGGGTTGCGCATTGTGTATGGAACAGCATAGGCCCATTTTTCAAATTTTTCTATATCCGTAGCGTCGCCGGTTATGTATTTTTCATTTATACCTAAAGTTCGCATTGCTCGCCATTTGTAATGATCCCCATCAATCCATGCTTTTGTAATATTTTTAAAAGTGTGATTGCTAGCCAATAATTCTGGAGATAGATGATTGTGATAATCAATTATGGGCATTTTTTTTGCGAAATCGTGATAGAGTTCTTCTGAGAATTTGTTGTCTAAAATAAAGTTGTCCTGTATCAAATTGGTTGTGTTTAAAGGTTTTTTTTAAAAGTAACTCTAAAAGCAAATGTATATTACAATAGAGATGTCAATTGTAATCGAAAGTGTCTAGTTTTGGTCCTGTCTTTAAAGCTTAAATTAAATAAACTAGAATAATATGGGTACAAGTTAAAAATATTTTTTACATTCGTTAACGTTAACGAAGATTTTTTTTGATTAACTTATTTTTTAATTACCTATCAATATTTACATTTAACTCACTAAAAAACAAGTACTTATGATTAATAATACAACTTTTAAGTTGGTTTTTGCTTTACTTATAAGCTTTTCCTGCTCTGCTCAAGACAATTGGGAAATGCTTTTCAACGGAAAAGACTTAAAAAACTTTGAACAATTGAATGGAAATGCCCCATATAAAATTCAAAATAAAGAATTAATTGGTACGTCTAAAATGGGTACACCAAATAGTTTTATGGCAACGAAAAAAAAATATTCTGACTTTATTTTGGAGTTCGATGTATTTGTAGAAAACGGACTTAATTCGGGAGTACAATTTAGAAGTATTAGTTCTCCAGATATTATGGATGGTCGTGTACACGGTTATCAATGTGAAATAGAAACCAGTGCTAGAAAATGGGCAGGAGGTATCTATGACGAAGCTAGAAACGGATGGTTATACCCGTTAACAAGAAACAAAAAAGGGCAACAAGCTTTTGTTCCAGGGCAATGGAATCACTATAGAATAGAAGCCATAGGCAATAAAATTCGCACTTGGGTAAATGATGTACAATGTGCCAATTTGGTAGACGATACTACAGCAGAAGGTATAATTGCATTTCAGGTACACGGTATCGGAAAGCATGAGGAACTAGAAGGTAAAATAGTGAAGTGGAAGAACATTAGAATAAAAACTACCGGGCTAGAAGCGGCTCGTAAAAGTGTAGATTCAGATGTGCCTGAAATTAGCTATATCGATCACCAATTAACCGAAACTGAAAAACGCAAAGGATGGCGTTTTCTATGGGATGGTAAAACAACAAATGGTTGGAGAGGAGCTAAGTTAGATAAGTTTCCAGAAAAAGGTTGGGTCATGAAAGACGGTATCCTAACCGTACTTTCTTCAGGTGGTGCTGAGTCTAGAAATGGTGGCGATATTGTAACCACTAGTTCGTACAGTGATTTCGAAATAAGTGTTGATTTTAAAATGACTACGGGTGCCAATAGTGGGTTGAAATATTTTGTGGATTCAGAACTTAATAAAGGTGCAGGTTCTGCTATTGGTTTAGAATTTCAAATTTTAGATGATAAAGTACACCCAGATGCCAAAAAGGGGCATAATGGTAATAGAACGGTTGGATCACTTTATGACTTAATTCGTGCCGAAAACAGCGATAGCTCTAGAGGTAAGAATTTTAAAGGTATCGGTAAATGGAACAATGCAAGAGTTGTAGTTAAAGGAGGGCATGTAGAGCATTGGTTAAATCATACTAAAGTGGTGGAGTTCGATAGATTTAGTCAATTATTTAAAATGTTAGTAGAGAAAAGTAAATATGAAAAATGGGAGAACTTTGGTCGTTTACCAGAAGGACTAATTTTATTACAAGATCACGGTGATGAAGTTTCTTTCAAGAACATTAAAATAAGAGAATTTTAATATAAAAGTTAATTAACCTATTGGAATATTCCCCAGGTTAAAATACTTCAAAATAGCATTTAAGTGGATAAAGCAAGAAGAGATTTTATAAAGAAAACATCACTAGCCTCTAGTGGTATTATTTTAGGTGCCAATGCAATGAGTGCCAAGAGTTACAATAAGATTATAGGAGCAAATGATCGTGTTAGAGTGGGTATTGCAGGTTTTTCTAATCGTGCAAAAGGTGCGTTAATACCAGCTTTTACGGGTCATAGTAAAGCCCAAAATTTCGAAATTGTCGGCGTTTCTGATATTTGGAATAGACGACGAGATGAAGGAGTTGCCTTTATTAAAGAGCTTACTGGAGATAAAATTGCACAATGGAAGAACAATGAAGAAATGTATGATAAGAATAAGATTGATGCCGTACTTATTTCTACGGCAGATTTCCAACATGCATTACATACAGTGCAAGCAGCTAAAGCAAAAAAGGATGTTTATTGCGAAAAACCTTTTGCAGAAACTATGGATGATGCGCGTGTTGGTATGAAAGCTGTAAAAGAGTCGGGTATTGTTTTTCAGATTGGGTCGCAACGTAGAAGTGGTGCAAATTATCATCGTGCAAATGACTACATAAAATCAGGTGAGTTTGGTGATATTGTTATGGTTGAAATGACTTGGAATGTAAACCAGCCTGGTAGATGGCGATTACCAAAATTAACCAAAGAAATTAGAGAGTCAGATGTAGATTGGAAACGCTATCAAATGAACAGACCTGAGACGGCATGGGATCCTAGAAAGTATCTAGAATACCGTTTATTCTGGCCGTATTCTTCTGGTATTCCGGGGCAATGGATGTCACATCAAATAGATACAGTACACTGGTTTTCTGGTTACAATCACCCACGAAGTGTTGCAGCCAATGGCGGCATTTATTTATGGAAAGATGGTAGAAAAAACTTTGATACCATGTCTGCTGTTTTCGATTATGGTCCTGCAGACGACGCTAGTTCTGGTTTTCAAGTAACCTATTCGTCGCGTTTTACCAATTCGGCAGGAGGTACCAAAGAAATATATTACTCTAATGGTGGCGAGTTAAATTTAGATACCAATAAGGTAAGTGATAATGGTGGACTCTCAGAACGCCATGCCCAAGCAATGGGTATGGAACCAAATAAGCTTAAAGGATTTAATCTTGCAGACGATGCACCAAAAGTAGTTACTTCGGCAAATACAGGTGCCGATAATATGACTTCGTTACATATGTTAAATTGGATGGAATGTGTACGTAGTCGAAAGACAACTAACGGTCCAATTGAAGCAGGTTATAATCACTCCATTGCAAATATTATGACCACTGCTGCTTTAAGAACAGGGTTAAAAGCAACCTTCGATGAGGCTACACAAAATGTATTGGCTGGTGGAAAAGTATTCAAATATTAAAAATAAAAAATGTTGAAATATTCAAATAATTCTGTTGTAAAATACGCGTTGGTATCACTGTTATTAGTGCTTTCATGTAAAGAGAAAAAGTCAGAAGCAAACAAAGCTGAACAAGAAGTTATGCCAGAAACATCAAAAGTTAGTTTTATAAAAGATGATGTAAACCAAAAAGTTGATGTAAAAATAGATGGTAATTTGTTTACAAGCTATGTATACGATGGGCAAACTCCTAAACCTATTTTATATCCAGTTATAACTAAAAGTGGCAAAACGGTAACAAGAGGTTTTCCATATGCTCCCAGACCTAACGAGCGCGTAGATCACCCGCATCATGCTGGTTTGTGGTTTAACTATGGTGATGTGAATGGGTTGGATTTTTGGAACAACTCTTATGCTATTCCAGAAGATGAAAAAGATAAATACGGAAGTATTATTCATCAAGAAATTTTAGAAAGTAATGATGATTTTGGAGTTTTAAAAATTAGAGCTATATGGCGTTCTCCTAAAGAGGTAGATTTATTGGAAGAGATTGCTGAATTTAAGTTTTCGGAAGATGGAGATACTAGAATAATTGACCGCACATCTACATTAAATGCTCTTGAAGATGTTTCTTTCGATGATAATAAAGAGGGTATGATAGCAATTCGAGTTACTCGTGAGTTAGAATTACCTACAGATAAACCTGCTGTTTATACTGATGCAGAAGGTAATGTAACAGAGGTGAAGGCTCTAAATAATGAGGGTGTAAATGGAAATTATTTTGCTAGTGAAGGACTAACGGGTAATGATGTTTGGGGTACTCGTAATAAATGGGTGAAGTTGGAAAGTAATATTGAAGGCGATAATGTTTCGGTGACTATTATAGATAATAAGAAAAATGTTGGATATCCAACTTATTGGCATGCCCGTGATTATGGTCTTTTTGCAGCAAATCCTTTAGGGCAAGAAGTTTTTTCTGAAGGAAAAGAAGTTTTAAAGTTCAAATTAGCGAAAGGTGAATCAACAACTTTCAATTATCGAATTTTAGTACATAGTGGATCAGAATTATCAAAAGGAAGTATCGATAAATCATTTGAAGAATTCAATAAATAAATACAAATAAAAATCAATGAGAGTTATTTTATCAATTATATCCGCATTAATTATAAGCAGTAGTGCCCTTTATGCTCAAGAAAGTGAGCCTAAGGAAGATAACCTTTATGATGGAGGCGATTTAAATCAGTGGGTATTACCAGAAAATAATGTTTTCTGGTCTAGCAAAGATGGAAGTCTTTGGGCGGTTAGTGATGCTAAGAAAACGGGTTCTATTCTATGGACAAAAAACAGTTATAAAGATTTTATTATTCAGTTAGATTTTAAATTTGGAAAGGGCACAGTTGATTCAGGTATTTTTATGAGGGGTGATGATGAAAAGAATGCTCAAATTCAAATAGGGGAGTCGGGCTCTTTAAAAAGAGATATGACAGGTTCTCCTTATATTCCAAAATTAAGTTACCCTGTAGAAGCTGAAGGAGTAAAAGAATTGTTGAAAATGAACGATTGGAATACTATGAAAGCAATGGCGGTTGGTAATACGTATACTGCCTGGTTAAACGGTGTGAAAGTGATGACATATACGTTAAAGGATGCAAATTTGGAAGGACCAATTGGATTACAATTGCATCCGAATAGAGATATGAGTATTCAATTTAAAAATATTACAGCAGTGACGATTAAATAAACTTTTAAGGCAAAATAGTACACTAAAGAATAAAGTATACTATTTTTGCCTTAATTGATAGAAATTTAACCCTATAGGTATGGGAATAAAAGGAATAGCTAAGCTTGCAAATGTATCAATAGGTACTGTTGATAGAGTTTTGCATAATCGCCCCGGGGTATCTAAAGAAACGGAAGAAAAAGTTCTTAAGATAATAAAGGAGACTGGCTATACCAGAAATACTTATGCCAGTCGTTTAAAACTAGCATCGCTAAGAAAGCTTAAAATTGCGGTACTAATTCCTGAAGCCAAGCATAATTGGAATTATTGGAAACTTCCTAAAAAAGGAATTACTAAAGCCATAAATGAGTTAAGTGAATTAGGTGTTGTCGTCGATAATTTCTTATTTATTGACTCCAATACCTTTAAAAATTTAGCTAACAAAATTATAGAGGAAGACTACGACGCAATAGTTACCGTGCCTTTTTTTGAAAAGGAAAGTAATGTATTGTTACAGAAAGCCAATCTAAAGGAAATTCCATTAGTATTTATTGATACTAAATTAGAATTGGAAAGCCCTGCAAACTTTATTCGTCAAGATTCTCATAAAGCAGGAATGGTAGCTGCAAGATTATTACATGGATTAGTTGGAAATGAAGGACAATATTTTGTGGTAAATATGCTTAACGATCGCGGAATACATGCCAATAACAAGCAAAGAGAATCTGGTTTTCGTGAGTATTTTAAAAAGCGTAAAACAGAAGTGCCGATTAAGACCATTAATTATTCGATGAATAATGAATTTACGGTAACTCAGGAGATGAAAGAATGGTTTAATTTTAAAGGACCAAAAGGAGTTTTTGTTACGAATTCCAAATCTCATTTATTACCAGAAATATTTGATAAGTATGACGTAACTAATACATCAATTGTAGGTTTCGATGTAAACAAGTCGAATTTAAAGTATTTAAAGAAGGAAAAGATAAATTTTTTAATACATCAGCAACCCAGATATCAGGGTTATGCAGCAATAAAAGGATTATTCAACTTTTTGGCTAAGGGTGAAAAATCAGATTTAAATATTGATATTCCCATAGAAATAGTTGTAAAAGAGAATGTGCCTGAAATTGGTTAATTGCTAATTTAAGACAGACTACTGTTTTATTCTTAAACAAAAACAAACGTTAATTACTTTAATTATTACTTACTGTTAGGGCTTTTAGTATACGTTGCATTGTACAATTTAAATATGTTTATTTCCCACGTTTTATTATAATATTGAATGCATATAGTATATAGAAAAACCCTCTAGAGTATAAATACTCGAGAGGGTTTAAAAAAACTAACTCAAACAAATACTATCTTATTGAGGATAACCTGGGTTTTGTGGGTAGCCACCAACAGTTCTGTCAATTTGGTCTAAAGGTATAGGTCTAAGCACATGATAATCTTGAATGTTTCCAGCGGCATCTGGATTGTGAAGCCTTACACGTTCTACCAATTTTCCAGTTCGGGTAAGATCCCACCAACGGGCATGCTCGCCATACACTTCCCGAGCACGTTCATCTAGTAAAAAGTCCAAAGTTACGTCAGCGCCTGTTACTTGCATGGCGGCTTCTTGTCCTGGCACTGCAGCTCTGGTACGAACAACATTGAGATCATCAGCTGCACCTCCAGGGTTCGATTGTTTTAATTTGGCTTCGGCACGCAACAAATAAGCATCAGCCAAACGCATTAATACTACATCACGTTGCCCTTGAACATGTTGAACGCCAGGTCTTGTCGGGTCTATCCATTTGTTAACAGTCGGGTATAGTCGTTCTGTGAAATCCTCTGTAGTATACACCATGTAGGGTGCTGCAGCCTTAGCGGCCTCTGTCCATGGAGCTTCACGAAAAGGACCAGGAATATACAATGCTGTATCTCCAATAGCCAAATTTCCACGTTCATCACTTACTTCATTATTTGCATACCAAACATGTTTGAAACCTTTGTCATATCTCGTGTCAATATCACGATCCCATAGGCCTAACATAAATGGAGTAGGTCGGAACCTTTTCCATGGTCTCCCGTTTTCTGTGTCACGAGACATTCCTCTTAATTTGTCATATTCCATTAAGAAGTACAAATGCCCACGATGACCTTCTGAGTCTACAGCAGTATCTGCTAATTCTTTATTTACTACTCTATTCCAAATTATTTCACTATTCTGTTGATTGTTAATATCCCATAAGTCTCCCCAGTCAGCTAACAATTCAAATCCATAATTGTTAATGACATTGGTGAATAAGGTCTCCGCTCTTGAAGCATCATCGGCTCCCGCATAGGAAGTATAACTTCTTCTCAATAGGGCTTTACCTAATAAAAATTCGGCTGCTGCTTTTGTAGCTCTTCCATAGTCATCTTGTTCATTGGGCAAATTAGCAATTGCAAATTCCAAATCAGGGATAATCGCTTGTGAATACACTTCTGAGGCTGCCGTTCTATTCGCTTCTACTTCTACACCTTCCGTCTCCTCTAAGGAGAGGTGGCAATCACCAAAAGTTCTTACAAGATCGAAATAATAAAAAGCTCTTAACCAACGTACTTCTGCAATCCATCTTGTTTTTGTAGCCTCATCCATTTCCACATCTGCCGAACGGTTAATTACGGCATTGGCCTGATTAATTCCTTTGTACCAGTCTCTCCAAGAATCTCTTACATATGACGCTTCGGCATTTAGACCTCCGTCATACCAATTAAAGATTTTATGACTTCCGTCAGATCCATTGGTGAAGATATCCGTGCCAAAAGTTGTCATTGTAAATCCGCGTTCCCCTCCATAAAAGAAACGAAGATATGAATAGGTTGCTTCAACACCATCAGCCAGTCCTGATTCTGTAAGATAGTATGTTCCTGCAACATTACTAACCAGTTCTTCTTCTAAATAATCATCACAAGATTCAAACATTATTGCAAACCCAGAAATCAGTGTTAAGAGAACTGCTTTTTTTATTGTTATATTAAATTTCATAGTTGTATTTTTTAAAAGGTGACATTTAATCCAACAGAAAACATTTTGTTGCTAGGTACTGTTGAACTTGAAACTCCATTTCCGTCGAATACACCACTTCCATTGGTATTGTCCGCTTCAGAAACTTCTGGGTCAAAAGTATCATAATCAGAAATAAACCATAAGTTCTGACCAGCAAGATAAAGTCGAAGGTTAGATATTTTTAACTGCTCACAAAGTTTATTTGGGAAATTATATCCTAAAGTAACATTACGAAGTTTTAAATAGCTGCCATCGAAATAAGAAAGTGTTGAGCTGTTACGAGGGCTTTCCTGATTTTGGTTCGGTCTTGGAGAAGCATTTGTTGGATTGTCAATTGTCCAATAATCAACATCAAGGTTATTATAACGGCCAAAAAGGCTATTGTTGCTATCATGAAAACGAGAACGAATGGTTTGCCCTTGTTTAAAATAGAAGAAGAAACTCAAATCAATTCCTTTATAAGAGAAGCTGTTTGTTATACCACCAAAATAATCGGCAATATCAGATCCAATAATAACTCTATCATCTGGGGTTATAACGCCATCACCGTTGACATCTTCCAATTTAATCTCACCTGGTACTTTATCTTCCATCGCTAGGGCTTCGGCTGCCTCATCTGCCTGCCAAATTCCAATTTTTCTATAGTCATAAAATGTACCCAATGGTTGACCGATAAACCAATTGTTACCTACGTCATCGGCAATATTTCCGTTTTCATCTCTTTGGTCAACATCAATGATTTGCTCGGTAGGTAGGGTGAAATTCACACTCATGTCCCAGTTAAAACCTTCAGGATTTTGTACGATACTCGTGTTTAGAGCAAGTTCAAATCCTGTAGTTTCGGTTTCACCAACATTTATCAAGGCATCTTCATAGCCAGAGGTATACGGAACACCACGATTTAACAATAAATCTTCAGTCTTTGTTTTATAATAGTCTAATGAACCATTAATACGATTGTTAAAAAGTGCATAATCAACACCGAAATTAATAGTCTTAGAAATTTCCCATCCTAAGGCTGGGTTTGGGATGTCACTTAAGCTAAAGCCTAGAGCACTACTATCGGCCCATCCATAAACAGAATTACCAAGCGTACCCTGAACAGAGTAAGGATCAATCGCAGTGTTACCAACTTCACCATAAGAAGCTCTTAATTTAAGGTCATTTACTACATTACTATCTACTAGAAAGTTTTCTTGAGACATTCTCCATCCAATTGAAGCTCCTGGGAAATATGTCCATTTGGATCCAGGTGCTAAACGAGAAGAACCATCGGCACGTAGTGAAGCCTGTAAGAGGTATTTACCATCGATATCGTAGTTTACTCTACCCATAAAAGAGGCTAATTTCCATTCTTCCAAAGATGAACTTGTCAAAGAGTTGGTTTCAGCCGTTTGTAAATTATAAAACAGTTGTTCTTCATAGGGTAGGTTTTGTACATTGGCTTGATATTTTTCTAATCTTGATCCTTGAATACTTTGAAGTAGTGTAACTCCTAGACTATGTCTATCATCGAAAAAATTCTTATTGTAATTAAGTATGTTTTCTAGGGTATAACCAAAGCTTTGATCATTGTAGACTTGTGCATCAGGTGGTCCATTACGATGCGTATTGGTTTCACTACCTCTAAATAAACCGCGTCTATAATAACGTATATCTGGGCCAAAGTTAGTTGTCCATTTTAAGCCGTCCGCAATATTGATATTTAGGTAGAATGGTGCGAATATCCGTGTTACCTTGCGTTCATCAATGTAGGCATTTTCCACCAATTCACTCAAAGGGTTGGTGCGAATACCATCATTGGTAGGTTGTAATCTTAACTCACCGTTTTCATCATAAGGTTGTCCTAGAGGTACTGCTGCTAGAGCCTCGCTCATTACTGCATTAGAACCCCAGTTCTGAACACTATGAGAAGTGGTGAAAGACATTCCCACCTTAAAAGTATCACTTATTTTATGATCAAGGTTAATTCTTGCAGTAACACGTTCGAAGTCTTGACTACTAATTATACCTTGTTCATTGAAATACCCTAGTGAAGTGTTGAAATTTGTTTTTTCAGAACCACCACTTACACTTATTTGGTGATCCGTTTGCCAACCTGCATCGAGAACAAGATCGAGGTAGTCCACAGAACGACCCAAAGCTATAGATTCCAATTCTATAGGATCTTCAAAAACCACATCGTCAGCTGGTATAGTTCCATTCCATGCTGTTCTATTTGCTTCTCTTTTCATGTTAGCATATTCTACGCCATTCATCATGTCAACCGTTCTGGTTACAGATGTCACGCCATATCGGCTACTGTATCTAACTTTAGTATCTTCACCAACGCGCCCTCTTTTGGTAGTAATCAATACTACACCATTTGCACCTCTTGACCCATAAATAGCAGTGGCTGCCGCATCTTTAAGAATGTTCATCGATTCTATATCCTGAGGATTTATATCAGCAATGGTTTCATTACCACTTATCTGTGGTATACCATCGATAACATATAAAGGGTCATTGGTAGCTGTAATTGATCGTCTACCACGAATTCTTATCGTGGAGTTTTGACCTGGGCGACCACCATCAGACTGAATATCTACACCAGCTATTTGACCTTTAACGGCATCAACACTACTTGGTGTAGCTATTTTTTCTATAGTTTCTGCGCCTACAGTCGATATTGCTGCTGTAACTTCTCCCTTACGCTGCGTACCATAACCGACCACTACCACTTCATCTAATTGGCTAGCATCTACTTCTAAACCTACATTAACGACTGATTTTCCATTGACGGAAACTTGAGCCGTTTGATAACCAACATAGCTTATGAGTAAAACGGCATCTGAGCTTGCGCTAATGGAATAATTTCCATCAAAATCTGTAACTGCTCCAGTAGTTGTGCCTTTTACAACAACACTAGCTCCTGGTAATGGAGATCCATTTTCATCTGTTACATTACCTGTAATAGTCGATTGTAATTCTTCAATAGAAGAATAACTTTTATTTATTCGTATATCTGCATAGGCTATGTTTGTACCTATAATACAGCATATGAATAAAATAGAAAAACATTTTGCTATATGCAATTGCTTTTTCAGAAATAATTTTTTCATATTTAATAATTGTTAAGTGAGTTGTTTTAAAAAAAAATGTTGATTTTATCAGTTGACAATAAAAGCAACTTCTTTAAAATAGTCGAATTAGGAGGTTTCAATCCGCCCTAATATTTTAAGTTAATTTAAGGGTCTTTTTTAGTACGTTTCATTTTAGATTGTTTGAGGGTTAATAATTATTTCTATTTAATGCTATAATCTCATTTTCAGTTAAATCCATGTTTTTAAAATCATATTTTCTTCTAGATTCTATCCAAATATGAAATTTAATCATTCGTTAACGTTAACGAAACAAGCGTTAACGTTAACGAATATAGAAGATTATTTAGTCATAAAAAAATGTTAACGCAATAAAAAGTTGATAAATAACAGAATGTATTAAAAAAGTGAGGGAAAAAATTATTTATTAATAATTACAGTCTTTCTATTTGAAATATTAATAAAAACCAGATAATTATGATTTTTATTTGAAATAAGAAGATGAAACTATAATTTAATAATTAATAGTTATTACAAATATTATTAATGATAACCTGAACAGGATAACCAAAATTAACGATGAATGTTAGTTTAATTTTCTACCGTCTAATAACTTAATAATACGTTTACCATATTTAGCATTATTCTCAGAATGTGTAACCTGAATGATTGTAACACCTTCTTCATTTAATTCTTTAAAGAGTTCCATGATTTCTATGCCTTGTTGTGAGTTTAAATTTCCTGTTGGTTCGTCAGCCAAAATAAGTTTGGGTTTAGATATTAAGGCACGTGCCACTCCAACTAATTGCTGCTGGCCACCACTTAACTGACTTGGAAATAAATCTTTCTTGCCAACAATATTAAAACGGTCTAACATATCAGCCACCATTGCTTTTCGTTCCGAACTTTTAAGTTTTTTGTACAATAAAGGCATTTCTAAGTTTTCATAAACTGTTAATTCGTCAATTAAGTGATAGGCCTGAAAAACGAAACCAATATATTGCTTATATAAATTGGTGCGATGTTTCTCTTTAAGTCGATGCACGGGTTCGTCGAAAAAATTATATTCACCTTCATCAAAACCATCGAGCATTCCGATGACATTGAGTAAAGTTGATTTACCTGAACCAGAGGGTCCCATAATAGAAATAAATTCACCTTCTTCAACTTGAAGGTTAATATCCTTTAAAAGGAAAACACGTTGTCCACCTTGTTGTACCCATTTGAAAATGTTGTGTAATTGTAGTAGCATTTTTTTAAGTTAAGATATTAGATTATAAAATTAAATCATTCCGTTCGTAAACTTTTTACAGGATTGACCGTTGCTGCTTTTAAAGCCTGAAAACTTACTGTTATTGCTCCTATAAGTAAAGAAACCACACCTGCAAGGGTAATCAACCAAATAGATATCTCTATTCGATATGCAAAATTTTGAAGCCAATAATCAGCTGACCACCAAGCTATAGGGGCAGCAATTATAAAGGCAAGTATAACCAACCGCAGAAAATTAGTGGTGTGTAGCCTTACTATTTGCGAAACAGACGCTCCTAAAACTTTCCGAACTCCAATTTCTTTTATACGCTGATTTATAGATAAGCGAGCCATACCCAATAGACCGAAACAACAGATAATCAAAGACAGAAAAGTGGCTATATTGACTAACTTTTGCCATTGCTGCTCTTGTTTGTATTGTTTTGCATTTAGCTCATACAGAAAATTATAAGTAAAAACGGCATCTGGCATAATGGTTCTATAAACCTTTTCTAAGGCTAGTATAGCTTCTTGTTGTTTTGATTTTTCAAACTTGACTAGTATTTTGTCTATTGGAACTTGAAGCATAGACATGAACAAAGGTTTAATAGGTTCTCTAAGTGAACCTGAATGAAAGTCTTTTACCACCCCTATAATTGTTTTATTTTGATTGCCTTCATCATTTTCTATTAATTTAATGGATTGTCCTACAGGGTCAGATAAATTGAATTCTTTCACAAAAGTTTCATTTACAATAACTGCATCGGTGGGGTCGGTTGAAAAATCAGCAGAAAAATTTCGCCCTAAAAGTATCGGAATTTCAACATCAGTTAAGTAATTTTCATCAATCCTTAAAAGAGAAGTTTCTATTTGCAAATTATTAACCATTACTGCATCCGAAAAATGATTATGAGCATAAGAGACAGAGGTTATTGCCGATTCTTTCGATAATTCTTCTTTTAGTACTTTGCCTATGGCAGCATAATCTCGGTTTCCTGAAATAGTTGTGGTTATAATTTGATGAGGGTTATAACCTAAATCTTTGGTGCGTATATAATCCATCTGCGAATGGAATACGATGGCTGCAATAAGCAAAAATATGCCTAAGGAAAATTGAAAAACAACCAATCCACGTCCCGCCAAATTTCTACCGCTCCATTTTAGTTTATTATAAAGTACTGCAGCTGGTTGTAACTTAGCAAGAACAAAAGCTGGATAAAGTCCGGTAAGTAAAATAATAGAACCAAAAATTAAAAGTAGCAATGCTCCAAATTGAAAATTAAGCATTTCTGCAAATGCAAACTGTTTAGCCGTAAGCTCATTGAAAATTGGAATCAATAGTTTTATAGCCAAAAGTGATATTAAAAACGAAATGCCACAAAGCAGGCTTGATTCAATAAGAAATTGAAAAATAATTTGAGTTTTGTTACCACCTGATATTTTTCTGACTCCTATTTCTTTAGCTCTTTTTATGGCAGTAGCAATACTTATATTTATAAAATTGATGGCTGCCATTATCAAAATGAGTAAGGCTATGGAGATAAAAACAATAGAATATATGCGATTGCTGGTGTTTACAACCCCAGACTCAATATTAGAATTATCGTTTTTAAGAAGTGGGTTCAAGTGCACATCTATAATATTCTGTAAGCCATAATTAATTTCAGGGTCAAAGCCATAGCGTGCTAATTTTTGTTCTATTTGGTCTTTGCCGTTTATAGCAAAAACACGAGCGAACTTTTCTTTTATTGCTGCTAAATCCGCAGTAGGCTCTAAAACCACAAAGGTTCCTAAATAGGCATTGAGCCAATTGGTGTCGATAAAGGCAAGTTCTAGAAAACTGAAAGGAAGTAAAATTTCAAATTGAATTGAAGAGTTTTTTGGAGCATCTTTTACTACAGCAGAAATAACCATGGGTTTTTTTAATCGCTGAAATGAAGGGTCGTTATTCATTCGCAACACCCGACCCACCACATCGGTAGAATTAAAAAGTCGCATAGCGGTACTTTCTGAAATCACCACCGAGTTTACGTCGCTTAAAGCTGTTTGAGTATTCCCATATAGTGATGGGAATGTAAAAACATCAAAAAAATTAGTATCGACGAAAAGTATATTTAATTTTAGGGTTTTTTCTTCGGTAGAAACTTCGTTGAATATTTCACCACCCATTATCCGAGTATATTTCTCTATTTCTGGAATAGCCTCTTTAAATGCCTTTCCTTGTACTTGGCCTGTTCCACCAGAGGTTTTTGCGATAGCTCCCTTATGATCCACCATTTTGGTAGTGATTCTGTATAAGTTGGGATTATTGGCATGAAAATCATCATAACTATGTTCCTCATTCCAATAAATTCCGGCAAAAAGCAAACAGATTATAGCGACTGCCATTCCCGATATATTTATCAAAGAATAAAACTTGTTGTTCACAAGATTCCGATAGGCTATTTTGATATAATTTAGAAACATTAACTCCGTTTATTGTTGATGGTAGTCCGTTAATTAAAATTTGATATTCTTAGTTTTTAAATATTTTTCATTCCGTTCGTAAACTTTTTGAAGGATTTGTTGTAGCAACTTTTAGGGTCTGATAACTAACAGTTACTAATGCAATAGCTAGCAGAAGTACACCTGCTGAAAGAAACATCCACCATTGTATGGTAATGTGAAAAGCAAAGTTTTGTATCCAATGCTGCATCACGTACCACGAAATAGGCACTGCAATTAATAACGCTAGACCAACTAATTTTATAAAATCTTTAGAGAGTAATTTGAACAGCCCTACAATATTTGCCCCTAAAATTTTGCGTACAGCTATTTCCTTGATTCTTTGATTGGCAGTGAACATAGCCAATCCGAAAAGTCCTAAACATGAAATTATTATAGCTAAGGATGTAAAAATTGTGGACAGTTGTTGTATTTTTTGTTCTTCGCGATAGCCATTTTCAATTGCCTGATCTAAGAAGTGATATGAAAAAGGTAGATCACTAAATTTTTCATGCGTTTTTTGCATATGTGCAATTGCATCTTGAGTGCTACCTACTGTTGTTTTTATATACAGTAACCATGTTTCATTGGGTCTGCATCGTAAGATCATAGGTGCAATTTGGTTATGCAAAGAGTTGAAATGAAAGTCTTTAACGACACCCACAATTTTACCGCCTTCATCACCCCAAAACTGCATCGATTTTCCTATTGGATCATCCAAGTTCATAAGTTTTAAGGCAGCTTCGTTAATCATATAATTAAGTGTGTCAGTGGCGAATGTTTTTGAAAAACTACGACCTTCTACAACCTGAATATTGAGCATTTCTAAAAGTTCAAAATCTAAGGTTATAATTGAAAATGATTTTATAGCATCATTAGTAGGTCGGCCTTCCCAAGTTGGATCTTGTGTTGAACCGCCCATATCTATAAAATTTGTTCCTGCAGCGCTAACATTTTTTATTCCAGCGAAATTAGCGAGTTCATCTTTTATGGTTTTAGATTGCGAGATGGTCTGCCCATCCAACGGCATAAAAATGATATTTTCTTTATTAAGGCCTAAATTTTTGTTTTGAATAAAATCAAGTTGAAGATATACGACTAATGTTCCTGAAATCAGGGCCATGCATAAAATGAATTGGAATACGACCAATCCTTTGCGTAATGCTGATTCAGCACCATTGCCCTGCAGTTTTTCATGGAGTGCATTTGTGCTTCTAAAAGAAGCCATACTGTAGGCAGGATAAATTCCGGAAAGTAGTATTGCAGCTAATGCGATGGTACTCAAAATACCATAAAAACGTGGTTCAGTAAGATCTAATGCAAGCGACTTCTCGGTAATTACATTGAAGAATGGCATTGAAATATAAGAAAGCACAACAGCGACCAGCACTGAAATAAAAACCAAGACAATAGATTCAACAAAAAACTGGGTTAACAAAGAAAGTTTGCCAGCCCCTAAAACCTTTTTTATTCCAACCTCTTTGGAACGTTTTATGGCCCACGCCGTGGTTAAATTAACAAAATTGAAACAAGCGATTAGTAAGGTGAAAACTGCTATAATTCCAAACAAAATTACATTGTCTATTCGCCCGCCAATAGGAGTTCCATTTTCAAATTTAGAATAGAGGTATCTATCCTTTAAAAGTTGTAATGATAAAGTTCTATTGGCATCACCACCAATTGTATTAGGAATGTCATTTATCTTTTTACTTAGTTCAGTTAAATCGGCGTTTTTTTCATTCAAAATATAGGTTTGTAGCCAAGTGTTACCCCAACTTTTATTATTCATTGGTAAAAAAGTATCTAACGGAACTACGGCTTCAAATTGTAAAGTGGAATTATCTGGTAGCGATTCAAAAACAGCAGTAACCAAAAAGGGTTCTTCTGTTTCATCTAAAATTAGATTAATCGTTTTCCCTAAAGCATTTCCATCAGGAAAAAAAAGTTGCGCCTTTTCTTCAGATAGCACGATACTTTTTAAATCGTTCAAACATTTTTTTCCATCACCTTCTTTTAATGGAAACGAAAACAATTCAAAAAATCCACCATCAGCGCCAATTACTTTTGTATTTATGGTTTTTTCGCCAAAGCTTGTTACAACATCACGTTGCCCAGTAGTTCGAACAACTTTTTCAATCTCGGGAACGTTATCTAAAAGGGCTTCGCCAACAGGGTAACCTGTTCCATTCCATGAATCGCCTATGCCATCTTCAGAAACAAAAGTGCTCATTACTTGACATATTCGGTCACCATTGGTATGAAAGCCATCTTTGTCTAATTCATCAGCAATCCAAAGTCCAATCATTAAAGTACACCACAGGCCAAGCGATAGACCAACTATATTAATTGTAGCATAACCCTTTCTTTTTAAGAGATTTCTGAAGGCTATTTTAAAGTGATTTTTTAGCATGATTTTAAAAGTTGTTATATGCCATTATATTTTCTATAAAATTTATTCGTTTCGTAAAGCTTCAGCCGGATTTATCAAAGCTGATTTTAAAGATTGCGAAATAATTGAAATGGCTGCAACTAAAAGTACAATGAGTAAAGGCACAAGAAACATCCAAATATTTAGTTCAATCTTAAAAGCATAGTTGTCTAGCCAATTAATAGTAATTATGTAAATAATTGGGAGTGCAATAATGCCAGATATGAGAACTAAGCTGAGTAATTTTTTGGGGATTATTGAAAGTGCTTGAATCACCGTTGCCCCCATAACTTTTCGCACACTTATCTCCTTTGTTTTTTGCATTGCCATATGTGACCCCAGACCGAACAGACCCAAAGCAGCTATAAATATTGCGATAATTGAAAATATTAGACAGATTGTACCGAATTTGGAATCGGCTTGGTATTGTCGATTGAAATAATCGTCGATAAAAAATGAATTGTAAATATCATCTGGAAAAAATTCTTTGAACGTACTTTCTATTTGATTTGAAGTTTCTCGAATGTTATCACCTTCAATATTTACAGTAATATACGATGCACCGAAGCCTTTAAAATTCATGAAAACTATAGGGTCGTATGCTTTTTTTAAAGATTGTTGATGATGGTCTTCAACTACACCTATTATTTCGGCTGTGCGATCTATTGGTCCAAATTTATAAATCATCTTTTGGTCTATTGCATCTTCAGGATTCATAAAACCTAAAGATTTAGCTGCGGAACGATTGATAAGTACGCGGTGTCCATTGGCTATGGGTCCATTACGAGAATACATTGTTGTTGCATCTTCTTTAACAAAATCTCTTCCCGCCAAAAGATTAATGGCATAAGTTTTAATGAAATCGTGATCTATGGTAACAAAATTGGCATTTACACCTTGTTCTAATTGTTCATGGGCTTGTCGTATAGTATTCCCTTGAATTATAGCACTGCCTGGTATTTCATCAGATAATGCAGCATTTTTAACCTGAGGATTTTGAATTAACTGGCGTTTAAAAGTTTCGATTTTATATTGAGTTGTAGAATCTTTATAGGTTGGCGCAGCAAGTACTAAGTTTTGACTTGAATTGAATCCAAGGTCTTGATTTTGCATAAATGAAAATTGATTATACACAATGTATGTTCCTGCTATTAGTGCAATGGATATAGCAAATTGCGCAATTACCAACCCTTTTTGTAAAGCATTTCCTTTTGTGGTTTTATGAAATTTTCCTCTTAAGACTTCAATAGGTTCAAAACCAGATAAAACAAAAGCGGGGTAGAGGCCAGCTAAAATTCCACCGACTAGAAAAATTCCGAACAAGGATAACCAGACTTGCCATTGAGCCCATATTCCAAAATTTAGTACTTCAATTCCAATTAAAGAATTAAAAGAAGAGATTAATAGGTTGATTAAAACAAATGATACAATTATTGCGAAGAAATTAATTATCAACGACTCATATAGAAATTGATTTATAAGTGTTGATCTATCGGCACCAACCACTTTTTTAAGTCCTACTTCTTTAGCACGCTCCATTGATTTTGCAGTCGATAAATTAATAAAATTTATCATTGCTATAGCGATGATGAATCCTGCAACGAGTAATAAAAAGTATAAAGTACCATTACTTCCGTTTGGTGATATTTCTTTTAGTAGATTAGATTTTAAATGAATGTCTTTTACAGGTTGTAATGCCATTCTAGCTTCAAAGCCATGTTCATTCATGATATCACCTAAATATTTTTTTACGAAGGATGGGAATTTTGCGTTAACAGTACTTGGATCCATGCCTGGTTTTAATTTTACATAATTGTAAAATTCAGGCCATACCCAACTATTTGCAAAATCGCCCTCCTGACCGAAAATATTAAAGGAGATAATCATACCCATTGGTAAATGAGTATTTTCTGGTCTTTCTTCAAAAACACCTGAAACTTGTAATGCAAAATTATCGTTGATTTCTAAAAGCTTACCGATTGGATCTTCATTTCCGAAAAAACGTTGTGCTATTTTCTTGGTCAGAATTATTGAATTAGGTTCGGTAAGTGCAGTTAAAGCATCACCTTGTATTAATGAAATATCAAAAAGATCGATAATTTCATTATTAGCAAAATAGATATAATCATCTTCCGCCGAGGTTTTTATTTCTTCGCCTAATGGGTTAGAATAAGAAAAATGCACTGTTCCTCCTAACGGAATAGGTTTATCCATTAGGCGGGCGTAACTATCAACCTCTGGAAAATCTGCAACCATTGCAGCGCCCACTGTAGGATGATTTGTAGCAGAGGTTACAAAACCATTATCTCCTAAATTTGTAGTTAAGGTTACACGGTATAAATCATCTACATCAGTAATAAAATCATCATAACTTTTTTCAAATGAAATGTATTGAATCAGCAAAATAAAGGCTGTAATACCTATTGAAAGTCCAAATACATTAATAGCCGTAAAAAGTTTGTTCTTTAAAAAGAACCGTAATGCGATTTTTAAGTGGTTTCTGAACATATCTTTTGGTTTTTGTTGTGCTTATATATTAAAATACATTTGCATTTTTGCTTCTCTATTCTCTTCTTAAACTTTTAACAGGGTTTTGTATGGCAGCCCTATAACTTTGCCAGCTTACGGCTAATAGCGTTATTAAAATGACTAATGCACCAGAAAAAAGAAACATCCAAGGGCTTATAGTAATCTTATAAGCAAAACCTTCCAACCATTCATTTACGGCAAAATATGCAAGCGGTACAGCTACAATAAATGATACTAATAGCCATTTAATAAAGTCTCGATTAAGCAATGTTAAAATTTCGGTTCTACTAGCCCCATTAACTTTACGGATTCCTATCTCTTTATACCTACTCTGAGTGATCATAAGGGCTAGACCTAATACACCCATGGTACAAACAAAAATGGATATAAGGGCAAATAGTAAAATTAATCTTTTCTGAAGGAGCTCTGTTTTATAAACATTTTTATAAATTGAATTCACTTCAACATAATCTATTGGGTACTCTGGAAATAGATCGCTCCAAATAGTATTCAAACTTAAAAGAGCTTCCCTTTTAGAGGTAGCGCTATAAGAAATGACAATACTGTTCAACCAACTATTTTCCCTTTTAAAAAGCACGAGCGGTTCTACTTTATTTTGTAATCCTGACAAATGAAAATCTTTAACTACTCCAATGATTTTCCCTTCAGGAAGCGTTACGCCTGGCACAGGAGAAAGCAAAGAAAATTGTTTGTTAATAATTGCTTGCGGATTCTGATAACCCAATTGATGTAAAGCACTTTCATTGATAAGGTATTCTCCATTACCGGGTTCATCAATATTCGAGTGAGTAAAATTTTTACCTCCTAGAAAGGAAAGTCCAAATACTTCTGCAAAAGAGTAGTCTGCAGCAAAGACTCCAATTGCATTGCTACCAGGTTCAGTTTCAGGTGCATCTTGAAGTACATATGAAAACATGTCATGGGTTTCACTCCCAGGCGTATCCATCATAGCGGAGACAGATGTGATACTACTTTCTTTTAGGAGCTCTGATTTAAAAAGGCTAAAATCTTTTTGTATTTCAGAATGCACCAATGGCAAGCAAACAATATTTTCTTTTGCTCCCAAAGCTTTATCCATGGCAAAATTCGTCTGTTCAGAAATAACCACAACCATAACAAGTAAAACAATAGCGAGACTAAATTGAGTAATAAGTAAGGCTTTATGCACTTGGGTCTTACTATCCTTTTGCAGTCTTTTTTGGAGCGAAGCTTTCTCGAAACGTTGTTTAAGTACTGGTTGCAAACCTGCAACAATCATTAAAAGGGCTACTGCTGCTATAATTAATACAATGAACAATTCATTATTTTCCAAAAGATTAAGCTGATAACTTTCATAAAACAAAGCATTTAAAGGATTCATTAACAGTAGTGTAATGGTAATAGAAAACAATACAATTAAGGTGTTTTCTATTAAAAAATAAGAGCTGATAAAACGTTTGGAAGAACCCAGAATTTGGTTTAGCGTTAAAAATGTAGACAGATATCCTGCCATTCCTAAATTTAAACTTGCAAAATTGCTTAATGCTATTAATAAAAGTATGAGTGCAGCAATTACTAAAACCCAAATATTGGTCATAGTACTATTTGGTTCTATTTCACGAAACAAGTCCGATTGTAAATGAATAGCGCTTATATTCATCAGGTGGGCATTCACTACGTTCTTATCTGTTGCAATATCATCTGCAAATATATTTGTTAGGGCAAGTGATAATTTACTTTCAACTAATTCAGGATTGGCATTTTCTTTTAGAAGTAAGTATTGGTACGCCCAACCTTTAATTTTATCTTTTCCTGGCATAAATAGAATATCAGGATGAAGGTGACTTTCCTGTTTAGAATCTTGCATTACACCTGAAATTTGAAAATCTTCTTTGGTGCTGTTAAAATGCCCTTGCGGCAATGAGATTATTTTCCCAATGGGATTGGTACTGCCGAAAATATTATTTGCTAGCGATTTGGAAACAACAACAGAATTTGCATTTTGAAAAACAGTTTTTACATTCCCTTGTAGTAATGGTATATCAAAAAGTTCAAAAAAAGTAGCATCAACCGAAAAACCTTGTTGAATGTTATAAAATTGCTCTTCATGTTTTATCAATTTTCCGCGAATGGGCGCCAAACGTACAAATTTTTCAACCTCAGGAATTGATGCTGTAAGTACTGGTAAATCTTGTGCAGCAAAAAAACGCGCAAAATGATTGTTCTCTAAAAACGCTCGACTAGTAGCCGTTAACCGATAACTATTTTCTGCTTTTAAAAACTGTTTATCATAACTCAATTCATTTTTTATAAAAAGCGCGATAAATAAAATACCACATAAGCCCAGAGATATCCCAACTATTTTTATACCGTTTAAAACGGGTCTTTTTTTGATGTTTCTTAAGGCATATTTTAAGAGCATAGTATTTTTATTCCGTTCGTAAACTTTTTACCGGATTTGCATTTGCGGCTTTTATAGCTTGGAAACTTACAGTTAATATTGTTATTGCCATTGCACCAATTACGGCCAAAGCAAAAATCCACCATTCTAATAGTACATGATAGGGGTAGTCTTGTAACCATCCGTTCATTACATAGTATGAAATTGGAATAGCTATAAAACATGAAATAATTACCAATTTTAAAAAGTCTTTTGAAAGCATGTTCCAGACATTAAAAACAGATGCTCCTAACACTTTTCTTACTCCAATTTCTTTGGTACGTTGCTCAGCGACAAAAGATGTTAGCCCAAATAATCCTAGACAACTAATAAGTATTGCCAAGGCTGTGAAAACTCCAGATAATGTGCCAATACGTTCTTCGGCGGCAAACTTCTCTCCATATTCATCATCAATAAAATCATACTCAAATGGTAAGTCTGGAAAATGTTGTTTAAAAATGGTTTCTATAGTCGATAAATTCTGAGTAGCACTTTGCTTCGGATTCAAACGCAAGTTATAATAGCTAGAACCATTTTTAGCAAAGACATAAACACCTTGTTTTACAGGTTGATAGGGCGATTGTGTAATCATATCCTGTACAACACCTATTATTTTCAACGGCGGATTGGGATCTTCCTCGTCATCATCTCTTAAAAATTTACCAACCGGATTTTTTATACCCATATATTTAACGGCCGTTTCGTTAAGTAATACCGCATTCGAATCTGATGCAAATTCTCTTGAGAAATCTCTTCCTTCAACTATTGTCATATTCAATGACTTCGCATATTCATGGGTAACTTCAGTCCATGCAAGGTCTTCTTGAAAACCTTCGGGTTTTCCATCCCAAATAAATCCACTTCTGTTCGACCAAATTTGTGTTGTTGGGCTACTTGATGCAGACATTTCAATGATGGCATTTGACTTTAAAAATTCGTCGCGCATTAAATCGTACTTACCAGCAAAGTCGTTACTTAGTGTTGGTATCTGAACTAGACCTTCTTTGTCATAGCCAACGGGTCTATTTTTGGCATGATTAATTTGCTGCATTACTATTACGGTTCCGATAATAAACGCCACAGAAACTGTAAATTGAACTATTACTAAAATTTTTCGTGGCAAGCCTGCATATTTTCCAGCTTTAAATGTACCCTTTAATACATCCACGGGTTTAAATGAAGATAAATAAAGAGCAGGGTAGCTTCCGGCAGCTAAAGAAGTAAATAAAACAAATACAATTGAAGTTAACCAAAAGAGACTATTATTCCATGGAAAAGTTATTTCTTTTTTAGATAAATCATTAAAGCCATCCATTGAGATTAAAACGATAATAGCAGCAATAAAAAATGCAAATAAAACCACCAAAAAAGACTCTATTAAGAACTGATAGATTAATTGTTTTCTTTGTGATCCAATGGATTTACGAATGCCTACTTCTTTTGATCTTTTTTCGGATCGGGCTGTACTCAAATTCATAAAATTGATGCATGCCAAAAGCAATACAAAAGCGCCTATAATTCCAAATAGCCAAACATATTTAATGCGGCCACCAGTTTGCTTTCCATTTTCAAAATTGTTTCGTAAATACCAATCGTCCATTGGCAATAGAAAAATTTGCGGATTGAATTCTGCACTTTCTTCATCCGCTTCTTTTTTCACATTAAGTATTGTCTGTGTAATTCCCTCCATAGTGGTGTGGTCTTGTATCTGCACAAACATTTGAAACGAATTATTGCCCCATTGATCTACTGCATTTTTCATCCATTCCTGTGTGGCTAATAATTTATCCCAAGGCATAATAAATTCTAAATCGTGAAAAGAATTATTAGCAGGAATATCTTCATAAACAGCGGTGACTGCTACATCATATTGATTATTTATTTCCACTGCTTTACCGATAGGATCTTCATCTCCAAATAATGCATCGGCAACAGACTCAGATAGCATAACCGAATTAATATCGCGTAAACCATTTTTCTCACCTTTAATGATTTTAAGATCAAGCATTTCTGGTGCAGCGGGTTGCATATAATTCCCGACTTTTGACAAGCTTTTTTCTTTATAGCCTAAATACCTAGATATATTCCAGGAAGACATTATCAAATGTTTAAAATTATCTTGATAACCTTCTCTAAGAACCATTTCCAAAGGTCTCGGAATTGCTGGGTTCGTACTTATTTCACCGTTAAAAGTTTGCGATTGAAAGACTTGGGCAATTTGATTATGATTGCTGAAATAATTATTATGTGTTAATTCATCTTCAATCCACAAACCAATAATTAAAGTTACAGCCATACCTAAGGCTAATCCACCAATATTAATAATTGAATAGCCTTTGTTTTTCCAAAGATTTCGCCAGGCAATTTTTAAATAATTCTTAAACATGATTGTTCGTTTTTTGATTGATGATGATTACTACTTTTATTAGCGACTAATTTCATGCCATACTGTTAAGTAGCTGTTATACAGTGCATTTTGCGACAATTTGATTTTAAAAAGTGTAAAATTTTTTGACACTATTTGTACAATATATTTACAAGGATCTATCTCATAATTTTAATAGAAACACTAAAATTTTCTAAAAAACCAAATTACTCAGACCGTAAACTTTTCACTGGGTTTACAATTGCCGCTTTTATGCTTTGAAAACTAACTGTAACTACTGCTACTACAATTGCCAATAATGCTGCTACCGCAAAAATCTCCCAGCCAATATGTATTCGATATGAAAAATCTTCAAGCCATTTGTTCATGGCATACCAACCAATAGGTAGTGAAATACAAATACCAATTGCCACCAATTTCAGAAAGTCCATAGTAAGGCGATACGAAATTTGCCCGACAGTCGCGCCCAATACTTTTCGCACTCCGATTTCTTTGGTTCGTTTCTCGGCATTAAAAGCTGCCAGTCCAAAAAGACCTAAGCAGGCGATAAAAATTGAGAGAATTGTAAATACCATAAATATGCTGCCAAGGCGCTGTTCAGATTCGTAGGTATTATTAAAAGACTCATCTAAAAAGAAATAATTGAAAGGTTGCCCCGGAGCAATTTTGTTCCAAGAGGTTTCAATACCACTAATCGCACTTGCTAAATCTGCTTCATTTATTTTAATGGAAAGCATGCTAGAGAAGTCTCCCAAATACAGACTTAATGCACCAACGTTTTCACGAAGCGATTCAAAATGAAAGTTCTTAACAACACCAATTACTTTATAAAAAAATGGATTTTCAACTCCTGCATCTCTTGAGAGCCGAATTCCTAGTGCCTCATCTGGCGATAAACCTAAGACTTTAATAGCAGATTCATTTAATAATATAGCAGTTGAGTCGGTTGAAATTTGAGGGTCAAAATCTCTTCCTGCAATTATTTCAATATTCAAAGTGCTCATGTAGTCGTGATCAACACCCCATGTTTGCATATTTAAAGCATCTTCTTGGTCTGGGGATCCATCTTTAAAAAAAGTAGTATTATTTCGTGAAGATGGAGTAGGTAAAAAACTGGATAATGTAGCGCTTTTTACCTGTGAAAGTTGTTCAACCTCTTCTTTAAAAGTATGCCTTTTATTATCTAAAGTATACACATCGTCTACTACTAAAATTTGATCTTTAGCAAATCCTACATCTTTACTTTGAATAAATTGCAACTGCTGAAAGACTACTAAGGTGCTTACAATTAGAAAGACTGAAATAGCAAATTGAAAAATAACAAGGGAGTTTCTAACTTTTCCCCCACCAATTCCTGTTGTACCAGAACCCTTTAATACTTTTACAGGCATAAATTTTGACATAAAAAATGCAGGATAACTACCAGAAATCAGTCCAAGTAAAAGTGTAGCGCTAACTAATATAAGCCAGAAGAATGGATTGTTAAAAGGTATGGTTGTTGACCTACCAGAGAGTTCATTAAAAAATGGCAATGCAATTAATGCAATTACAATTGCTAACAATAATGATATAAAAGATATGAGTCCAGATTCGGTAAGAAACTGTTTTATTAAATCGCCTTTGTTAGAGCCTAATGTTTTTCGGACTCCAACTTCCTTTGCTCTTTTTAGGGAGTGTGCTGTGGATAAATTCATGAAATTAACACTGGCTAATACAATCAAGAAAATACCAATAAAAGAGAGAATGTATACATTTTCCATACTACTGTTAGCACTTAGTTCAATATCTCTATTAGAATGTAGATGTATATCTAAGAATGGAATTGTGCTATATATGAGATAATTACCAGAAGCTTTAAATGCTTCTTCGGTCATACCCGGATAAATATTTTGTACCCACGGAATTAAATATTTACCTACCATATCTTGAATAATAGGATTTACGTCTTCTATGGAGGCAGTAGGTAATAATTTTATATAGGTGTAGTAATTGTGACTTCCCCATTCACCTTCTTGCGCATCTTCATGACCAGCCATGGCCATAAAAACAGTATGTTCTCTTAAAAATGAATTTTTCGGCAGGTCTTCGATAATTCCAGTTACGGTATAGGTGTTTTCATTATTTAATATAAGTGTTTGATTAAGAGCATTGTTTATTCCAAAATGTTTTTCCGCCGCTGATCTTGTCATCACTAAAGTATTTGGGTTTTTCAAAGCAGTTTTGGCGTTACCTACAAGCAATTCTATACCAAACATTTCAAACATACTAGCATCGGCAAATGCAATTCTGGATTCTTTTGTGTTGGCGACTGTATTACTTTTTCGAATTAAAGCACCACCACGATTTCGAATTCGTGTGGTCATTTCAACCTGAGAAATGTCGTTTAGAATTGCTTCTGCCATGGGGGCTGATACTTCAGCAGATGCTGTTTCTTCACCACCAAATTTTATATCAGTGTTTACACGATAAATTCTATCTGCATCTGCAAACATTTTATCGAAACTAAATTCATCATAGATGTATAACGAAATAAGCAAACCTCCTGCCATCCCAACTGCAAGACCGAAGGTATTTAAGAAGGTAAAGAAGGGCTGTTTTTTTAAACTTCGCCAAGCTATTTTTATATAGTTTTTAAACATGATTCTCGTTTTTTGATTTGATTGATGTTTTATTTCATTCCGTACGCAAACTTTTTACAGGGTTCGCTACTGCAGATTTTAAAGATTGAAATCCTACAGTAAGTAATGTGATAACAATCGCAAAGCCACCTGCTAACCCAAAGACCCACCATTGTATATCGATACGATAGGTAAAATCTTCAAGCCAACGTTCAATTAATAAATAGGAAATAGGCGTAGCAATTAAAAAAGCCATACATACCAATTTTATAAAATCTTTAGTGAGTAAGTGTACTACTGAATGAATGCTGGCACCTAATACTTTTCGAATGCCAATTTCCTTTTTCTTTTGTTCTGCTACATAAGAGATAAGACCGAAAAGTCCGAGACAACTGATTAAAATTGCAAGTATTGTAAAGACTATAGAAATTTGACCCAAGCGCTTTTCTTCATCATATAGTTTCTCAACTTCTTTATCAACGAACCTGTAATCAAACGGAACGTTATTCACAACGGCATTCCATTTATTTTCTAAACTAGATAGCAGCTGGTCATAATTTTCACTTTCAGTTTTTATAAATAGCCAGTTGGGTTCATTTTCTTTATGCAGGAACAAAGGTTCTATTGCATCTTTTAAAGAAGCATAATGAAAATCGGATACGAGGCCAATAATTTCCATTTCAAAAGTTTCATCTCCAAAACTTTGTACAAGTTTTGAATTTATCGCTTCTTCTCTTTTAATATTAAAAGCATTAATAGTGGCTTCATTCACAATAATTTGGTTGGTAGTATCTCCTTCACGGAAATCTCTTCCTTCTAAAAAGGGAATACCCATAGTTTTAAAATAACCATCGCTAACACCATTGCGTTTTACAATAATATTTTTTTCTCTACTGCCACCAGGTAAGTATAAACCGTTATCTGCTAGTACAATTTCTGATGGCGCATAATTTCCACTAGATACATTTAGGACACCTGGGATATTTAAAAAAGCAGTTTTAATAGATTCAAACTTACTCGATGCTTCATTGGTGCCAATGCGTAACGCTAATAGATTATTTTTTTGAAAGCCTAGATTTTTACTCTGGGTATATTGAAATTGTTGGGTAATAACAATAACTGTTGCAACTAAACCTATTGAAACCACAAACTGAAAAACAACCAAAGTCTTTCTAAAATTTCCATTTCCAGAGTTTAATAAATTTGAACCTTTCAATGCTTTTACTGGTTTTATTGAGGATAATATAATTGCGGGATAGATACCAGCGACAAGACCCGTGAAAATTCCTAATCCTAATAAAATGAAACCGACTTTCCCGTTTAACAAATCAAGATAGCTCAAAGATTCTTGTGTAAGATCGTTGACAAATGGTAAAAGAAAAATAGCAATGGGTATACTTATTATCATTGCGAAAATTGATAGCAAAATTGATTCGCTTAAGAATTGTCGCATTAGTGCATTTTTACCAGCACCAACTACTTTGCGAACCCCAATTTCTTTTGCACGTTTACTAGCTCTTGCAGTGCTGAGGTTTATGAAGTTGATACAAGCTACAAGTTGAATAAAAAAAGCAAGGCTTAATAAAAAGTATAGGTATTTAATATTTGAAACACTATCAATTTGATTTTTGCGCCCGTCTGAATATAAATGTATATCCGTAGCTTTTTTAAGTGTTAGTATCTTATTGTCCATACCGGCATCGCTAAGGTTTTTACTTCCTCTTTTTTGAATAAATTCAGGTAGCTTACTTTGCAAATTGGCCGCGCTACTATTAGTAGAAAGCTTTATGTAACTGTAAACAAAATTATTGGTAGCAAAGTCGTCAAATGTTTGTACAAACGTTCCCATACCAGGGGTACTCATGCTAACAATGTAATTTGGGTTAAGGTGTGTTTTGTCAGATTTCTCATCAAAAACACCTTTTATAGTCAGTATTTGTGCATCTTCACCTGTACCCCAAACCACCGTTTTATCCAATACATCATAATTACCAAACAATTTATTTGCCAATTGTGATGAAAGTACTAAAGCATTCGGTCCGTTAAGTGCAGTTTTACTATTGCCTTTTAAAAACTTATAATCAAACATTTTAAAAAATGTAGAATCTGCCATGTAACTTCTAGGCTCATAAAAGGCATCTTTACTTTCAGATGCTCGAATTAAATTGCTATAGAAAACATCGGTAAGTACAATTCTGGTAACTTCTTCAACTTCGCCAAAATCTTCTTTCATAGCAAAAGCAATAGGAGGGGAGGTAGTTGCAGAATTAAAACTTTCCTGACCGTCACGTTCAATTATCGTTTCTACTCTATAAATAGATGCCGCATCAGTGAAATGAACATCAAAACCAAACTGTGCAAAAACATAAAGCAGAATAGTAAGGCAACTAACGGTACCCAAGGTTAATCCCAACAGATTAATAATAGTTTGTTGCTTATTCTTAGAAAGATTTCTCCAAGCTATTTTGATGTTATTTTTTAACATGACTTTCGTTTTTTGATTGATTACTGCAATATTGTCCTTGATTAAGGGACCTTGATTGATGAATAAACTCCTTTTACTTCGAGAATTTACTTTTATATGGATGTGCCAATGGCTCTATTTTGATTTTCAGTAACAATTTGACCATCGAATAAATTAATAACTCTGTGTGCGTAATGTGAGTCACGATCAGAGTGGGTTACCATTACTATAGTTGTGCCTTCTTGATTTAATTCTGTTAAAAGATTCATGACTTCAATTCCGTTTTTTGAATCTAAATTACCCGTTGGCTCATCTGCAAGAATTAATTTTGGATTAGTAACCACCGCTCTTGCGATGGCAACACGTTGTTGCTGACCACCAGATAATTGATGTGGGAAATGCTTTTCTCTATGTGCAATTTTCATTCGTTCTAAAACCTTCATTACTTTTTCTCTACGTTCACTTTTTCCCATTTTCAAATAGATAAGAGGCAGCTCTACATTTTCAAAAACGGTTAGTTCGTCGATGAGGTTAAAACTTTGAAAAACGAAACCTAAGTTCCCTTTCCGTAATTCGGTACGTTGGCGTTCTTTGAGTCCGCCTACTTCATGACCAGCAAATTTGTAACTGCCTTCGGTAGGATTATCTAGCATTCCAATAATATTCAATAATGTAGATTTGCCACAACCGGAGGGTCCCATTATTGCCGCAAACTCACCATCTTCAACTTTAAAGTTTACATTGTTTAGCGCCAAGGTTTCCACTTCTTCAGTTCTAAAACTTTTCTTTAAATTTTGTATTTGTATCATATCTTGTTTTCTAATTGATTGTTGTTATAAAAGACTATTGTATTTTGTTTTCGTAACAGTTTTATTTTAAAACTATTTTCTCCGCTTCACCGAAGGAATCATAATTACTCGTAATAACTTTTTCACCAGCCTGTAGGCCTTCTAACACCTCATAGTATCTGGAGTTTTGTTTTCCGATACGTATGTTTCGTTTTAATGCTTCATCACCGTCGGCGTTTACTACAAAAATCCATTGACCACCCGTACTTTGAAAAAAGCTGCCTTTCGGTAACAATAAGGCATCGTTTGATTCACCTAATTGTAATTTGATATTATAGCTTTGACCAGATCTAATGGTTTCTGGTTTATCTTCTGTAAAAACCAAATCCACTTTAAACTTTCCGTTACGTACTTCCGGGTATACTTTGCGTAAGCGCAACGGAAACGCATTGCCATTACGCTCTAGTACAGCTACTAAATCGCGTTGTACACGATCAATATAATGTTCGTCTATACTAGCTTCAATTTTGTAATCCGTTAGTACGTTAATTTGTCCGATGCGCTGACCTTGGGTTATATTTTGGCCAATTTCGGCATCAAGAAAACCCAGTTGCCCATCTGCAGGAGCACGTACGTTAAGATGATCTAAACGTTGGTAAACCATACCCAATGTTTTATGCATCCGATTTAAATCAGCTTCCAAAACAGGTAAGGAAGTCTCTCTTAATTCATCGTCATTTTCGGTCTGTACTTTTACTATTTCATATTGTTTTTGAGAAAGTTCATAGTTTTCTTTTGAGAGTTGGTATTCTTCTTTCGAGATTAATTCATCTTCAAATAAGGCTTGGTTTTGTTCAAAATTTCTTTTCAATCGTTGCAACTCTGTGCTAGCCGTTGCTAAGGACTTTCTTCCATTTATTTGTCGAGAATCAAATTCAAGTCTTGTAGAACGCAAATTGTTTTCCTTTAAAGCCATATTGCTTTCGCTGTTTAAAATCTGCTCGTAAAGACCAATGTTATCGAGTTTTAAAATAATATCACCCTTTTTGACCATGGCACCTTCTTCAATCAATTTTTCATCAACACGGCCACCTTCGTATGCATCCATATAAATAGTAGCAATAGGAGCAACGTTACCGTTTATAGTAATATAGTCATCAAACTTTCCCTGGCTAACATCAGCTATAGATAGCTTATCTTTTTCAGTTCTGAAGGTTGAAACCGATGTTGCGAATATTAATTGATATCCTACATAAAGAATTAAAATGCCTAGCGCAATATATCCGTAATGTTTTGGGCGTAATCCTTTTTTCTTTTCTAGTTGTATGTCCATTTTTTCTTATTCGTTGTTTGCTATCGCTTGATAGATTTTGAAATGCAAAAGCACTTCATACTGTTTTTTAATTTATATTAAATACGGGTAACCCATTATAAAAATCGAGTGTACTTTGATTGATTTCTGACCTTAATCGCACTTGTAAATTTTCGTTTTGAGCACTTGCAAATAGATTTTTCGCTGTAAAAAGTTCAATTGCATTTATCATCCCTTTTTCATATCGTTTTTGTGCAATAGTAAAGGCTAAGCTTTGAGCTTCCATTTTTCTTGTACTTTGATCTTTTTCAACAGCCAAAGACTCCTGTTCTTGTACTAATTGTTGAATAGTTTGGAAAAGTTCTTGTTCTTGTATTTCTAAATTATTTTCGGAGCGTAGCCGTTCTATTTTTGCTTGTTTTACCCTAGATCTAGCAGACCAACCATTACTAATAGGTACACTTAAATTTATACCAACATATTTAGAGGTATTATCTCTAAATTGCTCACGAAATGGAAGGGTATTTCCCAAGGTGTCTCTTGTTGTTTCAAAATATCCAGTGCCGGTTCCTGCAAAAAATGTTAATGATGGGTATAAACTACCACGAGCTATTAACACTTGTTTTTTAGCAGCCTTAGCCCGTAATTCTTGTGCTTTTAATAAAGGAATAAACTTACGTGCTTTAGCATAAACAGAATCTGATTTTTTTTCAATGCTGATAGATTCATTTTCGGTAGTTATTAATGCCGTTTGAATAGCAATGTTAGAGACATTTTCTAAATTCATTTCTTGAATCAGTTTTAATTTTGCTGCCTTTAATTGATTCTCACTTTGGGTAACATTTAATTTGTCTGTTAGTAATATCGACTGGGCCTCATAGCGATCAGCACCAGCTTTTAATCCTAATTCAATTTGCTTTTCAACCAAATTGAAATTTGTTTGTGATACATTTAATTGTTCATTAGAAATCGCAACTAAACCTTCATAGAATTGAATGTCATAAAAAGCTTGCATAACTCGGAAAGCAAGTAAGTATTTTTGTTGTAAAGTTTCCTGCTGCATAGCTTTATATAGAAACTTAGAAGCTTGAATCGAATTAATCTTTTGAAAACCTTGAAAGAGATCAATAGTAGATTCAAGTGAATAATTGTTTGAAAAGAATTTAGAAGTAACTACATCATTTGTAAAAGGGTCTGTACTTCTACCGTAATTAATAGCATAACTAGAAGATGCATTTACATTTGGTAAAAGGTTACGAACAGATTGTCTGTAGGTATCTTTACTAGCCTGTTCAGTAAAATTAAGGTCGTTTAGTTGTAGATTGTGTTGTAATGCATATGCAACACATTCGTCTAAAGTCCATTTTTCTTGAGCAGAAATAAAAGTTCTAGACCAAAATACGAGAACTATTAATATTGAAAATTTTAGATTCATAATTTGTTAATATGCTTTATTGTAAGCCACTCTTGTGCCAAAAAAATTATAGCAATGATAATCAGGTAGTTAAGATTTAAATTTGATTCGTTTTTTATATATCCTGTAAAATAGTTTGACAGCTATTGTCAAAAATTTGGACACTTTGTAAAATATATTAAATACTAATTGTAGCTTTAAAAATTAAAGAATCATAATGTAAATAGTGCATTAGAAGGCCATTTTGCAATTCGCCATTTAAATGGAATATTTATTGAAGCGTAATTGTATATTAATTTCTTATTATGTTAGATGCTAAAATTTTGGTTGTAGATGACAACAAAAGTGTATTGAGTGCACTGGAGATACTTTTGCAATTTGAGTATAAAACAGTACAAACAATTTTTAATCCCAATCAACTTCCAACACTAAAAGGATTACCCGATTTTGATATCGTACTGCTCGATATGAATTTCTCTGCTGGTGTGAATACAGGAAACGAAGGCCTCTATTGGTTGCGAGAAATTAGGAAAAAGGCACCAGAGATTTCTGTTATAATGATGACGGCCTATGGGGCTGTTGATTTAGCCGTTAAAGCGCTAAAAGAAGGTGCTGCAGATTTTGTTTTAAAACCTTGGAATAATGATAAACTTTTGGCTACAGTAAAATCTGCTTATGAATTGCGACAATCGCGCAAAGAGGTGATACAATTAAAACAAAAAGAAGATAATCTTAAACAGGTTATAAATCAGCGTAAGAATTATATTGTCGGTAACTCCAAGGCATTAAATATGGTGCTTAAATTGGTAGGTAAAGTTGCTAAAACTGATGTAAATGTTTTGGTTACAGGTGAAAATGGAACTGGAAAAGAATTGATAGCTAGGGAGTTACATAATTCTTCAAAGCGGAATGATGAAGTCTTTATAGCAGTTGATATGGGATCTATTTCTGAGCATCTTTTTGAAAGCGAATTATTTGGACATACAAAAGGTTCTTTTACTGATGCTAAAGAAGACCGTGCCGGAAAATTTGAAGCGGCCAATGGCGGAACTTTATTTTTAGATGAAATTGGAAACCTATCATTACAAACGCAGGCTAAATTATTGTCAGCTATTCAAAATAGAACTGTTGTTAGAGTAGGGTCGAACAAACCAATTCCTGTCGATATTCGATTAATTTGTGCCACAAACGAGAATCTCGATAAAATGGTTGCAGATGGCCTTTTTAGAGAAGATTTATTATATCGTATAAACACCATTTCAGTTGAGGTTCCAGCATTGCGCGACAGAGATCAAGATGTTTTGGTTTTAGCAGATTTTTACTTGAAAAAATTTGCTGCTAAATATGGTAAATCAGGAATACGGATAAATCAAATCGCTCAAGATAAATTGTTGTCTTATTCATGGCCTGGTAATGTTCGTGAACTTTTACATACGGTTGAAAGAGCTGTAATACTTTCGGAAGGAAATGTATTGAAATCGGAAGATTTTTTGTTGAATGCTAAGCCTAACAATTCACCAGAAATAGGTTTAAAAACCTTGGAAGAAATGGAGGTGCAAATGATAACTAATGCGCTGGCTAAAAACGAAGGCAATTACAGTGCAGCTGCTGAGCAATTAGGCATTTCTAGGCAAACTTTATATAATAAGATGAAGAAAATAAAGTGATTTTAGATGTAAATCGATAATCTTAATTCAGTGTTTTAATTTAAAATTAAAAATGGTAAGTAGAAGTATTTATTTGCAGCTTGTAGTTCGTATAGTATTATTAACTGTAGCTGGATTAGGGGTAGGTTTTTTCTTTTTCTCGAAGCAATATATTCTAGCTATTTTGAGCTTGTTAATATTAATCATCCTTACTACTACCTTAATTCACTACGTAAATCAAACCAACAGAAAGATTGCTTATTTTTTTGATGCTATTAAAAATGAAGATTTCACGCTACGTTTTCCGGAGAAATTGAGTGTAAAGTCATTAGAAGAACTGAATCATAGTCTAAATATGTTGAATGAAATGATTCAAGAAATTCATTTAAAAAAATTAGCACAAGAACAATATTATAAAGAGATAATTAAACAAGCAGATATTGGAATTTTAACCGTAAACGAAAAGGGCCACATTCTTTTTGCAAATAGTACAATCGAAAAATTGTTTAATTATACTCCATTAAATCATATAAAACAATTGGCGCTGGTTGACAAAAATTTGTACACCCTTTTTGAAGAATTAAAACCTTTCGAAAGTAAGTTAGTGCAATTAACTAATGAACGTGAAAAAAAACAATTATCAGTAAAATCAACAGCAATTACTTTTGAGGATAAAGAACTTTTATTAGTTGTCGTACAAGACATTGATAAAGAGTTAGATGAAAAAGAAACAGATTCGTGGGTGAAATTAATAAGAGTTTTAACTCATGAAATTATGAATACGATAACACCTATTACTTCAATTTCAGAATCTATTTTAAAGTATTATAAAACAGAGAAAGGTTTATTAACTAAAGATACAATACAAGAAAATCATATTCGAAATACAGCTAAAGGCTTAGAGGTTATTAAAGAGCAAGGGAGTGACTTAATGGAGTTTGTGCAGTCTTATCGCAGTATCTTAAGTATGCCAAAACCCGATAAAAGCCTTATAAAAGCAGACCGCTTGTTGGAAAAGGTTAGGGTTTTAATGGAGCAAGAGAGTAGTGGAGGAAAAGTAAAATTCGAGATTATTGTTAATCCTTTAGATCTTGAGCTATATATTGATGAAAAGCAAATCTCTCAAATTTTAATAAATCTTACAAAGAATGCATTACAATCTCTTAAGGGTAAAGAGGATGGTAAAATAAAAGTCATAGCAGCATTATCAACAGGTGGTGAAAAATATATACAAATCTTAGACAACGGACCGGGTATTCCTGAAGATTTAATAGATGAAATTTTTGTTCCCTTTTTCACTACCAAAGAAACAGGAACAGGTATAGGATTAAGTTTATCGAAACAAATAATGCATCTACATGGAGGTACAATTAAAGCACATTCGATACCACATAAACAAACATCATTTTTATTAGTATTTTAGTAATTCAGCATATTACATAAAATATTAAGTAATAATATTTATTATTGGCAAAAAACCTAGTTTTATTTCCGAATGTGGAAAAGAATTCTATATTTGCGTTAACGTTAACGAAAATTAGAATATTTAATTACCAGTTTTTTTTGAACAACGTATGTAATTGTTCATTTTCACTTATTTAGTAATTAGTGATATTGTAATTTTCTATTTATTAAACAGCTTAAGATTAATACATTAAAAAATATAGAATGACAAAACCTAACTTATTTGATATTTCTGGAAAAGTAATTGTAGTTACAGGAGGGGCAGGAGCGCTTGGAGGCAATATGGCTGGTTATTTGCTTACACAGGGTGCAAAAATTGTAATACTAGATTTATTTCAAGAAAGCGTTACAAAAAGAGTTGGTGAACTTAAAAAAATTGGACCAGATGTAATAGGAATTGCAGGTAGTGTTTTAGATCAAGAGCATTTAGAAAAAGCCAAGAGTGAAATTCTAGATAAATGGGAAAAAATAGATGTATTAATAAATGCTGCTGGTGGTAATATGCCGGGTGCAACCATTGGAGTAGATCAAACTATTTTCGATCTTAAGATGGATGATTTTAAGAAAGTATCGGAGTTGAATTTAAATGGTTCCGTTTTACCTTCTATGGTTTTTGGTAAAGTTATGGCCAACCAACGTTCAGGTAGTATAATTAATATTTCTTCTATGACTGCTACTCAAGCGGTAACACGGGTAGTGGGTTATTCTGCATCTAAAGCTGCAATTGATATTTTTACCAAATGGATGGCTACAGAAATGGCAATTAAATTTGAAGGTAGTGTGCGTGTGAATGCAATTGCTCCAGGTTTTTTTATTGGGAATCAAAATCGCTCACTTTTAACTAACGAAGATGGAAGTTATACTGACAGGGGTAATACAATTATAGAAAATACGCCAATGAAACGATTTGGAGATGCTGATGAATTAAATGGTGCTATTCACTGGTTAATGAGTGATGCCGCATCTTTTGTTACAGGAACAATTGTTCCTATAGATGGCGGTTTTAGTGCGTTTAGCGGAGTATAAATAAATAGGAAGAACAAAATGAAAATGCAACAAACTTGGAGATGGTATGGTCCGAATGACCCTGTCTCATTAAAAGATATAGTTCAAGCAGGTGCAACAGGTGTTGTTACAGCATTACATCAAATTCCCAATGGGGAAGTATGGTCAATTGAGGCGATTAAAGAACGTAAAAGTATAATTGAAGCAGCCGGACTAAAATGGAGTGTTGTTGAGAGTATCCCTGTTCATGAAAATATTAAAACGCGTTCTGGTGATTTTCAAAAATATATTGAAAATTATAAAACAAGTATCAAAAATTTAGCTAGTTGTGGGATTCAAATTGTGTGTTATAATTTTATGCCCGTTTTAGATTGGACGAGAACATCATTAGACTTTGAAGTTGAGGATGGATCAAAAGCTTTACTTTTCGAAGTAATCGCATTTGCTGCCTTTGAATTACATTTATTAAAAAGGCCTGGTGCAGAAGAAGGCTATACTGATGTTCAAAAGCAAGAGGCAAAAGTGTATTTCGAATCCCTTAACGATGACGACAAAAAAACATTGGTAAATAATATTATTGCAGGTTTACCAGGAGCTGAAGAAGGTTATACTTTGGATCAATTCCAAGAAATACTAGATACTTATTCAGAAATTGATGCTCAACAACTAAGAGAGAATTTGGTCTCATTCTTAAAAGAAATCATACCGGTAGCTTCTGAAAACAAAGTGATGATGTGTATTCATCCCGATGATCCACCTTATCCAATTTTAGGATTACCGAGGGTTGTAAGTACTGAAGAAGATTACGCTTATCTTTTTGAACAAGTGCCAAATATTTCTAATGGTATTACATTTTGTACAGGTTCATTAGGTGTTAGAGCAGATAATAATCTTGTTCAAATTGTTAAGCGGTTTGCAGAGCGCGTACATTTTTTACATTTAAGAAGTACAAAGCGAGATGCGCAGGGCAATTTCTATGAAGCCAATCATTTAGAAGGAGATGTTGATATGTTTGGAGTGATTAAAGCAGTTTTAATTGAGCAAAAACGAAGAGTTGCTGAGGGTCGTTCAGATGCTTCAATTCCAATGCGGCCTGATCACGGGCATCAAATGTTAGATGATCTTAAAAAGAAAACCAATCCGGGTTATTCTGGTATTGGCAGATTAAGAGGTCTAGCCGAATTGCGAGGGTTAGAACATGGTATTTATAATTCACTTTAAAGTTTTTAATAATGGCTCAGTATTCAAGAATAGAGGTAGTAAGGGTTATGAAAGAAACGGGTATGGTGCCTTTATTCTATCACCCTGATATTGAACTCGGAAAAAAGGTACTAAAAGCTTGTTATGATGGTGGTGCGCGCTTATTAGAATTTACTGCTAGAGGTGATTTTGCTTTTGAAGTATTTAAAGAATTAAATAAATATGCAGTAAAGGAACTGCCTGGAATGATTATGGGTGTTGGTTCAATAACCGATGCGGGAGCTGCATCATTTTTTATGCAAATGGGTGCAAATTTTATTGTTACCCCTTCGCTAAGAGAAGATATAGCTAAGGTTTGTAATCGAAGAAAAGTATTGTGGTCCCCAGGTTGTGGATCGCTTACCGAAATAAATAATGCTGAAGAATTAGGCTGTGAAATTGTAAAGTTGTTTCCAGGTTCAACATATGGTCCAGGTTTTGTAAAAGCGATTAAAGGGCCACAACCGTGGACAAGCGTTATGCCAACGGGTGGAGTTTCAACAGAAGAATCAAATTTAAAAGGTTGGTTTGATGCAGGAGTAACTTGTGTTGGAATGGGGTCGCAACTTATTAGCAAAGAAGTTCTTGCTTCAGGCGATTTTAAAAAGCTTGAAGAAACAGTTCGAAATACCCTCGCATTAATCAATAGTCTTCAAAACAATTAATTTGTGATTAAGTTTTTAAAGCATTATAAGTTTAGAAAGTTATGGTCTATTTTGGTGATAGCAACTATAGTATTGTCTGTTCAATCCTGTGCTACAACAGGGAATCATAAGGTTCTTTATTTTGCACATTCGTTACCAACTTCTCATCCTGTACATAAGGGTATTCTGGCGATGCAAGAATCGTTACATTCGAAGTCTGATGGTAATTTGCAGTTAAAGATATTTCCAGATGGTCAGTTAGGATCAGAGCGTGAGGCTTTGGAGCTTTTACAAATAGGTAGTATAGCGATGACTAAGGTAAGTGCATCAG
>NZ_WJPK01000001.1:128759-1871312 GCF_009649685.1 Flavobacteriaceae bacterium EG-1
CATTCGAAGTCTGATGGTAATTTGCAGTTAAAGATATTTCCAGATGGTCAGTTAGGATCAGAGCGTGAGGCTTTGGAGCTTTTACAAATAGGTAGTATAGCGATGACTAAGGTAAGTGCATCAGCCTTGTCAAATTTTGCGCCCGAGTATCAGATAACAGTAATACCTTATTTATTTAGGGACAGTGAGCATTTGTTTAACAATTTAGAGGGTGAAGTAGGGCAGCAGTTGTTAGAAGGAGGCACGGAGTATTTATTGCGAGGTATATGTTTTTATGATGCAGGTGCTCGAAGTTTTTATACCAAGGATCGACCAGTACATTCACCTTCTGATTTAGATGGTTTAAAAGTACGCGTACAGAACGATCAGATGTCAGTAGATATGGCTAATACATTAGGTGCTTCTGCTACCCCAATGGCATTTGGGGAGTTGTATACTGCCTTGCAGCAAAATGTTGTAGATGGAGCAGAGAATAACATACCATCATTTGTAAGTTCAAATCATTTTGAAGTTTGTAAGTATTATATTTTTGATGAGCATACGATGGTCCCGGATGTTGTGATTATCGGCACGAAGTTTTGGGATTTATTATCGGATCAGGAAAAGGGTTGGTTAGAAGCTGCTGCACAAGAAAGTGTAGTTAAGCAGAAGCAATATTGGGCAGAGACTGTAGCAGAGAATATGAAAATGTTGAAGGAAGCTGGGGTAGAGTTTATCTACCCAGATAAAGCTCCTTTTGTATCGAAGTCAAAACCAGTAATGGAGCGTTTGATGAAAGATTCCAAATTAAGACCAATCATAGACAAAATAAATTCCAACTAATGGAGAAAGCCTATCATTTGTTAAATAGAATAATAGAAAACCTATTGGTAGTCATTTTTGGGCTATTGGTAATAGATGTAGTATGGCAGGTAGTCTCACGTTATGTAGTAGGTCAGTCTAGTTCTTTTACGGAAGAATTTGCTCGATTTTCATTAATCTGGTTAACGGTATTAGGAGCTGCTTATATCAATGGTCAGCAAGAAGGACATCTCTCTATGGATTTTTTGCTGTCTAAACTCACCGAAGCGAAGCGAAACAAGCGTAAGAAAGTGATTCAAGTTTTAATGGCATTTTTTGCTATTATTATCATGATAGTTGGCGGAGGCAATTTAGTTTATACGACCTTAACTTTAGGTCAGGTATCCTCGGCATTACAAGTACCCTTAGGAATTGTGTATGCGATAGTACCGATTTCCGGACTGATAATTTTATTTTTTTCGATTTATAATATCAAGAAACTAAACTTTTAAATATGAGCATAGAGACAATAAGCATACTTGTTCTTTTTCTAAGTTTTATTGGTTTGTTGGCCTATGGAGTACCTGTAGCGTATGCAATAGGTATATCAACGACATTAACTTTGGTGTTGAACATAGCATTTTTACCAGCGACAACTACCGCAGCACAACGTATGACTACTGGTATTGATAATTTTGCATTATTGGCGATACCATTTTTTATATTGGCTGGTGAGTTAATGAATACTGGAGGAATAGCTAAGCGCCTGATAGATTTTGCGAAGTCTTTAATAGGGAGTTTACCGGGTGGATTAGCATTTGTGAATATAATAGCAGCGATGCTCTTTGGAGCCATTTCAGGCTCCGCAGTAGCAGCAGCCTCTGCCATAGGTAGTACACTTACCGAAAAGATGGAAAGTGAGGGCTATCCTCGAGAGTTTAGTGCAGCAGTAAATATAAGTTCGTCCACCACGGGATTATTAATTCCTCCGAGTAATGTGCTAATTATTTTTGCTTTAGCCAGTGGTGGCACGGCATCAGTAGCAGCACTTTTTATTGCAGGTTATTTACCGGGTTTATTAGTAGGCTTAGCCCTAATGATAATGGTATATATTTATGCAATTAAGAAAGGATTGCCAAGAGCAAAAAGAGTAAGTTTTAAGCAATTGTTTTTAGATTTTAGGCGAGCAATTTTAAGTTTAACTTTATTAGTAATCGTAGTAGGGGGTATAGTAGTGGGTGTATTTACGGCTACCGAAGCTGCAGCAATAGCAGTAGTTTATGCAATGCTATTAGGGTTTATCAACAAAGAATTAAAGTTTAGCGATTTTAAACCATTGCTTTTACGCAGTGCTAGAACCACAGCAATAGTAATGTTTTTAATAGCGACTTCAATGGCCATGTCTTGGTTGTTTTCCTTTGAAGGGATACCACAGATGTTGACCTCTGCTTTGTTAGATAATGTGAGCAATCCAATAGTTATATTTTTAATGATAAACATCATACTATTATTGGTAGGAACTTTTATGGATATGACCCCAGCAGTATTAATTTTCACACCAATTTTTTTACCTGTAGCGATGGCATTAGGGATGCATCCCGTACAGTTTGGAATGATAATCGTATTAAATTTATGTATAGGGGTGTGTACCCCACCCGTTGGCACATTACTTTTTGTTGGTAGTGGAGTGGCAAAGGTACCTGTTACAAAAGTTATCAAACCATTATTACCATTATTAGGGGTAATGGTTTTGGTTCTAATGATAATCACATACTTCCCAGAAGTATCACTTTGGTTACCAAGAGCTTTTGGATTAATTGATTAACCTTTTTTATAAATCAACCGCTAAAACAATTAATTACTTGAGGTTGTGGGTTTTTCAATATGAATTTAGGCAGTTCGAGTGGCTATATTCAGTAGTGTAACAAACAAAGAAATATTATCAAGTGCATTTTCTTGCTAAAATAGATGCTTAATTTTTTTTACTATGTTCATAGGTAGCTTATAAGGGGGATAACGCAATGGAGCATCAAACCAATTAGATTTTTTAATGATTGCTTTTTGGTGGGAGAAAAGATCAAAAGACATTTTACCATGACATGCCCCAATTCCACTAGCTCCGACGCCACCAAATGGTAATTTTTCGTTTGTAATTTGAATTACGGTATCATTAATTGCTCCACCACCAAAACTATATGTTTTTAATATTTTTTCTTGAAACTTTTTCCGTTTTGAAAATACGTAAGTTGCCAATGGTTTGCCATAATTCTTAATGTGTTTTGAAATGTCAGCCTCCGTTTCATAAGCAATTATGGGTAGAATGGGACCAAAAATTTCACCAAGCATTAATTTACTATCGAGTTTAGGTTCATTAACAAGTGTAGGAGCAAGGTAGTTATCTTCATCATTGTATTCTCCGCCATAAATTACTTCTTGACCCGCTAACATGCCTTTTAGATTATTATAATGCCCTTGATTAACAGTGCGCGCATAATCTCGGGATAATTCAATATTCGCGCCATAGCTTTTCGTAATATTATGTATTAGGGCTTTTATAAGTTTTTCTTTCACACTTTTATGTACTAGAATGTAATCAGTGGCGATACAGGTTTGTCCGGCATTCAAAAATTTGCCCCAAACAATTCGTTTGGCTGCCAAATTAATAGTCGCCGATTCATCAATAATTGTTGGATTTTTGCCTCCTAATTCTAAGGTAACTGGCGTTAAGTTTTTAGCAGCACTCTGGTAAACAATTTTCCCTACTCGTGTACTACCAGTAAAAAATATATAATCCCATTGTTCATTTAATAGTGCTTGCGAGGTGTCTACTCCACCTTCAACAACGGAAACATGTTCTGGCTTAAAAACAGCATTTACGATTTCTGAAATAATAGCAGATGTATTTGGTGTGGCTTCGGAAGGTTTTACAACTACTGTGTTTCCTGCCGCGATTGCACTAATTAGCGGAGCAAAGGCTAGTTGAAATGGATAATTCCATGGTGCAATAATTAGAACAGCTCCATAAGGCTCCTTATAAATCCAATCGGAAGAAGGCCAATTCATTAAAGAGGCAGATTTTCTTTCCGGACCTGCCCAATAATTAATTTTACGAATTAGCATTTTTAGTTCTGCTAATACAAACTGGGTTTCCGCGGCAAATGTTTCAAACTTTGGTTTTTTAAAATCTTTATAAATAGCATCTGCAATGTCGTCCTCACGAGAAATAATTTCCTTTTGCAAAAGTTTTAAAACCTTTTTACGGAAGGTAACATCTTTTGTTTTTTGTGTATCAAAAAAAACGCGTTGTTTTTGAAGTATTTCCATAGTTATTATATTAACTTAAAAGAGGAATTTGAATTTAGTTAGCATCTGCAAAAGTAGTTAGCAGCAGTAAATAATATCACTAATGTTTTATTGATAAAATGTATTCAGCGACTGCCATTTTCGCTTCGTCTGACAAATAATCTTGAGGCGGCATTTCTGGATAGTCATCTCTAAGATTTTTTGGTTTTGTAATATAATCCACTATTCCTTGAGGATTGTCATTATGTATTGCTTGAATTATTTCGGTAGGAGGACCAATAAGTCTTGTACCAAAAGCATGGCAACCGGCGCAAACACCATAGTAGGTTAATTCTCCAATTTCTTCTTTTGAAACTGAACGGGGTGGTACTGGTTTTGGAGTCATCATTGTTAGAATATCTTTAGTATCATTAATCTGTGCAGTTCCGTAATCTGCAATACCAAAAGTTCTGTATCGATTTTTATTTCTTATTGTACTGCCAGTACCACCTCCATAAGCAAAAATGTCTGGACCATTAGAATCTAGTTGAGTTAACATTATGGTTTTAATTTCTCCAGTTGGATTATTGCCATTATCAAACATTATATTATCAAGAATAGTTACACGGTCTGGGTTTCCTTCAGAATTTGGGTCATTAGCTTTAGGGTCACCTGTTGCCAAGTCAACTATAGTAATACCTGTATTATTATTGCCAGTAATTATATTATTTTCAACAATTACGTCATCGGCAGCCATAATTAAAATACCAGTTCCGGCAGGTATACCAGCTACAGTTGAACCCGGCGCCCCAAAATTTTCGTGATTATTATTAACTACAAAATTATTCCTTAAAATAACATCAAAGGTTGTTTTTATAGGTAGTCCAGGAGTTACAAAAGCCAATAAGCCACCTGTGTTATTGTGTGCATAATTATTTTCAACCAAACAATGTCTCGAATTTTCAATTTCTATACCCGCAACATTATCAAATACTTCATTATGCCGAACATCTACATTATCACACATACCTACATAAATAGCGGCATCAGCAATTTGGCTTAAAACATTATGTTCAATTAAACCATTTTTACCGTACTGTGGAAAAATACCATAAACGCCAGTATCAATTATCCAGTTATTTCTTATGATAAAATTATTTCCTGCTTGCCCCATAATGGCATTGCCTTTGTAATTGATAATTTTAAAATTCTCAATTAAAATTCCGTTTCCTGAATAAAGAAAAGCATCATTAATTTCTTTTTTTCCGTCTAGGGTTGGCCACTTGCCATTGATTACAACCCCTTGTAAACTAATATCATCTTTATCAATGAATACATTTTCTGAATAGTTGCCAGGGTACACTCTTATTAAATCACCAGGGTTTGCTTTTTTGACAGCCTCTTGAATAGAATTGCCTTTTTTAACTTCTATTATTTCTCCATTGAAAGAGTTACTTTTCAAAACTTGAGTTGTATCATTAGAAGCACCGGTGCTTCTATAGGTCATTCCCGATGGCATGGGCACTGCTGTTTCTGTTGATGACCTGAAAAATGATTTCCCGATGAATATTCCAATACATAATAAGAGAATTGCGCCAATAAATTTTATTACAGTTGATTTCATTTTTTAAGAGTGTTGATTAAACTGAGGGTTTTAGTCCTGATGGTAAAGTATTAGGAATTTTTGGAGTAAAAGTTTCGTCCGTAAGTGTCTTTAAAAAATCTACAAGTCGATCTAATTCATAAGCAGTCAAATTTGGTTCCCAAATATGCCAATGTATAATAAGATTTTCGTTTTTGGGCACCGCATGTCCACGACCTTGGGTGTAAAATTCAACAGTTTCTCTTAGTGTTGCGAAATTACCTGAGTGCATATAGGGTGCAGTTTTTTCTATATTCCGTAAACTAGGGACCTTAAAAGCTCCTCTTAGTGTGCTGTCTTTAAATGTAATTTGCGCACCAGGATCAAACTGAATTCCATTAGGTTCAGGAGTGCCAATAACGGCAAATTGTTGGTTTGTAAAAAGCGGAGGCGTGTGGCATTCAGCACAACGTGCGACAAAAGAACGAAAGACATTCATGCCTTCAATTTCATTGTCGTTTAATGCATCATGATAACCATGGGCATAACGATCGTATTTACTATTTAAGGAAATTAATGAAGATTGAAAAGCTGCTATCGATTTATAAATTTCATTAAGCTTAATTTCTGAATTTATGGCACGATCGGGAAAAGCTTCTGCAAACATTTGTTGATATTCTTTAATAGAATTTAATTTATTCAAAAGATTGTCAGGTGTATTATTCATTTCAATTTTAGAAAATAATGGCTCCTGCATTTGTTCTTCTAAACTTGTAGCCCGACCATCCCAAAATAGTTTTTTTAAATACGCCACATTCCAAAGTGAAGGTGCTGCACGCTTTAGTTTTTGGTGATTATTCCCTAGACTTGTTTTTTGGCCGTCACTAAAACCCTTTTCAGGATTATGACAACTAGCACAAGACATGGACCCATCCCCAGATAAGATAGGGTCAAAAAATAAATATCTTCCTAAATCAATTTGTTGAGGAGAAAATCCATCTCTAATTTCAGGGAGTCCAGTTTGTAACCCACCGACACCTAAACCATTTGGAGAATTGTATTGCATGTACAAATTCTGAGCAATACATTCGTTATTTGCATTTTTTTTAAAACCAGGCGGACAATTACTATTTAGTTTTGTCAGTACTTCGTATGTTTCTGATTTATTTTTTGAAATAAAAAAAGTAAACAGGAAAACTGCTAGGAGTCCTGTAATACTAGACTTTAAAATGAGGACTTTTTTACTCATAAACATTATTAATACATAACTTTTATTGTAAACAAGAAACTTATTACAATCTATAAGTTACCAATAATATTTATAAGTAGTTAGAAATAGATAGTGTTAGTGTAGAGCGCAATCAAAAGTAACTGGTAAAATAACTTTATGTACTTGTGGTTCATATTAATTAAGAAGAATGCGTATAAAAACACTGTATTGATATACTTAAAGTTGTTTTTAACATAGCAGATAAACTATGGCTAAAAACATTGATGCTATAATATGTGTAAAGACCTAAAAACTATTTAACTAAACTATATTTTTCTTGAAGATAGAAATAGGTAGTACTAATTTAATCTTTAATTTTTAGTAATTCTTCTTCACTAAAAACTCCGTTTTCTGGTTTTTGTTCACGCAATTCTTTTATGTCTTCAACTTTTATTCTTTTAGAAGTACTTGGGAATGCGTTATTCATATAGCTAATAATATTACGAATATCCTTATCAGTAAAATCTCGGTTATTAGCCAAACCTGGCATGGTATTGTTTAATTCGTATAATTTACCATTTACATGAATAGGGCCAGCTAAACCATGAAGAATTATTAATGCTAGTTTTTTAGATGATTCGGTAACATACTCCGAATTTTTTAAAGGAGGTGCCAAACCATCAATGCCCTCCCCATCAACACCGTGACACGTTGCACAGTAATTTCTGAAAATTTTATAACCAGCAGTTCTAGAGTCTGTTCCAACAGAGGTACTAGTATAAATAGCATTCTTTTTATCAATATTAATATTCTGTATTGTATTTTCTAATAATTGTACTAGGACAGTGGAATCTTTAATTTTACTAGTTTGCAAAAATTCTAAAAATTTCTGTTCCATGTTGTCTAGACTACTTACAATAGCTTCTTGATAAATAGCCTTATCTTGGTATTTATTAGTTAATTCAAATAAGACTGAAAAAAAACGATCTTCATCAAATGCAATCCATTTATCCATAGTTAAAGCCAAATACAAGTCAATTTCAGAATCATTTTTAAGACGTAATTCGTTTATGATATTTATCATATAATCCACTCGGTCACCATTGGCAAAATTTTCTAATAATACTAAGGCATGAATTAAAACCGAATTTTCGCTTTCAACGTTAAGCATACTTTTTAAAGTATCAAATTCAAGCGCATCAATACCAGCCAAAGTATACATAGCATGTATTTGTGCTATTGAGTTTTCTTTATCTTCAAGTAGCTTTTTTAAAAGTGGTATGGCATCTTTTTTATTTTTGTAGACAAGTAGTTGTTGAGCTCTATCGCGTAACCAGCCATTATTGCTTTTTAATAAATCGACTAATTCAGGTATCGTTAATTTACCAATTGCTTTAATTTTATTCGCAGGATTTTTTTTGCTGGTAACTTTTAATATGCGACCCATACCAACTATGGTATCCAATTTCTTAGCAGCCATATGATCATGAAGATAAGGCGTTAAAAAAGCCTTGTCTTGAATAATACCTCTATGCATATCTACAATGTACATATTTCCATCTGGGCCGTTAAACATGTTTACAGGCCTAAATCCTTCATCAGTTGAGGCTATAAATTCTTTGTTTTCCCAAATTGGTGTTGCTTTTGTTTGTAACGAGTCAAAAGAAAGTTTTAAGCGTTTTATTAAATTTCCTTCAGGCACCGGCACAAAGGCATTTTCATCATATTCTTTACCGAATAAACCACCTCTATAGATAAGAGGACCACATGCTGATGTAACATTTATTAAAATGCTATCTTTATCTAAAATACCTTTTTGGTAACCTCTATTTACTGAAGTAGGATGTAAAGGGTAAACCCGCTGATTCGGTGTCAACGAATGATTTACCGCGGCCTTAGGTTTAAAATATTCATTTTGTATTATAGTATTGGGTAGAACGTAATCACCAATTAGTTGCGTGGAATTGTTGTTATAATATAATCGCCCGAAGTTGTCTTTAGTAATGCCCCATTGACCACGAAGCGTCGTAGATTCTTTTAACCATTTTCCATTTTTACGTTGATATCTATAATTGGATTTAGCACTATAAATCCAATTATCGGTATGCATCATCAATCCGTTTGGTTGATGTTCTACGTTCCCGCCTTCAGAGTACAAGGAATCTACCAAAATTCTATTAACTGGTTTGTCATCTTTAATATCTACAAACCATAGATTTGGAGGTACTGCATAAAGCAATCCATCATAAACATGTGCAATGGCTCGTGGTAAAACAAGACTATCTAAAAACACTTTTGAATGATCCGTAACACCATCATTATCCAAATCTTCCAGAATAGTAATACTGCCGCTTGGCAAATGATCTCCTGTACCTTCAAGGTTTGGCATATAGCCTTTTAATTCTACTACCCACATTCGACCAGAGTTGTCAAAATCCATCGCTACTGGCGCTTCTAAAAAAGGCTCAGAGGCAATAACTTTTAAATTAAAACCCTCTTCTATTTGATAGTTCTCCAAACTTACATTTGGCTCTTCATATGATTTTGGGTTACATGAAAATATGAGTAGTGAAAATGTTAAAAAACAAATGGGTAGTAGTCTAAATCTTAATGATAAAAGAAAAGAAATTGACATGGGAAAACTATGAATCATTAATTTAATATTTCTCAAATTATCAGCAAACACAATTATTTCAAATTATTAGAGAATGGGTATATATCCATGCTTATATTGTGAAGCTACTTACATTCTCAAAAATAGAATGAAAATAACTTTTTAAGGCATTTTTTAGTTTAAATTAACTAATTATGGTTAACATGTTTTAATCATTAACAATACGTAATAAATAAGTGAATTTATTACTCTAAAAAACTTACAAATACGCTGCAAAATATATGTAGTAGTTTTAAAATTTAGTGAAGTTATATATGCAATGTTATATTTTAGTAACTTTGTGAACGTGAGTAAATTACTTTCCATATGGCTTTCATTAATTATCATACTGCAAAGTTTTGGTTTGCATTTTAATGACATCGCACAGATTGATGAATTTATTGAACATGCTCAGTTTCATAGTGAAGCGTATGGTGATAATGTATTAGTTTTTATTTCTAAACATTATGGAGAATTAAAAGCAGCTCATGAAATTGAACACCAAGAAGAGAAGAAAGATCATGAAAACCTTCCTTTTAAACATCATTGCCATCTTTCTACTATTTCTGCATTTACACTTAATTATATAGTGTTACTAACAAATACAATGAATTTTACCGAAATAGCAACGGCTAATTTTCATTATCAAGAACCCTCATCCTCTTTTGAGATTAAAGGGTTACTACAACCGCCTCGGCAATCATAGTACAATCTTTATTTATTAGGTCCTTAATCAAGTTGTTGATTAAGAGTTTATTATGTTGATTATATTATGAAGATATGTTATCATTCCTTATTAATTTTAGTATAAAGAACAAATTTGTTGTTCTATTATTCACTTGTTTTATAATTGGATTTGGCTTGTATTCCTTATCCCAAATTCCGATTGGCGCTGTACCTGATGTTACTAATAATCAGGTTCAAGTTATCACCACCTCCCGCAATTTATCCACGCAAGACATGGAGAAGTTTATTACATATCCGGTGGAGTTGGAAATGGCGAATTTGCCTGGAGTAATTGAAATTCGGTCCGTTTCTAAATTCGGACTCTCTGTTGTCACCATAGTTTTTGAAGATAAAATGGGCACTTTTTTACCCCGACAGCTAATTGCTGAAAAAATTAAGTCGGCATCTGAGAAAATCCCAGAAGGCTTTGGGTCACCAGAAATGGGTCCTATAACTACAGGCTTGGGAGAGATATATCAATATATATTGGACGTAAAACCAGAATTTAAAGACCAATATTCAGCAGAAGAATTACGTACCATTCAAGATTGGGTTGTAAAGCGACAACTTTCTGGCATACCTGGGGTGGTGGAAGTTAATACTTGGGGTGGTTTATTAAAGCAATATGAAGTTGCTATTAATAGTGAAAAGCTGACTGCGATGAACATTTCTGCCCAGGAAGTTTTTACCGCTTTGGAAATGAATAATAGTGTTACAGGAGGTGGTTATATTGAGAAAGTGAATCAAGCTTATTTTATACGAGGTGAGGGGCTTGTAGAATCTCTTGATGATATAAAAAATATTGTGGTTAAAAGCGATGATGGTATACCAATTTATATTAAAGATGTTGCCGATGTAGGTTTTGGTAGTGCCATTAGATTTGGTGCAATTACTGGTAATGGTGAAGGAGAAAAAGTACTAGGGCAAGTAATGATGTTGAAGGATGCCAATTCTAAAAAAGTAATTGAGGCAGTTAAAGATAGAGTTTCAGAAATTTCTAAATCTTTACCAGAAGGAGTATTCATAAATGCTTTTTTAGAACGAAGTGAACTTATAGCTAAGACTACTTTTACAGTTGCAGAGAACCTTATATTAGGTTGTTTAATAGTCATTTTTGTTGTGGTATTGCTCTTAGGTAATTTTAGATCAGGCCTTGTAGTTGCTTCTGTAATTCCATTGTGTTTGCTTTTTGCACTTTCTTTAATGTACATTTTTGGTGTGGATGCTAATTTAATGAGTTTGGGTGCCATTGATTTTGGAATTATTATAGATGGAGCGGTAATTATAGTAGAGTTTATAGCATTTGAGATAACAAGAAAAAAAGATAAAATTTTATCAATTAGTCATGTGGAACAGCAAGAATTAAAGGATAAAATAACTTTTGATGGTGCAACAAAAATGATGAACTCAGCAATTTTTGGTCAATTAATTATCTTAATAGTTTTCATACCAATACTTTCTTTAACTGGCGTTGAAGGGAAGATGTTTAAACCAATGGCCTTAACTTTTAGTTTTGCACTTATTGGCGCGATGATACTTTGTTTTACCTATGTGCCAGTAGCAGCTTCTTTATTTCTGAAACCAACTAATATGAGTAAAAAGAATATTTCTGTTCGGCTAATGGATTGGTTGGTTAGTAAATATGAACCGATAATTAAATGGTCATTAGAAAGTAAAAAGATTGTAATAAGTCTAGCAATGGTAATTTTAGCGATTGCGATTTATATATATACGACCATGGGAAGCGAATTTGTTCCCACATTAGATGAAGGTGATTTTGTAATTCAACCGGTATTAAAAACAGGTACTTCATTGAGTAAAACGATTGCAACTACCACGGAAATCGAAAAAATTCTTTTAAAGAAATTCCCAGAAGTAAAGCAAGTAGTTACAAGAATAGGAGCAGCAGAAGTACCTACAGACCCCATGTCAATGGAAGAAAGTGATGTTATTATTGTGTTAGCACCTAAAAGTGAATGGACATCAGCTGCTACAAAAGATGAACTGGCAGATAAATTTAAAGAGGCCCTTACTATAATCCCAGGTATGGAAGTAGAATTCACCCAGCCTATAGAAATGCGATTTAATGAACTTATAACTGGTGTACGTGCAGACATTGCAATTAAAATATTTGGTGAGGACTTGGATATTTTAGCTAAAAAAGGAAATGAAATTGGCGAGCTTATAAAGAATGTAGCTGGAGCAGCCGATATTTCTGTCGAAAAAATAGCGGGATTACCTGAAATGAATGTGAATTACAACCGTGCGAAAATTGCGCGCTTCGGTTTAAATATTCAAGATTTAAATGATATGATTTCTATGGGGTTTGCTGGGAAAACGGTAGGAAATGTTTTTGAAGGAGAGAAACGGTTCGATTTAGTAGTGCGTTTAAACAAAGAAAAACGGAAAGATATTGACAATCTTAAGAACTTATATGTCGATTTACCTAAAGGAGGAAAAATACCTTTAAGTGAGTTAGCTAGTATAACTTATAAAAAAGGTGCAGCAAAAATATCTAGAGATGATACTAAACGTAGGATTGTTGTGGGAATAAATGTTAGAAATCGAGATTTACAATCGGTGGTAGAAGATATTCAACAATTAATAAATGCAAATGTAAAATTGCCAGTCGGTTATTCTATTACTTATGGTGGTCAGTTTGAAAATTTACAGAGCGCCAAGTCTCGTTTGTTAATTGCTGTACCTATTGCATTAGTTTTAATATTTATACTTCTTTATTTTGCATTTAAATCGGTGAAAGAAGCATTAATGATTTATACAGCTATTCCCTTAGCTGCGGTTGGTGGGGTATTATTGTTATGGCTGCGAGATTTACCTTTTAGTATATCTGCTGGAGTTGGCTTTATAGCATTATTTGGCATTGCGGTGTTAAATGGCATTGTTTTAATAGAGCATTTTAAAGAACTAAAAAATCAAGCATTTGATAGTATTGAGGCGCTAATTATTCAAGGGTCCAAAGACCGTTTAAGAGCTGTTTTGCTGACTGCATCTGCGGCAGCATTAGGCTTTTTACCAATGGCGATTTCAACTAATGCAGGTGCCGAAGTACAGCGACCGCTGGCGACCGTAGTGATTGGTGGACTAATATCAGCTACTATTTTAACACTAGTTGTATTACCGGTTTTATATGCGTATTTAAATGCTGAGAAAAAAAATAATAAGAATAGGAGTAAAGTTGTTCTTACAGGGTTAACACTCTTTTTATTAGCATTTTCTGTACCCATGAATGCGCAAGAGCAATCAAAGAATTTAGAGGCGTTGGTTTCATTAGCTATTGAAAATAATGCTCGTTTAAAGTCAAGTAGTTTACTAGTAGAACAATCGGATGCTTTTATTAATAGTGCTTTTGATTTTGACAAAACTGAAGTGTATTATAATTATAATGAGAGTAATTTAGCGACAAATAATCTTCCATTAAAGGTTTTTGGGGTGCAACAAGATTTTAATTTCCCGACAGTTTATTTTGCTAGAAAAAAAATTAATAAAGCTCGGTTCGACTTAACAAGTAGTTCATTTGATATTGAAAAAAAGAACCTTGAGAAGTTAGTGAATTTGGCTTATTATGACTATCAAATTGCAAAAGAGAAGGCAGAGAGTTATCAAAAATTGGATAGTTTGTATACTAGCTTTTCTAAAATAGCTGCAAGGCGTTTTGAGTTAGGTGAAACTAATTACTTAGAGAAAATTACAGCTGCTTCAAAGCAAAAGCAAATCCACTTAAAATACAACCAAATAGAAAGTGATTTAGTTAAATCGCATACTAATTTGATGAAGATTATTCAAACGAACGATAGCCTATTAATTGCTGATGAGATGCAATTAAAAGTTAGTTTATTAGCTATTGATTTAAATGAAAGTCCTGAAATAAATTATTATCGGAATAGGATTTCCTTACTAGAAGTTGAAAAACGTTTTGAAAGGCAGAAGCTAATGCCAGACCTTGGTTTTGAATATTTTCAAGGGACTAATTCTCAGTTGAAAGAAAGTTTATATGGCTATCAATTTGGCATAAAAATACCCTTGCTTTTTAGCGGACAATCATCAAGAATTAAAGCGGCAAACATTGCAGAAAAATCTGCTGCGGCAGACTTCAATGAATACAAGGTTCAACTGAAAGCAAAAAAGCATTTGCTTAAAACTGAAATGGAGCAATTAAATGAATCTCTAGAATATTATGAAAACGAAGGGAAAGCACTTTCAAATGAGATTTTAAAAACGGCGAATGGTAGTTTTACTAATGGAGAAATAGATTTTTATCAATACTTGCAAAGTTTAGAAAGTGTTTACGAAATGGAACTTGATTATTTTGAAAAACTCCAACAATTTAACACCACAGTTATAACACTTAATTACCTTACACTATAATTATGAAAACGATATATAAAATACTCTTACTGAATAGTTACTTTGTAATAATCAGTTGTGGAAATAGAACGGAATCGGAAAAAGAAGGTGCTAATGATGCGCAACATAGCAATTTTATAATTGTATCAGAAGCCCAATTCAATCAAGCCCATATGGTTTTAGACAGTTTAAAAAGGAGGTTGTTTACTTCTGGGGTCACAGTAAATGGTATGATAGATGTTCCACCTGAGAACCGTGCAGAGGTGAATGCCACAATGGGGGGCTATATAAAAAAAACACCTTTACTAATAGGAGACAAGGTGCGCAAAGGTCAAGTGTTGGTTACAATTGAAAATCCTGAGTTTGTTAGCTTACAACAAGAATATTTAGAAATACATGAACAACTCACTTATCTAAAAGCAGAATATGAACGCCAAAGAATAATGAAAAAAGAAAATATCACTTCGCAAAAGAATTTTCTTAAAGCCGAAAGCGAGTATAAAGTATCAGTAGCTAAGTATAAGGGGCTGGCCAAACAATTGGCCATGCTAAATATTTCAACAAGTAATGCTTTAAACGGAACGCTTAGTTCAGTGGCTACAATTTATGCACCAATTTCGGGTAGTGTAACAAAAGTTAATGTATCGAAGGGGTCCTATGTTTCACCTGCGACTACAATTATGGAAATTATTGATAATGATCACATGCATCTAGAGTTATCTGTTTTTGAAAAAGATATTTTAAAAGTTAAAAAAGGGCAGATTATCGAGTTTAAAATTCCAGAGGCATCTGAATTGAATTTTACAGCTGAAGTGCATTTAGTTGGCACAGTTATCGAAGAAAATAGAACTATAAAAGTACATGGACATATTGATGAAAATCAAAGTCAGAAATTTTTAACAGGAATGTTCGTTGAAGCAGTTTTAGTAACGGATTCTACTACTGTAAATGCATTACCAACTGAAGCTGTGAAAGAGATTAATGATGAAAAATATGTTTTGGTCTTAGATAGAATAGAAGACGGCAATTATTATTTTACACAGCATGACGTTATAACAAAGGCAACATCGAATAATTTTGTAGAAATCGGAAACGAAAATGAGTTCAAACCTGATACACAATTTCTAACTAAAGGAGCTTTTGAATTATTGGGCGAAGTTGGCGCCCATGATCATTAGTAGAATTTATTTGGATTTTAAAAGAGAGGTTACCAATTTTGGCAGCCTCTCTTTTAATGCTTGTGTTTTATACTATAGAAAATAAATTGCGGAGATTTGAAAAACTCTATTTTTAGAATTCACGTCTTTAATAGCGTTAATGAATCCAATATTAAATCTAGCTTGAAAATATAGGTTCTCATTTAGTTCATATCCAGCACCTACGTTGATTCCAATATCAAGGGTGTTTGTGTCAAAATCAGGATTTTGCTGTACCGTTAAATTTTCACCCAAATAAGCTTCATTTGTGTTCTCAGCAAATAAAACACCAATTTGAGGACCAGCCTCAACATACAATGCATCCCACACATTATATTTCCCCATAAGTGGGATAGAAGCGTACCATAGATTTAAATTGTCATTTAAGTATCCTCCACTACCTTGTTGTGAGATTAAAAACTCGGGTTGTAGTAGAATTTCGTCGTTAAAAGGTATTTCCAATACGGCTCCTAGATGTAAACCTGGTTTCATAGAATATGAAGAATACGATGTTGTTCCTCCAAGAGTGGCCAAATTAATTCCTGCTTTACCACCGAACCTCATTCCTGATGTAGAATTTTGGCCGTCCTGCGCTTGAACATTTATTAGCGCTAAACTGAAAATTGTAAGAACTAAATAAAATCTTTTTTTCATTTTGAATACGTGTTTAGTTTCAGTTGTCAAAGATAGAAAACAATGCTTGTAGACTAACAATACTCAATGGTAATTTGAAAGACAATTTTTGTTAAAATAGTAATATAAAAAAACCTTCAAATAATATTAATTTGAAGGTTAATGTGACCTGGCTGGGGCTCGAACCCAGGACCCTCTCCTTAAAAGGGAGATGCTCTACCAACTGAGCTACCAGGTCATAATATCAAAAAAAACTAACTAAGTTTCCTCGATTAGCGGCTGCAAATATAAGATCAATAATTAATTAATGAAACTTTATTTAAGAAAAATACTGATTTGATTTTCTCATTCTTTGTAAGTGCCTGTTATGTTAGTGTTTATGGATAAATAATACTTTAAATTATTTGAGCGTTCTTTACTTTGATTTGATTTTAAAAAACTCCATTTTTACGCAAAATAGAATATATGAAAATCGTTTTACTTGGTTATATGGGCAGCGGTAAAAGTACTGTAGGTAGGCAATTGGCTCAAAAACTTAATTTTATATTTGTAGATCTTGATGCTTATATAGAACAAAACGAGCAAATGACAATTTCTGAGCTATTTGAGGTAAAAGGGGAGATTTATTTTCGTAAAAAAGAATCGGAATATGTTTCCAAAGCATTGAAATCTCATGATAATGTAATTTTATCACTAGGCGGTGGAACCCCTTGCTATGGTAATAATATGAATCAGATATTGGAATTAACCAGTAGTGTTTTTTACTTAAAGTTGTCTATTAATGGTTTAGTAGAAAGATTGTTAAAGGAAAAAAGTGAGCGTCCATTAATTAAGAATATTCCTGATGTGGATTTACCTGAATTTATTGGAAAACATCTTTTTGAAAGAAGTATGTTCTATCAAAAGGCAAATTTTACTATTGATTGTGATCAGAAATCAATAGTAGAAATCAACGCTGAAATTGAAGAAAAGTTAGTCTAGATAAACACAATCATTCTTTGTCTCAAACCGAACATGAACATGAGTATTTAAGGAAGTAGAAAGAGAGATTCCTTTAAAATCAGCTTTTACAGGGTATTTCTTGTGGTTTCTATTAACTAACACCGCTGTTTTTAATTGACTAAGAGGTGTTTGTAGAAAATGATGAACCCCATAAATAAGGGTAGTGCCAGAGTTAAGTACATCGTCTACGAGTACAACCGATTTGTTTTTATAATCTTCAATTGGAATTGAAGTTTTAACACCGCTTTTCAACGGATTCTTTTTATCCATTGAAACTTTACATATGGTTATTTCTGCCTCTGTAATTTTTTTTAATATGCTTCCTATCTTTTGAGCTAATTTTAATCCACCACTATCAATACCAGCAATTATAATCGTCTTTTCTTCAACATTTGCTTCATATATTTGATATGCAATACGTTTTACTTTATGTTGAATTTGATCGTGAGAGAGAATTTGGTTGTCCATTTTAAATAAAATCTATTCAAATATAATCAATGCCTGTTTATTCTTCACTGTTTTCATCTTCGCTATTGGTATAGTCTTCAATATCTCTACGATCCTTTTTGGTTGGTCGTCCAGCTCCTTTTTTACGATAGTGTGCTTTAGCATGCCTTAATAGTTTAGCATGTTCAAAGGCTTCTTTTGGGGTAGTGTCTTTGCGATAAATGTTTACTAATTTAGCACCAACCCTACTTTTGGGAATGTCAATAACTGTTAATTGATAATCAATCTGGTTCTTACGAATACTAACTTCATCCATAGGATATACCTCACGAGCTGGTTTCACCAATTGTCCCTTTATTTTAACATGTCCTTTTTTACAGGCCTCCGTTGCCTGATTACGGGTCTTATAATATCGAGTACACCACAAGTATTTATCAATGCGCATAAGTTGTTACAAATCTTTGTTAAGGCTTCAACGAAAATAGTGGAAAATTGTATCTTGCGCCCTGTAAAAAAGAAAAGCATGCAATTGAAAAGAATTTTTTATCTTTTAATCATAGTTATTGGTATAACCTCATGTAAAAATGACGACGATGATGACGTTACAACAGTTGCAGTTCAAACACTTGCAGAAACCATTGTAACTGATAATGCAACAATAACAGATTATTTGAATACGCATTTTTATAATTATGAGGAATTTGAAAATCCGGATGAGAATTTTGATTACAAAATAGTAATTGATACTATAGCAGGTGATAACGCAAATAAGACACCTTTAGCTGATTTTGTGGCTTCTACGACTTTAGCTGTTCAGGTTACAGAAGAAGAAGGTTATGTTGATCATACTTTGTACTATTTAGTTGCAAGAGAAGGAGTTGGAACGAGTCCAACAATAGGAGATGACGCTTTTGTTACATATGAAGGTTCTCTAGTTGATGGTACTGTATTTGATGCAGGTACTACGCCAACAGTCTTTAATCTTTCAGGCGTTGTTCGCGGTTTTGGAAACGGCGTTATTAAGTTAAAATCTGGTACTGGGCCAATTGAGAACGGTGATGGAACTGTAAGCTATGAAGACTATGGAATTGGTATGGTTATAATGCCTTCGGCGTTAGGTTATTATAGCTCTTCAACATCAACTTTAATTCCATCTTATAGTCCGTTAATCTTTAAGATAGATTTATTGTCATATTTAGCGGATACAGATTCTGATGAAGATGGTATCCCAAATATCGAAGAGGATTTAGACGGTGATGGAAATTTGAATAATGACAATACCGATGCTGATTTAGAAATTTCATTCTTTGTCGCGAATTATAACGATGCAGATGATGACGGAGATGGTGATTCTACATTAGAAGAAATTTCAGATGAGAATGGTAATATTATAAAACCTTACCCCGATACAGATGGCGACGGTATTCCAGATTATTTAGACGCTGATAGTTAAGCCAAATAATTTCAACGATGATATAGAAATAGCCCGCATATTATAATATGTGGGCTATTTTTATATCATTCTAATCTTTAGAATTTGATTGATGCACTTAAAACCAATTGATCTGGTCTAGTATCAATTCTACTATTAGGTAAAGCAGCAATATTAGTATTAATAAACTTTGCTTCATTTTCACTAAATCCTCTTTCATACCTAAGATCAAGACCTAATTTACCAAGGTTTACTCCAGCACCAATTTGTAGTCCAACGCTAAAATCATTATCTATATCATTAATTCCAATACCATCAAATTCAGAATCCAAAATATATTGAAAAGCAGGTCCTGCAAAAACGTTTAGTGGGCCAATGACTTTAACACCTACTAACATAGGCGCATCTAATCTACTAATGTCTAAGGCTTCATCTGCATAATCAGATTTTGTCTTAGTGTAAATGAGTTCTGGTCTAAAAAAGAATCGGTTGCCGAATTTTCCAAAGATACCTACGTGATATCCTATGTTTCTGTCAGGATCTTTTGCGGCAGCTTCGGCTGATTCGAAATAATTACCGTTGGCACCATAATTAAGTCCACCCGTAATTCCAAATCCAGATCCGCTTTGTGAAAACGCTGTTGTGCTAATTAATGCAAGAACAGCTACTAAAAGGGTTGTTTGTAATACTTTCATTTGTTCCAATTTTAATGTTCTAACTAAAACGGTCAAATGTAATTTGCTAAAAGAAGTTTACACGAATAAACAAAAGTTTAGCCTATTCCAAAATGATCTCGTTTTTAATACTGCAACAGTATCAAAAACGATACCATTGTTATTTTCTTTTCATTACTTTTAAAACGGCCTTCTCAATTGCTTTATTGTTGAGACCGTATTTCTCCATAAGTTGTGCTGGCGTACCACTTTCACCGAAAGTATCTTGTGTTGCAATAAATTCTTGTGGTGTAGGATGCTCAGTAGCAAGCACTCTAGCAATGCTTTCTCCAAGACCTCCTAAATAATTGTGTTCTTCAGCAGTAACCACGCAACCTGTTTTTTTAACAGACTTTAACACGGCGTCTTTATCTAGAGGTTTAATAGTATGAATATTAATTACCTCTGCAGCAATGCCTTGTTTTTCTAAATTTTCAGCAGCGATTAAAGATTCCCAAACTAAATGACCTGTAGCAATAATAGTAACGTCGGTACCTTCATTAAGCATGAGAGCTTTTCCAATTTCAAATTTTTGGTCTACTGGAGTAAAGTTGGCTACTTTTGGTCTTCCAAATCGCAAATATACAGGACCTTCATACTCAGCAATAGCTAAGGTGGCTGCTTTTGTTTGGTTAAAATCACATGGATTAATAACCACCATGCCAGGCAACATTTTCATCATTCCGATATCTTCAAGAATTTGATGTGTTGCACCATCTTCACCTAAAGTTATACCCGCATGTGATGCACAGATTTTCACATTTTTACCCGAATATGCAATAGATTGACGAATTTGATCATATACACGACCGGTAGAGAAATTAGCAAAAGTACCTGTAAAAGGTATTTTTCCACCAATAGTTAGTCCGGCGGCAATTCCCATCATATTTGCTTCCGCAATTCCTATTTGAAAGAAACGATCAGGATTTTCATCAATGAAAGGTTGAATTTTTAATGATCCTACCAAATCAGCACAAAGAGCTACCACATCAGAGTTTGTTCTTCCTAATTCAGTCATAGCTGCACCATAACCACTTCTTGTGTCGTTTTTTCCTTGGTCTACGTATTTTGTCATTGAATCAATATTTTGATTTCATTTCCGCTAAGCAGAAATTATTTTAATCTTATTTGAACTAATTTTTAAGCTAGAAATTCTTAATAGTCTCCTAATGTAACTGGGTTTTGCTCAAGGGCATTTTCTAACTGTTCGTCACTAGGAGCTTTACCATGCCATGCATGTGTATACATCATAAAATCTACACCATTCCCCATTATTGTATGTAATAACACACAAACTGGTTTTCCTTTTCCAGTTCTACTTTTAGCCTCTTTCATACCTTTTAGAATAGCTTCTAAGTTGTTTCCTTCTTTAATATCAAGAACATCCCATCCAAAAGCTTCAAACTTGGCTCTTAAATCTCCCATTGGAAGTACATCGTCTGTAGATCCGTCAATTTGTTGTCCGTTTAAATCTATCGTAGCAATAAGATTATCTACTTTATTTCCAGATGCATACATTATAGCTTCCCAATTTTGACCTTCTTGTAATTCTCCATCTCCGTGCAGACTATAAACCAAATTAGAATCTTTATTCAGCTTTTTAGCTTGCGCTGCACCTATAGCAACAGACATTCCTTGTCCTAATGATCCAGAAGCAATACGAACACCTGGTAAACCTTCATGCGTAGTTGGGTGTCCTTGAAGTCTTGAGTTAATTAATCTAAAAGTGCTAAGTTCTTCTACAGGAAAATATCCTCTTCTTGCCAAAACACTGTAAAAAACAGGTGATATATGCCCGTTAGATAAAAAGAACAAATCTTCGTCTTTTCCATCCATATCAAAACCTTCCTTCAATTCCATAACCTCATTGTACAGGGCAACTATAAACTCTGTACAACCTAAAGAACCACCAGGATGTCCTGAATTTACTTTATGTACCATCCGAAGTATATCTCTTCTTACTTGTGTTACTAAATCTTGTAATTCTTGCACTGCTGCCATTTCAATATTTTTTCGATTTCAAAAATAGGTAATCTTTAGGGGTTACACCTCATGCTAATTACAATTTATTAACAGTTATTTGCGAATTCAACTTTATTTATTTCTTAAGGAATTTGTGCAGAACAGTTGATTATCTTTGCCGACTGAAACTGAGCTTTTGAAATTTACATTAGAACATACGGACCCAAAGAGTAAAGCTAGAGCTGCAACTCTAATTACTGACCATGGTAAAATTGAAACTCCAATCTTTATGCCCGTGGGCACGGTGGCTACAGTTAAAGGGGTTCATCAGCGTGAATTGCGCAATGATATTAACCCCGATATTATTTTAGGTAATACTTATCATTTGTTTCTACGACCTAAAACTGAAATCATTAGACAAGCCGGAGGTTTACATAAATTTATGGGTTGGAATCGAAATATTTTAACTGATAGTGGTGGTTATCAGGTGTATTCACTTTCTGCAAATAGAAAGATTAAAGAAGAAGGTGTAAAGTTTAAATCGCATATTGACGGTTCAATACACACTTTCACTCCTGAAAATGTTATGGAAATTCAGCGTGTAATTGGTGCTGATATCATTATGGCTTTTGATGAATGTACACCATACCCATGTGATTATAATTATGCTAAACGTTCTATGCATATGACTCATAGGTGGTTAGACAGATGTATCAATCATTTAAAGAAAACCCCTTTTGAATATGATTATGAGCAAACCTTTTTTCCGATTGTACAAGGGTCTACTTATAAAGATTTACGTAAACAATCTGCGGAATATATAGCGAACTCGGGTGCGGAAGGAAATGCCATAGGTGGACTTTCAGTTGGAGAACCTGCAGAAGAAATGTATGCAATGACCGATGTAGTTTGTGAAATTCTACCAGAAGATAAACCACGTTATTTAATGGGTGTAGGAACTCCAATAAATATATTAGAAAATATTGCCTTGGGTATAGATATGTTTGATTGTGTTATGCCGACCAGAAATGCACGAAATGGAATGTTATTTACGGCGCATGGAACGATTAATATAAAAAATAAAAAGTGGGAAGATGATTTTTCGCCTATCGATGAAATGGGAATTACATATGTTGACACTGATTATTCTAAGGCGTATTTAAGACATTTGTTTGCGGCAAACGAATATTTAGGAGGACAAATTGCTACCGTGCATAACCTTGGATTTTACATGTGGTTGGTTCGTGAAGCAAGAAAACATATTTTAGTAGGAGATTTTGTAGAGTGGAAAAATAAAATGGTGAAACAAATGGACAAACGACTCTAATTTGACAATACTTGATAAGTACATATTAAAGCGCTATTTGGTCACTTTTGCAGTGATGATTTTGCTATTTATTCCAATAAGCATTATGGCGCATTTGGCGGAGCAAATTGGAAAGATGCAAGATAATGAGGCACCATTAAACGAGATTGTTGAGTACTTCGGAAACTTTACTATTTATATAGGAAGTCAATTATTACCTATTTTTTTATTCCTGTCTATTATTTTTTTCACCTCAAAACTAGCTTCTAATACAGAAATTGTAGCTATTCTAAGTTCGGGAGTGTCCTATGGTCGTTTTTTAAGGCCATATTTAATGGGAGCCTCAATAGTTGCTGTATTAATGTTTGTAATGAGTATGTATTTGGTGCCAAAAGCCAGTCTTGGGTTTAATGAATTTAAATATAAGTACCTTAAGAAAGGGGCAGCGGAAAGAGTCACAAATAATATTTTTAATCAACTTAATAAAAGTGATTTTATTTATGTCAGTAGTTTTGATCCAGCACGGCAAATAGGGTATAACTTTACCTTTGAACGATTTGACGAAGAAAATAATTTAGAGTTTAAAATGGCTGCCGCTAATATTCGATGGGTTGAAAAAGATAGCGTTTATCGTTTAACTTCATTTAAGCAACGCACTATAATTGATGGAGTAGAAATATTGGAATCCAAAAGAAGATTGGATACTATTTTCCCATTTAGGATAAATGATCTTACTCCAGTGTCTTATGTTGCGGAGACCAAAAACTTGGTTGAACTTAATGAATTTATTAAAGATCAACGAGAAAAAGGAGCCTCCAATATCAACCGTTATGTAATGGTAAAATACAAAAGATGGGCGTTGCCAATTTCAGCTTTTATATTAACGGTAATCGCGGTGGCCGTGTCTTCAGTTAAACGTCGCGGTGGAATGGGTATTAATTTAGCGTTCGGTATTTTTGTAGCTTTTATTTTTATATTCTTTGATCGGGTATTTGGTACTTTAGCAGAGCAATCTGGTCTGGCACCAATCGTAGCAGTAGTAGTACCTAATGCTTTCTTCGGAATTCTTGCTTTTTATTTACTACAAAGAGCAAAACGATAATTTATGCAATCTGGCTCAAAACCTAAATACTTTGTACAACTTCACCTATTAATTTTTATTTTAGGGTTTACTGCAATTTTGGGCAAATTAATTTCAATTAATGCATTGCCATTAGTGTGGTATAGAATGTTACTTGCTACAATTTTTATAAGTGTTTTTATTTTTTTTAGGAAGCTTAATTTTAAAGTAAATAAAAGTAAAATTCCTGCTTTACTTCTAGCCGGTATAGCTCTAAGTTTGCATTGGGTAACCTTTTTTGAAGCCATTAAGATTGCGAATATTTCAATTGCTTTAATTACCATGTCTACTGGTGCTTTTTTGGGTTCCTTGATAGAACCAGTTTGGTTTAAACGAAAAGTTATTTGGTATGAAGTTATTTTTGGATTGATAATAATTCTGGGTTTGTATATTATATTTAAAGTAGAGACCCAATATTATGAGGGTATTTTAATGGGTTTATTGTCATCGTTTTTAAATGTACTTTTTACAATGATTAATGGTAAATTGATTAAGGAGCAAAAACCATCAATTATTGGTTTTTATGAAATGGGTATTGGGACACTATTTTTAACGGGTTACATTTTTTTTAGAGGTAATTTTAATTCAGATTTCTTTTCTATTACTTTAAATGATTCTTTTTATTTAATAATTTTAGCTTCTGTTTGTACGGCATATGCTTTTATTGCCTTAGTAAAAACGATGCGTTTTATTAGCCCATATACCATTCTATTAAGTCTTAATCTAGAGCCTGTATATGGTATACTTTTAGCGATTTTAATATTTGGTGAAAGTGAATACATGCGAACAACGTTTTACATAGGAGCAGTTATTATTTTGGCAATAATTGCATTAAATGGAGTACTAAAAAGTAGACAAAATATAAAGATAAAGAGCGGCAAGGTCAATTAAACTAAAATTCTATCTTTGTCATCAAGAAGAAACCAATCTAATCAATATGGAATATTTGGATTTTGAGTTACCTATAAAGGAACTTGAAGAGCAATTAGAGAAATGCGCTATTATTGGCGAAGAAAGTGACGTTGATGTTACAGAGACTTGCAAGCAAATAGAGAAAAAGCTTCATGACACTCGCAAGGATATTTATAAGAACCTAACAGCTTGGCAAAGAGTACAGTTGTCAAGACACCCAAACAGACCATATACATTAGATTATATTAATGCCATTTGTGGAGATACATTTTTAGAAATGTTTGGAGACCGTACGGTTAAAGATGATAAAGCAATGATTGGTGGCCTTGGTAAAATTGGTGATCAGAGTTATATGTTTATTGGGCAACAAAAAGGTTATAATACAAAAACAAGACAGTACCGAAATTTTGGAATGGCAAATCCGGAAGGATATAGAAAAGCACTACGTTTAATGAAATCTGCTGAAAAGTTTGGTGTACCCGTTGTGTCTCTTATTGATACACCTGGTGCCTACCCAGGAATTGAGGCAGAAGAGCGTGGACAAGGAGAAGCTATTGCGAGAAATATATTAGAAATGACGCGTCTGAAAGTGCCAATTATTTGTATTGTAATAGGAGAAGGTGCTTCTGGTGGTGCATTAGGAATAGGCGTAGGTGATCGAATTCTAATGTTAGAAAATGCATGGTATTCGGTAATTTCCCCAGAGAATTGCTCATCAATATTGTGGAGAAGTTGGGAATATAAAGAACAAGCTGCGGAAGCACTTAAATTAACTGCCAACGATAGTAAAAAACTGAAAGTAATTGATGAAATTATTAAAGAACCAGTTGGTGGAGCACATAGCAATAGAGAGAAAACTTTCGATACGGTGAAAAATAAAATAACAACAACTTTTGAAGAATTAGAAAAGTTATCACCAAAAGAACTAGTGAATCAACGCATGAAAAAGTACAGTGAGATGGGTGTCTTCAATGGCTAATCTTCGAATTTATCAAGCTAAAAAAAAACCGAGGAAATTTTTCTTCGGTTTTTTTTAGATATCAACATAAAATACTAACTTATTAACAACGAAATGTTGATCAGTAGTTAACAAGACATAAAGTTAACTAATGGTTAATTCTATACTTTCGCAACTATGGAGAACACAAACCCACTTATCGGTCGCAAGATTGACAAGTCAACTATCATTAATCTCGAAAGAGGAAAAATACCACCACAATCTGTTGATTTAGAGGAGGTTGTATTAGGGGCTATGATGATTGACAAGAAAGGTGTGGATGAAGTAATAGATATCTTACATAAAGATGCCTTTTACAAAGAAGCACATAGTAATATCTTTGAGGCCATCTTTAAATTATTCCAAGAATCGCAACCAGTCGACTTATTAACGGTTTCGAGTCAGTTAAAGAAAGATGGACTACTTGATGTTTCTGGGGGTGATTTTTATTTAATAAAATTAACGCAAAAAGTAGCCTCTTCTGCGCATATAGAGTTTCATGCACGTATAATTCTACAGAAATATATTCAAAGACAACTGATAAAAATTTCTAACGAAATTATTCAAGAAGCTTATGATGAAAGTACAGATGTATTTGATTTATTAGATAATGCAGAGTCAAAATTATATGATGTTACTCAAGGTAATTTAAAACAACCTGCAGAAACTGCTCAAAATTTAGTAATACAAGCTAAGAAACGTATTGAGGAGATTGCAAATAAGGAAGGTTTAAGTGGTATACCTACAGGTTTTGACAAAGTAGATAAGTTAACATCAGGCTGGCAACCGAGTGATTTAATTATTGTTGCTGCACGTCCTGGTATGGGTAAAACAGCGTTGACACTATCAATGGCTCGTAATATGGCCGTAAATAATAATATACCAGTTGCTTTCTTCTCTTGTGAAATGTCATCAGTGCAATTGATTACGCGTTTAATTTCTTCTGAAACTGGATTATCTTCTGAAAAACTTAGAACCGGTAAATTAGAGAAACATGAGTGGGAACAATTGAATGTAAAAGTAAAATCTCTTGAAAAAGCGCCGTTATTTATAGATGATACACCATCATTATCAATATTTGATCTAAGAGCCAAAGCACGACGTTTGGCTTCGCAACATGGCATAAAATTGATAATAATTGATTATTTGCAATTAATGACAGCAGGTGGTAGTCATGGTGGAAATCGTGAACAAGAAATTTCTACAATTTCTAGAAACTTAAAGGCACTTGCTAAAGAATTAAATGTTCCTGTAATTGCATTATCGCAATTATCTCGTGCTGTTGAAACACGTGGAGGTAGTAAAAGACCATTACTATCAGACCTAAGGGAATCTGGTGCAATTGAACAAGATGCAGATATTGTGTCTTTTATTTATAGACCTGAGTATTATAAAATTGATGAGTGGGATGACGAAGAACGTACACCAACCCAAGGTCAGGCAGAGTTTATAGTTGCAAAACACCGAAACGGTGGTTTAGAAAATATACGCTTGAAGTTTATCGGTAACCTAGGTAAATTTGATAACCTCGACGACTTTGACTCACCTTTTGAGTTTCAATCAAAAATGAATGATGGCGATGAAAATCCATTCAATGCGAGACAACTTCCATCCGCCGATGATGTTTTCGGAAGTAGTATTAATGATGAACCCGATGAAGATGTAGGCGAAGTTCCGTTCTAATGTTTAAATTCAGTTGTTATTTATTGTTGATTTTTCCTTCTATCATATAAGCTTTAAATGCTTTAAAACAATAGTTGTAACTTTATGCTAAGAACAATTTCAATTTTGTTTTTAGTCTATGAAGAAATTAATTTTCGTTTTTGTTTTGTTTGTTTCGAGCAATATCTTGGCATCTAGCATATTGATTCCTATGGATGCTGAAAGTCAAAAAGACCATCTAAAGGCATATGGTATTACCTATTGGGTGCTTACAAAACAGCAAAAAGTACAGTGGTTATTAAATTATAGAGGAGGTTCATTTTTGTTGCCCGATGGAGATTCTATAAGAAAGGAATGCCAAATTAGAGGTGTTTCCTTTGAAATTCTTTCAGATGGCCAAGCACAAAATATTATAGATGAAATTGCTAGTCCTTCGCAAAATAAAGAAGCTGTAATCTTAGAAAAAGCACCTAAAATAGCTGTGTATTCACCCGATGGAAATCAACCTTGGGATGATGCTGTAACCATGGTTTTAACCTATGCGGAGATTCCATATAAAACTATTTATGACAAGGAAGTTTTAGACGATAATTTAGCAATCTACGATTGGTTGCATTTGCATCATGAAGACTTTACTGGCCAATACGGTAAATTCTATGGAGCTTATAGAGCAGCACCTTGGTATATTGAAGGCAAACAAAATGCAGAGAAACTAGCCAATGAGTTGGGTTATTCAAAGGTATCAGAAGAAAAGCGAGCTGTAGCATTAAAAATTCGCAATTACGTCATAGGTGGGGGTTTTATGTTTGCAATGTGTTCGGCTACTGATAGTTTTGATATTGCTTTGGCCGCTGAGAATGTGGATATTTGTGAACCCATGTTCGATGGTGATCCATCTGAAGCAAACTACCAGAACAAACTAGATTATGATAATACCTTTGCATTTACCAATTTTATGTTGGAGCGAAACCCCGTAAAGTATGAATTTTCTAGTATAGATATGACTTCGAAAAGGGGAGGAGTAGCAAAAGAGTCCGATTACTTTTCGTTAATGGATTTTTCAGCAAAATGGGATCCAGTGCCAACTATGCTGTGTCAAAATCATACTGCTTTGGTAAAAGGGTTTATGGGACAAACTACTGCTTTCACAAGATCTGAAATAAAGCCAACCGTTTTGATTTTAGGAGAAAATAAACTGAATGGTGAAGCACGTTATATTCATGGAATAAAAGGCAAAGGTTTTTTTACTTTTTACGGCGGACATGATCCAGAAGATTATCAACATAGAGTAGGGGACCCAAAAACAGAATTAGAGTTACATCCAACATCGCCGGGATATCGCCTAATACTTAATAATGTTTTATTCCCTGCGGCGCGTAAAAAAAAGCAAAAGACTTAAATGTTTTATTGTAAGCTCTAATAGCAGTCCATTTTTATTTGATTTCTATTTTGATAAAAACTCAAGTCTTTTTGTAAATAATGCGTGCATATTTTTTGTAGTTCTTGGAGCACGTCCTTTTGCATTGCTATAGACCCGCAAATCATAATACATCCTTTTTTTCGAAGTATCTGAGCAATAAACTCGTCATCTTTTTTAATAAGTTGTTGGACGTAGCTTTTTTCTTTTTCTATTCTAGAATAAGCAGGTTTAAATGATGATAATTTACCATTTTCAAGTGCCGAATAAATAATAGGCTTATACAGTTCAAAAGATTTTTTGGTACGACCACCCCAGTACAAGTGAATTCCTTTTTTCACAACGTTATTTTTTATCATTCCTAAAAATGGACCGATTCCTGTTCCTGTTGCAATTAAAATTGTTTGTTTAGATTTTTTAGGAAAGTGAAAATCTTTATTTTCAACAATAGCTGCCGATAGGTTGGTTCCTTTTTCCAATCCTTGCAAGTAAGTTGAACAAACCCCATTATCATGTCTTTTTACACTAATGGCATAAATATTTTTTTCAAGTTTTCCTATTGAATATAACCGTTCACGTTCTTCTGTGCTTGGTACTATGGAAAGTAAATCTCCCGAATCGGCAACAGCGCCGTTTGTGTTTTTTAGCGTCAGCAGAAAAGTACCATCCACCATAGAAGCCAATTCTGTTTTATCTAACACTACAAAAGAGCTCATATGCTTTTTAGTATTATTAATTATTGGTTTTTTAAGATGCAATTCTAAATTGGTTTTTTCTCCCCATAATGTAGCCCATCGATTAAAAGATTCGAACGATTGATTATTAACAGTAAAAACTTTTTTGATTAATGCTTTCGCTTGTGGTAGCGTTTGGAGCAGCTCATTTGTTTCGTAGGCGAATTGACAAAAATTAGGATAGGATGTGGAACCAAACCCTACTACAGTATATAAAAAAGGCGTTTTCTGTTGATGCTTATGAATTAAGTTTTTAAATTTTTTTGCATTACTCGGTGCTTCACCTTGACCGTAGGTGGCGGTCATAATTACAAGATGCTTCATATTCTTATAGGAAGCATATTGATCTAATACGTTGAGATAACTTTTTTCATTTATAGACAAAAGATACTCATGCAAGAGCTGAGCATATTTAAAAGTTGTGCCACTTTCTGAACCTACCAATATTACAAAATTGGCTTTATCTTTTGAAAACTGATTTTTTATTTTAGTTTTTGGCCTTTTAAAAAATATGATAAAACCCGTTATCATTAAAAAAGGAATTGCCAAACTACCAATACCTAAAATTATTGACCATAAAATACTGCCTTCACCCGTATGTAAAACAGTGGCCCATTCAGAAATTATGGTAACAAATGGATATTGTTTTTGACTAATAATCTCACCAGTATATTGATTGATTAGAAGTTCATTATTTTTTAATCGTACGAGATAGTAATCTTCAACAAATTCTGAGAAAGGAAATTCGAATTCTCTTAATTCCGAAAGAGGTGTATTTTTAAAAAGCTCAAACTGCGTATAATTTAGGGTAGGATTCTCTTTTAAATTATCAAAATCAATTTCATGTGTAATTTGATTTTCTTCGATAACTTGAAAACGCAAAAGCGAAAGATAAACGCCTGAAAAAGCAATAATAACTATAGGAATTAATACAAATCTTGAATAGACTACATGGTTGTATTGCGCATAATTTTCGCGAACTACTTTTGAGAAAAATTTGGTATAACCCCCTTGTCTTTTTGCGATAAGTACAATTCCAGATATAGCAATTAAAAAGAGTAGGAAAGAGGTTAATCCAATAAAAAGACGTCCTGGGGTTTTAAGAAAAAGTGAGCGGTGTAGGCTAGTGGAAAATTGATAGATAGGTGCTTTTTCAATAATAGCACCTAGTTTTTCACCAGTCTTGGGGTTTACATAAAACGATTCATTTTGATTGTCAATAATTACTGTTGCACTAACAAAACCATTCTTGTCTTGGGAGATACTTAGTACTTCATCATATTGAGCATCAATAGCAGAAATAGTTTCAGCTAACGAAAGCCCTTCCGTATTTGAAATACGGTAGGGCTGTAGCTTCTTGCTTATGGGTTCAACAGATAAAATTACACCAGTAACAGAAGCCAAAAGCAAAAATATAGAGGATGTAAAAGCTAAAATTAAATGACTATATCGCCATATAGAAAGCGTCATATTTTATCTATTTGCTTGGCACCATTCGAATAAATCGAATGTATCCTTTGCCTTCAACTTTATTTTTAATGGTATCTGAATTTAAGGGTACTTCAGCATCTATAGGATAATATTCTTGATTTTCAACAGCGGACTCAAACCGTAGTTTATAACCACTATCAATTTGAGACGCATCAAGGCCGATAGAAATAATATTTCTTTCGCCATTGCCGATAGTGGCACCTGCAATACCATCAATATTCTCTTTAGCTCCATCGCTAAAGGTCCACCATTCTTTTAAATCTGGAAACCATTCCTCGTCATCACCTTGGACATATAAAGTTTTTACATAGTTGTTGTCTGGGTCTATTAATGAAACCACAACATATGCTTTTTCACCTGTATAATTGGTCATTTGTATCATACATTTATAGCTCACTGTTGGTTCGTAATTAACAAACGAGTAACCTATTAGTATCTGCAAAGTAAAAACACTTACTAAACAAAAAGTACATACTGATTTTTTCATCGTAATCAATTTTAATTAAGAAAATCCAAATTAGTATTGCTTTTAGCCAAAAGTTCATTCTCTTTCGCTAAATCAAGTACTGTTTCACCAAATTCCGTTGTCGATTTAATATCCGCTCCGTTAGCAATTAAAAACTTCAAAATTTCAGAATTATTGGTTTGCATGGCAGCATCAAGTAATGGGGTATTGCCTTGATCATCTTTAGCATTAATATCTGCTTCAAAACCACTTACCTTTTTTAATAAACCAATATCATTTTTTCCTACGGCTAAATGCCAAATGTTACTTTTATCGGCTTGAAGTGCTTTAAAATTAAAGCCAGCTTTTGATAATGCTTGTACTTTACTGTCAAAATCTTTTGGCTTACCTCTAGTTTCAAAAAGATAGTATGCGAGATTGTTTCCATCCTTATCTAGAACATCGGTTTTAGCTCCTTTTGAAATTAGGAAATTAACCACTTCTGCACTGTTGTTTTGAATAGCAAGTGCTAATGCCGATTGCCCGTCATTATTTGTTTGATTTATATTGTTTGTTTTTTCAGCGAAATAGGAAATTGTTTCCAACTTATTTCTAGAAATGGAATTTAAAAATGCTGTATTACCCGCTTCGTCTTTCGCGTTTGGGTCTACTCCTTTTGAAATAAAATAGTCGAAAAGTTTAATATCTGAAGAAGATCGCGATAAGTTATGAATGGGCGTTATACCATTTTTTGCCGTAACATTTGGTGCAATATCTAGTCCTTCAAGATATTCGAAAACCTCAATTCCAACGCTGCTACCACGACCACCTCCGCTACTAGCAAAAAGGATTGCATTTTCTCCAGTTTTCTCACTTTTTTTAATAGAAACACCACGATCATTCAGTGCTTTAAGGATAGCAATGTTACCACCTTTAGCGGCATAATTAAAAATGCCATTTCCGTCATCATCAGTTGTATTTATGTCTAATCCTTTTGAAATTAGGAAATCAACCAATTTTAAGTCCTTAGCGCGAGCAGCAGCTACCAAAAGAATGTTTGCGCCATGATGGTCTTTTTCATTTTTTAAATCAGAACCGTTTTTAATAAAGAATTCGTAGACTTTTTGATCTTGTTGTCCGCTTGCAGCAGCAAAAGAACTAGGAAAATAACCATGCGAATCTTTAACATTTAAATTTGCTCCTTTACCAACAAAATATTCCATTAATTCTAAGTTGCCACGTGAGGCAGCCCAGAAAATATAGGTACGAGAGTCGTGGGTCTTTTTATTTACATCATTACCTTTTTCAATTAAATGATTAACTGTAGTTACCGGGTTATTTGCAAAAATTGCAAAGGTAGTTGCATCAAAGCCACCACCATTTGCCTCGGTTACCGAATGCCCTTGTACAATATTAGTATCAATCTCTCCAATGGAAGGTTTGGAAGCCCAATAGTCGCGATCTAAAAAGGGATTTGAATCTTGCGAGGCGTTTCTCTGAGCCAAAGCAGAACTAGAAGCAAGTGCTACACTGAGAAACAAAACATAAGTTCTAATAAATTTATTTTTCATGTTCGTATAATTTTAGATTTCAATCTATGAAAACCATTACCGAGCAAAAAGCCCGATAATGGTATTTTTAAACTACTTATTTTAAAGCTTTACCAAGCACCAATAAAATGACTGCCAGTAGCATTCACTAATTCAGCACCTTTTGTAACTGTACCAGTTTCTGTCTCTACAACATAAATGTTTCCATTTGCTCCAACTGGGGCTTGGGTAAGATAGATTTCCGTTCCGTCAACGGCATAGCCCTGGTACTGGAATAATTCAAAATCTACCTCGTAAGGTATATCATTTATTTTGGTTGCAGTTTTCGCGTTTAAATCAACTAATGCAAAAAAGCTTTCCCCTCTACCAGAAACACCTTCTACCGATCCATCATGACGATATGCTAAAACAGCTTTTCCATTAGCTGCGGGTCTCCAAGCTAAGACATATGCACCAGTTACACCCAATGCATCATCTAGATTGAAATCATATGAATCATCATATAAGTTGTCTGCTCCAATTTTTACGATGTAAGAACCCTCTGGATCACTTTGGGTAGCCTGATATACATCACCATTATACTCAAAAGCATTTATGCTTCGGTAGCCGTTTGTATTACCATGGCTAATTGTAGACGTTATAATGGTTGGGTTTTCTAATGAAGGGTAATCTAGAACAATCGTTTTAGCTCCTAAAATTTCGTAATCGCTATCACTTGTAAGGTCAACTTCATTTTCTTCATCTCTAGCTAAAGTTGCAGGGTCTATTTTATTCATTCGAGCACCAATGTATAGTTTATCACCAGCAGCATTTAATGTAGGCATATCAATTCTACCGATATAGTATCCTTGAGATTCTAGTTCTTCACCTATGGTTAGCTCAAAACTTTCAAACGATTTAATTGCAGAATTAACTAGATCTAATGTTACCACTCCAACCGTTTGCTTAGTTCGTACATAAGAGTCATCTGTAACATCTTCAGGAGTACCATTATCATCAACGATATGTTCAATGTCTACTCGTACTGCACAGCCAGTTTGGTCTCCATCAAAAAGTTTAATCCATCGCGGAGCGGTGCCTACATAGGGTGCTATGCTTACTTCTGATCCTGTTGGCTCAAAATCTCCTCCTCCATTTACAATATATTTTGTGTAATTACCACCGGTATCACCAGCATAACTAATATTAAAAATGGTATTACCATCTTCAGAAGCTTGAAGTCTTGCAGTTCTATTCGATGGAGCAACAAAACCATTGTTAAATGGGTCTATTTGCACAGTTGAATCTTTAGCATCTTCACTAGTAATAGAATAAATTAAAGTACCGCCATTACCATCGCCTGGTTCTTCTCCCATTTTTGCCCCGGCAATTGTTATCCATCTAGATTCTTCTACTACTTCTTCCTCTTCCTCTTCTTCTTGAACCTCCTCTTGCTCTTCTTCTTGTTCAGGTGTTATAGTATTATCGTCACTGCTACAAGCAGTCATTAGCCATATGGCGAGTAATGAGAAAGAAAACGATTTTAAATTTAATAAAGGTCGTATCATATTGTATTTTATTTATGGTTAAAAATTATTAAGTATGTAATTCAGTTTTAAATAAAAAGCTCGTCCTGGTTTTTGTACAGATAGATTGTCATAAACAGCTTGGTCATATATATTTTTGACATCAAAGCTCATTACAAAATTCTTTTTAGGAAACACATAACTTAAACCAAAGTCATGCGATACCTGTTCAGGAATTAAAAAAGCTTCTTCTCCTGTTGTATTGGTTCCTGCTGCGAACTTATACGCAAATTCATCGGTATAATAGGCGTTATAAAAAAGGTTTAGGAGCGATTTTGTTTGAATAAAATTCTTTAGTGCATAGCGTAAACCGGTGTTCATTGTGAACAAGGGTACGTTAGGTACATTGGCCTCAACACCCGAATTTACCGTGGTGAGGCTCATGCGAGTTAGGTTAAAATTAAAGCCTAGATTGTTGTTATAGGTGTAATTAAACTCGGCTTCTACACCCTTAGATTCGGCTGTGTTTTCTAAATTGGTGTATTGCACAAATTCATTACTTTCTCTGAGCCCATCTGCATTTGGGGGTAAACCAATTCTATTTTCTATATTTCTTGCAAAGAAATTCGTGGCAAGGGTAAATCCGTGTTTTTTAAAGTTGAATTTTCCCAGTCGAAAACCAAGATTTATATTGTTACTGGTTTCTGGTTGTATCGTAATGTTGGGTAGTAAATTATCGCCAGCATCTCCAAAAACTTCATTTTCACTGGGTAATCGAATGGCTTTTTCAGCTGAAACTAATAATGTGATATCGGGTATGATAATGTATGAAGTAGCAAAACCGTATCCTGTGTAATCTTTATTACTCTGGTAAACCTCATCTATAACTTCTGTCGCATTTTCATTAAATACGGGCTTAGTATTTAATACTTTTTGGAGATAATGTTTTCCAAAAGCATTTAGTTTAAACTTATTGTCAAACGCATTTAATTCATAACTTAAAGAGAATATATTTTTATAAAGGTCACTCGTTTGTTGAAAGGTGTTTTCTAGTAATGAAATCATTGCATCACTATCTTCTCTATCTATGCCATTGTAAGCATGGTTGAATAATATTTTGTGGTTGTTGTTTAGGCTAAATGACAATCCTGTTCGAACTGAAGATACTTTTCTTACGATTTTAGCCAAAGTTGGACCGTTTTCATTTTGTGAACCCCAAATAAAATCGAGATAATCGCCATTAATACCTATTCTTCTTTCTCCAGTCCAATTGTATTGTTCGGCAACAGTATCGTTAATAATTCTGTTACGTTTACCATATACCCCATTAATATTGATGTCAAGCCCATCAATAAAAAGATTTTTCTTTTGATAGGTTAAATTACCGAGTACGGCATCCGATTCTAAAAAGCGTCCTTTGTAAGGAAGTTTGGTTACAAAGGCACCGTGTTGCGCTTCATTGTATTCATCTGAAGCCGTTAAACCAACTAAAAATTGATCCGCCCATTTAACATCAGTAAATCCAATCTGAACCAATCCACCAGTAGACCTATAAGCATCGTTAAATCTTCGGGCAACAATAGGGGTTTCTACTCCGTTTGGAGCAATATCTACTATAGTTTTTCCCCAAATTTTATAATCGTTATCGGAATAGTTATAAAAAGCAGAAGCCTTTACCGTAAATCCGGTTTTATCAAATCTGTAAGAACCGTTTATGTTTGCTTGTGTAGTGTTGAAGGAACCGTAAGAAATAGAGGCGTTTAAACTATTCTTGGCACCTTTGTGAAGTACAATATTAATGGCTCCACCAATAGCATCGCTAGATAAATGCCCAGGAACCACTCCTTTGTATACTTCTATGTTTTTAATCATAGATGGTGGAATACTATTAAGACTATATGAAGAACCGTACATAGAAATAGGAATTCCATCAATAAAAATGCTAACGGACCTTCCTGATAACCCATTTAAACTGTACTCTACGTTTGCCCCTAAGCCTCCGTTTTGTCTTATTTTTACACCAACTGTTGTGTTTAGTAATTCATTGGTCTGGATGCTTCTAAGACCAGCTTCTTTAGTTTCAATTGCATTTACGGCGAATCCTTTAGTCTCAAGTGCTGTTTTATTTGATTTGCCATTTACGGTTACTTCATCTAAATTTTCAACATTTTCATTTAGGGTAAAATCTATTTTAAGTTTTCGTTTGTTTTTATTTATTTCTACGGACTTTGTAACTGTATTGTATCCTATAAATGAAACCACAATACTATATTTTCCATACGCTATATTAGGTATAGTATATAGTCCAAGATCATTAGTTAAAACACCCATTTTTTTGCCTTTTACGATAACATTAGCAAAGGGTAGGGGATTTCCTGAAGCATCATTTACCCTGCCTGTAATTGTACAAAGGGTCTCTTGACTGGTAGCTGAAAACAGTATTAATAGTGTAAATGCAGTGATTAGGTTCTTCATTAATTCAAAAAAGGTGTTATCTTTATTAAGATTTAGTCTAAATAAATATATTTGCAAATCTAAAGCAGGAATGTATGCTGAAGTACCGTGAAAAGAATTTTTACTTACGCAAAAAGAAGTAATGGATAAGGGGGTAAAAAATGATGCTAATGCTAGAATGTTGCACAAAAAAGTGGATGCTAAAAAGTTGTTTGAAGATTCCTATTTAGAAAATTCTGTTCAGTTTAATGTAGTTGAGATAGTTAGTAGTGAGGGTGTTATGTTAATTGGTGGGATTGATGATGCCGACACCTCACAACTTGTTGCGTTTGATTCGGAAATTAGAGTAAGTTGCGACGAACCTATTATTAAAATTCATTTTTCGTTAGAAGGTACATATTCTTTCCAACCTTTAAGTCATATCGATTATTATGTTCAAATTCCTGAGAACCATTGCAATATGTGTTATTGTCCAACAAAAGATCGCAAAGATTTTATATTTAATAATACTACCAGGATTTTTGAAATTTATTTAAAACCTAGCAGCTTAAAAGAACTTTTGGGTGCCGAATACAACCATTCTTTTGGTAAGTTAAAAGCTGCTGTTGCGAACTCGAATTCATACGTCTTATGGGATAAGAGTAAATTTATACCACCAAATTTGCGTAGTAAAATTAATGAGATCATACAGTGTCCGTATAAAGGGGAAATTCAGAAAAAATATCTGGAAAGTAAACTAACGGTACTCATTATAGATTTTTTGATGGGTAGACAAACCGCTGCATTGTCAAAAGCGAAAGTTAAATTGCTGAATGCAGATTATTTGTCATTGGTTAAGGTAGAAGCACATATTAGAAATAATTTAAAGGCACCCCTTAAAATTTTGGATCTCGCTGAAATTGCGGGCTTTAATGCAACCAAGCTAAAGCGCGATTTTAAGAAAGTATATGGAGTTCCGGTTTATAAGTACATTACAGCTTTACGCATGGAATTTGCAAAAAGTTTAATTATTCAAGAAAATGCGACCATAGCACAGGCCGCTTATGAGGTTGGGTATAGCAATCCGCAACATTTCACCACGGCTTTTAAAAGAACAATGGGGTATTTGCCCAGTGAATTAAAATCTGTTAATTCATAATTTTAATTGTTATTGTGCAAAGTTTAAAAGTCAGTAAAAACTACTTTACTAATAATTCTAGAATATGTTCAACACCGTTTTCATCATTACTGAGCGTTTCATAATTAGCAGCCTTTTTTACATTGGGATGTGCATTTTTCATGGCAAAACTAAAATCGGCTAATGCTAACATTTCAAGGTCATTATTAAAATCACCAAAAACCATAGTCTCTGCCTGCGTAATATTATATTTTTTCTGAATTATATCAATGGTATAACCTTTATTAGCATTAGGACTAGAAATATCTACCCAATTCTCTCCTGATACTTTTACTTTTAAATCACCTTCTAAATGTTTCACGTAAGGATAGATATGTTTTTCCGAACTTTCAAAATGGTAAATTGCTATTTTAATTATTTCACCTTCATGATTTTTTAGTTCATCCAATAAGGTGTACTCGGTGTAGTATTCTTTGAGTTTATTTACAAATTCTGGTGATGCATTGCTTAAAAAAGCATTGTTTTTACTACATAATACAGGATGAACGTTAGGTACATCATTTAAAAGATGTAGAATTTCTCTTTTTGATGTATCAGACATAGGTGTTGAAATAATCTCGGTATTATTTTGCATTGCAAAACCACCATTTTCAGCAACAATAATTATCTCATCCTTAATAGGCCCTAATTTATCTATTATGCTATTGTATTGTCTTCCACTTGCAGCAACAAAAAGAATTCCTTTCTTCTTTAATTCTTCATATAACTCAAAAAAACGGTCGCTCACCTCATGATTCGAATTCAATAATGTGCCATCCATATCAGTGACAACCATTTTTATTTTTGAAAAATCCATATAGTATAAATTTGAAGTTGCAAAGGTATTTTATAAAGCTCGATAAGCATTGCAGTTTTCAATTTAAAGTTATACAGCGGTCTTAAAGTATTCTAACTAATGGGTAATCCTATTACTTTCATACTTCTTTAGAATAATTTAACAAAAAAGTAAGTAGGTGGTGTTAAACCAAATGAGTTGCTGAAGGTCTTAGGTGTAAATAGCTTTAAACTTCCATTAAAAATGAAAAAACTTATACTTTCAATTATTTCCGTAATACTGTTTATTGCATCAGTAAATGCACAAGATTTTCAAGGGAAAGCAATTTATCAAACAAAAACTTCAATCGGTGAATTTAGAGGGAGACCAGATATGTCTGAAGCTCAACGTAAACGAATGATGGAGCGAATTAAAAAAGCTTCAGAAAAAACTTTTGAACTTACATTCGATAAAACTACGGCTACATATATTAAAGAAGAAGTGCTGGAGGCACCAAGTTCAGATGGTGGTGGTCGTGGTCGTTTTAGGTTTAATTCTTCAGATGACGGAAAATTGTATAAAAACATACAGGAAAAAAGCTATTCAAAAGAGGCTGAGATGTTTGGTAAAGTTTTTTTAATTAAAGATGAGTTGAAAACATTCAATTGGGTTATGGGCTCAGAATCCAAAAAAATTGGGAATTATACGGCATATAAAGCAACAGCAGTAATCCCAAAGGATACAGCTAGTGTTCAAAGTCAATTTGAGAAAATAAGAAAAGAACGAGAAAAAGAGCGCAGAAAGGAAAGAGGGGAGGAAATCGAAGAACAAACAGAAGCTGATGTTTTAAATGCTGATGGGGCTAAGGATGAGGTAATTACGGCTTGGTTTACACCGGAAATACCAATTAGTAATGGGCCAGGAGAATATTGGGGTTTACCTGGCTTAATTTTAGAAGTTACTTCTGAAAAAACTGTTATTTTATGCACAAAAATAGTTCTTAATTCTGATGAAAAAGTTGCTATTGTCGCTCCTAAAAAAGGCAAGGAGATTAATCAAGCAGATTATGATGAATTATTAATAAAGAAAATGGAAGAAATGGCTGAGCGCTTTAGAGGAGGTAATCGTGGTGGCGGTAGACCTGGTGGGCGAGGTAACTAAGTTTTTATTTTTTTTCTTGAATTAACAATAGTATTATAAATGAGCAATATTCATCGATTAAGAGCCTTGGTGTTACCTGTGTTTTTGGTACTATACTCTTTAGCTTCGGCACAAAATATTACAATAACCGGAACGGTTAAAGACAGTCTGGGAACTGCATTAGAAATGGCGAATGTTGTGGCTGTAAATTCTGAAACTAAAGGACTTGATGGTTTTGGAATTACAAATCAAAATGGAGAATATAAAATTAGTGTAAAGGAGAATTCTAAATATAATTTAAAATTTAGCTATTTAGGTTTTCAACCTAAGGAATTAATAATTGAGATTGAAGAGTCTGATTTACAACGCGATGTTGTTTTATTAGAACAAACAGAAAATTTAGACGAAGTTGAGGTGGTATATGAAATGCCTGTTACCATTAAGGGAGATACCATTGTGTATGACACTGATGCATTTTCTACAGGTACAGAAAAAAAACTTGAGGATGTTTTAAAGAATTTACCTGGTGTAGAGGTTAATGACGATGGAGAGATAGAAGTTGAGGGTAAAACTGTCTCTAAAGTAATGGTTAATGGTAAAGATTTTTTTGATGGAGATTCTAAACTTGCTGCTAAAAATATTCCGGCCAATGCACTGGATAAGGTAGAGGTGTTGCGAAATTTTAATGATGTATCGCAACTTAAAGGGGTGACAAATAATCAAGACAATGTTGCACTAAATATTAAATTAAAAGAAGGTAAAGAGCGTTTTTGGTTTGGCGAAATAACAGGTGGTATAGGTTTAGATGAGCGCTATTTAGCACACCCAAAACTATTTTATTATAGTCCTAAGTATAGTGTTAATATTCTTACCGATTTTAATAACATAGGAGAATTACCATTTACTTCTCGCGATTATAGAAATTTCACAGGAGGTTTTAGAAGTAGAACTGGAAATACAGGCACTAATTTTTCTGTTGGCGATGGTGGCCTAGGGCTATCTCAACTTCAAAACAATAAGGCAAAAGAAATTAGTTCAAAGTTTGGCGCTGTTAGTTTTAGTTATGCTCCAAGTGCTACTTTAGATTTAAGTGGTTTTGCAATATATTCTTATAACAATACAGCATTAGAAACCTTAACTAGCAGAACTTTTATAAGTACAAACCAAAATGAAGTGACTACAACTAGTACTGATCAAACTTCTAGTTTAGGTTTGTTAAAACTTAGCGGTGGTTATAATCCTAATGACAAGTTACATGCTGAATATGATGTTTTGGCAAAGTTTTCAGATGAGGACGAAGATGTAAGTACACTATCTGTTGCTGATGTTACGGATCAAATTTTTCAAAATAAAAGGCAAACACCTTCTAGTGTTAAGCAAAATGCGAATTTCTATTATACTGTTGATGAAAAGAATATTTTAGCGTTAGAAGCTGAATATTTATATCAAAATGAAGATCCATTTTATAATGCAATTCGTGAAATTCAACCTTTTACAAGTGTATTACCTTTAGATACTTCTGTGTCGGCATTTAATATAAATCAAGACCGCAAAATTAAGACCAATAAATTGGTGTTAAAAGGAGATTATTACTACATAACTGGTCCAAAAAGTAATCTGAATTTTACGGCAGGAACAACGCAAAGTAGTCAGCAATTTAATTCTTCAATATTTCAAATTTTAGATGATGATACAGAATTGACTTTTTCGGATACAGATTTAGTTAATGATGTTGAATACGCTTTTTCTGATATTTACGCAGGTATACATTATAAAGTAATAGCAGGTAAGTTTACTATAAACCCTGGTGTATTGGCACACAGTTATAAAGCAACGAATACGCAATTAGGTACTTCAGTAGCTGATGATTTAGTGAATGTTGTTCCAGATTTGTTTGTGAACTATCAATTTAAACAATCTGAAAATTTAAGATTTAATTATAATGTAACCAGACAATTTTCTGATATCGATAAGTTTGCTAGTGCATATATTTTTAATAATTACAACTCATTATATCAAGGAAATAGAGATTTGGAAAGTGCCTTGTTTCATAATCTGTCATTAAACTTTTTCAGTTTTAATATGTTTAGTATGCAAAACATATTTGCAAATATTACATACAATAAGCGTATCGATGCATTTAAAAATAATAGTACTATTACTGGAATAAATCAAGTAGGTAGTACTATTAATTCTAACCTTGAAGATGAAGTGTTAAGTGGTAGTGGAAATTTTCAACGAACATTTGGTAGAATAAAAGTTAGTACACGAGCAGGCCTATCTTATTCAAAATTAAATAATATTGTAAATGAGACTCCTAGAATTTCAGAATCATTTACTCAAAATTATATAGCATCTCTGGCAAGTAGTTTCAAAAATGCGCCAAATTTAGAGGTGGGTTATAAGTATGCAATCAATAATTATGATAATGGTGGTGTGGCATCAACCTTTTATACCCAAACTCCGTATGCTGAATTTGATGCTGCATTTTTAAAGAGTTTTATATTTTTAGCAGATTTTAATTATTATCATTATTATGATAAGGCCGATACAGTAAATAATGAGTATGCATTTTTGAATTCAAGTTTAACATATCAAAAACAAGATAGTAAATGGGAGTATGCCATTGAAGTTACTAACCTTTTAAATAATGAAGAGCTAAACCAAGATAGTTTTAATGAATTATTTTTTAGCACTTCAAGCTATGTTGTTCAACCTCGCTATGTTATGTTAAAGGTTAAATATAATCTTTAACATTTTCGCACACTTTTTTAGTAGCAAAATTTATTTTGTAATTTTTCAAAATGAAATTTTATCAAACTGAAATACGATTACCACCATACAAACGAGGTTTTCATTTAATTACGCAATTGATTTTACAAGAATTACCTGATTTGCATAAAGTTAACTCTGGAATGTTGCATGTGTTTATTAAACATACCTCAGCAAGTTTAACAATTAATGAGAATGCAGACGCAACTGTTAGAGCAGATTTTGAAAGTCATATGAACGTTTTGGTGCCTGAGAATGCTCCTTATTACCTTCATAATTATGAAGGTTCTGATGACATGCCAGCGCATATTAAGTCATCTTTGATGGGTACTTCTGTTCAAATTCCAATTACGAAGGGAAAGTTAAACTTAGGAATTTGGCAAGGGGTTTATTTGTGCGAACATCGAAATTATGCATCTGGAAGAAATTTAGTAATTTCTGCTTTTGGGCTGTAAAAGGTAATTTTAAAAATTAACATATAGGATAATGGCTACCAAAGAAACTGTTTTAAATAAAATACAGATATTAATTACAAATAAGTTTGAAACACCTGAAGAGGCATTCGCATTTTTTGATGTTGATAGCGATGGTAAATTAAAAAAGGCTGAAATTGTTCAATTGCTTAAAGAAGCTGAAATTTCTGGTTTTATTCGTGGTTTAGTAGGTTCAAAATTGATTGAAGGATATGATAAATCTGGTGATGAACTAATAGATTGGCAAGAGTTTAAATCTGCTGTTGATGAAATTAGTTTAACATAAAAAAAGGGCTCTGTTTATACAGCGCCCTTTTAAAAGTGAGATGATATGTTATTTTTATTTTACTTTCTCTACAATTGCTTTAAAAGCCTCTGGGTGATTCATCGCTAAATCGGCAAGAACCTTTCTATTCAATTCAATACCGTTGGCTTTCACTTTTCCCATAAACTGAGAGTAAGACATTCCATGTAATCTAGCTCCCGCATTTATACGAGTAATCCACAAAGCACGGAAAGTACGTTTTTTGTTTCTTCTATCGCGGTAAGCATAAAGCATTGCTTTTTCTACTGCGTTTTTGGCTACCGTCCAAACGTTTTTACGTCTTCCGAAGTAACCTTTGGCTTGCTTCATCACCTTTTTTCTTCTGGCTCTTGAAGCTACTGCATTTACTGATCTTGGCATAATTTTTAATTTTTTGTAGTAGGCGGCACATTTATATGTACTCTTTTAATTGCCCAACTCCAGGGTTTATATTTAATTACCGATTAGAATAATTACTTTAAACGTAATTGTTCTTTAATTCCGTTAACATCCGCATCGTGTACAAGACCCGAGTGGGTTAACGCAAGCTTACGCTTTTTAGATTTTTTAGTCAATATGTGACTTTTAAAAGCGTGCTTTCTTTTAATTTTTCCAGTACCTGTAAGCTTAAAACGCTTCTTAGCACTAGATTTTGTTTTCTGTTTAGGCATTTTCTCCTATTTAATTATTAATCTCACTTATCATGCTAAACGCTGCTCACATAAGTAAGCAGCGCTTAGTATATTGTAAAACGAACCACGTTCGTATTATTTTTTCGTTTTAGGCGCAATGAACATTGTCATTCTTTTACCTTCTAACTTTGGCATTTGCTCTACTTTACCGAGTTCCTCTAGTTCAGAGGCTAAACGTAACAATAGAATTTCGCCTTGGTCTTTGTAAACTATTGATCGGCCTTTAAAAAAGACATATGCTTTTAATTTAGCACCATCTTTTAAAAACTTCTCAGCATGTTTCTTTTTAAACTCGTAATCGTGATCATCGGTATTCGGTCCAAACCGAATTTCTTTAACCACCACTTTACTAGCTTTGGCTTTCATTACCTTTTCACGTTTCTTCTGTTCGTAAAGAAACTTTTTGTAATCAATAATTTTACAAACAGGTGGTTTCGCCTTTGGCGAAATTTCCACTAAGTCCAATTCCATTTCAATAGAAAGGTCAAGGGCTTTTCGAATTGGGTAAACGCCTACTTCTACATTGTCACCTACCAAGCGAACTTCTGGTGCCAATATTTTCTCATTAATGTTATGCGGGTTTTTATTTTCCCGTCTAGGTTGGGGCCTAAATCTCCTACGTATTGCTATGACTTATACTTTTTAGTTAAACTTTATTTAAAACGACTTTAAGGTACTATTTATTTCGCTAGTTACCAAGTCCTCAAAATCGTTAAGTGTTATCGAGCCTAAATCTTCACCTCCATGCCTCCGCACAGAAATGGTGTTTTCTGCCTCTTCATTCTCCCCGACGATTAGCATAAAAGGGACTTTTTGCATTTCGGCTTCCCGAATTTTTTTGCCAACTGTCTCGTTTCTACTATCAATGAGGGCGCGAATTTCGCTATTTTCTAAGGATTTTAAAACTTTTTCGGCATATTTTTCATGTTTCTCACTTACGGGAAGCACAATTGCTTGTTCTGGAATTAGCCATAGCGGAAAATTACCACCGGTATGTTCTAATAAAAGCGCGATAAATCGCTCCATACTGCCGAAAGGTGCACGATGAATCATGACAGGTCTATGTGATTCATTATCAGAACCTTTGTAAGTTAAATCGAAACGTTCTGGCAGGTTGTAATCGACCTGAATTGTTCCCAATTGCCATTGTCTTCCCAATGCATCTTTAACCATGAAGTCTAACTTTGGACCATAGAATGCTGCTTCACCAGATTCAATAATAAAATCTAAACCTTTTTCTTTAGCAGCATTAATAATAGCATTTTCTGCTTTTTCCCAGTTTTCTACCGAACCAATGTACTTGTCAGGTGTATTTAAATCTCTGACGGATACTTGAGCAGTAAAGTTTTCAAATCCTAAGGACCCTAACACATACAGAGACAAATCAATAACATTTTTAAATTCTTGATCTAATTGATCAGCAGTACAGAAAATATGAGCATCGTCTTGTGTAAAACCACGAACCCTTGTTAAACCATGTAATTCTCCACTTTGCTCGTATCTATAGACCGTTCCGAATTCTGCAAATCTTTTTGGTAAATCTTTGTATGAGTGTGGTCTAAAGTTAAATACTTCACAGTGATGCGGGCAATTCATAGGTTTTAATAAGAACTCTTCATCCATCTTCGGAGTTTTTATGGGTTGAAAACTATCTTCACCATATTTCGCGTAATGACCAGAGGTTACATATAGTTCTTTTTGACCAATATGCGGTGTTACAACCATTTCATATCCGGCTTTTTTCTGCGCTTTTTTTAAGAAGTTTTCAAGTCGCTCACGTAAGGCAGCACCTTTTGGTAGCCACAATGGTAGACCCTGACCCACTTTCTGAGAAAAAGTAAAAAGTTCGAGTTCTTTCCCTAATTTTCTATGATCTCTTTTTTTAGCTTCTTCTAAAAGATGAAGGTATTCAGTAAGTTCTTTTTGTTTAGGAAACGAAATGCCATAAACTCTAGTTAATTGTTTCTCATTCTCATCACCTTTATAATATGCACCCGCAACACTTAGTATTTTTACTGCTTTAACAATTCCAGTATTTGGTATATGGCCACCTCTACATAAATCTGTAAATGAACTATGGTCGCAGAATGTAATTGTACCATCATCAAGATTACTTATTAAATCAACTTTATATTCATTCTTACCAGCATAATAAGCTAAAGCATCTTGTTTGCTAACTTCTCGCATTTTAAAATCGTGTTTTTCGCGAGCAATTTGAAGCATTTTGTCTTCTATAGTCTTAAAATCTTTTTCTGATAGCGTTTCATCACCAAGATCAACATCGTAATAAAATCCATTTTCGATGGCAGGACCAACCCATAATTTTACATTTGGATAAAGTTCTTCTAATGCTTGTGCCAATATATGAGCAGACGAGTGCCAAAAGGCTTTTTTACCTTCAGTATTACTCCAGGTATAAAGAACAAGTGACCCATCATGCTCCAAGGGTGTAGTGCTTTCCACTATAGTATCATTAAATTTAGCAGAGATTACATTTCTTGCTAATCCTTCACTAATACTCTTAGCTACATCATAAGGTGTTATACCTTTGTCATATTCTTTAATGCTTCCGTCTGGTAATGTAATTTTAATCATCATTAATTTCTCAAAATAAGATGGCAAAGATAATGAACTCAAACCTACTATTAATTGTTATTATTTCTTTTTATGTTAAGATATGATATATGATTTGTATTTATATATAAAGTCAATAGTGCCAGTAGAGGAGGTAGCTTTTTGTTATCAAAGGGTAGAACTTATTTATATAAAAAAAATAGTTGAAAATTAGTTGAAATTTTACCTTTGTTTTTATGCGTCAGTTTACAGAATTGAAAAATGAAGAAAGATTAAATATTATTTCGCATGCAGTAGGTTTTTTACTTGCAATTTTTGCCTTACCATTATTGGTGTTGAAAAATTCAAATAAATCTGAATTTGCAACCATAAGTATTATAGTGTATAGTATAACATTGATTTCAATGTTTGCTATTTCAACATTTTACCACAATTCTAAAAATGTTAATGTTCGAAACAAATTGCGCATAGTTGATCATATTAACATTTACTATTTAATCGCAGGTACTTACACGCCAGTGGCACTTATTACTTTAGTTGAGGGTAATGGCTGGATAATTTTTTACACTGTATGGGTATTTGCATTCTTTGGAACCTTTTTCAAGTTGTTTTATACAGGTAAACTTGAATTTCTTTCTTTGCTTTTATATGGGATAATGGGGTGGTTAATTGTATTCGATTATGAAAATTTAATTAATTCAATTTCTGAATTGGGTTTTCAATTGTTATTGCTTGGTGGCTTTTTTTACACCGCAGGTATTGTATTTTATGCCATTAAGCGGATACCTTATAATCATTTTATCTGGCATTTGTTCGTGCTTGGTGGGGCCATTAGCCATTGGTTAATGATGTACCTTTCGGTGGTATAACTTTTTTAATTCTTAGGTTAATCTAAGCTATTTAAATAAAGAATTTTACTGCTGAGCTCCATTCTGTCAATTCCTTTAACCTCAATCAACACTTCGTATGAGGTTGGAAGCGTTTTATATTTTAATCGGAGTTGTTTTTCCATTTCTGATGCTAATTTTTCATCCGTAAAATTTTTAAGGCTTTGTGTAGCGCCCGTATCCCAAATACCAGAGAATGTGTAGATGGAGTTGTGGTTAGGTCCAGAGTATTTGGTGATTATGCCGTAATCGGTGTGATAAGAATCAGCTATGCCCGTAGGTTTATAGGTAACTGGTTGATTATTTTCATTTACTTTAAATAGAAAAGCATCCTGAATAGCATCATAAGAAAACTTAGAATTCTTATGAAAAGCGCGAAATACTCCGAGCGTTTTATGCATTCCCACAACAAGAATGTCATATTCCTGTAATTGTTTTGGATTAAATCGAGACATGGTTCGTATTGTAAAGTCTCGATTAATTGAATAGAAAATTTGAGAAAGATCTTTAATCCACAATGCGCTGCCTAAAATAAGATGCGTGTAACTTAGGGGTTCAATTTCTATATTAGGTTGGTTATTATTTGCCATGTACGACGCAAATTCTTGGCTAGAATTAACTTCTACTTCTCGTATGGTGCGAGACTCTTTTGTAATTCTATTAAACTCATTAAAAATAAATAGATCTCCAAGAATTAGAGTTTTAGGAAGATTACTATCAAGCAAATCACTCCAGAGCTCATTATTGGTTACAGCAGCTTTTTTTGAGTTAGAAGTACTAAATAGATTATAAAATAGTACTGATGTGAGTGAAATACCTAAAATTAAAATAATCCAATTTTTATGTACTTTGCTATTTGATTTTTTGACATTGGATTTTATTTCACTAAACTCGACACCATAACCTCCTTTTGGGATAATTATACGTTTCTTTTTTAGGATACCCTCATTTTTATAATAGGTGCTTAGCTTTTTTCTAAGATTGTAAACATAAACACGAATTAGCGTACTCTGAGAAGGATCAAAATTCTTTTTACCAAAAATTTCAGCTGCAATAGTTGTTTCCTTAGGTATGTCATTGGCTAGAGTGCATTTAACCAAATACCGTAAAAGATTAGCATAGGTAGTTGAATTACCAAAAGACTTGCTTTTGATTATCTCTTCAATTTGATAGTCTTCTTCTTTTAAAAGCATTTAAAATCAAAGGTTTTCTAAATATACATATATTTTATTAACAGTTAATGAAACTGTTTTTTAACGTATTAACTGTTAAAGTATCGTTGTATATTTAATATTCTTATAATCGTTGTAAATGAATTATTTCCGCTTTTTTGGTTTGTTTTTAATCCTCATTTCTATGGGAAGTTGTAGATGGAACTTACCTGAAGATTATTTAACGGCCTATGAGAATCTTCCAGAGAAAATTGATTTTAATTATCATGTAAAACCAATTCTTTCAGATAAATGTTTTGCTTGCCATGGGCCAGACATGGCAAATCAAAAAGCTGGATTACGATTAGACATTGAGGAGCATGCTTACAATGTATTAAAAGCTTCAGGAAAGTATCCAATTGTACCCGGAAAACCAGAAAAAAGTGAAGTAGTTTCCAGAATACTCTCCAACGATTCAGATTTACAAATGCCACCCTTGGCGTTCAAAGTTGAACTTACAAAGGTTGAAAAAGCAATTCTTATCAAATGGATAGAGCAAGGTGCAGAATATAAACCACATTGGTCATTTATAAAGCCTGAAAAAGTACAAGTAGCTAAGGTTGAATCAAATGAATGGGGGAAGAATGAAATTGATCAATTTGTAGTGGCCAAGCTTAAACAAAACAAGTTAGAGCCTTCTAAAATAGCATCTAAAGAAAATTTAATTCGCCGTCTTAGTTTTAGTTTAAATGGCCTACCGCCAACATTAGAGCAAATAGAAGATTTTGTAGATGACGAATCGTCAAATGCATATGAAAAACTTGTCGATAGACTACTAGCATCTAGTGCGTATGGCGAACGCATGGCTGCTGATTGGTTAGATGTGGCCAGATATGCTGATAGTGATGGATATTTGGATGACAAACATAGAGATTTTAGTCCGTATCGTGATTGGGTTATCAATGCATTTAATAAGAATATGCCTTATGACCAATTTACTACTTGGCAATTGGCAGGTGATTTGATTAATAACCCCACACAAGAGAGTATTCTTGCAACTGCTTTTAATCGTTTACATAAGAAAAATTCTGAAGCAGGAATTACCTATGAAGAATACCGTGTAGAGTATGTTGCAGATCGAACATTAGCAGTAGGAAAAGCTTTTATGGGACTAAGTATGGAATGTGCTAGATGTCATGATCATAAATACGATCCCATTAGTCAGAAAGACCACTATAAATTATTCGCTTTTTTTAATAGTACCAACGAAATTGGTACCGCTGTTTATGGTCCAGGTCAAGTGCCGGGCCCATCCCTTTTGTTAACAACAGATGAACAAAATAAAGTTTTAGATTATATAGATCAAGAAATTGATTTGAATGTAAAACAACTTGTATCGGTTGAAAAAGAAAATGAACAAATAAAATCGTGGTTGGCAGATAAAGAAAAAATCGAAAATTCGCTTAAAAGTAATTTTCAAAAAGGACTACAGGCCAGTTTGAGTTTCGACAACTTCCTTCTTAGTAATAAAGGTTGGTTAAAAACACCAGATAAGGGCGGCAATAAAATTGCAGCACAGGTAAAAGAACCCGACGTTAAAGTTGGCGTTGAAGGTAATGCGGTTTTTTTTAATGATTTTACTGTTGTTCGACTAGCAGAAAAAACGGGATGGTTTGAACAATCGGATCCATTTACAATTGCAACTTCTATTTATCCAGACACTATATATGAAGAAGCTGCTGTATTTACGCATTGCGAAGAAACACGGCAAGGTCTAAAAGGGTATTCGTTGCATATTGAAAATAATCACCTAAAGTTTATTATTGCAAGGTCTTGGCCTTCTAACGCCATACAGATAAAAACTAAATATACTATACCAGAGAAAGAGTGGAGCAATGTTGCTATTAGTTATGATGGATTGGGAAAAGCTAACGGTGTAAAAATATTCTTAAATGGTAAAGAAGTGCCAGTAGATATACAGATAGATAATCTTTATAAATCCATTCTATTTAAGAAAAATGCGCACAATTATGCATTTTATGGATTTACAATGGGTTTACGAGGAATGTTCAAAACTTTTAAAAACGGCGGAATCGACAATCTTAACATTTACGATAGGGAATTATCTGAATTAGAAATCCTGTACAATTATGCTCCAAAAGAAGCAATGCAAATCATAAATGATGAAAAAGAAAAGCAAACTTTAGTTGATTTTTATTACAAAAGTATTGATGAGAATTCCGAACAGTTAAGGCGTAAATTGCAAAAACTACGCAATGAAAAAATTGAAAAGTTAGAACCAATTAAAGAAATTATGGTTTTAGGTGATTTACCTGAACCGAGACCTACATACGTGCTAGATAGAGGTATGTATGATTCGCCAACTGATGAGGTGAAACCCGGTGTACCTGAAGCTATTTTGCCATTTAGTGATAGTCTACCTCAAAATAGATTGGGACTATCTAAATGGTTATTTGATAAAGACAATCCATTAACGGCTAGGGTTTATGTTAATAGATTATGGCAACTGCATTTTGGTCGCGGTTTGGTAGAAACTTCAGATGATTTTGGAAACCAAGGTAGTCTACCGTCACATCCAAAATTATTAGACTGGCTAGCGATACGCTTTATAGAATCAGGTTGGGATATTAAAGCGATAAACAAATTAATTGTCATGTCTGCCACTTATCAGCAAAGTTCAGAAATCAGACCTGAATTATTAGAATTAGATACTGAAAATGTATTATTGGCAAGAGGACCAAGTCTTAGAATGTCAGCAGAAATGGTGCGTGACAACGCATTGGCAATAAGCGGTTTGCTATCCTCGAAAATTGGAGGCTCCAGTACATATCCTTATCAACCCGAAGGATTATGGGACGAAATTAGTAATAAACCCTGGCGCTACCGTTATTTACAAGAACCCGGTGAAGGTCTGTATAGTAGAAGTTTATACACAATTTGGAAACGGAGTTCAGCACCGCCTTCAATGCAAATTTTTGATGCGGGTGATCGTAGTGTTTGTACAGTTAAACGAAGGCAAACAAGCACACCATTACAAGCACTTGTTTTGTTAAATGACCCACAATATATCGAAGCGGCATATGTATTAGCAGAAAATTTAATTAACAGAACAGGTAATGCGGTAGAAATGCAACTTAAAGATGCTTTTAAATTAAGTACAGGTCGACTTCCAGAAAACAAAGAGTTAAAGGTTTTAAATCGCTTTTATGAAGATGAACTAAAACGTTTTTCAGCGAATAAAAAAGATGCAATTGCGTATTTGGATATGGGTGAAACTAAAATACAAAACAGTTCAGATCCGGTAAGGGTTGCAGCATTAGCAACCGTGATAAATGGTATTATGAATACTACGGAGGGCTATACAATTAGATAATATTTGTTTTATGAATGACTATCAAGAACATAAAAAATTTGAGGATACTCGCAGAGGATTTTTAAAAAAAGCATCATTGGGTTTTGGTTCAATTGCTTTAGCTAGTCTTTTGAATCCGGCCGAATCTTTAGCGAATGAATTCTTAAGAAATGAAAAATATCCATTAATAAATGGAGTAGGAGGGTCGTTGGGCGGAACACATTTTCCGGCGAAAGCAAAACGGGTAATCTATTTGTTTCAAAGTGGTGGACCTTCACAAATAGAAACGTTCGATTACAAACCAATATTAAAAAAATGGCATGGACAAGAGATTCCTGATTCAATTAAAGGTACCCAACGTAATTCAGGAATGGTTACATCGCAATCAACATTTCCGTTAGTTCAATCCATTTTTGATTACAAGCAATACGGCGAATCAGGTGCTTGGGTTAGTGAAATATTTCCTCATACGGCTAAAGTGGTAGATGATTTATGTATAATTAAATCGATGTATACTGACGCTATTAATCATGAGCCAGCTGTTATGTTCATGCAGACAGGTTCACAATTGAGCGGAAGACCATCTATTGGGTCTTGGCTTAGTTATGGATTGGGTTCTGCAAACAAAGACCTTCCTAATTTTGTTGTTATGTTGTCCAAAGGTGGTGGTGCACAACCATTAAGTTCAGCTGCCTGGGGAAATGGCTTTTTACCTTCTCACCATCAGGGCGTGCAGTTTCGTTCAGGTAAAGACCCAGTTTTGTATTTGAATAATCCGCATGGTGTACATGATCATGATCGGCGTAGAGCATTAGATTATATTTCCGAATTAAATAACGCACAATATGATGTTTGGCAAGATCCGGAAATACAATCAAAAATTAACCAATATGAAATGGCATATCGCATGCAAAATTCGGTTCCTGATGCTGTAGATACATCAAATGAACCGGATCATATTTACGAATTGTATGGCGAGGATGCAAAGATTCCAGGCACTTATGCTGCAAATTGTATACAAGCAAGACGTTTAGCAGAGAAAGATGTGAAATTTATTCAATTGTATCATATGGGTTGGGATCAACATGGTAGTTTGCCTAGCGGGATTAAACAACAAGCTTTAGGCACTGACAAGGCAACAGCAGGACTAATTACAGATCTTAAGCAACGGGGTTTACTTGAAGATACCTTAGTAGTATGGGGTGGCGAATTTGGACGTACCAGTTTCTCTCAAGGTAGATTGACTGCGGATAATTATGGCAGAGATCATCATCCAGGTTGTTTTACCATGTGGATGGCTGGTGCAGGAGTGAAGGCAGGTACAGTTTATGGCGAAACAGATGATTTTAGTTATAATGTTACTCGTAATGGGGTGCATGTTCATGATTTTCAAGCTACATTAATGCATCTACTAGGTGTGGACCATGAAAGATTAACTTTTAAGCATCAGGGACGACGATTTCGACTGACAGATGTTCATGGGCATGTTGTAAAAGATATTTTAGCTTAACGAAACAGCAAGATGAATAAAAGAAATTTTTTACAAAAGTCAGCCCAACCAAGTAGTTTAAAGAGGTCGGATTGAGTTTTTACCCTTAATGTCTTTCATTTTAAAAGAAAACTCGAAAAAATGATATAGGGTTGTTACAAACCCCGATGTCAATGCATCTAGTTTAAAGTAGAAACGTTATAACTAATAAATCAGGTCCAACCACTTTTTAAGTGCTGTTAAGACATATATTTAGTTAAGGATAAAAACATTAAGTGCCGCCAATGGAATGCCAATAAAGTTTATTCTTATAATTTACACCGTGTTTAAATTTCTCGATTTATTTTGATATGCCTATCGGTGAATCATCACATTTTAAATCACCCACAACATATTGCATGCCATCTAGGAAGAATTGCATTAATTCTGGGTTGTCTAAACTCTGTGCATTATGAGAAGGGGATGTATAGAATACTCGTCCTTTTCCATATTTTTTTATCCATGATACATAAATAATTTTTTCCTTCACTTCTTTTTTCTGTCCTTCAATTTTATCAACTTCCATATATAGTAATGGTCTAAAATTAAATTCTGAATATGCATTTTTGAAAAAGTATGGTTCGTCAACATGTATAAGTCCTTTACCTTTAAAAGCTTGTACCATGGGATGGTTGGGGTCTACCTCTTTTACATGAATTTCTTGTTGTTTTGGGTGATAATCAAAACTACCACCTGTTAACCTGCTAAATGGCATTGAATTGTTTTGAATAGTTATAGCTCCATGTAAAATCATTAAACCTCCACCTTTAGCGATGTAATGCATGAAGTTTTGTTCATAAGCAGCAGCTTTAGTTTTTATTTCTGCGTCGCTAATAGTTGTATTTTGTTTAAGTAAATCAGCAAATAAATCGCGATCTGGACCACTAGGGTTTGAGTTGTTTAAAATAACAGCATCGTATTTTTTTAAATTCTTCTTTTCAAATTGTTCAATGTCAAACCCAATATGTATCTCAAAAATATTGGATTTTTTTGCCATTATTTTTAACAGTTCTATATTGTGTGGAATAGTCCAATGATCGAAACCTGTTGCCTTCGAAAAAACCAAAATTTTCTTTTTACTCACATTTTTAACAGTGGGTTCAGAAGGTACAAGTTTTTCAATTTTTGCCAGCCATTCATCATCAATTTTTATTGGTTCTAAGCTTTGCGCCCCAAGGGTAGTAATAAATAAAAATAATAGTATAGAAGATATAAATTTATTCATGAAGATTATTTTTTGTGATATATCGTTAACGTTAACGTTTTTGTTGTACAGTTTTTCAATTTTGTCAAAAGTAATTGTAAATTACGGAATAATTACATCAAAATAGCGTATTATTTTAATGAACATAGCAAAACCAATCTGAATTTAAATTATGAAACTAAATATCTATTTAACTATCTAGATGTTTGTAGTAGGGATGTAAATAAATTGATACTATTTCTTTTGTTATTGTACACACCGTAGATAATTTTTGAGTTGAATCACTTTTCATTGGTGCCGTTACTTTAAAAAGGAGAAATGTCGAATATTACACTTTAGCACAAAATATAAAATGTAAAAATTTCAACAATATAAGTTATACGGTATAAAATTTAGAATGGTTGATCCTAATAGCGAGTTAGATGTGATAAACGTGATTCGTAATGGTAAGTAAATTCTAATTTATCAAACAGAATAAAGAATAATAATAAACTTAATTTACACAATATGAAACGAAGAAATTTTATTAATAAAACAGCCATTGGAACAGTGGCAGCTATAGGTTTTCCTACGATTGTTCCGGCACATGTATTGGGGAAAAATGCACCAAGTAATAAAATAAATATTGGTCAAATTGGTTGCGGACGAATTGCCCGTGACCATGATATTCACGATACAATTAGGTTTGAACAGGCACATTATGTTGCAGTTTGTGATTTGGATTCAAAACGTGCGGCAGATGCTAAAGTTTTAGTAGATTCTTTTTACAAGGAAAAGACAGGTAAGAACAAATACATGAACACCAAAGTTTATGGTGATTATCGTGAGATGTTATTAAATAAAGATATAGATGCTGTAGTGATTAGTACACCAGACCACTGGCATTCACAGCCTGCCATGGAAGCTGCAATTGCAGGTAAAGATATTTATGTGCAAAAACCTACTTCTTTAACAGTTCGTGAGGGACAACAATTAAGAGAAGCAGTACAAAAGAATAATGTGATATTACAAGTTGGTACACAACAACGAGCAATGCCACAATTTAGAATTGCTGCCGAATTGGTAAGAAATGGTAGAATTGGAAAAGTACACACGGTTAAAATAGGTTTGCCAGGCGATCCTGCAGGCCCTGAAGCTCCGGAAATGCCTATTCCAAGTAATTTGAATTTTGATATGTGGTTAGGGTCTACACCAAAGGTGCCATATACCGAAATAGGAGTGCACCCACAAAATGATTATGGCAGACCAGGTTGGTTACGTTCAAGAAATTATGGCGCGGGTATGATAACAGGTTGGGGACAACATCACTATGATTCTGCTGCATGGGGAATGGATACTGAATTAACAGGTCCAATTTCGGTTGAAGCGTTATCCGAATTTCCAAAATCTGGATTATGGAATGTTCATGGAGACTTTTTTGTAAAACATGAATATGCAAATGGTATAACAGTTTATACGAGTGGCGGCTATACAAATGGTATAAAATATATTGGTGAAGATGGATGGATATTTGTATCAAGGGGTGCGTATACGGCATCTGCTAGTGACCCAGTAGATAAAGAAAAAAGTGCGAAGGCTCTTAATGCATCAGATCCAAAAATTTTGGAAAGTGTAATTGGGGAAAACGAAATTCATTTAGAAAAAATAGATGATCAGCATGGAAATTGGCTCGAATGTATAAAGACTAGAAAACAACCAATATCACCAATTGAAAAAGGACACAAAGCATGTACAGTTTGTTTAATAAGTGATATTGCAATGCAATTTGACCGAAAATTAGATTGGAATCCTGATACTGAGATGTTTATAAATGACGATGAAGCAAATGCTTTGTTACGCCGTGAACAACGTAAGCCATATGGTACAGATTATGTGAAAGTCTAATAATTATTTAGTTATTTTTAACTAATAATGAAGTCAATATAAATATCAATAATGAAAAATAAGATTACCGTATTATTCGCAATTATACTTTTAGTATCCTGTGGAGAGAAAAAATCTGTTGATTCAAAAATGAATGAAGAAAAAGTAGAAAAAGTAAAATTGATGACACTGGATCCTGGTCATTTTCATGCTGCTTTAGTACATAAAGAAATGTATCCACAGGTAGATTCTACTATTTATGTTTTTGCTCCGGAAGGACCAGAAGTAAGAGATTTTTTAAAGAAAATTAATTCTTACAATAATAGGGAAGAAGAGCCAACCGATTGGATGGTTAAAGAAAACATTACTGATGATTATCTGAGTAACATGATTGCAGACAAACCAGGTAATGTTATGATAGTAGCGGGTAAAAATTCAAAAAAAATAGATTACATACTTGCTGCTGTGAAGGCGGGGCTTAATGTTTATGCTGATAAACCTTTAGTTATAAACGTTGAAGGTTTCGAAAAGTTAAAAGAAGCATTTAAGTTGGCAGAAGAAAACAATGTTCTCATTTATGATATAATGACGGAACGATTTGAGTCTACTACTATGATGCAGAAACTTTTTTCAACAATGCCTAATGTGTTTGGAGAGTTAATAGAAGGAACACCTGAAGACCCTGCAATTGTGAAGGAAAGTGTACATCATTTTTTTAAATATGTTTCTGGCCAAGCTCTTGTTAGACCATCATGGTTTTTTGATATTGATGAGGAAGGAGAAGGTATTGTAGATGTAACCACTCATTTAGTCGACCTTGTACAATGGGAAGCATATCCTAATCAAATCATAAATACCGGCGATATTCAAATGGTTAGTGCCAGACGATGGCCAACCATTCTTACGAATGAAGAATTTGAAAAAGTTACTGGTTTAAGTGAATTTCCTAGTTATTTGGATAAAGATTTGGTTGACGGAAAACTAAATGTTTACAGTAATGGGGAAATGACATATAAGATTAAAAATAAATATGCCAAAGTTTCGGTGATATGGAATTACCAAGCACCTGAAGGTACGGGTGATACACATTTTAGTATTATGAGAGGTACTAAATGTGATTTGATAATTAAACAAGGACCTGGTGAAAATTATAAACCCACTTTATATTTGAGACCTAAAAATAAAGAAGGTTTTGAAGAACTTTTAAATACAGCTATTGATGGTGAAGTACAAACGCAATTTATAGGAACTACGACCGAGTTGATGAAAGACGGTACTTGGAGAATTAATATACCAGATGAATTTAAAATCGGACACGAGGCACATTTTGGTCAAGTAACAACAAATTATTTAAAGTATTTGGAAATCGGACAATTACCAGATTGGGAAGTGCCAAATATGATTGCTAAGTACTATACTACAATTGAAGCATACAAATTAGCACGTGAAAAGTAATCTTAGAAGTTTATTTAATTAAAATGCATTATGCTTAAAGGGTACTTTAAATTTCTTTCCGTTACTGTTTTTTCTTTGGTTAGCTTATTTTTATTAAGTTCCTGTGCTACAACAGGGAATCATAAGGTTCTTTATTTTGCACATTCGTTACCAACTTCTCATCCTGTACATAAGGGTATTCTGGCGATGCAAGAATCGTTGCATTCGAAGTCTGATGGTAATTTGCAGTTAAAGATATTTCCAGATGGTCAGTTAGGATCAGAGCGTGAGGCTTTGGAGCTTTTACAAATAGGTAGTATAGCGATGACTAAGGTAAGTGCATCAGCCTTGTCAAATTTTGCGCCCGAGTATCAGATAACAGTAATACCTTATTTATTTAGGGACAGTGAGCATTTGTTTAACAATTTAGAGGGTGAAGTAGGGCAGCAGTTGTTAGAAGGAGGCACGGAGTATTTATTGCGAGGTATATGTTTTTATGATGCAGGTGCTCGAAGTTTTTATACCAAGGATCGACCAGTACATTCACCTTCTGATTTAGATGGTTTAAAAGTACGCGTACAGAACGATCAGATGTCAGTAGATATGGCTAATACATTAGGTGCTTCTGCTACCCCAATGGCATTTGGGGAGTTGTATACTGCCTTGCAGCAAAATGTTGTAGATGGAGCAGAGAATAACATACCGTCATTTGTAAGTTCAAATCATTTTGAAGTTTGTAAGTATTATATTTTTGATGAGCATACGATGGTCCCGGATGTTGTGATTATCGGCACGAAGTTTTGGGATTTATTATCGGATCAGGAAAAGGGTTGGTTAGAAGCTGCTGCACAAGAAAGTGTAGTTAAGCAGAAGCAATATTGGGCAGAGACTGTAGCAGAGAATATGAAAATGTTGAAGGAAGCTGGGGTAGAGTTTATCTACCCAGATAAAGCTCCTTTTGTATCGAAGTCAAAACCAGTAATGGAGCGTTTGATGAAAGATTCCAAATTAAGACCAATCATAGACAAAATAAATTCCAACTAATGGAGAAAGCCTATCATTTGTTAAATAGAATAATAGAAAACCTATTGGTAGTCATTTTTGGGCTATTGGTAATAGATGTAGTATGGCAGGTAGTCTCACGTTATGTAGTAGGTCAGTCTAGTTCTTTTACGGAAGAATTTGCTCGATTTTCATTAATCTGGTTAACGGTATTAGGAGCTGCTTATATCAATGGTCAGCAAGAAGGACATCTCTCTATGGATTTTTTGCTGTCTAAACTCACCGAAGCGAAGCGAAACAAGCGTAAGAAAGTGATTCAAGTTTTAATGGCATTTTTTGCTATTATTATCATGATAGTTGGCGGAGGCAATTTAGTTTATACGACCTTAACTTTAGGTCAGGTATCCTCGGCATTACAAGTACCCTTAGGAATTGTGTATGCGATAGTACCGATTTCCGGACTGATAATTTTATTTTTTTCGATTTATAATATCAAGAAACTAAACTTTTAAATATGAGCATAGAGACAATAAGCATACTTGTTCTTTTTCTAAGTTTTATTGGTTTGTTGGCCTATGGAGTACCTGTAGCGTATGCAATAGGTATATCAACGACATTAACTTTGGTGTTGAACATAGCATTTTTACCAGCGACAACTACCGCAGCACAACGTATGACTACTGGTATTGATAATTTTGCATTATTGGCGATACCATTTTTTATATTGGCTGGTGAGTTAATGAATACTGGAGGAATAGCTAAGCGCCTGATAGATTTTGCGAAGTCTTTAATAGGGAGTTTACCGGGTGGATTAGCATTTGTGAATATAATAGCAGCGATGCTCTTTGGAGCCATTTCAGGCTCCGCAGTAGCAGCAGCCTCTGCCATAGGTAGTACACTTACCGAAAAGATGGAAAGTGAGGGCTATCCTCGAGAGTTTAGTGCAGCAGTAAATATAAGTTCGTCCACCACGGGATTATTAATTCCTCCGAGTAATGTGCTAATTATTTTTGCTTTAGCCAGTGGTGGCACGGCATCAGTAGCAGCACTTTTTATTGCAGGTTATTTACCGGGTTTATTAGTAGGCTTAGCCCTAATGATAATGGTATATATTTATGCAATTAAGAAAGGATTGCCAAGAGCAAAAAGAGTAAGTTTTAAGCAATTGTTTTTAGATTTTAGGCGAGCAATTTTAAGTTTAACTTTATTAGTAATCGTAGTAGGGGGTATAGTAGTGGGTGTATTTACGGCTACCGAAGCTGCAGCAATAGCAGTAGTTTATGCAATGCTATTAGGGTTTATCAACAAAGAATTAAAGTTTAGCGATTTTAAACCATTGCTTTTACGCAGTGCTAGAACCACAGCAATAGTAATGTTTTTAATAGCGACTTCAATGGCCATGTCTTGGTTGTTTTCCTTTGAAGGGATACCACAGATGTTGACCTCTGCTTTGTTAGATAATGTGAGCAATCCAATAGTTATATTTTTAATGATAAACATCATACTATTATTGGTAGGTACTTTTATGGATATGACCCCAGCAGTATTAATTTTCACACCAATTTTTTTACCTGTAGCGATGGCGTTAGGGATGCATCCCGTACAGTTTGGAATGATAATCGTATTAAATTTATGTATAGGGGTGTGTACCCCACCCGTTGGCACATTACTTTTTGTTGGTAGTGGAGTGGCAAAGGTACCTGTTACAAAAGTTATCAAACCATTATTACCATTATTAGGGGTAATGGTTTTGGTTCTAATGATAATCACATACTTCCCAGAAGTATCACTTTGGTTACCAAGAGTTTTTGGATTAATTGATTAAGCGTCAATAATTTCTTTATATTCAAAGAAAAAGTCTTCAAGGAGTATCATATTCAGATATAGAAATTGCATTGTTTCTTGCCATGTATTCTTATCATGAATGGATACATTATGCAACTCTAAATAAATTCTCGAAATTTCTTTACCGTTTTCTAGATAAAAAGAATCATCAAAAATTGCTTCAGGCCAAAAATCATCAATGAAAATTGATTTTAGTGAAACTAACTTTTCCCATAGTGAAATTCTTTTCTCTAAATTATTAGTGTCCACATCCATTGATACTCTGGCCCTTTTTACATCAAAATCAAATTTAAAAAGCAGTCCTTTTACTTTAGTATTGTACAATATCCATTTACGAGGATAAGATTTGCCAAAGGCAATCCAGAAGTCTTGGCGAAGTTTTTTAGATTCTTCTTTACTAAACATTAGATTAAATATGCGATTATTATACCAAGTATAATTACGGCCAATTTCCTTAAATTAAAACTGTGACCTTCAGAGCTTTCAAAGAGGATTACTGTAGAAATGTGAAGTAAAACACCTATTACTAATGCCGTAATAGGAACATGGTACTTTTTAATTGAATCAAAATTGGCAGCTATATAAGTTCCTAAAGGAGTCATTAATGAAAACAAGCTAATAAATAAAACAGCTTTAAAACGGGAGATTTTTGAATTAAATAAGAAGATGCTTAAAATAATTGCAATCGGTACTTTATGTATTAAAATCCCATAAATCATACTACCATCATGGTCTATTGGAAAACCTTCTAGCAGCGAATGAATACATAAACTTACAAAAAGTAATACGGGAAAATTACTTTTTTCTGTATCAATGTGAACATGACCATGTTCCGCTCCTTTAGAGAAAAATTCAAGAAATATTTGTAACAATATTCCTATCATGATAAATAGCCCAACGGTTTTAGAGTCAGACTGCTCATAGACTTCGGGTAATAACTCGAATATAGTAAGTGCTAATAGAAAACCACCACTAAAGGCTAATAATAGCTTAAAATTACTTTTATTCTTTAGTTTAGTAGCAAGTACTAAAACATAACTGAGCAAAACTGCAAGAATGGGTAATAAATAAATCATTAACAAAGTTGGCTTTCTTGTAAAGTGAATGTCAAGGCGCAAAAATACTGTATTTTTGCGGCACAATTTATCGAGGGTATGAACAATAATTTTAAGATGGTCGCAAAGACCCTTTTTGGTTTTGAAGAAATTTTAGCCAAAGAAATACGAAGTTTGGGTGGTGGCAATGTGGTTTCTAGGGTGCGTAGCGTATCTTTTGAAGGTGATACAGGTTTTATGTACAAAGTAAATCTTTGTGCGAGAACAGCTATAAAAATTATTAAACCAATTCATTCTTTTTCGGTGAGAAATGAGAAAGAGTTGTATCGAAATATTTATGCAATGGATTGGGCTGAATATCTTGCTGTAGATATGACTTTTGCAATTGATACTACAGTAAATTCTGAAAATTTTACGCATTCTTTATATGTTTCGCAAAAGGTTAAAGACGCTATAGTTGATAAATTTAGGAGTACCGATGGTAAACGACCAGATGTTGATGTTAAAAATCCAGATTTGAGAGTAAACATTCATATTCAAAAGGACCATTGTAATGTTTCGATTGACAGCTCAGGTAGATCTTTACATCAAAGAGGGTATCGTACTGCCACGAATATCGCACCAATTAATGAAGTTTTGGCATCTGGATTATTATTAATGAGTGGTTGGCAAGGGCAATCAGATTTTATGGATCCAATGTGTGGTAGTGGAACTTTTTTAACTGAGGCCGCCATGATTGCTTGTAATATTCCTGCAAATATTAATCGAAAGGAGTTTGCTTTCGAAAAATGGCACGATTTTGATGAAGACCTTTTTAATAAAATTGTTGATGTAAGTTTGAATAAGACAAGAGAGTTTGGTTATAAGATTTTAGGTTATGATAAAGCTCCTTCTGCAGTTAGAAAGACTGGGGATAACGTAGCGAATGCAAATTTAGAGGATTATATATCTGTGGAAAGAAAGAACTTTTTTAAGACAGAAAAGGTTACAGATGGTCCACTTCACATGGTTTTTAATCCGCCATATGGTGAACGATTAAATCTTGACATGGAAGAGTTTTATGCATCAATTGGGGATACATTAAAACAAGGTTATCCAGGAACAAATGCATGGTTAATTACTTCAAATATGGAAGCTTTAAAATATGTAGGGTTACGTACTTCAAAGAAAATAAAAGTATTTAATAGTCATTTGGAGTCCCGATTTGTTAAATACGAAATGTATGAAGGAAGTAGAAAAAGAAGAGATACCAATTAGTTGAAATTGTTTATTTTTCTAATTCTTGCTCTTTTGGTTTAACTTTTTCTTTTTTAGGTTTCTTAGTTTTTTTATAAAGAGGTAAAAAATAGGTTAATGTATAATTGTATCCAACACCAAATTTGCTACCATCCGTTACTTTATTAAAACCTGGTATAAAAAGATCATGAAAATTAGTGTCTCGATTAGCATTTGATAGTAAAAATCCAATTCTAGCACTAAATCCAAGATAAATATTAGCGAATAATTCTCCTTTGATTCCTACTACTCCTTCTAGCCATGAAGCGGAACGACCATCGAATTCTTGAGGCACAACACTACCTTGAGGAAAATCGTCTGCGTACCAATAACGATCGGCGTCATAAGGTTGATAGCTATTTAGTGTTTGACTGTACGAGCTAAAGGCATAACGCCCACCAACATAGATTGAATTTTGCTCTCCATACCAGTTTGCATAGGTATTATAGTCTACTCCTAATTTAATATAACTTCCAGATGTTGTGAAATTATATAGTGTTTCTTGCTTAGTTTTTTTCTCATTACCGAATTCACCAGCGATATATAGTTTATAATTTAATCGATAATCACCAACAAATTCAATACCACTATAATCTGTTGCCAATAAACCGGTAACAGGCCTGCTTAAATCTACTCCAAACCGGATACCATATTTTTGTTTATAAACTACAGAGGTATCTTTTTGCTTTATTGTCAAAGAGTCGGATTGAGCATACCCAATCGTAAATAAACAAATGAAACATATGCTAATGAAAAATTTTAACATCGGCGATGGTATCTGTAACTATTAATGTTGGGTTAACTATTTCTATTCCTTTCATCCAGTTGTTTTCGGTTGGTATTACACCTACTATATTTTCAAAATTTATAACATAACCACAAGCACGAGATTTATACTCTGGTACGAGACTATATTTAAAAGTCAAAGTATCAATATCTGCTGTAGTTTCATCTTCTGGATCAAGATTTCTTGTTATGAGGAAGGAAGTGGTCACAGTATCTGCTCTTAACGGCAGCTGAATTTCTGTAGTAGATATATTAGCGATAACCGCATATACAGAATCACCAACAACTCCTTGAACTTTGAGCTCACTCACTTCTTTAAGTGCTGTGGTATCAAAAAAATCATAAAAGCGAACAATTAATTGTGGTGTGGCAGCGTCAATACAAATGTCATCTTTTTCGCATCCAGAGAAAAATATGATTACAGCAAGAACACCAAATACCAAAGCAATTTTTTTCATAAGCTATCGCTTTTCCAAAAGTACAACATTTTCTACATGGTGCGTTTGTGGAAACATATCAACTGGCTGTACTTTTTTAATTATGTAATTAGCATCCATTAATTGTAAGTCCCTAGCTTGTGTTGCACTATTGCAGCTTACGTACACAATTTTTTTCGGAGAAATATTCAAAATTTGTTGCACCACATCTTTGTGCATACCATCTCTTGGAGGATCTGTGATAATTACATCGGGTCTACCATGGGTAGCAATAAATTCTTGGTTAAATACATTTTTCATATCACCTACAAAAAATTCGGCATTATATATTTCGTTACGTGTTGCATTTTCTTTAGCATCATGTATTGCCTCCGGAATGGCCTCTATTCCAATTACTTTTTTAGCTTTTTTAGCAACAAATTGAGCAATTGTACCAGTACCTGTATATAAATCGTAAACCAGGTCTTCTTTAGTTAAATCGGCAAAATTTCGGGTAATTTTATATAATTCGTACGCTTGATTAGAATTGGTCTGATAAAACGATTTAGCATTTATCTTAAATTTTAATCCCTCCATTTCTTCAAAAATATGGTCGTTACCAGCAAAGCAAACTATTTCTTGATCGTAAATGGTATCATTTTGCTTTTTATTAATAACATATTGGAGTGAAGTAATAGTGTTAAAAGTCTTACTTACATGGTTTAATAATAATTCTCTCTTTTCTTTGTCGTCTTCATAAAACTGAATCAATACCATAATTTCTCCAGTAGAAGTAGTACGAATCATTAAGGTACGTAGCAGTCCATGCTGATTTCTAGGGTTAAAAAAAGTCAGTTCATTTTTTTCTGAAAAGTCTCTAATTTCATTTCTAATGGCATTCGAAGGGTCGGCTTGTAAATGACATTTTTTAATATTTAGAATTTTATCCCACATTCCAGGAATATGAAAACCTAGAGCATTTTTATTTTCAAATATAGTATCCGACTGTAATTCCTCTAAGGTTAACCATCGACTATCAGAAAATGAAAATTCCATTTTGTTTCTATAAAAATATTGTTCCTTTGAACCAAGAATAGGGGTTACTTCAGGCAATTGCAAATGGCCTATTCGTTTTAGATTGTTTTCTACTTCTTTCTGTTTGTAAAACAGTTGATGTTCATAGCCCATATCTTGCCATTTACAGCCTCCACAAACTCCGAAGTGTTGACAAACAGGTTCGACTCTTTTATCTGAAAGTGCATGAAAATTAGTTGCTATACCTTCAAAATAAGACTTTCGTTTTTTGGTGGTTTGTACATCAACAATATCACCAGGTACTGTGTTGGTAAGGAATATAACTCTACCATCTGGGGCTTTTCCAATAGTTTTACCTTTAGCTCCGGCATCTACAACTTCGACATTTTCAAAAACCTGACGTCTTTTCTTTTTTCGCATGGGTCAAAAATAAGAATAGTATAGTTCTCTAATAGCTAAATTTTAAAGTGATACTATTAAAAAAAGTTAAAACTAATATTTAAGTAGAAATAGATGTGTGAATTTAAAAGAAAAAGGCTCATCTTACGACGAACCCTTCTCATACAAACAACCTAACCAAACTAATCTTATAATTTTATTTCTGTGAATTGAATTTTTCTAATATTCTTCCCATTTGTTTGCCTGCAGCTTCTCTACCACCTAGTCCAAAAGAAAGCGCAATAGTTACTGCAACTGTACCAAGGGTTATTCCAAAGGTCATATTAATTATGTCATCTCCAATACCCATAGTTTGTAGTCCCATAGCTAAAAATATTGCTAACACGCATATTCGTGCAATTGAAGCAATAAACTTATTATCGTTAGTTTTAGCAATGCTATTTTGTGCTATTGTTGAAACCCAATTACCGATAATAAGAATTATCAATCCAAATAAAATATTTCCAGAGATATTAATTACAGTGTTTAATATTTCTGTAAGTCTTACAAATTCGAGCTTCTCAATTGCCGTCATAATTCCGAAGACCATTATAAAAAAGAAGCAAATATCACCTATTACATTAGAGACATGAATTTTTTCTGATATGCTACCAAGATTAATATTCTTTAATAATTGATCTAACTTTAAAGTGTTTAAAAGGTCTTTTAAGAGTTGGGTAACAAACCTTCCACCAACTGCAAAGAATATGATAATAACTACGGCTACGAGAATTTTAGGTATAGCTGCGAAAAACTGTTCTAACATGTTGGTTGCAGGTAGCGAAATAGCCTCCATATTAAGAATATTCAATGCTGCGATAAGGAGTGGAATGAATATAAATATGAAAACTACTTTTTTAAGTATAGCAACCAAGTTCATATTTTCAGGCAATTTTAATTTCGGAACAAATTTTTGAATAGTATCACCAGATAGTCCTACTAATTCTGAGACTATTGTTGCTAACATATATCCTATATATGCTACTAAACCAGCTCCAATAATATTTGGAATGAAAGTTAAAAAGCTATTTAACAAATTCTTTACGGGGTCTAAGACATTTGTCATGCCAAGTTTTTCCAATACAAGCATGAATACAAAAATCATGATAAGGAAATAAAGAAGTTTTCCTATAAATTTTGATAAGGTAATTTTGTCGGTACCTAATTTATCATCAACTTTTGTTCGTTTAATAAGTCTTGTGATTAATCTTTTTAGAAATCCAGCGACAATCCACCCAATAATTAAGATGGCTAATGCTGCTAAAGTATTAGGTAGGTAGCTTCCAATAGAATTAGATAAGCTGTCTAAAGTATTTTGTAAAAATTCCATACAGTGATAAAAAATGGTTAGTGTCTATTATTACGACACGAAATATTTAAATAAGTCACTTTTTATGTAAAATAAATATTAATGAGCAACTAGGGTTCAATAGAATTTTAAGGTTAAAATAAAAGGAATTCAATAAGATTTATTAGTTTTGGGGCTCTACAAGGATGATTTCTCTCCTACGCTGAATTTTCGAATCTTCGAAAGGAAAAAGGTATAGAAGGAATTACTGAAGTTTTATATTAAAGTAATTTACATCATGTCAATTTTAGAAAAAATGTCTTCTACCGATGCTATTGCATTGGAAAAAAAGTATGGAGCACACAATTATCACCCCTTACCAGTTGTCTTAAATAGGGGAGAAGGAGTATTTGTTTGGGATTTGGAGGATAGAAAATATTATGACTTTCTTTCGGCCTATTCTGCAATTAATCAAGGACATTGTCATCCAAAAATTGTGGATGCCTTAATAAGTCAATCAAAAAAGTTGACATTAACATCTAGAGCATTTCATAATGATATGCTTGGGCAGTACGAGGAGTACGCTTGTCAGTTATTTGGATTTGATAAGTTGTTGCCAATGAATACGGGAGCGGAAGCTGTTGAAACGGCTTTAAAAGTTTGCCGAAAATGGGCCTATGAAAAAAAGGGAATTGTTGCAAATGAAGCACAAATTATTGTTTGTGAAAATAACTTTCATGGGCGAACAACAACAATTATTTCATTTTCCAATGACCCGGTAGCTCGTGAAAATTTTGGCCCTTTTACTGATGGATTTATTAAAATTGAGTATAATAATCTTAAGGCATTGCAAACTACTTTGGAAAGCAATTCTAATATAGCTGGATTTTTAGTGGAGCCTATACAAGGAGAGGCTGGGGTGTACGTGCCATCAGAAAACTACTTAACCAAAGCTAAGGCATTATGTGAAAAACACAATGTTCTTTTTATAGCAGATGAGGTGCAAACAGGTATTGCTAGAACAGGTAAGATGTTGGCGGTTGATCATGAAAATGTAACCCCCGATATATTGATCTTAGGTAAAGCATTATCTGGAGGAGTATATCCCGTATCAGCCGTGTTAGCAAATAACGAGGTAATGGAAGTAATTCACCCAGGAAATCATGGAAGTACTTTTGGAGGTAACCCCATTGCGGCCGCTGTTGCAATGGCAGCATTAAAAGTTGTTAAAGATGAGCATTTGGCCCAGAATGCATTAGAATTAGGTGAGTTGTTTAGAACAGAAATGAATGCATATATTGCAAATTCTACAATTGTAAAAAAGGTAAGAGGAAAGGGTTTGCTTAATGCTATTTTAATTAATGATACAGAAGATAGTTCTACTGCTTGGGAAATATGTATGGCATTAAAAAATAATGGTTTGCTCGCCAAACCAACTCATGGTAATATTATAAGATTTGCACCACCCTTGGTTATGAATAAAGAGCAGTTGTTAGATTGTGTGTCTATTATAAAAAATACACTGCAATCTTTTGAAAAGTAGATAAAATTAAACCTGCCTTAAAATTTTAATCAAGGCAGGTTTAATTTGTATTAAATACTAGTTTTATTTTGTTCTACTATAATAATTTATTCTCCAAGCATTTCTTCAATCTTTTCTTGCATTAATTCTTGATCTTGTAAAGCATCAAGACCAAAAGTAGATATAGCCCATACAGACATGAGTAAGTAAATTGCACTAAGGGCAATACCTATATATGCTAAAATTTTACCCGTTTTTACATTTCCATAATCTGTATACATTTCTGGATTTACATTATACAGTGCGGTTGCCTTATTCGCCATTACAACAGCTATAATTCCAAAGATAAGGCCGAGCACCCCATAACAACAGCAGGTGACTATTGAAAGTATTCCGAATACAAGAATTAGCGTAGCATTAGGTAGTTTTTGTTGTTCCATAATTTTTAGTGGATTAGGTTATTCATTTTTAATATATAGTTTATAATTATAGTCGCTCCAGTAATAATTCCTAGCGCAATTTTTATCTGAGTTTGGAATCGAAATTTTACGAATTGAGTAAAAAGGACGAAAAAAACAAGAGCCACGAGTCCGTAAATAGCAGGATACATCTCAAATGCAGCTCCAAATTCTCCTTTAATTAAATGAACGGCAGCGCGTTGCATGCCACAACCAGGACAATCAATACCAAATAGTTTTTTGTTCATACATGGAAGCATAAAATCTTCAATAGAAACTAAAAGCGGCACTAAGGGTATTTTCATCTTAACATTAATTGCATGCTGAAAATTAGCATTATTTTTGGGAAAATATACTAAAAGCATGACTGTTTTTCAATTAGGTGATAAGGTTGAAGTATTGGATGATACTATCAAGGGAAGAGTAATTTCAATTAATAATGATGAGATTTGTATTGAAACTAATGAAGGATTTGAAATGTGTTTTGAGGCTTGGGAATTGATAGAAGTTAAATCTTCAGATGATTTTAGTGTTAGTAAATCAGAAATTTATCAAGCAAAAGCGGAGAAGGAATTACCAAAAAAAAGAAAAAATAAAATAGTCAGTAAAAAGGAAAGGAATGCTCCTAAAATGGAAGTAGACCTACACATAAATCAGTTAGTGAAATCACCAAAAAATATGTCTAATTTTGACATGTTAAACATACAATTAGAAACAGCAAAGCGACAATTAGAGTTTGCAATTAGCAAACGTATTCAAAAAATTGTATTTATACATGGGGTAGGAGAGGGTGTTCTAAAACAAGAACTATATACACTTTTTAGAAGATACGAGAATATAAAATATTACGATGCTGAATATAAAAGGTATGGTACAGGAGCTACCGAAGTATATGTTTATCAAAATATTTAAAGAATTACTCCGAAATTGTTGTGGTTACTTCCCCAAAATTATTGATTGTTAAATCGGTAAGACGAGAATCATCGTCTGTTTCAAAAGTCACCTCAGATAGTGTAATGGTATGTAAAAATGATAAGGAGTCTTCTTCTACAGCTGTTGTATTTATGAATAGTGTACCTTTTTCAGCTGTTATTTCACTTAATACTGTGGGTTCAGTAGTTGGTATTTCCGAGCAGAAATATGTACTAGTAACATCATCAGAAAACACGCGGTAGGTAAGTTGGGATCCAGAACCAATCTCACTTTCAATTTCGGTGGTAGAAACTTCATTTAACAATAGGCCACTCTGTAATTCCAATATTAGTGTTTCATCCCCATTTATTTTAAAAAATACAGTTGTGTTTATATCAGCAGTGTCACAATTCTGCATATCTACGCTATCAAAGTCTATAGTTTCAATTGTCAAATCTCCATCATCACATGAGAAAAAAAGTAGAATCAGGCCAATAAAAAAGGTTTTTTGCATACATCAAATTTAATGAACTTCTAGCTTTGTTTTAACGCATATTGGGGAGAAATTAACGTTAATTAAATTATTTTTGCAAGATTAAATTAGGAGAGAATACAAATGGAGAATGTTTATTTAGATAATGCCGCAACTACTTGCATAAGACCTATTGTAATCGAAAAAATGCAAAAAGCACTAATTGAGTGTTATGGCAACCCTTCATCCACTCATAGTTTTGGAAGAACTGCCAAAACCGCCATAGAAACTGCGAGGAAAACAATTGCCAAGTATTTAAATGCGCATCCATCTGAGATTATCTTTACTTCTGGCGGTACAGAGGCTGATAACATGATTTTGCGCTGTGCTGTACGAGATTTAGGAGTAAAAACAATAATCACCACTAAAATTGAGCATCATGCCGTTTTACATACGGCTGAAGATTTAGAACAAGAAGGAAAGATAAAGCTACATTATTTAGATTTAGATCAATATGGAAATCCAAATTTAGAACATTTAAAAGCATTATTACAGCAAGACGAAACTAAGAAATTGGTAAGTCTGATGCATGTAAATAATGAAATAGGAAATAAAATTAACATTGACTTAGTTTGTGCTATATGTAAAGAAAATGATGCTCTTTTTCATTCAGATACGGTGCAGTCTATAGGCCATTATTTATGGGATGTGCAAAAAACCCCAATTGATTTTATGACTGCGGCAGCACATAAATTTCATGGGCCAAAAGGAGTTGGATTTGCATATTTACGTAGAAACAGTGGTTTGAAACCTATGATTTCCGGTGGTTCTCAAGAACGTGGTTTTAGAGCAGGAACAGAATCATATCATAATATTATTGGTTTAGAAGAAGCTTTTATTCAGTCTTATAATAATTTAGAAAATGAAAGTGCGAAAGTTTTATCATTAAAAAACTATTTCATCAAAAAATTGAAGGATGAAATACCAGGTGTAAAATTTAATGGTCATTCTGCGGATAGTTCTAAAAGTACCTATACCCTTGTTAATGTAAATTTACCTGTTACGCCAGAAAAAGCATTAATGCTACTGTTTAATTTAGATGTGAAGGGTATTGCTTGTTCAAAAGGTAGTGCCTGTCAGTCCGGTAGTAATTTGAGCTCTCATGTTTTGAGCGAAGTGCTATCTGATGAGGATTTAGAAAAGCCATCATTACGCTTTTCATTTTCGATATATAATACTCAAGAAGAATTGGATTATACGGTTTCTGTTTTAAAGGAACTTATTGAAAAGTAGCAAATGAGTTTATTTGTTTGCGTCTTCTCTCTTTTTTCGTTCTTTTTTTCGTTCTCGATCATAAGGAAATTTGCGGGCTGCCTGTTTCATCATTTGATCAATTAAATCATTGGTGTTTTTACCTGTTTTTTTGTTGATTTTCTTTTCGTATTTCCACAGTAATTTCCCGGTTTTACCATCGCTTATTTTTATGCCAATTCTTCCATAATCTGATGCTCCTGAAAAATAGTCAAGAATACTAAAATCTGTAGGAATACCTTCCGATAACAAAATTGTTAGGTCAATATTACCACTTATTACACCATCAACACCTAAAATCTCTGCAATCTGTTTTGTGGTATAAATATCTATATTTTCATAGTTGATTTCATTCTGGGTTAATATGGCTTTAGTATCTTTTGTATTTTGAAATTCAACAACAAATTTTTTCTTTTTCTTCCTTTTAGAAAAATAGGTTTCTAAAGCATTTTGCACGGCGTAGCCTTCTCTTTCTTCTAAGGCTTTCAACTCTTGTTTAGATAGTTTTTCATCCAAATCAAGATTTGTTAGAAATGGTAATATGGCTAGCGTTTGCTGTTCGGCTGCCAATTCGTCAAACCTTGTGTTCTCATAAATATTCTTTTGTGCACTTAGTACAAAAGTTACCATTAACAAAAACGGTAGTATTAAATTTTTCATGAAACCTCTTTTGATGTATATTTTATAAACGCATTTTCAATCTTAAATTTAATACTCTACTTGTCATATAATTTGGAATAGCATATTCAATTTTGCTATCAATATCTCGTACCCAAGTATTGGTAATAGAATTTTGATTGTTGAACATATTGAAAATTTCAATACCGATACTTAGGTCTTTAAATGTATTTAACCAGTGTTTACTCGGATAGTTCTTATCAGCATCTACAAAAATATATGAAATTCCTAAATCTGCACGTTTGTAATCAGTTAATCTATTCTGAAAAATGTAAGGGTCGGCATAACTCGGTGAACCACCTGGTACTCCAGTGTTGTAAACTAAGTTTAAATACATTCTTAAATTAGGTATGTTTGGAATATAATCTTGAAATAAAAGTCCAACTTTTAGACGTTGATCAGTTGGTCTAGAAATAAATCCTTTCGAATCTAAATTTTCTTTTGTTTGCAAGTATCCAATACTTACCCAAGATTCTGTGCCTGGCACAAACGCCCCATTCATTCTTAATTCTGCACCGTATGCGTAGCCGATAGCATTATTATTTGCGCTGTAGCGTATTCGTACATCATCTAATGTATACGTGTTTACGTTATTAAGGTCTTTATAATACAGTTCGCCTGTAAGATTAAATGGTCGCTCCCAAAGTAAAAAACTATACTCGGTGCCTAATACTATATGAATAGCATTTTGAGCCTTTACATCAGAATTAATAGTTCCTGTATTATCTCGCAATTCACGATAAAATGGCGGTTGATGATAGAGTCCTCCTGAAATTCTAAAAATAATATCGCTATACCAATTAGGTTTAACAGCAAATTGTGCTCTTGGGCTAAGTACACTTTGCTGTACCTTCGGTACGTCTGTTCCACTAACCGTCCATAGTTGCCCACGAAAACCTAAATTATAATAAATATCCGTTGTACCCCATTGATCTCTCTTACTAATTTGTGCAAAGGCCGAAAACCGATTAGTTTTTACAAAATTAGTGGCATTTAAGTTAGTATATGGTGCTAATTCATCATTAAATGGTTCATAAGGTTCGTTGTTAGAAAAATCAGATACTGGAGGACGAATACTAAAACCAACCGAATCGATAAATTCTGATTCTCTTAATTGATCTCGAATATCTTCATGGGTAAATTTTGCGCCCCATTCTAATTTAGTCTCGTCTTTTCTATAAGTACCTTTGTGTTGAAAATTAAAGATTAAAGCATCTAAATCGTTTCTAGTTCTATTAAATTGTGAAGCAAGTCCACTAGCTGCGATAGGGTCACCTAAAAAGGTTTCGTCTTGATCAGCTTCAATACCTCCTAATTTATAAGTGGAAATAATATCGGAATATTCTTCTTCAGTTGTATGGTAAATAGATGATATTAATTTAAGGTCTACATTTTCATTTAAATGATAAGTACCTTTTAATGCCCCAAATAGAGTGCTATATCTACTTTTTTCATTTCCTTGATAAAGTACTGTTAGTCTTCTTGGCTGATTTAAAGTACCAAAATTAGTTTCTCTATTTAAAGGTTCGTTTTGGTAGTCGTTTACCGATATGTTTCCTAAAAATCCTAATTCAAATTTATTTGAAAAACGATAATTCGAAAAACTTTGTAAATCCACAAAAACTGGATTGAAGTTAGATTCGGTTTCTTGACTATTAACTAACAGACTATTATTTCTATAGCGCAAACCAGTTATTGTACCAAATTTTTTGTTTTTAGATAGCGATTCTACAGATGCACTTGTTCCTAAAAAACTAAGGTCTATTTGTGTTTCAAAGGTTGTTGGATTCTTATATGTGATATCTAAAACAGAAGATAGCTTATCACCATATTTTGCTTGAAAACCACCTGGAGAAAATTTTACATTTTGAGTAAGGTTGCTATTCACAAAGCTCAAGCCTTCCTGCTGTGCTGCTCGAATTAAAAATGGACGATACACTTCTATTTCGTTTATGTAAACTAAATTTTCATCATAATTTCCACCTCGCACTGCGTATTGTGTACTAAGTTCATTATTAGAAGAAACTCCTGGCAGTAGTTTAAGAATATTTTCAACACCCGCATTTGCACCAGGAATTTTACGAACCAGTACTGGGGGAACAGTAGTTACTCCTTCTACATTTTTTTCACCAGTAGGAGTAACTGTCACCCCATCTACTTGAATTACATCTACTTTCATTATGGGGTTGAACTCAAATATTTCGTTGGTGTTAAGTATGAGGTTTTCGACAACTATATTCTTTAATCCTAAAAATGAAAAAGTAATTGTTGTTTCTTGTTCGGCTATAATCTTAAGTAGGTAGAATCCATTTTCATCGGTAAACGTTCCACCACCTGAGAATTTAATATTTGCTTTGGCTATAGGTTGATTGTTTTCGTCAAGTACAACACCAGTAATTGATGCTGTTTGTCCAATCATATTTAGTGACTGGAAAAGGAGAAGTACTATTAAAATGGTTTTTAGACACTTCAAACCTTTTTATTTTCTATAAAATGTGCTTGTGAAGGTTGCCGTATTCCCAACATTATCAGTTACCTCAACTTTTAATGTACAATCTTTTTTATCGAGAATTTTATCATCGAAATTATAAGTAATGGTGTTCTTTTTAGGTTCGTACTCCATTAATATCCATTCTCCGTTTAAAGTTGCTGAGTAACTGTCGATGCCACTGAGGTCATCAGAAATTCTCAATCTAAGATAGCTGTAATTATTTAACCATTGCTTTTCTTTAAAATTTGATGCTTTTATTTTTGGTGCAATAGTATCTTTGGCTAATGTATAGGTGCCCAAATTCCTAGTACGGGTGGTAAATGTTTCGCCTCTTTTGTAAGTAGACGAATAACTAGGTTTGTTGTTTTTTCCTAAACGAGCAATAAACAATTGTTTGCGTTCTTCTTTAGAATATTTAGATACATCAAATGTTATGGTAAAATTTCTATGTGCAGCAACTCGACTATTATGAATAGTAACAGTGTCTTTACCTTTCTTTAGGTCTATGTAGAAATTATCATAGAATGTATTTGATGGAAAATATACATTTGCTGCACCAAGATCATAATTATTTGGTTTTTTAGCGATGATGAAATTTTCTGTTTTTTCGGTTTCATGAATATTCTTTAGCACTTCTCTTTTTCCATGTACCGGAATAATTGCTTTCACTTTATTGCCTTCAAAGTCACGAAGTAAAATTTCAACATTATAATCTAATCCTTCTTTAATTTCAATTTTACCGTTATTATATAATTGACTGTATATACTTAACTTATTACTTGATGTCTTAAACAGTTTTTGAATTTTCTGTCTGTATTTACCGTAATAATCATAATCAATTAAAGTATTTATATATCTAGTTTCCAAGAATGAAAAAGTTTCAAATATGTATTCTGAAAACACTTTGCCATTAATTGTCTGGGTAGCAGAGTAAATGCCATTTTTATTGGCAGCTAAATCTTGGCGATCAAAAGCCACCATTCCAAATCCAATTGTTCCAATTGCTGTAACATCATCTGCTTTAAAGGTGCCATCTTTTTGTCTTTTGAAGTTTATAGCTGTTCTTGTACTACCGTTGTTTATTTGAGCATCTTCAGATAAAGGATACCCAAATAGTTTAACCAAACTTGGATTGGTAGCATCTAATACTTCTAAGCCGTATAAGAGTGGATTAGTAGGTTTTTCACTGATGCTACTTCTAATTTCAAAGTGTAAATGAGGCCCAGATGAGCTTCCTGTGTTACCACTGTATGCAATAATTTGGCCTATATCAACTTTCACTTCTCCAAAATCAGGAAAAATTTCAACTTCGTATGATCTTTTCTTGTACTGTACTTTTTTTATATAATCTTCTATTTCCGGTGAAAATTTTTGCAAGTGGCCGTAAACCGAAGTATATCCATTGGGGTGGGCTATATAAATTACTTTACCATACCCCCAATGCGCTATTTTTATACGGGTAACTGTTCCATCACCAATAGCATGTATGGGTAAACCTTGTCGTTGTTGGGTTTTAATATCTATACCTGAATGAAAATGGTTGGACCTAAGTTCGCCAAATGAACCGGCCAGTATTAACGGTATGTCCATAGGAGACCTAAAGGCATCCTTGGGGTAATTATCTTGCGTATAAACTACGGTACACAGTAGTAATAGTAAACCGAATGTGGCTTTTTTCATAATTAAGATCAAGGTAAGGCGAAGGTAATTAAACACATCGACTTCCAAAAAAAGTCGTTTAAAATATATTTTCGCCCATCTTTTTAACGAAAAATACCTTATCCTGTTGCCTAGTTAAAGTATTACTTTAAGAAATTTTATAAAAAGCATTGCTAAATTGTAAGATGTATGTTAACTTTGTGTATAACGCATTGAGTTTAGTAAATGAGCGAATTGGTTAAAATTGTTGACTCACTGGAGAATAAGATAAGTAAATTGTTACATAAACTAGAGCTATTAAATCAGGCAAATAGTAAATTGGAACATGAGCTAAACTCCATTAAGAATAACCACCAAAGTGTGCAAAACTCTGTTTCTGAATGGGAAGAGAAGTACAAATCGCTGGTGTTAGCAAACTCAATGCTAGGCAGTAATACAAATAAAACAGAAGCTAAGCTTAAGATAAATTCATTGATTCGAGAATTGGATCATTGTATTGCCCAACTAGCTGAATAATAAATAGTTAATATATTAATGGCGGAAAAGCTAAAAATAAAGCTTTCGATAGCAGACAGAGTATACCCTCTAACTATTGACCCTAGTCAGGAAGAAGGTCTACGTAAAGCCGCCAAAAATATTGAACAGTTGGCAAAAAAGTTTGAACAAAACTATGCCGTTCGAGACAAGCAAGATGTGTTAGCCATGTGCGCACTACAATTTGCTTCAAAAATTGAACAGCGTGGAATTGATAGTTCATCAGGAATTGAGGAGGCTATGAGTCGTTTATCTTCTCTTGATGATTTGGTAAGTTCAAAGCTTGGTTTAAAATAAATACGTTCTTTAAAATACATTAGTTACTGCCCACATTGGTAATATCTTTTGACAAACTCAACATTAATTTAGTTTAAAAAGGGTGAGTTTAAGTTGTAAAAGCAGGCCTTACTTGTATAAGGATTCTTGATCAGCTTGGTAGCCCTAAACCTGTTTACTGGAGTTTGTACAAAACTTCTCCAATGTGGGCTTTTTTTTATGCAAGACTTAAGGTTTTGCTAATGCGACTAAGAGGTCGCGTATCAGAATTGAAACTTTAGAAAATTCTAAAGCTATATTTAAATCTAATAATATGGATAATATCACAATAGCGGTTGCGGCCGTTGTAGGCCTAGTAATAGGTTTTTTAATTGCAAAGTTTATGGAGAAAGGTAAAGCTTCCAAGACTATTGCAAATGCGAAGAATGATGCAAATAGCATTATAAAGGATGCAAAATTAGAAGCTGAAAGTATTAAAAAGGATAAGATTTTTCAAGCAAAGGAAAAATTTCTTGAATTAAAGGCGGAACATGAAAAAGTTATTAATAATAAGGATAAGAAAATCAATGAAGCTGAGAAGCGCACTCGAGATAAAGAATCTCAAATTAGCAGTGAACTAGCCAAGAATAAAAAATTGAATGATCAACTAGGACATAAAATAAAAGAAGTTGAACATAAGAATGATTTTTTAACTAAGAAACAATCTGAGTTAGAAAAATTGCATAAGAGTAAAGTACAACAATTAGAGGTTATATCCGGATTGTCGGCTGAAGATGCTAAAGGACAGTTGATGGAATCGTTAAAAGAAACTGCAAAAACTGAGGCAATGGCTTTTATTCAAACTACTGTTGAAGAGGCTAAACTGACGGCCCAACAGGAAGCAAGAAAAATTGTTATTAATACAATACAAAGAGTGGGCACTGAAGAAGCAGTAGAAAATTGTGTTTCAGTTTTTAATATTGAATCAGACGATGTAAAGGGCCGAATTATTGGTAGAGAAGGTCGTAATATTAGAGCATTAGAATCTGCAACTGGTGTTGAAATTATTGTGGATGATACCCCAGAGGCAATAATTCTTTCCTGTTTCGATTCCGTACGAAGAGAAGTAGCTCGTTTATCATTACACAAATTGGTTACCGATGGAAGGATACACCCTGCAAGAATTGAAGAAATAGTAAAAAAGACTGAAAAGCAAATTGAACAAGAAATTGTGGAAGTTGGAAAACGAGCCATTATAGATTTAGGTATTCACGGATTACATCCAGAATTAGTACGTGCCGTGGGCAGAATGAAGTATCGTTCATCTTATGGTCAAAATTTGCTACAACACTCAAGAGAGGTTTCTAAATTATGTGGTATTATGGCGGCCGAATTAGGACTTAATCCAAAAATCGCAAAACGAGCAGGGCTATTGCATGATATAGGTAAAGTTCCAAATACTGAATCTGAAATTGAAACACCTCACGCAATTCTAGGTATGCAATGGGCAGAGAAGTATGGAGAAAAAGCGGATGTCTGTAATGCAATTGGTGCGCACCACGACGAGATTGAAATGAAAAATTTAATTTCGCCGATTGTACAAGTGTGTGATGCCATAAGTGGAGCTAGACCTGGAGCTAGAAGACAAGTATTAGATTCATATATACAACGTTTAAAAGATTTAGAAGAAGTGGCTTTTGGTTTTGCAGGTGTGCAAAAGGCATATGCCATACAAGCCGGAAGAGAGCTTCGTGTAATAGTTGAAAGTGAAAAGGTAACTGATGACAAAGCGTCGCAATTATCTTTTGAAATTTCGCAGAAAATACAAACAGATATGACTTATCCTGGTCAAGTTAAGGTGACAGTTATTCGTGAAACTCGTGCTGTAAATGTGGCTAGATAAATTATAATATTTTATATTTTTAGCGGAGCTATTTAGCTCCGCTTTTTTTTTGAAGTTAATTTACTCTTTTTAATTATCCTGACTAATATCATGAATATGGTGCCTTTAAGTTTGTAATTTTAATTTGAATTTAAAATTGTAAAACGATGAAAAAGCGAACACCAATTTCTGAAATTATGACAAAGAACGTCATTACTCTAAATACAAGTGATAATTTAGATACTGCCGAACTCCTTTTTAAAAAGAATAAGATTAGACATATTCCCGTGATATCTGGTAAAGAGGTGATAGGCATGTTAAGTTTAACGGATTTACTACGAATAAGTTTTGCAGATGCCGTAGATGAAGAAGACGATTCAGTAGAAACAATAGTTTATAATATGTTCACAATAGAACAAGTAATGGCCAAAAATTTAATTAGTGTCGCATCAACAACGACAATTAAAGAAGTAGCTCAAATATTAGCTAAAAAGGAGTTTCATGCGATACCAGTAATTGATAATGGAGAATTAAGTGGTATCGTTACAACTACCGATTTAATCAACTATTTAATAAATCAATTTTAGTAGTTTTTTGTTGCATACAGTTTTTACCAATTAAGATAGATGAGGATAAGTGATTAATACAGCAGAAAAATTCAAAAGCCCTTTATTTTAGCAATAAAGGGCTTTTGTTTTATAAAACTGAATAGTGTTTTTATCTGTGAATTGTTTGCGTCCTATCCGGACCAACAGAAACTATTTTAATTGGCACTTCCAATTCTTTTTCTAGAAATGAGATATAAGAATTAAGAGCGTTTGGTAATTCTTCATCAGAACTCATTTTAGTTAAGTCATCTTCCCAACCTTCAACTTCTGTATAAATTGGAGTTACATTTTCGGGCTCAATATTATAAGGTAAATGAGATATTTCCTTTCCTTGATAATTATAAGAGGTGCAAATTTTTAATGTTTTAAATCCGCTTAAAACATCACCTTTCATCATCATTAAGTCAGTAACACCATTAACTTGAACAGCATACTTTAAAGCAACTAAATCTAGCCAACCACAACGTCTTGGTCGTCCAGTAGTTGCACCAAATTCATTCCCAACTCTTGCCATAGTTTTTCCATCTTCATCAAAAAGTTCAGTAGGGAAAGGTCCACTACCTACTCTTGTAGCGTATGCTTTAAAGATTCCAAATACTTTACCAATTTTGTTTGGTGGTACACCTAAACCAGTACAAGCACCAGCAGCAGTTGTATTTGATGAAGTAACAAATGGATAAGTACCAAAATCAATATCGAGAAGAGAGCCTTGAGCTCCTTCAGCTAATATTTTTTTTCCTTCCCGTTGCGCTTGGTGTAAATATTCTTCACTATCAATAAAAGTTAATTTTTTTAGTTCCTCAACACCTTCACAAAATTCTAATTCTAATTCTTTTAGGTTGTATTCTAGATCAACATCATAATAGTCTATCATACTTTCATGCTTATCGGCTAAGGCTCTATACTTATCTTTCCAGTTCTCTAATTCTAAATCTCCAACGCGCATTCCATTCCTACCTGTTTTGTCCATATAGGTTGGCCCAATACCCTTTAAGGTTGAACCAATCTTGGCTTTACCTTTTGAAGCTTCAGAAGCAGCATCAAGTAAACGATGTGTAGGTAAAATTAAATGTGCCTTTCTTGAAATAAATAGTTTTGACGCTATATCTAGATTAAACTTTTTTAAGTTTTCAAGTTCCTTCTTAAATATTACAGGATCAATAACAACACCATTACCTACGATATTAACTGCATTGTCATGAAAAATTCCAGATGGAATAGTATGTAATACATGTTTTATACCATCAAATTCTAAAGTGTGTCCTGCATTAGGGCCACCTTGAAATCTAGCAATGATATCATAATTTTTTGTGAGTACGTCAACAATTTTTCCTTTTCCTTCGTCGCCCCATTGGAGGCCTAACAGTAGATCTACCGCCATGTATTATATGCAATTATTGGTTAGTGGATTTTTCTTTATTTTTTGTACCATAAAAATAGAGCGAGTGATTGTTGATTTTTATATCAAAAACTTCTTCTATTGTTTTTTTTATGGATTGTATTCTTGGATCGCAAAATTCCATTACTTCACCTGTATCTGTTAAGATAACATGATCATGTTGTCTATCAAAATACGATTTTTCATACTGAGCTTGATTTTTACCGAATTGATGTTTTCTCACCAATTTACACTCGAGTAAAAGTTCAATAGTGTTATAGAGTGTTGCGCGACTTACCCTATAATTTTTATTCTTCATTTTAATATACAAAGATTCAATGTCGAAATGATCTTCGCTTTCATAAATTTCTTGTAGTATAGCGTACCTTTCGGGTGTTTTTCTATGTCCGTTTTCCCCTAGAAAAGAGGTAAATACACTTTTAACTATTTCTTGATTTTTATTTTTCGCCATAATAGTACAAATACCGCCAAAGATGTAAATGTACGGCTATATTTCAATATAGATTAGAGAGAACATATGAAAGTTTTCAACGTATAAGGGTATAAATTATAGTGTTTACTTAAAATTATAGCCTTCGCACCTTATCAATGCCGTTAATATCTTTCAATTTTTCTGTGAGAATTTTAATCATGGCTTTGTTTTTAACCACAACTGTTATTTTTCCTGTAAAGGTTCCACCATCCGTACTAAAATTTATATTCCGCATGTTTACGTGTAAATTATCTGAGATAACTTCAGTAATCTCGCTAACAAGTCCAAGATTGTCTATACCAGTTAATTGTATGACAGCTTTGAATTCTTCCTGAGAAGAATCAATCCATCTCGCACTAATAATACGGTATGCATAATGTGCTTGTAACGAAATGGCATTAGGACAATTTTTGTTGTGTACTTTAATTCCTTCATTAACACTTATAAATCCAAAAACATTGTCACCTGGAATAGGGTTACAGCATTTTGATAAGGTATATTCCAATTTTTCCTCTTCCTTACCAAAAACCAACATGTCATATTTCGAAGTAATTTCTTCTTTATCAATATTTTCTTGTACTGGATTTCTTCGCATTTTATTTTTGAAGAAACTTATAAAGGCATTGTTGTATGATGATGCGAAATCTTTAATCATTTGATTATCAATAACACCAATACCTATACGATAAAATAAATCTAGACTCGTACTCAATTTAAAATGAGCAACCATTTTGTTTATAGAGTCTTCATTCAATTTTATTTTTTGAGACTTTAGTTTTCTACGTAACGTCTCTTTTCCTTCAAGTGAGATAGATTTTTTTTCTTCTCTCAATGAGGATTTTATTTTTGCCCTTGCTCTAGCAGTTGTTGCATAATCTAACCAATTTTGGTTCGGTTTTGCTTGGTCAGAGGTCATAATTTCGACTTGATCTCCACTATTTAAAGTAGTATTAAGCGGAACAAGTTTTCCATTTACTTTTGCACCTCTTGTTCTCAAACCAACTTCTGTATGAACATTAAATGCAAAATCTAAAGGGGTAGCCCCTTTAGGCAATGATTTTAACTCACCTTTTGGCGTGAAAACAAAAATTTCTTTTGAGTAAAGGTTAAGTTTAAATTCTTCAACAAAATCTACCGCATTAGTATTTGAACTTTCGAGAGCTTCTTGTAATTTGTTCAACCAAATTTCTATACCCTGTTCTTTTTGATCTCCGTGTTTGTATTTGAAATGAGCAGCATAACCTTTTTCGGCAATTTCATGCATGCGTTCACTTCGTATTTGAACTTCTACCCAACGCCCCTTTGGTCCCATTACTGTGATATGTAAAGCCTCATATCCAGTAGATTTTGGAGATGAAATCCAATCACGTAAACGGACTGGGTTAGGAGTGAAGTGATCTGTAACTATCGAATAAATTTTCCAAGCAATAAACTTCTCATTCCTGGTATCGGCTTTATATATAATTCGAATAGCGAATTTGTCATATATCTCATTGAAGTTAACATTTTGAGCTTTCATTTTTCTCCGAATGGAAAAAATAGATTTCATTCGCCCTTTTATGTAATAATTGAGTTTTTCCTTTTTTAAAGTTGCATCAATTATTCCAGAAAAAGCGTCAATATAAGCTTGTTGCTCTTCTTTTGATTCTTCAATTTTACTCGCAATATCTTTATAAACGTCAGGTTCTGTATATTTTAAACTTAAATCTTCTAAATCTGTTTTTATATTATATAATCCAATGCGATGTGCTAACGGGGCATATATATACAATGTCTCAGATGCCATTTGAACCTGTTTGTGTTCTGGCATAGCATCCATTGTGAGCATATTATGGTAACGGTCAGCAATTTTTATGATAATTACCCGAACATCATCGTTTAGGGTAAGTAACATTTTTCTAAAGTTTTCGGCTTGTTGCGAAGTGCTTGTATCTTTCTTTAGATGTGCTATTTTGGTTAGCCCATCAACTATTCGAGCAATTGTTTCCCCAAACATTCTTTCGATGTCATCTAGAGTGTATTCGGTATCTTCAACTACATCGTGCAATAGGGCCGAAGCTATAGAAGTTGCGTCCAACCCAATTTCGGAGGCTACTATTTTGGCAACAGCAATGGGGTGAAAAACATATGCTTCACCAGATTTTCTACGCTGGTTTTTATGCCCATCAACAGCAACTTCAAAAGCAGAACGAATCAGTTTTTTATCATCTTCAGAAAGTGTCTGATAACTGATACCTAACAACTCTTTATATTGCTTGGCAATTTCTTTATTTTCTTGTTCTATAGCTGTTTGCGTCATACTATATTAAAAATACGTTGATTTTCTATAGTACACAATAAAAATTATATCTACAGTTGTATTATACGATAAACGTAAAATTGTAATTTGAAATTAGATTATGAATTTAGGTTTCGAATTCGTTCTACTAAAGGAGGGTGAGAATAGTGCAAGAATACAAATGCAGGGTGCGGAGTGAGGTTGCTTAAACTATTTTTGGATAATTTCTTTAATGAAGTAATTAAAGGTTGGCTTTTGAAGGTGTTTTTTGCAAAGTCATCTGCTTGAAATTCAAATTTCCTTGAGAGATAATTCATTATTAAACCCGTTATTTCAGATATCGGACTATATAGAATACCGAAACTGATTAATGCAGCATGAAAACTAAATTGAGATACACCAATGGCATAAGAAACTTCAGGGTTGTTTACAAAAAGCGATAGTATAAATAACGTTAAACCAGTTAATAAAAGCGAAGCAATCATATTAAAAATGATATGTTTTCTTTTGTAATGTCCAACCTCATGAGCTAGTACAGCAACAATTTCATCATCGTCTAAGTCATTTATTAATGTGTCGTATAGCGTTACTCTCTTTTCATTGCCAAAACCAGAGAAATAGGCATTTGCTTTAGTAGATCTTTTAGAACCATCAATCACAAAAATATTTTTCAATTCAAATCCAACTTTTTCGGCATATGAAGTGATTTTAGTTTTTAAATCACCTTCTTCAAGCAGTGTTTGCTTGTTAAATAATGGAACAATTAATCTACTATAAAATAAATTCATGAATATTGAAAACACTGCTACTACAGCCCATGCATAAATCCAGAAATTATCTCCTGCCCATTGAAAAAACCAAAGAATTATAGCCAAAATACCTCCACCGAGAATAATAAGCATTAACCAACCTTTAATTTTATCAATGATAAAAAGTTTTGGAGTGGATTTGTTGAATCCAAATTTTTCTTCAATAACAAATGTTTGATAATACGAGAATGGTGTAGTTAAAATTGAACTGCCAATCATTATTACACCGAAAAATATTAAGGCAACTATTATTGGTTGATCACTAATGTTTCTAGCAAATTGATCTACCCACTCAAAACCACCAAAAATCAAAAAAGCTAAGGTTAAGAATAATGAAAATGTGGAACTTAGAATTCCAAATTTATAATTAGTTTGTTTGTAATCTTGAGATTTTCGATATTCAACTTCGTCAAAAACATCAGCTAATTCATTTGGTACAGGGTCATTAAAATGTTTTGCATTCAAATAATTTAATGCTGTTTCAAGTACGTATTGAAATATCAAAATGGTTACAATTGTGTAGAAGAAGTAGTTCAAATTTCAGATTTAGATGGAAAGCAATGTTTATATAAAATTCCGTTGTCTTTTTGCCTCAAAGATAAGTATTGCCGCTGATACCGATACATTCATGGAGTCAATTTGACCACTCATGGGTATAATTAGGTTTTGGTCGGAATTGTCTATCCATTTAGAAGTTAAGCCTGTAGATTCGGTGCCCATTGTAATGGCTGAGGCACCGGTAAAATCTATGGTTGTGTAATTTTTAGAAGCTTCTAAAGAGGCTGTAAAAATTTCAATATTGTTTTCTTTTAAAAAAGAAATTACTTCTTTTGAACTAGCAATGGCGATATTGTTTGTAAAAACGCACCCAACACTTGATCGAATAATGTTCGGATTATATAAATCACTTTTAGGGTCGGCAATTATTACTGCATCAATATTTGCGGCATCAGCAGTGCGTAGCATAGCACCAATATTTCCTGGTTTTTCTGGTGATTCAAGTACGAGAATTAAAGGGTTTTTATTTTTAATATTTAAAGAACTTAAATCGTGATCTTTAGACTCAACTATTGCAATAATTCCTTCAGTTGTTTCGCGATAGGCTAATTTTTGATAAACTGCTTTTGAAATTGAAATTATTTCTGGACTATTATTGCCATTAAACATTTTAATTAAGGCTTCTATCTCAATTAAATCTTCTAGAAACAATAATGATTTTATAGTGTATTTTCCATGTAAGGCCAATTGTAATTCTCGTAAGCCCTCGAGAATAAATAAACCAGTTTTTTTGCGTTCACGAGATTTATCTTTTAATAAATTAATTTTCTTTATTAAAGGATTTTGAACACTACTTATTTGTTTAATTTCACTCATCATAACAAAAGTAAAGAAAAGCAAAACGGTGCGACCAAGAGTATTCAATCTAAATTTGAAAAAATGAACAAAATTTTATCGGTATTAGTTGTGCTTTTGTTTTTTGGATGTAAGGAAAGCACAAAAAAAGTGGTTACAAAAGAAGAAAAGAAGAATTTAATACAAGATGAGGTCGGCCATGTGATAAAACCATTAGAGAAGGTGTTTGAGGCACATGGTGGAATCAATTTATGGAAAAATCATCGAACTATAACTTTCACTTTGCCTAAATCTGATAATCCAGAAATACATACGATTGATTTACGAACAAGAAAAGAAAAAATTAAAACTAACAATTGGACAACTGGATTTAACGGACAAGACATTTGGTTATTAGATGAAAATGATTCTTATAAAGGTGATCCTATTTTTTATCATAATTTGATGTTCTACTTTTATAGTATGCCTTTTGTTTTAGGAGACAAAGGAATTAATTACGCAGAAATTGAAAATTTAGAATTTGAAGGAAAAAGTTATCCAGGAATAGCAATTTCATTTGATGATGGAATTGGCGTTTCTTCAAAAGATGAATATCGATTGTATTACAATCCTAAAACCCATCAAATGGCTTGGTTAGGGTATACTGTGAGCTATAGAAGTGGTGAAAAATCGGATAACTTTAATTGGATTTCTTATAATGATTGGAATGAGATAAGTGGTCTATTACTACCAAATTCTATTACTTGGTATGCTAATGAAAATGGTATGATAACCGAACCTCGTAAAACTGTTTTTTTTGAGGATGTGAAAATTAGCAAAGAAGTAAATTCTAGTGAATATTATAGTATGCCAGAAAATGCCAAAGTGGTCAAAAGGACTAAATAAATCGGTAATTTTAAGTAAATTGAGCCTTATTTTAAATTTATATGGAATTATTGTTTTTCGGCATCGCTAAAGATATAGTTGGCAAATCTAGTATTGATTTATCAAAAAATTCATCACTACCTAAATCAGTGGAAGATGTAAAATTATTTTTAACAAAAAAATATCCTGATTTTTCAAAACTGTCTTCACTTGCAATAGCTGTAAATAGTGAATATGCGGCGGATGATGTTGTTTTAAATGATGGAGATGAAATAGCAATAATACCACCTGTAAGTGGAGGCTGATGAAAAAAACAATTATAGAAATAGTTAAAACTTTAAATGTCGATGTTGTTTATAAAGAGCTTTCAGACCCTAAAAGCGGAGGCATCTGTGTGTTTGTAGGCACGGTTCGTGATTTTACAAATAATGAAGAAGTAATATCACTAGAGTTTGAAACATATAAAGTTATGGCGATAAAAGAAATGCAGAAAATTGCAAATCAGGCTATAGATAAATGGAATTTAAATAAAGTTGTAATTCGCCATGCTATAGGGGGTAAAGGAGTAGAAGAACCAGTAGTAGTGATTGGCGCATCATCAGGGCATAGAGATGCTTGCTTTACAGCTTGTAGATATATGATTGATACTTTAAAAGAAACTGTACCTATTTGGAAAAAAGAGGTGTTTAAAAATAAAACAGTTTGGGTTTCTGCGCATCCTTAAAATTAAGATATGAAGAAAATAGGATTAATTGGCGGAATGAGTTGGGAGTCAACCCAAATGTATTATAAAATAATAAATCGGAAAGTTCGTCAAATTTCTGGAGGTTTCCATTCTGCTAAATGTACCATTGAATCGGTTGATTTTTCGGAAATTCATGCTTTGCAGGCAATAAATGATTGGGAGGCTCTAGAAGTAAAAATGGTTGAAGCGGCAACAAATTTAAAGAATGCAAAAGCAGATGTATTGTTAATTTGTGCTAACACTATGCATTTATGCAGCGATGCAATTACCAAGTCAATAGACTTACCCTTAATACATATCGCAAGAGCTACAGGAGAAAAAATAAAGGCTGAAGGTTTAAGTAAAGTACTATTGTTAGGAACTAAGTTTACAATGGAGCGAGATTTTTTCAGTAACATTCTTGCTAAAGAATTTAATATTGAAGTGCTAATTCCAAACGAAACAGATAGAGAAATTATTCATAATGTTATTTATGACGAATTGGTTCAAGGTAAAATTAATGCCGGTTCTAGAGGACAATATATTCGAATAATATATGAGGCTATAAAAAAAGGAGCGGAAGGAGTAATATTGGGTTGTACTGAAATTCCCTTGTTGATTGAACCAGAGCATGTGTCAATTCCTACTTTTAATACCACAAAAATTCATGCAGAAAAAGCGGTGGAATTTGCTTTGAATACCATAGCCATAAATTAAATATATGTAAAATGTCGAAAGAACTATCGCACATAGATGAGGCCGGTAATGCATCAATGGTAGATGTTTCAAAAAAAAAGACAAGCATACGTAACGCAATTGCCTCAGGGAAAGTTATATTTCCTCCGGATGTTTTTAATTCTTTATCTGGACAAGATTTTCTTAGTCATAAAGGCAGTATTATTCAAACTGCCGTAATAGCAGGAATTCAGGCTGTAAAGAAAACCTCAGAATTAATTCCGCTTTGCCACCAAATAAATCTCTCAAAAATAAAGATAGATATCACCCCAATGGAGAATTCATTACAAATAGACTGCCAAGTTAAATGTAACGAGCAGACAGGTGTGGAGATGGAAGCGCTTACTGGAGTTTCAGTAGCTGCCTTAACCATCTACGATATGTGTAAGGCTCTTTCACATGATATAAAAATCTCTGATATACAATTGATTCAAAAAACTGGAGGTAAAAATGACTTTAATCGCTAAATTAAACGGACTTGTATTATCTGGAGGTAAAAGTACCCGAATGGGTTCAGATAAAGGACTTATTGAATATCATAAAAAACCACAACGTGAACACTTGTATAATTTATTAAGTGAAGTTTGTGAGAATACTTATATTAGTTTACGAGCAGATCAAGAAAAAGAAATGCCCTTTGGTTTTGCAACTATAGCCGATGAAAATAAATTTAGAGGACCTTTTAATGGTATTTTATCAGCTCACAATATTGATAAAGGGGTGGCATGGTTGGTTTTGGCTTGCGATTTGCCTTTAATGGATTTATCTGCATTAAAAGAATTGATTGCTGCGCGTAATCCTACAAAATACGCTACCGCTTTTGCAAATGCTGAAGATCCTTTACCAGAACCTCTTTGTGCTATTTGGGAACCTTTGGCGCTTCAAAAAGCAATTGCATATCTAGATGCAGGAAACGGTACTTGTCCACGAAAATTTTTAATTAATAACGATACGAAACTTGTTTTTCCTAAAAATAAAAATGTAATTCTTAACGCCAATTCAGTAGAAGACCATAAACAGGCTTTAGCAAAAATTTCAATCAAATGAATTCTGGCAGGTATAACAGGCAAACTATTTTAAAAGGTTTCGGACTTGATGCACAGCAACAACTTTTAGATGCTAAAGTATTAGTTATTGGAGCAGGTGGTTTAGGAATTCCTGTTTTAACCTATTTAAATGCAATGGGTGTGGGTACATTGGGCATTGTGGAACAAGATATAGTGTCAGAAAGTAATTTACATCGTCAGGTTATTTATTCAGAATCTGATATTGGGAGACCAAAAATTGAAGTAATTAAAGAAAAGTTAACTGCTCAAAATACAACTACAAAATTAATTACTTATAACACTTTTTTGGTTAAAGAAAATGCATTAAAAATAATTGCCGATTATGATATAGTTGTTGATGCTTCTGACAATTTTCCGACCCGTTATTTGGTAAATGATGCTTGTGTGATTTTAAAAAAACCTTTTGTTTATGGTGCTTTACATGGCTATGAAGGCCAAGTAAGTGTTTTTAATTATAAAGATGGACCAACGTATCGTTGTCTTTTTCCAAATATGCCAAAATTTGATGAAGTACCTAACTGTAATGAGCATGGTGTTTTGGGGATTCTACCCGGCATAATTGGTAATTTACAGGCTTTAGAAGCTATTAAAGTGCTCACCGGTATTGGTGAAGTTTTATCTGGAAAATTGCTAATATTCAGTGCACTTGAGCAAACATATCAAAAGATCAAGTTTAAGGTTTTACCTGAAAATTTATTGATAACTAAACTGCAAGAAACATACAATTGGTTTAACCCTTGTGAGGTAATAACTTCGATTTCTGCTAGTAAAATTCAAGAGTTGATAGCGAATAGTAGTCAAATAATAGATTTGAGGACAAATGATGAATACGCTGATTTTCATTTAGCAAAAAGTATACATATTCCATTAAATACTATCGATCAAAATTTAGATAAAATAGATTTTTCAAATCCTGTTTATTTACTTTGTCAATCGGGAAAACGAAGTCAATTAGCATATAAGAAATTAGTACAAGCATATCCCAAGACCTTATTTTATAATATTTCTGGAGGGTTAAATCAGTATTTAACAATATGCTCTTAACAATACCTGAACTTTTTTTATTGGCAATTGGATTTCTTGTGATTGCTACATTGTACTCTTCAGTTGGTTTTGGGGGAGGTTCAAGTTACTTAGCAATATTAACGCTAGTTTTTACAAGCTTTTTTGCCATTCGAAGCACTGCCTTAGTATGTAATTTAATAGTAGTTTCTGGCAGTTCGTATTTATTTTTTAAAAATGGATATTTAGATTTTAAAAAGTTTCTTCCGTTTGTTTTAACTAGCATTCCGTTCGCTTTTTTAGGGGCGCGATTTAAATTAGAAGAGCATATTTTTTTTATAATTCTTGGAGCAGCTTTAATTGTTTCTGCTATAGCCTTAATTTTTCAATCTGTTCACACAAATAAATCTGAAGAGGTTAATCAAAATTACCCATCTTATGTTACGTATTTCTTGGGAGCTGGAATAGGATTACTTTCTGGTTTAGTTGGAATTGGAGGTGGCATTTTTTTAGCACCGATATTAAATTATATGAAGTGGGATAAATCTATGAAAATTGCTGCCTTAGCAAGTTTCTTTATTTTGCTAAATTCAATTTCTGGAATTGGAGGTTTAATAACAAAGGGGACCTTTGAAGTTCCATGGATTGAAGCGACAGTCTTTATAATTGCAGTATTTATTGGGGGGCAGATAGGTGTTAGAATGAGTTTAAATAAGTTTACAAGTAAAAGTATTAAATTAATAACAGCCATTTTAGTATTAATGGTAGGTATACGCGTGTTATTTATTAATGGCTTGCAGTATTATTTTTAAATAATTAATAAATACTACGAAAACATACAAAAGGGTAAGCCTCCCCCTTTTTGAATATACTTTTATTTTGGGGCAGAATTAATAATCCATCGGTATGTGTTAGATTGGCAAAATCACCAGATCCGTTACCTTTTATTGGGTTTGCAATTAGAATGCCTTGCTTGTTACTTTCAAGAGTCGCCTCTAAAAAATAAACTAAATTGGGTTTAAAATGAACGTCTTTTTTTAATTGTGCAAAAAGTGTTTTTTGTTTTAATCCCAACGATTTTTTAAGCCAATATTGAATATAAATATATGTGCAAACAAAGGAAGAAACTGGGTTTCCAGGTAATGCGAAAATTTTCTTTCCAGACTCATGAGTTCCAAACCAGAAAGGTTTGCCAGGACGTTGTTGAATTTTGTGAAACTCTTTTTTGACATTCAATTTTTCAAGTACTTCAGGTAAATAATCAAATTTTCCTTTAGAAACACCTCCCGTAAAAATGAGTACATCAAAATTCTCAAGAATATTAGCAATGCTTTTAATCATTTGCTCTTTATTGTCTTGTAGATGTTTTAGCTCAGCATTTATTCCCCATTCTTTTAAAGTTGCCCGAATACCGTAAATATTCGATTTTCGAATTTGGTGTAATTCCGGTATTTCTTCAATAGGAACCAATTCATCTCCAGTAGAAATAATTACAGTTTTAGGTAGCTGAACTATTTTTAGATTAGATTTGCCAATTGTCGCTGCGATGTTTATTTCCGCACTTGATATCTGTTTTCCTTTTGATACAACTACACTTCCTTCAGCAATATCAATACCTTTAAAATGAATATTTTGTTTAAATTTTAAGGTGTCAACATTAATAGTTGCTGTGTTTTTTATTTCATTGATTGTTAGATCTTCATATCTAATTACAGTATCAACTCCTTTAGGTAAAACTGCACCGGTCATAACTTCAATACAATTTTGTTTTACTTTCAGAATTTTCTGAGGTGTGCCAGCTGCAGCGATTTCTTCTATTGAGAATATTCGTTGTCCGTTTTTGAATTGTTCATATACAATAGCAATTCCGTCCATGGTAACGCGGTCAAAAGGAGGGAAGGGGCGATCCGCAATTAAATCCTCTGCTAAATAGTCACCAATACAATTTGCTAATTCGTTAGAATGAATAGGAAATATATCAGTGTTCTCATCAAAAATGGTAAGAGCCTTTTCGTATGTAATAAAAGAATTCTCCATATTAACCTCCAATACTACTCATACTTTGCAAGGCTAATTCTGGTGATTTTCGCATTTTTTCAGCTATAAATCCATCTTTTGGTTTCAATCTAATAATTTCAGAAAATTTATCCATCAATTCCTGATCAGATACCCCAGATCGAATAAAGTTGCGAATATTAAAAACACCATCATCATACAAACAACTTTTAATGTCACCCTTGGCAGAAATTCGTAGTCTATTGCAAGTATTGCAGAATGTTCTTGAGAATGCGGCAATTACCCCAATATTACCTTTATAACCAGGAACTGAAACTAAATTAGCTGTATCTCCATGTTTGCTTATTATTTTATTTAAAATAGGATAATGAGCGCTTAAATCAGCATGAATATCTTTTGCAGCATACATTTCAAGATTTTCTTTGTATCCACCATTAAATGGCATTTCTTCAATAAAACGAACATCGATAGGGTAATCTTTTGAAAGTTCAGCTAAAGGGATAATATCTTGGGTATTAATACCTTTCATTATTACTGCATTAAGTTTAATCTTAAAGCCATTTTCGACAAGCAAGTGAAAAGTTTGGATTACTTTCTTAAAGTCATTACGGCGAGTAATTTTATGGAAACGTTCTGCATTTAAAGAGTCAATGCTTAAATTAATTTTAGTAATGCCTAGTTCTTTTAAGCGGTTAATATGCTTTTGTATAAGGGTTCCATTTGAAGTTAGATGAATAGATTCGTAAGATGCTATTTTGGAAGTATGTTCTAAAAGTTCCATAAAATCTTTACGAAGAAAAGGTTCTCCACCGGTAAATCGTACCTTTTTAAACCCTAGTTCTCCTAAAACTTTTAAAATTCGAGTAATTTCTTCATAACTAAGCAATTCTTTTTTGGGTTCATAAGCGATACCTTGGGCTGGCATACAATAGAAACAACGCAAATTACATCGGTCTGTAACAGCGATTCGCACATAATCTATTTGCCTGTTATAAGAATCAGTCATTCACAATTCGTTTGAAGGTGTAAATTACAAACTTTCAAGATAAACATTGTGTTAATTGCTTTTGTAAATATTTTATTTTAATAACTTGCCTTAGGTATGACACATGAACTGAAAAATATAGTTGCTGCTTTCTTAGTAGCAAAAAAAGTTAGACTAAAGACGGTATTAGCTACTGTGGTAGCATTGGAAGGGTCATCATACCGTAAGCCTGGCGTGCGAATGTTACTCCGAGAAGATGGTCAAATGACAGGTGCAGTTAGTGGTGGATGTGTTGAAAAAGAAATATTACAACAAGCACATAGCGTTTTTAAAAAAGGAATATCAAAAATGATGACCTATGATGGACGATATCGATTAGGTTGTGAGGGCATTCTTTATATATTATTAGAACCTTTTAATCCAGAAGAGTCCTTTATAAACGCTTTTGACAACGTTTTAGAGCTTAGAAAGGAAATTAATGTACGTTGTAATTATATAAAACAGGAAGGAGAAAATAATAAAATTGGGACGCTCATTAATATTTTAGGTAAGCATTATCCAATTTATAAATCTTTCGAATTTGCAGAGGAGTATTTAATCTTTGAAGAAGTGAAAGAACCATGTTTTCAATTGTTAATCATTGGGGCAGAACACGATGCAGTTCAATTAGGGAATTATGCCGCAAACATGGGGTGGGAAGTTGTTGTAGTAGCGGCTGCAGCGGAGGAAAAGACTAAGAAAGACTTTCCTGGAATTAAACAGTTTGTAACTGTAGAACCTGAGCTATTCGATACTAATTTAATTGACACAAATACGGCTGTTATTTTAATGACTCACAGTTATGTTCGTGATTTAAAATATCTACTAGCTTTAAAAGATACTTTGCCTGTTTATCTTGGCGTACTGGGCCCTTCTAAAAGACGTGAAAAATTATTAAATGAATTAATTGAGCGATGTCCTGATTTAAACGAATTGCTTTTAGATCGAATATACGGTCCGGCGGGTCTTAATATTGGGGCAGAAACTGCACAAGAAATCGCAGTATCAATTCTAGCAGAAATTTTGTCAGTGGTTCGAAATCAGAAGCCAATGTTATTAAAGGATAAATCGGGCGGTATACATAGTTAAATGAACGTTGAAAAGGCTTCTTTAAATATTAAACGATAAAATCTATTAGACATTTAATTGGCCGATTCATAATGGATACTTCTGATGATAATTAACTAGTAAAGCGACAACTTTGCTATAACTTTCTATTCCATCTTTTTGGTTGTTGGCTTTTAAAAATGAATTGAATATAGATTTAAATACGGGTTCCAAAGGATTTTCATGGTCCAGCCAGAAATCTGTAACTTCTTGATAGTTTTTTGTAATTCCAGGGTTTAATTCAGAATATAATTTATCAAATGTGACTTTGTCATTCGTACGAATATCATTTAGGCAATAACCAATAACATAAGTATAAGCTGAATATTTAAAATAAATATCTTCATTGTTAATAGCGGCGAGATAGCCAATAAAGTTGGTTTCATTTTCTGCAGAATATCCTAGTTGATGTCCTATCTCATGACAACTTATAAAGGGATCTCTAAACTTAGGCATAATACCATTTACTTGTGCTTCGTTTGTAAACGGATTTAAATAACCACCATAACCCATATATGTAAGTGCTGTACTAAATAAAGATTTTTTAATACTTGGTGAATCATACCTCCATTCAGGATAGGTGATACTTAGTCTTTGGAAACCATTTTTAGACATTTTTAGTATTTGATTTTTCGAATAGGGTATGGTGACAATTTTAGCCGAATCACCAGTAATTTGAAAATGAATTTCATTTGATTTGTGAATCAATGATTTGGTAAGTGCAATTAATTCTGGTTTAGTATAGGTTATATCTAGTGCTAAATGCTGATTAATAGGTTTTCTGTAGTAATTTAATCCCCATAATATATGAAAAGCAAAATAGGCTATCGACAGAACCATTATAACGTCTCTTACAAATGGAATTATATTATACCTGATCTTTTTTCGATTCCGAATAAGATATCGGATAGTAATTACAGCAAGAAGGGTATAAAGAATATCGCCTATAGTGAATGGCAACCAGCCAAAAAGTAGTCTAAAGAAATTGCTTATTAGTGGATAGAGACCATTGCTGTAATAATTTTCAATCCAGTCTGGTCTGTTAGCTAAATACTTCACCAATATAATTTGCGGAAGCAGTGAAAGCGCCAATATACTTTTTAAATAGTATTTCATTGTTCTAAATAAGCAGTATAAAAAAAGAGGTTTGTATTACAAACCTCTTTTTTCAAGTTTTAGTTCGCTTGATTAAAGCCAACCAGTTCCAAATCAAATATTAAATCTGCATTAGGTGGTATCACATTTCCTGCTCCCTGAGCTCCATAACCCAAATGCGGAGGAATAAAAACACGAAGTTTATCACCTATTGTCATACTTAATACTGCTTCTTTAAAACCAGCAATCAGTCTTGCATCAGGACTATAAACAACAGGCAAAGGGGAATAGGTGCTATTCTCATTATAGTTACCATATTTTTTCATAACTTCTGCATAACTACTGTCAAACAAAGAACCATCGGTTAAATATCCTGCGTAATCTACCAAAACATTTTGGCCTATTTTAGGCTTTTCTCCATTACCCTCGTTTAGTTTTAATACTTTTAAACCAGAAGGTAACGTTTCAGCTTTCGTTTTTTGTTCTGTAATCTCCTTAACAAAATCTGCCTTCATCTTATTTAAGGCAGCGATTTTTGCTTCTTCATCAGCAAAATATTGTGTCATTACTGCAACAGCATCAAATTTTTTGGCTGCTTTTCCATTTCTTATAATTGAAACTGTTTTCATTGAAACTGGATCTATTGGTTTATCACCAGCAGCTGTTTTAACATTTGCAATAGAATCTACAACATCCATACCTTCAACAACCTCGCCAAAAACCGTATGACAGCTTACTCTTGGATTTTTACATTGCTTTAGAAATCCATTTTCGTAACCGTCAAGAAAAGGTGTCGCTTTGTGGGTGATAAAAAATTGACTACCGTTAGTTTCGAAACCAGAATTTGCCATAGATAAAATTCCTTTTTTATCATGATGTAACGAATCGGTTAATTCATCAGCAAACTTATAACCTGGATTGCCAGATCCGGATCCAGTTGGGTCACCTCCTTGTATCATAAAATCTTTTATCACTCTATGAAATGTTACGCCATCATAATATTTTTTACCTTTAAATTTTTCGCTTACAAACGGACTTGTTCCTTCGGCAAGTGTAACAAAATTTGCTACAGTAATTGGAGTAAGGTCTTGTTCTAATTTTACAATTATTTCACCTTTATTCGTTTGAATGTCGGCAAATAGCCCATCTCCTAATTCGGCATACTGGCTCTTGCAACCTGTGAGTGCAATAACAATTATTAGTGTTAAAATTACTTTATTCATTTTGCTTAATTTATATATCATCTTTTCTAAGGGTAATTCGTTAAATGTAGTAGTTATTTATAATGAATATTATTGAATGCTATCTCTTGGTTCTTCAATGTTGATAATAGCTACTGTTGACTTTAATGGAGTGTTAGATCCAATTCTATCATTATCTCCGTGATAACCGTAAGCAAGTGAGGAAGGAAACAAGAATGTTGCTGTTTCATTTTCTTTCATCAATTTTATTCCATCTCGTAACCCTTGAAACATTTCTTGCTTATCTACCTTATAGGTTATTATACCAATATCCTGCATTGAATATATGGTGTCATTATCAAAAGAAACTAAATTATAGGTCATGGTTACTATATCATCAGTTTGTGCGGTATTCGTATTTTCTTCATTTTTTTTAATAAAGGAATACCACGAACCAGTAGTACTATGTTGATAAGTATTTACGGTATCTAAAGCAATTATTTTCTGAATTAGCTTTTCTTCAAATTCTAATAATTTTCTACTTCGCTCTGCAGATTCTTTATAAAAATTTGCAGAGGTAACCTTTACTGGTTTTCTTGGCTCGGGTCCGTTACCGCAGCTAACAAACATGAGTACAATAAGAGTTGCGAGAATAAACCTCATATCAAATCGGTTTTATAATTTTCTAATAATTTGGTAAATCTTTCAGTTGTTTCAGTTATAGTTAAATCACTCTTTCCTCCAGCAGCGTTATCATGACCACCACCTTCAAAATGGTTTCGAGCAAACTGATTTACGGAAAAGTCACCTACAGATCGAAATGAAATTTTAATTATTCCTTCTTCACTGTTTTCAATAAAAATCACAGCAAATTTAATTCCTTTTAGGGTTAATCCATAGTTTACAAAACCTTCAGTATCGCCTTTTTTATAATTACAAGAATTGAGTTCTTCCTGGGTTAGGGTAATATAGGCAGTATTGTAATCTTCAAGTATTACCATGTTATTAAGTGCAATACCTAATAATTTTAATCTACTTGAATTATTGGTATCATAAATCTGATGGTGAATTTCAGTATTTTGTGCACCTTTGTCAATTAAATCAGCTATAACGCGATGTGTTCTACTAGTTGTTGATTTAAATTTGAAAGAGCCAGTATCAGTCATAATACCTGTGTAAATACATGTTGCTATTTCTGGGGTTATTTTATCGGTATCATTTAAGTACTCCATAAAATTATACACCATTTCACAGGTAGAACTCATGCTAACATCCGAATAGGTTATTTTAGCATAGTCTGCAGGCGCTTGATGATGATCAATCATAATAAATTCCGCGACTACATTGTTTAAATAATCTTGCATTTGACCAATTCTACTTAGGTGATTAAAATCTAAAGTAAATATTAGAGTAGCTTCTGAAATCTTATTTTTTGACTGTGAATTTTCCTTTTCAAAATTAAGAATAGACTCGTTACCCGGTATCCATTTTAAAAAATCGGGAAAGTCATTCGGTGAAACAACTGTAGCATCTTGCCCTATGTTTTTTAAATAATGCCAAAGCGCCACGGTAGAACCAATAGCATCGCCATCTGGGTTTTTATGCGGAACAATGACAATTTTTTGGGGAGTAGATAGCAGTTTTTTTACTGTTTTTATATCCTCTAAATTCATGGGTGCAAAGATACAACTATAAACATATTTAGAAATAATTGAAAATAAAAATAGTGAGCTCATAGACAGGAAGACCAAATTGTTTTTGTTGTTTGACTAAAAAAAATGCTATTTGCAGATGCATACATCGAAATGGTTGTGGGTTCTATTGAAAACCGTATTTTTGCCGAAAATTTATAGTATGACTACCAATAGAACGTTTACAATGATTAAGCCTGATGCCGTAGAAAATGGGCATATAGGTGCTATTTTAGAAAAGATTTCTTCGGCTGGATTTAAAATTGTGGCCATGAAATATACTCAATTAAGTTTGCGTGATGCTCAAGAGTTTTATGCAATACATAAAGAACGTCCGTTTTTTGGAGAGTTGGTTGAATTTATGACAAGAGGTCCAATAGTAGCTGCTATTTTGGAGAAAGACAATGCCGTTGAAGATTTTCGTGCTCTTATTGGTGCTACTAACCCTTCTGAAGCCGCTGAAGGTACAATTAGAAAATTGTTTGCTACCGATATTGCTGAAAATGCAGTGCATGGTTCTGATAGTGATGAGAATGCTGGTATTGAAGGAGCGTTTCACTTTTCAGGAAGAGAAATTTACTAAGAACACTAGTGTATATAAATTAATAATCCGTTCAATTATTAAATTGAACGGATTATTAAATAAAGATAATGTTGATAAACTTATCTCAGCACAAGTTTTCTAACCAAATCTTTGCCTAATTCTTCATTGAGCATTGTAACTATCTTAGATTTCCCCATACTAAGTTCATCGCGCAACACCGACGAGGAAAGAGAAACATAAAGTATGTGGTCTTTATATTCTACCGAAGTGGTATAATTATTTACCCCATTACCCATTAGTTTTACCCAAGCATCTCTGGCTTCAACCTTTTCCATACCTTTTTCGAGCTTATTCTTCTTTATAAACTCATTTAAGGCCTGGCCCATATTTAAATGTTCACTTCTACGTTCAGCCATTATTTCTGAATGTTAATAGGTTCAAATCGCTTGTAATAATAAGTAATTCCGTCTAGGTTACGAACAGTGTATTCGTTTTCTGTGAGGGTCACCAAAACCTCTGTACGTTGGTTTACTATTCCAGAATTAGAATTGTTGGTAAAATTAACCAAAAACTGCCCGTTATTATCTGTTATTTCAATTATATCGGTATCATTAGAGGCGGTAAAAGTGCCATCTAACTTAGGTTGCGCTTTTTTGCGAAACCCTTTTTTATTTTCAATTTTTATAAAATCAACACTGGTGTTTACTCCGTATTGCTTTGAACTTCCATCTGCAAAAACAACTTGATCAATTTCCCAATACCCATTTAAAAATGTTAAGTTCTTTTCGGGAATTTCATTTTTGCATGCGAAGACAATAAATAGAACTAGTATTAGTTTTTTTTTCATCTTACAATTTAAATATTTTATAAGATTGATGTATGTTTTTAACAATGTTTTCTGTTCGATCAGCATGTGTGTCACTAAGGAAAATTTGGCCAAAATTTTCATTATCTACCAAAGCAATTATTTGTGAAACTCTATGCTCATCTAATTTGTCGAAAATATCATCTAATAGTAGAATAGGCGTAGCTTTGGCCTGTTCTTTTATGAAATAAAACTGAGCAAACTTTAATGCTATTAAGAATGATTTTTGTTGCCCTTGACTACCAAATTTTTTGATAGGATGACCGGCGATTTCAAAACTCAAATCGTCCTTATGAATACCAACCGAGGTATATTGTAATGCACGATCTTTTTCTAAATTTTTTTCTAAAAGTCCTAAAATTGTATCTTTTGAAATTTTGCTTTCATAATTTAAGGAAACTACTTCATTTCCTCCTGATATTTCTTCATACTGTTCTTTGAAAATTGGAATAAAGGTGGTCATAAAAGCCTGACGCTTTTCAAAAATTTCTTGTCCAAAATCATTTAACTGTTTATTATAAACCCCTAAAGCATCTGCATCAAAAGTTCTGTTTGCAGCAAAGTATTTTAAAAGTGCATTCCGTTGAGCTAAAACTTTATTGTATTTTAACAATATTTCTAAATAATATTTATCGGATTGCGAAATAACACCATCAATAAATTTTCTTCTTGTGTCACTTCCTTCAATAATAAGATCACGATCAGCAGGTGAGATAATAACTAAAGGTAAAAGACCTATATGGTCTGACAGACGCTCATATAATTTTCCATTTCGCTTTATTACCTTTTTCGCTCCTTTTTTTAAGCTACAAACAATTTTCTCAATACGCTCATATTTCGAGAATTCGCCATCTATAACAAAGAATTCTTCGCCATGCTTTATGTTTTGACTACTTACGGGGTTAAAATAACTTTTACCAAAAGCAAGATGGTAAACAGCATCTAATATGTTGGTTTTGCCAATGCCATTTGCACCTACAAAGCAGTTTATTTTCGCATCGAACTCAAATTCAGAAGAATCGAAATTCTTGTAATTTAATAGCGAAAGTTTGTTAAGGTGCATATTGTAATATATTTTTCGAAGATAAGGACGCGCAAATTATCGAAAAATAACGGATAAATTAAACTCTGGTTTTCGATAAAAACTTTATTTTTGCGCGATAATTAATAATTGGAATGGCAACATACAAGAAAAGAGGGAACAAACCTAAAAGCAAAGTTGAAGAGCAACAGTTTGATACACAAGACAGTACAACTGCAGAGGTTTTTAGTACGTTAGATGAAAGTGCATCTAAAACTGAGGCGTGGGTTGCCAAAAATCAGAATTACATTTTAGGTATAATTGGTGTAATAGCCGTTGGGGTATTAGGTTATTTAGGATTTCAATATTTAGTACAAGAGCCTAAAGAAGCTAATGCTGCAAATGAAATGTATTATCCACAACAGTATTTTGATGAAGCTTTAAACAACACTACTGCAAAAGACTCACTTTTTAATTTAGCCTTGAATGGTGCTGAAGGTAAATATGGATTTTTAGATATAATTGATGAATATCCAGGTACAAAATCAGCAAATCTTGCAAATTATTCAGCAGGGATGGCGTATTTAAATATGCAGAAATATCAAGAAGCAATTAGTCATTTAGAAGATTTTTCATCTGAAGATGCTATTCTAGGAGCCCTAGCAAAGGGTGGATTAGGTGATGCTTTTATGCAGTTAAATCAGCCTGCTGATGCTTTGGGGTATTACGAAAGTGCAGTTAAACATAGTTTGAATGATTATACAACTCCAAAATTTTTGTACAAAGCTGGTGTTGCGTCATTAGAATTGGGACAAAAAGATAAGGCATTACAGTATTTCGAAAGGGTTAAGAATGAATTTTCTGAATCTGATGAAGCAAATACTATTGATGCCTTTATTGGTATGGCTAAAAGTGGAAAATAAATCCAATGGCTACAGCAAATAAAAATTTATCATTTTACGATAAAAATAAAATTCCGAATGCGAAGTCTCTTCGATTCGGAATTGTTGTTTCTGAGTGGAACGATGAAATTACAGAAGGACTTTACAATGGTGCGGAGCGTGCACTTTTAGATTGTGGAGCAATTTCAGAAAATATTATTCGATGGAATGTTCCTGGTAGTTTTGAACTTACATTCGGTTGTAAAAAAATGATAACTACAACCAATGTTGATGCAGTTATTGCTATAGGAAGTGTAATACAAGGTGAAACTAAACATTTCGATTTTGTCTGTAGTGGTGTTACACAGGGGATTAAAGATTTAAATGTGAAGTTTGATACCCCAGTAATTTTCTGTGTTCTTACAGACAATACTATGCAACAAGCTATAGATCGCAGTGGTGGAAAACATGGTAACAAAGGGGCTGAGGCTGCAATTGCCGCTATAAAAATGGTCACATTAGGAAAATAAATTCAATAAGTTATTCTTTTGATTTTAGTTTTTTAGCTTAAAAAGCTTTTGAAAAATTGAATTTTGTCCAAATAATCTCGAACAAAACGTTGCTTTAACAAAATTTAGCTATTGAAATACGGCATGTTTTTTGATTTTAATTAACTTTGAAGATATGAGTTTTCTAAGAAAATTTACAAAGTTAGGAAAGAACAAAACGTTCGATTATTCACCGCGTTATTACGACGATAAAGGTGAGGGTAGTCCGTATAAGTTAGAACATCGTTTTGATAAATATAGGACTACAGCTCATGTTACAAGAGGTTTAAAAGGAAAGTTTGGTAATGCTATAGAAGATATGCGTAAAGAAGGTGATAAAAACCTTAGATTGCGAATGATAGTAATTATCTCAATTTTAATCTTCGCATTTTTATATATCATTGATTTTGATATTTCAATATTCTTTCCGCAATAATGGCAGATATTATTAAACTTTTACCTGACCACGTTGCTAACCAAATAGCAGCTGGTGAGGTTGTACAACGACCAGCTTCTGTAGTAAAAGAGTTATTAGAAAACGCTATAGATGCCGGAGCTACATCTATAAAGCTAATCGTTAAAGAAGGTGGTAAAACTTTAATTCAGGTTGTTGATAATGGTATTGGTATGAGTACCACAGATGCTCGTTTAAGTTTTGAACGACATGCTACTTCAAAAATTCAAAGAGCAGAAGATTTATTTAAGTTAGATACAAAGGGTTTTCGTGGTGAAGCCTTGGCATCTATAGCAGCTATTGCTCATGTAGAAATGCAAACTAAGACTGAGTTAGAGGAGATTGGTACTCATATAAAAATTGAAGGAAGTAAGATTATTTTTCAAGAAACTTGTGCTACTCCAAAAGGAACATCACTTTCTGTTAAAAACCTTTTTTTTAATATACCTGCAAGACGTAATTTTTTGAAGTCCAACCAAGTTGAATTACGGCATATAACAGACGAATTTAATAGAGTAGTCTTAGCACACCCCAAGATTTCATTTCAATATTATAGCAATGGGAGTGAACTTTTTAATTTGCCCAGTTCTAATTTAAGACAACGTGTTGTTAAAGTTTTTGGTTCTAAAACGAATCAAAAGTTGGTGCCAGTAAACGAAGAAACTCAAGTTGTGAAAATTTCAGGTTTTATTAAAAAGCCTGAGTTTGCCAAGAAAAGTAGGGGTGAACAGTATTTTTTTGTAAATAATCGCTTTATTAAAAGTGGATATTTGAATCATGCTGTAATGGCAGCCTTTGAAGGATTGTTGAAGCCTAACACTCATCCGGGTTATTTTTTATATTTAGATGTAGATCCAGCGACTATTGATATTAATATTCACCCAACAAAAACAGAAGTTAAATTTGATGATGAGCATACGCTTTATGCAATTATTAGATCTACAGTTAAACATAGTTTAGGTCAATTTAGCGTAGTTCCTGCTTTAGATTTCCAGCAAGATCAAAATTTAGAAGTACCTTATTCATATGCGAGTAAAGGTGCAGAACAACCAAAAGTTGAGGTTGATTCTACCTTCAATCCTTTTGCTGAAAGTAAAGGTGGCACTTTGCAATTGCCAAAGAAGAAATCAACTAAAGGATGGGAAAATTTATATGTTGGATTAGAATCAAAAGTAGGAAAAGAGGTTGATTTTAGTAGTTTGAGTTTTGAATCGGAGACCATTACAGGTTCTGTTTTTGATGACGAGGATGAAGAAGTAAAAATTGCCAGTACTACTTTTCAATTACATGGTAAGTATGTGGTAACTACAGTACGATCCGGGATGTTGGTTATAGATCAAGGTAGGGCGCATCAACGTATTTTGTATGAACGTTTTTTAAAGTATGGCACTTCCCAAGAATCTGTAAGTCAACAATTATTATTTCCTTTAAAATTAAATTTTAGTAGAAATGAATTGAAAGATTTATTAGAGATAAAAGAAGATTTGAATGCTTTAGGTTTTGCCTTTGGAGAAATGGATGAAGAAACTATTGAAATAAAAGGGGTGCCTGTATCAATGACAGCGACTGATGTGGCTGTCGTTTTAGAACAGTTGTTGTTTGATTTTCGTGAAAATACAGTGAGTGAAAGTTTTTCTCAAACAGATCGTCTTTCTAAATCATTATGTAAAGCGTTAGCTATAAAAACCGGTGAACGTTTGGATCAAGAGTCACAATTAGCATTAGTTAATGACCTATTCGCATGTAAGGAAGCTACAGTAAGCCCGTTTAATAAAAGAATATATATTACGATAACTGAGAATGATATCGCAAATAAATTTTAATATATGAATTTTCAGATAACAGATGCCGTAAAACATTTGCTCATTATTAATGTGCTATTTTTTATTGCCACTCAAATTTATGGTGATCAAATGTATGAATGGTTTGCACTATGGTTTCCTAAAAATGCAAATTTTGGCATATGGCAAATTGCCACACATATGTTTATGCATGGTGGTTTTTCTCATATATTATTTAACATGTTTGGACTGTGGATGTTTGGTGTGCCAGTAGAACGCTATTTAGGCAAAAACAAATTTTTATTCTTGTATTTTTCTGCAGGTCTTGGTGCTGTTTTGTTTCAGTTGGGAAGCTACTATTTTAACTATATCCCGGCTTTTAATGAGTTAATTAATTCAGGTTTGTCAAGTGTACAAATAGTAGAAATGCTTACCACAAACCAAACTAATATTGAATTAATAGGAAATCAGTTAGAAAACTTAAAAGAGCTTTATCCGATATACAATGCTTCTATGGTAGGTGCATCTGGTTGTATTATGGGTATATTGGCTGCCTTTGGTATAATGAATCCAAATGCCGAATTGATGTTGATTTTTCTTCCAATTCCAATTAAGGCAAAATATTTTATTCCAGGAATCATACTCCTAGATGTAATTTCTGCTGTTTCAGGACAATCTTTCTTTAGTCCTAGTAATACGGCGTATATGGCTCACGTTGGTGGTGCTATAGTGGGGGGAATAGTAATGTGGTATTGGAAAAAAAATAGTTTTAATAATAGACGCTGGAATTGATTAGGTAATTGGCAATTAGTAGAATACAAGGTGCCAAATTTGAAAAAGAACAATATGAACACAGGCGGACTACGATATAAATTCACGACCTTAAGCATAGCCGAAAAGTTAATTACAATTAACGTAGTAGTCTTTATTATTAATGCTTTAATTCCCTTTCTTTTAGGTTTATCAAAGAACATTATTGACAAATGGTTTGAGCTGCCAAAAGATTTTTTTGATTTTATAGTACAACCTTGGTCTCTGGTAACATATTCTTTTTTTCACGGAGGATTTATGCATCTATTTTGGAATATGTTATTGTTGTATTTTTCTGGAAGGATATTTTTAAATTTATTTGGTGATCGAAAATTTATAAATGTATATTTTCTGGGAGTAATTGCCGGAGGACTCTTGTTCATGTTTAGTTATAATGTATTTCCTGGTCTACTAAATATTGCGACTTCAGGAATTATTGGAGCCTCTGCAGGTGTTACAGCAATACTTATATTTATATGTACCTATATACCAAATCAAGAAGTTCGTGTAGTTTTCTTTAATATTAAGTTATGGTATTTAGGCGCATTTGTTGTTTTATCCGATTTAATTCAGATTCCGTATGGTTCAAATGCAGGTGGGCATATAGCACATTTGGGAGGGGCACTTTTAGGTTATATGTACGCTAGACAATTAACTAATGGACGAGATATTGGTGAAGGATTTTCAAATTTTATAGACGGAATTATTAATTTATTTAAAGGCAAAGAAAAGAAAGGTCCTTTAAAGACAGTTTATAAAAGACAAGCAAAATCTAATACGAAAAGATCGGTTAATTATGAAAAGGAGAGTCATCAGCGTAAGATAGATGCAATCTTGGATAAGATTAGTAAGTCGGGTTATGAAAGCTTATCGAAAACAGAAAAGGATTTTCTATTCAAAGCTGGTAAAGAAGATTAAGTCGATGAGGCAATTATCTTTTACTAATAAAATAATATATGTTTTTAATATTCTAATAGCATTTTTGTTATTTGTAGATTTTTTGAGTCCATATATTTCAGTGACTACAATATCATTTTTACCTTTTCTTGCTTTAGCTACTCCTATTCTTGTAATTCTAAATTTGATATTTCTTGGATATTGGATTTTAAAAGGAAAAAGACAATTTTTAGTATCGCTTACGATATTAGTAATTGGTTATTTTATACTAGGTACATTCGTTCAATATAACAATGAGAATTTTGCAGCAGAAGAAGATTTAGCTATTCTAAGTTTCAACGTACGACAGTTTAATGTAAATGAAAATCTCGAAAGTAAAACGGTGTTTAATGACATTAAAAATTTAGTAGAAACGAGTGGGGCAGATGTCGTATGTTTTCAAGAAGCTTCCAATAAAAATAAAATGAGACCTTTTGATTACCCTTATAAATACATATCGGAAAAACCAGAAGGTCAAATAAGAACAGGGCTTAGTATATTTTCGAAATACCCAATATTAAAAGCAGAGACAATACTTTTTAAGGAATCTGTTAATAATGGATGTTATGCAGATATTTTGGTTGATAAAGACACTATTAGAGTTTATAATTTACATATGCAATCTTTGGGAATTACGCCTGGCCATGGAATAATAAGAAATAGCGATTCTCAAAAGCTTTATAAAAAATTAACGAATAAATTTTATAAACAGGAGACCCAAGCAGAATTTATAGCGAATCACAGTAAGCAAGTATCATATAGAACAATAATTACTGGGGATTTTAATAATAATCAATATTCAAGAACATATAATCTAATAAAAGGAAATCGGGTAGATAGTTTCGATGAAAAGGGGAGTGGTTACGGAAGAACCTTTAATTTTCATCACTTACCGGTGCGTATAGATTTTATGCTTGCAGACCCAGGTATTAAGGTAACTTCTCACAAGAATTTTGATGAAGTTTATTCGGATCATTTTCCTATTTTGGCAACCTTCCGTTTATAATTACATTAACCAGCAATCGGTGATATCAGCAATTATATGTATAATTAATGCAAGACCGATAATTCTAGTTTTATCAAAAAATAATAATATAATATAAGCAGTTATTGCCCAATAAGAGTGTAGAATATGAAACCCAATACTACATCGATTAGGGTCGAATATTGGATTAGCAAAAATGTGATCAATATCAATTAGAATTCCTGAAAGGAGAATTGCAATAATTTTTAATTGTAATTCTTTTTTAAAAAATAGAAGTCCGATTGCTATTGGAACAATAAAATGAATTCCATAATGGAGGATAAACCTAAGCATTTAAAAGGCTTAAATCTTGAGTTTTTAAATACTGCACTGCATTTGGACCTTCATTGAACAGTAAATCAAGAATACTTGTATTTTTAATAAAATTGTGTCGATCTCCAAACACTTGTTCATATTCATTTTGGTGAATATTCATTTTGATTTTAGAACTAACTAAAAATCGCGCATCTAAGATATCTTCAGGAGTTATCACATAGCTCTCCGTTTTATTCTTTGAAGTATCTATATTTAGCTGTAAGCTTTCCGAAATTACTTCAATCGTTTTAAAATTAAAATCCAATAAAAAATTAAAAGAATGCTTATAAAGGGGAGCAATATCATCTTCATAAAATTCAAAATAAGGCGAGGTTCGATATGCAGTCTGCAAAGTTCTCCAATGTTGTCTTTGCCAAGCATAACCATTATCGATTTTTATGTCTTTATATTTCTGTCGACCGACACTACCACCAACATGGCTTATAGGAATGCTTAGTAAATGCTTTCCTCGATCGTTGCATATTTCACAACGATTTCTATAAGTTTGTTTTTGAAAATTATCTGCTACCTCCCAAACAATTTCATTTTGTATTATAGTCGCAAAACTTATAAGATTAGGAAAATAAGTAGGGTGAAGAAGGGTTTTCACTGTTTAATATATGGTTTAAATATGTAATTAATAAGTACCTAAAAACAAACTTGTTTATAATCTATTTATAACAAATTACTCGTTAGATTTCTTCTTTTTCCAAATATAATCACCTACGAAATAAAGTACTAAAGCAATTAAAAAATATTTAAAATATGAAACTGGTTCGCCGCTACCATGAACGGTTGTAAATATACGGTCCCATCTTGGTCGCCAATTAACCATACCTTCCTTAAAATTATCAAAGCTCATCCATATAAAAATAGGAGTACCAACAATATGATTTTCGGGTACATAACCCCACGAACGACTATCTTCAGAACCATCGCGATTATCACCCATCATCCAATAGTAATCTTGTTTAAAAGTGTAACTATCAGCAACTTCTCCGTTTATTGTTACTTGATTTCCTTTTACACCAACCGTATTGCCTTCATAATCTCTAATTATTTTTTTGTAAAGAGGAAGGACTTTTAAATTTAGTTGAACAGTTTTTCCTTTTTGTGGAATGTATATCGGACCCATTTGGTGTATATTCCAAGGGTAGTCAGCACTTTGTGGAAACACTCTACTATTTGCTATTCCTTTTGGAATTATGCTTCTAACTACAGAATCTATTTGTGCATTGGCTCTTAATGCTGCTACCATTTCATCTGTCAATTTCGCTTGACGCGAGAGACTACTTTCTTCGGTAATAGCTATGCCATATTTTCTAATTACTGAAATAGGTATACCACTTTCTTTGGTGAAGATTTCTTGTTTGCCGTCTTCTCTGGGTTTTACACCCATTACATAATTGTTAAGCACGTTTGCTTGTTCTGCGGATAAATTACCAACGATGTATTTTCGTGTAAAATCGGTTACTCCAATTTCAGCTAAAAATTTAGAAGAAACACCTTTTTTCGCAAAAATTTCATAATCAAACATCGGTTTGGCTCTATCAGGAAGAACATTCTGTACGCCGTTGATAAAAACATAATTGTCTCGTACTTCTAAAGAATCACCAGGTAAACCTACACAACGCTTAACATAATTCGATTTTTTGTCAATAGGTTTTTTAACCCCTTTTTCACTTTTATGAAAACGCCTCACAGTATCAGCTGGCCAGCTAAAAACTACAATTTCATTTCGCTTTATTTTTTTAAACCCAGGAAACCTCATATATGGTAGCTGTGGTTTATTTAAGTATGATTTAATTCCCAATCCAGGAATTGTATCGTGTACCATTGGTGCGGCTACAGTTGTCATTGGTACACGTGCACCGTAATGAAACTTGCTTACAAAAAGTAAATCACCTATTCTTAAAGTACGTTCTAATGACCCCGTAGGAATAACATAAGGTTGTATAAAATACGTATGAACTAATGTTGCTGCTACAATTGCAAATACAATGGAACTTACCCATTCACCAGCGGCTGTTCTTGGATTTAAATCTCGTTCTTCGATGTATGTAACATCTAATGAGTAATTTACATAATAGATGTAAAACCCTAATGATAAAATAACCGCCCAAGTCTCCCAAAGTTTATTTCTGCCGAAACTACGAATGGTTTCTACCCAAACTACTGGGAACATCAGCAAATTAATAATAGGAATAAATAAAAGTACTACCCACCATTTTGGTCGGTTTATTATTTGCATTAATACTATTGCATTATAAACAGGAATGGCGGCCTCCCATGCTTTCCTACCAGCCTTTACATATAGTTTCCAAGTACCCAAAAAGTGGATAACCTGCACAATTAGAATAAAAATAATCCACTGTAATCCGTCCATAAGTAATTATTATTTGGTATACGATTTTAAGATTTTCGGTTTATATCCTACTTATTGTTATGCAATTAAGTGCATTTATTGGAGTATTATTGTATTTATTAACCAAGGTTTAACACATCCTTCATGGTAAATACTCCTGTTTTTCCATGAATCCATTCTGCAGCAATCACTGCGCCCAAAGCAAAACCTTGACGATTATGTGCAGTATGTTTTATCTCTATCGAATCTATTTCACTTTCATAAGCTACAGTATGTGTGCCAGGTGTTTTGCCAATTCTTTTAGATGTTATAGGAATTTTATCAGCATCTTTTCCATTCAATTCCCAAGCATTAAAATCAGAATTTGAAATAACTCCTTCGGCAAGGGTAATGGCTGTGCCACTAGGTGCATCCAATTTTTGAGTGTGATGAATTTCTTCTAGCGCAATATTATATTCCATAAGGTTATTCATCATTCTTGCTAAATATTCATTTAATTCAAAAAATACATTTACCCCTAAGCTAAAATTTGAAGCATAAATAAAAGCACCTTTTTTCTCTTCGCAAATGGAAACCGCTTTTTCGTAATTTTCCAACCAACCGGTTGTACCAGATATAATAGGTACATTATTTTCGATACATGCAGTTATATTATTAAATGCTGCATTTGGCATACTAAAATCAATTGCGACATCAATGTTTTTGTAATTTGGTTGATCTGAATCAACATCAATTTTAGCGATAATTTCATGATTTCGAGATAAGGCAACTTGTTCAATCATCTTACCCATTTTACCGTATCCAAAAAGTGCTATTTTCAATTCTTTATTTTTTAAAATTTAATTACTAAAGCCATACCATAATTAGGACTCAACGTTACAGGGTCTATTTCCATAAATGGTTCAAAATCCATACTTAGGTCTTCATCCACATTAAACTGTTTTAAATGTGCATCAACATTAGCGTCAACGATATTTAGAGCATAAAGTGCTATTGTAGCTACGAGCCATAAATCGCGATCATTTTGAAATCTCTCTTGTTGATTTTCCAAAACATCATCGGCAAAATCGGGTTCGGCACCAACAGCATTGTTGTTGTCGCGGTCATAAAATTCATCATCGGTGAAACCTGCTTGCCTTCTCTTAAAGGCAGTTCTAAATCGGTTGTACCAATCATTATTCCATGTGTACATATATACCCCACCACCAATGGCACCATAAACTATTGGAACCTTCCAATATCGCTTATTGTAGATTTGACCTAAACCCGGAAAAACTGCAGAATAAAACGCTGCTTTACTAGGAGCTAAGGGGTTAATCGATTTTTTTTTAACAATTATAGAATCAGATAAAACAATTCCTTCTTCTTTTAAATCCGTTTGTAGCGAATCAATTTCTTGACTTTTTGGTTCTTCGTTTTGCCCATAAGAAAAGCCAATAAACAGAAGGCTAATAAGAAAAGAAAATGGGAGTCTATGCACCGGTAATTACTTTTTTAATTCTGTTGAATTCTTCTTCAGATGTAAACGGAATCGTTATTTTCCCCTTGCCTTTTGCGGTCGTTTTAATAGTAATTGCGGCTTCTAAATATTTTTCAAGTTCTGTTTTACCTTTTTTGGAAAATTCTGGCATAGAATTGTTAGATGGAGGAGATGCAGAATTAGTGGCACCTTCTTTAAGTGCTTTAACTGCTTTTTCAGTGTCGCGTACTGATAATCCTAGGCCAACTATTTTTTCGTAAAGAGCAATTTGACTTTCCTTATCTTCAATATTTACTAAAGCACGGCCATGGCCCATACTTACAAAACCATCACGTATTCCGGTTTGAATAATTGGATCTAATTTTAATAATCGCATATAGTTGGCGATAGTAGATCTTTTTTTACCTACACGATCACTTAGTTTTTCTTGAGTTAATTGAATTTCATCAATTAACCTTTGATATGATAATGCTATTTCTATGGGATCTAAATCTTGTCTTTGAATATTCTCAACCAAAGCCATTTCTAATGATTCTTGGTCGTTTGCTATTCTAATATAAGAAGGTATAGTTTTAAGTCCTACTAATTTTGAAGCTCTATGACGTCTTTCTCCAGAAACTAATTGGTACTTGTTAAATTCTAATTTACGAACCGTAATCGGTTGTATAACTCCTAATTCTCTTATAGAATTTGCTAATTCGTGTAATGCTTCATCATTAAAGTTTGAGCGTGGTTGAAATGGATTCACTTCAATAGCATCAATATCAATTTCAACAATATTGCCTACAACCTTATCTGCATTTTTATCTGCTACCGACTGTATATCGTTTTCTGGGTCTTTCAATAATGCTGAAAGTCCTCTCCCTAATGCTTGTTTTTTGATAGCTTTTGCCATTATGCCAATTCCATATTTTTCTTGACAACTTCGTTTGCTAAGTTGAGATAATTTGTTGCTCCTTTACTACTAGCATCATATTTAATAATGCTTTCACCATAACTTGGAGCTTCACTTAATCTTACATTACGTTGAATAATAGTATCGAACACCATGTCAGCAAAATGCTTACGTACCTCTTCTACCACTTGATTTGATAATCGTAGTCTTGAATCGTACATTGTTAGCAACATTCCCTCAATATCTAGTTCAGGATTATGAATTTTCTGGATGCTTTTTATAGTATTCAATAATTTGCCTAATCCTTCCAAAGCAAAATATTCGCATTGTATTGGAATTATCACAGAATCTGCTGCTGTTAAAGCATTTAAGGTTAACAAGCCTAAAGACGGAGCACAATCAATTAGAATGTAATCATACGAATTCTTTAAGTCTGATATTGCTTTTTTCATCATGTATTCGCGCTCATCTTTATCGACCAATTCAATTTCAATGGCCACTAAATCTATATGAGAAGGAATTAAATCAACATTAGGTGATTCTGTTGAAATAATGGTCTCCTGAGCTGTTTTAGAATGTTCTAATAATTGATATGTGCCAGATTCCACACCTTCTACATCAATACCGAGGCCTGAAGTAGCATTGGCTTGTGGGTCTGCATCAATCAAAAGCACTTTTTTTTCAAGTACACCGAGTGAAGCAGCTAGATTAACTGTAGTTGTTGTTTTACCAACGCCGCCCTTCTGATTTGCTATTGCTATTATCTTGCCCATGATTAACATCAATTAAAGGGTAAAAATACGATTAATAATAAGGCGAAAAAATGAATTTTGTTAACACAAAGTGAATAAGTTAGGCGTCTGCGTTAAAGTTGGTTAAAGAATAAATGAACAAAATTAAAAGTAATCTTCAATTTATTTATCCATTTCTAAGATATTAAAAACATAAAATGGAAAAATACGGTTATTCGAATGTGAAAAATTACCGGTTGAATTTTGGTAGATTACTCGTTATTATTGAGGCTATCTTCATACTCAATAATAAATATTTCTTCTTCTTTTTTCTTTAAGTAATATTGTTCACGAGCAAATTTCTCCATTTCTTTTGGGTCCGATAGTTTTTCTATTATTTTCTTATCCTTATCAATTTCTTCTTTTAAAAATTGTTGTGTTTTCTCAAGACTTTTAATTTGCTTTCTTAGCTCTAAATGTATGAGCAAAGAGTTTGTGTCAAAAAATACCATCCAAACAAAAAATACAGTAAGTACTAATACATACATGTTGGTTAAAATACTAAACCATTTTTTCTTTTTAAGATTTTTGTAGCCCATTTATAGACCTAATTTTTGATTGATAACTCCACATACGATGTCAACTGCAACGGTATTATACTTATTGTTGGGAATAATAATATCTGCATATTCTTTACTAGGCTCTATAAACTGCAAATGCATTGGCTTTATACTTGTCTGATATTTTTCTAAAGTTTCATTTAAATCCCACCCCCGTTCATTTACATCTCTTTTTAATCTTCTAATTAGTCGTTCATCAGAGTCCGCATGAACGTATATTTTAATATCTAACATTTTACGAATCTTCGCATTAGTTAAGATAAGAATTCCTTCAACAATTATTACTTTACAAGGGTGCGTCAGTATTGTTTTTTTTGTTCGGTTACATTCTAAAAAAGAATATACTGGTTGATTAATTGCATGGCCATTTTTTAATTGTAATAAATGTTCTTCAAGCAACTCAAAATCGATTGATTGTGGATGATCAAAATTTGTCTTTCTACGCTCCTCTAATTCTAGATGAGACAAATCGTTATAATAAGAATCTTGAGAAATTACACTAACCTCGCCAATAGGTAGTTCGTTGATAATTTGATTTACAACAGTAGTTTTTCCACAGCCAGTACCACCTGCGATTCCTATGATTAGCATTCTAGTTAATTTTTATCAAAAGTACATATTTGGAAGTATATACTAAACCAGATTGTAAGAAGAAACAGAATATTCCGATAAATAAAACAGCTTTTCTATGTTAAAGGTTTAAATAATACATCGATATAATTTAGGTTCTATTCGCATATAACTATTTTTGCAGGATGCAAAATGAAGATGTAAAACCAAATTTTGAATTTGTTGCACTAATGGCGGCATTAATGTCAATAGTAGCTTTAGCATTAGATGCTATTTTACCAGCAATTTCACATATAGGAATAGAAATAAATAGTATTGATCCAATTAAAAATCAATTGTTAATAACGATGATTTTTCTTGGTCTTGGAGTTGGTCAATTATTCTTTGGACCTTTATCAGATAGTTATGGAAGGAAACCTATTGTTTATTCAGGTTTTATACTTTTTATTGTTGCAAGTATAATTTGCATTTTCGCACCATCATTAGAAATTATGATTGTCGGTCGTGTATTGCAAGGGATAGCACTTTCTGCCCCAAGAACTATGGCCGTTTCTATTATAAGAGACACATATAAAGGCGATTATATGGCTCGAGTGATGTCTTTTGTTACTGCCTTTTTTATTTTGGTTCCTGTTGTAGCTCCGGCTATTGGAAAATGGATAATGGATAGTTATGGTTGGCGAGCTATATTTTATGTGCAGTTAATTTTCGCCTTAATAGTCGCTATTTGGTTTTGGAAACGGCAGATTGAAACACTTAAACGGGAATATAAAATTCCATTTAGTATAAGTGTATTTTCAACAGGAATTAGAGAATTCTTTAAATATAAAGAGACGGTTGCATTTACATTTATTTCGGGTTTTGTTACCGGTGCTTTTTTAGTTTATTTAAGTGGTTCACAACATGTATTTGAAGACCAATACGGTTTAGTAGAAGAATTTCCATATATTTTTGCAGGTTTGTCAATTTCTATTGGTCTTTCAACTTTTTTAAATGGTACGTTAGTCTTACGTTTTGGAATGCGAAAATTGTCGTTTATGGCTCTTATCGCATTTTGTTTGATAGCATTAATCTATGTGATTATATTTTGGGACAAACCTAATCCAAGTGTGCCAGTATTAATTGCATTTTTAAGTTGCCAATTTTTCTGTTTAGGTTTTTTATGGGGTAATTTTAGATCCATAGCAATGGAACCTATCGGTCATATAGCTGGAATAGGAGCAGCGATAAACGGATTTATTTCAACAGTACTTTCTGTACCTATTGCACAATATATTGGAGGTTTTGTAAATAGCACGGTTTGGCCCTTATTTTTGGGACTTGCTATATGTGGGCTAATATCAGTACTAATTTTTGTAATATTAGGGCAGAAACCTTTGTTAGCACGTAGAGTTGTTCAATAATAATACAAAAAAATGTAGTCGAGAAATTGAGATTTTTTTCGACTACATTTATATAATATTAAGTGTTATAAGGCATTATCCATAATTTCTTTTACAATTTCAGGATTTAACAATGTACTTGTGTCACCTAAATTTGAGGTATCCTTTGAGGCTATTTTTCTTAGGATACGGCGCATAATTTTTCCACTTCTAGTTTTAGGTAATCCAGAAACAAATTGAATTTTATCCAATTTGGCAATAGGTCCTATTTGTTCGGTAATCTGTTGATTTATTTCTTTACTTAAATTGTCTCGATCTCTCGTTTCACCAAATTCTTTTAATATAATATAACCATATAATGCGTTGCCTTTTACATCATGCGGGAAACCAACTACAGCAGATTCCGCTACAGCTGGGTGTTCATTAATTGAATCTTCAATTGGTGCAGTTCCTAAATTATGGCCAGAAACTATAATTACATCATCAACTCTACCTGTAATTCTATAATAACCAACCGCATCACGTAAAGCACCATCACCTGTAAAATACATGTTTTTATATGCTGAAAAATAAGTATCTCTATAGCGGTCATGATTACCCCATATCGTTCTAGCCATAGATGGCCATGGGAATTTAATACATAAACGACCGTCTACTTGATTGCCTTTTATTTCTACACCATCTTCATCCATTAAAGCGGGTTGAATACCAATAAAAGGTAGTGTTGCATAGGTTGGTGTAGTGGGGGTTACATAGGGTATAGGTGTAATCATAATACCTCCAGTTTCCGTTTGCCACCAAGTGTCAATAATTGGACTTTTCTTTTTACCAATATTGTTATTGTACCAATGCCATGCTTCTTCATTAATAGGTTCACCTACAGATCCTAATACTTTTAATGAAGACAAATCATATTTTTCAACAAAATCTAAATTTTGCTTTGCTAATGCACGGATAGCAGTAGGAGCTGTATAGAATTGATTTACTTTATGTTTTTGAACCACTTCCCAAAAACGTCCATAATCAGGGAAAGAAGGTACACCTTCAAACATAACTGTTGTTGCCCCGTTTGCTAATGGTCCATAAACAATATACGAGTGACCGGTAATCCAGCCAATGTCGGCAGTACACCAATAAACATCATTTTCTCTATATTGGAAGGCATTTTTAAATGTATAGGCCGTATATACCATATAACCACCCGTTGTGTGAACCATACCTTTAGGTCTTCCTGTAGATCCAGATGTATATAAGATAAATAATGGATCTTCAGCATTCATTATTTCCGCTACGCAATCGGCGTAGGCTTCATCTAATAGTGGTTGTAGCCAAAAATCTCTTCCTTCTTTCATATCAATATCACTATTGATACGCTTTGCAACTAAAACATTCTCAACGCCAGGACAATCTTCTAAAGCTTTATCTACGATACCTTTTAAGTCAATTGTTTTAGACCCGCGGTACGACCCATCGGAGGTCAGTACCATTTTGCAATCAGAATCATTTATTCGAGTAGAAAGTGCATTTGCAGAGAAACCCGCAAAAACTACGGAATGTATAGCACCAATTCTAGCGCATGCTAATAACGAAATTGCTAATTCAGGAATCATGGGTAAATAAATACAAACACGATCTCCTTTTTTAACTCCTTTATCTAAAAGTACATTAGCCATGCGACAAACACGTTCGTGTAATTGTCTATAAGTTATGTGTTCGGCCTCCTCATTAGGGTCGTTGGGTTCAAAGAGTATTGCAGTTTTTTCACCACGAGTGGGCAAATGTCTGTCTATACAATTCTCGGTAATATTAAGTTTAGCACCTTCAAACCATTTAATTTCTGGTTTTGTAAAGTCCCATTTCAAAACATTGTCCCATTTTTTTCTCCAGACAAAATGCTCTTCAGCAATTTCTTCCCAAAAGGCTTCTGGATTTCTTACAGATTTACGATATACTTGATAATATTCCTCTAAATGTTTTATGTGATAATTACTCATTAATTTAAGTTGAAGTTTGGATAAGCAATTTAAGATTTTTGTGAGGAATTAAAAAAGGTATTTTCATCTTCTGTCAATAATCTAGAAATCACAATAAAACGCAGTCCTAAAGGAATTTCTAATGAAAAGCTAGAACCCCTTCCTTCGGTGATATCTATTGTGAGATGGGTGTGTTTCCAATATTCAAATTGATCTTGATTCATGTAAAAATCTACGTTTTCTATCTTACCTAAGTGAGTATCACTTTCATCAAGGTACATTTCACCTTTTTCAAAAATCATTGGTGATGAGCCATCGCAGCATCCGCCACTTTGATGAAAAATAAGTTCCCCATATTTTTCCTGTAATTGTCGCACTATCGCAGCTGCCTTATCTGTAATTGCTATTCGTTGCATAATAATAATTTTAAAAGGCTGAATCTATTAAAAATTCAGCCTTGTTTAATTTAAGGATAAGATATTCTAAAAGAAACCTAGTTTGTTTTTATCATATGAGATAAGCATATTCTTTGTTTGACGATAATAATTCATCATCATCACATGATTTTCTCTTCCAAAACCTGATTTTTTATAACCTCCAAATGGAGCATGTGCGGGGTAAGCATGATAACAATTTACCCAGACCCTTCCTGCTTTTATCGCTCGCGGGATTTGATATAATTGATGTGCATCTCTTGTCCATACTCCGGCACCAAGACCATATAGAGTGTCATTAGCAATTTCAATGGCCTCCGCTTCGTCTTTAAATTTTGTAACGCAAACAACAGGGCCGAAAATCTCTTCTTGAAACACTCTCATTTTATTATGTCCTTCTAAGATAGTAGGTTTTATATAAAAACCATTTGCAAATTCACCACCTAATTTATTTGCTTCTCCACCTGCTAATACCTTTGCGCCTTCTTCAACACCAATTTTCAAATACGATTGAATTTTTTCGTATTGATCGTTTGATGCTTGTGCGCCTAACATGGTATTAGTATCGTATGGATTGTCTTGAACAATTGCATTCGTTCGTTCAATTACGCGTGCTATAAAAGCATCGTATATGTCTTCTTGAACCAATAATCTTGAAGGACAAGTACAAACCTCTCCTTGGTTAAATGCGAATAATACAGCTCCTTCAATAGCCTTGTCTAAAAAGGCGTCATCTTCATCCATAACGGAGTTAAAGAATACATTTGGCGATTTACCACCAAGTTCCATTGTAACAGGATTTAAATTTTTAGATGCATATTGCATAATAAGTTGTCCGGTGGTAGTTTCTCCAGTAAAGGCTACTTTATCAATTTTAGAACTTGATGCTAAAGGTTTACCGGCTTCAGGACCAAAACCGTGAACTACATTAAGAACACCAGGTGGGAAAACATCAGCAATTTTTTCCATTAATAAAGTTGCAGATGATGGGGTTTGCTCTGCAGGCTTTAGTACAACACAATTTCCAGTAGCAAGGGCTGGAGGTAATTTCCACGATAGCATTAATAAAGGAAAATTCCAAGGAATAATTTGTCCAACCACACCAAGGGGTTCCTTTATGTTCATGGAAAGGGTGTTTGCATCAAGTTCCGTAGCACTACCTTCTTCTGCACGAATACATGCTGCAAAATAACGCCAATGATCTACGGCAAGAGGAATATCTGCATTTAGCGTTTCTCGAATAGGTTTGCCGTTGTCACAAGTTTCTACTAAAGCAAATTCTTCCAAATTTTCCTCGATAATATCAGCAACTTTATTTAAAAGTGCTGCTCTTTCTGCTGCGGACGTATTTCCCCAAGAATCTTTGGCGGCATTGGCAGCATTTACGGCCGATTCCACATCTTCTTTCTGTGATCTTGGATACTTTGCAATTAAACTGTTATCAACAGGAGAAGTGTTTTCAAAATACGCCCCACCAATTGGTGCGACAAACTTACCATTGATAAAGTTGTTGTACTGTTCTTTGAATTTCGGTTTAGAATAACTCATTTGTAAAAATTTTAAGATTAAGTTTTATGGTTTTTAATATTGAGCTGAATAATGCAATTGTTAAATACATAATAAAAGACCATAAAAATTATGTATTAGTGATTTTTTATAAATTTATTTTATTAAATAGTGATACTGTTGCACATATTTATTATAATTTAGAACATATCTATTATTAGCTGTTATTGAAAAGTTAATTTGGTATTATTGAATATGAAAGAATTATTAAGACACCATACAAATACTAGAAAGCTTTCCACTTTAGTTGAGAATAAAACCACCTATAATGCCAAATATGCCGAGTTAAATATTTACGAAACGTATCAATTAGCAGAAAAAGTGGTTTTGAAATTTGATTTTCCTGTAATTGCGAGTATGCTTACGGGCAAAAAGGTAATGCATCTTGATGGTTTAAAGCCTTTCGATTTTTTTCCAGGAGAGTCTGTAGTAATGCCTGCTCAAAAGGAAATGGTAATTGATTTTCCAATTGCAAATAAAAATGCACCTACGCAATGCTTGGCATTAGGTTTAGATGCTCAAAAAATTGATGAGGTAGTTCAACATTTTAACTATCAAGTTGCAATTGAAGATGAGAATAATGATTGGTCTTTAGATAATTCTGCATCTCATTTAATTAATAATACAGATGTAAATATATTAGTTGAGCGATTGGTTTACACTTTCACAAACAATAATAAATCGAAAGATTTATTATTGGATTTAATGATACAAGAACTTATTGTTCGATTGTTGCAAACGAAAGCCAAATCAATTATTCTAAATGACTGTGAAAACATGATTGATGATACCCGAATTGGTATGGTTATCAAATACATTAAAGAGAATTTGACAGACAAGGCAATTAGCGTCGATCATTTGGCTGAAAAGGCTTGTTTAAGTGCTTCGCATTTTCATAAAAAGTTTAAGAATACCTTAGGCATTTCACCTATAGACTATATTAACTCTGAGAAAATAAAATTTGCCAAAAAACTAATTAAGGAATCCAAAGATTTTACAATAGCCGAAATTTCCTATAAATCAGGCTTTAATAACACTAGTTATTTTAATCGACAATTTAAAAAGCTGGAGTTAATGACTCCACAGCAATTTAAAAATTCAATTTCAAATTAATAGTAAAGCTATCGTTAATGTTCAATAGCTTCACCAGCATTATTCGGAATACGTATATCTTCTACTATTTTTTGAACAGTTTCCGGAGGTTCAGGGGTAAACTTCATAATAGCAATCGATACTATAAAATTAACAAGCATTGCAACACTACCAAAACCTTCAGGTGAAATTCCAAACCACCAGCTATCTTTTAATCCTTCTACTGCTTCCTTACCTCCATCAAAAATTCCGAATTTAAACTTGAGCATGTAAAAGAGCATTAAAGTTATACCAATAACCATTCCGGCTATTGCACCTTCTTTATTCATTTTTTTGTAAAATATACCAAGAACAATAGCAGGGAAAAAAGATGCTGCGGCCAAACCAAATGCCAAAGCTACAACAGCAGCTACAAATCCAGGTGGGTTGATACCAAAATATCCGGCAATAACAACTGCAACTGTGGCTGCACCTCTTGCTGCCCATAGTTCTCCTTTATCAGAAATGTCCGGTTTAAAAACCTTTTTAATTAAATCATGAGAAACAGATGAAGAGATAACAAGTAATAATCCGGCTGCTGTTGATAGTGCGGCTGCAAGACCTCCTGCAGCTACCAAAGCTATTACCCAAGCTGGTAAATTAGCTATTTCCGGATTGGCTAATACCATGATATCTCTATTTACATTGAGTTCGTTTTTACTTTTATCAGCAACGTACTGAATTTTACCATCACCATTTTTATCTTCGAAAGCAATCAATCCAGTAATTTCCCATTTCGAAAACCACTCAGGCATTTCGGCGTAGGGTTTGTTGTTAACGGTATCAATCATATTGGTCCGAGCAAAAACTGATACGGCAGGAGCAGCAGTATACAAAATTGCAATAAGTAATAAAGCCCAACCTGCAGATTTACGCGCGTCTTTTACACGTTTTACAGTAAAGAACCGAACAATAACATGTGGTAATCCGGCAGTGCCCACCATTAATGCTAGTGTAATTGCAAATACATCAATCATTGATTTGGAACCACTAGTATATTCATCAAAACCTAATTCGGTTGATAATCCATCTAATTTATCAAGTAGGAAAATACCAGAACCATCACTTAAAGTTGAGCCCATTCCCAATTGCGGTATTGGGTTTCCCGTCATTTGAAAAGAAATAAATATGGCAGGAACCATAAAAGCAAAAATAAGCACGCAATATTGCGCAACCTGAGTATAAGTGATACCCTTCATTCCTCCGAGAACGGCATAAAAAAGTACAATTACCATACCTATAATTACGCCTGTTGTCATATCAACCTCTAGAAAACGCGAAAATACTAGGCCTACCCCTTGCATTTGACCCGCGACATAAGTAAATGAAACTAGTAAAGCGCAAAGTACTGCAACAAGTCTTGCAGTTTTTGAGTAGTATCTGTCACCAATAAAGTCCGGTACTGTAAACTTTCCAAATTTTCGCAAATATGGTGCTAGGAGTAGGGCTAGCAATACATAGCCCCCTGTCCACCCCATTAAATATACCGACCCATCATAACCAGCGAAAGCGATTATGCCTGCCATTGAAATAAAAGATGCAGCAGACATCCAATCGGCAGCGGTAGCCATGCCATTGGCAAGTGGTGAAACACCACCACCAGCAACATAAAATTCTTTCGTAGATCCCGCACGAGACCAAATAGCAATGCCAATGTAAATTGAAAATGTAATGCCGACTAAAATATAAGTCCAAATTTGAACACTCATAAGTTTGGTTTTGTTTGCACACCCTAAAAAGAGTGTTCGTTGGTTTTAGTAATTGGTGAAGTGTATTTTTATACGAATATTATTATTCATCATATCCGTATTTCTTATCTAATTTATTCATCAATCGTACATATACGAATATTAGTACAACAAATACATAGATAGAGCCTTGTTGGGCAAACCAGAAGCCTAATTTGAATCCACCAAGTCGAATAGTGTCAAGAGCATCTTTAAAAAGTATACCAGCACCATAGGATACAATAAACCAAATGGCTAGAAGAATAAAGAGGTATTTTACGTTTTCTTTCCAATAGGCTGAGGCCTTTTTTTGTTGCTCTGACATAAATAAAAAGTTTAATTTTATGAACTCACTAATATAATAAATTACCAATGCCAAATACTAGGCATTATCGACTTTTAACATGGTAAATAAATCACTCCACTGGAGGAATTTGTTACAGCTCCAGTAACAGATTTAAGCACATTAATTTTGTTTTCTAATCGTAGTACACCCATTAAAGAAAAAACAAGCGCTTCTTTAAATTCTATTAATTGTTTGGAGGTTGGAACAACTTTAATTTTGTCGCCTAATTTTTCTTTTAATATTGAAATTAAGAATTCGTTTAAAGCCCCGCCACCCGTTACTAACAATGAACTTTCCGGAGTGCAGTTATGTTTTTTTAACTCTATAGAAACTTGTTCACAAATATGATGTACACTTGTACATAAAAGATTTTGCATACTATCTTCGGTATTATCCACAATGGGCACGACTTTTTCAACAAACCATTCATACCCTATAGATTTTGGAAAAGGCAGTTTATAATAGTCTAGGTTATTTAGTTGATTAAGCATTTCTAAATTAATAGTACCACTTTTAGCTAGTTTACCTCCATTGTCATAATCAATTCCATTTTTTTGAGTGATGTGATTTAAAATCATATTAGCCAAACCAATATCGTATGCTATTCGGTTATCATCTTTTTCAAATGATACATTACTAATACCACCTAAGTTTAAACAAAATGAATATTCGCCAAAAAATAGTTTATCACCAATTGGCACTAAAGGAGCTCCTTGTCCTCCTAAAGCTACATCATTTGTTCGAAAATCACATATTACTTTCTGTTTACTAGCATTGGCTAAATGCTGACCAGAACCAATTTGAAAAGTTAAACCATTTTCTGGTTGATGATGTGTTGTATGGCCATGACTAGCAATGGCATCAACTTCAAGCGTATTTTCATCAATAAAAGCTTTCGCCTGTTGTCCCAACCAGGTGCCATAATAATTGTGTAATATTAAAAGCTCCTCGGCGGTAAGCCGAATCGAATTTTTCAGCTTGTTTTGTAATTCTATCGAGTACTTAATACTTTTTGTTTTTTTTATTTCAAATTTATAGGTGGTATTTTCTTGCCAAATAGCACAATATGCAAGGTCTAGGCCATCTAAAGATGTGCCAGACATTAAACCTAAAATATTATATGTTTTCATTTCTCTAAGCCGTTTGTATCGGTAAAAGACCGATTAAATCTAAGTTACCTAAAAATTGATTGGCAGCAACATTCTGAAATTCTATTGAATTTTGATAGGCCGCCACCAGCACTTTCGTATTTTTAATATCAAGGATATTTAGCAAGTAAGGGTTTCCGAATAAAAAAACCACAACGTTTTTTTTATTTACTAACCTGTTTATTAAAGTAATTTCTTTATGTGTAAAGCCAAAATTATTAGAAGGTTTTACTTGTGGAGGAAAAAGGGCCAACAGTACATTTTCCTCAGAAAATATCCTTTCATCAATCAATTCCAGCGATATAAACTTTAGGTCATTCTTAATAGTTTTAAAAAAATGATTATTAGATGCTAGCAAATTTGAAACGCCAATAAAACCCTTTATTCTAAAATTATTTATTGCATTAGTATTTCCTTTAACTAATGTGATACTTTTTTTGGCAATTTCTTGGTTTAAATCTTCAACCAAAATACTTGCTTTTTCTATGCCGTTAACTATTTTAGGAATTGCTTTTTCTTTTAGGAGCCATACTCGTTTGAAACTCTCTTCAATTTGACTTGCCGAAGCTTGCTTCAAAATTAAATTAATCCCTTCGGCAGTATTTTCAGCAAAGCATAGAACATCATTACCAGCATCGAAAGCTAGCCATTCTAATTCACCTTTAACTGGGTATTCTTTCGAGACAGCATGCATGTTAAGAGCGTCGGAAATAACAACACCTTTAAAATTCATTTCATCCCGAAGCACACCTTTAATAATTTTTTTGGAGATGCTAGAAGGTATGTTTTCACCATTTGCAAGTGATGGGATTGACAAGTGTCCTACCATAATAGAATCCACACCTTCATCAATTAGTTTTTGAAATGGATACAATTCATTTGCTTCTAACTCTTGTTTGGTTTTATGAATTATGGGCAGACCTAAATGCGAATCTGTAGCGGTATCTCCATGACCTGGAAAGTGTTTTACACTTGTTAATACATTTTCACTTTGAGATCCTTTTACATAAGCAATTGCTTTTCGTGTAACATCTTCTATATTTTCCCCGAAGGAGCGATAACCTATTACAGGATTATTAGGATTGTTGTTAATGTCTACAACCGGGGATAAATTCCAATGAATTCCAGCAGCTTTACAATCAATAGCAATGTTTTTCCCAACTTCAAAAATAAGATTATCATTTTCTGGGGGTAATGCACCTAAAGTAATTGCGTAAGGGTATTGAGCAGTATTTTCAATTCGCATGGCCAGTCCCCATTCAGCATCAATAGCTATTAATAATGGATGTTTAGATACATTTTGATAGCGATTAATGAGAATCTTTAAAGTTTTAAGGCTATCCTTATTATAAACAACTTTCTTTTTACTTTCATAATTCGTGGCTGCACTAGCCCGTGAATGAAAAAAGCAGAGTCCACCAACTGAATGTTTTACAATTAATTCTTCTAATTGTTTAATTTCTTCCTCTGTATCGTTAATAAAAGCAGCTGGCATAAATAATTGCCCTACTTTTTCTGATGTTGAAAGCTCATCCTTGGCTATACTATATTTCAGCACTTTATTCATTATCATTTTTTACTTTCCCAAAATTGGCCGGGTATTTTATATATTTAAGCATAAAAAATGCAGGTAAGGCGGCTAAAACTACCCATATAAAGAATCCATCGTAGCCCAGCCATTCTTGCATGAATCCACTAATCATACCAGGCAACATCATGCCCAACGCCATAAACCCTGTTGCAAGAGCATAATGTGAGGTCTTAGAATTTCCTTCTGCAATGTATATTAGATAGACCATAAAACCAGCTATTCCGAAACCATAACCAAACTGTTCTACAATTACAGTTCCGGTTACTGCCCACATAGCAGTAGTTTTTGTAATGGCCAATAATGCATATAGGGCATTAGGAGCATTCAATGAAATTAGCATGGGTAACATCCAACGTTTTAATCCATGCTTGGATATTAATATTCCTCCTAAAATACCTCCAATAGTTAAAAAAACAACGCCTATAGTACCATAAATAGTTCCCACTTCAGAGGTTGAATAACCTAATCCTCCAGCTGAAGTCGGATCCAATAGAAACGGTGAGGCCATTTTAACCAATTGCGATTCACCAAGTCTAAAAAATAATATAAACGTAATAGCTAAAATCATCCCTGGCTTTTGAAAAAACGAAATAAAAACGTCCACAAACTTCTTTGGTTTTTCTAAAATTATGGCTTTAGAGTTTTCAAATTTCGGGGTGGCAAAAAAGTTGATAACGGTAAATATTAACATTAGAAGCCCTGCACAAATCATTGTAAACGACCATGCTTTTGTATTATCACCATATTTGGTTTCTAAATATCCGGCTAATATGACTAAAAGACCTTGACCAGTAACATTTGCTAGTTTATAGAATACACTACGCATTCCAACAAAAAAGGATTGACGATCTTCCGTAAGACCAATCATATAGTAGCCATCGGTAGCAATGTCGTTTGTTGCTGACGCAAATGCAACCATCCAAAAACAGGCCAAACTAGCTACAAAAAAAATATTTGTAGGTAAGGTAAATCCAATAGCTAATAATGCTAATGAAGCTAACAATTGCATACTTAAAAACCAGTTGCGTTTGGTGCTTTTAATATCAACAAATGGGCTCCACAAAGGTTTAATAACCCATGGGATATATAATAAACTTGTATAAAGGCCTAAATCTGTATTACTAAAGCCCAGTTTCTTATACATAATTACAGAAACAGTAACTACTAATGCATAGGGTAAGCCTTGAGCAAAATAAAGCGTGGGTACCCAAATCCAAGCCCATTTATTCTTTTGAATCATATTAGTTGGTTTGTTTTAAATGTACGATTATCGGTTTAGATTCTTGTCCGAATAAGTCAATAAACTTTAGGGCTATGTATTTTCTATCTTGGATTATTTTAGTAGGTATAACAATAACACTGTTTTTGGTTATTGCAGTTTTTGTTATTAATTTTTTAATGGGATATTCTGTTTTCTTTTTTCGTTTAGAAGGAAATAAAAGGGCAAAACGATATCCTTTCAAGTTTTTAAAGATCAGATCAGTATTACTATTCTTCTCTTCAATCCCTTTAAGTTCTATTTTTTGCTTTGGTTTATCGCTAGTGTTACGAATAATAGGAGTTAAAGCTTTTCTTTTGTAATGTTTCTTCTTAATAATTTGGACAACATCATCATTATTTTGCATTAAACTCTTAGCACTAAAAAACACATTGCCAGTAACGGCTTCGGTATTTCTTGCCAGCGTTAATTGATGAGGAAGTTCGTTGATGTTATCCCATGCTTTATCACTATTATTGCGAATTTTATATGGGCCATTACCAATATATAGATTAGTGTTTTTGCTATTATTTGCCCACCACTCAACAATTTTAATATGAGAAGCAACTGATAAATCCATGCTCCAATACACTTGTGGAATTAGATAATCTAACCAGCCTTTTTCCATCCAAAGTAAAGGGTCTGCATACAGGTCTTCATAAGTTGTTTGACCCGCTCTAGTGTCTGAGCCTTTTGGATCAGTAGATTTGTTTTTCCAAACGCCAAATGGGCTAACACCAAATTGCACCCAAGGTTTCCTTTTTTTTATGGTATTGTAACTTATTTTAATAAGAGAATCCATATTCGAGCGGCGCCAATCTGCAACAGACTGATTTGGATTTTTATAAAAGTCGTAAGTTAAAGAGTCTTTAAAGACTTCTTCTTTTATAGTGTAAGGGTAGAAGTAGTCATCAAAATGAATTGCATCAATATCATAATTTGCAACAATTTCATCAATTATTGATGCCATTCTTTTACGAACTTCAGGTATACCTGGATTATAATAATATTTCTTACCATATTTTAACATCCATTCTGGGTGAATATTAAAATCGTGAGTTGGACTTAGAACATTTGTTTTTAAATCGAAAGTAGCTCGGTAGGGGTTAAGCCATGCATGAAATTCCATTCCTCTTTGATGTGCTTCGTCTATCATCCACTTTAAAATACTTTCACTAGTTTTAGGAGGATGTCCTTCTTTACCTGTTAAAAACCGAGACCATGGAGCATAATCAGATTCGTAGAATGCGTCACCAGCTGTTCTAATTTGAACAATTGCAGCATTAAAATTTAAATCTTCATAGAAATCTAAGATTCTTAGATAATCTTGTTTTTGTTTGTCTAAGGCGTCATTACCATTTTTTGGCCAGTCGATATTTACAACAGTAGCAACCCAAAAACCTCTGAATTCGCGCTCTGGTTGTGGTATGGTTTTAAAAGCTGAACAAGAGTTAAAGAGAATAAAAAGTGCTAAAGGGAAAAGTGTTTTTTTAAACATAGATAAAAAAAAGGCCTATTTACATTTAAAAATAGGCCTTTAAAAATTATATAAACAACAAATTAATCAAATTTATGTCTTACAAATGCTTCCATCGCAGCGTAATCAGATAAGCCTAAAGCTCTGTAACGGGCAGCAGTATCCTTATTTCTTTCCTCTGCTCTCATCCAAAATTCTCTAGAGTCGTCACCTTGGAACATTACCCCATCTTTTTGAGACTGGTGACAGAAAATCGCATATCGTTTTTTAAGCACTTGCCCAGGGCTCATCGGAACCGCCATTTCAATTTCATTTATATCCCACTCGTGCCATGCACCTCTATATAGCCACAACCAACAATCTTTCATAAATTCTTCAGATTGCATTTGTTCCATAGCTTCAAAAACTGCATCAAGACAAACTTTATGTGTACCATGAGGATCGGCTAAATCACCAGCTGCAAAAATTTGATGTGGTTGAATTTCTCTAATATAATCCTTCATTATTTTAACGTCGGCTTCAGATAAATTATCTTTTTTTATCGTGCCAGTTTCATAAAAAGGAAGATCAAGAAAACGAACATTTGCATCGTCAAGACCTACATACCTTGTTGCTGCATAAGATTCTCCACGTCTAATATTTCCTTTTAGCCTTCTTACTTCTACGGTATCAAAACTACTTTCGTTTTTGGCTTTAATAGAATCGATAAGTTTTTGCGCTTCTCCTGTTGGACTAATTCGCTTAGCAATTTCTGCATATCGAATAGCATCAGTATCTGATACGGCAATGTTTCCTGAAGTTTGATAAGCAACATGAACTTCATGCCCTTGCTCAACTAGCCGATCAAAAGTTCCTCCCATAGAAATAACATCGTCATCTGGGTGCGGACTAAAAATAATTACACGTTTTTTCGCGGGTAATGCTCTTTCTGGTCTACTAGTATCATCGGCATTAGGTTTTCCTCCAGGCCATCCAGTTATAGTGTGTTGTAGCCTATTGAACATTTTTATATTCAGGTCATACGAATCTTGTACGGATAGTAAACCAGACATTCCATTGTCATTATAGTCTTTATCGGTTAAACTTAAAATGGATTTGTTTGTTTCATTACATAACCAAACGATAGCTTTTGCGGTCAAATTTTCATTCCATTCTAAGGATTCATCAACCAACCAAGGTGTTTTATTTCGAGTTAATTCAGCACCAGCCGCTGAATCTAGAACAAACGTGCAGTTTTTATGTTGTTGCAAATATGTAGCAGGAACTTGAGATGAAATCTCACCTTCCACGGTCTTTTTAATAATCTCAGCTTTGTTTTGTCCCCAACCGAGTAAAACAAGTCGTTTAGCATTCATTACCGTAGAAATCCCCATTGTTATTGCCTTTCTAGGTACATTGTCAATTCCTAAAAATGCTGGAGCAGCATCAACTCTTGTAATATGATCTAATGTAATTACTCTTGTACCTGAATTAAAGTGAGAACCGGGCTCATTAAAACCAACATGTCCTGTTCTACCAATACCTAGTAATTGAAAATCTAAACCGCCAAACTTCTTAATTGCTTTTTCATAAGCTAAACAATAGTCTATAACGAATTCGGGAGCAACTGTTCCATCAGGAATATGAATGTTTTCACTTGGAATGTCAATATGATTAAACAAGTGTTCATGCATAAAGTACCAATAACTCTGACGATTATCTTTCTCCATTGGTAAATATTCATCCAAGTTGAAAGTTACTACATTAGAAAAACTTAAGTCCTCTTCTTTATGCATTCTAACCAGTTCTTCATAAACTCGAATAGGAGAGGAACCAGTAGCCAATCCTAGTACACAATTTTTATTAGAATCTTGTTTTTTGCGAATTAAGGCAGCGATTTCTTGAGCTACTTTAATAGAAGCTTCATTTGAATCTTCGAAAATCACATTGTGTATTTTTTCGTAACGAGTTTCTTCAAAATGGCCTACTGGTTTATAACTAATGTCAATACCAGTCTTTTTTTCTTTTTGTGTCATTATTAATGTTGCTAACATAAGGTTTGAACTATATTTTTACAATCAAGCAAATGTAGGCATAAATTTGAAATTTTGCAGTTTTTTGCATTATATTTTGCAGTTTTTTGCATTTTTAACGATTGGATAATATTAAAACGGGATAAAACGGCATTTTGTTATTATTCATTATCTTTGCGCTTTAAATTATATTATTAGCAATAAATACATGTTAAAGGAAGAACGACAACAAACAATTTTGAGCGTAGTAGAGCTTCATAATAGGATATTGATAACTGATATAGCAGAAACTCTTGATGTATCAATAGACACTATCCGACGAGATATAAAAGAATTAGATGCAGAGAATAAACTGAAAAAAGTTCATGGTGGTGCTATATCATTGGGTTTTACTACAGACAGTGTTAAAAATAAGAATATTTATAAACAAGAGCAGAAAACGGCAATAGCAGAGAAAGCGATAACTTTACTTAAAGATGGTTCTGTAATATTTGTAGATGGTGGCACTACTTGTAACGAATTGGCAAGATTAATTCCGAATGCAATAGAATTAACTTGCTTTACTCATAGTATTCCAGTAGCAATGGAACTGCTTACTAAGTCTAATGTAACGGTTATTTTAATTGGTGGGCAATTGTCTAAAGAATCACAAATTTCTATAGGAGCGAATGCAATTCATAACCTATCTGAAATTAAAGTTGATTATAGTTTTATAGGTACCGGTTATGTTGATTCTCATTATGGATTAACTGAATTTGATTGGGATATAGTACAAGTAAAAAAGGCAATAATTAAATGTTCTAAGAAAACAGTGCTATTATCAATTTCTGAAAAGTTAAATTCGCAACATCGCTATAAAAGCTGCGATATTAATGCGATAAACACCATGATTACAGAGTTAGCCCCAGAAGATCCGCAACTTAATTCTTTTAGAAACCACGATATTCGAATTTTATAAAAGCTATGAATTATATAAAAATTACAGAAACACCCTCCAATCACGATAATTTAGAACAGTTAGATACTGCTTCAATTTTAACCAAAATGAATGAGGAGGATAAAAAGGTTGCCAATGCGGTTGCAGAGGTAATTCCTGAAATCACCAAATTAGTAGATGCTTTGGCGGAACGTTTTGAAAAAGGAGGACGTTTATTTTATATTGGAGCTGGAACAAGTGGTAGGTTAGGAGTTCTTGATGCTTCTGAAATACCACCAACTTATGGAATGCCACATGAACGAGTAGTTGGTATTATAGCCGGTGGCGATATTGCTATTAGAAAGTCTGTTGAAAATGCTGAAGATGATCGTTCACAAGCATGGAAAGATTTAATGAATCATAATATTTCAGATTTAGATGTTGTTGTGGGCATTGCGGCTTCAGGCACCACGCCTTACGTTTTGGGCGGTATTGAGGAAGCAAGGAAGAAGGGAATACTAACAGCAGGAGTTACAAACAATCCGGGTTCACCATTAGCCGAATCCGCAGCCATTGCGATAGCAATGAATGTTGGGCCAGAATTTGTCACCGGAAGTACCCGAATGAAAAGTGGTACTTCTCAAAAATTAGCACTGAATATGATTTCAACTGCGCTGATGATAAAAATCGGTCGTGTCAAAGGAAACAAAATGGTTAATATGCAACTTAGTAATGATAAACTTGTTGATAGAGGTGTTCGTTACGTATCAGAAGGTTTAGGAATTGAATATGCAGCTGCTGAAAAACTTCTTAAAAAACATGGTTCAGTTAAAGCCGCTTTAGATGCAGGGGTTTAGAAGTTATTTTTGAATAGCTTCAACCTCTTCTAGGGTGACTATTTTATCCGATGAATTCCCCCAAGAATTTAAAATATAATTCATCACATCTGCGACTTCCTCATCATCTAATCCAGGATTTGGCATCGCACTATTGTAACTAATTCCGTTTACGACTATTTCCGCCTGTTGTCCGAATTTTACACCTCTAATACTAGCTTCTCTATTTTCCAATAAATAATCTGATTTAGCTAATGGCGGAAATGTATGTAGAACCCCTTCACCTGCTTCCAAATGACAGGTTACACAAAAGTCAGCATAAATTTCGCTTCCCCGCTTAATACTTTCTTCAAGTTCAGGGTCTTGAAATAGATAGATAAAAAGGCTTGCAAGGGTTAAAAAATATAGCAAGAAAAACGTTTTCATATAGTATTAATAAGTATCTAGTATCTATCTGTTATTATAATTGGGTGCGATTTTATTTATTGGGCACAAGTTTGTAAACACCTTTACCTTCCACACCAACATAAATTAATCCATCTGGGCCTTCCACTACTTCACGTACGCGACCTAAGCCTTTTATCAATTCAATTCTATCTGTTACTTTTGTTCCATTTAATTTCAGTAATTCTAAATACTGAAATTTTAGAGAGCCAACTAATAAGGCACCCTTCCAATCTGAACCATAATTATCAGTAGTAATAAATGCCATACCGCTAGGTGCGATTGAAGGCAACCAATAATGTATCGGTTGTTCCATACCTTCTTTAGCTGTAATATCAGTAATAGGGGTTCCACTATAATTAACACCATAAGTAATTACGGGCCACCCATAATTCGCACCTGGTTTAATAATGTTTATTTCATCACCACCTTTAGGTCCATGTTCATTATCCCAAATTTCACCGGTAAAAGGATTTTTCACTAAACCTTGGGGGTTTCGATGTCCGTAGCTGTAAATTGCTGTTTTGGCACCAGCTGTCCCTACAAATGGATTTGTTTCTGGAATTCGTCCATCATCATAAAAACGATAAATTTTACCGCCATCACGCGTTATATCTTGCGGATTATCATCTCTAGCACCTCTTTCTCCTATACTCAAGAAAACATACCCATTTTCATCAAATACAATTCTAGAACCAAAATGTTGTCCTTTTGTAGTGTTGGGTGAACCCTTATACAGTAACTCTTTATTAATCAGCGAGTTGTTTTCTATTTTAGCACGCATGAATGCCGTGTGACCTCCTTTTTCTTCACCATCCTCTGATGCATAAGAAAGATAAATCCATCCGTTGTTTTTATAATCTGGGTGTACAGCCACGTCTAAGAGTCCACCTTGCCCTCTTTCATAGACTTCTGGAACATTTGAAATTTTATTTCGTTGTCCATTTTTAAATATATATAAATCACCAGATTTTTCAGTGATTAACATTTCTCCACTCGGAAGGAATGCTATACCCCATGGAATGGGCAGCTCATCGACCAACAGTTCTTCATGAAAAGGCACATCAGAAATTGTATTAACTTGATTAACAGTGTCCTGGCCGCAAGAAAAATTGAACGCTACAACGATTAAATAAAGTGATACGATACTTTTCTTCATAATTAGACGTTAAAATAATATTATTATAAGGTACAAAAGTATCTAAAGATAAAAAATATAAGTTCAAACATTTACACTGAGAGTATTTTGACCCCAAATTGAGGTACTCTAATAAATCAGTCTTAACCTATGCACCCTACGAAAAGCAAGCATCTTTTGTATGCTTTACTATTGATTATTTCTTCAATAGTGGGTACCTCTGCAATTGCTAAAACAAACGTTTTAGAGTTACTTTCTGAAGTTTCGACAGTTTTTGAAAGTGCAAGCACCCCTATTAAAACAGCCAATAGTTTTGAATCAAAAACTAAATTTGAAAGGAATTCTTTAAAAAATCAGAAATCGGGTGTTTCAAATGCACCAATGTTTGTTACCATATTTGCCGCACCTGATGACAGTGATATTTGTTCGGATGATGGTCTTGAAGTGGCATTATTTAACCTTTGTGGAGATTCGGACAATAGAATTATTACTTTAAGTGGAGGACCATACCCAAATGCACAATGGGAAATATTAGGTGGTTCTTGTTCTCCAGATCTAACAGAAGCTTGTCCAACACGTACAGATAGTTGCTATAGCAATGTTCATACTGGTTCAGATTACACATTAAACGCAGCTTCAATTCCTGCAGGTACCGGTGCAGAGTTTAGAGTAATTGTAGGAGGAGTAGACCATTATTTTGAAGTCAAAAAAAGTACAATTACGCAGACCTTTGTAAAAACAGACTATATCTGTGGTGTCGATGGTGAAATTCAAATTACTGGCCTTTCAAGTGCATATGAATTCAGCATGAATAGCGGCAGTGGTTATGGTCCGTGGCAAGGACCAATATTTGGAAGTTTAAATCCCGGAACTTACAATATAAAGGCGCGTTTAAAAAACACTCCAGGTGCTTGTGAATATCCATACCAACCAATTACAATAGATCAATTGGATATGGGAATCGATGTTACTTTTGTAGATGCGTTATGTTCAGGTGATACTGGATCCATAACGGTTTCTGTAACTGGAGGAGTACCTGGGCCATATAAATACACTCTTTTAGACGAAAGTTTAGTAGCACAGGAATTTACTTCGTTTATTGCGGATAATCCTTATACATTTTCTGCAGTAAGTTTCGGTACCTATACAGTACAGGTGGAAACGCAACAATGCACGGGGGACCCCGGTAATGGCATTGATCCTCCCAGACAAAATCGTGATACTTCAAACAATCCTATAATTATAGGTAATGGCTTAGATGCTTTAGACGCCTCAACAGAAGTAAATAGTAGTTTTGGTTGTTCAACGATAACCGATGTTGATATCATTGTTAATACTACCGGTGGTTCGGCGCCCTATACGTTCACAGTTAACGGCGGCCCGTCACAACCATCTTATACTGGTAGCACCACATACACCGTAACTGGGCCGGGTACTTATGATTTTATAATCACGGATAGTAATGGTTGTACGATTCCGGCTTCTGCAAGTGTCGAAAACTTAGATCCGCCAGATGTAACTGCGAACGGTATAGATGGTACTTGTTCTAATGGAGGAGCTAAGATTAATTTTAATATAATTGATCCAAAGGGTTACAATCTCACCTATCGTGTAAATACTGGTGATCCATGGGGCACAAATCCACAAATAACGGTTCCAGCGGGAGAATATAATGATATTGAAGTTCGATATCAACAAGGAGGTTTTGAATGTACATTGGCTTTACCATCAGTAACTGTAACTACTGTAGGTGTAATTACTGGTACTGCTACAAAAATTTCGGATAGAACTTGTGATGGAAGTGGTGGTGTAAATGGCGGACAAATAGATTTTGGTGCTGCAAGTGGTGGATCAGGAAGCGGATATGTTTATAGTATAGATGGTACTAATTTTACTGGAACAACATCATACACAGGTTTGGGGCCTGGAACATACACACCAATGATTGAAGATGGTGGTGGGTGCCGTTTAGAATTAACTCCAATAACTATATTAGATGTTGACCCACCTACAGATATAGATTTTGTGGCATCGGATAGTAACTGTGCTGCTAATACTGTAGATGTTCAATTGGTACCTACAAGTGGAGCCACTATTGATAATTATAGTGTAATTAGTCCGGTTACTATAAACAACGGAACAAATGACACTTTTGACAATCTAGATGCTTCTCAATCGTATATATTCCAGATAACAGATTCAAACAATTGTACTTACACTGAAGGATATTCTCCCGATGTAATAAGCAGTATTCGTGCAAGAGTTAAATCTGGAGGTGATTTAAAGGTTTGTACCGGAGCTACGGATGGAACAGGGACTTTTTTAATAGATGGTTTTGCAAATAACTATACCTATAATATTAATGGTGGTGCAGAAAGTAGTCCTCAAAATAATAGCGAAGTAGACCTACCATTGTCTGGAGCAGGAACTTATACAATTAATATTACCGATGCGGATACAGGTTGTACCGATAGTGCTACTTTTGATATTGAAGAACCAGCTTCAGCTATAACGTTAACTGGTACCGTAACTGCAATGACATGCGCCAATGGTAATTTAGGGCGTGTTGTGGCAAATTCAACTGGAGGTTGGGGTAGTAATCGATATGAATTAACGTACCCAGATAGTTCTACAGCCGGACCAAAAGCTGGTACTGTATTTGGTAATTTGTCTCAGGCAGGTACTTATACATTAACTGTTGAAGATGTTGAAGGATGTTCAGCGACCTTTACTTTTAGTCTTACACCGTTAGATGCTCCAACAATCGCTTATGACGCAGCTGGATCAGATTTATGTTATGTGGCCGGAACTGGTGCTACCATATCAGTAAATTCTACAGCAGGGAGTGCTGCTATTGGTACTCATCAATATCGAATAAATGGAGGTCCATTACAAGCAAGTTCTGTATTTAATAGTTTAACTCCAGGTTCTTATAGTATTGAGGTAGTTGATGGAAACAATTGTAGTGCTAATGTAAATGTGACAGTTAATTCACAGCTAAGAGTTAATACAAGTATAGAAACTGAAATACCCTGTGGTGGAGCGCCAGGTGATATTCGAGTAGAAGTTTCTGGTGGCTATACTTCTGGAGCTGGTACAAAACAATACGAAGTAAGTTTAAATGGAGGTGCTTTTGGTGGCGCTACATCATTAACTTCAACTAACTTTTTATATAGTACAAATGTTCCAGGTGATTATGTTTTTAGAATAACAGATAACGAGAATTGTGTTGCGGAATCAAGTCCAATTACATTAAATCCACCAGTTAATATTGATCCTGCCGCAGTAGAAGTAATCCCTGTTAGTTGTGGCAGTACGAATAATGGAGTTGTTACAATTACTCCAGACGCCACAAGTGGTATACCTCCATATGAGATAAGTTTTAATGGAGCACCATTTGGATCACAATCGGTTTTCTCTAATTTGGCAGCTGGGACATATCCATTTTTAGTTCGCGATGCAAGAGGTTGTGTAACGATGCCTGCTGATGCCATTGTAGGGACTGATGCAACTGCTCCACCTAATGCAACAGTTACAGAAGAACCTGCTTCATGTAGTGTTGGAGGAGGTCCAGTTAGCGGTGGTGTTAATATTACAGGAGTTACACCTGGTACTCCAGATTATACAATTATTATTTTAGATAATTTAGGTAATCCAACGGGTGTACAACAAGATAATGTAAATACCTTCCCAATTCAAATATTAGACCCTGCTTTAATTCCAGGAGATTATATTGTAGTTACATTAGATTCAAATGGGTGTCGTGATGAAGATGCCGTCACTATTACTGAATCAACAATTAGTGTAGTTCCAGATTCAGTAGTTCCAGTCTGTTCTGCTACTGGTTTCAGCAATACGGTGGAGATTTTTGGAGGAACGGGTCCATTTTTAATTCGTTTAGAAAATGATCCAGCTGCACCAGTATCTCCAAATGCAGGACTTAGAAGACATACATTTACTGGCTTGCAATACGGTGTTACTTATACAGTAGAGGTTACTGATACCGCAACAGGTTGTATCTATTTTGAAGAAATACCACCTACTAGTGGCCCAACTTTATTAGAAGTTACCGCTACATCAACACCAGATTTTTGTGATGTGAATAGAAATGGAGAAATAACTTATACAATTGATAATTTCACTCTTGGCGATAATTTACAAGTTGAAATTATGGATAATAGTGATGGCAGTACAACGTTAATTGAAACTGTTACACCATTAATTGTACCCTATTCAAACACACATTTAGTAATTGCTGGTGATTATCAAATTTTAGTAACAAATTTAACCGATAATTGTAGTACTGCCACTAGTATAATAGTAGAACAAAACTTACCAGGAATTGATATTCTTGTAGAAGAACCTCAAACTTGTAATACGCCAGGTCAAATCGTTGTTCAAGGAAATGGTGGTGATGGAGGCCCCTATGAATTTGCTTATATGGCCTCAGGTGCAACACCAGCTGTTAGCGATTGGACTACAGAAACATCGTATATTGCAAATGCCAATACTTACGATGTTTATGTACGCGACACAAGTGGCTGTAGTTCATTTGCAATTGCCACAATTATTGAAGATGATTCGGTATTAGACCCTCCAATTACTTCAGTTGTTAATCAATGTATTGTAACTGCAACGGCGTTTGATATCACAGTTACTGTACCTAATACTGTAGATACACCTAGGTTTACTTTAGGGGGTGATGAACGAATGGTTCCAGATTTAGTAGATAATGGAACACATTGGGAATACACGTATACGGTTTCAAGTCCGGGAACCTATTTTGTAGATGTCGTAGATGCTAATGGTTGTTCTAGCCAAGGTACCGCAGTAGTTTATGATTTCTTATCAATTTCTGCATCCTTTAGTACAGAACCAACTTGTGATGCAGCTGATGGTGAAATAGAAGTTATTCCTGTAGGTGGAAGTAATAATTTTAGTTATCAATTGCAAGATAGTGGAGGAACTGATATTGGTGCGCCCATTTTAGGTGATAGAACACAAGGGCAAATACCAAATGTTGCACCTGGTGACTACATTGTAGAAGTTACGGATACCGAAACAGGTTGTTTTGTAACGGTTAACGTTAATTTGGATGCTGCAACACCACCAATCATTGATACCATTCATGAGAATGATATTTCTTGTGAAGGTGAGGATGATGGTAGTATAGATATTATTTTACAAGCAGGAACGGATGTTGATGGCCCAATAGATTATAGACTTTTAGATTTTACAACAAGGAATTTAATTGATAGTAATGCCTCTGGTTCATTCATAGATCTTGTACCGGGTAGTTATGAAGTTGAGGTTGTAACTGCGCGAAATTGTATTGTTTTGTCCGGAGAGTTGGAAATCAACGAACCGTTACCTTTTACTATTTCAGCAAGTGCACCAGATTTTGCCTGTGAGCCGGGAGCGAACCGATATAGTTCTACGATAGTAACAGTTTCAGTAGTAGACCCAGGAACTGCGGGTCTAGGCCCAGATTATCAGTACAGTATAACAGGTTTTTCCAACTATCAATCTTCCAATACTTTCGAAATTGTGGATAACGGGAATCCTGCCGGGCAGACAATTACGGTCTATGCAATAGATGCAAATGGTTGTCAAACAACTACGAGTGTTACTATAGCAGCGCCTAGTGATGTAACTCCAACAATTACAGAAATAGACCCATTAAATTGTAGAGATGACGAAAGGGTTCGTATTTCAGTACCGGCATCGCAAACATCTAGTTTTACGGTTAGTACCGTAGCAGCTATTGCAATTGCACCAGTCACAAATACTCCAGGAAATGATTATGTAGATATTTATTTACCATCAGCGGGTGATTATTTGTTTGAACTGCAGGATGATGAGCCTAATGGTTGTGCATACCCGTTACCAATACATACTGTTAATGAACCAATAGCACCAACTGTTGTTATTACGGAATCTAAACCAATTTCTTGTTTTGGAGCAAGTGATGGTGAATTGTCAATAGAAGTAACAGATTATACTGGCTTATATACCTATAATGTTTACAGTGGAAGTGACACAAGTAAGACAACTATATTGGCAACAGGATCATTTGATACAGCTAACAATCCTGAAACTATTAATGGATTAGCTGGTGGAAACTTTTTTGTTGAAGTTATAGCAACAGCTATGCCATTTTGTAGTGCTGATAGTAATGTTGAAACTATTCGCTCTCCTAATGGTTCACTTGATGTTAGTGCTGTTGAGGTTGGAAATGTTGGTTGTAATGAAGATACTGGTAGTATAGAAGCTACTGGTATTAATGGATGGGATACAATAGCATATGAATATCGTTTACTGCGTGATGATGGTTCTGGCTATGTGGAAATAGTGCCTTTTGGAACTGCTAATGAATTTGATTCATTAGCAAGTGGAGATTACCAAGTCGAAATTAGAGACACCGAAGGTTGTCGTGATACTTTTGAAATCACCTTAGACCCAATACCAGCTATTCAAGCGGGTATCCGTGAGCCACAAGGACTTGTATGCCCAAATGGTAATAATGCGATTTTAGAAGCATTTGATCCATCTTCAGGCGATGAAAATACAGCAACAGCTGGTGCAACAGGAGGGTTTCCAGGAGCTGGCTACAATTACAGATTGTTATATTTAAATAGTAACGATAATACAGATATTGCCTCAGCAAGTGGATTACAGAATTCTCCAACTTTTATAGGTGCTAGTGGTGGTTATATAAGTGGTGGTTGGTATGCTATAGAAGTATCTTCAAGCTTTAACTGTATTGGTGTTACAGAACCTTACTATGTGAATCCACCACCACCAGTTCAACCAAAACTAATTCAAACAGCGGTACCAGGTTGTGGAGGTCAAGGTGAAATACAATTAAGTATAGAAAACTACAATGCATCTTTTACCTACGAAATTCAACCTTTAGAAAACGGAGTTGTTGTAGGGCCTTATACAGATATGACAGGGCAAACTATGTTATTCACGAGAAGTGCAGGAATTAGTTATCAATTTGATGTTCGAAAAAAGAATGCTTCAAACACCTGTTTGGCTGTGAGAACTGGTGGTATTACTATGACCGATGCATCTGCAATAGAATTTTTACCTAATGTACCTGTAGATGATATATCTTGTTCTGGGGAGTTAGACGGGCGAATAGAGTCTTTTGCAAATGGTGGAGTTGGTGGCAATCAATTCTATTTGTACAGTGGAGACCCAGTTGATGCTTTTAGTCCAGCTGCTAGTGCAACTTTAATAAGAGGCCCGCAAGATCATGGTACTTTTGAAGGTTTAGATGCTGGTTCCGAATATTATATTACAGTTACCTCCGGTGCTACTTGTCAAGCAATTGCTGGTCCATTTGAAATTACTAGACCAGTTCCAATTATTTTTGATGCTACACCACAACCAATTTCATGCTTCGGAGAATCGGATGGTAGTATAGAAATTGAAGTTAATAGTGGTGGTGTAGGTTTGTTGCAATTTGCTATTGCACCCAATTTTAATGAGTTCTTTAGTGATCCTGCAACACCAGGTGCTTATACTTTTGAAGATTTAGCAGCGGGAACATATGAAATTTTAATTCAAGATGAGAATGGTTGTTTTGAGAAAGACTTTATTACGGTAGAACAGCCCGAAGAATTAATTATAAGTAATATAGCTACCACACCAGAAACATGTATTGGATTTGAGGATGGAACGGCACAACTCATAATCACCGGTGGAACTCCATTTGTTGATACAGCCACAAATGAAGAATATTATGAAACTAAAATTGTTGGCCCTAACTCCGATGGTAGTGAAGTTTTTATAAGAAATGACAGCCTTTATTTTGACAATTTAATTGGTGGAGAAGGATATATTATAATCGTACAAGATGCTAATCTTTGTTTTACAGATGTAATTATTCCAATTGAAATAGGTGTAGACTTAACTGCTGAACCAAATATTCAATATGGTTGTGAAGGTATTTTTCCAAATAGTACTGTAACTATCGAAATGTTAGATACAAGCTTATACCCGGAATTGTTATTTGCGCTTGATCCCATTGATCCTACGGATGCGACAACTTCAAATGCATCGAATACCTATAGCTGGGGAGATCTTGATGCTGGTGATCATACTGTTTATATTTATCATGAAAACGGGTGTACCAATATAATAGATTTTGCTACTGAAACATATGATCCATTAACCTTATCTGCGGAGAAAACGGGTCCAAATGAAGTTACTGCGATAGCTGAAGGAGGTTATGGTGGCTATACCTATGCATTCCAAGGTCAAGATCAAGGTGAAGACAATGTCTTTACAACCAATGAAAGTACGGTTGTAACTATTCAAGTTACAGACCGAACTGGTTGTGTGGCAGTTGTGACAATTCCATTTGAGTTTACAGGCATGTTAGAGATACCTAATTTCTTTACTCCCGATGGAGATGGAAATAATGATGTGTGGTATCCAAAGAACAGAAATTACTTTCCAAATATAGAAGTCATTATCTATGATAGATATGGAAGGGTAGTTGCTCGCTTAGATCAAGTTTCAAAATGGGATGGCAATTATGAATCTAAACCTTTACCTTCTGGTGATTATTGGTATGAGGTTAATGCTAATGACAAGAGTAAGATGCACTATATAGGTCACTTTACACTATATAGGTAGAATCATAAATATTAAAACGGGCGCTCATTGAGTGCCCGTTTTATGTTATTTAAAATTTTCAAAAATTTGTGTATCTTTCCTTCTAAAGGAAATAAATGAAATCGTTTTTAGTGCTTTCAATCGGCTTAATATTATTACAAAGTTGTAAAGCACAATCTAAATCTATTTTGATTGAGGATACCATTGAGACTGTTGTGAAAGAAGATTTTCATTATTATCTTTATTATCCTGAGGCTTATGAGAGTAGTGAAAATGAAGTATTTCCGATACTCTTATTTCTTCATGGTGGGGGAGAATCGGGAGGAGAAATAGAAGAGATAAAATCGAATGGTCCACCAAAACTTATTGCAGAAGGAAACGAATTTCCATTTTTAATATTAGCTCCTCAAAATCCGCATGTAAAAAAATGGTGGAATACAGAGGCTTTGATAAAATTATTAGATGAGGTTGTCGCTAATAATAGAGTAGACAAAAAAAGAATTTATTTAACAGGATTAAGTAGAGGTGGAGGTGCAGCTTGGGAATTAGCCGTTCAGTATCCTGAAAAATTTGCCGCTTTAGCTGTAGTTTGTGGTATGGCACCATTACCCTATGCGAATTGGTTAGATAAAGATATGCCGATTTGGGTTTTTCACGGAACAGATGATAAGTCTATACCTTTCTCTGAATCTGAAGATATGGTGAAGAAGTTGAAAGCTATAGGACATAATATAAAGTTTACTGCATATGAGGGTGTAGGCCATAATTCTTGGGAAAAGGCATATACAACTAATGAACTTTATGAATGGTTTGTAAAACAACGTCGAAATTAATAATGAAAACTATATGTAATATGGATTTTAAAAAAAGTAGTGCCATTTTAATGCTATTTTTTATCGTCTTTGGGGCGGACGCAAAAAATAGCGAACCTAAGCCAGCTAGTAAAAAGAAACCAAGAAATGTAATCTTTATTTTAACCGATGATCATCGGTATGATTATATGGGCTTTACGGGAAAAGTTCCTTGGCTGGAAACACCTAATATGGATAAACTTGCCTCAGAAGGTGCCTATTTGCCAAATACTTTTGTAACTACTTCACTTTGTTCTCCAAGTCGCGCCTCAATTTTAACTGGTCAGTTTTCTCATTCGCATACCATAGTAGATAATCAAGCTCCAGACCCAGGTAATCTAACTTACTTTCCGCAGTACTTACAAAAAGCAGGTTATCAAACTAGCTTTTTTGGAAAATGGCATATGGGTGATCATGGTGATGAACCCCAGCCAGGTTTTACGCATTGGGAAAGTTTTCCAGGACAGGGAGTCTACTACAACCCTACATTAAATATTAATGGCAAAAGAACGGCATATAAAGATTCTACGTACATCACCGATTTATTAACTGAACATGCAATTGATTGGCTAGATAAACGTGATAAGAAAAAACCATTTTTCTTATACCTATCTCATAAAGCAGTTCATGCAGGTTTTAAGCCAGCTAAAAGACATAAGGGTAAATATAAAGGTAAAAGAATTGCATTGCCTACTACATATGATCAAACAAAAACAGGTGAGTATAAAGATTTAAAATGGCCGCAATGGGTTGCAGATCAACGTGTAAGTTGGCATGGAGTAGATTACATGTATCATGAAAATGAAGGAATTTATGATATGGTAGTAGACTATTGCGAAACTCTTTTAGGTGTTGATGAAAGTGTCGGTTCTGTTATGGATTATCTTAAAAAGGAAGGTTTGGATGAATCTACATTAGTGATTTATATGGGTGATAATGGTTTTAGTTGGGGTGAACATGGCTTAATAGATAAACGTCACTTTTATGAAGAATCTGTAAAAGTACCCCTATTAGTGCGCTGCCCGGAATTATTTGATGGTGGAAAAACTCCGAAGCAAATGGTACAAAATATAGATATTGGTCCTACAATTTTAGCGGAAGCAGGAGTGAAGCAACCTGAAAATATGCCTGGAGTATCATTTATTCCTATACTGACTGGCGATACAAGTATACCAACTCGAAAAGAAGTGTTTTATGAATATTATTGGGAATATGATTTTCCAATGACTCCTACTGTTTTTGGCATGCGTACTGATAAATATAAATACATGAAATTTCAGGGGATTTGGGATCGAAATGAATTATATGATTTGGAAAATGATCCAGAAGAAATGTATAATCTAATTGATGAACCAGATAAACAAGAAATTGCAAAATCAATGTCAATTGCAATTTATGATTGGTTAGAGCAAACACAGGGAATGCAAATTCCATTAAAACGAACAGTAAAATATCGATTTGGAGATTTTAAACATAAAAATGAGTATTAATATCAATTGGGATTAATCAATCGAGTTTGTTTTCCTAAATAATCAAAACAACGGATTTCAATTGCTTTATTGTTTATAGATAATCTTCTGCTAGATTGTGATTGAAAAGTATTCCCCCAATAGAATTCATGTAAAGAAATTTGCCCATTTGGGTATTCAACTTCTACCTTAACTTCATTTGGTTTTATCTCTAAATTATTTAGGTACAAAGAATTTGAATTCTTAAATACTTTTAGAGAATCATTATTCTGAGAGGCTATTATTAGATTTTCATTGTCAATACTCGAAATATTTACCAATGCCTTTGCATTTCCTGGAACAAAAAACTGACTTTTTTCTAACTCAATATTTAAAAAAGTTCCATCTCCTTTATTTTTAAGTACTACTCCCATGAGCGCATCTGCAGGACCTTGTTGAACTTCCATTCCAAAATCATTGCCAACCATAAGCAAATCGACATAATTATCCTCATTAATATGTGTGGGTAAGATTCCGAAAATAGGTCCTTTTTGAGCATCAACAGGTAAAGAATGCATTTTAAATTTATCATTTCCTAAATTTTCAATCCAGGAGGAATTCATATAATTAAAAGTAAGTACTGTGGCATCATTTAAGATATCATCGGGGAACATTTCTTTTAAAGTTAATTCACCGAATTCGCCAAATGAGTTTATAGATTTTCTAATGCCAACATATTGTTTGGTTAGGTCTTGCCATGGGTGATATAAATATTCTCTTCGAACTCCAATACTATCACGCAAATAATAAGACATTAAAGGGTCTATTTTTCCATTATTATCTAAATCTTTGGCATATAACTTAACGGGTTCTTCACTTGTTCCTTTAAAATTAATATTGGAGCCATAATTACCTGCGATATAATCCATATCACCATCATTATCTACATCAGCCGCTGCTAAACTATTCCACCAACCAATATTCTCTTTTATGCCGGTATTATCAGTTACTTCGACAAGTTTGCCATTATTGTTTTTAAAAAAACGAAGTGGCATCCATTCACCTGCAATTATTAAATCGGGCCAAAAATCATTATTAAAATCTGTCCACAAGGCATCACTAATTAACCCTGAAAATTCTAGTTCTTTAGAAACTTCTATTGTTGCGTCAATAAATTTGGGCTGACCAGGCGTACTTTCATTTTTTAAAATATACGACCTGTCGGGTAAAGGGTAGGAGAAAGGGAGAACACGACTACCGATAAATAAATCTAAATCGCCATCACGATCATAATCAGCAGCTTTTACAGTACTTGAATTAGTTTTAAAAATGGGCAATGCATTTAAACTAATTTCGAAATTCCCTTTGCCATCATTAATAAGCATTAAATCTTGATAATTTTCATGATTAGCAGGATATTGCGCACAACCTCTGGCAATATATAAATCTAAATCGCCATCAGAGTCAGCGTCAAAAAGCAGGGTAGCGGAATCTTCTTCTAATTGTTCACCACTTTTATATGATACTTCTTGATTTTTAAAAGTACCATCAACGTTTTGAATGAACCATTTTTCTGGATAACTTCTACTGCCAGATATAAACAAGTCATCCAATGAATCGCCATTAATATCACCAACAGCTATTGAAGGACCATATTGAGAAAACTTATGAGGAATTGTAGTTTGGAAATTAAAATCTATAAAATCCATATCTGGTGAAAAATGTTTTAAATTAAGAGAAGCACTCACTTCTTTAAAATATACATTCTCCGATTTATTTCTTTTACTAATTGCTAAGTTATTTTTAGAATTGTACTTAATCTGAACAATAGTGTCAATATTAACTTCGTCAATTTTTTGTACTAATCCACCTGGCCATACAATTTTTAAACTATCAACTTTTGTTTGACTTCCAAGGCCAAAATGAATTTGATTCTCGGATTGGGAGAGATATCCTCTACCAGAAATAATTGATTTTTTTTGTGATTGACCATTAGTGTAGATTTCTACTACTGAACCAATTGCTGCTCGGTTTTGTTCATTACCAATTAATTGAAGTCTGAGGTAGTTTTTCGTTGGCTCTAATTCAGATGTTTTATTTTCGATTAATAGTACATTCTCATTGATGTTATTTATAATTAGATCTAAATCGCCATCGGCATCCAAATCGCCATATGCAGCACCATTAGAATAAGTTCCAAAGTTTAATCCCCAATCATCTGTAACGTCTTTAAATGTTTTGTCACCATTATTTTTATAAATGAAATTTGGAATTTTTATCTGGGGTATAGCCGCAATCAATCTTTCTTTAGAAACTAATTTACTTGCCGTAGCTCTAAAATCACCAAAATCTCTATCAGTTACATCCTTAGGAAACCCATTAGTAACTAGTAAATCTTGAAAACCGTCATTGTCATAATCAGAAAACAAAGGTGCCCAACTCCAATCGGTTTCATGAATACTCGCATACATTCCCATATCTGAATAAATTGGCAAATCTGTTTCAGGGCTATATCCTTGATTTATTTGTAAAGTATTTCGTGTGTATTGTTGTTCATATTTATACTTTCTAGTAAAAACTTCTTTTTGATAATTACTTGGGCCTTGAAAAAGTTTTTTACGTTTATTATAATAAGGTTGCATTTCTGTTATAAATAAATCTAAACGACCATCATTATCTACATCGGCAATATCACTCCCCATCGAAGAAAGACTGAAGTGCTTAAATAAGTCTCCGGCACGATTAGAAAAAGTACCATCTTGATTATTTATATATACTAGGTCGTTACTTAAAAAGTCGTTGGCCACATAAATATCCATCCATCCATCTAAATTGAAATCATTTATTAAGGTACTATGACTATAACCATGATACCTTATTCCGGCGCTATCTGAAACGTTTACAAAAACAGGCCTATTTAGCGAATCGTTCCACCTATTTTGGTACAATCGATCTTTCGATGTTGATGTACCATCATCATCTAGTGGGCTGAATTGAGATGGGTTAATACCTTCAATTCTGTTAACACCTATAAAGAGATCTAAATCGTTATCATTATCATAATCGAAAAATTGAGCATGCGAGGAATAAGTATCATCGTCAATTCCATATTCATTAGCCATCTCTTTAAAGACGGGAATTCCATTTTCATTTAGTCCTTGATGAATATAGAGCAAGTTTTTTCGACGTAAAGAATCTTTGTAGAATGTATTGCAAACATAAATATCCAAATTTCCGTCCAGATTAAGATCAATCATTGAAACACCGGAAGACCATATTAATGAATCTGATTTAACCACTTTTGCCTCTTTCGATATATCTTGAAATTTCAGTTTTCCTTTATTAAGGAAGAGTTTGTTGTCAACCTGATTACCCGCCAAGAATATATCATCAAGTCCATCATTATTTAAATCGCCAAGTGCAATACCAGCTCCATTGTAAACAAATTCATTGTCAAGAATATTAATAGAATCGTTTTCGAACAATTGATTGTTAAATATTAATTTGGAGTAATTGGAATCTACTACTTCGAACCTTGAGGTTTGTTTATCTTTTTTACAAGCGCTTAATAGCACCAATAGATAGACGATTAATATATTTTGATTTTTGAACATAGTTGAGCTTGTATGTATTACAAAGATGCAAGTTGGTTTTGAAAGTAACAAAAAACCCTGACCAATTGTGATCAGGGTTGACAATAAATAATTCTATTAATTAGTATCCATTATTTTGACTTAAGATACCTGGTTGTAAATCTATCTGAGCTTGAGGAATAGGTTGGTACTCATTTTTACCAGCAGAAAAACTAGCTCCGCCAAATTTTTCTGATAAGTACTGAGACTCATATGCTAAGTAAGCATTTAATTCTTCAGCAGCAACACCCCATCTTACTAAGTCAAAGAAACGATGTCCTTCTCCAGATAATTCTAGTTTACGCTCAAATCGAACAGCTTGAGTAGCATATTCTTTATTTGGAAATGATGTGTATTCCGAAATCACGTAGTTAGCTGCATCTAGACCTGTATCATAATCTTTCACCCAATATTCTGCTCGTGCAGCTCTTGCTCTCACCATATTAACATACTCCATAGCTTTGTCTAAAGTTCCAGCTTCTATTTCTGCTTCAGCAGCCATTAAAAGAACATCGGCAAATCTGATGATGTTATAATTCATTGTTGCATATCCTCTCGTCCATGAACTTGTATCGGTGAAATCAGCTTCTTGAGATTTGTAGTAAATAAACTTTTTTGGTGAATAAGGTCCACCATAACCGAAACTACGAATCCATGCAGATCCAGGGTGGTCTTTCCAATCTAAATAAGGTATACCCATACGACCAATTGAATGGTCAATTCGTGGGTCTAATGGGCCAGCATCTTCTACAAAGGTTGATTCATCTTCTTTATTTATAATAACATGTTTAAAGTTATTAGCGACTTCATTTGCAGGGTCATTATATGATTTATCTAATAATGGTAAACCTTCAGCTGTTGTTCTAAATGAATTACCTAACTCAATACTTGGTTGAAAGAATCCACAGCAATTACCTGGTCCTTCTGATCCTGTATTGTAAGGGTAATTTAAATCATCAAATGCATTTGCATTTTGTACATCACCGGTATTTTTGGCAGATTCTACATCTAAAACTGCTTCAGCATGGTTATCATTAGCTGCATCAAAAATTCTAGGGTAATCATCTAATAAAGCATATTTTAAACCATTAGAAGTTACGCCATTTGCAATAACATCATCAAACCAAGTTTTAGCCTCTGCATATTTACCTTGGTATAATTTTGCTTTACCCATGTAAGCAGCGGCAGCCCATTTATTAACACGACCAGCACCAGTTTCGGCAGCTAAATTATCATAAGCATATTGAAAATCTGCTTCTATTTGGGTCCATACATCCGGAGTGTTAGCAATTGTTATTATTTCTTCGGAAGGAATTGTTTCGTCAAAAACTGGAATACTATTAAAGTGTTTTTTTAAGTCAAAATAATAGTGCCCTCTTAGCAATCTAGCCTGACCCGCAAGGTTTGATACATCAGCAGCACTAAGTTCTGTATTTGCTGCTATTGCACTTAGTACGGCATTAGCTCTACTAACACCTTCAAAACGACCTCTCCATAAAAAGTCTAAGTCGCCTTGGGTAGCATCATGTGCATATCGCTGAACTGGGTTAATGGTACTATAATCACCTGAATCTGTTCCTTTATTTGCTTCTCCTCCCAAAATAGATCCTGTTACCCAATGGTTGGGTCCTTCAAATCTATTTCCAAATACACCATTTATAGCCGAGTATGTGCCAATTAATAAATTTTCTATACCTTCTTTGGTTTGCACTTGTGCATCTGCCAAAGAACCAGTAGGTGTAACTTCTAAGAAGTCATCGCTACATGAAAATCCTAGTAATAGCACCATACTATATGCTATTAATTTGTTCGATTTTATTTTAAATGTTTTCATATTATTTTTTTTGTCTAATTATAATCCTAATTCTAAGCTAAAAACATAACTAGGTGTTACTGGGAAGTTACCAGTGTCAACACCAAAGTTTGTGTCTGGACCAGCAACCATTGGGTCTAAACCAGAGTACTTAGTAATAGTCCAAATGTTATTCGCAGCAAAACCAAGTTTCATTTTGTTAACTCCAATTTTATCTAGTAAGTTTTGATCAAAAGCATAACTTAATGACAAGCGTTGCAATCTAAGATACGAACCATCTTCCACATACCAAGAATTAGCAGCACCTGAAGTATATAAATTCGTTGCTCTTTCAAAGATTGGAGCTTCAGCATTATCCCCTAATTCCGGAGTCCATGAATTTAATACACGTTCTCCTTTAGCCGATCCTTCAAAAGTTCCTTGGAAATCTGTATACCATTTAGATTGGTTATATATTTCATTACCTAAACTAGCATACCAATAAGATTCGAACTCAATATTTTTATATTTTAAGTTCACTATTGCCCCACCAGTAAAGTCTGGTACAGCACTACCAATAAAAGTACGGTCTTCAGCTGTAATAAGTCCATCTCCATCTATATCCTCATATTTAAATCTACCTAAACTAGCTTCACGATTTAAACCGGCAGCTTCTCTTGCATTATTCTCAGCATCAACATCAGCTTGCGAATTAAAATATCCGATCATTTTATAGCCAAAGAAAGAAGACATTGGTAAGCCAATTTGGTTTCTAACCATTGTATTTCCTCTAATAGAAGGACCATCAAAATATGTAATATTCGGAGCTAAACCAGTAATTTCATTAGAAAGAAAAGAATAGTTTGTTGTAATCTCAAAAGATAAATCTTCAGTGAAATTACCACGACCAATAATTTGTAAATCAACACCTTTGTTTTCCATTGATGCTATATTCACGGCCGGTGCAGAAGCCCAAGATCCTACCACGGCTGGTAAGGGTACTTCATATAATAAATCTTCAGTTTCTTTAGTCCACCAATCTAAAATGATATCTAGCTTATTGTTGAAAAAACTAGCATCAAAACCAATGTTCAAAGTTGTTGAAGTCTCCCATTTAGCAGCTGAATTTCCAATTCTACTTCGTGCAAAACCTTCGCTAGCGCCATCATTTGTACCAGCAATAGGATAGAAAGTTCTTGCTCTATCTGATCCGTAAAGTGAAAATTGATTGTTAGGATCTACGTTAGTGTCGTTACCCATTTTACCCCAACCACCTCTAAACTTTAAATCGGTAATAACATCTTGATCTTGTAAAAACGGTTCGTCAATTACACGCCAAGCCGCAGAAAAAGCTGGAAAAACACCATATCTGTTTTCACTACCAAAACGCGATGAACCGTCACGTCTTACAACCCCAGCTACATAATATTTTTCATTAAAGTTATATTTTAATTCTCCGAAAATTGAAGAGTAGTTTGCACCTTTATACCAGTTACTTTGTACAACAGGGTTTTGAACAGCAGATAAATCTTGGTAGTCTAAATCTGTTGAGAACGGGTTTTGACCTGACCCTGAAATATTTCTACCAGATCCTGTGTTTAACGATTCAAGACCTGCTAAAATTTTGATACCATGCTTACCAAATGTTTTTTCATAGGTTGCTGTATTCGTAAAGGTCCAGTTGAATCCGTATCCTCCACCTTCACCAAAAGAGTTATTAGCTTCAGTTTCAGAGTCACCTAAATATTTGTAGTTATAATCAACATAATGGTAATTATTATATGTACCACCAATACTTGTTCTAACTGTTAAACCTTCAAGTATATTAAAGTTGGCATATAAATTACCAAAACCACCAATGCTATAACTTTTATCATCACCAGCATTTCGTTCTAACCTTCGAACCGGGTTTCTTGGATTGTTGAAACCTGCAGCTTTAGTACTAGCATAACTTCCGAATTCATCGTATACGGGAATTATGGTTGGCATACGATAAGCTGATAATACTTCCGACTCGTCATCTGCAACATCAACACCACCATTACCTCCAAACAATCCAACTGCTGATCTATAGGTAGTTTGAAAATTTTCTCCAATACTTAACCATGGAGTAACATCCCATTCAGAATTAAATCTAGCAGTATATCTTTTAAATTCTTGTTCGAGGACAATACCAGATTGTTGTTGTGATGATAATCCTAAATAATACCTGCTATTTTCACTACCACCTTTAAAACCTAATGAAAAACGAGTTTGAGGCGCTATTCTGGTAATCTCCTTATACCAGTTAGTGCCTTCCAAGTTGGGCTTAATTAAGAAAGTTTCATCTGGATTTGCAGCATAAGCAGCTTGAATTGCAGCTAGGTCAACACTGCCATAAACACCATTCGCTCCATTCGCATGTAAATAATCTGGAAAAGTTGGAGTAGCATTTGTGCCATATTGAGGGTGGTCATAATTTGGAAGAGTACCAGGAGCTGTTCCTTCAGCGATGGCATTATTTCGATAAGACTGATGCGTCCATTCTGCCATTTGTTGTGGATCTAACATCTTAGGAGCACCTGCAACATTTGGATCAGTAACACCACTAATTAAACTAATATTTAATTCAGATTTAGTATCTCCTTTTCTACCTTGCTTGGTTGTGTAAACGATTACACCATTCGCCGCTCTTGCACCATAAATTGAAGCTGCTGCTGCATCTTTTAATACCGTAGAATTTAAAATGTCATCTGGACTTAAAAAATCAATATTAGTAGTAGGCACACCATCAACAACATATAGTGGTGAGTTATTACCAAAAGAGTTGAAACCACGAACTCTAATTTGACTTGTTGTACCTGGTTGACCATTAGATATTACGGTAACACCAGCAACTCTACCTTGCAATTGCTGCTCAACGTTACCAGAAGGAATAGCTGCTAATTCTTCCGCTTTAACTATCGAAACTGCAGCAGTTGTTTCTCTTTTACTTTCTGTAGTATAACCTGTTACTACAACTTCATCAAGAGCAGCAGCGTCTTCTACCAAGGAGGCATTAACGGTTGAGTTGCCATTAACTGCTATTTCTTGAACCTTAAAGCCAATATAACTAAATATTAAGGTGGCATTAGAATCTGCTTGGATTGTGAAATTTCCATCAAAATCTGTTTGAGTACCTGTAGTAGTACCTTTTACTAAAACATTTGCTCCAGGTAAAGGAGCACCTGTATCATCTGTAACGGTACCAGTTATTGTAGACTGAACATCATAGTCAATATTTAAATTAGTTAAATTACTTTCCGGATTTGCCATTGCCATTTGAGCACCCAAGCAAACCATAATCGCTAAAAAGCCTAAACCAAAAGAAGAACTCCTTTTTTTAGGTTTCAACGAAAAGAAATTGAATTTTAGATTCATAATCATTTGTTGTTTTGTTAGTTTAAATTAATCTTGAAATTGTAAGGTTTTTCTATGTAAGTGCGCAAGTTCACAAGCATGGAAAAACCTAAAACAGCGTTAATATTAAGAAATATTTATGATATATTACAAAGAACTAATATTATTTTACCTATTAATTTGATAATTTGAGCATGGTATAAGTACTAAATTGGTATTTAACACCTATAAAATATAGGACTCACGCAAAATTTTAGAGAATTAGTGTTTTTTAACTTTTAATTAATAAGAAATATATTTTCGGATAATGGAAAGAAGGAAATCGTTTAAAAATATGGTCCAGTATACTTTATATTCTTTCACATTTTAAAACAATTAATTCATTATTCATGCTTCTTGTGAAAAATAAATAGTTGTTACCACCATCTTTTATTTTATGTTTTTTTCTTATCTGTGCTACACTTTCGGGAAAGTTGCGAATGCTAATATTAGCTTTAGGAATGTTTAAGCTTTTTAGTGTTGCTTTACTGTAAGATAAATTATTTGTGATTAGGAATCGGCGTCCAGGGAATTCTTTTAAATGTTGAGAAGTATAAAGGTGGCTGTGTTCATGTAATTTATTTAGATTAAATTTTCTACTAACAAGTTTAAACGCGCCAGCTTTTAAAATAGCCGCATTCGGTTCGTATAAATAGTTTAACGGTAATGATAAATTTAAAGTTGAAATAGACTCATCATTATGGTTAAAAGTAAAAGTTTGATTATCTTTTTTTCTTAAATTAATAGTCTTTATTAATGTTGTTTTTGTGTAATTTTTCTTTAATAACCATAATAGTTCTTTTACTTCATTATTAACCGCTACTATGTGTATTTCTAGTACGTTCTTAAGTTCTTTTATGCCAAGTGACAAATCGTGCAGTGGAGAGGTCTTTATTAAAATAGTTTCTGTTCTTTCGAAAAGAAAATCGAGGTGTTTAACAACATTAGGTCCGCAATCTTCAAATCGAAACACTTTACCTTTTACATCATTTCTCCTAGAAGGGTCTATGTAGATACAATCGTATTTTTTTGTAGAATTAAATAGAAATTTTATTCCATCTTTTTGGATTGATTGAATATTTGTAGCTCCTAAAACTTTGTGATTGTAAGATGCAATTTGAGCCAATTCCGTATCTATTTCGCAACAATAAACTTCGTTAAAAGTCTTAGCAAAAAAATAAGAATCAACTCCCAGGCCACCTGTTAAGTCAACAAGTGATTTTCCTTTAATTAGTTGAGATTTATAGCTTGCAGTAGCTTCAGATGATGATTGCTCTACATTAAGTTTTTTTGGATAATAAATTGCTTCAGTCGAAAACCAAGTTGGAAGTTTTTTTTTACATTTTTTTTTAGACTCTATTTGTTGACAAAGCTCCTGTTGAGTTACATCTTTAAAAAGTTGTTTTTTCAACAATATTGACACAACATCTGAATCTAAATTTTCATTTATAAAACTCTGTATGTCAGTATTTAAAATAAATTTATTCAAATGTCTACTATAAATCTTTAGTAAGTGACTTTACAGTTTTGTTTTCGGCTAAAAATTCTTTTAAAATCACTTTTATGGCAGTGTAGCCTGGTACGGCAACGATCATACCTACTACTCCAAATAATAGTCCAGCAATAATAATTACAAGAAATATTTCTAAGGGGTGCGATTTTACACTGTTTGAAAAAATAAAAGGTTGAGAGAAGAAATTATCAATTAACTGCCCAACTGTTAATCCTATTAGAATATAACCTGTTTTTGGAAGAATAACCGTGCTAAAATCTGCACCTAAATTACTTGTCATCGTTAACAATATCATTAAAACACCTCCTATAATTGGACCTATATATGGTATTACATTGAATAAAGCACATAAGAAGGCAATTACAATTGCATTTTCGATACCAACAATTAACAATACAATGGTGTAAATAATAAAAAGAATAAGAATTTGAAGTAAAAGTCCAACAAAGTACCTAGAAAGAAGATTGTTAATTTTATCGATAGATTTTATTGTTCTTTGTTCATTTCTGTCGGGTACAAAAGCTAAAATTCCAGATTGAAAAAGCTTGCTGTCTTTTAAGAAGAAAAAAGATATAAATAATACCGAAAACAATCCGATACTTAAATCACCTAGTGTACCCATAAGTGAATTTAAAAAATTGGGAATAAAGCCGAAATCGAGATTTGCAAAAATTTTGGATTCTTGTATACTGTCCTCAATATCTGATTGGCTTAGACCTAAATATTGAGTAATTTCTCTATATAGGCCTTCTACATTCTGCTGTAAATCTTCTATATCTAAAAGTGAAAGATTTTTTCCTTGTTCTGCGATTAATGGTATAAATAGTGCTAATATTCCAGCTAATATTCCAAGTATTAATACCATGGTTATTACTACGGCTAGTGTGTTCGGAAATTTTAATTTTCGTCTCAAAAACAAAATTACGGGCCTACCAATTAGAGCTATAACAGCTGCAATGGCAAGATATGCGAGAACCGATTCTATTTTATATAGAAAATAGAGGCCTAAAGCTATTGCGGCAAGTATGCCTATAGCTCTAAGAATTCCATTTGATATGATTTTTGACGTCATTTATTAATTTTTAAATACATAATAAATTATGTTAGCACCCATTTTAAGTGCTTTTTCCCTTACTTCTTCTGGGTCATTGTGTACGATAGCATCTTCCCAACCATCGCCTAAATCACTTTCGTATGTAAATAATAAAACAAGTCTGTTTTCATATGTTATTCCAAATGCTTGTGGTCGTTTACCATCATGTTCATGAATTTTCGGTAGTCCATCAATAAATTTAAATTTCTGATTAAAAATAGGATGGTTAACCCCTAATTCTTCAAGCTTTAAGTTTGGAAAAACTTTTACCAATTCTTTTTCAAGGTAGGGTTTCATCCCGTAATTATCATCAATATGTAGAAAGCCGCCAGATAAAAGATATGTTCTTAAGTTAGCGGCTTCTTCATTTGAAAATACAACATTACCATGCCCAGTCATATGAAGCATAGGATATTGAAAAATTAAAGAACTTCCAACTTCAACTGTTTGTACTCTTTCCTTTAATTTGGTATTTAAATTAGTATTACAATATCGAATTAAATTGGGAAGTGCTGTAGGGTTTGAATACCAATCACCGCCTCCATTGTATTTTAATATCGCCAGCTCTTGCGCATTTATAGTTACGGCTGAGAAAAGGGTCAAAATAAAAACAATCTTTTTAATAAACATAAACCACTTTTAGGTATTGTTAATAACGGCTACAGTTGCACATGCAACCAAAGCAGCTGTTTCAGTTCTCAATCTATTTTTACCTAATGACACAGGTAAAAACCCCTTTTCATAAGCAAGTTTTATTTCTTTTGAGCTAAAATCGCCTTCAGGTCCTATAAGAACAGTTACATCATTATCGGCAGCTACTCTTCTTTTGAGTTCCATTTTTTCACCTGATTCACAATGGGCTATAAACAATAGTCCTTCTTTCTCAAGATTGAGATAATCAGTTAATTTTATTGCCGGATTTAATTTAGGTAAAAAAGCCTGTAAAGATTGTTTCATAGCCGATTGCAATACTTTTTGCATTCGCTCTATTTTTATAATTTTACGTTCCGAATGGTCACAAATAATAGGCGTAATTTCATTGACACCAATTTCTGTAGCTTTTTCAAGAAACCATTCAAAGCGATCATTCATTTTTGTAGGTGCAACTACCAAATGCAAATAATGCATTGCCTTATGTTTTTTTTCTTTCGAAATAATTTCAGCTTTGCATCTCTTTATACTAGCATCAATAATTTTAGCTTTATAGATATACCCTTTGCCATTAGTAATAACAAGTTCATCATCTACCTTTTTACGTAAAACTTTTACAATATGCTTGCTTTCTTCAGTTGAAAATGAGAACTGAGAAATGGAATTATCAAGATCAGGATTATAAAAGAGTTGCATTGTTATTTATTTACCATTTAAAAACTATTCCGATATTCGATATCTAGGTTGAGCTGTTATACTTTGGTCTGAGAAATTATCATTTTTATATTTCAAATACCCAACAATACCTATCATGGCAGCATTGTCTGTACAATATTCAAATTTAGGAATATAAGTAGACCAATTGTGTTTTTTTTCTCCATCTTTCAGTGCTTTTCTTATTCCTGAGTTTGCGGATACTCCTCCGCCAATAGCGATTCTTTTTATCCCAGTTTCTTTAACGGCTTTCTTTAATTTTTCCATAAGAATAGAGATTATGGTAAATTGGATAGAAGCACAAATGTCATTGATGTTTTCCTTTATAAAATTTGGATTATCTTTTGTTGCTTTTTGAATAAAATAAAGTACACTAGTTTTAAAGCCACTAAAACTAAAATTTAGTCCTTCAACTTTTGGTTTAGGGAATTTAAACTTATGTGGGTCTCCTAAATTAGCATATTTGTCAATAAGAGGCCCACCCGGATAAGGGAGACCTAAAATTTTAGCACTTTTATCAAAAGCTTCACCAACTGCATCATCTAAAGTTTCACCCAAAATTTCCATTTTAAAATAATCGTTAACCAAAACTATTTGAGTATGACCTCCACTAATGGTCATAGCTAAAAAAGGAAATTCGGGTGTTTTATTATTTTCTTCATCTTTAATAAAATGAGCGAGAATGTGCGCTTGCATGTGATTAACTTCTATTAAAGGAATCTTTAACCCCAGTGCAATCGATTTAGCAAAAGAGGTACCAACAAGAAGTGAGCCCATAAGTCCAGGTCCGCGTGTAAAAGCTATGGCAGATACTAGTTTTTTGTCGATATTTGCTTTAGCTAAAGCTTGATGTACGACAGGAACTATATTTTGTTGATGTGCTCTTGAAGCAAGTTCGGGAACAACACCACCATATTGCTCATGTATTTTTTGTGTGGCCACTACGTTGCTAATAACCTTTTGGTTAGCCAAAACAGCCGCTGCTGTGTCATCACAAGAAGACTCTATAGCTAGAATGTAAATAGTTTCATTTTCCACTTAGTTTGGAATAAAAATTGAAGTACGAAGATAAAACAAAAGAGCACTATCAAAAAACTAAGAAAAATACTGGTTAGAACACTTTTAGTGTTTTTTTTGATAGGCATTCTAGGCACTATAATTCTTTCTTTGCCCGTAGTTCAAACTCGTTTTGCTAAATATGCTGCAACTTCCATAAATAAAGAATTCGGAACAAATATTAATATTAGTAAGTTAAGGGTTTCACTAATTTCATGGGATACTGCTTTAGAAGGTATTTACATAGAAGATTATGAGAAAGACACGCTTTTCTATGTACACGAGCTTTCTACATCTGTTTTAAGTGTTAAGAATATGATGGATGGTAAATTAGAATTTGGTAAAATAGATATAAACAAACTTGATTTTAAGTTGATTAAATATCAAGATAGTACGAGTACAAATCTTGAAGTTTTTATTGATAAGTTAGATGATGGAAAACCTAGAAAACCAGGAACCCCACCATTCTTTTTTTCATCTTCAAATGTAGAAATTGCGAATAGTCATTTTAGATTAATTGATGAGAATCTTGAAAATAATGATGTTCTAGATTTTAAAGAATTAAATATTTCAGGGGACGATTTTCAGATATTAGGCCCAGAGGTTGATGTTGATATTAAAAAGATGAATTTCAGCAGCTCACGAGGTATTGATGTTAAAAATATGGTTACAAATTTTAAGTACACCAAACAACAAATGCGTTTTGACTCTTTAACCATAAAAACTCCTGAATCTGAGTTGATAGGTGATTTACAATTTGACTATGAACGTAGCGATTTTGCTGATTTTTTTAATAAAGTAAATGTATCGGCTCAATTTAATGAATCAACAATAGCGTTTGATGAAATAAATTTACTTTATAATAGATTTGGTAAAGGAAATAAGGCATCTTTCTCATCCAATATTAGCGGTGTTTTAAACGACTTAAATACAAATGAGCTTTTTGTCGTTTCCAATAATACTGGAATAAGAGGAGATTTCAATTTTAAAAACTTATTTACAAAATCTGAGCCATTTTCAATGGATGGTAAATTAAAAAATGTAACTTCTAGCTATTATGAGTTACGATCTTTACTACCAAATATTTTGGGGCAATCTTGGCCAACTTCATTTCAAAAGTTAGGTCAGTTTACTATTCGTGGTGATGCCTATATTACCGAAACTTCTATTTCAACAAAAGTTAATTTAAACACAGCAATAGGGAGTAGTTACGCAGATTTGGATATGACTAATATCAACCATATCGACAATGCAACATATAAAGGTTTTATTTCACTAATCGATTTTGATCTTGGAAATTTTGTAGAAAACAAAAGTCTTGGAAAAGCCACTTTAGATTTTAATGTTGAAGGCAAAGGTTTTGTACAGAAGAATTTAAATACCGAAATAATTGGACAAGTTTATTCTTTGGTTTTTAACAATTATGAGTACAACAATTTAAAAGTTTCTGGTTTACTAAAAGAGCACCTTTTTGATGGGTCATTGGTAAGTAATGATGAAAACGTACAATTTAGTTTTAAAGGTTTAGCAGATTTAGGTTTGGATGAAAATAATTTTAATTTCATTGCTTCTGTCGACTATATGGATCTTAAGAAATTAAACTTTATTAATGACAGCGTTTCTATATTTAGAGGTAATGTAAATATGGATATTTCAGGTAATTCGTTAGATGATTTTGTGGGAGACATTAAGTTTACTAAAACTAACTTTGAGAATAAAAACGACACCTATTATTTTGAAGATTTTAAAGTGTCATCCACTTTTGAAAATGATTCCATTCGTGTAATAGATATTAACTCTCCAGATATTATTACTGGTTTCATGAAAGGTAAATTTAAGGTAAGTGAACTAGACAAATTGGTAAAAAACTCCTTAGGAAGTATTTATACCAATTATCGGCCATTTGAAATATCAGAAGGACAAACTTTAAATTTTAATTTTAAAATCTATAATAAAATTGTAGATGTATTTTTCCCTGAAGTCACCTTTGATCCTAACACTTTTATAAAGGGTAATATTATAGCAGATGATGGTGATTTTAAGTTAAACTTTAGATCACCATTTATTGCTGCCTACGGTAACCAAGCTGACAAAATAAATGTAACCATAGATAATAAAAACCCTTTATTTAACACCTTTGTTTCGGTTGGCGATTTATCTACAGCATATTATGATGTAAAAGATTTTAATTTAATAAACACAACATTAAAAGACACACTATTTTTTAGGACGGAATTTAAAGGAGGAAGTGAGTTTAACGACAGCTATAATTTAAATTTTTATCACACCTTTAATAAAGAAAATAAATCTGTAATTGGTCTTAAAACATCTGATGTAAGTTTTAAAGGCAACAAATGGGTGCTTAATAAAGATGGCGATACCAAAAATAAAGTTATTCTAAATCGAACTCTGGATAGCATTAGTATTCAAGAGATTGTAATGCACAATAATGAGGATGAAGAGATTAAGTTAAAAGGACAATTAGCAGATTCAACTTATAAAGATTTAGAGTTGCAATTTAAAATTGTCTCCTTAAATAAAATAACTCCCGGTATTGATAGTCTTAGGCTCCAAGGAGAAGTTAATGGTAAATTACACGTCTTACAAAAAGACGATATTTATTTGCCAACATCAAATTTAAATATAGAAGATTTTGGTATAAATGATATACGTTTAGGCGATTTAACAATAGGTATTGTCGGTAATCGTGACTTAACAGATTTTGTAGTAAATTCTCAAATTACTGATAAAGGAATTGAGAAAATGGGAGTTGTTGGTAATATTAAAAATGTTGGTGAGTTGCCAGAAGCAGATTTGTTAGTGAATTTTTCTAACTTTGATTTAGAACCATTTGCACCTTTAGGCGAAAATATTATTAGTAATATTAGAGGAGATTTAAATGGAAATGCTAGAATTAAAGGAGAAGTAAACAATCCTGATTTTAGTGGGATATTAACTTTAGATAATGCTGGTATTGGCATCCCTTTTTTGAATGTAGATTATAATTTTGCCAAAAACTCACGTGTAAATTTAGATAAACATACATTCGATTTCGATAATATCTTATTGACCGATGTAGCAACTGGATCTAAGGCAGTTATAGACGGAACTATAAAACATGAGTATTTTAAAAAGTGGGGCTTAGATTTTAATGTAGATACTAAAAATGATCGTTTTTTATTGTTAAATACGACATTCGATGAAGAAGTTCTTTATTATGGCACAGCATATTTAAATGGTAAAGGAAGAATATTTGGACCAACAAAAGCACTAAATATAACAGTTGATGGAAAAACGGCTAGAGGAACTTCTTTAAAAATTCCGTTAAGTGATGTTGCTACTGTAGGCGATTATTCATTTATAAATTTTGTAGATAAGCGGGCAGTTGAAGAGGAAGATGAAGAACGAATTTTGGATACTTTTCAAGGAATTCAGATGGAATTCAATTTAGATATAACTGATGAAGCTGAAGTCGAAATAGTTACAGATACTCAAACCGGAAGTTCATTAAAAGGAACTGGAGAAGGACCAATGTTAATGCGAATAAATACCAATGGAGACTTTCAGATGTTTGGAGAATATGTTGTTGTAACTGGTGAATTTAATTATAAGTTAGGAGGCGTTATAAATAAGAAGTTTGCAGTGGAACCAGGCGGTAATATTTATTGGAATGGACCGCCCTTGGGAGCAGAGGTGAATATGAAAGCTCTTTATTCTTTAAACGCCAATCCAGCACCTTTATTAGATAGTCAGTATACCAGAAGAATACCGACCGACGTGGTTATTTTAATGCGAGGTGAATTGGAAAATATGGATATTGAATTCGACATTGAATTTCCAAGTACTAATTCAATCGTAAAATCTGAATTAGAATACGCTTTACAAGATCCAACAATAGAGGAGAAAAACGCGATTTTTTTATTAGCACAGGGGTCCTTTGTAAACGATCAAAGTGGATTAAGTTCTCAGGCAGTAACTGGTAATTTAATACAATCGGCATCCGGTTTGTTAAATCAAGTATTAGGAGGAGATAACGATAAATTTAATTTAGGACTCTCATATGAGCAAGGAGTTTTAGATCGTAGTTCAGATATTCAAACGGAGAATAGGTTTGGGGTAACGGTTTCGACTAAAATTAGCGATAGAATTTTATTAAATGGTAAAGTTGGTGTGCCTGTTGGAGGTACAACTGAAACTGTTGTAGCTGGCGATTTTGAGTTACAACTTTTATTAAATGAAGATGGTACCCTAAGTGCTAAGTTTTTTAATAAAGAAAGTGAAATACAGCAATTTTTAGGTGAAGAATTAGGTTATACGCAAGGGGCAGGTATATCCTATCAAGTTGATTTTGATAGTTTTAAAGAGTTGTTTAGGAAAATATTCAAAAAAGAAAAGTCAGAAGAAAATATCATTCCGCAAGCTGTTGAACCACCTGGTAGCGTTATGGGGCAAGATAGTTTAATTAGATTTTATCCTAAGGTAAGCACAGCTATTGCTCCGAATTCAGAATAGTTAATATTGTTTTAATCTGAACTTAAGGTTATTATTGTGTTACATAGCAAGCTATACTATAAAATTCTACATATAAAGGTTACATTTTAATAATTCTTTGCTACTTTTGTTAGCTTAAATTTTTTGATGAAGTCCACAATAAAAAAAATAGGTGTTTTCACATCTGGAGGAGATTCTCCAGGAATGAATGCAGCCATTCGTTCGGTTGTTCGTACGTGTGCATATCTCAAAGTTGACTGCGTAGGAATATATAGAGGTTATCAAGGTTTAATTGAGGGAGATTTTAAAGCCATGGATGCCCGTAGTGTAAATAATATCATTAATAAAGGTGGTACGATTTTAAAATCTGCCCGTTGTGATGATTTTCGCACGAAAGAAGGAAGAGCCTTAGCCTATCAAAAACTTAAAGCTGAAGGAATAGATGCTCTAGTTGTAATTGGAGGTGATGGTAGTTTTACCGGAGGACTAATTTTTCATAAAGAGTACGACTTTCCGATTATGGGAATTCCAGGGACGATAGATAATGATATATTTGGTACAACTTTCACCCTCGGTTTTGATACCGCATTAAATACAGTGGTTGATGCCATTGATAAAATACGAGATACGGCTAGTTCGCATAATCGACTTTTCTTTGTAGAAGTTATGGGAAGAGATGTAGGTCATATTGCTCTTAATGCTGGTGTTGGTGCTGGTGCAGAAGAAATTTTGATTCCAGAAGAAAATATTGGTCTCGAAAGACTATTAGAATCTTTGAAACGAAGTAAAAAATCAGGTAAATCTTCGAGTATAGTTATTGTTGCTGAAGGCGATAAGTCTGGTAAGAATGTATTTGAACTTAAAGAATACGTTGAAGAACATTTACCAATTTATGATGTGCGTGTATCTGTATTAGGACACATGCAGCGAGGTGGATCCCCATCATGCTACGATAGAGTGTTAGCAAGTAGAATGGGAGTGAAGGCAGTAGAGGCTTTGTTAGAAGGAAAAACCAGTTTAATGGTTGGGGTTAGAGATAATGAATTGATTTTAACACCAATTGAAAAGGCCATAAAAGGTCATACAAAATTGGACAAGGAGCTTATTAGAGTTTCAGATATAATGACGACTTAAATACTAATTAAAAAAACAAGAAGAATGTCAAATTTAAAAATAGGAATAAACGGTTTTGGTAGAATAGGAAGATTGGTTTTCAGAGCATCTATTAAAAGAGGTGATGTAGATGTAGTAGCTATCAATGATTTGTTAGATGTTGAGCACTTAGCATATTTATTAAAATATGATTCGGTACACGGTAAATTTGACGGTACTGTTGAAGTAGAAGGTGGTCATTTAGTAGTGAATGGAAAAACAGTAAGAATTACAGCTGAAAGAGATCCAAAGAATATTGCATGGGGTGCTGTTGGTGCTGATACCGTTGCAGAATGTACGGGTATTTTTACAACCTTGGAAACTGCTCAATATCATATTGATGGTGGGGCAAAGAAAGTAGTTATTTCTGCTCCTTCTAAAGATGCACCGATGTTTGTTATGGGTGTGAATCATTCGGAAGTTAAGGCATCGGATGTAATTGTTTCAAATGCATCTTGTACAACAAATTGTTTAGCTCCTGTTGCTAAAGTGTTAAATGATAACTTCGGAATAGAAGAGGCTTTGATGACTACTATTCACGCGAGTACTTCTACTCAATTTACAGTAGATTCACCATCAAGAAAGAATTACAGATTAGGTCGTTCAGCAATGTTGAACATTATACCTTCTACAACTGGTGCTGCGATTGCTGTTACCAAAGTAATTCCAGCTTTAACTGGAAAGCTAACAGGTATGGCCTTTAGAGTGCCTACTGCTGATGTTTCAGTTGTTGATTTAACAGTAAGAGTTAGTAAAGAAACTTCTTTAGAAGAAATTAAAAAAGCATTTAAAGCTGCCTCCGAAGGAGAATTAAATGGAGTGTTAGGTTATACAGATGAAAGTGTAGTTTCTCAAGACTTTGTAAGCGATCCAAGAACTAGTATTTTCGATGCAGAGGCTTGTATTGAATTGAATTCTGGATTCTTTAAATTAATTTCTTGGTATGATAATGAGGCTGGTTTCTCTAATAAAATGCTAGATTTAATTCAGCATGTAAACAGTCTTTAATTTGTTTATAATAATATAAAAGGGTTTTAGTTATGCTAAGACCCTTTTTGTAATTTTATTATTTCGTTAAAATATTCTTTAAAATAGTAAGTATTATATGATTCTAATAGTTGATAGTGGTGCTACTAAAGCAGATTGGATAGCTTTAGATGAAAAAGGGGAACAATTATTTCTTACTCAAACACTTGGTTTAAGTCCTGAAGTTTTAACTAAAGCTGTAATTGAAGATAGACTTGCAAACAATTTTGAACTTTCTAAAAATAAGGAGAAAGTGACTAGGTTGCATTTTTACGGCGCTGGTTGCGGAACCGATAGAATGAAGAAATTTTTAAAAGAAATATTTTCTGATTTCTTTCCAAATGCAAAAACGGATGTTAAAGAAGATACTTATGCAGCTATTTTTTCAACTACTAAAATTGGACACCAAGGAATAGTTTGTATACTTGGTACAGGTTCTAATTGTAGTTATTATGACGGACATCAACTTTTTCAAAAGGTAACTTCTTTAGGGTATATTCCTATGGATGATGGTAGTGGAAACTACTTTGGAAGAAAACTAATTCGTGATTATTATTTTCATAAAATGCCGCAAGACTTAGGGCATAAATTTGATAAAGAATATGATTTAGATGCCGATGTAATCAAAGAAAATCTTTACAAACAACCGAATCCGAATACGTATTTGGCAACCTTTGCAAGATTTTTAATTGAAAATAAAGACCATCCGTATTGCAAAGGAGTTATTGATAAAGGTTTACAGCAATTTGTAAACAACTATATCATGCAATTTGAATTGGCCACAAAAGTACCTATCAATTTTGTAGGTAGTATAGCACATTATTTAAAAGACGAATTAACGGAGGTATTAAAACGCAACGATTTAATTGTTGGAGTTATACGTCAGAGGCCAATTGAAGGTTTAATGGAGTTCCATAGAGACACCTTATAAGTTGTTAGAAAAAACAATTTATAGGAGATTGTCTTTTATTTCACAGCAATCATTGAAATTTCAACATTTACAAACTTTGGCAGGTTAGAAACTTCAACGGTTTCACGTGCAGGAGCTGTTTCTTCATTAAAATAATTAGCATAAACAGCATTCACATCTGAGAATTGATTCATATCACTTAAGAATATAGAAGATTTAACAACGTTTTCAAACGTCATATCAGCAGCATTTAGAACAGCTTTTAAATTTTCCATAACCTTCACTGTTTCTGCTTTAATATTGCCTTCAATTAAGTTGCCAGTTTCGGCATCTAAAGGTATTTGTCCAGAAATATATAAGGTGTTGCCACTTAAAACTGCTTGATTATATGGTCCAATTGGAGCAGGAGCTTTTTTGGTAGAAATTATTTTTTTCATAATAGCTAAAAAAGGTTGAACATATTTTATCGAGAAATTTGACTTCTATTTTCCCATTTAAGGTCGCTAAGTAAAGAACTTTTTATGCCAATAAAGAAATACCAGCGTTCATAAGTTCCAAAGGGTGTCCAGTTAAAACGTAGTGTAAAACTTTTTAAATCGCGCTCTAACCGCAGTTGAGTAAGCGTAAATCCTTTATTTTTAAAATCGTAACCAGATGATCCTCCAACTTTCCACCTTGGCGAAAGTTCAATATTCCCAGAGAACATTAATGAGTGGCTACTAAATTCATTTTGCCGCGCAGAATTCGAATAACTAGCCGAATAAGCGAGTCTTAAATCCCATGGTATTTTGGTTCCATAAATTGGGTTTTCTACATTTTCATCAGTTTTTTCTTTTATATCTCGACCTCTATCTTGATAAAAATCATCTGCCTGACCGAACAAATCATCGTCACGACCCCCACTTTGGGCGACGTAATCGTACTCATTTATTTCTTCATCTTCCTCTTCATCTTCTTTTTTTCTTCCAAAGGTTTTGCTGTCAATTGAATATCCGACATTAACATTGGCACGCGTTAATCTAAGTAAACTACCACCATTGTCTTTATTCCAAACATTTATTCTTCTACCATTATTGTCAATGGCATATGGATCCAGTCCTGCTGAAAAATTTATTGACATTTTATTGTCTAGAATATTGGTGCCACCATTTAAACTTAATGGGCTTAATTTTAAAGAATCAGATTCAAAATTATATCCTGTAGAAATATTAAAGTTGCTAAGAAGGGGTACTTTTTTTGCTTCTGTAGCCGTAGAGTCTCTATCCGTCACTTTTGCTTCTAAAGTATTGGCAAGAGAAAAGCTTAGGCTATTCGATTTGTTGAGACTAGGTGCTCCATTTAGAGTACCTGTAAATCGTGTAAATTGTACAACTTCGCCATTAGCATCTAGATATTCATCATAAAACTGTTCAAAAGAGGGCGTGTATCCATAACTCAGAGAAGGTCTCATTACATGCCGAATGGCTTGTATTTTTTTATCCTCACCAAAATTAAAAGTACCATATAAAGTGGTTCCTACACTAGCACTCAAATTATATTTATTATATCGATCAAATCCCGCAATGGTGTCAGTAACAACTTCTTCTGTTGCAGCATCATAACTTTTGTTATAGGTTTCCCATGCCCAAATATCTTCATAAGAGCCACCCATACTTACACTAAAAAACTTAGCTACTTTAAAATTTGTACTTATCGGAATTCTGTGTCGCGCGCCCATTAGGGCGTCGCTTAACGAAAATTCTTCACCAGTTGTGGTTATACTATTTCTGTAATTTACATCATATTGAAAATTAATATTTTGTATTGCACCCTTTTTTATACCCTCTCTCTTGGCAAAAGGAAAAATTCGTTCCATACTACCCTGAAATGTTGGAAGTGTTATGTTTACAACATCGGTGTTTGTATTTTGACTATGAGAAGCTGTTAAACTCATATTTACCGATGGATATTCTGGAAAAGTTTTGGAATAAGATATAGAAGAATTTAAACTGTTTGATTGTGTAAGTGGTAAATTCTGTTGTAACAAAGAGCTTTTATAATACGAACTACTACCTAAGTTTACGGATGCAGAAAATCTAGAATTTGGACTTGCCTTGGCGTCTTGAGAATGAGAAATTTGAATATTATAAATTTGACTATTACTATAATCACTAAATCCTTTCTGGCTAGTTACTAAATTTTCATATCGAAAATTAATGTTACCTCTATATCGATATCTTTTAGCATAAATAGATTGACCTTTTAATCCGTAGCTTCCATTAGTATACAAATCGGCTGTAACCAATAAATCTGCTACATCACCAATTGGAATATAATACCCTCCATTTTGTAAAAAATACCCACGAGTAGGGTCATTTCCGAAAGTAGGAATTTGTAAGCCTGCCGTTCTACCAACTGAGAGTGGGAAATATGCAAATGGAAGAGCTATAGGTGTTGGCACATCTGCAATATACAAGTTACTTAAACCTGCTATTACTTTCTTTTTAGGTACAAATTTCGCTTTCCGTACCCTTATGTAATAATCAGGATTGATGGTGTCTTGTGAAGTTGTAAGTTTCGCTTCACTCATAAAATAAACCGAATCGTTCTCCTTTTTTGTGATTTCGGCATACACATTCATGTTGTCACTTCCTAATTGTCCGGCACCTGCTTGTTGTTCAGTTCTAGAATTAAAAATTAGTGCCTTTTTAGTATCAAAATTAAAGCGAATAGAATCGGGCTGAACTTCATTGTCTGCCTGCTTAAAATAGGGGAGCTGGCTATAATTGCCCAAAGAATCCTTCATTCGACCTGCATAAACTTCATTCTTTACATAATCTAAAACAATCACCCCAGCTTTAAGTTCTGTGTCTTGATAATAGATTTCAGCTTCATTATATAAATAAATTTTTTGTTCTTTTTGACTTAATCGAACATAGTCTTTTGCTTTGTAGTTTATTTTGTCTAAAAGCAATGGTTCTTTACCGTTACTTGGTGCTACAATAAGTGTATCTTTTTTTATGCTGTCATTTTCAATGCCAGTTAACAGTAATGGTGCCATTATCGTATCCTTCGGAGTTTGAATAGGAAAAGCAATCAAATTACCTTCTTGTGAAGCTCCAGAGAACAGGCCAACAATGAAGAGGAATATAAAAAGTAGACAATGTTTATTTGGTTGCAATGCGATATATGCTATTTTTGTAACCGTTTGGTTGGCACGAGTAACTTTGTTAATATCGTAATTCGTGTTCAAACTTACATATATTTTTGGTTCCCCTAATAGCGTATTACAATAAATTTAACCATATTGTTGCTTGTAAAATTTAGCCTAGACATGTTCAAAAATCGGTTTTTCCCTTTATCATTATTGCTATTTATACTTTTTATAGTTCCTTTTAATCAAAGTTATTCAGGCCTATTGGCCCAAGATCCCTTTGTTGTAGTTATGGATGCTGGCCACGGTGGACATGACCCTGGGAATTTAGGAAACGGCTACTTAGAAAAAAATATTGCTTTAAATATTGTTTTAAGAGCTGGTAGAATTCTAGAGCAAAATCCAGACATTAAAGTAGTATATACTCGTAAAGATGATACTTTTATTGATTTGTTTGTTCGTGGAGAAATAGCAAATAAAGCAAAAGCAGATTTATTTGTATCTGTACATTGCGATTCGCATACTTCAGATGCGCACGGTGCAGGTACTTTTGTATTGGGTTTACATGCGAACGAACAGAACTTTGCTATTGCAAAAAAGGAGAATTCTGTAATTTATTTAGAGGATAATTATGCAACGCGTTATGCAGATTACGATATAAACTCCCCAGAATCTGTGATAGGATTAACAATAATGCAAGAGGAGTTTTTAGATCAAAGTGTGGCTTTGGCAAAAGCAATACAAGATAACTTTGCAAATAAACTAAAAAGAAAAAATAGAAAAGTTAAACAAGCTGGTTTCATAGTATTACATCAAACTTTTATGCCAAGTGTATTAGTTGAAACAGGTTTTTTAACTAATGATGCAGAAGGGGCTTATTTAAATTCGAGTAAAGGTCAATCCGAAATGGGTGCGGCAATTGCTGAAGCTATTTTAACTTACAAGAAAAATACAGCTGGGAACGTTGGTTCTAATTCAATAACTAATATGCCAAGTGCACCAGACCCTGAGATGAATGAAACTGTGGTTTCAAAAACACCATCAACTCCAACTGAAAATACCGTGTCTAATTCAGTTGATTCTAGTGTTAATGATGTTGCAGAAGGAATTAAAGAAGAAACAGCTGTAGTGCAAAATGTACCTGCTAAAGCAGAAGATGAAGTAAAGAAAATGCTCGATGATGCACAGAAAAAAAGTGTAGAGGCAATTTCTGTGGCTGAAGTTGAGACTCCTGCTGTTACTGAGCCTCCAAAAATAAACAACGAAATAGGGAAGGAAAAAACTGAGGTGATTGTAACTGAAGTTAATGATGCAGGAAAGCCAAAAATTGTTAAAGAAGAAGTAATAACTGTAGTTAAGAAAGAAGTAGAACCTACGAATACAGCTATTACTGAAAAAAAAGAAATTGTTGACGCTGCAAAAACAGGAGCTGAAGCACCTAACGAAATAACTAAAAAGTCAGAATCAAATATTGAGTTTAGAGTGCAACTGATGGCAAGTGGTAAAGATTTATTACCAAATGATCCAATCTTTAAAGGGTTAGGGGAGATTACTAAAGAACCGGTACGAAGTTTATTTCGCTATATGCATGGTAGTACAAACGATGTAATTAAAGCGAGATTGTTGAAAAAGGTTGCTGATGCCAAAGGCTTTACAACTTCCTTTTTAGTGGCTTATAAAAACGGTGTTCGAATGGATATTGATGAGGCATTGAAATCTGCATCAGAATAATTCTCGACTTCAATATTTTATTTCTAATTTTGTTAGAACGATAAAACCATCCTTTTGAAATTATCCAGAGAAATTAAAACGGGTATTATAGTTGTGGGAGGAATCCTATTATTCATTTTAGGCTTTTCATACCTTAAATCTACGTCCCTTTTTGATAATAATAAAACCTTTTATGCGGTGTACGATAATGTAGGTGGGTTGCAGCCCGGTACACCTGTGACTATTAACGGATTTAATGTTGGCACCGTTAACGATATAAAATTTAAAGACGAAACAGGTAGGTTATTGGTTACTTTTTCAGTTGACAATGATTTTGAATTTACTAGAAGTAGTACGGCCGAATTATATGATACCGGAATTATTGGTGGAAAAGGAATTCGTGTTAATCCTATTTTTGATGGTAGTCCACTTGCTAAATCTAAAGACACTTTACAAACTAGAACAAGTCCAGGTTTAACAGAGTTGGTTCAACAAAAGCTTACACCACTGCAATTAAAAGTTGAAGGTGCCTTCACCAATGCTGATTCCTTATTGGCAAATGTGAATAATATTTTGGACGACAAAGCCAAGACTGATTTACAAGGCACATTACAAGGTTTTAATAAAACTATGGCCAGTTTAACAGAAAGTGCGAATATTCTTAATCGAATTCTTAGTAAAAATGAATTTAAATTAGACAGTTCACTAACTAATTTTCAAGAGCTAACTAATAATTTTGCGAAACTATCGGATTCACTTAATAATGCCGGGCTTGGCAATACCATTGCTAGCTTACAATCAACCATGGCTAATTTAGATAAGGTAATGGCTAAATTGGAAAAAGGAGAAGGAACTTTAGGTAAACTTATGGAGGATGAAGAACTCTACGATAATTTGGCAAATGCTTCTCAAGAATTAGATTTATTGTTACAAGATTTTCGCTTAAATCCTAAGCGATATGTAAATGTTTCGGTTTTTGGTAAAAAACAAATTGAGTATGAATTGCCAGAAGAAGACCCTGCAGAACTAATAAATCAACAATAAAATGGAACTACTCCCTCAAATTTTATTTGGTGTAGTGCTACTTGCAGGTATTGGTTTTTTTGCGAAAAATGTAAAAACACTTCGAAGAAATATTAAATTAGGTAAAAATGTTGTTGTTTCAGACAACAAGCCATTGCGGTGGCGTAACATGGCTCGTATTGCCTTAGGTCAAACTAAAATGGTGGTACGACCAATTGCCGGTTTGCTTCATATAATTGTTTATGTTGGGTTTATAATTATAAACATAGAAGTATTAGAAATTATAATTGATGGTCTATTTGGTACTCATAGGATTTTTGCACCGTTAGGAGTGATTTACAATTTTTTAATTGGTTCTTTCGAAATTTTAGCATTACTGGTAATTATAGCCGTAGTAATTTTTTGGATTAGAAGAAACATAATTCGTCTAAAGCGTTTTATAAAACCTGAAATGCAAGGTTGGCCGAAAAATGATGGTAATATTATTCTTTATATAGAGTTGGTGCTAATGTTGCTTTTTTTGACCATGAATGGTGCGGATTTTCAATTGCAACAAATGAATGTTGCACATTATACACATGCCGGTTCATTTCCTGTAAGTCAATATATAGCGTTGCTTTTTGAAGGGTTAGATGTTTCTTCATTAATTCTAATTGAGCGAACAGCGTGGTGGCTACATATAGTAGGAATATTATGTTTCTTGAATTATTTGTATTATTCAAAACATCTGCATATACTTTTAGCTTTCCCAAATACCTATTACGGAAGAACAACACCAAAAGGTCAATTTTCAAATTTAGAATCAGTAACAAAAGAAGTAAAGTTGATGATGGATCCAGATGCGGACCCTTTTGCTGCTCCTGTTGAAAATGAAAATGATACACCTCCAGAAAAATTTGGTGCTTCTGATGTTGTTGATTTAAATTGGGTACAACTTTTAAATTCCTATACCTGTACAGAATGTGGAAGGTGTACTAGTGAATGCCCAGCCAATCAGACTGGTAAAAAATTATCGCCAAGGAAAATTATGATGGATACTCGCGATCGATTAGAAGAAGTAGGTAAAAATATTGATGCTAATAAGGGTGAGTTTAAAGAAGATGGTAAACAATTACTAGGTGATTATATCTCTCATGAAGAAATTTGGGCCTGTACATCATGTAATGCTTGTGTTGAAGCTTGTCCTGTAAGTATTGATCCTTTGTCAATAATTATGGATATGCGTCAATATTTAGTTATGGAGCAATCTGCAGCACCTTCTGAATTAAATAATATGATGAGTAACATTGAAAATAATGGAGCTCCTTGGCCATATAATCAGATGGATCGAATAAACTGGACTCAAGAAAACTAATGTAGCCTATTAGATATGGAAAATGTATTGAAAGTGCCTACTATGGCAGAACTTTTTGCCGCTGGAAAACAACCCGAAGTTCTTTTTTGGGTAGGTTGTGCAGGAAGTTTTGATGATAGAGCAAAAAAAATTACTAAGGCTTTTGTTAAAATTTTAAATAAAGCGGGGGTTTCATTTGCTGTTTTAGGTACTGAAGAAAGTTGTACTGGTGATCCAGCAAAAAGAGCTGGAAACGAGTTTTTATTTCAAATGCAAGCTGTAACGAATATTGAAGTTCTCAATTCTTATGGAATAAAGAAAGTAGTAACAGCTTGTCCACATTGTTTCAATACGATAAAAAACGAGTACCCAGGTTTGGGTGGTACTTATGAAGTGATACACCATACTCAATTTTTAAGAGATTTAGTTTCTGAGGGAAGAATTACCTTAGAAGGTGGTAAGTACAAGGGTAAAAGAGTAACATATCACGATCCTTGTTATCTAGGAAGAGCTAATAGCATTTATGAGGCACCACGGGAACTAATTAAAAAGTTAGATGCAGAATTAGTTGAGATGAAAAGCTGTAGAAAAAAAGGACTTTGTTGTGGTGCAGGCGGTGCTCAGATGTTCAAAGAAGCCGAAAATGGAGACAAAGAAGTTAATATTGAAAGAACAGAACAAGCGCTTGAGACAAAACCGGAGATAATAGCTGCGGCCTGTCCATTTTGTAACACAATGATTACAGACGGTGTAAAAAATAAAGAAAAAGAGGCGTCAGTTGGTGTAATGGATATTGCTGAACTAATTGCTTCTGCTCAAGATTTATAGTCAAAATCACTTCCGATTTTGCATTACAAATAAGTTAACCTCAATACTATAGTGGCCCTAGTACTAGGTACTTGCCAAAAATAATTTTATTTATGCTAGTAGAATTTAAAACATTGCCAAATACCTCTAGAGTTTGGATTTATCAAGCTAATAGAACTTTTACGGATATAGAACTGGATGAAATAGAAAATGGTCTTAATGAATTTTTAAAAGATTGGTCTGCACACGGAACCGATTTAAAAGCTGCATTTGAAATTAGATATAAAAGATTTATAGTAATTGCGTTAGATCAAAGTGAAAATTCGGCAACAGGTTGTTCAATAGATGCATCGGTACATTTTATTCAATCTTTAGAAAAGAAATACAATATTGATTTATTGGATAAAATGAATGTTTCATACAAGCAAGGTGATTACATTGCATATAAGTCTCTAATCGATTTTAAAAAAATGGTTAAACAAAAAGCTGTTTCTTTAAAAACCGTGGTGTTTAATAATCTTGTGGCGACAAAAGGAGAATATAATGAGTTTTGGGAAGTGCCAGCATCTGAAAGTTGGCATGCTCGTTTTATGTAATTATTGATTTAAAGTAGTTGATTAAATGTTGTCAAAAATCCGATGAAATGCAATATTTAATGCACTTTTAAGTTATTTCCTTAAGCTCTTTTTATGCGTTCGTTTTTAATTTCCTCCATACTTTGTTTGACTGTACTTTGTGTTAATTCGCAAAGCAATCCTTTGGTGGTTAAAGATAGTCTTTCTCAACAAAAATGGGTCGATGCTCAGTATTCAAGTATGACTTTAGATGAAAAGATTGGGCAACTTTTTATGGTAATGGTGGCATCTGATCAAAATAAAGCCGCCACTGATAAGGTGAAAAAATTAATTCAAGATCAGAATATTGGCGGGATAATATTTTCAACAGGAGGTCCGAAACGGCAAGCCCAACTTACAAATGAATACCAGAAGGCTTCTAAAATACCGCTATTAGTTGGTATGGACGCAGAATGGGGTTTAGCTATGCGATTAGACTCTACCTATGCCTTTCCATGGAATATGACTTTAGGAGCGATTGAAGATAGCACGATTGTAACGTCCGTTGGTAAGCGAATAGGCGAACATGCAAAGCGTTTGGGGGTTCATATTAATTTTGCACCGGTAGTAGATATTAATACAAATCCAAAAAACCCAATAATAGGTAATCGTTCGTTTGGTGAAGATCGAGTTAACGTAGCTAAAATGGGAGCTGCTTTTACAAAGGGTTTAGAAAGTGCTGGTGTTTTATCAAGTGGGAAGCATTTTCCAGGACATGGTGATACTGCTACAGACTCGCATCATGATTTACCTATTATAGACTTTTCACGTGAGCGATTAGATAGTTTAGAGCTTTATCCTTATAAAAAGGTGATTAATGCTGGATTAAGTAGTGTAATGGTAGCTCATTTAGAAGTGCCTGCATTAGAACCCGAGAAAAAAGTACCGTCGTCATTGTCTTCACGTGTTATTAACGATTTGCTAAAGGAAGAAATGAAATTTAAAGGATTAGTATTTACTGATGCTTTAAATATGAAAGGTGCTGCAGATAGAGGTAAAAATGGAGATGTAGAATTGGCTGCATTTATGGCAGGTAATGATATTTTACTAATGCCAACCGTTGTTGATGAGGCAAAAAGTAAATTGATTAAATACTATGAGAAGGGAAAGCTTAGTGAAGAACGATTAGCACATTCAGTTAAGAAAATATTGCAAGCTAAATATAAAGTAGGCCTAAATCGCTATAGCCCAATAAAAATTGACAATTTATATGAAGATTTAAATTCTTTAGAAGATGATTTATTGTATGAAAAAGCAATTGAAAATGCCATCACTGTTGTAAAGAACAAGTTCTATTTATTAGGTATAAAAAGGTTAGAAAATAAGAAGATAGCTTATGTGAAATTTGGTGATGCTCCTAATGAACCTTTTTTAAAAGAGTTAAAAAAGTATGCTAATGTAACGCAGGTGAATGGAAAAGATTTAGCTACGTTAAAGAAGAAATTGAGCGATTATAATTTGGTGATTATAGGTTTACATAAAAGTAATGCTAGTCCATGGAAATCTCATAAATTTTCTAAAAACGAATTATTTTGGTTAGGAGAGATAGCAAAAGAACGAGGGTCTAATTTAATCTTATCTGTTTTCACAAATCCATACGCACTTTTAGATGTACCTTCTTTTAATTCTATAGATGGAGTGGTTGTGGCTTATCAAAACAGTAAATTAGCGCAAGAGAAGGCAGCTCAATTAATTTTCGGAGCAATTCCTGCTAAAGGTAAATTACCTGTTTCCGCACATACCGATTTCCCTGTAAATACAAGTGTTAAATTGAAATCTTTACTTCGTTTAGGATATAGTTTTCCCGAACGAGTGGGTATGAGTTCCTCAAAATTAGCGGAAGTAGACCGTTTAGTTGTCGATGGTCTAGATTCATTAATGTATCCTGGAGCACAGGTATTAATTGCAAGAAGGGGAAAAGTAATTTATAATAAAGGATTTGGTAAACCAACATATAAAAGCACAGATAGTATAACTCCTGATAAAGTTTATGATTTAGCCTCACTTACAAAAATATTAGCAACATTACCAATGTTAATGAAGATGGAAGAAGATGGCGATTTAGCTTTAAATGATACTTTTTCAGATTTAATACCTGCATATGCAGATACAGAATTAAAAAATGTAACCGTTTTGAAAGCACTCTCACACTATGGCAGACTCCCTGCGTGGATAGCTTTCTATGTGGATACTTTAGATAAAAATAGAAAACCTTCAGCGGATTTCTATCGAAAATCACCTTCAGCTGGTTTTTCTATTAAAGTAACTGATCAATTATATTTAGCAGATGCTTTTAAAGATACGATATACAATAGAATTGGGAGGCAAGACTTGAAATCGAATCGATATCGCTATAGTGATGTTGGCTATTATGTAATGAAAAAATTTATTGAGGATACAAAAAAAAGTCGCCTAGATAAATTAACTAACGATTTTCTTTATGCCCCACTCGGTGCTTATAATACGAGCTATAATCCATTAGATAAAATTCCAAAAAACAAAATAGTTCCTTCTGAAGAAGATAGTTATTATCGCTATCAGACAATGCAAGGATATGTGCATGATATGGGGGCGGCGATGCAAGGTGGAGTTGGCGGGCATGCCGGTTTATTTAGTAATGCTAATGATGTAGCCAAAATAATGCAGATGTACTTGCAACAAGGTTTTTATGGTGGAACTAGGTTTGTAGACAGTCGAACGGTTAAAAAATTTAACACCTGTTATTTTTGTGACAAAAATGTTAGACGCGGAGTAGGTTTTGATAAACCTCAAATAAAAGGTAGCGGACCAACATGTGGTTGCGTATCAAGAAAGAGTTTTGGGCATAGCGGTTTTACAGGTACATATACATGGGCAGATCCTGAAGAAGAAATTGTATATGTGTTTTTATCAAATAGAACCTATCCAACTGCTTCTAATAGGCTTTTGGTGAAATCAGGATTGCGTACAAGAATACAGCAGGCTATTTATGATTCTATTATCAATTGATCATTATTTAAATTGCTGTTAAGATACTGTTGGTTTTCCGACTAAACTGATGTATTTCAGTAAATTTGAATAATTGATGTTTCTACAATCAAAATTCTAATAAAAATAAGCGTGTGAAGATAGCAATAGTATGTTACCCAACATTTGGAGGTAGTGGTGTAGTGGCCACGGAATTAGGTATTGCCTTGGCAAATAGAGGTCATGAAGTTCATTTTATAACCTATAGACAGCCAGTTCGATTAGAACTTTTGGGCAATAGAGTCCATTTTCATGAGGTAAATGTACCAGAATATCCGTTATTTAAATATCAACCTTATGAGCTGGCTTTATCAAGCAAATTGGTAGATACAATTAAACAATATAATATAGATGTATTACACGTACATTATGCAATACCTCATGCATATGCAGGTTATATGGCAAAGAAGATGTTAGCGGAAGAGAACATCTTTATTCCAATGATAACAACGCTACATGGTACCGATATTACTTTGGTTGGTAGTCATCCGTTTTATAAACCAGCAGTTACCTTTAGTATCAATAATAGCGATGTTGTGACATCAGTTTCCGAGAGTTTGAAACAACAAACACTTGAAATTTTTGATGTAAAAAAAGAAATTGCTGTAGTCCCTAATTTCATTGATAAGAAAAAATATCATTCTTCATTTACCGATTGTCAACGTTCATTAATGGCTAAAGATGATGAGAAGATTATAACCCATATTAGTAATTTTAGAAAAGTAAAAAGGATTCCAGATGTTGTAAAGATTTTTTATAAAATTCAGGAAAGTATTTCTGCTAAACTTATTATGGTAGGTGAGGGGCCAGAAAAGGTAAAGGCAGAAAAATTGTGTCGTTCATTAGGAATAGCAGAGAAAGTTGTTTTTTTAGGTAATAGTAATGAGATAGATCGTATTTTATGCTTTTCAGATTTGTTTTTATTGCCTTCGGAAACAGAAAGTTTTGGTTTAGCTGCCTTAGAAGCTATGGTAAATAAGGTTCCAGTTATATCTAGTAATACAGGTGGAATACCAGAGGTAAATAAGCAGGGAATTACTGGATTTCTAAGTGAGATTGGCGATATAGACGATATGGCTTTAAATGCACTAAAAATATTAAAGAACGAAGAAACTCTTGATACATTTAAGACCAATGCTTATAATACGGCGTTAAACTTCGATATTTTGAGTGTTTTACCTCTTTATGAAGATATTTATCAAAAGGCATATGAACAACGTTTTAATAAAGCAGATTATTAAATGTATGTAAAAGTGCACTTGTTTTTAATCTTAGTTACCTTATTTACTGCTTGTAATGGGCAAAAAAAGATGACCGCAAATACTCAAAATAGTTCGGAAAAAATTATTTTAATTGATAAGCATAATTATAGTGGTGCTGAAGAAACAGAGACCATAATTTTTACGGAATATAAGTCATTAAAACTTTTTTATGCCAAAGTTAATAGAACTCGAAAACCAGGATTGCCTTTGCCTAATGTTGACTTTAACAATGAAATTGTTGTAGTACACTGTTCCGCCGATGAAAATTATAAAAATACAAATCAACTTACTGTGTTAAAAGAGACCGACAATGAACTCTTTATAAGAATAGAGGAATTACCAAAAAAGAAACCGGATAATTCTGCACTTAACGTTGATATTGAAGTAACTCCATTTTTTGTCTATAAAATGCCCAAAACTAATAAGAAGGTAATTATAGCAAAGTAAATTCTTTGTTAATTAGTCTGTTTTCGGGATTTTATCGATTATTTTTCCTACTTATAGTGGTTTTTTGAAGCTGGTAATTATTCCAGATACATTTGTAGTAGTAATGGTCCCTTTATTTCCTACTTATGAAAAATTCTACGCACTTTGCGCTGCTTTTTACGCTATTTACCTTTTTTACAATTTTTGGTCAAGAAGAAGAGCAGAATATACAACTGACCTCTAAGGACAGTGTAATTGTTAGTTCATCAATGCTAGGTTTAGGTTTCAATTTTGTTGATGATTCTGGTGATGTTTTCGATGAACTACTATCTGTGGGTACGCAATGGAATTACGTACCATATCCATCAAGAATTAGTTATGGAAAATATATTAAAAGTGGATTAGGTTTTGAGGCAATAGGAACATTTAATAAATATTTAGTAGGTAATGTAATTGATGGCGATGTCAATACTGAAGAGAAGAACTATTATGCTATTGATTCTAGGGTTTCGTATGATTTAAATAAACTAATTGGACAAACCGCTTGGTTTGACCCCTACGTAGGTGTTGGTGTAGGCTACACGCATGCAAACGAGCAACCACGAGGGACCTATAATGCAGTAGTTGGTTTTAGAACTTGGATTTCGGATCGAATAGGAATCGATTTTAGTTCTTCAGGAAAGTGGGCCATGAGTACTGAAAATGCAACTAATCATGTACAACATGCTATAGGAGCTATATATCAATTTAATATTGAAAAAGGATTATCTAAGAAAGGCGAGGAAAAACTAGCACTTATTAATGAAATAGCAGAAGAAAATCAGCGAATAGCAGACTCTTTAGCTACAGTAAATAGACTGAAAGAAGAAGCCTTATTGGCAGAACGTTTAGCTCAAGAGAAGGAAAAGGCAAGGTTGGCAGCAGCGGAGAAGGCAAAAGAAGATGCCGAATTAGCTAGAAAACAAGCGATAATAGATGAAATAAATTCATTGGGAAAAGTACGTTTCGCATTAAATTCATCATATTTAAGCAGTGAAGCCAAAGCTGTTGTAAGAGGATTAGCTGAATTCTTAGAAAATAATGCCGAAATTGAAATGAAAATTACGGCCCATACAGATTCTCGAGGTACTGATAAATATAACCTATGGCTTTCCGAACGACGAGCAAAAAGAACAGTTGATTATCTTATTTCATTAGGTATAGATACTTCTAGATTAATGAGTGTAGGTATGGGTGAAATGCAATTATTAAATGATTGTAATGATGAAGTACATTGCTCAGAAAAGGAACATTTAGTGAATAGAAGGTCAGACTTTATGGTAAGTAAGTTCTAATTTAAAACGGATTAAGACAATATTTTTATCATTGCCTTTTTTGATTTATAAAGGAGAAGAGCTTGGCGTATTAATATTCTTTGAATTATTTATTAGGAGAAGGATGAATTTGGGCTATTTTAAGAAAATTATAGTCCAATCTCAATTTCATTAAAGTCAAAAATAAAATTTTCAGGTTTATGTCTGTCATCCATATAATTAGCCGCACTGCTATGAATATTAAGGCCAGCATCTATTAGTCCAATTGAGTGCCAACCAAGTTTATTTGGACTTACAAAATCTTTTTTAAGATTATCGGCTATATAGTAATACTTACAATTTGGAAAAGCCTTTTCGATATATATAAAATTTTGTTGAGATGGTTTCTCTGTGCCTATTACTTCCGAAATAACAATTACATCAATAAAACTAGCTATTCCTAAGGCATCAATCTTTGATTTTTGGGTAGATTCGCGACCATCAGTGATAATACCAATTTTTCCATTATTTTGTTTAATAGCATTAATAAAATTTAGAATGCCAGGAAATAATTTAATACTGGGGTAATGGTTTCTGTACCAATTAATAAGTTGATTTTTTGAGACTTCGTAATTCTCCTCTAAGAAATTGAATACATTTTCTTTATTTCTATATAACGAAAACATACTAACATATAATTCTCGCCAGTTATCAGAATCAAGTTTTTTGGCGATTTCCGAATATGCTGATTTTAAGTAGTCTATTTCATTATAAAGTGTATCATCTAAATCAAAGACAATTACTGTATTTTCATCAACCTTTATATCCATGTACTAAAATTTCATCATCATAGCGAATCATGAGTAAATCGTCTTCCCAACAGTCAAAATTGGCTTCAATTTCTTTATTAGAAATATATTCTTCCAAAATCCATTTCGGATAGTTTGCACCCGCTAAATAGGATAGGGGGTAACCACCACCAAATCGTGGATTTATTTCGATACCATAAATTTTTGGTTCCGATTGATGTTTAAAAAATTGAGCTGTTAAACATCCTCTTGCACCATCAATAGTACTTAGATGTTTTTTAATATAATCCACTAATTCATTTTTAGCAGTAATACCGGTATTAACTTCACCATCGCGTACCACAATTCTTTTTCTGGGAACCACACATTTTAGGTCACCTTTTTTATCATAATACAGATCGCAGGTAAACTCATCAAACTGATCATGGTCTATATATTCTAAGAACATAAGTTTATCATTTTGAAAATGATAATCTGTAAGTTCCTCCTTAGTGCGAATTAAGTAAGTATCAACACTTCTGCTTCCATCAGAAGGTTTAATGAACATTGGTAATTTATAATTATCTTTCGAATATTCTTTTGCAATGGCAATTCCTTTAGATTCAAAGAAATCGTGAATTACCCGTTTATCTCGACATTTTCGAATAAAATTAGTTGAGGCTATTACAGCTTGTATGTTATTTTGCAGTAGTAATTCGTTATTTTCTGCTAATAAGGCTAGCTCAGTATCAATAGTTGGAATAATTAGACCAATATTATTTTTTTTACATAGCTCAATTAGTACAGTAATATAAGAAGGGTCATTTAATCTAGGGACTTCAAAATAGGCGTCGGCAGTCTGGCATGCAGCAGATAATCTAGGGTTCATGTCTGAGGCAAATACTTGACTTTTAGGGTTTATTTTTTCGAGCTCTTTTTGAAAAGCTCTTAATAATGAAACGCGCCTACCGGCAGAAGTAATTAAAATATTCATTTAATAATTCTATAAAGGGGTCTAAACACTTTTATAAACGGTTTAATTGCACTTTTATGATTAAATATCCAAACCATAAACGAATATTCTAAGCCGTGATAATCTTCACCTAAGAAATTATCCAAAGGATAAGCATTAATTTTCTCAAAGTCAACTAACATTTCAGGTATCTTATCAATAGAAATATCAGATTTCATTAAACGCACCATTAGAAAAAACACAAAAGATTGTTGTCTTGTTCTAAGTCTATTTATACATTGTTTAGATTGCGGGTGATTGGCTGGAATTGTTTTTATAAGGTCGTTATAAACGTGTGCAGCATTAGCGTTATCGAAAATTACTTTGTTGTAATGCTCTCTACTTTTATTTCGCATTGCAGAATTAGGTAATATTCTATAGCGATGCACATCTAAATCGAAATGCGCCATTTTTCGAGCTTTACAGAAAAGTTCGGCAGCTAAAATAGCATCTTCCATCCATCTGCCTTCAATAAAACGAATACCACTTTCTATTAAAAATGCTCGATTGGTTAGAAACCACCAAATTTCATTTTTAAATTTACGCTCAGCTATATAGGTAATGCCATCTGTAATATGCAGATTATTAGCATCAATATCATTTATATTTCTAGAAGTTTTAGGACCGTCGAATTTAAAATCATGACTATGAAATGTAAGTATGTCAAGATCATTCGCTTCAATAACAGTTAATAATTTACCCACAACATTTTGAGCTAAAAAGTCATCAGGGTCAAGAAAGAATATATATTTGCCGATTGCTTGATCAAGACCAGAATTTCTTGCTGCGCCTACACCACCATTTTTTTTGTCTAATACTTTTATACAAGAATGCTTTTTTGAATACTCATTAGCAATGGCTAAAGTATTGTCTTTAGATTCATCATTAACTACAATAACCTCAAACTCATCTGTATTCAGATTTTGATCTAAAAGACTATCTAGGCATTCCGGTAAATACTTTTCCATGTTGTAACATGGTATGACAAAACTGAGTTTCATGCGATTAACAATTGGTTGTGGTAAAAATATTTCATTGAAACGGAATTCAATTTAAATTATTGAATCATAATTCAGGGATAAATTAATTTCCTTCAAAAAACTCCATAGTTGCACTAGTCGCCGAAGAAATATCATCTCTTTTGATGACCTTCATTACCGTTAGCCATAGAATTTTTACATCTAGGATAAAAGAACAATTATCGACATACCACACGTCTAAATCGAATTTTTTCTCCCATGAAATGGCATTTCTACCATTTACTTGCGCCCAACCTGTGATTCCAGGTCGAACTAAATGTCTTCTTTTCTGCTTTTCGTTATAAAGAGGTAAATATTGAACAAGCAATGGTCTCGGACCGATAAGGCTCATATCTCCTTTTAATACATTTATTAACTGAGGTATTTCGTCTAATGATGTTTTTCTTACCATGCTACCTACTTTTGTTAAGCGTTCAGCATCACTTAAGAGTTCGCCATTGGCATCTTTTTCATCCGTCATGGTCTTAAACTTGATTATTTTAAACACTTTTTCATTCTTACCGGGTCTAGCTTGTACAAAGAAAGCTTTTCCCTTATTCGCTATAGTTAATAAAATAAAAGCCAAAATAAATATCGGACTTGCTATTATTAAAATAGTGAGCGCTGTAAAAAAATCAAGTAATCGTTTAAAAAATGCTTTATACATTTTAATGATTTAATATTACAAGTTTAATTTAAACTCGTTTTTTATACCATTCGTATACGGTTGCTATACCTTCTTGTAAATTGATTTTATGTTTCCAACCTAATTCGTTTAGTTTGCTAACATCTGTCAATTTTTTTAAAGTACCATCTGGTTTATCAGAATTGTAAATGAAATCACCATTAAATCCAATTTCAGATTTAATATTTTCAGCCAAATCAGCAATTGAAATATCAGTACCTGTTCCAATATTTAAATGTGTGTTCCTAATTTCAATTGTATCGTTTGAGATAGTATCTTTAAAATCAATGTTTTCCATAAGAAATACGCAAGCATCTGCCATGTCTTCTGACCAAAGAAACTCCCTCATTGGTTTACCCGTACCCCAAATTTCAACATTAACAGTGTCTTTATCGACTTTATTAATACCATATTTAGAAAGTATTTTAAGGATATCATTCTTCGAACTACTTCCAGAAACACCTTCAATAGGCATTTTGTTTAAATCATCAGAAATACTTTGCCAATCATCATTTTCTAAAGCCTTACCTAAGTGAACTTTTCTTATTAAAGCGGGTAATACATGTGATTTTTCTAGGTTAAAGTTGTCGTTCGGTCCGTACAAATTGGTCGGCATTACCGAAATATAATTTGTTTTGTACTGTAAGTTGTAACTCTCGCACATTTTAATACCAGCAATCTTAGCGATAGCATATGGTTCATTTGTATATTCAAGAACATCGGTAAGAAGATAATCTTCTTTCATCGGTTGTGGACAATTCTTAGGATAAATACAAGTACTACCTAAGAACAATAACTTTTTCACTTTATGAACAAAACTTTGATGAATAACATTGTTTTGAATCATTAAATTATCATACATAAAATCTGCTCTATATCTGTTATTAGCAACAATACCACCAACCTTAGCTGCTGCTAAGAATACATATTCTGGTTGTTCTTCTTCAAAGAATTGACTTACAGCCTCAGCGTTGGTTAAATCTAATTCGGAATGTGTTCTTGTAATAAAGTTAGAATAACCCTTAGCTTTTAGGTTTTTCAGAATAGCACTACCTACAAGTCCGCGGTGTCCGGCGATATAAATTTTTGAATCTTTATTCATTTCTATTCGAAATAATTTAAAGTTCGATAACCACCTACTTGCAGATATCGGTCTTTTTTCATCAGCTTTATATCACTTTCCATCATATCAGCGACAAGGTCTTTTAACTCATATTCTGGCATCCATCCTAATTTATTGTTAGCTTTTGTTGCATCACCAATTAAAAGTTCAACTTCGGTTGGTCTAAAATATGCAGGATCAACTGCTAGGATTTCTTTACCAATTTCCAATTGGTATTCAGGATTATTACATGCTTTCACATAGGCTTTTTCGTCAACCCCTTTTCCTTTGAACTCTAATTCAATACCAACTTCAGAAAAACTCATTCTAACAAAGTCACGTACAGGGGTAGTTTTACCTGTGGCAATAACCCAATCTTCAGCTTCGTCTGCTTGTAAAATCATCCACATCATTCGCACATAGTCTTTCGCATGACCCCAATCTCGCTGTGCATCTAGATTACCTAAGAAAAATTTATCTTGTAGGCCAAGTGCAATTCGCGAAGTTGCTCTTGTGATTTTACGTGTAACAAAAGTTTCGCCACGTATTGGTGATTCGTGATTAAAGAGAATGCCATTACAAGCATACATATTGTAAGCTTCACGATAGTTTACAGTTATCCAATAAGCATACATTTTAGCAACCGCGTATGGGCTTCTAGGGTAGAAAGGAGTGGTTTCACTTTGTGGCACCTCTTGAACTTTTCCATAAAGTTCAGATGTTGAAGCCTGGTATATTCTTGTTTTGTCAGTTAATCCTAGTAAACGAACAGCGTCTAATATTCTTAAAGTGCCTAAACCATCTGCATTACCTGTATATTCAGGAATTTCAAAAGAAACGTGAACGTGGCTCATAGCTGCCAAGTTGTAAATTTCGTCTGGTTGAATCTCCTTTATTAGACGAATTAGGTTGGTGCTATCTGTCATATCCCCATAATGCAATATAAAATTACGATTTTCTATATGCGGATCTTGATATAGATGATCAATACGATCTGTATTAAATAAAGAAGACCTTCTTTTTAAGCCATGAACTTGGTAGCCTTTTTTTAATAAAAATTCGCTTAAATATGCTCCGTCTTGGCCCGTTACGCCAGTTATTAATGCGACTTTTTTCATGTATTTTACTTATGGGGGGTTAATTGATTTTTACTCAGCCAAAAGGCCAAACTATTTTAACGTAGATTTGAGATGGCAAATATCGTGTTTAAGATGGCAACCTTAAAATAAATTGGAATAATTGTAGGAAATGGTGGATGAAGTGCTATTTTAATTAAGTAATATTAATTATAACCTTTTATAATTGACTTGGAATGCTTGTAGCACCTTTTGAAATCTTTTATTATAAGCATTGGATCAGAAAATTTTGAAGTTCTCTTATTTGCCGAATATAAAGCGGTCTCATAGACCGTTAGATATTTGTCATAAGCCTTTTTAATATTGAAAAATTCATCAAATAAATTTTTTAAATACTAGAAATTTGGTTGTAATATTCTTTTTCATTTATAACTTTTAAAACTAAATCTAGATTGTTTTCAAGGTCAAACTTGCTTGCCACATTTCGTTCAGAAAAATTGGTTGCAAAAAAATCTTGTAATTTATTCTCATTAACCAATAGAGGCATTTTCGATTTAGAAGCTGGAGTAAGTACCGATAGGCCTAACGAAGAGGCTTCCATAATTCCTCAACCCGTAGCAATCACAGCATCTGAAAGGTACAACATTTTAGAAGCTTGCTTTGTTAGCTCGCTATTGGTTATAACGATAATATCTCGCCGTCTGCCAATTGCAGCCATTAATTAGTTATAAACTTCAGTATCTTGTACTGTGCCAATTAGATATAATTTTAGTTTTATTCTGGTATGGTTTTTTAAATAATCTAAAAGTAAAATAGAGTCATTTATACTTTCTTTTTACATATGTTTTTCCAATACGAGCAATACGCATTAAGTTAAATGTTCCTAAGTCTTTTTTATGTAATGAACTTTCAGATGTTATTATTGTACCTGCTCTATTTGGAATTAAAAAAATATTGGTTGCTTTGTATTTATTTCTTTTAGAAAACCATTCTTTATTTTCTTTACTAAACAAAACTAAATTATCAACTTTGGGAAAGTTTTTTGGATTTGGTCCTCCACATTTGTTTACTACAATTTTGATGTTATTTGATAAAAAAGGTCTAATTAAGTTGTATGAAGTACTGTCAAAAAAGTGAACTATGTCAGGCTTATAAGATTTTATAATTCTTGTTAGCTTGGTATTGAAGTTAACAATACTTATTCCATTAAAATTAAGACGTTCTAAGAAGTTTGGAATGCTTATTATCACCTCACTATTCCCTGGTCCAACAGTAATAATTTTAGACGCTAACTTTACGGCAATTAACCTAGAGATATGATCTAAGGAATGAAAGTGGCCACCCTTTTCTAAGGCTCATTACAGAGTTTACAAATTATATTTTCATATTATTCGTTGTTCAACTTCTAAATCAACACCGAAATAGTCCATCACTTTTGACTTGACGTCTCTTATTATTTGTAATATATCGTTCCCAGATGCATTATTAAAATTTATAATAAAGCCTCCGTGCTTTTCTGATATTTTAGCTCCACCAACGGTGTAACCTTTTAAATTTAACTCATCTATAATGGCACCAACATAATAGCCTTTAGGTCTTTTAAATACACTTCCAGCATTTGGAAAATCCTTAGGTTGTTTCGCCCAACGTTGTTCCTTAATTCTTTCCATTTTATTCTTTATTCCCTCTTTAGAACCTTTTTCTAAGTGTAACCATACTTTTAAAACTACCTTGTCTGTGTTTCTTTGAAAAAAGCTATTTCTATATTCAAAATCCATATCTTCTTTATGGATTTCTTTCACATTCATATCTATCAAATCTAAGTATCTAACTTTTACAAGTACATCTTTTATTTCTTCACCACTTGCTCCAGCATTCATAACAACTGCACCGCCCAATGAACTTGGTATATCATAAAATATTTCAACACCTGATAATGAATTCGTCTGGGCAATTTCACTAATTTCTAACATAGTAATACCTGCTTCCGCTTGAATATCACCGGTTTCTGAACTTATATTTATAGCATTGAAGTTGCCATTGAAAATAATAAATGTAGTGTCGTAAAATTCTTTAGAAAGGATAATATTGTGACCACTACCTAGAAGGGTAAAAGGTTTTTTTGTTTTGTAAAAATTAATTACATCTTCTTCATTTTCAGGAAAAAAAGCAGTTTTACAGCTCGCTTTTATTTTGTACGAATTGTAATTTGTAAGATCAAAATTAGAATAGATTTTCATATTAATTTTTAATTTTCTTTACCAATTGAATAAGTGGATCAAAATCACTTTTTTTATAATGTAGGATTGTCTTTATTGGAATATCAACTTCTTTACTGTAAAAATGTAAAAACAATACTGCAGCAATACTGTAGCTTACTGTTGAAGCAGCAGAAGCGCCATCGGCTCCATAGCTAGGAATCCAAGCATAGTTAAGTAATACGTTCACTATTAGGGCAGGTATCATCGCCTTTAGAGCCACCCATGGTTTTCCTTTACCTGCTAAATCCATATTCATAACTTTAAAAAATGTCAGCAATAAAACACCCGGTAATAAGATTTTTAAAACACTTGTGCTTCCTTTAAAAACTTCACCATACATAAGTAATATTATGATGTCAGAGATAATAAAAAGAATGAATGACCCCAAACCGATAGCCAAAATGGACAATCTTAACAGTTGTGCTATTTTTAAGGAAAATGTTCTTCCATTTTTAGAAACTGCACTCCGAGCAAAAACTATAGTACTCAATAACATAGGTATTTGCCATAGGTATTGTGTGATTGCTGCACCTTTTGAGTAAATTCCAGTTTCGTATGTTGCACTCATTAGATCCAGTAAAATAATGTCGATTTTGTAATTTAAATTAATAACCAATAAAGAAAGGGCATAAATTACTCCTAGACTTAACATTTTCTTTATAACATTCCATTGAAAGGTGAAACTAAAGGCATTAATAAATTTGTTCTTGAAAAGCAGAACAATAGATATAAAAAGAGGTCCGCCAATCATTGCAATTAAATAGCCCGTGATATCAAGTGATAGCCAGACTACAAAAAACACCGTTAAAATCAATAGAATTAATGCCGGTATCCAGTTAATTTTATTAAATATGGATAATTGATTCTTCCCTAAAAATATACCGCTATTATAGGTGGCAAATAATGAAAATGGGATAGGAATTATTACCAAAATTACGTAGACAATATTAGACCCAGAACTACTTAAATAATATATTAGGCAAAAGCAAACAATAACACTTATAATAGAGGTTAAAAACCAGATTTGGCTAATTGCTGTTTTAACAACATTTTCTGGATAGATTTCTTTTCCTAAAAAGTATGCAGTTGATTGTCTAATTCCTAAAGATCCAATACTCATAAATAAAGATGGGTAGACCATCAATGCGGCAATGATACCATTTTTATCTGGGCCAAGTGTTCTAGCAATTATTATAGACGTTGCTATTCCGAAAGCTATTATGAGTATTTTTGAAGCGCCAACACCTAATAAATCGGAAAGAAATGATCTCATATTTTAGGTTTAATAATTCTACATGGTATACCTACTGCTACTGAATTAGTAGGGACATCAATATTTACCACAGCATTAGTTCCTACAATTGCGTTAGCTCCAATAGTAATTCCTCCAATAATTTTGGCACCAGCATACACTTTAACACCATTTTCTAAAACTGGATATTTATTTCTTTGACCAGACTTGCCATGACTACCCAACGTAACTTGTTGAAAAATTGTTACATTATCTTTAATAACAACTTTATCTCCAATCACTATTCCAATTGGATGGGGCATTGATAAATTTTCACCAATTGTTGAAGAATATGAAATATCACAATTTCTTTTGGAAACGAGTCGAGATTTGTAATAAGCAGCCAAATGTCGAAATAAAAAAAATCTACTTTTAGCTAAGTATTTACCAAGATGATGATTCAATAATATTCTAAATTGGGGGCTATAGAAATAGTCTAAAAAGAAAGCCTTTAGGAAAAAATTATTTGGCCGAATTTCGTTCTTTATAATTATAAGAGTTTCTTTCAATCTTCTCATTAATGACTACTTAATAGTTACGCCTAAATTTTTCAATTTATTTTCTAAATATTCATACCCTCTATGAATTTGCCACGAATTTTCAATTATAGTTTCCCCTTCAGCAGTAAGTCCAGCAAGTAATAGTGCGATTCCAGCCCTAAGGTCTAAGGCATTTACTCTAGCTCCATTCAATCTGTTTCCTCCATTTATAACTAGCATATCACCATCAACATGATAATCCACACCCATTTTAGAAAGCTCTTCTGCATAACCGTATCTTCCAGGGAATCGTAAATCAACAATTTTTGATATGCCATTTGACATAGCTCCATAAACTGCAAATAATGGCTGCATATCAGAATTAATACCAGGGTAAGGTCCTGTGCTTATTTCAATAGGATAAGCTTCGCCGCCTTTGACTATTAAATTTGCCCCCCCCTTATAAAATTTCATGCCGCTCTCTCTTAGATAAACCAAAGGAACTTCTAAATGTTCAAAAGGGAAATTTTCAATTTCGATTTCACCATTAGTAATAACAGCTCCAATTGCCCATGTTAAGGCTTCCATGTTATCAGGAATTACACTGTGTTTAACACCTTGTAATTCTTCAACACCTTCAACAACAATACATTTTTGACCATAAACTTTAATCTTTGCCCCCATTTTGTTGAGCATATTTATTAAGTCAATTATTTCTGGACGAATATGGGGATTCCATATAGTTGATTTGCCTTTTGCAATAGAGGCACAAATAATAGAGTTTTCTGTCGCACCTGTCGAACGCATTGGTAAATGAATATCAGCTCCAATTAGTCCATTATTTACTTCAGCACAAAGATAATCCCCTTCCTCCCATACTCTGGCGCCTAATTTTTCAAGCAGCATTACGTGCAAATCATATTTTCTTTCACCGAGTTTACAACCACCAGGCAATGGTACTTTTCCAGAACCAAAACGTGCAGTTAGGGCTCCTAATATGAGTAAAGTATTTCTAATGGACCTTCCATCCCAATTTAAGGTCGAGATATTAGACTTTACTTCGTTAATTATTACAGTATCATCAGTTGAGGAATATTCTTTGCCAAGAACACTTAACATTTCTAAATGTACCTGAACATCTAGCAAGCCATTAGGGAAATTATTTAGTTCAATCGTTTCATTTGTTAATATTGAAGCCGCTAATAAACGAAGTGAACTATTTTTAGCACCGCTTACTTTTACTGTACCATTTAATACTCCTTTTTGTATCGCAATTGTTTTGTTTTGATCCATTATTTTATAAGTTATTCTTAATTGAAATCAACATTTTTACATGTCGAAGGTATAATTGTCAAACGACAAAACTCGGTAAATATTCTTATTATATAAAAGAATAGACTTTAATATTCGACCAACGATTGAAATCTAAGTATAAAAGGCTAGGATTAATATTTTACACAAAGCTCCAAAAGTCGGGTTATTTGTTCGATGCTATAAAATTCAATATATCTTTAGCTCTTTTTGTGATATCAAATTTTTTAGCATTTTCAAGTGCATTTTGTGACATTTCTTCTATTTTATTAGCATCACTAATTATATTCGAAATTGCCGATTTAATTTGTTCAACATTAAGAGGGTCTACAAGCGTGGAGAATGAAGCGTTACATTGTACCTTTATTTCTGGAATATCTGAGGATACTATTGGTAAACCACAAGCCATTGCTTCTACAATGGCATTAGATGATCCTTCATGATGTGTTGGGAGAGCGAATAAATCAGCTGCTGCTAATAGTTCTGGCACTACATTTGAAGCGACTTTTTTCTCAAATACAATGTGTTCACTTATTAATTGTTGTTCTCCGCTACCGACCATAATTAAACCAATGTTCTCTAAGTCTTTTGTAGCCTCTAATAATTTAAGCGGTCCTTTAGTTGCTACAAATCGTCCAACGAAAATAATTAGTTTTTTATCTAGTGGTAATCCATGTTTTTTACGCATTTCGTTCTTGTCCTGTTTAAAAAAAACGCTAAAATCAACCCCATTAGGTTTCATTATTATTTTATTATTCGGCACACCTAATGAAACTAATTTGTCAACAATTTGTGGAGAAACTGCTACATATCCTTTTACGCGAGTCAGCATTTTAGAATAATAATTTTTGCTGTAATACGCTCTTCTTACATCAATATTATTGTATTCGCCAACCGCTGCAAAAACAGGTTTGTCATGTTTTGAGGTGGCTTGAATAGCTATAAAAGTATTTGACAAAAAATGTGCATAAACAACATCAAATTCTAATTGATATTTTTTTATAGTTCGTTGTACAGCCCATACTTGCCCCTGTTCACCAATGCGATACGTGTTATAACCAAATATATTTTTTGCAGATGCAGAAAAATATTGGGGGCGATATACGGTTGCTAATTCTTGACCATATGATTTTCTTATATTCTTGGATGATTTTCTCTTTATAATTCCTTCTGGAGATATTACGTGCACTTCATTCCCAAATTTCACAAATTGCTGAACAAGTTTATAAACAAAAACTCCTCTTGAAGGGCTCGATTCTGACGGATAATTATTTGAAATTACTAATATTTTCATCAATTTTTAATAGGTTATTAATACTAAGTAATGTGTAAAATAAGTAGAATTTATTCAATTTAAAATTCTTTAAATCAGGGTTAAGATTGAATTTCAAATATTAAATTTTTGAAAACACAGAAATGGTTTTAATTTTTTTTTCTGCTTAAATTAAAATAATACATTGTTCTTATTTTTAGGTAAATATCTGAGGTTTTTGAAACACTATAGTTGTTCTTAAGTGCTAACTGGTACATTTTATTATATTTTTTAGTAGCCCCCTTAATATCAAATTCTTCTTCAAATAATTTTAAAGAAAAATTTGATAAATTTTTATAATAATCCTTGTCGACTAATAATTTATTTATGTTTTCAATATTAGCTTTGATGTCTTTTTCACTGGCAATATTGCGCTCTGAAAAATTTGTAGCAAAAAAATTGTCGTAATTACTTGCCTTGAGCAAGATTGGAATATTAGAGTTTTTTGCCGGTGTTAATACAGGAAGTCCTAAAGATGCAGCTTCCATAACACCTCTTCCTGTTGCAATTACGGCATCTGCTAAATACAACATTTTAGAAGCTTCTTTTGTATAGGTGTCATCAGTAAGTAATGTTATTTTTGTGTCTTTACCTATAAGAGTTAAAAGATTTTCATAAGCTAAATTATCTTGTATTGTACCTATTATGTAAAGACTTAATTTTGAATTTTTCTTAGTATTTAATATTTTAAATAGATTAACGGTTTGTTCAATGCTTTTATAATGAAAATTACTTATACGGGCAATCCGTACAAAGCAAAAAGCATTTTTATTTTTTTTAACTAATGGTTCTGAGGTTACACCGATTTTTGAAACTCGGTTGGGTATTAATCGTGTTATGGTATTTTTAAACTTGGGGTTTGATTCAAACCATTTTTGGTTTTCTCTACTAAATAAAACTAAGTTTTCAACTTTTGGATGTTTATAGGGGTTTGGTCCTCCACACAAATTAGTAACAAATGAGTACTTTTTATTTGAAACTAATACCTTTGTAATGTTGTAAGCGTTATAATCAAAAAAATGGATTATGTCAGGTTTAAAACCTGATAAAAGGCTATTCAAGCTTTTATAGAGGCTAAAAATATTTAACCCATCAAAATGTAGGTTACTTAGGAAATAAGGGTTGTTGGATATAATATGGCTTTCTACTCTACCTATTGTTATCAAGCCAACTGTTTGTTTTTTGGCGACTTCTCTGGAAATATGATTTAAGGAATGATAATGGCCGCCTTTGCCTTGTTTTAATACTGAAATAACATATAATATTTTCATATTCTATTTTAAACCTATTTTTATTTCTTGTAAACTATTCATATAAAATTAAATATTTACTGGTCAATTTTAGTAGGTCATTAAGTATTCTAATTGCTCCATAGTTTAACTATTTGGCCCAAAGAAATTAGTATAAATTCATTCTCCTAGGATTAGTTTTTTTCCTTTATTTTTGTGCTTTTTAAATGGATTTATTTTGCAGTACTTACTGTACACAGGCTTAAATAAGATTCAATTCTAAAATAAATCTAAATTGGAATTAACAATCAATTATTTTTTTTATCAAGTATATGAACGTGGTTATTTGTTATATATTTTGTAGAGAAAGTTGAGCCTATTAAAATAGCGAAGAAAAACCAAAAGAAAATTTTGCCAATCGCACCTCCCGATTTTGCCATATTAAATAAAACAATTACATACATTACCAAATAAACAATCTCATTATTTATTTTAAAGTTTTTGTATAAATTTCGAGCCAATGCTAAAATGAACATAAGAAAAAATATTAAGCCTATTATTCCGGTTGTCATTAAAATATATAAAAAAACATTATGTGGGTACATCATTCGTCCAGTATAATGAAACATTTCAGGTACAGCTCCAGCTATTCCAACTCCAAAAACTGGATTATCTTGAATGATTAGCCAAGCTGTACTCCACAATTCTTCTCTCCCTGTATCTCCCTTATCAATTGTTCGTTCAATTCTATTACTAAAATCTGGATTTACGCTCATGATATAGTTGAATAAAAAAACAGAAAAAACTATTCCACCAATAGCAAAAGTTGCTTTTCTCCATATTGAAGTTTTCATATAAAAAATTAAACAAGCTATACCTAAAAAAACGGAAGCCAAAGCACCTCTAGAACCAGTCATCATAATTAGGTTTAACATTATTAAGGCGAAAACAATGTTTAAAATAAATTTTTTCAATGTAAATTTATTATTAATCAACCTTGCAGTAATTATTAAAAATGCTAAAACTACTTTAACTCCCAGACCATTTGGGTTTTCACCGAAAAGCTTAAGACGACCTCCTACAAATTCAGTCCCTACTCCTAAAAGTACTAGTGGATAAAGAAGTATAATACTAGCAATATATACACTTAATACTTTAGAAATTAATTTTGGATCATTATATAATTGATTAGCAATTAAAATCATTAAAATAACAAGTGTTAAAAATCTTTGATTATAAGTGTTTTGTATTGTTTCTGCATAAATATTATTTATCGCTGTAGAAAGTATACCTGCCAATGTTAGAAGTAGTAATGGTATTATATACTTTTTTAAAGGTTTTAAGTGAAAATTACTCTTTAATAATGGCAGCCAAGTAAGAATATATAAAATACTGCCCATATATGTAATTGAAATTATTCCGCCTAAATTAAAGGGGTTCCAATTTTCAAAAGTCACTGTAAATACTAAAACGTATAAACTTATTTTATTTACTTTTTCTAATTTTTCCATAAACGATAACAATAAGTTCTACTTTGCAATGAATTGTTTTTTGAAATAAGTGATTAATACGAAAACTTCATTTTTCATTAATTATTGAAGGTTCATATAAAATATTATCAATATAAGGGCAGAAAACCTAATTCAATTACCAAACAAATATACAATTGATTACATAACGCCTCATATTAAAACAAGAATTTATTGAGTAACTTTATTAGATTTAAATTAACATATAATTGAAAATAAGTTAAATTATCATGAACAAAATATTTATGATTTAATAGAACTAAATGAAACTATACTAGATTGTTAATCTAAAATACTACAGGATATAACATTAAGTTTTGTAGAGCATATGTTATACGATTATTAAGGAATATCGTTAGTAAATAGCATACTATTCATGAAATTTATTGATTCTGGTAGCGTTGTACTAGTTGTATTTAAAAATACTAAAGCAATCGATTTATACAATACTTATGAAATGCCTACATATTTGTAATGATTTTCTCGGGAGTAAAGTGCACTCACAATTGTATTTACATATAGATGAATTAGGGGTAGAACAACATATATTTCACCCCTTACGTAAATTCAATACGAATAAAAGGGATGATATCATTTTTGCAAATAGAAACATAAGTATTTATTATTCAAAAATTCTAAAAAATTACCATCGAATATTTTTTAGATTGAAAGTGTCATTTTTATATAAAAACCTTTTAAATCAGTTGGATGTAAGTAATATATCAATTGTACATGCAACTACTTTATTTAGTGACGGTGCATTGGCATTAAAATGTTTTCAGCAATATAAAATTCCATATTTAGTTACTGTGAGAAATACGGATTTAGATGCATTTAGTAAATATCGACCAGATTTGTTATTTCTAGGCTTAAGGATATTAAAAAATGCAACAAAAATTGTTTTTATTACTCAGTCATTAAAAAATAATTTTTATAAGCATTACTTTTTTCGAAAGTATAAAGAACTTCTATTAGATAAGTCAATTATTGTAACTAACGGAATTAATCAATTTTGGATAGAAAATAAACAAGAGCAAAAAAAACTTACGCCAACAAGAATATTATATGTTGGAAGTTTGTTGAGTAGAAAAAACGTATTGGCTCTAATTGAAGCTGTATTGCGATTAAAAGCTACCATTCCTGAAATTGAATTAACTATTGTAGGAGATAAAGGGGGGCAAAAAGAACAAATAATTTCCTTATCCAAAGCTAATCCAGAGTGCATAAAATTTATTGGTGCAGTTCATAACATAAAGGAGTTATTACAATTATATAAAGCGAATCATATTTTCGCTATGCCTTCATTTTCTGAGACTTTTGGATTGGTTTATATTGAGGCATTATCACAGGGATTACCAATACTTTATTCTAAAAATGATGGCGTCGATGGAACTTTTTCAATGCGAGTAGGTGAGGGGGTTATTCCAAAATCGGAAGAAAGCATTGCAAAAGGGTTACAAACAATAATTAATAATTATGCTAAGTATAAAATTGAAGATATTGACTTTCAGCTATTTTCCTGGGGTGAAATTGCAGGTAGATATGTTCAAATATATGAATCAGTTACATAATAAAATTGTATTGTTATTTTCAAAAGACACATTAAATAATATTAAGTGTATCATTCTATTTTATTAGGAGATTGGTACTTTATTAATTTATCTTTATAGAAAAAAATAATTAAGCAATAAAAAGTATAATGTACATATATTTTATTTTAGGTGCAATGAAACATTTTACTTGTATGATAATTATTGCTAATTGATTTCAAAATATTTTCAAATAATCAAAACCAAAATTGAAGAAATATATTTAAAATGAACATTCTTTATATACATCAATATTTTCATACACCTTATCAGGCTGGTAGTACTCGTTCATATTGGATTGCTCAGGAGTTAATTAAAAAGGGTCATAATGTGACGATGTTGACCATGAACAAAAAAATTGATTCTAAATTAGAACGTGTTGAAATTGATGGTATTGATGTCATCTATCTTAATGTACAATATGATAGTGGTTCAATGAATTTTTATCAAAGATTAAGGTCCTTTTTAAAATTTGTCTTAAGGTCAATACCTGTAGCCTTTAAAGAAAAAGATATTAATCTAGTTATTGCAACATCCACGCCATTAACAATAGGTTTACCTGCTCTAGCAATGAGATGGTTTAAAAGAAAACCTTTTTTATTTGAAGTTCGTGATTTATGGCCGGAAGTGCCTATTCAAATGGGAGGGTTAAATAATTTTTTTTTAATTAAGATCGCATTGTATTTGGAAAAGATAATCTATAAAAATGCTTTGCATATTGTTACTTTATCTCCAGGCATGTATGAAGGTGTTATAAATAGAGCGATAGCCCCACAAAAAGTATCCATGATTCCTAACATGTCCAAAATAGAGGAGTTTTGGGGTAGAGATAGAAACACAGACCTTATTAACAACTTAGGGTTGAATGAGAAAGCCTTTCGAGTGGTTTATTTTGGAGCGATGAACATTGCAAATGGGATGCAATATATAATGGATGCTGCTGAAATCTTAAAAGAAGAACCTGATTTAGAGTTCGTATTTTTAGGAAGTGGTGCATCTGAGAATGAACTTAAAAATAGATGTAAAGTAGACAAATTAAAAAATGTGACTTTCCTAGGTAATAAACCAATGGAAGAACTATCCGAAATTGTCAATATTTGTGATGTCTCTTTAATTACTTTTCAAAATATCCCAATACTTGCAACCAATTCTCCTAATAAATTATTTGATTCACTTTCGGCACAGAAAGCAATTATTGTTAACTCAGCAGGTTGGACCAAAGACCTGGTTGAAGCTAATAATTGCGGTTACTTTGTTGATCCAGAAACCCCACAGGAATTAGCCGATAAGATTCTTTATTTAAAATCCAATCCTAATATTTGTTTAGAAATGGGAAAAAATGCAAGAAAATTGGCCGAAACAACCTATGATAAATCTATCCTTTGTGGTCAATTTGCAGATTTAGTTGATTCTTTACCAATTAAATAGGAACAATAGTTAAATATTTTTAGTCAAAATTTAAATAGCATGTACGCTTATTATTCATAATTTCTTGGAGCAATAGTGTTATATTTTTTTTAATCCGCTTTTTTATAGAGCTTTAGAAGCTATGTACTAGTTTTTCAATTCAATTAAGTAGTCTCTTAGTATTTCAATTCATCATTTTTTAATGAAATATTAAAAATGGTTTTACTACAAAAAGAAGGGATTAAGAAAGATTATATGGTAATCTAATGATTTTGTTATGTGAATATAAGATAAGGGTTTTAACGATAAAATGTAGTGTTTTGACTGTAAACAAGTGATATTTGTGAGATATATCTTATTAATTGAGATTAAATGTTAAATTTATTTTAGCTTTCTTAGAAATATTGAATGTATCAAATCAAGAAAAACATCTAAAATTAAATAGAACCTTCCCATGTTAACCTATGTATGCCGCTAACATTAATTGAAAAGCGTTTTAATGTTGTAAATGCAATTGTTGAATAAGAAGTATTGAACATGAGAATTTTATTAATAGCAAATTATACTGTTGTTCCTGGTGAAAAAGGAAACTGTCGTGTTACTTATTTAGCGAATATGTTTGCCGAAAAAGGGCATCATGTCACACTTTTAACCTCTTCTTTTGCTCATCGAACAAAAACACATAGAAATGAGCTCGTCATAAACAGTTTAATAAAAACTAAATATAAAATAAAATTAATTAAAGAGTCTGGGTATATCAGACATCTGGGACTAAGAAGAGTATTAAGTCATCATCAATTTGGAATTAATTTAAAAAAATACCTTAATCATTGTGTAGAAAGACCTGATGCAATATATTTTACATTTCCGACTTTTAGTTCAGCACGAATAGCATCTAAATTCGCTAAAAGGAATAATCTCCCAGCAATAATTGATATTATTGATATTTGGCCGGAGGCTTTACGTTCAGTGATAAAGCTCCCCGTTCATTTATTTAATATTTTTGTTTTGCCATTTACAATTCAAGCCAATAATATTTATAAGACAGCTAGTGGAATAGTTGGTGTATCAAATACATATGTTAACAGAGCTCGAGAAGCAAACAAAATAGCTCCAATTTTACCGATATATTTAGGTGCAGATTTAGAGCTATTTGATAATTTCAAGTATTCTAAGATTAAACCTGATGGAGAAATATGGTTAATTTATGTTGGTTGTATAAGCTATAGTTATGATTTGGAGACTGTTCTTCGCTCTTTAATTATCTTGAACAATAAATACAATATCTCCCATTTAAAAGTTAAAATATTAGGGTCAGGACCACAAAAATCAAGGCTGGAACAATTTGCAATTGCTAATAATTTACCTGTACATTTTGTTGGTTTTGTAGAGTATCCAATTATGGTGAACTACCTTAAAAATGCTGATATTGCCTTAAGTGCAATAGTACAAGGTGCACAACAAAGTTTAACGTATAAAATTGGGGATTATGTTTCTGCCGGATTACCCATATTAAATAGTAGTGAAAACAAGGAGTTTAGAAATATCATCAAGAACGAAAAGATAGGCTTAAATTATGTTGCAGGTAAAGATGTAGATCTTGCGGAAAAAATTTTAAAACTCTTGGAGGATGAGAAAATAATGAAACAATATGGCCAAAACTCAAGAAAGATTGCTGAAAGTCGATTTAATCGGAAATCAACCAATATCAAAATAGTACAATTAGTTGAGAAACTTGTTGAAGGAAATTTTAAATTAACGTATAAATACAGTTGAATTTATTCCAATTGTTAAACCGATATGCAATATTTTTCCAGACTGTAACAATAATTAAGATGTAATTTTTTTGTTTTGAAGAAAAAAGTTAGTGTAATCATTCCCCATTACAATTCTAAGGATAGCTTAGTGGTCTTATTAAATTCTATTCCAAATGAAAATTGGATAGAAACAATTGTAGTAGATGATAATAGTGATTTTGATATTTTCACCTTGGTTAAGGCATTCAGAACTGTACTATTTTATAAGTTAAATAAACTAAAAAAAGGAGCTGGAGCTGCTAGAAATAAAGGTTTGAAGCATGCGACTGGGGATTTTGTAATGTTTGCAGATTCTGATGACTATTTTACAATTAATGCATTTAAGATTATTGAGAATCAAATTAAAAAAAACAAAGAGGTTGTTTATTTTAAATCAACTAGTATATATTTAGATTCGGGTGAAGTTTCAAATCGCCACCTAAATATTTGTTTCATAATTGAGGATTTTAAAAAAAATAAGGAGAAAGAAATATTTTTTAAATTTTATGAACCAGTTAGTAAGCTAATTGATAGAACATTTATTTCAAAATACAATATAAATTTTGAAGAGATAGTAGCTTCTAATGATGTTTTATTTTCATTACAAGTTGCTTATTATTCATCAAAAATTTCGGTTTGTAATAAAGAAATTTATGTTATTACTGATTCGGAAAATTCACTTACAAAACAAAAAAGTGAAATAATATTAGATTGTCGTTTTCTGGCTATGACTCGTTATAATGAATTTCTTATTTCAAAGGGACTTCATGAGTATCAGGGTGCAATGTTTATGCACTTATGGAGAACAAGGATTTTTGGGTTAAAAAAGGTTAAAAATTTATATCTTTTATGTAAACAAAATAGTTATCCAATTTTTCATTCAAAAAGAGATTTAAAACGTATTTTAAAAAATATTTATACAAAATCAATCAATCACTTTTAGTCATATTGTAATTTTTTATATTAAACTATATGTTAAATAATTTAATTTGAGAATATAATAACTACTTTAACGGGGATATACAGCTTTACCGTCTGATAAAATTTTAGCATTTAGGGCTGCTATTCCTAAAACTTGTGAACCAAAGTAATTTAAATGCGGGTTGGATTGATAGTCATTTTTAATTCTGTTTTGTAAACTTTGATTATAACGAGCTAGGTAGAACCATTCGTGCAATCTTCCTTTTGATGCGTACCCCCCTGTAGCATCAATATTTTCGGTTATTTTTTCGGCACCTACCCAAATAACATTTACAGTTTTAATTAATGCGTTTAGGTCAGACTGTTTCCAATACATGCCATTTTCCTTCGCTAAAACCATAAAACTAATAATTACTCCTGCGTGCGAGGTGTCTTGTATGTTTGATCCTTTGCGTACTCCCCATGTTTGATCCCATGCGTAAGCCGAAGAGTTTTTAGGATTGTCATAAATTTGATCTCTAAGGTTTGACGGTTCGCCGTACATAGTACCATAAGAAATGTTTTCAAAAACTTCTTTATATTTATTTTTTTTGGTGATTACATAAAGTTCCATTCCTATTCGAGCCCAATGTGAGGCCATATGAGTTCTTGAACGATAAAATTGATTAATTCCTGAAGATTCATATCTATCCCAAATATTTTTTTCCGAAAATTCCAAAAGCTTATTATACTGATTTTTATATTTCGAAGAATTCTTAATACTTGAAGTTTGAGATATAACTCTAAGTAAAGTGGCAACATGTCTCCAATAATATGAGTCCCATAAGTTATATTTATTTCCATCGCTTGCAGGCCAACCTAAATAACCACCTCCAACAGATTTTGCGTCATCAACAGTATTGTTTATAAGTTCTAAGGCGGTATCTAAGTAACCATTATCTCCTGTTGCCTGCCACATGGATGATAATCCATCTATATATAAACCAAGATAATAATACTCTTGATTTCGTCCGCGACTATTAGACATCGAATAAGCTTCTGAACGATCTTTCGACCATTGCGAATCGAATTGACCTTGCCAGTACCTTACATCAGCATTTGAAGTTGGCGTAACCAGCTCTTCTTCTTCCACAGTAATGGTTATATAATCGGAGTCCGTTAATCCTTCGGCATCCTTTACGGTTAATTTAACTTTATACGTTCCGGTTTGACTAAAAGTTTGTATGGGGTTATCGTCCGTTGAGCTTCCATTACCATCAAAATCCCAAATATATTGCGTAATTTCTTTATCATCGGTTGATTTATTTGCGGAGAATTCAACTTTCAATGGTGCCTCACCTTTTGTAGTATTTGCTGTAGCATCTGCATTAGGTTTTTCATTAGCAGGTTCTTTTACCTCAATACTAATAGTTGCTGTATCACTTAATCCTTCATCATCTGTGACTGTAAGCTCTACTTCGTAAGTGCCAGCTTCATCAAAAGTATGCGTAGGACTAATTGAACTTGATTTACCATCTTTAAAGTCCCACAAATATGTTTTTATTTCATTGTCATCGCTGGAATTTTTAGCACTAAATTTGACTTTTAAAGGGACTTCACCAGAAGTTGTATCCGCTGTTAATTTTGCAGTTGGACCTTCATTTTCCGGCTCTTCTGCTCTAATTGTTACTGTCTTTGTATTTGTTAGACCTTCATCATCTGTAACAATTAACTCAACTTTATAGGTGCCAGCTTTGGTAAATGTATGACTTGGATTTTCTGTATTATCTTTTTCACTACCATCTTTAAAATCCCATAAATAACTTTTGATTTCAATATCATCACTAGATTTTTCACCATTAAATGTAATTTTAAGTGGAATTGTTCCTTCGGTTTTATTAGCTGAAGCAATTGCAACAGGGGCTTCGTTTTCATGTTCACCAACAACAATGGTAATAGTGTTGGAATTGGAAAGTTCATTTTCGTCCGTAGCTTTTACCTCAACTTTAAAAATACCCTTTTCGTCGAAGATATGTGTTGGGCTTTTTGAATCTGAAGAAGACCCATCTTTAAAATCCCATTGGTACGATACAATTTCTGCATTCTCACTGGAAGCTTCAGCGTTAAATGTTACTTCTAAGGGAGCCTCACCTTTAGTAATATCCGATGACGCCTCTACGTTCAAAGTTATTTCTTCTTCTTCTTCTTCTTCTTCTTCTTCTTCGGAAACTATATTTTCTTCCAATATATATTCTTCTATACTCTCAGCATCTATAGCAGTTTCATATGTAATAATTAATTTAGGAGCCTCTTCTGTGGCATGCTCTTTTGAAGCGATTGCTACGTCATCGCCATTAGCTTGTTCCAAAATTATTGTAGTATTTTCTGGTAAAATTTCAGAGGCCAATAATTCAACGGATTCTGTTTTTTCTAACTCATATGTTTTGTCTATCGAACCTAAAACTATATTAGCTTCTGGCGCTGTATCTTCATTTAAATCATCTTCATGCCATTTTAATGTAGATCCTTTATGGATATTTATTTCACCATCACCATCATCTTTATATATGGTAAATTGAAATTCCACATTAACTATCGCGCCACCTATGCTATCAATTGGACTCAAATCAAAAAGTAGGTAACTTTTTCTGCTATTTGTTTGTAATCTAATAACTTCATGATTAACACCTTCACCATCATGTATATAGGCATCTTGTATTGGAAAAAAAGTAGTTGTGCGACTTTCCAAATATAATTGAGGTTCTTCTTCTTCAATCTCAGAAATGTCTTCTGTTTCAGTATCTTCAATAATATTATCTTCAGATTCAGATTCTCGAGAATTACGGTCTTCAATTGATTGTGAAGCCTCATTTAGAATACTGTCACTTAATATATCACTATCCTTGCCGCAAGAGAGCACCAGAATAAATGAAAAAAGAATAAAACATAAAAATTTAATGTTTAGACGTGTGGGATGAAAAGTCATTTAATAGCTAAAAATTGAAATTAAAAATTTTGCAATTATACGCAGGTAAAGTTATTTTTCGATAAAAAACCTTATTTTTTCGATGAACTGCACATTAATAAATTCTTTTAACGAATTCAAGATTCAATTATTGCGTATGTTGACATAGCAATATACCTTATTGTAGGATAGCTTGGATGTTTGTAACACCTTAATTAACATTTTTTTTAGAATAAGATCGATGAAATACGTTTCTTTCATTCTATTTTAAAACCAAAATTATGTAGGTGGCAATTAATTGATTTAGAAAGGGTTGTTTTTTTATGTATTTCTCACACAAAGAGAAGGATAATTTTTAGACTAATCCTTTACTTTGTTTCTTAATTTTATCAATGAATGTGCTTTTTTAAGGAAAAATCTATATATAAACAACATTTAAAAATGAATAATTAAAGTGTGTATCTAGTTCTCTGGATAATACGGACTGCCATCTACAAGGATTTTTGCATTTAGAGCAGCAATGCCTATGACTTGAGTGCCATAATATTCAAGATGATTGCCGATGTAATCTTTTTTTAGTCTATTTTGTAATTCTTGATTAAATCTACCTAAATAAAACCATTCATGTAATCGTCCTTGATTATGATAAAAGCCTCCGGTACCATCAACGTTCGTATGCATTTCTTTAGGTGTTGAATTAGGCCATACAATATCTAATGTTTTAATAAATGAATTAATATCTTTCTCGGTCCAATACATATTATTTTCGTAAGCCAGAACCCAAAAACTTATTATTGCCCCTGCATGGTTAGTATCTTGTATCTCTGAGCCGTTAATTGACCCCCAATGTGAATCCCAAGCATAAGCTGTTGAATTTTTAGGATTTTCATATAATTGTTCTTTCAAGTTTGAAGTTCTACCTGGCATTTCACCAAAAGATATATTGTCAAAAACTTCTTTATATTTTTCATTACCGGTGACTATATACAATTCCATACCAATTCTGGCCCAATGGGATGCCATATGCGTTCGTGACCTGTATATTGAACTATTTCCATAAGAAAAGTATCTATTCCATATATTTTTCTCTGAAAAGTCTAAAATTCTTTCATAATTTTCCTGATATCCAGAAGCTCTAAGGTTTGGTGATTGATATAATTTACGAATTAATGTAGCTACTTGACGCCAGTAATATGCATCCCATAGATTATATTCAACACCATCATGTGCAGGCCATCCTAGGTAACCGTTCCCCACTGAAACCGCATCATCCATTGTATTGTTTATAAGTGTTAATGCATCATTTAAATAAGAACTGTCACCAGTAGCTTGCCATGTTGATGTTAAACCATCAATATAATAAGCTAAGAAATAGTATTCTTGATTTTTATTAGCACTTTTTGATTTAGAAATTGCATCAGCAAAGTCACTTTTTTTCCATTTATCATCAAATAATCGTTGCCAATATTTCACCTCATCATTTATTTTTGTCACTGCAACCTTAGTATCTGTAGTGGTATTTGAACCGTCTTCTTGAGATGTTTGGGTTGTATAGGTGAAATTATCCGTCGTATCTTCTGAATTATTAGAATTAGGAACGTATGTAAGGGTATTGTCTTCATTAATTTGTATTACTCCATTCTCTGGTTGGGAAGTGGTTAAAATTTCAACATTTTCTTCGTCTGCAATAACATCATTAGAAAGTACATCAAGTATAATTGCATCATTACCATTTATGACATAATTATCTTCAATAAAAACACTACTAATTAGATTAGCTTCTAAATTGTCGACCGCTACATATTCAGATAGCAAATCACTATCCTTACTGCAAGAAAACAAGGAGAGAATAAATACATAAATTATCATGAATTGATAGTTTTTTAAGCGAAGATAGGTCATAAGTAGGTTACATTTTGAATCTGATTTGGGAATCAATTCTGATATTATTTAATATATGTTATATAATTGCTTTTAGTGATACGTTGTTATTTTAAACTTAAGACGTTTAAATGCAGTTAAATTCGATGAAATACGCTTTTTGTTAACATGTATTAACAAGTTGAACATTTCATATTTATTGCGTATTTAGTTCAATACAATAACTTTTGTGAGTATAATATGTTGTGAAAGTGCTAATATATTGGTTGAAATGCACCTTTGTTGATGTATAGCTTCGATAAAGTACCAACTAGATCGATGAATCGTTTAAACGCATAAAAAAGACCGATAAACGATTTTATTATTAAAGCATTTGTTTTATCTCTTATATTATAAGTGCTTTTAAGTTTTGATACTATATTCGTTGAATTTACTTACTTTCGTAACTTTAATTTTTGCAAATGATAAGATATAATTTTTCAGAAATTTCTATTTAATCAATGATATTTAACTCCATTGATTTTGCAATATTTTTACCAATAGTTTTTTCTTTATATTGGTTTGTATTTGATAAAAACTTGAAGTACCAAAATATAGTAATTGTAATTGCTAGTTATTTATTTTATGGTTGGTGGGATTGGCGTTTTTTAGCATTAATATTTGTTAGTTCGCTAATTGATTTTTCTGTTGGAATAAAACTTGAAAAAGAAAATGGCAAAGGTAAAAGGAAAATTCTACTTTGGCTTAGTGTTATAGTAAATCTCGGCTTACTCGGTTTCTTTAAATACTATAATTTTTTTCTAGAAAATTTCATATCTACTTTTTCATTTTTTGGGATAGGTTTTAAGGCTAATACCTTAAATATCATTTTACCTGTAGGTATTTCATTTTATACTTTCCAAACTTTGAGTTATACTATAGATGTGTATAAGGAAAAACTAAAACCTTCGCATAATTTCATTTCTTTCTTAGCATTTGTAAGCTTTTTTCCACAGCTAGTAGCTGGACCTATTGAACGAGCAACAAATTTGTTGCCTCAATTTTATAAAAGACGATTATTTTCGTACAAGAAAGGCGTTGACGGTATAAGACAGATTGTATGGGGTTTGTTTAAAAAGATTGTAATTGCGGACAACTGTGCAAAATTTACAAATGAAATTTTTACCAATTATGCAAGTTTAGATGGAAGTACATTGGTAGTAGGTGCAATTCTTTTTACTTTTCAAATTTATGGCGACTTTTCGGGTTATTCTGATATTGCAATTGGAACGGCTCGTCTATTTGGATTTGAATTAAAACAAAATTTTGCTTTTCCATATTTTTCTAGGGATATGGCTGAGTTTTGGAGAAGGTGGCACATTTCTTTAAGTACCTGGTTTAGGGATTATTTATATATACCTTTAGGAGGTAGTAGAGGTAAAACCATAATGAAGGTTAGAAATGTTTTTATAATATTCCTTGTAAGTGGATTTTGGCATGGCGCAAATTGGACTTTCGTCCTTTGGGGTTTATTAAATGCTTGTTATTTTATACCTATTATGCTTACAAATAGAAATAGGAATAACACAGACACTGTTGCTTTAGGTAAGATCTTTCCAACATTGAAGGAACTTTTACAAATGAGTTTAACATTTGGACTAACTACATTCGCCTGGGTGTTTTTTAGGGCAGAAAATATAACTCATGCACTTAGTTATATCAAAAGAATATTTTCAAGCAACAACTTTCTTAATTTAATCCCCCAAACATGGGGAGGAAGGATGTTAAGTGATTTTGTTTTCACTCTCTGTAGTATCTTAATATTAATGGTTGTAGAATGGTTTGGAAGAGAACAACAATATGGCATTGAAACTATGTTTGGTATTAAGCATCGATATATAAGATGGATTATTTATCTGGTTCTTCTATTTTATATTATAACCTTTGCGGGCAGTTCACAAGATTTTATTTATTTTCAATTTTAAATATTATAATGAACAAATTCATATTAAATATAATTGGCTTTATGGTCTTATTGTTTGTTTTTAGCAAATGTTTTGATGGCATTATAACATATGGTCTGCAGCAAAGTGAAACTAAATTATTTGATAACCTCCGAAAAATAAATAAGGGTGAAATACGATCGGACCTAATAATAAATGGAAGTTCAAAGGCTCTAGTGCAAATAGATCCTATAATTTTAGATTCTATCTTGGATATAAATTGTTATAACTTAGGATTAGATGGAACTCCATTTATTCCACAAAAAGCGCAATATGAGTTTTACAGACAGAAAAATATAAAACCTAAAATAATAATCCAAGTCGTTAGCAATGGAACATTAAGAAGTTTAAAGAGTGGTTTTAAGGATCATATTAAATTTGCTCCGTATTTAGACATACCGCAAGTTAATGCTCATATGAAACTAATCGGCAGTTTCGGATATTTAGATTATCACCTTCCATTGTATCGGTATAGAGGCAAACCTTTTGAAACAATTACTGGAATATTATCCTTTTTTAAGATAAAAATATTTAAAACTAAACATATAAAAGGATATTCACCTAACGATAGAAATTGGATAGAAAATAAAAATGAGAAAAAGGAATCAAAGAAAGCTACTATTAATTCTGAAGTAATTGAGAAATTCACTTCCTTAGATAGTTTGTCGATTGACAATTTTGAAAGTTATTTGGATCGCTGTAAAAAAGAAAATATAATTACATTTTTAGTTTACCCACCAATTTATTCGGAATCATTCCGTACCATAAAAAATATTGATTATTATAAAAAAGCAGCCAACAATTATAATGCAATATTCCTTGATTATTCAAAAGACTCAACAATTGCTAATAAGAAATTATATTTTTATAATTCTCAACATTTAAATAAAAGAGGTGCAACGGTTTTTACAAAAAAAATGGCCAAAGATATCGTGTCACATGTTCAATTTAAATTATAAGTCTTATTAAAGTTGGTATCTAAATAAAATTAAAGTCTTCCATCTATTTTACACTTTAATATGCCTTTTACATCGTATAAAACGCCATTATCCGTAAGCATATTTCTTAGGTCTAATTCTAAATATTCGTTATGGGCAACAGTTAATACAATCGCATCAAATTTATTATTTGGAAGCGTGTTGGTGGTCTCTAAGCTGTATTCATGCCCTACTTCCTCCGGTGATGCCCAAGGGTCATAAATGGTAATATCGCTATCGTAACTTTTAAGATTTGCGATTACATCTACAGCTTTAGTATTTCTAACATCAGGACAATTCTCCTTAAAAGTAATTCCTAAAACTAGTATTTTAGCACCTTTTACTTTTATATCTCTTTGCAGCATTAGTTTCACTACTTCAGATGACACGTATTTACCCATGCCGTCATTCATTCTTCTACCAGCAAGTATAATCTCTGGATGGTAGCCATACTCCTGCGCACGTTGCGCCAAATAGTAGGGGTCAACACCAATACAGTGACCACCCACTAAACCGGGTTTAAATGGTAAAAAATTCCATTTTGTTCCCGCCGCTTCTAGTACTGCATGCGTATCTATATTCATTAAATTGAAAATCTTGGCTAATTCGTTTACGAAAGCAATATTTATATCGCGCTGCGAATTTTCAATAACTTTTGCTGCTTCAGCGACTTTAATAGTTGGTGCTAAATGCGTTCCAGCAGTAATTACTGAGGCATACAAAGCATCAACTTTCTTTCCAATTTCTGGAGTAGAACCTGAAGTTACCTTTAAAATCTTTTCAACAGTATGTTCTTTGTCACCCGGGTTTATTCGCTCTGGTGAATACCCAACAAAGAAGTCAATATTAAATTTTAAATCACTAACTTTTTCTAAAACAGGAACACATTCATCTTCTGTAACACCTGGGTACACTGTTGATTCGTACACAACAACATCACCTTTCTTTAAAACCTTACCAACTGTTTCACTAGATTTATACAATGGAGTTAAAACTGGTCTATTGGTGCTATCTACTGGGGTAGGGACCGTAACAATATAATAATTGCAATCAGCAATAGTATCAATTTTATTGGTGCAATAAAGTCCTTTGTCAAAATTAGGCGTGATTTGGAGAACCTCTTGTAATACATCATCAGAAACTTCGAGTGTACTATCCTTGCCTGCTTGTAATTCTTTAATTCTACTCTCATTGATATCGAACCCGATAACTGGATATTTTGTTGCAAATAGTCGCGCTAATGGCAATCCTACATATCCAAGACCTATGATAGCTATTTTTGGTGTCATCATTAATTAATTTAATTTTAGATTATTCCAATACCAGTGTACAGCCTCTTTTAGACCTTTTTTGATATCAAATTCAGGTTGATAGTTTAATAATTGTTTTGCTTTGTCTATTGAAGCCAATGAATGCGGCACATCACCTTGTCGTTCTGGTCCATAAATAATTGCTACATCGTTTATTTTGGTGTCAAATTCCGCCAAGAAAGATTTTAATAACCCTACGAGCTCCTTTAAATTGGTTCGTTCACCATAGGCCACATTATAAACGGTGTTAATTGCCTTAATATTGTCTGAAAGTAAGGCTCGAACATTCATTTGTATTACATTGTCGATATATGTAAAATCTCTTGAGAAACTACCATCACCATTAATAGTTGGTGATTGGTGTTGCAGTAATTGTATAACAAATTTTGGTATTACGGCAGCATAGGCTCCATTAGGGTCCTGTCTTCTGCCAAATACATTAAAGTAGCGCAGGCCTATTGTTTCAAGTCCATACGTTTTGGCAAACACGTCGGCGTACAATTCATTTACGTATTTCGTAATTGCATAGGGGGAAAGAGGTTTTCCTATAACATCTTCCACTTTAGGCATGGATGTTGAATCCCCATAAGTTGAAGAACTTGCAGCATATACAAATCGTTTAACTTTGGCGTCCCTAGCAGCTACTAACATATTAAGAAAACCAGATACATTAACATCATTACTTGTTATTGGGTCGTTTATAGATCTTGGCACAGAACCTAAGGCAGCCTGGTGCAAAATATAGTCGATTCCACTACATGCACTGTGGCAGGTTGCCAATTCTCGAATATCCCCTTCAATTAAAGTGTAATTCGGATTTGTTAAGAACGGAGTAATATTTTCTTTTTTTCCTGTAGCATAATTATCTAAACATACTACTTTATTGCCGTTTTTGAGTAGTGCTTCCGTGAGGTTAGTCCCGATAAAGCCGGCACCACCCGTTACAAGAACTTTAAAGTTAGAATTGAAATTTAAGTTTTTTAAATCCATAGAATTGTCAATGTATAGCTGTGTTTTTTTTATAATTTACTTGGTTTTTAATCAAGAATTATAATTGATGTTTTGTTAAATCTATTTTTTTTGATGGTAAGCTAAAGAATTTTGGTGTTGCTGTTTTAATTAGATGTTGTAATAGTTTCTATACCATTTCACAAAGCTACCTACACCATCGTTAATATTGGTATTCGGCCTATAATCATAGTCCTGTATTAGGTTGTCAACATCGGCCCAAGTTTTAGTTACGTCCCCGGGTTGCATAGGCAACATTTCTTTTTCCGCTTTTTTGCCTACTTTGTTCTCAATTGCTTGAATGAAATCTGTTAATTTTACGGAGTTATTATTCCCTATATTGTATATCTTGTATAATTGTCTATTCTTCAATGGCTTTGTTAATACCCTTACTACACCTTCAACTATATCACCCACATAGGTGAAGTCTCTTTCTAATTTACCATGATTAAACACTTTTATAGGTCTACCATTCAAAATTGCATCGGTAAAAAGGAATAGTGCCATATCTGGTCTTCCCCACGGGCCATAAACTGTAAAAAAACGTAAGCCTGTTGTCGCCATTCCAAATAAATGACTATAGGTATGTGCCATTAATTCATTACTTTTTTTACTTGCCGCATAAATGCTTATTGGGTTGTCTACGTTATCGCTTGTTGAAAATGGCACTTTTTCATTTAAGCCATAAACACTAGAACTACTTGCATAAACCAAATGCTTCACCTGATGATGTCTACAACACTCTAATAAATTTAAAAAACCTACGATATTGCTATCTACATAGCTTTCTGGGTTTTCAAGACTGTAACGAACACCAGCCTGTGCTGCTAGATTACATACCGTAACTATGTTTTCATCTTTAAAAAGCTTTGGTAATTCATTTCTATCTTCCAAATTCATACGAACAAAAGAGAATTTATCACCATGTTTTGAACTGATGGTTTTCGAATTCCATTGTTCTGCGTCATTACTAGATATGCCAAGTTCTATTAGTCGATTATATTTTAGATGTACATCATAATAATCGTTGATGTTGTCTAAGCCAATAACCTCAATGCTTCTTTTTAATAGCGCTTCACACAAATGATGTCCAATAAAACCGGCAGCACCTGTTACTAGTATTTTCATGATTGGCCAATTTTGTAATATTGGAATCCTTTTGATTGCATAGTATCCTTATCTAAAATTCTTCGGCCGTCAAAAAGAAATGCGGGTTTTAGCATTTCTTTAAAAATAGCATCCCAATTATAGGTTTTAAATTCATCCCATTCTGTTAAGATACCTATGGCATGAGCATCTTTGGCTGCCTCCATGGGGTCTTCAACTACTGTTAATAGTCGTCTGTTTTCTTCAGGACTTCTTGATCCTAAGTAATCTAAATCACTATAAATTTGTTCTTTCGATACTTTAGGGTCATAAACAACAATCTTTGCTTGTTCGTCTAGTAATGCATCGGCAACAAAGATGGCAGCTGATTCTCGTGTATCGTTAGTATCTTTTTTAAATGCCCATCCGTAAAAGGCTATTTTTTTGCCAGAAACTGTATTATATAGTGTAGAAATAATATTTTCGGCAAATCTTCTTTTTTGGTAATCATTCATTATAATTACTTGTTCCCAATAATCTGCTACTTCTTGAAGTCCATAACTGCGAGCAATATAAACTAGATTTAGTATATCTTTCTGAAAACATGAACCTCCAAAACCAACGGAAGCATTTAAGAATTTAGGACCAATTCGACTATCAGCACCTATAGCACGAGCAACTTCGGCAACATTCGCATCTGTTTTTTCACATAAAGCAGAAATCGCATTAATCGATGAAACTCGTTGGGCTAAAAAGGCATTTGCTACTAATTTAGATAGTTCTGAAGACCAAACGTTTGTTTGTAAAATTCTTTCTTTGGGTAACCAGTGCTCATAAATAGCACTTAAAGTATTTTTGGCTGCTATTCCAGATTCCGTATCATCACCACCTATCAGAATTCTATCTGCTTTTAGTAAATCTTCAATTGCAGTTCCTTCAGCTAAAAATTCAGGATTTGATAAGATTTCAAATTTAACATCATTACCAGTATTGTCTAAGATACTCTTAATAGCACTTGCAGTACGTACTGGTAATGTAGATTTTTCAACAATTATTTTATCATCCTTTGCTACTTTTGCAATATTTCTGGCACAAAGTTCAACAAATTTCAAATCTGCAGCTTGCCCTTTTCCTTTTCCATAAGTTTTTGTAGGGGTATTAACTGAGATAAAAATCATTTCTGCTTCATCAATGGCCTTATCAACTTCAGTCGAAAAGAATAGGTTTTTACCACGGCTGGCTGCAACAATTTCTTTTAGACCTGGCTCATATACTGGAAGTAAATCTAAATCATCATTATTCCAGGCATCTATTCTAACCTGATTTATATCAACAACAGTAACTTTAATTTCAGGGCATTGACTAGCAATAACAGACATAGTTGGGCCACCTACATAACCGGCGCCAATACAGCAAATTTTTGTAACTTTTTTCATTCAGACTTTTTTTAAAAGGGGTGCAAAGATTATAAATAATTTTGTAAAATTTCCTCTAATGTGACAAACGAGCATATTTTAACGGTATTGTGATTGTTTAAAATAATTATACTTATTTCGAAGTTAATTCATGTATTTTAACGAAAAATCGAAATTTATATTTAAGGTATAATATTCTTGGGTAAATTGCTTTTATTCAGGTTGTATAGGTAAATGTGGTTTTAATTAACAATAAATTATAACTTTTAATCGAAATAAAGATAGTAGGTTAAAAATTTATATAAGTAATTCATAATTTTGGGTATATCTAAATTATGTGTACGTTTTTGGCGAATGAACCGTTAGTAGTTTTAAATCGTAAATATAGGGCAAGTACGTTTTAAATATTAATTTATTCCATAGAATAACTATGAGTGTAGTAACAGCAGGAAAAATATGGCTATCATCCCCTCACATGGGTGAAAATGAACAAGTTTATGTTAAAGAAGCTTTTGACACTAATTGGGTCGCTCCATTAGGACCAAATGTTAATTTATTCGAAAAGTCTATTGAGTACTATATTGGCAATGGAGTTAACGTAGCTGCACTAAGTGCTGGTACTGCTGCAATCCATTTAGCTTTAAAATTATTAGGTGTAACCAATGGAGATGAAGTTATTTGTCAGAGTTTTACATTTTCTGCATCTGCTAATCCAATACTTTATCTAGGTGCAAGTCCTGTTTTTGTTGACAGTGAGAAGGATACATGGAATATATCTCCTTACTTGTTGGAAAAAGCAATTTTAGACAGAATTTCTAAAGGGAAAAAGCCCAAAGCAATTGTCGCTGTTCATTTATATGGCATGCCTTATAATGTTTCAGAATTGAAGCGCATTTCCGAAACCTATAAAATACCTGTAGTTGAAGATAGTGCAGAGGCATTAGGAAGTTCAGTGAATGGTGTTAAATGTGGTAGTTTCGGTGATATAGGGATATTATCATTTAATGGAAATAAAATAATTACGACTTCTGGAGGTGGTGCTTTGGTGACTAAGAATTATGAATATAAAGAAAAAGCTATTTTTCTTGCCACTCAAGCGAGAGATGATGCTCCCCATTATCAACATTCCCATGTTGGACATAATTATAGAATGAGCAATGTTTTAGCGGGTATTGGACGCGGACAAATGGAGGTTCTAGATGATAGGGTTGCTGCACGTAGAAACAATTTTGATTTTTATAAATTAAAATTGGAACAGTTAGAACAAATTGAGTTTTTGGAAGAACCAGATGGTTACTTTTCAAATAGATGGCTAACATGTATTTTAACTCCTTCATTTGAAATTCGAGAAAATATTAGAGTTGCATTATTGAATGAGGATATTGAATCACGGCCACTATGGAAGCCAATGCATCTTCAACCTATCTTTGAAAAGTACACTAATTATGCGGATGGTACTTCATTTGATTTGTTTAATAGAGGTTTGTGTTTACCTAGTGGTTCAAATCTCACAACAAACGACTTAGAAAGAATAACTGACCTAATCTTAAAGATTTTTAAATCATGATTCAAAATTATTTATCTAATAACGTGAATCGTTATGCTTCGAAATGGCTCGTATTGTTAATTGATGTAATTACGGTAAGTTTTTCTTTCTTTTTAGCCTATTGTATTCGATTTGACTTGTCTTTAGATTTCGACGTTGAACAACTATATACGCAATTACCTTTTGTAGCACTTGTTGCTTTGATATCGTTTTTGATTGTCGGTTCATATAAGGGTGTAGTTAGACATACTGGTGTGAGAGATGTGTATAACCTTTTTAATGCGATATGTACTTGTAGTATATTGATGATTGTAATGATTCTAATAAACACTAAGTTAGAATTTATTGAAAAATTTACAATCCCAAGGAGTATTATTATTTTTCATAGTCTTTTAAGTTTTATTGGCTTGACCGCTTCTAGATATGTTTTTAAATCCCTTTATAATAATTATTTGGCAAAAGATATGAAGGTTAATAAAAATGTATTAATCTATGGGGCGGGAGAATCTGGTATTTTAACACATAATGCACTTACTAATCATTCCAAAAGTAGAGCTAGAGTTGTTGGTTATATAGATAATGATAATCAGAAAGTTGGTAAACAGATAAACGGTGTAAATGTATTTGATAAAAAGGTATTGACGGAAGATTTTTTAACGAAAAAAGATATCTCTGAAGTAATTTTTTCAATACAAAATATTGATCCTAAGAAACTGAGAAGTTTAGTTGAAAGTCTAGTAGAGTATCCCGTTCAAGTAAAAATTGTTCCACCCGTCGAGGATTGGATTAATGGGGAGTTACGTGCATCCCAGATTAAGCAAGTACAAATTGAAGATTTATTAGATAGAGCCCCAATTAGTATAAAAAACCAGAAAATTGATAATCAATTAAATGGAAAAGTTATTCTTGTGACGGGAGGAGCAGGATCGATAGGTAGTGAGATTGTTCGTCAAATTTGCAGTTATAGTTATAAATCATTGATTATCATCGATCAAGCGGAATCTGCTCTTTACGATTTGCAACAAGATTTAAAACAAAATGGCTATCATAATTTTATACCTATAGTGGGTGACATTCGCGATAAGAATAGAATGAATGCTATCTTTCAAGAATACAAACCAAATATGGTTTTTCATGCAGCAGCATATAAGCATGTACCATTAATGGAGTACAATTCTTATGAAGCCATTAAAATAAATGTTGCAGGAACAAAAACGATTGCTGATTTATCACTAAATCATAAGGTAGAGAAGTTTGTTTTCGTTTCTACAGATAAAGCTGTAAACCCAACTAATGTTATGGGTGCATGTAAGCGAATTGCAGAGATGTATATCAGTTGTATGCAGCAAGAAAAGAAAACCAAATTTATTACGACTAGGTTTGGTAATGTTTTAGGTTCTAATGGCTCTGTTATTCCATTATTTAGAAAACAGATAGAAAAAGGTGGTCCTTTAACTTTAACTCATAAGGATGTTACGCGATATTTTATGACTATTCCGGAAGCTTCGCAATTGGTTTTAGAAGCAGGCTCAATGGGCGAGGGGGGTGAGATTTTTATATTTGACATGGGAGAGTCTGTTAAGATTTTTGATTTGGCCAAAAACATGATAAAATTGTCAGGATTAAATTATCCTGAAGATATAGATATAAAAATTACAGGACTTAGACCAGGCGAGAAATTATATGAAGAACTTTTAGCAAATGGTGAAAATACATTACCCACTTATCATAAGAAAATAAAGATTAGTAAGGTTCGAGATTTAGATTATGCAGAGGTAAGATCCAAAATTGACGAATTATGTATTACGAATATGTTTTTTAGTGGTAATACGGTACGTTTGATGAAAAACATTGTGCCAGAATATGTTTCTAATAATTCCGAATTATGCGACTTAGATGATGAGAAGAAAAAGTCAGATTCTGATAAACCAACATTAAAGGTAGTACAATCTTAATTTTTTTATTATTCTTGCATATTTTTAAAAACTTAAATCATAATAAATTTGAATACTATGCGCTTAAATTTCCTATCTGTTTGTTTGATTGTATTAATTTTTAGTTCATGTGCATCTAAAAAGGATATTGTTTACTTTCAAAATGCTGGTGATTATGAAACGATAGTAAGTGACAATTCTCACACCAATAAGTTTAAAATTGATGATGTTTTAAGTATACATGTATCTACTTTTGATCCACAAGCAAGTATGCCTTTTAATCTGCTAAAAGGAGCTGAAGAAGGGGGTATTAAAGCGGAACAAGTAGATTATATTATTGACAAAAATGGTGAAATTGATTTTCCAGTATTAGGTGCAATTAAACTAGTTGGACTTTCACCTGAAGAAGCAAAATTATTTTTAAAAGAAAAACTTTCTCCTTATTTAAAAGATGCAATAGTTAATATTCGATTAAAGAATTTTACTGTAACTGTTCTTGGTGAGGTTAATAGACCAGGAACCTATCCGGTAGATGGTGAGCAAATAACTGTGCTAGAGGCAATTGGATTAGCTAATGACTTAACTATTAAGGGTTTGAGAAAAAACGTGATGGTAATACGCGATTTTAATGGAACAAAAGTGTATACGCGTATAGACCTAACCCAAAAGGAATCTCTAAATTCACCCGTATACTACTTAACACAGAACGATGTGGTTTATGTTGAACCAAATGAGTCTGCGGTAAACTCATCTGCTTTTGATAGTAGGGTCTCAGTATGGGTATCAATAGCTTCATTGCTAATCACTTCTACAGTGCTTTTAATCACAAGGTTATAGAAATTAAAATAGTTTTATAGTATTAAATTTCTTTAGTAAAGAATATAGGAAAGTATGGAGTCAAAAGATTTTGCTAATAACACAAATGACCTTAAAGAGGTTTTAATGTCTTATTCAAGACATTGGAAATGGTTTGTATTATCGATAATAATATGTCTTATATTATCTATGTTGTATGTGCGCTATGCAACGCCCGAATACGCTGCCAAAGCAAAGATACAAATAATCGAGGATCAAAATTCTGGTTCCGAACTTTCAGCTTTTCAAGACTTAGATATTTTAGGTGGAGCAAAGAATAAAGTAGAAGATGAGATTGAGATTCTTAATTCTAGATCAAATTTTATTGAGGTGGCGAAAACTTTAGGGCTTAATGTTAAGATTACGGCTTTAGGGAATGTAAAAGATTCTGAGATTTACTCGGAGCGGCCAATTAAGGTTAATTTTATAGAAAAAGACTCAATAATTTATAATTCTGAATTTACTTTTTATTTAGAACTTACTTCCGATTCTAATTTTGGTTACAGTTTGGAACGGGATAGTCCTGTTAAAATGTATGCTTATGGTAAAAATATACCTACAACTATTGGAGGTTTGGTAATTACTCCAAATATACCTTTTTTTAAAAAATTTCGAGGTCAAAAAATCATGGTTACTGTTAAGCCTATGGTTCAAATTGCCCAAGCGTATCAGGGTAAGATGATAGTGGCTGTTGCTGATGAATATTCGAATATTATTAATATTAGTCTTAATGATCCTGTAAAGCAAAAGGCTATTGATATATTAAATACTGTAATTTATAATTATAATCAAAATGCAATTACAGATAAGAAGAATATTGCGGATAAAACTGCAAATTTTATAGACAATCGAATAGCAACAATATCTTCTAGTTTAACAGAGGTAGATGAAGATGCAGAAAAATTATTAACGGGAAAAGGAATGACTGGAGGAGGCTTAGAGGTTGGGGCCGCAGTACAGGCAAGTTCACAAAGCCGTCAACAACTTGATAATGCAAGAAATCAACTGGATTTGGTGAGTGGATTAAAAAATTATGTTGCCAGTGATGAAGGTTATGAAATTATGCCAATTGTAGATCTTGGAAATGGTGCTATAACCGCTACCCAGTCAAAATATAATGAATTGGTTGCAGAGCGAAATAGACTTTTGAAAAGTGCCGATGAGAAAAACCCAATTATTGTTAATTTAAATGATCAATTGGATCAGTTAAAATCAACAATGCAGTCAAGTTTAACCTCTATGGAGCGTAATGTAGGAGCTACGGTAGGGACGCTACAAAATCAAATGGGAAGAATACAAGGGACAATTTATTCTGCACCAAAAAATCAACGATTATTAACTGATATTACTCGACAGCAACAGACAAGAGAGAGCCTGTATTTGTATTTATTACAAAAAAGAGAAGAATCTCAAATTGCTGCGGCTTCAAGTCCTGAAAAATCAAAAATAATTGATAATGCCTATCTCGAAAGTAAATTTCCGGTTTCCCCAAAAAAGCAAATAATTTATTTTGCAGCTATAATATTTGGTCTTTTTATTCCATTTTCTGTTATATATCTTCAGGATTTGATAGACAATAAAATTCATAATAAAACGGGTTTGGAAAAACTTGTCAATAATGTTCCTGTTTTGGCGGAATTGCCTAGTCTGTCAAAAAAAGATGAAATATTGGTCCGTAAGGAAGATCGAAGCGTATTGGGTGAATCACTTAGGATTTTACGAACTAATCTAGATTATATCATTAATTCGAAAAGGGCGGGAAGAAACAATATAATTTTTGTAACCTCAAGTGTGCCAGGTGAAGGAAAGACATTTTTATCATCAAATCTTTCAATGATTTTCGCCAATACCGGTAAAAAAGTATTATTAATTGGCGCAGATATTCGAAACCCCAAACTATATACATTTTTCACTAGTAAAGATGTCGATAAATTAGGATTAAAGCCAAGTAGAAATAAAGACGCTGGTTTAACCGAATTTTTATATGATGATTCCATATCTACAAAAGATATTATAAACCCATTGTTGGTGCATACCACAACTATTGATGTGATTTATTCGGGTAAAATTCCTCCTAATCCATCAGAATTATTAATGAGTGAAAAACTGCATGGGTTATTTGAAGAAGTTTCTGAAAAATATGACTATGTTATAGTAGATATCGCTCCTTTAATGGTTGTTACAGATACTTTGTTAATAAGTAAGTACGCAAATCATATAATTTATGTTACTCGAGCGGGTATTACGGAAACAAAAGTTATTGAATTTCCACTTAAGTTACGTGATGAAGGTAAGCTTGAAGGGTTAGCTTTTGTAGTGAATGATGTTAGAGATTCTAAGTTAGGTTATGGTGGTAAATACGGCTATGGTTATGGTAAGACTACAAAAAAATGGTGGAAATTTTAATCTAAAATAAGATATTAAAATAAAACAAATCCTGAGATAATATCTTGGGATTTTTTGTCTTTAAAATTTTCAGTTATTAGCAATTAATCTTGTTTAAATGCAAGTTGGAAAAATATTAAAATACTATAATTCCTAATGCTCCGTTTTTGTAGATATGTTATGTAATTAGTCGATTACACAGGATTTTAAACGAAAATGAAGTAGGGTATTTCGGCTATAAGTTGTTATTGAGTTATCTTTGTACGTCATTGATTTTTATATGTACCTGTACAGTTTAAGGAAGTTATTAAACACTATGTTGATTATGGAAAAAAAATACACTAATCATAAGCGAAATTTAGATTCGTTATGCTATGAGAATATTATTGGTAAAAATCATATTTTGTTAAAATCTTATTCTTGGATACTACTAATTCTATTGTTTCTTACCACTAGTTCAACAGTACAGGCACAGCTTCCTACATCTTTTCAACAAGTAGATTTGTTAACAGGTTTAACGAATGCCACAACCATGCAATTTGCTCCTGATGGGCGTATTTTTATATTAGACCGTGGCGGTGAAATTATAATATATAAAACAGATACTCAAACTTCGGTAAGTGCTGGTACCTTACCTGTTTATAACGAATTTGAAGATGGTTTATTGGGTATTGCTTTTGATCCTAATTTTTTAATTAACAATTATATTTATTTACATTATTCTGTAATTGGAGTGGACAAAAATCGGGTGTCTCGGTTTACAATGAATGGTGATGCGATTGATTTGTCCTCGGAGGCAATCTTATTAGATTGGACCACACAGCGTATTTTAAGTTTCCATACAGGCGGTGACATGGCATTTGATTCCCAAGGAAATCTTTATATCGCGACTGGAGATAATACCAATCATGGTGGATATAGTAAAATGAGTCAAACTGAAAATGAAAACAGTGCCGAAAAAAGTTCATCTAACACCAATGATTTGCGAGGTAAAATATTGCGAATAACACCGCTATCCAATGGTACATATTCAATACCACCTGGCAACCTTTTCCCTGTAGGCACTGCAAATACAAGGCCAGAAATTTATGTAATGGGTGCTCGAAATCCTTACCGTATATTTGTGGATGACTCAAATTCAGATTGGTTGTTTTGGGGAGAAGTAGGACCTGATGCTAACTCCGCAAGTGCCACCTTAGGCCCAGAGGGATTGGATGAATTGAACCTTGTGAAGCAAGCAGGAAATTATGGTTGGCCCTATTTTTCTGGTGCGGATAATGATGCTTATCAAGTATTGTATAGAACTCCGTCTCCATATTTTTACGACCCAGCGTCTCCTGAAAATATTTCTAATTTTAACACGGGATTAACGAACTTGCCTGCGGCGCAACCTGCATGGTTAGAGTTTCCTGCTGAATGTTATTTGGCAGGTCCGCGTTATTATCACAATGCAAGTCTAACAGATTTGCAACGTTTTCCAATTGAATTGGATGAGCATTTCTTTTATTATGACTTTAACACGAGTCAAATATGGGCTGTAGAGATGGATGCTCAAGGAAATATTTTGAACAATGAACAATTTGCACCAACTGTATTTCCCAGTAATAATGATGGATTTATAGATATGGAAATGGGACCTGATGGTAAAATGTATATCTTATCTTATGGTGCAGGATGTTGCCCAGATAACGTTGCCACTGGAAAATTACTTCGAGTAGATTATACGGGTATAACTTCGAATGCGCCTCCTACAGTTAAGCTGTCAGCAGATGTAACAAGTGGTCAATTACCATTAACAGTTAATTTTTCTAGTGTCGGTACTTCAGATCCAAACGGAGATTCACCATTAACATATGAATGGGACTTTGATGGCGATGGTTTCGTAGATTCTGTTGGTGCCAACCCAACTTACACATACACGGTTGCTGGAACTTTTAATGTTCAACTAAAAGTAAATGATGGTAATGGCGGTGTAGGAGTTAATAATATAACAATTTATGCCGGTAATACTGCGGCTGTTTTTACCTACAATAATCCACAAGACGGTGGTTTTATGGATTGGGGTGATGAAATTTCAATTGATTTAACCGTAACTGATGCAGAAGATGGCTCAACAGGTTCTGGCATTGATTGTAACGACGTTAATATAGTGCCTGCTTTAGGTCATTTAAATCACTATCATGATTTAGCCACTATAACGGGTTGTCCTAATGATTTTACACTGTCTTATGATGGACATGATATTTCTGGAGATATGGATATTTATTATGTTATAAACGCTAATTATACCGACCAAGGCGGACTACTCACATATAACCAAATAGTATTACATCCAAAAAGAAAGGAAGCCGAATATTACGATACAGAAGACGGCACTACAATTATAACGAATACTGATATATTCGAAGGTGGAGCGTCTGCACTTGAAGTTAATAACAATGGTTATATTTCGTTTTCAGATAGAAATCTGGTGAATATGAGTGCCGTTAAATATAAAGTAGCCTCAACAACTGCTGGAGGGACCATAGAATTTAGATTAGGAAGTCCAACAGGCACTTTATTAGCAACTACTGCAGTTCCTAACACTGGCAGTTTAAATAATTGGGAGGCTGTTGAGTCAAACTTTCCAACAACGGTAGGCAAACAAGATCTCTATTTTGTATTTAAAAGTTCAAGTGGTTCTCAAGGAATTTTCGATTTAAATTATGTTGAGTTTATAGGCCCTGGTGTATCTACCGATAATACTGCACCTGAAATTTCAATCGTAGAAGCTTTAAGTTCGACAGAAGTACAGGTGAAATTCTCTGAATATGTAACGGCTAATACAGCAAATCAAATATCTAATTATAATATTGACAATGGAGTAACGATTAGTTCAGCAGTATTGCAACAAGATGGTTTAAATGTTTTACTTACAGTATCACCATTAAGTTCCAGTTCTAGTTATTCCGTAACAGTTAGTAATGTACAGAATATAGCAGGACTCCCAATACAAACAGGTTCATATCCTTTCTCTATAATTAATTCAATGCGCATAAATTCAGGAGGAGATGAAGTAGTAAATGATGCAAAAGTATTTACTATGGATGATTACGCCACTGGAGGAAGCAACTATTCAAGGTCAATTGCTATTGCCAATACCGATAATGACGCAATATACCAAACTGAAAGATATGGCGATTTTACCTATGAAATTCCAGTTCCATTGTCAGGCGAGTATGATATTCGATTACATTTCGCAGAATTGTATTTTGGAATAGGCAGTACACCTGGGGGCGAAGGTTCTAGAGTATTTAATGTATTGATAGAAGGGAATCCTGTATTAACAAATTTTGATATTCTATCAGAAGTTGACCCCGCAACTGCATTACAAAAAGAGCTAAATGATATTAGTATTACAGATGGTTTTGCTACTATAGAATTAGAATCGATTACCCAAAATGCAAAAATAGCTGCAATCGAAATATTGCCAAAAGATACTTTTTTATCTACCCCTAATATTTTAATTACTTCTCCCGAAAATGGTTGGAATGTAAATCAATCTTTTGACGTGGCCTTTAGAGTAGAAAATTGGACAATATTAGAAGGCGACACACATATCCACTATTATGTTGATGGTGTACTAAGTGGTCCATATTATAGTCATGAACCTATAACATTTGATAATTTGAGTATTGGTAGTCATACTATTCGTGTAGAATTATTTTATGCTAATCATACCCCTACTGGCATTTTTGATGAAGTTATGGTGGCCGTAACAGATCAACAGGTTTGTAATGAAACTGATTTCCCAGATTCATGGGTTGTCCATGAATATGATGCAAATCCTTATGTAGTAATATATACTTTTGCGAATTATGATTTAGATGGTGATGGATTAAAAGATATAGTTACTGGAGGTTGGTGGTATAAGAATACTGGAGTAGTTTCAGATAATTGGCCAAAAAGTACGATTGGTGTAAATTTTGGCAATGTAGCCCATGTTCATGATTTTGATAATGATGGTGATATGGACTTATTGGGTACAACCTTAGGTCCTTCAGGGTCTGAATATGAAAGTGTTCAACTTATATGGGCTGAGAATGATGGCTCAGGAAATTTTACAATACATACGAATTTACCAACCATTACTACTTCATGGTCCGAACCGTTTTTAGCGGGATTAGCGGGAGGTGATTTTGGAACTGGTGGTTTATATCAAATGGCAATAAACTGGAATGGCGCAGAGAACACAAACGAACCAGTTCAGTTGCTTACTCCTACAGCAAATCCAACAACCGGAACATGGACAATAGCGGATATAAGTAATAGTTCTACAGGAGAAGATCTTCAAGCTGCTGATATTGATAATGACGGAGATTTAGATCTTTTTCAGGGTGTTAATTGGTTGGAAAATAATGGGTCAGGAGTATTTACTACACACTTAACTGGTTTGAGTTACGGAAGTACTCCAGATCGTGCTCAACTTGCAGATTTTGATAACGATGGTGATTTAGATGCTGTTGTAGGTCAATTGGGATATGGAAGTAATCCAGATAGATACGATTTATCTTGGTTTGAAGCTCCTGCTGACCCTACTCAAACATGGACAGAACATTTATTATCAGATGATATTCATGGAAGTTTAAGCGTGTTTGCTTCTGATATTGATTTTGATGGCGATAAAGATATAATCGTTGGTGAATGGTTAGGAAGTCGTAGATTGATTGCTTTTGAAAATAATTTATGTAGTTCAGATGATTGGGAAATGCTTGTTATTGATGACAGTCCACAGAATTGGGAACACCATGATGGCGCACGTGTTGTTGATATAGATAATGATGGAGACTTAGATATTGTTTCTAATGGATTTAAAAGTCAAAAAGTAGTTAGAATCTATGAGAACACTACCCCATTAATTGTAAGTAATGACCCAGTTGTTGATGCAGGATTGGATCAAACTGTAATCTTACCGAACAATACAATTACTATTTCAGGTTCGGCAACATCGCCAGATGGTAGTACTATTGCTAGTTATTTGTGGACGCAAGTTGAGGGTCCTAATGCAGCTGTCATGGCTAATGAAAATACTACTACTTTAGGTTTAAGTGAGTTAATATTAGGTGAGTATGTTTTTAGATTAACTGCTATTAATGATTCAAATGATTTTGGATTTGATGAAGTGATAGTAACTGTTACAGATGGGGCTGAAGCGATACGAATAAATTCAGGAGGTCCAAATTTAACATTTAATAATATCGATTGGTCGGCTGACAATTATTTTGAGGGTGGTACTGTTAAAAATGTACCCATGCCAATTGCAAACACGTCTAATGATTCACTATATCAGACTGAACGATATCATACATCAGGAACTTTAGTATACAAAATTCCTGTTGCAAATGGCACCCATAATTTAAATCTTCATTTTGCTGAAATATATTTTGGAGTTCCTGGTGATGGTTCGGATGGAGGAGAAGGGTCTCGTGTTTTTAATATTGATATTGAAAACGGACAAGGAGTTCGTGAAAATTACGATATTATTAAAGAGTCTGGAGGTCCTGCAACAGCGATTATAGAAAATTTTACCGGAATTAATGTAACCGATGGGGAATTGACAATTACCTTGACATCTGTGGTTGAAAACCCTAAAATTTCAGGGATTGAAATTGTTAGTGGTGGTACGAGTAGTGTACCAATTGCAGATGCTGGTGAAGACCGTACTATTACGATTCCAGTAGACACTATTACTCTAGATGGCTCTGCAAGTGACCCAGATGGAGGATTGATTACGTCTTATTTATGGACCCAAGAAAGCGGACCTAATACGGCAATAATGAATGGTGATAATACAGCGGATATTGGTTTAAGTGGACTAATTGAAGGTGAATATGTTTTCAGATTAACGGTAACAGATGATGATGATGAAGTTGGTTTTGACGAAGTTACAGTTACTGTTTTAGGAGAACCCGAGACATTTAGAATAAATTCTGGGGGTCCTGAGTTAAGTTTTAATGAAGAAGTTTGGTCTGAAGATAACTATTTTGTTGGAGGTAGTATTTTTGAGAATATTATTGATATAGCCAATACAGAGAATGATGCGATGTACCAAACTGAACGTTTTCGATCTAGTAATCAACCTTTAGTATATGAAATCCCAGTCACGAATGGAAAACATAATGTTAATTTACATTTTGCCGAAATATATTATGGTGTTGCTTCAGGAGGAGCTGCAGGTGGTATAGGTTCCAGAGTTTTCAATATTAATATAGAAAACGGACAAGAACAAGTAGATAATTACGATATTGTTATAGCTGCTGGAGGTAGTGCAACAGCTGTTATTGAGAGTTTTACTGGAATTGATGTAACAGATGGTAAATTGTCAATTACACTAACACCAGTTACAGATACTCCTAAAATTTCTGGGATTGAAGTTATAGAAACTAGACCACCAAGTGCAAGTGCAGGTGAAGATATAAGTTTGGAATTACCTGAGAATAGTACCACATTAAATGGTAGGGCTGTCGACCCAGATGGTGGAGAAGTAACGTTGTTATGGACACAAGTTAGTGGTCCAAATACGGCAACTATTTCAGGAGAGAATTCTCTAGAGTTAGCCATATCAGATTTAGTTGAAGGAGAATACATCTTTAGACTAACTGCTATAGATGATGAGAATGAAACTATTTTTGATGAAGTGGCTGTATCAGTATATAAGGAAGGAGAATTGCCAACAATAGGTCAAATGGCTATAATGTTAGATGAGAACCCAACCAATGATGGAGTTGCTAAAATAAGTGTACTTAATGCTCCAGATGATATGGAGGTGCTTAATATTTATTTACACGATGTGGGAGGAAGGTTTATAGCACATTATGACCCAAATAATCCAGATATTGTACAATCAGACGGAACATTTCATATTGATGTATCAACTTTAAGAGACGGTTTATATTTCATAGGTGTTGGTATGAATCAAGGTAAACCAATATTAATAAAATTATTAGTTGATAATTAGAAAACACTATTAAATATCTATCAAGCCCTGGTTTTTACTAGGGCTTTTTTTATTATTATAACTTTTATATTGTTTTATTCTATACTGTTTAATAGTAGTTTATCGGTATTCACTGAATTTAAACGTAAATTCAAAAGTTAATTATTTTCTATACAAGAAACTACCTATATTTATATTAACTCCCCTCTATTCGTTAGTTGATATTTCTTGAAGTACCCTCAATTTTAGTTACATTAATTAAATAGTTTATTCTATTTGAATATTACATCAAATCATTAAATCGGAAAAACTAAATGTAAATGAATTATTCTATTGGAGAAAAATATAAATCAATTTTAAAGTTTCATTATTTTATATTTTTTCTTTTTTTTAGTATTCCATTAAGTGCGCAGTTACCATCTTCTTTTCAGCAGGTTGAATTGTTAACAGGTTTATCTAATGCTACAACAATGCGTTTTGCACCAGATGGGCGTATTTTTATTTTAGACCGTTACGGTGAAGTAATAATTTATAAACCAAATTCTCAACTAACAGTATCAGCAGGAATTATTCCAGTTTTCCATGAATTTGAGGATGGTTTATTAGGTATCGCTTTTGACCCAAACTTTATTACAAATAGTCATATTTATTTACATTATTCTTTACCATCTGTATCCAAGAACAGAGTCTCACGATTTACTATGAATGGAGATCAGATTGATCTTTCTTCAGAAATTACTTTATTAGAATGGGAAACTCAAAGAACATTAAGTTTTCATTCAGGTGGAGATATGCAATTTGACTCTCAAGGGAATCTTTACATTGCCACCGGAGATAATACGGATCACGGAAATTATGCTGCGATAAATGAATCTAATTTAACAAAAAGCGCTGAAAAAAGCTCATCAAACACCAATGACCTACGTGGGAAAATTTTACGGATAACTCCACAGCCGAACGGCACATACACTATTCCTAATGGTAATTTATTTGCTGTTGGTACAGCGAACACATTACCGGAAATATATGTAATGGGAGCCAGAAATGCTTATCGGATATTTGTAGATAACCAAAACACTGATTGGTTATTTTGGGGAGAAGTTGGTCCTGATGCAAATGTAGAATCATCTCTTGGGCCAGAGGGCTTAGACGAAATGAATTTAGTGAAATCTGCTGGTAATTTTGGTTGGCCCTACTTTTCAGGAGCTGACAATGATCCTTATTTAATTTCGTATGCAAATCCAAATTACTATAATAATCCTAATGCACCAGTAAATAATTCGATTTGGAATACAGGCATAAAGAATTTACCATCTGCACAACCAGCTTGGTTAGAGTTTTTTCACAAAAGTTACTTTGCAGGTACGCGTTACTACCATGATGGAACGCTAACAGATCAACAAAGATTACCAGTAGAATTTGACGAAGCGTTCTTCTATTATGATTTTAATACGAGTAAGATATGGGTTGTGAAAATGGATGCCAATGGCACAATTATAAGCAACGATCAACTTGCACCTTCGGTTTTCCCGAGTTCAGCAAATGGTTTCATTGATATGGAAATAGGCCCCGATGGCCATATGTATCTTTTGGCCTATGGAACAGGCTGTTGTCCTTCTAATGTAGGTACGGGAAAATTAATTCGAGTGGATTACACCGGTGTAATCTCTAACACACCTCCAATAGTGACTATTAATAGTGATGTTACAAGTGGTTCTTTGCCTTTAAAAGTAAATTTCTCAAGTGACGGAACTTACGATCAAGATGGTGATACACCCTTATCTTTTGAATGGGATTTTCAATCAGATGGAATAGTAGATGCAACAATTGAAAATCCAAACTTCACATTTACTTCAGCAGGAACATATTTAACACAATTAAAAGTAGATGATGGTAATGGAGGGGTTGGTGTTCAAAATATTAGTATACATGCCGGTAACAATTCTGCGACTTTTAGTTTTAATTCTCCAGTAGATGGAGGCTTTATGAATTGGGGTGATGATGTTACTTTTGATTTAGATGTTTCTGATGTTGAAGATGGTAGTTTAGCTAACGGAATTGATTGCATTGATGTTAATGTAGTCCCATCTTTAGGACATTTGAATCATTTTCATGATGGTGCAACATTTAACGCTTGTTCGGAAAGTCTAGCCTTGAATCCTGGATCACATGATACCGATGGAGAAATGGATATTTTCTATGTGTTAAATGCAAATTATACGGACCAAGGCGGGCTAACTGCCTTTGACCAAATAATATTACATCCTAAACGGAAAGAAGCCGAATTTTATTCAACGAGTTCTGGGGTGAATAAAATGGCTAATACAGATACAGCAGGTGGTGGAAGTCAAGTAATACGAGTTGATAATAATGATCATATTTCTTTTGAGGGGAGAAATCTTTTAAACATAAATTCGATTAAATATCGGGTCGCGTCAAACTCACAGGGTGGAAGTATCGAATTTAGAATTGATAGTCCTACTGGTCAACTATTAGCCGCAACCAATATTCCGAATACTGGAAGTACAAGTAGTTGGATAGATTTGGAATCAACCTTTACTGACCCAGGAGGTAAACACGATTTGTATTTTGTTTTTAAAAGTACCACAGTTCAACAAGATATTTTTGACCTTAATTACATAGAGTTTATAGGCACTGGAGTATCTATCGATAATTCTCCACCAGAGGTAATCGAGTTAATATCCAACAATAGTTCTTCAACCACTATTAAATTCTCTGAAGATGTAAGTAAATCAACAGCAGAGCAAACCACAAATTACAGTATTAATAATAGTATATCAGTATCTTCAGCAGTGCTGCAGTCTGATAATCGAACAATGATTTTAACGCATTCACCAATTAAGACTGATGTTAATTATGAAATATCAATTAGTAATGTGCAGAACCTGGCAGGGCTTTTAATAGACCAATCAAGTTATCCGTTATCAGTATTTAGTCCAATCAGAATTAATGTAGGTGGTAGTGAAATAACAGCAAGCAATAATACTTACGTAGCAGATTCATATAGTACAGGGGGCAACTTATTTAATAGGAGTATAGCTATTGAAAACACAAGTGATGACCTGCTATATCAAACTGAACGATATGGTAATTTCACGTATGAAATTCCTATTCCAATTGCCGGTGAATATGATATTCGTTTACATTTTGTTGAACTATATTTCGGTGTAGCTAATACTGCAGGTGGTGAAGGCTCAAGAGTATTTAACGTGAGCATAGAAGGTAATCCGGTTTTAACTGATTACGATATGTCAACTGAAGTATCTCCAGCAACGGCTTTAATTAAAGATTTTGATAATGTTTCAGTAACTGATGGTTTTGCTACAATACAATTCTCATCAGTTGTTGAAAATCCGAAGGTATCTGCTATAGAAATATTATCAGCAGATACATTCAATGTTGCTCCAACAATTACCGTGAATTCGCCGGTAAATGGAGCAAATGTACATCTACCATTTAGTGTTTCTTTTAGCACTCAAAATTGGGAAATTCAAGAAGGTAGTACGCATATGCATTATTATATTGATGGGGTTATGGTTGGTCCACATTATAGCTACGACCCTATAACTTTTGATGATTTAAGTTTGGGAACACATACGATACGATTGGAATTGTATGAGGCTGGACACGTGCCTACAGGGATTTATGATGAAGTATATGTAAATGTTACATCACAAAGTGTCTGTAATTCTGGAGTATTTCCAGAAAATTGGCAAGTCCATGAAATTGATAAAGAAGAACTTCCATATCGGCATGTGTATATTATACCAAATGAGGATATTGATGGAGATGGTTTAAAAGATATTATTACGGGAGCTTGGTGGTATAAAAATCCAGGTTCTGCATCAGGCGATTGGATTAAAAAAACAGTGGGAGCTCCATTGAATAATATTGCGTTTGCACATGATTTTGATGGAGATGGAGATATAGATTTGTTTGGAACTCAAGGTACCTATGAAGGTGTTGATATGGCTTGGGCAGAAAATGATGGTTCTGGAAGTTTTACAATTCACACGAACATCCCTTCAGAAAATGTACAAACGACATATTGGGAACCTCTTATATCCGGAATTGCTGGAGGTGTTTTTCAGTCTAATGGACCATATCAGTTGGTGATTACATGGAATGGCGCTGAAAGTGATAAATCGCCAGTACAAATATTAAGTGTACCAACGGATCCCGTTAATATGCCTTGGACACTAATTAATCTTAGTCCAGATTCTCTTGGTGAAGATATTATAAAAGGAGATATTGATAGAGATGGAGATTTAGATTTGTTTCAGTCGAGTAATTGGTTACGAAATGAAGGGAATGGTACTTTTACAACTATAGAGACGGGAATTTCATATGTCTCAACACCAGATAGAGCTCAATTAGCTGATTTTGATGGTGATGGAGACTTAGATGCTGTTGTAGGTCAATTAGGTTTAGAATCAGACGATTCCGCTAAAACTGAATTTTCGTGGTTTGAGGCTCCAGCTAATCCCACCCAAAACTGGACTAAACATATATTAGCCACAGATATTAATGGAAGTTTGAGCGTTTTTGCTTCTGATATCGATTTTGACGGCGATAAAGATATAATTGTTGGCGAATGGAGAGGGGGGCATCGATTAATTGTTTTCCAAAACGATTTATGTAACTCTGGAACTTGGATAAGAAAAACAATTGAAGAGAGCGGCAATGAATTTGATCATCATAATGGCGCACAAGTTGTAGATATTGATAATGATGGCGATTTAGATATAGTTTCTATAGGGTGGAGCAATATTACTCCCCGGATTTTTGAGAACACTAGTATTATAATGAATAGTGATCCAATTGTAGATCTTATAAAAGATCAGATCATAACACTTCCCACATCAAGTATTAGTTTAACGGGGTCTGGAAACGATCCCGATGGCGGTTCCGTTAGTTATTTATGGACTCAAGTAACTGGCTCGAGTACGGCAACAATAACAGGGAGTACATCATCAAATCTTGAGGTGTCTAATCTTATAGAAGGTAATTATATATTTCGATTAACTATTACGGACGATGAAGAAGACACGGCGTATGCAGAAGTTACGGTTACCGTTTTACCAGAACCCGTTTTAGGTGATTTTTCATTGCTAATAAACTCTGGGGGATCAGAAGTAAGTATTAACGAAACTACATTCGAAGCAGATAATTATTATAACACAGGGAGTGTTTTATATAGACCCCAAACAGGCTTAGCTCAGCCATATAGCAGTATGCGTTTTAGTCGTTCTCAAGAAATGTCATATGATATTCCTTTGGCCGATGGAGACTATACCGTAAAGCTCTATTTTGCTGAATTATGGTTTGGTGCAACAGGTGGAGGTTCGGGCGGAGTAGGTAGTAGAATTTTTGATGTAAAACTAGAAAATGAGTTGGTCGAAGATAATCTAGATGTATTTAATGAAGCCGGTGCAGATAGTTTATTAGAAAAAACATATACAGTAACGGTTTCTGATGGCGCACTCAATATTGACTTTTCTTCATTAGAATCAGATGGAGGCCAACGACATCCTATTATCAATGCAATTGAAATATTAGGGCACACTTCTGATGATGCAGCTCCAATAGTGGATCACATAGATGATCAGATCATTACTTTGCCAACATCAAGCATTAGTTTAAGCAGTAACGGTATTGATCCAGATGGCGGTTCTGTAACTTTTCTGTGGGAACAAAAGAGCGGACCAAGTACAGCTAATCTAATAGGTAATTTATCAACAAATCTTACGGTTTCTAACCTTACAGAAGGGATGTATATATTCCGTTTTACGGTAACAGATGATGAAGAAGATTCGGCCTTTAAAGAAGTTAATATCACAGTTCTACCTGAAACTATTATTACCCAACAACCAATAGTGGATCACATAGAAGATCAAAGCATTACTTTGCCAACATCAAGTATTTCTTTAACTGGTTCAGGGAGTGATCCAGATGGTGGCTCAGTAAGTTTCTTCTGGACACAAATAAGTGGGCCAACAACTGCGGTTTTAACAGGTAGTTCATCATCCAATCTAATAGCATCCAATCTAAATCAAGGAGAATACATATTTCGATTAACGGTTACTGACGATGAAGAAGAAACAGCTTATGACGAAGTCCGTGTTAGTGTATTTCCAGAATCTACAAGTACTAATTTTGCCTTACGTATAAATACTGGAGGGTCAGAAGCTACCTATAATGGAAATTTATTTGAATCAGATAATCATTATGATACAGGAAATACTTTAAACAGACCGCAAACAGGATTGCCGCAACCGCTAAGTAGTATACGTTATAGTCCATCACAACAAATGTCATATAATATTCCTTTGTCAAATGGTGATTATACGATTAAATTATACTTTGCAGAAGTATGGTTCGGAGCAACAGGAGGTGGTTCTGGTGGAGTGGGAAGTAGGGTTTTTGATGTTCGCATGGAAGGTGAATTAGCTGAAAATAATCTTGATATATATAGTGAGGTAGGACCTGATGCTATTTTAATAAAAAGTCATAATATAAATGTTTCCGATGGAATATTGAATATCAACTTTTCTTCTTTGTCCTCCGATGGAGGAACACGGCATCCGGTAATAAATGCGATTGAGATTTTGGGAAATATTTCAAGTAACGAGAACCCAATAATGGATCTTATAGAAGATCAGATCATTACTTTACCAACATCAAGCATAACTTTAAGTGGTACTGGGAGTGATCCAGATGGCGGTACTGTTTCATATGTATGGACACAGACAAGCGGTCCTTCAACAGCAAACTTGTTAGGTAGTACAACATCAAATCTTACAGTTTCAAATCTTTTAGAAGGCGATTACACCTTTCGTTTAACGGTTACTGATGATGAATTTGAAGTCGTATATGATGAAGTTCTGGTTACCGTTTTACCCGAGCCCAATGTTAGTGAATTTGCAATGCGTATAAATACAGGAGGTTCAGAAATGATTTATAATGGAGAAATATTTATAGCCGACACGTATTTTAACACTGGTAAAACATTAAATAGGCCTCAAACAGGACTAATACAGCCTCATAGTAGTATACGATACAGTCCATCCCAAAAAATGAGTTATAATATTCCAATTTCTAATGGCTCATATATTGTAAGGTTGCATTTTGCAGAAGTTTGGTTTGGTGCTACTGGTGGAGGTTCTGGGGGAGTAGGTAGTAGAGTTTTTGATGTGTCTCTAGAAGGAGAATTAGCTGAAAACAATCTAGATATATATAAAGCAGTAGGAGCTGATAAACTTTTAATTAAATCACATTCGGTTATCGTAACTGATGGCGTTTTAGAAATTGATTTTTCATCACTAACATCAGATGGAGGTACTCGACATCCAATTATAAATGCTATTGAAATACTTGAAACCAGCGGGAGTTCTGCTTTAAAAACGCAAGTAAACCGAGAACAGTTGAATGAAATGACGCTTCATCCGAATCAAGCGAGAACATTTGTCACACTTAGTTTTGCAAAGCCCATTGAAATTAAGCACGTATTAGTTTTTGATATGATTGGTAGGTTAGTGGCTTCGTATGAAGCCAATAACATACAAACAGGAGATAATTTCACCATAGACGTTAATACATATCAACAAGGTGCGTATATAGTAAAAACTATTGATGCAAATGGAGATAGTTTACAAAAACGTCTCGTAGTGCGTCACGAATAATTTAATTTGAAATAAAGATCTAATTGAGTTACGAAAAATTCGCAACGGTTTTCTCAATAATCGGTTGCAATAAATCAAGTGTCTTACCTGAAAGTCGCATGGATTTTAAAGCATTGATTTGTTTCAAATTATGTACATCGGAAGCAACAAAATCGAAAAAATCATCTTCTAGTAATTTATGAGCCATTTTTTGCACTTCTTTTCCGTAGAATTCTGAAAGGGATAAAAGATTCAATTGAAATAAGATTCCTTGATCTTTATACTTTCGATATTTCTTTTTACGACCATGTAGAAATATATATCGTTCTGGATGTGCTAAAATAGGAAATAGTCGATTTTCAGAAATTAATTTTACCGAATTATCAAAGTTAATGGATGCTTGTAGGTATGACATCTCTATTAATAGGTAAAATTTAGAAAGAGGCATTACTTGATTAGATAGCAAAATAGTTTCAAAATTAGAATCAATCATATGTTCAGCTGCTGCCTCTATACGGATATCTTCTATGTTCGCCATGGTTAATTCATTTTTTAATAAATCTAATGCTGTTGTAATTGACACTATATTATTAGGATAATAGTTGTGCATTATATGTGGTGTAGCAATAAATGATGTACAACCAAATTCGGAGAAAGCTTTAATAAGTTCTAGCGAATCTTTTGTAGTCTTTGCTCCATCATCAATACCCGGTAAAATATGATTGTGAATGTCTACAAAGCCATTAAGGCTATCGATTAAAAATTTTTTCTTACTAAAAAATTGGAGCATGTAATAAGTTTGTATGCAAAAATAATACTTCAAGTTTAAACTTAAATAAGTTACATTTTATAAGCAGTAAAATCAGTTAGACTACTAGTATTTTACTTTAGTTTGTCGAAAACTTGAATGGCAATCTCTAATTCCTCATTAGTGGGTATTACTAATATTTTAATCTTAGATTTTTTTGAGTTTATTTCTTGTATTGAATTTAATTTAATCCTGTTTTTTTTATCATCCAAGTGCAGTCCTAAAAATTCCATATCAGAGCAAATAAGTTCTCTTATAGTATGAGAATTTTCACCAATACCTGCTGTGAATATAATTGCATCTAAGCCATTCATAGATGCCATATACGCTCCTATATATTTTTTAATTCGGTAGGCGTTCATCTCAAGAGCTAGTTTACAATCTTCATTACCATTTTCAGCTTCTTTCTGTATGTCTCGTAAATCGCTATAGCCAGTTAACCCGAGCATACCGCTTTCTTTGGTAAGTAACCCATTTACTTCGTCTAGCGTATACCCTAAATTATTTATGAGATAAAAAATAATAGAATGGTCTATATCACCACTTCTAGAACCCATTATCAATCCATTTCCTGGGGCAAATCCCAGAGAATGATCTACGCTTTTTCCATTTATTATAGCTGTAGCACTGCAACCATTACCTAAATGAATAGAAATGATTTTACTTTTAGGCTGCTTTAAATAAGCAATTGCTTTCTCCGAAACATATTTATGACTAGTTCCATGAAATCCATAAAGTTGAATACCATGTTTGTTATAAAATGAGTTCGGAATAGCATATTTTCCTGCTTTTACTGGAATTGTGCGATGAAAGGCGGTATCAAAAACTGCAACTTGATTCGCTTCTGAGAAAAGTTCTTCAGCAATAAGAATTCCCTCTAAATTATGGGGGTTGTGTAATGGGGCTAGCGGAGAAAATTCTTTAATTCTTCTTTTAACTTCATTAGTTATTAATGTTGTTTCAACAAAATAATCGCCGCCATGTACTACTCGATGTCCTACAGCTTTAATTTCACCGGCAGTTTTTATGGCTCCAACTTCTTTATCCAATAAAATATTAGCGACCTTTTGGAATCCTTCTTTGTGCGTTAAAATACTTTCAACTTTTTTAATCGCTGCTTTCTCAGAATTATAAGTTAAAACAGCATCATTACTTCCAATTCGCTCCACCATTCCTGAGCAAATTACATCTTCAGTGGGCATTAAAATTAATTGATATTTAATAGATGAACTACCCGCGTTTATAATTAATATATGCATACAGTTTGGTTTTTTTGATTGGTTTAATGAAAATTTATCTTTAATAATGTGATTATAAACCTTCTGCTTGTATCGCAGTAATAACCACAGTATTAAAAATATCGTCAACCGTACAACCTCGACTTAAATCGTTTACGGGTTTATTAAGACCTTGTAACATAGGGCCAATTGCTAATGCATTTGTTTCACGTTGTACCGCTTTATAGGTGTTATTTCCTGTATTTAAATCTGGAAAAATGAATACAGTTGCCTTACCTGCCACCTGTGAATCTGGTAATTTACTTAGTCCCACTTTTAAATCTACAGCCGCATCATATTGAATAGGACCTTCAATTTTTAAATCGGGTCGTTTCTCTTTTACTAGATCAGTTGCTTTTCGCACTCGGTCCACATCTTCTCCAATTCCTGAAGCACCTGAAGAATAAGAAAGCATTGCTATACGTGGTTCAATTCCGAATGCCGCACTAGTATCAGCAGAAGAAATTGCAATTTCAGCCAATTGTTCTGCAGTAGGGTTTGGGTTGATGGCACAATCACCAAAAATTACAACTCTATCAGGTAAGCACATAAAAAATACGGAGGATACTAATGAAACATCTGGTTTAGTTTTAACAAACTGTAAAGCAGGTAAAATGGTATGTTGGGTAGTATGTACAGCACCTGAGACCATTCCGTCAGCATGACCTTTGTATACCATCATAGTACCAAAATAGGACACATCTTCCATTAAATCTCGTGCCATTATCATATCCACATTTTTATGTTTACGAATCTCGAACAGCGTAGTGGCATAATCTTCAAAATATGGAGATTCTACAGGATTTACGATTTCAACTTTTTTTAGGTCTAAGCTTATTTCTAAGTTTTTAAGTTGTTCTTTTATTTTATTTAAATCACCAAGTAATGTTATTTTAACTGCATTAATTTCAGTTAGTTTTTTAGCTGCTTTTAAAATGCGTTCATCAGTACCTTCTGGTAATACAATATGCTTTTTATGAGTCTTTGCTCTTTTAAGAAGATTGTATTGAAACATTCTTGGTGTAATACCTTCTGCGTTGAATGTAATTAAACTTTCTGCTAACTTATCAGTTGAAACATATTTTTCAAAATCGCTAATTGAAGTTTTAATTTTTTCTATGTTTTCAGCATACATTTTCGATTTTATTCCACCTATTTTATTGGCAATAGCAAATGTGCCGCTTTCCACAGAAATTATTGGAACTACATCAGATAGACCTTCAATTAGCTTACAAATAGTATCTTCTGGTGTAATGCCCCCTGTAAGAACAATTCCTGAAACAGCCGGATAATTGGCAGAAATATTAGCTTGTAGGGCTCCTAAAATTATATCGGCTCTATCACCAGGAGTAATAACCAATCCATTTTCTTTTAAATGTACCAGATAATTTCTAAGCTGCATAGCTCCCACACTAAATCCATCAACCTGATTGTTTATATAAGGTTCACCAAAAAGCACTTTTCCTTTTAATGCATCTTTTATTTCTTTTACGGAAGGGTTAGATAAAGTTGTATTTAAAGGGATGGCATTAACCAAAACTGTTTTTGGTAATTGTTTTTTTAACCCGTCGATTACTAAATCTAAATTTTCAGGTTGTACTTTATTTCCGATTACAGCTAATACATTAACACCTTTATCTCTAAAAGAATCATAAGCTATCTGCAAATTACCAATTAAGCTATCTAGAGATTTGCCGACTCCACTTGCAAGCACTATTGCAGGTATTCCCAAGTTTTTCGCGACTATAACATTAATATCAAATTCAATAATATTTCCTTCACCAGTAAAACTAGTCCCTTCTACTAAAACAAAATCAAATCGCTCTTCAATTGCCTTATATTTTTCAATAATTTTACTTATAATCTCTTCATCACGATTCTCGTTTTTCATTTTAATAACCTTAGAACGCATAAATGCGTAAGCATCTTCAGGTTTAATATCTAAATTAAAATACGAGGTTATTGTTCTAGTATGTCCGTCAATTTGGTCATCTTTTACATCATCTATAATTGGTCTAAAGTAACCTACTTTGGCAGCTTTACCCAGCAAAAGTTGCATTAAGCCTAATGATACTAACGATTTACCACTGTCCGGTTCTGTTGTGGCTATATAAATTGCTTTACTCATGTTATTTTTATGAATCTAATATCAAAGATAAAGGGGGAATCCTATAACAATGATTATATTTTAATTATGTCTGTTGGGGTTTCTACTAAAATGGTTTTATCACCTTTTAAGGCAATCGGCTGTTTCATAATTACAGGATTATGTCGAATCATTTTTATCCAGTCGTTTGAAGAAAAATCGTGATGTTCAAAGTGTTTTTTATATGATGGATGTTCTTGGTTCACCAAATCCTCAATCTTTATTTTCAGCCGTTCTGCAAGTTCAGCGATTTGCGTTCCAGTCAATTCCGATTTAAGTATATCCACTTCATTAATTGGCAAACCCTCACTCTTTGCGTAGGCCAATGTTTGTTTTGCACGTACAGACTTTGAACTATAATATAAAGTAATTAATGAATCAGCTGTTCCTATAACGCCCATATAACCTAGATTTTAAATTTAGCTATTAATTTTTTGTTCGTCCAAATAATGTTCTAATAGCTGCTTTAAACTCTCAAGATATTCTTGCATAACATTTTTATCTATTTGTGGATGCGGACTTACTGGCAAAGTCATCGGGTTTTCATTTAACGAGCGATATAACTCTGGGTAGTTAGTTTCAATATCAGTAGTAAGCTGTGTTATTTCGTTTAAAATTTTATGTAAACTTTTCATCCTTTTTTCTTTAATTTTTGCGAAACCATATGAAAATATGCATATAACTTGCACTAGTTATAGTAGACAAAAAAAATAGCAATCACAAGTTTTATTTTGAATGAGATGTTCTGTGATTTTAAAAGTAATTAAATGATAATTATGTTATTAGCATCAATTTATTTGTAGAAATAGTAATCTTGAAATAGATTAATTATTCATACCATTATCGTTTTTACTCCATATTTAGGAATGAAAAAATCATAAATTCAAGTTTTTTACTCCTGTTTCTTTTTATCATTATTCATCAAGTTTAGAACTACCAGAACAAGAGCTAAACATACTACAGCGAAAATGGCAATTAATATAATACCATGACTGTAGTTTACTAAAGGTAAGGTTTTCGAAATCATAAATCAGTAGTTTATTTTGGTCAAATTTATTACGAAATTAAATTTCAAAATATGATAATTGTCACCATTAACGAGGTATTTTTTTTCTCAATTAATTGGTAATCAATTACAATCTACTCACTGAATTATTATTAGTGTTTGGTTGTTAATAACTCGTAAAACTCTTCTTTTTTTTAAGATAAAACTCCGACTATTTTTATGCGTTTTAATTTCATATGAGAGAATTAGTAGTTGGAGATAAATTATATAATGTAAAGCAAAATGGCTTTACTGATTTTGCGAGATATTCTTTTTCAGAAGTAGTTGCCCTCACAAAAACACTTGCTATTTTAAAAAATGGAGTACGCCTTTACAATAGACCTCGAATTTCCTACATAATGGAAAGTGTTGGCTATTCTGTTGCTCGAAAAAAAGGTGTGCATTGGCATTTGGTTTCACTTAAAGCCATTCGTAATGCTCAAATTGAAAATCAAAAAATTGAAGTATATGACTGGTTTGAATCAAAAAAATTTACTTTAAAAGAGAAGCAAATGATTTATACTCAGTTTAAAAAACTAGAGGAGGTTAAATAGTATGACTAATTTTAAGCTTCAAAAAATGTTGTTGTAATTTTTTTGTAATCGGACCAATTTTATTGTCTTTAATATATTCATGGTCATCTATTTTTTTTATGGCAGCTATTTGAGTTGAGGTACCAGTTAAAAAAGCTTCATCTACCTGAGATATATCATTTAATTTGATGGCTTCTTCGCGCACCTCAATATTATTTTCTTTACAGATTTTAATTACGATTAAACGCGTAATTCCATTTAAAATATTCTCATCCGCAGGATGCGTAAATACGATACCATCTTTCACAAAAAAAATGTTAGAATGAGAAGCTTCAGTAATATTACCATCCCTATAAAATACGGTTTCAAAATGTCCATTTTTAATGGCCAAATCGTTTGCCATTACATTTCCTAAGAGAGAAGTCATTTTAATATCGCATCGATGCCATCGAAAATCTTTTTGCGTAGTAACGGTAATAGGATTGTCATTTATTTCGGGAAGTATATAGGGTAGGGCATAAGCCAATATCGTTGGTTCAATATTTAATGGGAAAGCATGTTTTCGAGGTGCTATACCTCTGGTAATCTGTAAATAGATTAAACAATCTTTGTGCTGTAAATTAGAAGCTAAGAGTAATTTTTTAAGAATTTCTGGAAGTACATTTACATCAAATTCAATGTTAATTTTTGTTAAGCAATCAGAAAGTCTATTGAGGTGTTCTTTACCGAAAAAATAGGTTTCATTAATTTGTAACATTACTTCGTAGATTCCATCACCGAATAAAAATCCTCTATCAAAAACAGATATTTTTGCCTTATCTGCAGGAATTATTTCGCCATTTAAAAATACTTTATCGGGATAGTTGGCCATGTTTTATTAAGTTTTGCAACTGATTGGCCAAAGTTAAAGAAATAGTGATAATCGTTTAACGGACAAATAAACTATGTTGGACTAAATTTGTATTGTTATTTATTTTAGCTTAAGTCTATATTCATCTATTATAGTTCTTATCTAAGAAGCCACCCATAAATATAAGTATAGGTGGCTTTTTAGTTTATTTTTTAAAAATCTGTAAAAGCTCTTACTACTCTTGCTTGAAAGTAACCACTGGCGTTTTTATTTAATCCAGCATCATTTCCATTAATGAAATATTTACACCATGCTGTATTGTTATTCGATTCGGAGGAACTCCAGTACCTGGTACTAGAATTAGCAATAAATTCAGTCCCACCATTAGCGATGGCAGTTGCGTTTATTTTAGTTCTCTGCAAATACATTTGATTCAATTCAGATCTACTGGGTAAAAACCAATCTGAAAAAGTACCAATAGTTGTGTTAGAAGCGATATCAGCGGCAATACCTAAAGTGTTACAACCTGAAACAATGATGGCAGTGTTAGCTGCACCACTACCTATAGCAACTGAAGTGCCCGATATAAAAGTTCCTTGACACCCCCAAGCTACATTTGCACCTTCATCAGTTATAGCGCAAACCAAACCTGAATTATTATTGCTTGAAGGGTCTATCCAAAAAATAACACCTCCGTACTTAAATTCTCCTATTTCGTTAACATCATTTAGTGCTACAAAAGCATTAGCGGAAACCGATGATACACCATTGTTTACCGAAATAGTAGCTAGCATATTTGGGTTGGTTTCAAAATCAAATAAAGTTTCGTCTGCTACTGATATTTCTCCTGTATTCTCATCAATGTTAAAAGCACCTACCGGATTTTGGAAGGTTATGGAATAATTTAAATTTCCACCACCAGTAGCTGTTATAGTTCCAATAGTAGCTCCGTTTATTAGATTTTCATTTATTGAGACATCTAAATCTTGAACCGTAATTTCATCAACATCAATAAGATTAATAGTGGCTACTGCAGTGAGCATATTCCCAGAGTTATCTACATCAATTGTTGCAGTAATTATTGGGTTTGTTTCAAAATCGAACAAGTTAGGGTCAATGACCGTTAATTCTCCTGTATTTGCATTTATAGAAAGTGCGCCTGTCGGTGTTTGAGATGCTATACTGAAACTAATAGTTCCATCGCCATCAGCTGTAATTGAACCGACAGATTGGCCGTCAATAGGATTTTCATCTATAGTTGCCTCTAAATCTTCAACAATCAATTCGTTTAAATTATTTAGATTCACAGTAGCCATTGCACTTTCAATATTACCCGAATTTTCAACGGAAATATTTGCCGTAATCACAGGGTTGACCTCAAAGTCGAATAAAGTAGCATCAGCAACTGTTATTTCACCTGTGTTCGTGTTAATATCTACAGCACCAACTGGTGTTTGATCTGTTATGCTAAAATTTAATGTTCCATTTCCAGTTACAGCTAAAGTGCCAATAGTATCACCATTAGTTGGATTTTCATCAAAATCAATAGTTAAATCTTGTACGCTTGTTTCATCTAGATTACTAAGCGTTACAGTAACAGTACTAGTATTTGTAGCTCCAACGACCGAAATGGTGGCAGTTATTACTGGGTTGGTTTCATAGTCAAATAAAGAAGCATCGGCAACTGATAATTCACCTGTATTTTCGTTTATACTTAAAGCTCCTGTCGGTGTTTGAGAAGAAATACTGTAATTTAAAGTTCCGTCACTATTCGTTTGTACCGCTCCAATTACTTGTCCATTCGTTTGGTTTTCGTCTATTGTTACGTTTAAATTTTCGAGGACAATTTCAGGAGACAAGGTATTATCATCGTCATCGTCATTATTGCAGCTGAAAATTGAGAACACTAATGCAAGTGCTAATAAGTAGTTTAATTTTAAATCTTTTTTCATGGTTTTAATTTAAGGTTAAGGTTGATCTAATTAATGTTTGTTTTATTACCCGATTAGAACGATGAAATATGAGGTAGAAGTACTGAAGTATTTGACGGATTTATTTACGGAACAGTATGGTGAATAAGCGTAAAACTTAGGGCCATATTCGTTTAAGAGAAAGGAGGAAATTTAACCGTAAAATTGCTGGAAAGAGGAATTAATGTTTGTTTTTATTTAAAAAAGAAGAAACAAAGGCGTCTTTTTTACGCGAAGAAACAGGAATTTTTATGCCGTTTTTAAGATGAATAACACCTGATTTGTCATATTTATCAATAAAACCTAGATTGACCATAAATGACTGATGCGGACGAACAAAATTTGCCAATACCAACCTTTGTTCAAATTCCTTTAAAGTTTTAGAAACCATATGATTTTTACCATTACTACAGTAGAATGTAGTATAACCTTTATCAGATTCACAATACATTAAATCATTTAATTCTATTACCTGAAAACTATCATGTAGTGATAATATTAATTTTGAGTTATCATTCTTCCATACCGATTTTGCTGTATTAATGTTCTTTCGTTGTGTAGCAACAGGTAAATCGGAAACTTTTTGAATGGCTATTTTAAGTTCGTCCACATCAACTGGTTTTAACAGATAATCAACCGCACCAGCTTTTAAGGCTTTTAAAGCATATTCTTCATAGGCAGTTATAAAGATAACTTTAAACGGGAGTTGTTCTGTTTGCTCTAAAAAGTCAAAGGCGGTACCATCTATTAAATTAATATCTAAAAATATTAGATCAGGCTTACAGGCTTTTGCTACAATAACTGCTTCTTTTACCGATTCACATTCACCGGCAACATCTATTTTAATATCTAAAAGTTCTAAAAGTCGTTTTAATCCTTCTCTAATTTGTTCTTTATCTTCTACCAGTAATGCCTTCATAATTAAACAAGATTAACTTTATACGGAATTAATAAGGTTACTAATGTACCATGTTCACCAAATTTTTTTCTGTCTTCAATACGAATTTCTCCTTTTGATTTAAAATCTTTCGATATCATTTTTAATCGTTCTTCCGTTATTGTCGTTGCCAATGATTTTTTGTTCTTTTTTATTTTTTTATTTTCTTTATTAATACCGATTCCGTTATCAGTAATAGTACATATTAAGTCTTTACCTTTTAAAGAAATAACAACCTTTATTTCTTTATTCTCTTTTTTAGCAACGAATGCGTGTTCTATGGCATTCTCAATAAATGGTTGTATTAGCATTGATGGGATTTGAAAACTAGTTGCGTCTATTTCAGAAGCCACAATAAGGTTATAATTAAATGGGGGCGAAGCATCTAAGTTTTGTAATGCCATATAATTATTAATAGCCGACAACTCTTTTGACAGTGCAACGGTTTTATATCTTGAATTTTCTAAAGTAGTTCGTAAAAGTTTTGAGAATTTAGAGAGGTATGAAATTGACTTTTCTTGTTCTTTATTTAATATCATTCCTTGTAAAACTGCCAGTGAATTGAAAATAAAATGTGGTGTCATTTGCGAACGTAATAACTTTTGTTCTACTAAGATGTTTTCAATTTTGGCTTTTTCATTCCTCAATTTTAAAACGGAAATAATAAGTCCTAAAATTAGTGACACCACCAAAAAAGCAATAATGCCTAGTAAAAAGTTACGTTGCGATTTTTCTAAATTTTGTGAAGTGGTCTTTACAGTTTTAGCTAGAATTAATTCTCTTATATTGGCAGAATCTAAAGCTTGTTTGTATTTATATTCATATTCTAGTTGGGTTATTTTTTCAATGTTTTCTTTATTGAAAAGACTATCATTTAAAATTTTAAACTGCTGGTGGCTTTTAAGGGCATCTTTATAGTTTCCGGTAGCTTTATAAATTTTAGAAAGAACTTCTAAGGCATCTTTTTGATAATCTAAGAAACCAAATTTTTCGGAATTATTTTTTGCATTTAACGCATTGGTGAGCGCATGTTTATAATTTTTTTGATTTGTAAATGTATTGGAGAGTCCAATGTAAGCCGCGCATAGTGATTGATTGTCTTCAATGGCTATACTACTTAGTTTCCCTTTTATGAAGTATTCATTTGCGGTTTTATAGTCTTTTAGTGCCAAATATACTCCACCAATATTATTAAGATTATTAGGAATAGCCCCATTCGCACCAATTTGTTTATTTATTTTTAAAGCTTCAAGATAAAGGTTTAGGGCACTTTTATATTGTCTATTTTTCTCATGTATATTTCCCATACCGTTCAATATTGAGGAAACTCCAATTTTACTATCCATCCGTTTGTAAAGTTCTATAGACTTTTTAAAGTAACTCATTGCTTTATCATACTGTTCTTGAATGCTATATATAGAACCTAAATTGAAAAGGTTATGGGCAACACTTATACTATCACCAAGTTTTTTATTTATGTATAAAGATTTGTTATAATGCTCTAAGGCTAGTGGATAATTACTTTGGCCTTTATAAATACCGCCTAAATTATTTAGACTATATGCAATTCGTTCTTCATTTTCCTCGGCTTTTGCAATAGTTAGTGCTTTTTTTAAATAGAAAAGAGCCTCTTGATAATCACCCAATACTTCATATGAAGTCCCCAAATTTAACAGACTTGCAGACAGGTTATCACTTTCTATTTCCTCTTCTATTTTTATTGCTTTTTTATAGTATGAAACCGATTTTCTTAACTCACCTTTATTTCTAAAGGTTATGCCCATAGCATTGTAACAGTTTGCTATACCTTTTTTGAAATTAATTATTTCGTATAATTTTAAAGCTTCATTGTAATATTGAAGTGCTTGTCTGAAATTTGATTGAATCGCTTCGGTTATTCCTTTTATGTAGGTGTTTCTAGCCTTTCCCTTATCAAATTGAATGGTTTCAGCGATAGTTTTTGCTTCATCCAAATACTCCAGGGTTTTAGCCATGTCTTTACTGAAATGAGAAAATGCCAATTCATTTAAGACATTCACTCTTGTTGAATCCTTTATTGTTAGGTTTTGTAATTCAACTTTAAGACTATCAATTTTAGTGTTTTGGGAATGTAAGTTTATCGAAATAAAAAGGAAGTAGAATATAAAAAATATGGTTTTCTCATTGAAATTCATATTGATTAGAAACAATTTTATGGAAATCATATTTGAAAACACATGAGGTTTTAAGATTGGGTAATAGATAGTTTATTTAACAAGTTTATTAATAAAAAAAGGATTTCATAGATTTTTAAAGTTTACAAAAGAAAATTTGAGGATGATTTACAATAAAAATCAAATATATTTTGAACGAATAAGGAGTAATGTTTTACGCTTATTTATTCTAAGTTGCCAAATATAGATTAACAACAATTTTTATATTTTTTTTACAAAAACATTGAGTTACACCATGCTAATCGGTCTAATTTAAAGGTAGATCATAAAAAACCTACAATTATTAACTACCCATTATCCTTATAAATCTATTTATAAGGAAATGTAAATCAGTTGAATTAAGTAATAAGCCAGAAAGGTTATGAAGCAGCTTGGCATTTTAACTATTGTATGATGTATCGGTTGTTTTATCTTTGTTTTTTGATCTTCTATGAAAATAAAGCTATTCTTATTACTTCTTTTAAACACTATCTACAGTACCAATTTTATAAACGCGCAACAACTAGATTATGACAATTTAAGCTTTGTCGATATTCATCAAAATATAACAAAAAAGCCTATTTCGAGTATAATAGAAGATGATTTAGGATTTATTTGGATTGCAACCCAAGGCGACGGAATATTTCGTTTTGATGGCGTAAATTATAAGAATTTCACTTACCATTTTGAAAATCAAAATTCACTTGAATCTAACATAATTTATTGTCTTTATATAGATTCTAATAATCAGCTGTGGGCTGGATCTAATAGTGGGATTAGTTATTACAACAAAGATTTAAATAGATTCGAACGCATCAATTTTATAGGAATTGGTGCTATAGCAGATAGTGCTGAGGTTATGTGCATAGTAGAAGATAATAACAATAATTTAATTATTGGAACGCATTATAAAGGAGCCTATAAAATGCCCATTTATGCTACTAAGGCTTCAAGAATTAAAACTGATGCCAAAGACGACGAAGAATTGTTTTTCAGAAGATTTATCAAAAGTTCTGATGGTACTATTTATGCCGGTACAACTGAAGGGCTTTTTATTCTTGATTCGAATACTGAAATTTTTGAAAATAAATTTTCTGATGAATTTGATGATTACATTACAAGCTTGGCCATAGATAAAAATAGCAATCTCTGGTTTGGAACGATAAAAGGCGGCATTTATAAGTTAGACAAGAATAGTAAAAAGATTATTCCAAAATTAGAGTCAGCCAATAGAAGAATTTTTTCATTATTTTTTATTGATAATCAATTATTAGTAGGAACGGAATTAGACGGGCTTTGGGCTTACAATCTAGACACTCAAATATTACATAAATACATCTCCAATAGGCTTATTGAAAATAGTCTAGGTTCTTTTTCTATATGGCAAATTTATGGCGATAGCAATAATAGATTATGGGTTGGTTCATTTGATCAAGGTATTCAACTGGTGGATAGGTTTAATAGTAAATTCAATTCAATTGAACATACACCCGGCAATCCAAACTCATTACAAGAGGCGTCAGTAGCAGGTATTCAACAAGATAATGAAGGAAAAATTTGGATTGGTGTGCCGGGTGGGGTAGACATTTATGACCCGAAAACAAAGCACATAGAACATATAACTACCCACCAAAATTCTAAAATTAAAGGGTTAACCAGTACCGCTATCTTAAGTATATTTTTAGATAGCAAGGAAAATCTTTGGGTAGGCAGTTGGGACAAAGGAGTTTATTACTTAGAAAAAGGTTCGAAAAAATTTATTAATTACAACGAAAACACTTTAAATAATCCAATTAAATCAAACGCTATATTTGGCTTTTCGGAAGATTCGGAAGGATATATTTATATGGCTTCCTTTTTAAAAGGATTACATTACTACAGTCCGAAATTAAAAAAGATTTTTTATTGTGATTCGGCACCATTTGTTGAAAACGGTATAGCAAAATCTGATACGAGAACTGTACTCGTAGACACTGAAGATAACATTTGGGTTGGCACAAAAACAGATTTATTTAAACTAAAACGTAAACCAAATAATAGCTTTATCGTAAACCGAATGACAACCCAAATGAAGAAAAAGGGTAAAAAGCTTTTGGTGAATCCTATCCTTTCTTTATTTCAGTCAGATGATAATAAAGTTTGGATTGGTACTAACGGAAACGGTTTATTTTCGTACGACCTTAATTTAAAAACTTTTAAAGAGTATACTGATTTAGACGGTTTTGTACAGACTGTAATTAATTCCATCACAGAATCTAAAAATCACAACCTTTGGATAAATGGAAAATCAGGTCTTAGCAAATTGGATTTTACTTCTAATGCTGCAATCAATTATACAAAAGACGATGGATTATTAAGTAATTATTCTCATGAAAACACATTGTTGACAGCTTACGATGGTACAATTTATGTCGGAAGTTATGAAGGAATTAATTATTTTAAGCCAGAACTATTAGTAAAGAATAATATTCCCCCAAAAGTTTATTTATCTAAATTAAAACTATTTAATAAAGAAGTAATTCCTTTAAAAAATAACACCCTATTAAAAAAGGAAATCTCACAAACATCTGCCATTGAATTCAATTATGAACAATCAGTATTCACGATTGATTATGCCAGTATAAATTTTACAAGACCTGAAAAAACGGATTATGCTTATAAGTTGCAAGGTTTTGATTCAAATTGGAATTTTGTTGGAAATTCTACTAGTGCTACCTATACAAATCTTGATCCAGGCAAGTATACATTTCAAGTAAAAGCTGCAAATAATGATGGGGTTTGGAGTAAAACACCAACCTCGCTGGTAATTAAAATACTTCCTGCATGGTGGGAAACAGTTTGGGCTAAGATTTTTTATGTACTATTGGTTTCATCGGGCATATGGTTATTTATTAACTATCGAATTGAAAGTATAAAACAAAAGACCGAATCTATTTATCAGAGTAAGCTGATAAAACAAATTAATTTAGAAGAAGGGCGGCGAATAGAAAAAGAGAGTATAGCCAAAGAATTGCACGATAGTTTATTAGGTACAATTTTCGGGATACGTTTAGGTTTAGATAGCAGTAGCCAAAAAGACTTTGAGCAACAAGCAATTGATCGATCAAAGTATGTAGAAAAACTATCTGATCTTGAGAAAGAAGTTAGAAGTATTTCACATGGATTAAGTCCAAATTTATCCTTTTCTTCCCATGCTTTTACTGAGGTTATTGAACAATTATTAATTGAACAATGTACCGCAAATAATCTTGAATATACTTTAAATAGTGACGCTAAAATAAAATGGTCAACAATTGATGATGAAATAAAATTCAATGTTTATCGTGTAATTCAAGAATCAATAACCAATATTCTAAAGCATTCAAATGCTTCTATAGTGACAATTAATTTCCAAATAATTAATCATGTATTAGAGTTAAATATATTGGATAATGGTGTGGGTTTTAAAAAAGGTTATCTGAATAAAGGAATTGGTCTAAAAAACATTAAATCAAGAGTTGAAAACGTAGGGGGTCTTGCATATTTTAAAAGTGAAAATGGAGTTTCAATAGATATTAAAATTCCTCTTAATTTGAAAAACCAATAAGCTCATATCAGAAAAAAACAACAATCGTTTTTACGGTAAAACCGTAATTAATCTTAAGAATTATTATTTAATTTCCACACAAGTAAATAATAATGAAATTATGAATTAAACTTAGCAGGATTAAAACTAAATGTTTTTTGTTAAAGATGTAATTACAAATTGGTTTCTGCTCAATGTAGAACTATTCTTTTAAAAACTGTTTTTCGAATAAGTAATATTTAAATCTTCGCTAATAATTATTAATGCATTGTTATTTCTTTATTTTGGCCTTTTTATTTTTCAATCTTTACTAAATATTTAAAAGTTGCATTCTCTGAAAAAAATAAAAATTCTACATGTAGATGATCATCCAGTTGTAATTGAAGCGTGTAAGGAGATTTTCAAGAATTTGAATTCTGATTTAAAAACTTTGGAAATTGACGATGCTCGTAATTGCGATTCTGCGATTACTAAAATAGAATTATCTGCTGAAACAACTCCTTATGATATTGTTATTGTTGATCTTCAAATACCAGAAAGCTCGAAAGGTAAAATAATAGACGGTGACGATTTAGCGATGTTTGCTAAAAGGAAATTGCCTAATGTAAAAATTATGGTACTAACAGCGGTAAATGATAATTTCAGAATCAAAAATATTTTAAAGGATATTAACCCTAGTGGTTTGTTGATAAAAACAGATATTAACTCAAATGATCTTCTTATAGCTATTACCAACGTAATTTATAATCCGCCATATTATAGCTCAACTGTAATGAAATTGATAAAAAATCAAATGAGTTTAGATAACCTTCAAAAATTAGACTCAATTGATCGAAAAATAATTTTACAGTTATCAAAGGGAGTAAAAACTAAAAATTTGATAGAATATATTCCGCTTTCTTTAAGTGCTATTGAAAAAAGGAAATCGATTATTAAACAAATTTTGGGAATCGAAAAAGGTGATGATGCAGCAATTATAGAAAGGGCTAAAGAAATGGGTATAATATAAAATTTAAAATATTACCAATGAAGGACATAGATTTAATGGCAAGTAGGGGAGCAATCTTGCATAAGAACATTAAAATTAGAGGTTCTTTTAACATTCAATTTATAGATCTCTTTATAACTTAAAGTTGGCTTTTGTTGATTGGAATACTTATTTTTAGTTGAATCAAAAATCAGCCTCATGCCAACAAAAAATCAATCCCGCAGAAAATTTGTTAAACAAAGTAGCTTAGGGCTTATGGGGCTTACGGTTTTACCATATGCATATACTAAGGTTGCGCCAAGTGATCGACTACAAGTAGCGCATATTGGCGTTGGGGGCATGGGTAATAATCATATGAAATGGTTTGCTAATCTACCTGAAGTAGATGTTGTGGCACTTTGTGATGTTGATGAATCTCATTTGGCAAGTAGTTTAAAAACTATGGATACACTGCAACCAGGAAAAAACGTAAAAGGTTACGCTGATTTTAGACACATTTTAGACCGGCCAGATATTGATGCAATTACATGTGCAACGCCTGATCATTGGCATGCACAAATAGCAACGTTGGCATTTCAAGCTGGGAAAGATGTTTATGGTGAAAAACCACTTTCGTACAATATCAGTGAAGGTCAAATGATGCTTAAAAACCTCGAGAAAAATAAAAGTATTTTTCAAATGGGTAATCAAATACATGCTACTGATAATTACCATCGTATTGTAGAAATAATTAAGTCTGGGGCTATAGGAACTGTTAAAACAGTACGTCTATGGAAAAGCGGTGATACACCCAATTTGGGTCAACCAAAATCAATAGCGGTACCAAAAGGTTTAAATTGGGATATGTGGCTAGGCCCAGCCCCTTATGTTGACTATATTCCAGAGAAGTGCCATTTTACATACAGATATTTTTTAGATTATTCAGGTGGTGTTTTCGCTGATTTTTGGTGTCATATCGCAGATGTCGCTTTTTGGGCCTTAAATCCCAAAGGTTTAAAAAGTATTGATGCTCGTGGCGAAGAAGCCGATGGCATTGCTAATACACCAAAGTGGATTGATATCGATTACGAATTTGAGAATTTAAAAATTCATTGGACTAGTAAACCACCGAATGTTCCTGGAGCAGCAGACCGAAGTATTGGTGCATATTTTGAAGGAGACAAGGGTACTTTAATTTGTGATTATAGCAGCCGTGAAATTACAATCAATGGCGAAACGTTTACTGATATTGCTGAAGTGCCAAAAACCTTAGTTCGTTCTCCTGGACATCAACAGAATTTTGTAGATGCAGTAAAGTCTCGTATACAGCCAGAATCTAATTTAGCATATGCCCGTAAGATGACACTACCTATGCATTTAGGTTTAATTTCATATCGCTTAAAAAGAAAGTTACAGTGGGATTCTGAAAAAGAAAAGTGCATTGGAGATTCAGAGGCCAATGAACTACTTTCTCGTAAACCAAGAAAAAAATGGCGTTTAGCGAAGTAAACGTAGTGCGGCCAAAAAAGAATTAAAAACAGTTTAGCATGCGACAAGAAACGCCGTCTAATTAATAGCATTAGTAATCTTATGTGTTCTAAAACAGTTTTCAGAACCTAGGTATAAGGGATTTCCATGTTCTTCGGACCAAAAGCCCTCCAAAATATCTTTAGTTAAACAACGATATACTGCAACACCTTTGTAAACCAGATTGTCATCTCCAATATAATTAAAGTTGATTACTAAGATATTATCTTTAAAAAAGCCAGTTCCTTGTTGGTTTTGGTTGTTACCAATATTCCAGAATGCAACAATACGGTTATTTGTGTCTAGTGATAAAGTTAGTATCCCTTTATATGTACTACCTACTGCATCTTGGTTTTTCCCGAGAATGTCAAAATTTCCTATTAGTTCTTCAATGTTCATTATTTGCAGATACAGTAAGTAACAAACTTAGTAAATATATGGGGTAGGAGACTTTAAGATTCACATAAGGTATACCCCAATGTTTGCTTTTGGTAGGATTTTAGTTGACAAGAATTGTTGATAACCTTAACAATGGTATAAATTAGAAACAAATAAAATGATATTTATTTCTCAAGACATATTACCATATTCAATTCTGTTTAACGCCCTTTTTACTTGTTCGGTTCCTTCGAAATTATCAAGTAAGCTATTGGGTATTGAATTGTTTAATGAATAATTAGGTTTGCTTAGCCAACGTTCTATCTTTTCATTTTCATTGTTAAAGACGGATAAACCGAAATTTTTGAGTTCTTTTAAATGACGTTTCTTTAATTCGTCATTCATATACTATCCTTAATTTGAACTTTAATTTCTTAATCAAAATAATTTTTTAGCATAAATTCCGCTGAGGCATATTTACCTTTTATATCTCTTATAACATTAATAGCTTTAGCCTTCTTTTTTTGCTCCAAGGAATATACGCCTAGTATACCATCAAAAAAGTAAAGTATACTGTAAATAAAACCATCGGTAATTTCACTTTCCTCGTCTAGATCTAAAGTTGGAATCTGATTATCGTATTTTAAAATAAAGTTATCCTGTATATTCTCAGTTAAAAATGTCTTTAATTCTAAAGAATATCTCCCAAAATTCTCCATATCAGTTAAATCGCCTTGACCTTTTATAAGTCTGTCAGCCTGAACTTGAATATCAGTAATTTGTCTTAATATGTTTCTTTGTTCAATCAAATTCTATGAATATGTATTTATACGAGTCTTTAATAGTGATTAAATGTACTTTAAAAAATATGTACATCACATTATCTTTTATAACTGAAGTCAGTAGTAACCTAAAATTAAATGATTTAAATAATAGAAAAAGTGTATTATCATTCTGTATATCATATTATAAATATTCACTATTGATATACAAAATGAACAATACCCTTAAAATTACTTAGGGCCTATTTATATTGGGTTACTATAAATAAATTGTATTTTAGTGTTGAATACAAAACATGCACATATTTATGTGTTGGCAACAAGCTGAAAAAAGCAGCTGAAAAGAAATGAAAGAAAAAAGACCAATAGATAGAAAAAGAGAATCAGGCGGAATGGCTGACATCGGAACAAAAGAAGATGGAGCTATTATGCAAATGATTAAAATCGGAGATAGATTGATAATTCTAAAGGAAAAATCTATTTATGAGTTTATAATGGCTGACGACATTGACCCAGAAAGAACAAACATCAAACTACCAAATAATATCCACAAATTAATAATTGACAAAGGCTCTGAATCTGAAATGGTTTCTAAAGTCTTCTTAACTGCTAACACTCTTTTTAATAAGGGTAAATTTGATGAGTCTGTTGACATCCCGAAAGCTTTAAATCTAACACTTGACTTGGTTCAAGAATTAGCAATTCTAGAAAGTGAGATAAATAGCTACCTAAGGAAAGAAGAAGAAGTATCGGCAGAATATGAATCGAAAAGGGACAAACCAGTAAGCTATTCGATTCCTTCTATTGGAAATCCTAAAAACCGCTGTACTACAATCTTTCAAAAGGCAGACCATATTGAGCAAACTTTAATGAAAATTATCACCATCTTTTATCCAAATGATGGACTAACTCAGCAATCTCACTTTCCGAAACTTTGTGAGATAATAAGGGGAAAATATGGAGAAAAGGACAGTTTTACCGAATTTCTTGAATCGACTCTAGAATTTATGACGGTAATTAGAAATTTAAGAAATGCTTTGGACCATCAACTTAATGGTGTTGAAGTCTACGATTTCGAATTAGCTGCAAACTCGGACGTACTTGCACCAAGCATTGAGCTTGATTTTAAAGGCAGTAAATTAGAAAGACAATCGTTATCAGAGTTTCTTAAAATGTTAATTCCAAACTACATTCATATTTGCGAAATAACAATAGTGCATTTGGCAGGAAGGAATTTTATTCCAAGCTTAATGCAACAAGTGATTAGAGAAATTCCAGAAGAAAAAAGACGGAATAAATACATTAGATATAGCTTTTGGTCTGCAATGGGAGTCGGTGGATATTTTGACCAATAAAAGCCAGTTGCCAACAATGTATATAAAACATAGCTAATATAGGCTTTCCGAGAGGTTTGTGTGTATTTGCGAAGACCGCCAAATTTTTAAATTTGGCTTTTTAAGAATATTAAAATAAAAATAAAATTTAAAAATTCGGCTCGTGTATAATCTGAAAAGTTAGCGTCTTTTTACACGCTACGTTTCATATACTAGACCGTTACCTGCAAGCTGAAAAACGATGCTAACATACATTATAATTGGAATTGTGATTTTAGGTTTGATTTTTATAATAAAATCTAACAAACCGAACCCAAAACCGAAATCTGAAATTAATAAAAAACCTGATGATTATGTTCCGACATCAGAACTGATTAGAAGAACTGAAGAACGAATTGCCTCTTCAAAAGCGCTACTTGCGGAAATTAGAGCGAATGAAGGAAATGAAACAATACTTGAGAATACAGAATCTGAATCGGAAACTGGAATTTACGAAGAATACGAGGTAACAGGAGTTCACATTGCAAGTAGAAAAAATTATATCCTAAATTATTGTGCGGAATATGACGAGTTGGAATTAAAACATGAAAAAAATAATAAATTTTCGGATAGAGCAATCGTAGTGAAACACGACGGAAAAAAAATTGGATATATTGCGGAATCTGACGTTGAAGAAGTTCACGGAATTATTAAAAATCCGTTTACATCACATATTGCGGAAATTGAATATGATGGTTCATATTTAACTGTCCGAATTGGATTAGAAAATTAGAAATGAAATAAAAGCCAGCAGGTAACAACGTGTATAATTAATTGCTTGTTTCTAGCCTACTTACGAATATTCCTGCGGAATATTCTATTCGGTATTTATTTGCTAAATTAGTTGCTTAAACACGCAACTAATCATACACAAACACGTTAGCCTTAATTAGAGAAAAAACTAGAAATGATATTCAATAACAGAAAAAGAAAACAAGCAGTAAAAGACTTTTTTGAATATGTAGAATCTGAATTATTAACTAATGAAGAAGATTCAGAAGTCATTAATGGAGTAAAAAAACAACTAAAAAGGGGAATTGAACTAATAGAAAATAATGAATGGGGAATTGCGTTTGAAAATCTCTCATCAGAATTAGTTGAGCATTACATTATAGTTGATAGAAAAGGAAATGATTTAGTAAAAAAAGTAATTAAACTCTGTAAATTAAATAAAAAATGGGAATTTGATTTAAGGAGAATAAATTCACTTGGTTATAAAATGGGAAGTTGGAAATTAACTGATTCTGAAAAATTAGCTAAAGAAAACAAATACACATTTTACAAACCAAGCATAGAAATATTAAAAAATCTAAAAGTTGGTAATATTGTAAAACTCACATTTGAATTTGAATCTTCTAATTCAGAACATCCAGGAGCAGAAAGAATGTGGCTTGAAATTACCGAAATTAATGAGGAGAAATTTAAAGGAACATTGGACAATCATCCATTTTATCTTCACGAATTATATGCTGGAGACGAAATTGAATTTGAATATAAACACATAATTGACCACGATTTAGAATTATCTGAACCCAATCTTGTAGACAAATATTATGATAGATGTTTTGCTACAAATAAAGTATTGTATGAAAATGCACCAATAAATTATATTTATAGAGAGGAACCAATGGAAAAAGATGAAGAAAGAGACTATGTAGATACTGGTTGGAGAATTTTATCAGGAGACGAATCTGATGAATATATGGAAGATTCAGAAAATATTAGTTTAGTTTCAATTGGTTCTATTTTATCCAGAGATGATTCGTTTATCGACTTACTCGAATCTGAAATTGGAACAAGTTTTGAGCGTAATGAAAATGGAATATTTGAAGAAATTACCGAATAATAACTAAGGCTAACACCGTGTATAATTAATTGCTGTTTTTAGCCAATTTACGAAAGTCCTCGCGGACTTTCTATCTGTGTTTTATTTGCTAACTTTAGTGCTTAAAACACGCAACTAATCATACACAACAACGTTGTACTGCAATTTTTTGACCAAGTTTGTTCTTTTTTTACCGCCACTGTTGTGTAGTATTGCAAGGTGAAATTCAAAGATTTTATCGGGAAGATTATCCATGAAAATGGATTTCAAGTTCTTATCGCTTGTCATCGTGGAGTGTTAAATACTCCAAACGTTGTCACGTTATTAAGAACTTGTAGAAGGTCGTTAAAATTTTGGACAAAGTCAAGTTATTTTAAGGAAGCTTCAACCGATAATAATTTTGAATGCCTAGTTGCAGCCACCCACTACTGTACATATCCTTGTCCATATACAATAGTTTGTGGCAGGACGTTAAATAAAGGTAATACTAGCTAATGCTTGGGTCAAAAACCTGTTCATTTATTTTTTAACTTTAAGGAGTTAAAAAAACACCATACAACATGGGCTAAATGCAATGGTGGTTTAGGCCACAACTGCAATTAGCCGTTATCGTTGTACACAATTTAAGAGAACGCCTGAACAAAGAAGAGTTAAATAAAGAAAAAAGAAAATCCATACCACTTACAAAAGAGGAATGGTTTAATTTTTTTATTTTTCCTGTGAATCCAAATTCACGGTTGAATTCAAAAAGTGCGAATCAAATTGAATATGACCGATTCAAAAAGTTTGGTTTTGAAAAGAAAATGGAACAAGCTGGAACTGCTCAAATTGCTGGAGTTTTGTTCTACTTTTTCTTAATCTTAATTGCTATTATCATCTTTCAAATCTTATAATTATGGATGAAGCATTATTGCAGTCGGAATATAACTACGAAATCAATAAATGTGTTCTAGTTCAAGGAGACATTCATTCAGTTTGGGCTTATGTTATTGACATAACTGACAATAGAGACGAAATAGAATTTGACGGATTTATATGTTCTCGTGGAACTTTAATTGATGATAGTAACGAAATTGAGGCTTATATAAATCACGACCAAGGTTATGCACCACCATTATTAAGTGAATATAAAAATGAGTATTCGATTATAAATGACCTTGTTGAAAATGATATAAAAATTGACTGGAAAGACAACATTGTCCGAATTTTAATAAAAGGAACTGAATATTTAAAAATGGATTTGGACACCAAAATATCCTATGCTAAAGGAATTTCGAAAAGCGGAGCATATGGAATTCCATTAAAAGAATAAATATAAAACTGTGTACAACAACGTGTATAATTAATTGCTTTGGTCGTTGCTTATTTGGAAAATTCCTTCGGAATTTTCTCGCGTTCGTTTTTGTTTACTAAATTAGTTGCTTAAACACGCAACTAACCATACACAAAACCGTTGTGTGTAATGTAAACTCACTTTCTCTAAATAATCATATGGAAACAGAAATAATAGAAGTTTTTAAAAAAATAGCTGAAGGTGAATTAAGTGCTTCAGAATGGAAATATTGGTTTAAAAACAATAAGAAAAGTATTGAAAAAAATTGTGGTAGAGCAAAATTTCTTGGAATAAAACCCAAACAAAGCAATTCAGATATACAGAATATTTTTTATGCTCAAAAATATGTAGTTGAATGGTTGGAATCTAAAAACATCAGCATTTCGGTTTCCAATATTTACGAAAAAGAGTACGAAATAGAATTTGAAGAATACTGCAAAAGAGAAGATGAAAAAAGAAAGGAAAAACGAAAAAAAATACAAGAAGAATATAGTTTTTTAGAAAAGGAATATCCAAAATTACTTAAACAGTTGACAAAATCTTACGATGAGTCGACGGTAATAGAAAGCACGGTTGATATTGAAAAAATAGACCGTAAGGAAAAAGAATTAAATATTTCAATTTCAAAAGAGCTTAAAACGTTCTTTCTAAATATATCCAATTTCGAATTTGAAACACTTCGTATTGACTTTGACGAAATTGAGCAGATAAAAATTAAGAATAGAAATTTTTTAACATTAGGTGAATTTTGGAACTATGGAGACGGAGATAAGTTGCTCTATGATTTAGACAATAACTCAATTTGTGTTTTTGCTCACGATTATAGTCCGCCAAAAATATTTAAAGAAGCTAAGAATATGAAGGACTTTGTGGAAAAGAAGATTGTGAAAGTATTAAAAGAATATTCGGAATGAAACACTACACACAACAATGGCTATAAGTAATTGCTAGTTCTCGCCTATTTTGGAAACTCCTGCGGAATTTCTAACTTGGTATGTACTTGCAAAGTTAATCGCAAAACCACGCAACTACTCATAGCCGAGACGTTGTACACAATTATGCAAGAACTTCTTAACCAAACATTAAATTGAAAAATTTTTGGAATATATTTTTGTTAACTACCGCAGTATTAGCAATCGGAATTTTTTTCATGCTTAAGCATTATTTAAACTCGAAAATTGAGACCATTAGTTATGATAAGGATATTGATGAAATTGAGCTAAACCTTTGCAATGAAGACAGAGTCGTCCAATACTACATGGTTTCGACTGACTATAATGGTGGAAAAAAAGCAATAAAAAACAAACTCTTACCAATTATTCAACAAAATAAAACTTCATTTGGCTTAAAGAATGGTAACATTTCAATACGTTTTGTTGTCAACTGCAATGGAGAAATTGGACTTTTCAGAGCAAAGTCAATAAACGAAAATCTAGAACCGACAGAATTTGACCAATCCAATATAAATTATCTAATTTCATTGGTCGGAGAACTGGACAATTGGTATGTAGAAACTAAAAAAGAGAAAAAATATGATAGTTACTATTTCATCAATTTCAAAATTGAGAACGGACATATAACCGATATTTTTTAAGTCATGAAAATATTTCTGAAAATTCTTAAAATATTATTCTCATCAATATTCCTAATATTCATATTAGGTGTATTGTATTTCGTATTGCTGTCATCTAAAGAGAAACGATTTAGTCTGGCAGAACATTCGCAAGGCACTTTACTATCACAAAGAATGTTCGAGAATTTAAAAGCACAGTATCCCGATTATTCAAATGCATATTTTGAACAATCCGTTGCCTTCAATAAATATGGCAATCATGCAAAAGGGTTTGAACTTTTGAACCAAGCGGTTGACTTAGACCCAGAACTTCATTTAGGATATCGAGGTTATATGAAACTTCGATTTTTAAGACAATTCGACGGAGCGTTAATGGATTTTGAAAGGCTTGATACTTTGACCCCGAACGTTGTAGATGCACCATGGGGCGAAAACATCGACTTTTTAAAAGGCGAATGCTACTTTGGCAAAAAGGAATACACAAAAGCAATAGAATCATTTAACCTTACTGTAGCAAACGAAAAAGAGGACTGGGCGGACGTTCAAACATTTGTTTATCTAGGACTTTGCGAATACGAACTTGGGAATTATCAAAAAGCAGTTTCGGAATTTAAACGTGCTTTATCTCAATCCGAACATATTTGTGAGGCTAATTTTGGTCTGGCAAAATGCTACGAAAAATTAGGAGAAATAGCATTAGCAAAAGACCATTTAGAGAAAGCTCAAAAAGACATTGCGTACAAAAGAGAAAATGAGTACAACGAATATCTTAACGAAATATATTTGTGGGAGATATTGGAATTCAAGCAAACTCTAAAAAAATAACTGTGTACAACAAAACCTATAAACAATACGGGGTTAAGGTTTAACCGAATGGTTTGCGTATTTTTATGAAGACCGCAAAATCTTTTGGATTTTGCTCTGGACAGAAAAAATAAATCAAAACAAAAAGATTTCGCTATGTGCGTGGCGGAAAGCAAACGCCAGTTTGCTCCCGTACTGTTCATAGCTAAACCGTTAGCTTTAATGCTCGAGCAAGTTTGCGGAATTAAAAAAGCTAATTTATTTTTCGATTTTTTTTTGAGTTTTAAGAAAGTAAAACCGAAAAACTATGTTGCCGAATTTTGAAAAATACGCTTTATAATCACTCAAACTCTGAATTGAATTACGTCTGACTTTATATCTCGTTTGCGGAATTGAAATCTGATTTGAAAAGCAGAATTACTTACTCGAAATCTGACTTAATAAAAACACGGAATTTGAGCAAGTTTGCAGAATGAAAATCAAGCTGAATAAAACATAAAACACGGAATTAAAAACCCGCCTGAAAAATAAAATAGAAACGTGAAAAACGCACTAAAAGCTAACAACGCATAAAAAAAATTCCTATTTTGGGCTTGCATAGTGGTCGTTGCTTTGCTTGTTTGCTTCTGATTTTCCTACGGAAAATCGCCGCGCACAAACACGCAACTTTTCTTATGCAAAACCGTTACCAATAATTATATCAATAACAAACTTTGAAGATAGAATTACAATCTTGGAGAAAAAATTCGAAGAGCATAAGCCATTATAAAAACATATTAATTGAAAGGTATTTGTGAATTATACAAAATTGAAACGGAATTAAAGGAAAGTCATATTTTCCCAAAATTCGTTGTCAATTATCACAAAAGAACTGGTTCAAAATACTTTAGAACAGCACTTGAACCCAACAAACGTCGTCAAGATGCTATAAAACTTTATTTATTATCTGAAAAAGCAGAACAAGAGTTTTCTATTAGAGAAAAATGGTTTGCAGAGAACATATTCCACCCCTTTCATAAAGGGAAAAAAGAACTTACTTACACTAAAGACTTATACTATTTTACAATTTCCTTCTTGTGGCGTTCTTTAATCTTAAATAGTAAAATGGATGATTTAAAATCAAAATGGTATTATCCAAAACTAATGACTGCCGAAAAGGAATGGCGACAATATTTGACAGATGGGATTTATCCAAAGACCTGCAACAATAATTTTCTTTATTTCACCCACTACGTCGGAGATAATACAACTGGAATTGACAAAGTGTATTCCTATTTGTTGAGAACAATGGACTCAACAATAATTTCATCTACAAATGATGAAAGTACGTTGATTATTTATGGAAAATTCAACCAGTTCATGTTTTGGAGTGTTTTGAAAGATGAAAGTAGTAACCTTCCCCCAATGGATTGTGCTATATCCTCACTTGGCGGCAAATTTAGTATCCCACAACGGTTTGACTATCAAACTTTAAATGCGTTCCTAGGCAATAGAATAAAAGGTATTAATAGCTTAGCCATTCCAAGCGAAGAACAGGAAAAGAAAATTTTAGCGGAAGTAATGAAAAATCCAAAAGAATGGTTGGAGTCTGATGCTGGAAAAGCTATTTTCAAGTATGACGGGAAATAACTATTGGTAACAATGCCTAAACGTAATGCGGACTTTAGGGCAAAACCAAAAGGTCTGTGTATATTTATAATGCCGCTAAATCTTATGGATTTAGCTTTGAACAAAACAAAGAAAAAGCAAAACAATAAGCTTTAGCTGCGTCGGCAGACGGAAACGAAAAGTTTCCTTACCTCCGCACTACACTTAGGTACTGTGTCAAAAAACAAGTTTTTTCTTTAATAATTTTAGGAAACAAGTTGATTTATCAAGTTGTTATCCTGCGCAGCAAAGGCTTCATACTTTTGCTGCTTTTTTATTTCAAATTCAGCATCATAATTTTCTTCATTCTTCCACAAAGTGTACATTAATATCAATAGTTTCCTTTGCACCGCTACGAGCGCCACCAACGGCTTTGCTTTGTTCGGCTTAAGTCTGTTATAGAATTGTTTTAAAGTCGGGTTACAACGTACACAGGTCATCGATGGCATATGCAAGGCGGCCCTGATATGACTGTTCCCCTTTTTGCTGATCCTTGTTTTTCCTTTGAAATTCCCCGATTCACGTAATACAACATCGTAACCTGCATAGCTTGTCAATTGTTTTGCATTCACTATCGATTCAAAACCTAAGGTCTCTCCAATAACTGTAGCTGCAGAAATATAGGAAATTCCGGGAATGCTTATCATAAAACCTAGCTTCCTTTTCAATACATCATTTTTAGAGGTAAGTTCTTGCATTTCTTGTTCTATTAGTTCTATCTGACTATTGAACAGCTTCAGTCTATTCTTATGTCTTTTCAAGGCTTTAGAATTGCTATAAACACTCGATTCAATAGCCCCTTGGCGATTATTCTCTATCGTTCTATCCTTTAACAAAGAACTTCGCTCTCTGCTCAATGCTTTTAATTGTTGTAGTTCTTTACTGGGTGGTTGCCAAAGGCGAATAGACCTCTCAAGACCAAGCATGCTTAGCATTTTACTGTCTAAAGCATCAGTCTTTGATCGTTGGTCCAAACTCTGGGCATAACGCTTTACACGACCTGACTGCATTACACTAACAGCGTAACCCTGTTTATGTAAATAATGAGCAATACCCTGATGGTAAACCCCTGTAGCTTCCATGACCACCAACAATTCAACATTACTATCAACCGATTTGCTTAACCATTGTAAAAGCACTTTGTAACCAGAAACATCATTAGAAACATCTGGATGAGACTTAAACTCCTTAACTAGCCCTTCACTTAGAAAACCTAATGACAATGATAAATTCAACTTAGAAACATCAATACCTAAACTTTGTTTTAAACACTTTTCCATATCCTATTTTTTAAAGCTAGAATTCTCTTTAGCATCTTTGCTCGCATTTGATTCGATCTCTACACTTTTAGGATCTAGGTACTGTTCAGATTCTAAGAAAATTATAGAAGGGCGGAAAACCTATGAAACGATATCATCTAAATGTATCTAGCCGAGACCTCGCTGTCCCTTCTATTTAAGCCTGTTGTTAAGTATCCAAGCTAATGCTTTAAAGCATTAGCTTGGGAAGAGTGTAAACCTAAGCGACGATATCTCTATTTAGTTTCTATCCCAACCACTTAATCCCTCTCCTTTGTTTATATAAATTATAGTATATTCAAACTAAGAACCAAACATACGAGCTAAACCGTTGTGCAACATTCTGAAAAAAAACAGTACAGAAAATAAGAATTCTTTAAAATGACAAAAATTGTTTCAAGCCCAAATTGCGGAAATTCACCTAAAATGGAATTTTTAAAGGAATTCAACATTGCCTTTGCAAAAGGAGATGTGGCATTTTTAACAGAAAGTGTAACCGTTGATATTGTTTGGAATATAATTGGCGACAAAAAAATCGAAGGGAAAGAAAAATTTATCGTGGAGTTGGAAAAAATGAAATCCGAAAAAGTAAGCGAATTAGTTCTTGAGCAAATTTTATCTCACGGAAAAGAAGGAGCTGTAAACGGGATATTGAAAATGCAAGACGGGAAAAAATATGCGTTTTCAGATTTTTATGTTTTTCAAGGAGCAAAAGGAACGAAAATTAAGGCTATGACCTCATATGTAATTGGAATTTCATGAAAAAGAAAAAAGCCAGTTGCCAACAAAACCTCCTATGAAAAGCCTTCGTCCAGTACTCTAAAGTTCAAATAAAGAATATAATTATTGAAAGAACATTAGCTGGTCAGGAAAGTGCTCGACAAAGAGAGGTAAAGTTTGGAAGAAAAAGAGGCTTATCTAAGGAAGCAAAGAAAAAAGCAATTTTAGCAATAACTTATTATCGTAATGAAACAAAAAGTTTATCTATAATTGAAATTATGAAATTATGTGAAATCAAATCCAAACCAACTTTATATAGATACCTCATGTATCAAGGAAGAAGAAATTGTAAATTATTTGAAGCTTTATTTTGGGATGAAGACCAGAAAGGGGATAATGCTTTTTGTGATAAACACATAACACAAAAAGTTAAATAGTATTTTTATTTACGTTTTTTATACGTATATTGTACGTATATAAATTTTATAGTTATGTTACGAAAGGAATTACATTTAGATGAAACAGTTGTTTCAGCGTTAGAGGCCGAAGCTAAAAGACAGAACAGAAGTCTTAAAAACTATTTAGAATATTTGGCTATAGAACAGGCCAAAAAACTAGAGGTTCCTTCAAAGGAATATACGGAAATGATGGATGATATGTTGAATAAATTTGAGAACAATGAAATTGAATTTTCCTCAATTGAAGACGTAATGGCAAGAAATGGGTTATAAAATCAGAATGTCTAAGGATTCTGAAAAGGATTTAATAACGGCTCAATGCTACTATCGTGCAAAAAATTTAGAAAATGAATTTAATGACGATTTTAAATTACAATTAGAATATTTAAAAGCTAATCCTTATTTAATACAACTCTACTATAGACAAGTCCGGAGGATACATTTTAGTCAATTCAAATATTCAATACATTTTATTATAAGAAATGAGATTGTGTATATTTTAAAAATATTAGGTCATAAACAATATTACAACTAAACGATGAAAAATTTATTTTTATTACCGCAACATAAATTCTAAATAAAGGATACGATATAAACCCTGTAACAATTTATAATGAAAAACATTATATGCGTACTAGTTTTCTTCTCTTTCTTTATTCTTCAAGGGCAGAAGGATAAAACACTATTCGTTTATGGAAAGTAGATAAACCAGGAATTTATTAAGTATACTGCTGAATTAACGAAAAAAGAAAAACCTATTCTCTGTTTTTTGCCAACCGCTACCACTGACAGCCCATACTACATTAATTATTGGTATGAACTATGTTCAGATTTAAATATTGAACCAAGGGTTATGGAAGTATGGATTAACTCATCAAGACTAAAAGAATCGTTCGAAGAAATTTTATTGGACGTAGATGCTATAGTTGTAGGAGGAGGGAATACACTTAATATGTTGGCTATTTGGAGAGCCCAAGAAATAGATTTAGCATTGAAAAAAGCTTATGACAAAGGAATAATTTTAGCAGGCAGTAGTGCAGCTCGAAAAGACACACATGAGCACCAAACAATGTACAAATATCATGTTATTAAAAGAAACGAAAAATCATAAATATTGATGTAAGTTATTGACAATTAGACTTTAATGGGATGTTGATTGCCGTTGTTTGACCTTATTACTTCCCGATACAAAAATTCGCAAAGATATTACCTAGCAATTCATCATTGGTAACTTGACCGGTAATTTCACCCAAGTAGTGTAGGGCCTCGCGAATATCGATGGCTAATAGATCACTAGGTAAATCTTCCGACATGCCTAAACGTACTTTTTCTATTTCAGATAAGGCTTTTAAAAGCGAATCGTAATGGCGGCTATTGGTGACAATAGTTTCATTATTTCGGAGTGCACCCGTATTTACAAAACCAAGTAGTTTTTGTTTTAATTCTTCAAGACCAATTTTGTTTTTTGCAGATAAGAATAAAGCCTCAGGTAATTGGTTTTGAATAGCAGTCTTTCGTTTAGAATCTAATCGGTCTATTTTATTGACTATTACTATACAGGGTTTTTGCGGGTGTTTATTTTTAATTTTTGAGATTTCTATTTTTAAGGAAGAAAGTCTATCGGCACTTAATTCGGTGCTATCAATTAAATAAACAACTACCTGTGCTTGCTCAATTTTTTCAAACGTTTTTTTAATTCCAATACTTTCTACAACATCGGCCGTATCACGAATTCCTGCTGTATCAATAAATCGAAATCCGATACCACCTATAGCAATTTCGTCTTCAATGGTGTCTCTAGTAGTACCCGCTATTTCAGAAACAATAGCCCGGTCATCATTTAATAAGGCATTTAAAAGTGTAGATTTTCCAACATTAGGCTCCCCAATTATAGCAACTGGAATTCCATTTTTAATTACGTTACCAATTGCAAAACTATCAATCAAGTTTTTAAGAACTTGTTCAATATGCATTAGCAAATTTTCAAATGCTGTTCTATCGGCAAATTCTACATCTTCCTCAGAAAAATCAAGTTCTAGCTCAATTAATGAAGCAAAATTTAAAAGCTGTTCTCGTAGTTTTTTTATTTCCGAAGAAAATCCACCACGCATTTGATTCATTGCAATTTGGTGACTCGCTTCGTTTTCTGATGCAATTAAATCCGCCACAGCTTCAGCCTGACTTAAATCCATTTTTCCATTGAGAAAGGCACGTAGTGTAAATTCACCAGCTTGAGCCATTCTGCATCCATTGGAAAGAAATAATTGTAAAATTTGTTGTTGAATAAACGGAGATCCGTGACAAGAAATTTCAATTATATTTTCACCCGTATAAGAATTTGGACCTTTAAAGACGGAGACCAGAGCTTCATCATAGGTTTTTTCGCCATCAATAATATGACCTAAATGAATGGTATGGCTTTTTTGTTGAACTAAGCTTTTACCCCGTACAGATTTAAAATGCTTATCGGCTAAAGAAATTACATCTTCACCCGATAAGCGTATAATTGCAATTGCACCAGCACCTGAAGCTGTTGCTAGCGCTATGATATTTTCTTTAAAATGCACTTTCAAATTTTAATCAAAAGTACAGAATTAGAATCTTACCGAAACTTTTCCTCTTAAGTAAAATGGAATACCCGGTGTAAAATGAATCTCTTCTGTCGGATTAGTTTCATTGAACAATCTACTTTCCGTTGCAAATTGCGTTTCATTCCATTCCGTATCGAAAAGATTTTCTACGATAACTCCGAATGTCCAATTATTCAAGGCATAATTAAGATTCATATCGGTAACAAAATAGCCTTCAGCTACAATAGAATTATCTTCATTAGCTGGACGATTTTTGATATAGCGATAGTTAATTCCTCCAGATAAATTTCCTAAATCTCTAAAAGATAATCCACCAGATGAAGTAAGGTCTGGCGCTAATGGAATATAATCGGCACCAGCAGGCTCCTCAGTACTTCGTGCATAGGTGTAGTTAATATCACCATTTGCATAAAGCCAATCTGTTAATTGATAACGAACGCCGAAATCTACACCATAACGTCTTGTTTTGCCACTAGGTTCTACAATACCAGCATCACCTACATAAACAAATTCTTGCTCTAAAAACAGATTCCATAAAGCCGCATTAATTACAATTTTGTTCGTTGGCTTAAATATACCACCAACATCAAAAGAATAAGCTGCTGGTAGAATTTCATCGGCATCATTAGCAATAACAACTCTAGTATCATTCGAATGGAAACCAACTCCAGTTTTACCAAAGAGCTGTACAGCAGATGAGGCAGCAAATAACACATTTAATTTTGGGCCTAAAAAAAGTTTGTCTTGACTTTTACTATCGTAAGTTTCTGTAAGTAAATTTTCATAATCGAATTTAAAATAGTCTAAACGCAACCCAGGGTTAATTGTCCACTTGTTTTTCTTATAAGTAAGATTGAAAAAACCATAACCATTTGTTTCGTCTACGTTACCGTAAGCCAAACGTTCTAGAAGCTCTTTTCTGTTTTTAGTTCTAGATAGTTGCACATCATTAACATCATCATATCGAAATCCAATTCCTGCTTCATATTTTAGTTGTGAATCGTGATCACCTACATGTATTGAATGCTCATAAGCCGTTTCCGCTCCTATAATTGTTCGATCTTCTTTTTGACGAATTTGATCTGCATTTACAGGGTCTTCCAAGAAAAATGTAAAATTCGAAAATAGTTCAAAGTCATATTTTGAAATATAGGCTTTGGATTTTACTCTTGAATGTTCATCTAGTTGACGTGTATGATTTACTAAAAAGTTAGATCTACTGGTATTACCCCCTTCTGTATCGTCAATCGCACCAAATCGTCCTATTAAACCTTGATTGACAGCGCGTTGCGGAATTTGCCCAGAAGCATCCCATTTACTTTGAAAATGAGATAGGGTTAGGCTTAAATCTTGGTCTTCACGATTATTATAATTGTATCGTGCCATAATGTTTAAGCGGTTAAAATTCTGTGGCGAATCAAAAGCACCATCCGTCAATGTTAATGCCGAGGCAATGTAAGCATTGCTAAATTCACCTTCAGACAATTTCAACATACCAACAGTTCGAAGTGTGTTAAACATACCTGCTTCAACTGAAAGCATGTTATCATCAATACTCTTTTTAGTTTTGAGCCCAACATAACCAGCCGTATTAAAATTTCCTTTATCAGCATAATACGCTCCTTTGCCAAAATCAATATTGTCAATAGTTTCAGGGATAATAAAGTGCATATCAGCATAACCTTGGCCATGTGCATGAGAAACCATATTTACAGGTAAACCATCAACATCTATAGCGATATCTGTACCATGGTCAATATCAAATCCTCTTAAAAAGATTTGTTCTGCCTTTCCACCACCTGCGTGTTGACCAATTATTAATCCAGGAATTTTTCGTAGAATTTCTTGTGAAGATTTCACGGGATTAGCTTTTACATCAACATTAACAAAGTTACTCAGCGCATTCACTTTTGATACTAACACTACTTGGTCTAAAGACACTGCAGCCGCTTTAAGAATAACTTTTATATTACTGTCTAATTGCGATTCTTGAACAGTTAATTCATGCGTTTTGTAACCGAGGCTATAGAAAAATATGCGGTCACCAACCGATATGTCGTCCAATTCAAAATACCCGGATACATTGGTGTAGGTATATCCACCTGTAGTTTTATTGTATACGCCAACTCCATCAATTGGTTTACTATCTTCTGCTGTAACTGTACCCGATAATTCGTGTGCACTTAAACTTGCCATAAAGACAAAAGAAAGTACGATGTAAATGATATAATTTTTCATTTATAGAATATTATGAGACGTAAAACCACTAGAAGCGTTTTTTACGTCGGTTTATTTTTGATTATTAAATAATGCTATTTTTTAGCATAGTTTTGAAACTTGCTAATCACTCTAGTCTAGAGTAGGCGTGGAGGTTCAATATTTTCAATGAGGTAACCCTTATCAGATTTTTGTTGTGGGAACCAGAAAATATTTAAATGATTTATTATTTGAAAAGATTGAATTTCATACTCTAAATACACAATATGTTTGTCAATCTTAACTATTTTTTGAAGTGTTTTATTCGAGGATTCTTGATCATTAGATATTTCGAAAAATTGAGTAATAAAATCTACAAGAGTATGTCCAGATTCTAATAGCATTCCTTCATGCTGGTGTTCAATGCTTTCTGTAGCATTTTCAGCAAAATTATTTTCATGACCTATTACTTTATTCGGGGATTCAAAAAGAACAAGTATTTCATGCACTGCCATATTTAAAGGCCGATGAATGGGATTCGTTAAATACAATATACTCATGAACAAGGCCATAAACCTTATCCATTTAGTATTAAATTGTATTTGTGTACCCTTGAAATTCATTGTCAATTATTGTTGTAATAATTCCATTAATTGCGATTCAATATATACCGCATATTCTTGTATTGTTGGTAACTCGAAAATTTTATTTAATGCAAAGTTAGTTTGTAATTCACTATTAATTCGTGCTGTTACTCTAATTGCCGCTAATGAATGTCCGCCTAATGATATAAAATTATCGTGTATTCCAATCTGATCCATTTGTAAAACTTCTTTCCAAATGCCTTCAACCAATTCTTCAATTTCATTTGTAGGTGCAACATATACCACGTCCGATTCCAATTGTATGTCGGAAAGAGCTCGCAGTGCATTTTTATCTATTTTACCATTTTTAGTTAAGGGCATCTCTTTTAAATGTTTATACTTAGATGGAAGCATATACTCAGGCAATTGTTTAGCGAGATGGAGTTTTAAATCTACAGAAGGAATTTTTTCTTTTGATGTATAAAAACCTATCAATTGCTTTTTATTATTATCTAAATCAGATTTGTTATAACCTATTTCATCAAGCATTCGATGTACTTCATCCTCGTCAATGTATTCATTGATTTCTTCTAAGGCCTCGTCTCTATTTTTATGTCCTAAACGTACATCCCAACTATACGGAAAAGAATAATTGCTATATCCACGTTCTTTTTTATGAACATGTATTCCGGCCTGATTTATTAAACAGTTGGTAGAACGACCAGTATCTGTAGGTCTTACCCAGCCTGCTTTTTCTTTTAAAAAGACAAGCATTTCAGTAAGGCTAACATCACTGTATCTGTAAAAGTCAACATATTGTAATTTGTCAAAAGTACTGTCCAAGGCAAACATGGAAGTGTCTAAGAGGTTTTTAACTGCATCTTCTTCTTGATGATACAATTTTCTTGCTTCAAGAATAGTATCATCAATTGTAGTTTCATTTACATCTTCATCCCAAAAAAGTTCTTCTGAGAGACGCGTTTCAAAAAATTGACCTCTTGATAAACCTGTGACCACAAATGGAATATTATTTTCTAAGGCAACTTTTGTACTAAGTGTATAAATTGTTTTAAAACAACCGTTACAGACGTTTTTGTGTCGGTGGAGACTATCAACAAATATCTTGTTCATGTGTGGCGTTTCTCCATAAATATGGTCGACACCTAATTTCTCTGTAATTCTTGTAATATTGGCCTTTGCTTGATCGGAAATATATCCATTATCAAGAGTAAATGTTAGGACATTAAGCCCCATATCGATAAGTCTTGCTAATACGTAGGTACTATCTTTTCCACCACTTAATAGTGATAAGCAATCATATTTACGATTAGCATCTTTTTTAGAAGTAAGTAATTGTATTAAATCTTCTTCTGTTTTAAAATATTTATCAGTTTTCTCTTTATACCCCTTAAATGAATTGCACAAATGGCAAACATTGTTATCATCAAAATCTATATTCGGGTATGATGATGGAAGCCCACATTCTTTGCAGTTGTTTACTTCTTTGGATTCTTCCTTTTTTTCTGAGTCCATGAGAACAACAGCTACATTATTTATTTTGGGGTGTTGGTTTAGATTGGCTTCAATATCTGCAAGTTCTATTCGAAAACCATTAAGTTTTACTTGTTCATCAACTCTACCAAGATATTCAAGCTCACCGCTATCATTAAATCTAACTAAATCACCCGTGCGATACATTTTGGCGTTTTGTTGAAAAGGGTTTACCAAAAACCGCTCATTGCTTAGTTTTGTATTTTGGATATACCCTTTGGCTAATCCACTTCCACCTAAATATAATTCACCAATTACGCCCCTTGGCACTAAATTATGATAACTGTCTAGAACATAAACCGACATATTCTTTATCGGCATACCAATTGGCACAGATGTTCCAATGTGTAAATTAGAATTATACATGCTTACTATGCAGCCAACGGTGGCCTCAGTAGGACCGTATTCATTAAATATTCTTAAATTATCTCCTACTGAATTTTGAATACTATTGGCTAATGAAGTTTTAAAGTCCTCACCGCCAACAATCATTAATTTTAATATTGACTTGCTCATGTCGCTACCTTCGATCAAGGCTAAATGCGATGGTGTCAGCTTAATACTGTTTACCAAATTATCTTCAATTACCTGTAATATCGATATATCGGGTCCGTTTGAACTTTCCGTATATATTATAAGTTCACCTCCCGTAACTAATGGCAAAAATGTAGAAGTTATTGTTAGGTCAAATCCTATTGAAGTGCATAAAGGAAATATATAAGAATCTTTATGTGTATAATAACCTTTAGACCAATTTATATAGTTGGCTAATGAGGCATTCGATATCATCACACCTTTGGGTTTCCCGGTTGACCCAGAAGTGTAGATGATATACGCTATAGCATCTATTTCTGAAACTTGTGATTTGTATGTAATCGATTGATTTTCAATATATTCAGTAGATTTATCTAAATTAATTATATCAATTTTTTTTGATACTAACTTGCTTGATAGCTTTGTGTTCGAAATAAGAGCTTTACAATTAGAATCTTCCAGTATGTATTGTACTCTTTCTTTAGGCTGCTCAGAAGAGATTGGGACAAAAGTTGCCCCTAGTTTTAATGTGCCTAAAACACTTGTAATATAATTAGTACTGCGTTCTAAATGTAAAGCAACTTTGTCACCTTTTCTAACTCCTAATTTTACTAAATAATTAGTAAGCTGATTTGCTTTATTATTGATTTCAGAATATGTGAATTTTTGCTTCTTAAACCGTATGGCTATCGTTTCTGGATTTTTAGCAACTTGAGATTCGAAATCTGAGATAATAGAATAATCTAAAATATCATTCTTGGTATCCACTAATAGGCTTTCCTTTTCTTCATCTGTTGCTATGTCAACGGAAGCTATCGGCTGATTTACATCATTTATAAAAGCATCAATAATTTTCAAAAAATGTTCAGGTGCATTTGTTCTCATCTCTGAATTGAATACACTTTCATTTAAATCAAAATACACCATAATCTCACCCGAATCATCAAAATCGTAGACATGACAACGTAATTGATGTGCAGGGTCGCAATGGTTTGGATGTATCCATTTAGATTTCGCAGGGATACCTTCAAAATCTTCAAATTTTGCATTTATAAAGTTTAATATAGTATTAAAACTTTTGTTTATTTCGCGTGTTACCAATCCGGGCTGGGCATATCTTAAATAATTATTTGTATCAATCTTTGTGCGGTTTAGTACCGTTAGAAAACTATCATCATCGACTATTGAGGAAACTAACGGAAAAATTTCTATAAAAAGGCCTGGCGTCCTTTTAAAACCCTTTGAAGGTCTATTTTGTGCTGGTACTCCAATTGCAAGTTGTTTTTGGCCACTAATGCGATATAAATAAGTAAATAATAAAGTCGAAAAAATGTTAAAAAGAGTCAAATTAGGTGTGAAAGACCTAATATCTTGTCTTGCAGCTATTTCTTTTATTTTTTGTGATCTTCTAGAATCCAAAGTAATAGAAACCCGTTCCGATTTGGTTGTTAAAGCTGTTGTTCTCTTCCCATATAACTCAGGAAGTTTACTTAGCGACTTTGTCTTTTCTTCCCAATATTGTTTGGCTTCATTATTTTGATTAATAAATAATTGTTCTTTTTCGAATGCTAGATAATTGGAATAGGGTGGAAGTGAAAAACTAATTTTATCACCCTTTAAAATAGAAAAATAATTTTCTAATGTACTTTTATAAAGAATTGTTGAAGTAGTAGCATCTGTAACAAGATGATGTATATTTAAATACCATAAATATTTACTGTCTGCTATTTTTATTAATACAGAATCGAAAATATTTTTGGTTAAATCGAAAACAACTCGGCTTCTATCGCTAATCCAATTTTCAACGACTTGTCGATCATTAATGGTACTAAAGTCAATTATTTCTGATTGATATTTCAGATTTGAATGAACTGATTGATATGGAATATTATTTTTTTGAAAGAAAAGAGTTCTTAACGCATCTGATTCATTTATTACCTGTTGAAAAGCTTTTTGAAACGCTTCAATATCAATGGATAAAGGAATTTCAAAAGTATGAGCCATATTATATAAGGGAGCTTCAGGGTTTAGTAGCTGACCCATATATATGGCCAATTGACTTTGTGTCAATTCAAAATTCTTTATGTTGTTTTCTTCAATCAAGCTTTATTTTTTTTTCTAAGTATGTTGTTATATGACTTACAGTCATAAAATTCTCGATAATCATATCTTCTGGGGGAACCTTAACACCAAATTCTTTTTCAATAAATAGAATCAGTTTCATCATTCCCATAGAATCCAAAATTCCACCACCTAATAAATCATCATCTACCTCCAAGTTATCTTCTAAGGTTTCATTCAATAATTCATCAGTAATGTAATTTATTATGGCTTTATTCATTTCAAGCATTTGTATAAATATTCATAATTTTGATTCTATCAATTTTGCCTGATCCTGTTCTTGGAAAGTCAGGCATAAATTCAATACTTTCTGGCACTGCATAACTAGGTAAATAGTCATAGCAATGTGCTTTTATTTCTTTAAGGCTAATATTTTCTTCCTTACTTAGAATTATAGCTGCCATTATTTCTTTTTCATTCACATTTTTATGAAGAACAACTACAGCTGCTTCGATAATATATTTGTGTTTTAACAGTGCTGCTTCAATTTCATCTATTTCAATGCGATAACCTCTTATTTTAACCTGTCTGTCATTCCTACCTAAAAATACCAAGTCACCGCTTTCATTTTTTTTAACTAAGTCGCCTGTTTTAAAATATTTTTTTTCTTTTTCACCTTCTATGGCTACATACGTAGACTTATTGGTTAAGGTTTGATTATTCCAATAACCTTTCATCATTGTTGAAGAATGTATGGCCAATTCGCCATAATCTCCATCAATGTTTAAGTTGCCTTTATCATCCAAAATTAGATATTCCGTTTCTTCCCAGACTGTACCAATAGGTACAATTGTTTCATTTGTAGGAGGAGTATTTACTTTATAACTAGTACATTGATTTACTTCTGCAGGCCCGTAAATGTTATAAAAGTGTGTATTTGGACATAAATTCATTATTTGGCTTAAATATTTATTTGCAAATACCTCACCTCCAAAGAGCACCAAACGAAGTGAATCTAAATTTTTATCATTTAATGCATTACTCTGCAACAATTGTATAATTGCCAATGGTACGGAATACCAAATTGTAATTTTTTCCTGTTCAATTAAAGCCGCAAGACTGGAGGCCATTTTAGTATGAGCCTCTGAAATAATGATTGTGGTAGCTTTTGCTAATGGTCCAGCTAAATAACCTAATGTAGAAATGTCGAAATGTAAAGCTGCATGACTAGCTAACCTGTCATTTTCATCAATATCAAAAAGATTTACGGATAACCTTGCATAACTTAAACCACTTTTATGTGTATGCATTATGCCTTTAGGAAAACCCGTTGATCCAGAAGTATACATGATATAGGCAAGGTCATCTTCATTTAATGAAACGTCAGAATATTTTTCAATTGATGTATTAAATAGTGCTGGCCAAGTAATAGAATTAAAATCACTTTCCAAATCCGCCCCAATAAAGCCTTTTAAAGGGTTTTTTAACTCAATAATTTTAGGATGTTTTTTACGTAAATTTGGATTTGTAACAACATAATTAATGTTACAATCATTGAGTATAAAATTAATTCGAGCAATGGGTAACTCAGGGTCTATTGGAACAAAAACGGCACCAGCTTTCATAATACCATAAATAGCTATTGGTGTTTCTATACTTCTAAAAAGATATACACCTACTCGGTCTCCTTTTTGTACGCCGTGCGAAATTAAATAAGATGCTAGCTTATTTGTTTTTTTGTTTAACTCGAAATATGTTAATGACTCTTTTCCATAAATAAACGCCTCCTTTTCAGGATATGCCGATGCAGCAAAATTAATTGTATGGGGGAGAATTTTTATCATAATTTACTTAAAGGCCAAGTAGATTTGCTATTATATTTCTTTGTATGTCAGATGTTCCTGCGTAAAGTATACTTCCTACAGCATCTCTTAAATTACGTTCTATTTCATTCTCACTTAAATATGCGCGACCACCATTATTTCGCATGGCATCAAGACTTGATGTTACAAAACTCTCACTAAGCTGTAATTTTAATAGGGCGGCTTCCATCATAGCTGGTTTATCTTGATTTTTTAACCAAGCCACTTGATATAATAATAATCGTGAAGTTTCAAGTCTTAGTTTCATATCTGCAATTCGGTTACTTACCGATTGAAATTCTCCAATAGATTTGCCAAATTGTTTTCTTTTTTTTACAAAAGCAATGCTTTCTTCTAGTTGTCTTTCCATAGCTCCAAGTTGGCTAGCTAGAATACAACATCTATCATATTCTAGCGTATGTGAGGTAATTGCCCAACCAGCTCCTTCTTTACCAAGTAAATTCTCATCTGGAACAAAACAATCATCAAACATTAGGTCACCAAATGGAACAGTGCGCATGCCCATTTTTTCTTTATTGCTACTCTGAGAAAAGCCTTTCATACCTTTTTCAACGATAAAACCAGTAATACCCCATTTTCCAACTTTAGGATTAGTTGAGGCAAAAATGACCGCAATGTCTGCTATGGGACCAAGTGTGATATAACATTTTTTTCCATTAAGTATATATCCTCCCTCAACTTTGGTGGCTGTAGTCTGCATACTAAAAACATCGGACCCTGCATTTTCTTCTGTTAATCCATGACAACCAATTAACTTACCAGTAGCCATTCCATTTAAATATTTTTCTTTTTGTAATTTGCTCCCAAATTGTACTATTGGCATTTGAACGGTCCACATTTGCGCATTTAATGCAAAGGGCAACCCATTATCTTTACAACCATAGCCCATTGCTTCCATTGCCAATGTAGCCGACAATAAGTCTATTTTATCAGCTGCGCCACCATAAGGTTTTATTGATGCCATTTTTTGAATTCCGTATGCAACACATTTTTTCCAATCTTTAGTTGAAAACTGAGATGTTTTATCGGCATTTAGAACATTTGAACACAACTCATTTTGAGCAAATTTTATGGTTCGCTTTTTAAATTCAAGTTGCTCTTCGTTCCATGAGAAATCCATACGTAATATCAATTGTTATATTAAGATACACTTCTAAATAAAATGGAAATGTAAAAATGAAAATAGATAAGTAAAAATATTAGACTTCTATTTTCTTTAAAAAATAATGATAAGGGTTTTTAGCATCTGCTGAAGTGTTTTCTATATCCAGTTCTAAGCCAATTTCAAATTCAATTGCTAATTCTAAGAATAGGTCCATAACCACTTGGTCTTCTAAAGCCCATCCAGTAGAATCAAAAACCGTAATAGAATTCTTAGTTGCATCATAATTCTTATAATTCTGAATCAAATCAACAAGATCCGGACCTATATCATTGGTTTCTAGTTGTTGACATTCACCCTCAATCACAGCTTGTTTCAAAAAATCAGGCACTACGATACTTTTTTTTAGTAATTGCAAAGGCAATTCTGTTTTTCCTGGAAAATCGGAACCTACGGCGTTAATATGGATATTTGACTTTAATTCTAGATTATTAAAAAGTGGGCCTTCACCTACGTCAATTGATGTAGCCGTACAAACTATATCACTCTGTTTCATTATTAAATCGAGAGAAGCTTCGATGACCTCAATTGAAAGGTCTAACATTTCAGACCTATCTCTAAAAGATGCAGTAGCCTTCGTATCAACATCATAAATAAGAACTTTTTTAAAGTCAAATATTCTTGATAATGCATGTAATTGGGTAATAGATTGTGCTCCACAACCTATTAAACCTAAAACTGAGCTATCGGGCTGTGCTAAATATTTGCTAGCAACTGCTGAGGTTGCTCCTGTTCTTAAAGCTGTTAATAATACGCCATCTACAAGACCTTTAAGATGTCCAGTAGTAGTATCGTAAGAAGAAATTGTAGATAATATAGTGGGTAATGAATGTTTAATAGGGTTTTTAGGATGATATCCTACAACTTTAATAACTACCTCTTCATTTTTTTTATACAATGGCATCCATTCAATTAATCCAGGATTATCATTGTCGTAGTTAAAACCAGAACGGATAGGGATTGTTGTATTATTTACATCAAATGTCTTAATTGCTTGATTGAGTTTAGCAATCAAACGATCCATTAAATTATTAAGTCCAAAACGGTCTACAATTGCATTAACATTGTCCCCCGATAAGACCAAGGTCTTTCGTTGATTTCCTTTCATAGTTAATTAGTGAATTGTAACCATTTACAAGCATTTTTTTTATAAAGTAACAATTTTGAACTATGAAACCCTACTTTTTGTTAAAAAATTCGTTAAAACCTATTATCTTTAGGGTGGTAGCTTTTATTTTCTCCTTTCGTCGGATATTTAGTTGGAATAAGATAAAATTGCTTTTATTACAATACCTTAAATCATCCATAACCTATTTATTTTTAGAAAATTAGTTAATTCAAGAATTTTTAAATGGCAAAATTTTTACGTTTTTTAGTTTTATTTCTGCTTTTAATTCCACTTTTCTCGAGTGCCCATGCTCCGAATCAGAGTTATATATATCTCCAAGTTTATAATAAGGAAGGAATATATGGTCGTTTTGAGGTCAATTATGTGGACATAAATAAAATACTAGGAACAAATTTTGATAAAAAGGCTACTTATGAGGAATACGAACCTTATTTAGTTAAGTTACAGGAGTACTTATTTTCAAAAACTTCTTTTAATTCTAAAAATGGGATTCATAATATATTTTTTACAGATGCATTAAAAGATGACGTTGGCTTAGGATCATTTTTAAGAATAAATTTCAAACTTGAGAATACTATAAATGTACCAGATGAAATAGACGTATCGTATAGTGGTGTTTTTGAAAAAGACGATACGCATAGAGGTTTTTTACTCATTGAATATAATTGGAAAGCGGGAGTCATTAATAATGAAGCAAGAATATCTTTAAGTTTTACACCAGATGATACAAATGAAACACTTTCGCTAACAGATACATCGGTTTGGAAGGGTTTTGTTGCCATGATTCAACAAGGTGTTTGGCATATCTGGATAGGGTTAGATCATATCTTATTCTTACTCGCACTAATATTACCATCTGTAGTACGTAGATGGAGTGACCCTCGAATTACTAATAAAAAGAAAGTTGATTATGTAATCAAAAAATCAGGTATAATAACTTGGGATTGGTTTCCAGTGGAGCGTTTTAAACCGGCATTCTTGTATATCGTAAAAGTCGTTACTTTTTTCACGCTTGCTCATACAATTACTTTAAGTTTAGCATCGCTCGAAATAATAAATTTACCTTCTCGCTTTGTAGAGTCTGTAATTGCATTATCTATTGGTTTAGCAGCTTATCATAATATTCGACCAATTTTTAAAGGTAAAGATTGGGTAATTGCATTTGTATTTGGGTTATTTCATGGGTTCGGATTTGCCAGTGTGCTAGCGGACTTGGGCTTAACATCTGAGTACTTAACTTTTTCACTGCTAGGATTTAATTTGGGAGTTGAAATAGGACAGCTTGTTATTATCTTACTGATTTTTCCGGTTCTATACTTTCTAAGAAGATTGAAGGTCTATCCAAAAATATTAGTATATGGGTCAATAGTATTAATTATAATTTCACTTTATTGGTTTATTGAAAGAGCTTTTGATGTTAATCTTTTAGTAGAAGATTTTATTCGCAGAAAAGGTTTCAAACTTGCTCAGTTTCTAGGGCTACGATAAATTTTATGATATTAATTCCCCTGAATATTGGAAGAGAAAAAGAAAAGCTCATTATTGAGTCAATGGAAATTAAAACAACAAAAGGTACCTTCTCAAGAAATTGAAAAGGTAGTGGAGGGTGAACCATTAAAATTATCCAATGGGCAACAGCGATTGTGGTTATTACAACAATTACATCCAGAAAATCCATTTTATAATTATTCCGAAGCTTATCGTTTTCAAGGCAATCTAAACCTTAAAAATCTTTATTTAGCACTACAATCAATTGTTGATGCCCATGACATATTGCGAACAACTTACCAAATAGTTGGTGGGTTACCAGTAGCGAAAGTAAGTCCTAAAGAAAAATTACATATTGGAGAATACGATTTAAGCATAGATTCCGATAATAAGCATAAAATAGATCAAATATTATTGGTTGATTCTACAAGACCTTTCGATTTATTAAATGGTCCTGTTATTCGTTTTTCACTATATAAATTGACGCATAAGAAGTATATATTATTGCTCAATATACATCATATTGCTACTGATAAATGGTCAATGGGTATTTTCAGAAACCAACTAGCTAAACAATATAAAGCACTAAATACTGGTCTTGATGAAAAAGTAAATTCGCCTGATATTCAATATCAAGACTACGCATCTTGGCAACAAAATAAAGCTGTTGATGAAAAGCAAATGGATTATTGGCTTAAAAAACTAGAAGGAGAAATTCCAATTTTAGAATTACCAAAAGATTATAAAAGGCCCATAATCGCATCGTATAAAGGAGCATTTATAAAGCAAACATTTTCTTCATCACTATCGAAATCCGTTTTGGACTTGTCCTACAAATTGGAGACAACCCCTTATGTGCTTTTATTATCTGTATACTATGTTCTATTATATAGACATACGAACCAAAAGGATATATTAATTGGAACACCAATTTCAAATAGAGACCATAAATCTTTGGAAGATTTAATAGGCTTTTTTAATGATACTGTTGTTCTACGATCGAAGTTCGACGAGAACACTTCATTTGTAGATTTAGTAAAGATTGTTCGAAAAACTACATTAGAGGCTTTTGCCAACAAAGATGTTGCTTTTGAAGATTTGGTAAAAGCAATTAAACCAGATCGAGTTGCAAACATGAACCCATTTTTTAATGTGATGTTCTTATATCATTCAGTACCGAAATCGCCTGATTTTGGAAGTGATTTAGAGTTTACACAAGAGGTTTTTGACACGCATGTGGCGAAGTTTGATTTGACGCTTTATATTGCTGAAGAAAACAATTTATTGACTTCAATTTTTGAATATTCATCTGACCTTTTTAACGAAGTTACAATAGAAAGGTTACAGGACCATTTTAGTTTATTACTACAAGGAGTTGTAGAAAATCCAAATAAGAAAATATCAGCTATTCCAATGCTTACTTCTTTTGAAAAGGAAGTTTTTCTGCAAAAAGAATCCAATTTGTTATCTGTAGAAATTCCAAAGAAAGGAATTCATGATATAATCACGGATATTGCTAGGGCTAATCTCAACAAGAATGCAGTAACCTTTGGTTCGGAATCAATTACCTATCAAGAATTAATTACACGATCAAATCTTGTAGCTAAAAATATTTTAGAAATCACAAAAGGTAAAAACGAAATAATTGGATTATGTATACGGCGATCAATAGATATGATTGTAGGATTGTTAGGGATTTTAAAAGCAGGATGCGCATATTTACCATTAGACCCAACCTATCCAAAAGAAAGAATTGACTTTATGTTATCAGATGCAAATGTATTAGCAACAGTTAGTAATGCAAATACATTAGCGGAAATGACTGAATTTAATTCTAAAGTTATACGTATCAATACTGATGAAGCGAATGCCGAAGAGTTTAAAATAGAATTGCCAATTGTTCGAAGTGATGATATGGCCTACTTAATTTATACTTCGGGTAGCTCTGGGAAGCCAAAGGGTGTACCAATTTCGCATGGCAACATAATTAATTCTACACTTGGTAGAAAAGAATTTTATGATACAAATCCAGATGCCTTTTTATTAATGTCTTCTATTTCTTTTGATAGTTCAAAAGCTGGTATATTTTGGACACTTTGTACTGGTGGAAATTTAGTGATTTCAGATAGACGTTTGGAACAAGATTTAGCCAAATTGACTGAAGTGATTAAAAATAATGAGGTGAGTCATACGCTAATGCTTCCTTCGTTATATTCAATGTTATTGGATAATGTAGAATTAACTAAACTTCAAGGGCTAAAAACTGTTTTAGTTGCGGGTGAATCATGTGCAGCTAATCTATGTGCCAAACATTTTGAAAAACTTCCCAATACAAATTTATATAATGAATATGGACCAACTGAAGCTACCGTTTGGTGTATTGCTTATAAGATTAATAAGAGTGCAATTCCATCGGTAATTCCAATTGGAAAACCCGTAGCTCGCGCTAGTATTTATATACTAGATGAGGGTTTACGGCTAGTGCCTTACGGTGCTAAGGGTGAGATTTTCATTGGTGGTCCTGGTTTGTCAGGGAAGTATTTAAATAGACCTGAATTAACTGAGAGTGCTTACGTTGATAATCCTTTTGATAAAAAATATGGAACCAAGCTATACAAAACTGGTGATTTAGGGAGATATCTTTCCGACGGAAATATTGAGTTCTTGGGACGAAAAGATGAGCAAATTAAAATAAGAGGATTTCGGGTGGAGCTCGATGAAGTGCAAAAGGCAATTATCAATCATAGAACAGTAAATAATGCTATTGTCATTTTAAAGAAAGAAATACCAGATATAGCAAATATTTCTTCTTCGGATATGGATACTAATTCACTTATAGAATTAATAGAAAATCGTATCAACGTTGAAACATTAAATAACATTTTAGAATCGATAGAACTTTTGAGTGAAGAGGAACAAGATTATGTAAATAACCAGTTGAAATAACAACTCTAGTTAGTCCAGTATGAAAAGAATAAGAAGGTCAAATGAATTCGAGATAAGTCTGAATATCAGCAATGAAAATTTTATACGGCCACCGCGTGATATGCAACGAAATGCTGTTGTAAACAGGGCTATTAAAGAATTTTCTGCAGATTTACTAGCACTTGATAAGCAAACTAAAAAGTTTGTTGCAGGGGAAACGGTGAGCGATTTTAAAGATAGAACCCAAGCAACACTTACCGATCAGGAGATTATGGAAGATTGGCAATTACCTGTAATGAAAGCAATGGCCAAAGTTGTATGCGAAAAAGGAGGTGATATCTTAGAGTTGGGTTTTGGAAGGGGCGTAGCATCTGATATGATTCAAGCATTTGATATTAACACTCATATAATAATGGAATGTAATGATGCAGTTATAGAAAGGTATAATGATTGGAAACTGCAGTACCCAAAAAGAGATATCCAATTGGTTAAAGGTTTATGGCAAGATACTATTGAAACAGTTGGAAATTTTGATGGAATTTTTTTTCATACCTATCCGCTTAATGAAGAAGAATATATGAAATATGTAAATGAGAGTATCACCTTTGCTGCACACTTTTTCTCATCAGCTTCAAAACATTTGAAACCTGGAGGTGCATTTTCATATTTTTCAAATGAAGTAGATTCATTAAGCAGAGAACATCAGCGAGAACTTTTTAAACATTTTTCATCCTTTCAATTAGAAAAAGTGAACCTTCAACTCCCAAATGATATAAAGGATACTTGGTGGGCAGATACAATAGTAGTAGTTAAAGCTATAAAATGATACCAACGGATATTAAGGATAGAATAGATGGCTTGAGCCCTAAAGCAAAGAAATTATTTTTGCTAAAAATTAAACAGGCATTGCAATCTGAAGATGTAGAAATAGTAGCTCCTGGAAGACAACAACTTGTGGCTTATGTTCAGGGTACAGATAATTTCGAATCTAAAGAGTTAAAAAAAAATCTTAAGATGAGTTTGCCAGATTATATGGTGCCTTCATCAATTATTTTGGTAGATGAATTTCCGACGTTGCCAAACGGTAAGATTGATAGGAAAAAATTAAATGACATTAATGATATTCAAAGAACGAACAAAACTATTCTTTCAAAAGAACGTATTTCTGATACGGAACAAGAATTGATTAAGATTTGGGAGGAAGTACTTGGTTTTTCGCCTATTAATGTAAATGATAATTTCTTTGAAATAGGAGGGGACTCAATACTTAGTATACAGATTATAGCTAGGGCAAGAAAAGCGGGAATTATGCTTGAGGCTAACCAAATATTCGATCACCAAACTATCGCCGAACTTGCTTTATTTATAAAAGAGCCAACATCAGAAATTGCTCAGCAAAATGTCAATGGTAATGTGCTACTTTGGCCAATTCAAAGAAGGTTTTTTAATATTAACAAAGCTGCACCTAATTACTGGAATCAGATTGTTAAAGTAAATGGCATAGAAGATATGTCATACATTTTACTAAAAAGGGTGATTGAGGGCCTAGTTGATTATCATGAAGGGCTTCGTCAAAGTTTTTTTAAAATTGATAATCAATGGAATTCAAAAATTATTGATACAACTGAAAAGAAAGTTTTCCATTATATAGATTGTAGCAACATTAGCTCCATTAATAATCAAGATAAATACATAGTGGAAAATTTAATTTCAATTCAAAAAAATGTAGATCTTTCAAAAGGAAATCTTTTTCAAGGAGTATATTTTAATTGTGGAGCAACTCAAGAGAATAAATTTATGATGATTGCTCATCATTTAGTGATTGATATGATTTCATGGAATATAATTTTTGACGATTTTGTTCAAGGATTAGAAAAATTAAAGGTAAAAGAAAAATTAAAATTTAAAAGTAAAACGGAATCGATTAAGCATTGGGGTGAAATCCTCAATTCAAAAATTCAATCATCTGATTTATTAAATGAATTGAAGTTCTGGAAAAGACAATGTATTTCAACAGAACTGTTTTCTTCAGATTTTAAAGTTGAAAATCCTATTTTTTTAGAGAGTAGTATCAATGTCTATAATCGTATTATTCAGCTAGAAAACTTAAATGATTTATTAAAAAGAGTTAACGAAACATTTAATACCAAAACTGAAGATTTGCTTATATGTGCTCTATTTAAAACCTTAACAGATTGGTTTAAAATCAATAATTTAATATTAGGTTTAGAACATAATGGAAGAAGTAATACTAATTTAAATATTGATATTTCTAACACTGTTGGTTGGTTCACATCTTTTTTTCCAGTATTTCTTGAAAAAAGTGGTAGCAATGATATTGGTGAACTAATAACCAATATTAAAGAGAAGTTAAGGTCTGTCCCTAATAATGGAGTAGGTTTTGGATTGTTGAAATATATGTCGGGAGCAAATTATTTTGAAGTTACAGACGGTGAACCTCAGATTATCTTCAACTATCTTGGAGTACAAAATAATACAATTAATAGTTCAAATATAAACTTTGAACAACTCTTGAATCACTCACGTGACCCAAATAGTGAGCGTACCTATAGCTTTGAAATAAATGCATTTATTAAAAATAATGAATTGCATATTAATTGGAGTTATTCTAGCGACCTATATAAAGAATCAACGATAAAGGCTTTATCTCTTAACCTTGAGAATAATTTAAAGATGTTAATTGATTATTGTCTCAAAAAAGAAGGTAGTTATACACCATCTGATTTTCCTGAAGCAAATTTAAGCCAAGAAGATCTTGACAATTTGATGAATCAATTTGAGTAAAATGACTGCTATTAAAAAACCTAAAATAGAAGCTATATTTCCGTTGTCTTACATGCAACAGGGGCTATTATTTCATCATTTGTCGAATAAAAATGATCAAGGATATTTGAATGTTGAATGTGCTATTTTGGGCGAAATAGATATTGCAACATTTGAAAAAACATGGAATTTACTTGTGCAACGACATGCTGTTCTTAGGACAACTGTTCATTGGAAAAACATTGCGAAACCGGTTACAATTGTGCATTTTAAGAAATTTATCAATCTGAAATACCTAGATTGGTCTAATATAGAAAAGCATGAATCTAAGGTCAAATGGAATGAGTTAAAGAAAAATAAAAGAGCTAGTGGTGTAAATCTTGAAAAAGATCCTTTACTTGATATAACGCTTGTTAAATGCAAAAACAACTCTTATCAATTACTATGGCCTAGTCACCACCTACTAATTGATGGTTGGTCATCGCAGGTTATTTTAAATGATTTTTTGATTACTTACGATGCCTTAAAGCTTAATCTCGAAATAGATTTGCCATCCATACCATCATTAAAATCTTATTATACTTACAAGCATAAACAAAGTAAAAAGGATTCGAAGGATTTTTGGATATCTTATTTTAAAAATGTTAATGATTTACCACTTTTTAGTAATAATACAGTAAATACCTCACATGTTGGTAAAGATATAAGGACATACAATTTAAATACCTATGAAACTGAAAAATTACAAGAGTTATCACGAAGATATAAAGTAACCTTAAATACCTTAATACAAGGAGCTTGGACTTATTTAATAAGTAAATATTTTGGAACAAATGAAATATCCTTCGGCTCAACAGTTTCTGGTCGTTCTAGTACTTTTCCGAATATTGAATTTTTGACAGGAATGTTAATGGATGTGCAGCCAGTAAGAATAATTGTAGACAAAAAAGTTGAAATTTCAGAATGGCTTCAAAATATACAAAGACAACAACAATTAGCAAGATTAATTGAATATGGAAGTTTAGATGAGATTACAGCGTTTATTAATTGGCCAGAAGCAAAACCAATTTTCGATAATTTATTAATTTTTGAAAATTTTCCCCAAACCGAATCTACTAGTAAAGTATTAGAAATTCAAGATTTCAAAAGTGGAATTACATCAACGTATCCGGTAACTTTGGTAGTAATTCCTGGGAACGAAATAAAATTTAATTTTACAATAGAACAAAGTATTGTAGATGAAAAATCAATAAATTGGATTTTAGGAAATTGGAAAAAGTTAATTCAAATATTGATATCTAATACATCATTATCTTTTGATTTACTTGATTCAGAAATTGAGTTTTATAAAAATGAAGTAATTGAAAATAATGCCCCGGAAGTTATTAAATATGTTGCTCCACAAAGTAAAACTGAAGTTCAACTGACTAAAATTTGGCAAAAGCTATTCGATTTACCTAAAATTGGAGTTAATGATGATTTTTTTGATTTAGGTGGCAAGTCTATGTTGGCTATTCGGTTGATTTCAATAATTAATAAAGAACTAAATGCAAAACTTCTTCCAACAACCTTGTTGAAAAATTCTACTATTGCCTCAATTGCTGGAATAATTGAAAAAAAAGTAAATGTTTTTTCTGGTAAGTTCGTTGTTCCAATTAGAGCCAGTGGAAATTTAAGTCCATTGTTTTGCGTTCATGCAGGAATGGGGCATGTTTTTTTCTACAATAATTTAACTAAATTCATAGAAATAGAGCGACCAGTATATGCCGTGCAACCTGCTGGTTTGTATGATGATAATGATATGCATTCAAGCATAGAGCAAATGGCTAAAGAATACATGAATGAAATGATACAGATTAACCCTACAGGACCTTACAATATAATGGTATACTGTTGGAGTACGGCTGTGGGATTAGAAATGGCAATTCAATTTAAAAAACTTGGAAAAGAAACTAACTTAATGGTCATGGACACAATTGCAATTGTTCAAAATTTATATAAACCGGAACGCACGAAATTAAGAGTACAAGAATTTTTTGAAAGGCTATATAATAATCCAGTTGCAGCAATGAATAGTCTGATAAAAAAGCGAATTAAGGAGAACGTAATTCCAAAAGTTAAAAGAGTTCTTGGGAATAAAAATCAGAGAGTAACTCAAAAACTAAGAAGCAATCTTTTGAAAATTTATTATGCGTATAAATGGCCCCATTTTGAAGGTAATATAACTTTAATGATAACTCCTGATACTTGGGATGAAAGATTATATGCGGAAATAATAGCATCATGGGAGAAGATACCTACCATGGGTTTAAATGTTATACAAATAAAAGGTGTACATAGTAACTTATTTGATGAGCCTACCGTAGAATTCACGGCTCATTCATTGGAAGATTGTATGCGAACTTTTGAAGATAAAAATAACTTATAATCTTATTTAATTTTAAAGTGAAATTGGAGAATAAAGTTGTACATGTATGGTTAATTGAAGCAATAACCTTACCTGATAAATTGAAAGAATTCTCAAAAACACTTTCAAAGGATGAATTACAAAAAGCTAGTAAATTTCGTTTTGAAAAAGACAGATCAGTTTTTATAACGGCACGTTTTCTATTGAGAAAACTTATAGGAAATTATCTTAATGTTAATCCAAAAGAAATTGATTTTGATTATTCGGAATATAATAAGCCAACATATCTTGGAAATACAGAACTAGATTTTAATGTATCACATTCCAATAATCAAATTATTATTGGCTTTTCTAAAAAACTAACTATAGGAGTTGATATTGAAAAAATTAAAAATGATTTTGATGCGTTAGATCTCGCTAAAAATGTTTTTTCAAACGAGGAAGTAAATGCGCTATCAACCTATTCAGGGACTAGTTTATATCGTGCATTTTATAGAGGATGGACACGTAAAGAATCTTTTATTAAAGCGGTTGGTGAAGGATTATCTTATCCTTTAAAATCGTTTTCGGTTACTATAGACGAAGATGAAAAAGCAAGCTTTATTTCAATAGAAAGTAAACAAGAATCGAAACAAAATTGGCAACTTTATTCATTCATTCCTACAGATGGTTTTATCGCTGCTATAACAACACAAGGAAAACCAAAAAGGATAGATTATTTTGATGCAAATAAAATATTATGATTTTTAAATAGAAATTTTGGTATACGTTTTATATGCTTTTAATTCCTACTTTTACCCAAAATTAACTAAGTATTTAAAATTGTTTCCCATGAAAAATGTAATTATTTTTTTAGCCTTTATCTTAGCTTTATCAGTTAAGGCACAGGTTGTTGACTCAACAATGGTAGTACAAGATAGTATTGCCCAACAAGCATTGGATTTAGAAGCTGAAAAAGCGAAAATAGAAAAAATAGAAGCTCAAGAAAAAGCGCAAAAGAAAGCTGAAAAAGAGTTAGCACAAGCAGAGAAAGCGCAAAAAAAAGCAGAAAAAGCACAAAAGAAAGCAGAAAAAGCTGCAAAGAAAAAACAGAAATTAGCAGACGCTATATCATCTAAAAAGAAAAGTATAGCTAAAGAAGAAAGTAAAATTGATAAGCTCAATGTAAAAATGGCGAAAGGCAAGCAAAAAGGCAAGCTTTCCCCTGAGGATATTAATAAGATGAACATTAAAATTGAGAAATCGAAAGTGCAAATAGCTAAGGATAAGGAAAAGCTAAATAAGCTAATGAATAAGCAATAAGAAAACTTTTTGAAGCTTTGTATTGTAACATTTTAAGGATTTATTCGTCATACAAATACATCAATCTTTAAAACACAAATCATGAAAAGAGAAAATAAAAGTTTATTAGCCGTTACGCACTTAAGTCAGTTACTAGATTTTGTAACAGGAATAGGAGGTCTTATAGTACCATTAGTAATATGGTTAACTCAAAAAGATTCAGTTTTGGGTATGGACGAAAATGGAAAATCTATAATCAATTTTAGAATTAGCATGTTCATATATGTGCTTATATGTATTCCATTAATATTATTATTTGGATTAGGTTTATTAGGCTTTATAATATTGGGAATTCTATATTTTATTTTCCCAATTGTGAATGCAATAAAAGCTAGTAATGGCGAAGAACCACATTATCCTTTTAGTATGAAGTTTGTATAATAGAATTTAGTAAATAGCATAAAAAAATCCGTCTCGGTTTTTCCAAGACGGATTTTTTATTTTATACTTTTTTGAATGCTAGCTATTGAGCATCACAGGCATTACTAACATTGTCACCAATTCACCTTCATCAAGTCCATCAGCCGGAGTTAAAATACCAGCTCTATTTGGTAAACTCATTTCAACAGATACTTCATCGGCATTTAAATTATTCAGCATTTCAGTAAGAAATCTTGAATTAAATCCTATTTGCATGTCATCACCTTGATAAGAGCATGTAAGACGCTCTTCGGCTTTATTACTGTAATCTATATCTTCAGCAGAAATATTTAATTCAGCACCTGCAATTTTAAGCCGAATTTGATGTGTAGTTTTATTTGAAAATATAGCTACTCTTCGCACAGAGCTTAAAAATTGGGATCTAGAAATTGTTAATTTATTTGGATTCTCTTTTGGTATTACGGCTTCGTAATTTGGGTATTTGCCATCAATTAATCTACAAATTAGAATAGTATTTCCAAAGATAAATTTAGCATTAACATCGTTGTATTCTATGGTTACATCATCTTCACTACCAGCTAAGATTCCTTTTAATAAGTTCAATGGTTTCTTAGGCATAATAAATTCAGCAACCTCAGAAGAAGAAACGTCTTCTCTTTGATATTTCACTAATTTATGAGCATCAGTAGCTACAAAGGTTAAATTTTCAGGAGAAAATTGAAAGAAAACACCACTCATTACAGGTCTTAAATCGTCATTACCTGCAGCAAAAATTGTTTTATCAATAGCGGTAGCCAAGATATCGCCCATTATAGTTGTAGTACTAGGATTTGCAAGTTCTACAGCCTTTGGAAATTCAGTGCCATCCGCATAAGCTAAAGCATACTTACCATGTTCCGAACTAATTTCAATAGTATTATTATCAGATACTACAAAAGTTAAAGGTTGTTCGGGAAAGGTCTTTAAAGTATCTAACAACAAACGAGCGGGTACTGCGATATTGCCCTCATTATCTGAATCTACTTCTAAAACAGAACTTAAAGTCGTTTCAAGGTCAGAAGCCGACACAGTTAATTCATTTTTATTCAATGCGAATAAAAAGTTATCCAATATTGGCAATGTATTACTGTTATTGATAACACCTCCTAGAACTTGTAGCTCTTTGAGTAAATAAGTACTTGATACGATAAATTTCATCAGATTGATCTAGTTTTTGGCTTTTTTCTTCTACGAAAATTTCAATTTATAGGGGCTTACGAAAGATGAATCTCTTCCTCGCCAATCTCACAAAGATATTTGAAATGTACTTTTTGAGGAAACAAACTTATCAACATTAGTTGAATAAAATTAAAGTACAACTCTGCTGAATTTTTTGAGGTTATAATTAATGTTAAACCATTCGAAACAATAGTGTTTACTATAGAATATCGCGTTTTCAACTAAATTAATAATGTGCTGTGTTCTGGTTCCTATACAATTAGAGAATACAAATGTTTATAAGTTATAGTTCGCTAATTTGTATTTCATCGACAAATGTTGAGAACAAGGCTAAATAATTCATTTGCCCTAAGCTCTTAATTAGGTGCAATTATGATTCTATTTTTGCGAGGCTCCATGCTTCAGGTTTATCTGCAAAAAGTACTTTTGTCTTAGACCAAATAGTTTTGAAATAATCTGAATTTCTGTAATTATTTAATGCTATTTCATCTTTCCAATGACTATGTGTAAAGAAAATTTGATCATTTTCTGTGTCCTGATAAAGTTCCAGAAATATGAATCCATCAAAGGTTTTAATGTGTTCTCTATGTGGTTCAAAAATTTCCAAAAAATCATTAATATAATTTTCTTTGAAATTTAGCTTTACAATTCGAATTAACATTACTTAAAGTTAATGGTTATTGAATCGAGGTAATCTAATCCTAATAAAGAGTGTGCACTTCCACCTGCTTTTGGATTACTTTTATAAATAGCTATTTCGATATAATTTGCTGAGTTGTATAATGCAAGCAATTCACCTGGTCCTTTTCGTTTACTTTTTTCAAGGTTAAAGTCAATTATATCACTATACTTTTGATGTATTTTAGTAAGTATTTTTGTTCTGGCTTGAATCTCAAAATTGCGTCCTTTTCTGTAAGCCTCAAAAAAGTTCTTATGTATATTGGTAACTACGTTTCCATAATTATCTATATATAAAACAACACCAGATATTTTATTACCACCATCAGAAACACTTGGAGCTAAATCTCTAACTTCAAGTAAATTTTTATAGGGCTTACCCACAACTTCTAATGTTCCTCCACGAGCTATATGACAGGCAACACGTACAAAAACCTCATTTGTTGGAAAAGAACTAGACTCCGAATTATGTATGGCGATTTCAACCACTTTAGTTGGGGGTAAATCAGAGTTTAGCAGGCCAATTATTCCGTTATCTGCACATATAAAATAATGGCCATCCATTAATACGGCAATATGTTTGGTTTCAACTGTAGGTTCGGCGTCTACTCCGATAACATGAACTGTACCTTCTGGGAAATGTTTATAAGAATTTTGTAATATATAAGCACATTCTTGAATATTAAATGGTCCGATATTATGTGAAATATCAACAATAGTAACGTTAGGTAGCTCTTTGTATATAGACCCTTTGATGGCCCCTACAAAATGGTCTTTTAATCCGAAATCAGTAGTTAGAGTAATAATTGCCATACCGCAATGTTGATATGTTTATCAAATGTCAGACTAAATTTTGTGTAAATTTGTTGAACAAAACTATAACAAAAAAATAGCCTTCCGAAATTTATCTTTTGTAATAATTCAAAACAAACATACTCTTTGAACGAACTAGAATTAGAACTTACTGAAATAAACCCAAGAGACTTTTTTGGTCAGGGAAACGAAAATATTAATTTAATAAAAAAGTATTTTCCTAAGCTCAAAATTGTAGCAAGAGGAAGTAAAATAAAAGTTTTTGGTGATAAAGAGCTTTTAGAAGAATTTGATAAGCGATTTTATATGCTTATGGAGCATGTCTCGAAATACAATAAAATGGACGAGAACACTATTGAACGAATTTTAACGAGCAATGGAAAAGAAGACTACGAATCGCCAGATAATAGTGGTGAAACATTAGTGCATGGTGTTAGTGGTAAATTAATAAAAGCTCGTACGGTAAACCAACGTAAGTTAGTAGATGCTGCAAAGAATTACGATATGGTTTTTGCTATAGGTCCTGCCGGTACAGGTAAAACATATACAGGAGTAGCTTTAGCTGTTAAAGCACTAAAAGAGAAGCAGGTAAAGCGAATTATATTAACGAGACCTGCAGTTGAAGCCGGTGAAAATTTAGGTTTTTTGCCCGGTGATTTAAAAGAGAAATTAGATCCTTATATGCAACCGTTGTACGATGCATTGCGAGATATGATTCCTTCTGAAAAATTAGTACATTATATAGATAACGGAACGATACAAATTGCTCCAATGGCTTTTATGAGAGGGCGTACTTTAGATAATGCATTTGTAATATTAGACGAAGCTCAAAATACCACACACGCTCAGATGAAAATGTTTCTTACTAGAATGGGTAAGAACGCAAAATTTTTATTGACGGGTGATCCTGGTCAAATAGATTTACCAAGACGTGTTATTTCTGGACTTAAAGAAGCTATTTTAGTTTTAAAAAATGTTGAGGGAATAAAAATTATTTATTTGGACGATAAGGATGTAATTCGTCATAAGCTTGTAAAAAAGGTAATTACAGCCTATAAAAGTATTGAACACGAAAATTAATTTTAAAGTATCCCTAATAAATGAGCAACACAATTACCGAAACAAATTTCAATTTTCCGGGACAAAAAAGTATTTATAAAGGAAAAGTTCGTGAAGTATATACCCTAGCGGATGATTTATTATTAATGGTAGCTACTGATCGATTATCGGCATTTGATGTTGTAATGCCCAAAGGTATTCCATATAAAGGTCAAATTCTTAACCAGATAGCAACTAAAATGATGGCTGCTACAGAAGACATTGTGCCAAACTGGTTAATAGCAACACCAGACCCTAATGTAGCCATTGGCCATGCTTGTGAACCATTTAAGGTTGAAATGGTTATTAGAGGTTATTTGTCTGGTCATGCGGCCAGAGAATATAGCGCAGGTAAAAGAATATTATGTGGAGTTACGATGCCTGAAGGCATGAAGGAAAATGATAAATTTCCCACTCCGATAATTACACCAGCTACTAAAGCTGAAATGGGTAATCATGACGAGGATATTTCTAAAGCAGATATATTAGGCAAAAAAATAGTTTCAGAGGAAGATTATATTATTCTCGAAAATTATACAAAAGCACTTTTTGAAAGAGGTACGGAAATTGCGGCATCAAGAGGATTAATTTTAGTTGATACTAAATATGAGTTTGGCAAAACCAGAGATGGAAAAATAGTTTTAATTGACGAAATTCACACTCCGGACTCCTCTAGATATTTCTATGCAGATGGCTATCAAGAAAGACAAGATAAAGGAGAATCTCAAAAGCAATTGTCGAAAGAATTTGTTCGGCAATGGTTAATTCAAAATAATTTTCAAGGTTTGGAAGGACAATCAGTTCCAGAAATGTCTGATGAATATATTAATTCGGTTTCTGAAAGATATATAGAACTTTATGAAAATATTACTGGCGAAACTTTTGTGAAGGCCGATATTTCGAACATTCAAGAACGAATTGAGAATAATGTACTCGATTATATGAAGTAATAATTATTTACGAATTATCGCATCAATTTTTTTAGACTGAATTTCGATTTCTTTTTAAGTTTCTCAATTATTTTCAAAAAGGCTATAGCCGTTATATAACTATCGCCTAATGCCGTATGCCTATCCTTCTTGGCTATATCAAATTTTTCCGCTAATTCATCCAACGAATATTGTTCTTTACGTGTTAATAAAGGTGAATATATAAGCGTTTTTTTATATAAGTAAGAAGTGTCCAAAACTTTATTTTGCAGTTTAGGTAATCCATATCTTTCTAAAGCACAGTTTAGCATTTTCATATCGAAACCAGCATGATGAGCTACAATTACTGAATTTCTTAAAAACTTCAAAAATTGTTGAATGGCTTCTAATTCAGAAATACAATTTTTACGTTCATCTCTTAAAATACCATGAATTTCGACATTTGCCGCATGATAAAAATATTGGTCTAAATAAACCTCAAAACTTTCAGATACAATTATGGTGCTGTTTTTTAATGAAAGTGCACCTATACTTAAAATACGGTCGTTCTCATAGTCAAAACCAGTGGTTTCGGTATCAAGAACTACAAAACGAATTTCATTAATGTTATCGGGTAGTTTTTGATTAAAGGCTTCTTCGTAATCGTGCCAAAAATCTGGTAGATGAACATTTTTCTTTTTCTTGAATAATCTCATCAACTTAAAAGATTTGCAACCATAAAACGCACTTTTATTAGTTCTTGTAATTCTTTAATTGTTTTAAAAGTGCGTTTAAGTTTAATTTTTTCTTCCTTACTAAGTGTGTCCAAGGCAATAAAGCGGCCAGAATCATTATGTAATAAACCCTGTTTCGTTCTAAATTTTAAAAGTGCTTTGGTGGCATAGGAGCATGCTAAAAATAACTCTTGACTATTAGGTTCTAATTCTGCCAAACGTTCAAACCTTTCAGCAGTATTATTTATCGATTTTATTTGATGCGAAAGTATAAGTACTCGTGCACCATCTACTAAGGGCATTAATGCTCTTCGTTTTAAATCAAAGAAATCCTTATGAGCACCATCATCTTCAACTAAGAATGATCTAAAAAAGCCAGACGGAGAAGGATTTTGTAGTGCTCCACTTGCCAAATGTCTAAAGAATACTGGGTACGTTGATGTCTCCTTAAATATATGTTCGGTTAATTCATCAGCCAAGTCTTTTTCTCCATAAACTATCGTGAAGTCAAAAAATATTGCGGATAAAAGAACTTCTTCAGGACCTGGGTATGAAATCCAATGTCCAACAGTAGATTTCCATTGAGACAAACTTAAACACCATTTTGGATTGGATCCCATCATTTCGGCGGGACAATATTCGTAACCAATCTTCATTAGTCCTTTAGTTATAATTTGAGCTAATTGTACAAAGTATTCACTTGTTTCAGTTAATTCAGTTTCAGGCACATCCTCAAAAATTAGCGCATTGTCTTGATCTGTATGCAGTAATTGCTCACTTCTACCTTGACTACCCATGCTCAACCATGCGAATTTAATAGGTGGTTCTGTGCTCATTCGCTTTAATGAAAGCTCAATTACCTGTTTAACACAAGCATCATTAAGTTCAGAAATAATACGAGAAGTTAAGGTCATTGGTATATTCTGATCTAAATATCCTTGAAGTAAATTCATGATGCTTTTTCTAATCAGTTTTATCTTTTTTACCTTTCTAGCCCTTTTTATGGCTTTCATCAGTACCGCAGGGTTGTTCCCTAGAGTTAACATCAAATCATGTTTAGAAAGAATACCAACCGCAGCTGTATTTACTGTACCATCTTCTGTAAGGCATAAATGACTAATATTACTTTTCATCATGGCCATTTGAGCTTGTGAAACTGTCATGGTATTGGGATAGGTAATAACTGGTGAGCTCATAATACTATAGGCTTTAGCTGTAATGGGTAATAGGCCAGTAGCCACTTTATTGCGAATGTCTTTATCAGTGATAATACCTATAGGTAATTTGTTCTCTACAACTAACATAGCACCAACTCTTTTTTTGGTCATTCTTTCCGCAATCGCTTTAATAGTGGTTGATTTAGTACAGCATACAATTTTTTTAGAATAGGTTACTTGTTGCAAATCAAACATTACATTGTCGGAGCCATTGTTGCTTTCAGATGCCTTTTCACTTACTAACTGTCCTTTTTGTTTAATGGAATACGGATTTCTAGTATTCGAAGCAAAGCTTTCTAAAAGAAAATTACTAACATCTTGATAGTTTTGCGAATACGGACGAAAGGCCTCTAAAGGAATAGCATAAAGAATACTTTCTTCTAACGCGTAAGCATCCATTTTATAGTTTTCATTAGCAATCAATGGTCTTAAACCAAAAATATCTCCCTCATCACACATATCTAATAAAGAGTCCTTCTCTTTATTTTTCAAAATAACAGCACCTTTATGAACTACGTAAAAACATTCATGGGGTATCTCATCAGTTTCAAATATAAAACTTCCTTTATCTCGATAAACAATAGAAACTTTTCCTGCTAGCATTTCTAAATCTGATTTGCTAATAGCATTAAAAGGGGGAAAGCGCTTTAAGAAATCTGCAACACGTATAGATATGGTATTGTTCATAGTACAAATTTAAAGAATTCGTTATCGATAAATTTTACCTTACTAAAATTCAGCTAATAATGTAAATGTAATACTAAGACTAAGTTAAAAGATGAAATAACTGAAATTGGAATGGAACCTTTAACATTGATTATTATTTAGTGATAATGGAATTAAGTTGTTATTTTTATAAATCCTAAAATAGTAATGACCATTATAAGAAATATTAAATAAATTCGTAAATATAGTGGCAATTGCATAATATTTTTATTAAAAAATAAGTACGATTAATGATTAAATACCTCTACCTACTGTTTATTGTATTACTATGTTCATGTCAGAATTCAGAGGTAAATAAAATTAGTTTTAATCGTGATGTACGTCCAATTTTAAACAACAAATGTTTAAGATGTCATGGAGGTGTTAAAGCCAGCGGTCAATTTAGTTTGCTTTTTGAAGAAGATGCTTTTGGAAAAACACAATCGGGTTCTCCTGCAATAGTTAGAGGTAATCATTCTAAAAGTGAATTTTACAAGCGTCTAGTACATGAAGATCCTGAGTTACGAATGCCATATGGTGCACCAGCACTCTCACAGGAAGAAATTGATATATTGGCTAATTGGATTGATCAAGGTGCTAATTGGGAAAAACATTGGGCTTATATTCCGCCAAAAAGAGATATTGTACCACCTAAAATTGATAGTCTGTTTTGGACGAAAGGAAAGATTGATCAATTTGTTTACGCCAAAATGAAGGAACACCACTTAAATCCTTCTCCAGAAGCTGATAAAGCAACCTTACTACGAAGATTATACTTAGATTTAATAGGTCTGCCACCAACTTCGGAAGAGGTTACAGCATTTATTAATAATAATTCTGTAGACGCTTATGAAAATGAAGTTGATAAAATATTGAAGTCTTCTCATTTTGGAGAACGTTGGGCAAGTTTGTGGATGGATTTAGCTCGATATGCGGATTCTAAAGGCTATGAGAAGGACTCTAATCGTGAAATATGGAAGTATAGAGATTACGTAATAAATGCATTTAACAATGACATGCCTTATGATCAATTTTCAATTGAACAGTTAGCCGGTGATTTATTAGAAAACCCTACCGAGCAACAATTAATTGCTACGGCTTTTCATAGAAATACCTTAGCAAATGATGAAGGTGGTACCGATAATGAAGAATTTCGTATAGCTGCTGTCGTCGAGCGAGTTGCTACAACTTATGAAGTTTGGCAAGGAACTACCATGGCTTGTGTACAATGTCACAGTCATCCCTACGACCCTTTTCGGCATGATGAGTTTTATCAATCAATGGCCTTTTTTAATAATGCAAAAGACAACGATTCCTATTTTGAAGAACCAAAGCTTTTTACATATTCAGATAAGGATAAAAAAGAAGTTGAATCTTTATTAACATATATTGATTCAGAATTATTACCTGAGGATAAAAGACAAAAGGCAACTTATTTATATGATCAAAAAGAAGCTGTTTTAAAACGACTTGGTTATCGCATTCATGAAGCCGAATCGTTTTATGAATCTAGTCCTTTTATAGAACTAGATGAGAGTTTGCAATATTTATGGCAGGTTCAAGATAGTTCCTGGGTCAAATACGATCAATTAGATTTAGAACAAATTAAAGAAGTTGGTTTTTTTGTTTCTGCCATTATTGATTATGCAGGAGATATAAACATTCATTTAGACTCCTTAAATGGCCGAAAGATTGGAGAGGTTAAAATCACTAAAACTGGAAACAGTAAAAATGTAATAGAAAATAAAGAAAATATTAAAGAATTTAAAGTCCCTATTGATAAGGTTGTTGGTAGACACGATGTTTATTTAAAATTCTACAAAGGAGATAGATACGACGGGCATCTTTTTTATCTAGATAAAATGAGGTTTTATGAAGAAGAACCACGAATGAATATTTATGATAGTACATTTAATAAAAAACTAAAAAGACTCACTGAAATTCCAACAACGTCTACACCTATTATTCAAGAATTAACAGAAAATGAATCTCGTAAGACACATTTGTTTGAAAGGGGCAGCTGGCTAACTTTAGGAAAAGAAGTAGCTCGCGGAATTCCAAATATCTATGGTTATTCAGAAACGGAAGAACCAAAAGACCGATTGGCATTTGCCAAATGGATGATGAGCGAAGAAAACCCTTTGACTGCTCGTGTTGCAGTAAATCGTTTTTGGGAACAAATTTTTGGATTTGGTTTGGTTGAATCTATGGAAGAATTTGGCACACAAGGGGAAAAACCAACCCATCCGGAATTATTAGATTGGTTGGCAGTTCGATTTGAAAAAGAGCATAAATGGCATGTGAAACCATTATTACGTGAAATAGTACTTTCGGCTACATACAAACAATCTTCAGATACCGATATTGACAAGATAGAAAAGGACTCTCGTAATCAGTGGTTAGCTAGAGGGTATAGAACACGGTTGTCAGCGGAGCAGATACGTGATCAAGTTTTATCTGTTAGTGGTTTATTAAATCCAACTATAGGTGGTCCGAGTGTAGTTAATAGTAGTGTGGATGGAGGTTGGACAGGGGTTCCCGATTGGGCCATAAAGGGTGATTCTGCTAAATATCGTAGGTCATTATATACTTTATGGAAACGAGTTACGCCACCAAATGAAATGATTACTTTTGATAGTCCTGATCGTTCTATATGTGCCTCTCGTCGTATTAGAACTAATACACCATTACAAGCATTAAATTTATTAAATGATGAGACCTTTTTTGAAGCCTCAAATGCCTTGGCAGAGCAAATGGCAAAGGCAGATGCAAATATAGATAATCAGATAAAATATGGTTACTTTAAAGTAATGGGAAGGAATATTACTAAAGAAAAATTAGTGTTATTGAAAGAACTTTTTTTTGATGCTGAGAATCATTATAAAGATGAAAAAGATAATTTAGAATTCCCAGCCATAGCCAAAAAGAAAAAAAGTATCGAAAAAAATAGTCTTGCAGCTTTGGCTATAGTTGCAAATGCTTTATTGAATTTAGATGAATTTATAGTAAAAGGGTAGCACCATGAATATTTTAAACGAGGCACATTTTAGACAAAGTGAATATAATACTAGAAGGCATTTTTTAAAGAAATGTGTTACCGGTATGGGTGCTGTAACTCTAGGGTCGATGATAGGTGGGGCCAATCTCTTTGCAAAAGATGTGTTTAAGAGTGGTGGTAGTGTAGGATTACCTCATTTTGTACCTAGAGCCAAGCATGTAATTTATTTACATATGGCAGGTGCTCCATCGCAGTTAGAGCTTTTTGATTATAAACCAGAACTTCAAAAAATGGACGGTCAATCCTGTCCGCCGTCTTTGTTAGAAGGAAAACGATTTGCATTTATTAGAGGAGTGCCTCAGATGTTAGGTCCGCAAAGCAATTTTAAACAATATGGTGAATCGCGAACCTGGGTTTCGGATTATTTGCCAAAATTTGCAGAAGTTGCAGATGAAGTTACTTTTCTTCGATCCGTACATACCGATGAATTTAATCATGCTCCTGCGCAGTTTTTAATGCAAACAGGATCCCCAAGAACTGGTCGCCCAAGTTTGGGAGGATGGGTTACTTATGGTCTTGGATCACCTAATGATAATTTACCAGGCTTTGTAGTTTTATTGTCTGCTGGCGGTCCCACAGGAGGTAAGCGGTTATGGGGTAGTGGTTTCTTACCTACAGTACATCAGGGTGTACAATGTCAGTCTACTGGAACTCCGGTTCAAAATCTTAAGAATCCTAGTGGTGTTGATAGCAAAATGCGTAAAAAATCAGTAGAAATAATAAACAAGATAAACGAATTAGAATATCAACAAGCTCAAGATCCAGAAATATTAACTCGAATTTCTCAATATGAAATGGCTTTTAAAATGCAAACTTCTGTTCCTGAAGTAATGAATATAGATGATGAGCCAGCGAATATTCAAGAGATGTACGGTGTAACTCCAGGAGAGAATTCATTTGCAAATAATTGCCTGTTAGCACGTCGATTAGTAGAAAATGGAGTTCGTTTTGTACAATTGTATGATAATGGTTGGGATATGCATGGTGCAGGACCAGGAGGTGGAGTAGGACAAGGGTTAAAACGTAAATGTAAACAAATAGATCAGCCAATTGCTGCACTTCTGAAAGATCTTAAACAAAGAGGAATGCTAGAGGAAACTTTAATTGTTTGGGGCGGAGAATTTGGACGTACACCGATGATGGAAGCGCGTACTGGGAAAAACTTCCTAGGCCGTGATCACCATAACGAAGCTTTTACAATGTGGATGACTGGCGGCGGAATTAAAAGAGGTTACTCACATGGTGAAACAGATGAAATTGGTTATTCAGCAATTAGTGGTAAAGTGCATGTACATGATATACAAGCTACGATATTAAATCAATTAGGAATAGATCATGAAAGATTAACATATCGGTTTCAAGGTCGAGATTTTAGATTGACCGACGTTCATGGACATGTGATTAAAGATATATTGACTTAAAAAGAATAAAATTTTAATAAAGAATGATTAGCTTACTTAAAAATTATAAGACACAACCAATGCAAAAAAAACTTACACTTACAAAATTTACAATAGTATTTTTTTTAGGGGGTTCAATTACATTATTGTCCCAAAATCATCAGCACTCACATGATTTTTCACATCATGCTAATGAAAACATGACTATTGCACATCATCAACATCAAGCAGAGCATTTAGGAGATGAAATACCTATGCGAGCAAAGTTAGAAACAGGACAAGGTGATTATATTTTTTCATGGGATCAAGAATTAACTGCAGCTTTTCCAGAAGCAGCACATGAGTTTGAACCAAGAATGCATGGTGGTTTTAATGAGGATCCAGAAACCGGCATAGTATATACTGGAATACCAGGATACGGACTTTGTGCTATAAGTGCCGACCTTAAAAAGTGGTCTGTTTTGGGCAGTGATAATAGATTAAAAGATAATATTCATGGAATTGTATTCTTTATCCATAAAGGTGAAAAATATCTAGCCGTGGCACAGGAAGGCAAAAGAGTATTGGTATTGACGTTAGACGGAAAAATTGTAAGTGAAATTTTAAAACCCAAAGGCACCGAGTTTAAATTTACTCAGGCTAATGAATTTTTTGCTTCGGAAGATAGTAATTTCGGTGTGACAGATGTAACTTATTTAAAAGGTACTTTATATGTTGCACATGGCTATTCAAAAGGAGATTTTGTCTTAACTATAAAGGAAAAAAACGGAGTGTGGAGTTGGGGGAAACTTGCCTGGGGCGGTAAAGGTGATAATCCGGGACAGTTTCAAACAGCACATGGTATTTATGCTCATGAAAACAAGATACTAGTTGCCAATAGAGCAGCAGGACAGGTAGTTAGATTTACTAAGAAAGGAAAATTTGTAGAAATCTTTAAAGACATTCCCACAGGTAGTCTCGTATGTAACGTGTCGTACAAGGATGAACATTATTTTTTAAACGCTTTGGAAGCAATTGGCAATCAAACTTCTGCCCCCTTATATGTACATTCAGGTGATAAGCTAGTATCAACAGTTATTCCTGGAGACTTAGATATTCCAGTTTTAACCAATATTCATCAAGTATGGCCGCATGTAGTTAATGAAAATGGATCAAAGCAGCTTTATTTATTAGTTCACGGTTGGAATAAAGGTAAATATGCGGTATTAAAACTAGAGAAATAGTAGTCACAATTTTCAGTTTATTTCTTCACATAAAATTATAGTATAAAGCGAACGAATGTGTAAGTATAAAAAAAGCTCCCTATTAGGGAGCTTTTTTGTAGCGAGAGTGGGACTTGAACCCACGGCCTCCGGGTTATGAATCCGACGCTCTAACCAGCTGAGCTACCTCGCCAGTCGTTTTAAAAACGGGTGCAAATATATAGTTTAATTTCATCTTCATCAAAAAACAACAATTAAAATTATTCTGCTTTAAATATTTTTTAATCATTCGGTTTTCTATATATTGCCCTTATAAACAGAATGCTTTTCATGGACGATAAAATTAAGTTTGAGATTGAATTTGTGATACAATCATCTCCTCAATTGTTATACACCTATCTATCAACACCTTCCGGTCTTTCTGAGTGGTTTGCTGATAACGTAAATTCTCGTGGAGAAATATTTACCTTTATCTGGGACGGTTCAGAAGAAGAGGCAAAATTATTGAAGCGTAAGAGTGATGATTTTGTAAAATTTACTTGGGTAGAGAATGATGATGATTCTTTTTTCGAGATGCGAATTATTGTTGATGAGATTACTAAAGATGTTTCCTTGTTTATCACAGACTTTGCTGAAGAAGATGAAGTAGATGAAGCAAAAATGCTATGGGAAAATCAGGTTTCCAGTTTAAAACAAATTCTTGGTTCAAAATAAGAAGTTACTTTAATGAAGTATATTTGGTCCCGATAAAAAATCGGGACTTTTTTTATGGTAAATTTTAATGGAGAAATGTTAGCGTCGAACTCTCAAAAGCTTACAGAGCATAATAGGGGATTACGTTATGGTGATGCACTTACAGAAACTTTAAGGGCCAAAAATGGCAAGATAATTTTTTGGGAAGACCATTACCTAAAGTTAATGGCAGCAATGCGCATCTTGCGTATGGAAATACCTATGAACTTTACAATGGAATTTCTTGAGGCTGAAATCTTAAAACTTATTAGTGAAAATGTACTAGATAATAGGACTGTACTTGTTGACATCTTTGTTTATAGAAATGCTACCTCCAATAAATTATTACCAGAGCATAGAGAAATTAATTACTTTATAGAAGCGCGAACATTAAGAGCTTCGGCATATAGCCTTAATAATAAGAGTTATGAAGTTGAGTTGTTCAAAGATTTTTATGTGAGTGGTGATATGCTAACTACAATAAGTACAAATAATAAAATGCTTAATGTTGTTGGGAGCATATTTGCTAACGAAAATGACCTACAAGACTGTTTGTTATTAAATCATAATAAAATGGTAGTAGGCACCCTAATTGGCAATTTATTTTTGTTAAAAGGAAATACCTTAAAAACAGCTCCTTTATCTGACGGAGCTTTGAATACGGTCGTTAGAGATAAACTAATTAAGTTAATTAATGATTCAGAGGCGTATAGTTTAGAAGAATCTTCAATTACACCTTTTGAATTACAAAAAGCAGATGAACTTGTCGTAATTAATATCGAAAGTGGAATAATACCAATTACCAAGTATCGAAAAAAGGAGTATAAAGACGATACTGCAAATAAACTAATTGAAAAGTTAAAAGAATTAATTCAATTAGAAATTGCCAATTAATTTAAATTTGGGTTCTCTGGTGCATTTGACCAAATAAGATAATTACCTCCAAGTTCTGCTATTTTTTCTTTCCAAAAAGCATTTGAAGATTTTTGAATGATATTACTCTGGTATTCATTTTTAACGACAATCCAAGATTTAGAAGTAAGTTCTTGATCAAGTTGTAAAGATGACCAGCCTGAATATCCTAAGAAGAAGCGAATATCATTTTCTGATATTACTTTATTATTAATTAAGTTAATGGTAATATCAAATTCACCTCCCCAAAATATTCCATCAGAAATTTCAATACTATTACTGATTAAATGAGGTACTTTATGAATAAAATAAAGGTTGTCTTGTTCAACAGGTCCACCATTAAATACTTGAAAGGGTACTTTTATTTCGGGTATTAAATCACCTATTTGATATTCTAAAGGTTTATTCAAAATAAAACCTACAGAACCTTCACCATTGTGTTCTGCCAACAGTACTACTGACCTATTAAAAGAAACGTCACCAGTTAAGGCTGGTTCAGCAATTAAAAGTTGGCCCTTTTCTGGTTTAATATCAATCATTTGGGTTTCTGATTTCAAACTAAAATAAGATATTTCTTATAAATACCAAAAATAGGTCAATAAAAAAGCGCTTGCCAATGACAAACGCTTCTATACTATTAAGAGTAAAAGACTAGTTTACTGAATTCGCTAAATCAGAACCTGCTTTAAACTTAACAACGTTTTTAGCAGCTATTTTGATTGTTTGACCAGTAGATGGATTTCTACCTTCTCTTGCATTTCTTCTAGTAACAGCCCAAGATCCGAAACCTACTAAAGAAACACGGTTTCCTTTTTTAAGAGAACCTTCAACATTTCCTAAGAAAGATTCCAATGATTTTTTTGCTGCTGCTTTAGTGATGCCAGCATCAGCTGCCATTGCATCGATTAATTCTGTTTTGTTCATAACGTAATTAAATTAATTGTTGTTAAAATTATATACTGTAACAAATTTATAGGGATTTGCGTTGAACACAAGTAAATTGGGGGTAAATCGGCATTTTTGTTGATAACTCAGGGTGTTTGTTGATAAAGTAGCCTTTTTTTTACACTCTTGAGGTCAATAAAAATAGGGGTTTAGCGGACTTTGGCATTTTCTGAAAACTGTAATCCATTCAATAATGCAGCTACAGACATTCTTTTTTTGCCTGGTAACTGGATTTCTTCAAGTAAAATAAAGCCAGAATTTACTGCAATTTTCAGCTCCTTTTTTGTCGTTATTAATTTACCAGCTTCATAAATATGTTTTTCATTAATTTTTGAGGCTTTATATATTTTAATAAAAATCTGCTCATCATTATTAATAAGAGTTGTATTTGCAGCAGGATAAGGACTTAGTCCTCTTATGTGATTAAAAATTTCATCCAAAGGCTTTTGCCAATCGATTTCACAAGTCTCCTTAAAAATTTTATATGCTGATTTTAATTTGCCATTAACAACTTGTTTTTTAGTGGTTACTTTATTATTCGCAATTAAATTAGCAGTTTGTAGCACTAATGAAGCACCCAAAACCATTAATTTATCATGCAGTGTGCCCGCGGTTTCGTCTGAGTCAATAGCCGTTTCCTCTTGTAAAATAATTTCACCTGTATCAATTTTATCATCTATAAAAAATGTGGTTACCCCTGTTTTCGTTTCACCATTAATAATCGCCCAATTAATTGGAGCGGCACCACGATAATTAGGAAGTAAAGAGGCATGTAAATTAAAGGTACCATATTCCGGCATTTGCCAAACAACTTTAGGAAGCATTCTAAAGGCTACTACAATTTGTAGATTTGCATTTAAAGAATTTAATTCAGCTAAGAATTCTTCACTTTTTAAGTTTGTTGGTTGTAATACCTTTAAATTATTTGCTAAAGCATATTGTTTAACCGCAGATTCGTTTAGTTTTCTACCTCTTCCTGCAGGACGATCAGGAGCAGTAACAACACCAACTATATCATATTCACTATTATTTATTGCGTCTAAAGTGGTAACCGCGAAATCTGGTGTACCCATAAAAACAATTTTTAATTTTCTCATCTTTTTAGTTGATATTCGTTTTTATAATTTATCATTATAAGGCCTTCTTCTAATAAATACTGTATGCTTGAGAGTACAGCTTTTTGATTAAAGTCAAGCATTGCTATAAGTTGTCTTGACGATTTATCGCCATCTTTTAATAATGAAATAATATTCTCATTTATTTTTTCCTCATTAATCTTCGAATATTTTTCTAAGCAAATATCGCATTTTCTGCAATCTTCTTTTCTCTTTTCTCCAAAATAGGCCAAGAGCAATTTATTTCTACAAACCTTATTATTTTGTACATAAGCTAACATCTTATGTAGTTTGTTAGTTTTATTTTGATGTAATTCATCCACTTTTTTGCTAAATACATTTATTGTACTATCATCTTCTCTTGGGACAAGAAAATTAATTTCTAAATCATTGTCTTGGGCTTTATATTCAACGAGGCCATCCTTTTTTAACTGTTCTAAAACTTCATTAATCATTGATTCTGATTGGTTAGTCTTTTTTGCTAATAATTGTGTATTTATTTTCGTTTCAAAATCAAACACACCACCATAAGTACGAAGTACTGTTTGTATAATATTCGTTGCTTTACTATTGCGATCCATATATTCAAAAAGAATATTTTTTGAGCAGATAAATTTTATTTCCGATTGTTTAGAAAAAGATTCTGATAAAGAAATAACAGAATATTGATCTAAAATTCGAAGTACATTATACGTTTTTAGAGTGTTTAATTTATAGGTGTCGCAAAAATTGTACAGACTAAATTGATAGGCTAATTCTACCCTTTCACCAAAGGAGATTTGAAAATAATTATTCAGCTTATTATAAACTTTTTTAATAAACTTAGTATTTGGCAAAACACTCAAAAATTGAGAACTAACATAAGCTTCATCACCTTTATTAGTTATTAAAACTGCTAATGCTGGCTTGCCATCTCTGCCAGCTCTACCTGCTTCTTGAAAATAATTTTCCAAACAATCTGGTATCTGATAATGAATAACTAGAGACACATCTGCTTTATCTATTCCCATGCCAAAGGCATTGGTAGCAACCATTATTTGAGACTTATTATTTAACCAATTATTTAATTTGGTCTTCTTTTCAATCTTATTTAGTCCGCCATGAAAGAAATCGGCTTTAAAGTTATGCGAAGAAAGAAATTGTGATAATTCAACAGATGCTCTTCTTGTTCTAACATAAACAATTGCACTATTCATAGTTTGACTACACAATCTTTTTAACTCATATCTTTTGTCTTCCGAATTTTGGATTTGAAATGCAATATTATCTCTTGCAAATGAATCTTTTGCAATTAGAGGATTAATTAGTTGCAGATTATTTTTAATATCACTTATAACTTCTTCCGTGGCAGTTGCTGTAAGTGCTATAAACGGTATTTCTGGCAATAGTGTTCTTAAAGTACCACACTCAAGATACGCTGGTCGAAAATCGTGACCCCATTGTGAAATACAATGTGCCTCATCAATTGCAATGAGATTTACATTCATCGTCACAATTCTTTTTAATACTAATTCTTGTTTTAAACGTTCAGGGGAGAGATATAAAAATTTATAATTGCCATACAAGCAATTATCTAGTAAACTAATTACTTCGTCTTGTGGAATACCACCAGTTAACGCCAATGCTTTAATTCCTTTATTTTTAAGATTCTCTACTTGGTCGTGAATTAATGCTACTAATGGCGAGATTACAATGCATATACCATCTACTAATAAAGTAGGTAATTGAAAGCATAAAGACTTTCCTCCTCCAGTGGGTAATAAGGCTAAAACATCTCTTCCTTCTAATACCGCCGAAACTACTTTACTTTGTGATCCCTTGAAGTCATTGTAACCCCAAAATTGCGCTAAGATTTCTCGAGGATTTTTTTGCACTAATTAATTGTTTGCAGTATTCAATATAAATGTAGTTCGATTTTCAATAGTATCGAAAGGGACTTCAATAATTTTATAACCAAAATCTGAATAACTTTTTCTTAGACAATCCTCAATTTTTAATGCTTCGTCAAAACTTTCAAAGCGTTCTTCATCGGTGGTAAAAATTTTTTCCCACATCGGTAATAAGAATATAAAATCGTACTTATGGTTTTCAGCTGCAGTAATAAACTCTGGATTTAAATCTTGATTATAATGCATCATATAAGCCAATACATCTGGTATTCCTCGGTCGAAAAAAATAAGATTATCCATTGCTTTGTTAGAAGCAATAAATTGGCTGGTTCGCCCTACCAATAGTTTTTTATTGAACTCTAAGGGGTCTTTAACAGAATCGATAGGATTTGTTTCTAAAGATGCTAAATTGCCTAAATCTTTAGCCTCACTGGTCAACTCTCTAATGATTTCATGAAAACATAGATAGTCTTGAGCTTCTAAACTTCGTATAACAGATGTTTTTCCGGTTGCGGGCCCTCCAGTAATCACTATTTTTTTTGAATTCAATACTATTGTTTTTATGATGTTACTATGCTAAGTTCAAAAATAGCTATCGAAATCCTATATTTGTAAAAAAATCTGCATGGATACTAATAAATCAGAAGAATTCTATTCTCGATTAAAGACCCAACTTACAGAAACATCAACTTGGCCATCAAATTATTTATATAAATTTATTGTTCCAACTGATCCAGCAAAAATTAAGAAAATTGAAGATATCTTTAATAATTTAGGTGCCGTTTTAGAATCTAAAAAATCAAAGAAAGGCAAGTATACCAGTGTTTCTGTAACAGTTAATTTAAAAGGGCCAGACGAGGTAATTGAAAAATATAAAGAAGTAGGTAAGATAGAAGGTGTAATTTCGTTGTAAGATTAGTTGCATTTATATAGTCTCAAAATTTGACTTTTGAGCTAAATAGGTCTTTGCAGACATATTGGTCAAGATTTAAAAACTATTCATTAATCGGTATAAAATAGTTTCACACATATAATTTTGTTATTTTGCCTCCGTTATACTAATACGCTTAAAAGCATAAACATTACAATTTGAATTTAGTAGATAATATAGAATACAATACAGAACGAACTCACTTAATAATTCCGGAGTATGGCCGTCATTTTCAAAAAATGGTTGAGCATGCAATGACAATTGAAGATCGTGAAGAAAGAAACAAAGTTGCACAAGCCATAATTAGTGTTATGGGCAACTTGCAACCACATTTAAGAGATGTTCCAGATTTTCAACATAAACTTTGGGATCAACTATTTATAATGTCTGATTTTAAATTAGATGTTGATTCTCCATTTCCAATTACAACGAAGGAGATGTTACAGGAGAAACCAGAGCCTTTAGAATACCCACAAAATTTTCCGAAGTATCGTTTTTATGGAAACAATATTAAGCGAATGATTGATGTTGCAGTAAAATGGGAAAAAGGAGATTTACGTGATGGGTTGGAATTTGCTATTGCAAACCACATGAAGAAATGCTATTTAAATTGGAATAAAGATACTGTTGAAGATAAAATAATTTTCAAGCATTTACTGGAATTAAGTAATGGTGCAATAGATTTAGCTAAAAAGGAAGAGAGTTTAACTGAAAGTCAGCAATTTCTAAAAAATCGGTCGAACAAGAGTAACAGCCGTAGTAGTAATGGTCACTCAAACAAAAAGAATCAACGAAATAACAACCGCGGAAAAAAGCGGTACTAAATACCTCAAATCTTAGATGGGAACGTTTAAAATTGAAGGAGGCCATCAGCTCTCCGGTGAAATAACGCCGCAAGGAGCCAAAAATGAGGCCCTGCAAATTCTTTGTGCAGTACTTCTTACTGCAGAGAAAGTAACAATCAATAACATACCAGATATTGTTGATGTTAACAAACTAATACAATTACTTAAAGATCTTGGGGTTAAAGTAGAAAAGTTAAGTAAAGGTTCATATACTTTTCAAGCAGATGCTATCAATCTAGATTATCTGCAATCGGCAGATTTTAAAAGAGATGGTAGTGGATTAAGAGGTTCAATTATGATGGTTGGTCCTTTATTATCTAGATTTGGTCAAGGTTATATCCCAAAACCAGGAGGTGATAAAATTGGTCGTAGAAGGTTAGATACGCATTTTGAAGGCTTTATAAATCTTGGTGCAAAATTTAGATATAATAAGGAAGAACATTTCTATGGTGTTGAGGCAAAAAAGCTAAAAGGTACATATATGCTTTTAGATGAAGCTTCGGTTACAGGAACTGCTAATATTGTTATGGCAGCTGTTTTGGCTGAAGGTGAAACAACTATTTATAATGCGGCTTGTGAACCCTATTTGCAACAGCTTTGTAATATGCTTAATAGAATGGGTGCCAAAATTTCTGGTATAGGTTCTAATTTGTTAACTATTAAAGGTGTTAATGAATTAGGTGGAACTGAACATCGAATGTTACCAGACATGATTGAAATTGGGAGTTGGGTTGGACTAGCAGCAATGACTAAAAGTGAACTTACAATTAAGGATGTTAGTTGGGATGATTTAGGACAAATACCATCAGTTTTTAGTAAGTTAGGAATTAAGTTAGAGCGAAGAGGTGACGATATATTTATCCCAAAGCACAAAGATGGGTACGAAATTCAAAATTATATTGATGGTTCTATTTTAACCATCTCAGATGCACCTTGGCCCGGTTTAACGCCAGATTTACTTAGCATTATTTTAGTAATGGCTACACAAGCTAAAGGTGAAGTGCTAATACATCAAAAAATGTTTGAAAGTCGACTTTTCTTCGTAGATAAATTAATTGATATGGGAGCAAAGATTATTCTTTGTGATCCGCATAGAGCTACAGTAATTGGCCATAATTTTAAATCAACTTTGAAGGCGACAACAATGACTTCTCCAGATATTAGAGCTGGGGTTTCATTATTAATAGCTGCGCTATCTGCTAAGGGTACTTCTATAATTCATAACATTGAGCAAATTGATCGAGGCTATGAAGATATTGATAATAGACTTAGGGCTATTGGAGCTAAAATTGAGCGAATTAGTTAAGTCTTTGGAACAAAATCAACTTTAATTATAAAGAATAATTAATAGAAATACGAAAGTTTTAAAATTGCAGAAGACTGGCATTTTTCAAAATATTTTAACACTTATAGATTTCTCAAAGGTTTGAGTTATACTTGATCAAAGTCATCACTAAATTTACCGGTGACTTGGATATTATTCTCTAAAGAAAGATTCAATTCAATTTCGTAATAATCTTCTTGTCGTTCTAATTTAATCGATCCTCCCGTAATTTTTAGAAATTCATTATCATCACTTTCTAACTCTCCATCTTTGTTTAAATCTATGGCTACTTTACCATCAATAAAAAAGTGGCTATTGGACAAATCAATATCATTTTCATCTGTGTTGTCAGGTTTAAAATCATATGTGCCAGAAGTTAGTCCTTCAAAACCAGGCGCAAATAAATCAGCATACACCCATAAAGAGGCATCTCTAGCCCTCCAAATAGGTTGTAAATTTCCAAAAATCACGACTTGTACGTAGTAAAATTCTCCATCCGTAAAGTTAATTTGGCTTGCTGAATGGTTTTCTTTAAAGTCGAATACTTCTTCAAGACCCTTGATGCTAACATAAGTATCATCTTCAATCATTATCGCGTTATTACTAATTTCAACTTCTGAATTATTCTCAGATTCTTTTGAACAAGAATGTAGTAATAGGGCACAAACTATACAGCTGATAAATAATAACTTTTTCATTTTTTGAAATGATTTTTCGATTTTATTTAACTTCTATTTTGATAATGGATTAAAATTAGAATAATTGTATTTATAATATATACCAAGAAATTGGTATTTTTTGCCTACTGGTTTTCAGTTAGGCCATTATGAAAAGACATTAAAAAAATAAAGTATAGAGTAATTCATTATCTTGAGTTTAAATAATGTCATTTTACTTTAAAGCTTCTTTATAAACCCTCAAACATCTTTCTCGTGCTGTTTTATGGTCAACCATTTTTTGAGGATATGTAAGTTCTTGTATATCTGTAACCCATGTACTAATGTATTTTTTGTTCTCATCAAATTTATCAACTTGGGTCATCGGATTAAAAATTCTAAAATAGGGTGCGGCGTCAACACCACTGCCAGCAGCCCATTGCCAGTTACCAACATTTGCACTTTGATCGTAATCCAATAATTTTTCCGCAAAATATGCTTCACCCCAGCGCCAATCTATTAGTAAGTGTTTGCATAAAAAACTTGCGACTAACATACGAACTCTGTTATGCATATAGCCAGTTTTGTTTAACTGTCGCATACCTGCATCTACCAAAGCATAGCCGGTTTCTCCAGCACACCATTTTTTAAACTCCATTTCGTTATTACGCCACTCAATACGATCGTACTTTGGTCTAAACGATTTCGTGACAGTATGGGGAAAATGCCATAGAATTTGCATAAAAAACTCTCTCCATATTAATTCATTCCAAAACACCTCATTTTTTTCTGATATCGCTTTTTTTACAATTTGCCGTATAGAAACGGTGCCAAAACGTAAATGTGGCCCTAAATGTGATGTTCCATTTTTGATAAACGGAAAATTTCTTGTTTTCTCATAATTTTCAATCAGGGTAGGGGTTACATTATATTCAGGAATTCTTATGATAGATTTTTCGAAACCTAAGTCTGAAAGGGTTGGACTTTGTAACTCAGTATTTTGAAGGAGATTGTGTAAGTGTTTTGCAGTGTCGTTAATAATTAATGACTTGTCATTATTGAATTTTTCTTTCCACTTGTTTTTATAAGGAGTATACACTACATAGGGTTCTCCGTTATCTTTAACTATTTCGTTTTTTTCAAAAATTACTTGGTCTTTTAAAGTTAAGAAATCAATATTGTTATCTAACAAGAGTTTATTAATAACATTATCTCGTCTTATAGCATATGGCTCATAATCACTATTAGTATAAACCTTCTGAACATCATATTCACTTATTATTTTTTTAAATGCACTTTCTGGTGTATCATGAAAAATAGCCAGCGAACTTTTAAACTTTTCTTTGATAGTATTATTAATGCTATTAAGAGTGTCATAAATAAAATTTAATCGAGCGTCATTTTTTGGTAACGCATTTAGAATATTTTTATCAAAAATAAAGATTGGAAGAACGGGATATTTATTCAAAAGAGCAGTCGTGAGACCTACATTATCATGAAGCCGTAAATCTCGTCTAAACCAAAACAGAGATATCTTTTTTTTCATGTTAATTTACATTTAAAGTACTTGTTCCTCCATCGACTCCAATTACTTGACCAGTCATCCAACTACTTTGTTCACTCAACAAAAATACCACCATATTTGCGATATCATCGGGCGTTCCAATTCTGTTCATTGGATGACGCAAAGCGTTCGCTTCTTTCTTTTTGTCATTATTTAACAATCTTTTAGACAAAGGAGTGTCAACTAAAGAAGGTGCTATAATATTCACCCTAAATTTTGTAGCGTATTCTGCTGCTATCGCTTTACCAAATCCTTCAATTGCTCCCTTAGCAGCGGCTACACTTGAATGATAGGGCATACCTTTTTTTACGGCAACAGTACTAAAAAATACAACACTTGATTTATCCGCTAATCTATCAATAACAGTCTTAAATACTTTAATCATTCCAATGAAGTTGAGATTCATTTCTGATTCAAAATTATCTGAAGTTAACATCTTAAATGGTTTTAAATTAATGCTGCCGGGGCAATAGACAAAACCATGAATATCCTGAGGTAAAAGGGTTAAGTCAAGCTTTTCGAGTGTGGCATCAAAATGAATATGATTCACATCCAAAGAATCTAAATTTCCCTTGGTTCTTGACGCAATAAATAAATTATGAGTATCATGCAATAAAGTGGCCACAGATAATCCTATTCCTCTTGACCCACCAATTAAAAGTATATTTTTTTTCATTTATTGGGATTTAAATTGAAGCATTTTAGTTTGAGGATTCAGTACACCAAATAATTTATTTAATTTTTTTTCTCGATATAAAAATATCTCAGATAGCTGCTTTTTAATTATCCAAGAATGTGCTAAATGACCAAAAAATCCGAACGGAACTTTATAATCAATAATGTCTTCCATTACTATACCGCCATGAATAGGTTTTATAAAATGTTTATGATGCCAGAATTGATATGGACCAAAACGTTGCTCATCAACAAAATATTCTCCCTCTTTAACATGTGTAATTTCTGTTACCCATTTTGTTTTGTAACCATAAAATGGAGAAACTTTATACTGAATTATTTGACCTGGATACATTTTTTTATCTGCACCAGATAAAATATTAAAACCCATATGATTAGGAGTAATAGTCTTTAAGCTTTCGGGGTTAGAAAGAAAATTCCAGGCTTCATCTTTGCTTATTGGCAAAGCTTGTTTAGCGAATAGTTGGTACATTTTCATATAAGTTATATATCAAGATATAATTTTGTCTAATAAAAATAATAAAAAGCTAGACAAATAACAACTAATTTTATTGGTGATAATAATTCAGTTATTCTTATTTAAGCTTTTCTTAACAACTGCAACATCGCATTCTGTGTAATTTCGTAAAAACTAATAAATACACTATCACATGAAGAAGATTACACTATTTGTTTGTGCAATTATGGCATCATTTGCTATGAACGCTCAAATACAGACACCGGCACCTAGCCCTGGATCAAAATTAATTCAGACCGTAGGTTTAACGGATATTACGGTAGAATACTCGCGACCATCTATGCGAGGGAGAACAATTTTCGGAGATCTTGTTCCATTTGATAAGATTTGGCGTACAGGTGCAAATGCTAGAACAAAAATTTCTTTTACAGAGGATGTAACCTTTGGTGGATCAAAGGTTAAGGCGGGTTCATATGCAATTTTCACAAAACCTGGAGCAACATCTTGGGATGTATTCTTATATGAAGGCCCTAATGACGGTGGAACTCCAAAGGTTTTAGATGAGTCAAAAGTAGTTGCCAAAGTAACTTCTGAGGTTGTGAAGATGCCTATGTCTATGGAAACATTTACAATCATTATTGATGATTTATCCGATAATGCTGCTACGCTAGGTTTTTTATGGGAATCTAGTTATGTACCTGTTAAAATTGAAGTGGGAACTGATGAAGCTGTGATGAAAAATATAGATAAGGTAATGGCGGGTCCAGATGCTGGAGATTATTATGCATCGGCAGTTTATTATATGAATTCAGGAAAGGATATCAAGAAGGCTAAAGAATGGATGGACAAGGCAATGTCTATGACTGAAAAACCTGCATTTTGGCAATTACGCCAACAATCTTTGGTAAATGCCAAAGCGGGCGACAAAAAAGCTGCTATAGCTGCGGCTAAAAAATCTTTAGCAGCTGCAAAGGAAGCAGGTAATGAGGATTATATTAAAATGAATACCGAATCTTTAAAAGAATGGGGAGCGAAATAATTCGTTTTTAACTATAAAAAGAGCCGTGTTCACAATTGTAAACACGGCTCTTTAATTTACATTTCTTAAATCTCCTAGTACTTAAGAGATTCTAAAATACCATTCCATACAAAGTCGGGTAAATGACTTTTTTCCTTTAGAGCATCCGCTTTTTCCATATCATTATTATAAAAAGCAAGTGCTAATTCATTCTTAGAATTATTGGTTTTAAGCTTTGCAATTAAACTTTTTAAGTCATCTGTTTTACCTAGTTTTTTTAAAGCTAATAATCCATATAAGTGATCTGTATCTGAATTTGATATGTTTTTATTAGTATAATCAACAATAGAATTTAAAATTTTATTGCTATTAGTTTGATCATCATTTCCTGCATAAGAAATAGCAAGTAAATAGTCTTGCATTCGCTCATCTGGTGAATAAGGTTTGCCAACTCCTATATTTTCTGGCCATTTCTTAGATTCAATTAATACAGAAATAGCTGCATCATATTTATTAGAAGAAATTAAATTTTGAGCAACAGCAATATGTGCTCGCTCATAAATTCTTCTACTTTCACTTGCATGTTCAAATGGCAATATTTGTATATTTTTCAATACTTTAATAACTTCAGCATATCTTCCAGTGCTAATTAAAGCTCGCGCATGACTTAATTCTATGTTGTAATTACCTCTAAATTTTCGAATGGCCTTTTTAGATAATGCATAAGCAGCATCATTTTTATTGTTTCGTAATTGGAATAGTATATTCTCTTCCCATACTTTCCAATCAGATGAAGCTAGTTTCAACGCTTTGCTATAATCACTTGCTTTTGACTCATAATCTGCATTCTGTACTAGCGCCGCTCTGGTTCTGTAAAAAATATTAGAGTCTGGTAATTCCTCGAGTTCTTTAAGCAAAGTTTCTCCTTTTAAGTTTAAACCAACGGCAATGTAATTTTGCGCTAAATAATACTTTAACTTCCAAGAATTATTTTGACTAATAGCCCATTCAAGAACTGGAATAGTTTCTCTTCGATAAGGAAACACAAGTTTTATATCTGCTGCTACAGCATCAGATAAAAGCCTGTTACTTTCAGCATTATTAACGTCTTTTTGCAGGTAAGCAGCCCAAATTATATTCTTAACATATTTCTTATTTTCTAAAATTGATAGTAAAGCTTCTGTATTAAAACCTAATTTGTGGTATTTAATGGCGGTGCTTAAGATGTTTTCTTTCTCAAATTCGTTAATATGTTTATCAGTGTTTGTAGTGTCAATACTTTTAGTAAATCTTTTTTTCTCGGCTAAAGAAAAATTACTTAATGGATCTATTTTATCTAGTACATTTGCATAATTCTCGAACGACTCCTTATTGTTTTTAACTCTAGATAATACTAAAAGTACCTCAGTTGCATTTACATTGTTTAAGTTAAATGTCAATGCCTTAGTAGCATACATTTGTGCTCTATTATATTTTTTTTGTCTTAAATAAATTTCTGCCATTTGAGCAAAGCCAACAGATCTATATTTAATATCTCGAGCAGCCCAACCAAAGGATTCTAATGCATTGATGTCATCACCAAGCGCCCTATAAGTTATTCCAGCAATATAGTTAGCATTAGAATTATAGGTATCCATTTTTAGTACTTCATTTACATTTTTTAGTGCTGCTTGGTAATCTGTCTTTCTATATTCAAGTTCAGCTAACGCATTTAACCCTGCACGATGAGATGGGTCTAATTCAATTAATGATGATAATTTTTCAAAAGCCAGCTTATATTCTCTAAATTCTAATGCCTCAATACCTTCTTGATATAATTGTTCAGAATCAGATACTTTTAAATCTTCATTGGGATAAAAGGGTCTTTTAATTTCGTTTATTGAGGGCTTATTAGTGTATTGTAATTCTGTGCCTATTATAGTTATTTCAATCAAATCACTAGTTTTAAAAGGAAGTGTTTTTGAATAAACATCCATTGGGTTTAAATTCAACCTTTCATTAAAAGCTATTTGGTTATTTATTTTTACCTGAATATCTTGACTTAATTTTTGCAATGCATTTAGCCCTATTATAGCTTTGCCTTCTTCATATTCAACATTTAATACACCTTCTTTAGATGCATCTTCCATACCACCAATTTCTTTATATGGAAACCAAATTTCAGACCAACTATCCATTACATAAGGGTCGAAACCAACTTGACTAATGGGGTTTACTTCCCCAGGAGAGTACTGGTCAAAAAGACGACCTGCTTGAAATTCGATATATTGACCATCTGAATCGGTCAATAGGTCTTCCCATATTCCTCCACTTCGGGCTTGATTCCATAGCCACAATTTCTGTCCGGGCATTTCTTCGTAAGGAGCCCATGTTCCAAAACCAAAATTCTTATCGTGATAATATCCGCCAAAATAATCGTTGTATTCACCAACAATATGATATGATTTATCCGGACCGAAATTATTGTTTTTATACATGGCTAAATTTCTATTTTTATCATCAATAGGCCATGAATGTGCATCACCAGGATGTCCTACATACGTATTCCCAGGAATAAAAAATTCTAAATCCATTGTTGCTACTGCAGCGCCAGTCATCCAATTATAATAACTTTCAGTTAGGGGAGAGGCATTATACCAATAGACATTTGTTTCGAAAAACGCTTTGTCTTTTTCAAGACGAATTTCGACCGTCCATTTTGTATTTGATGGTAAATCAGTATTTCCTACAATACAACTAACACTACCGTCAGTATTAGTTTTAGTAAGATAATTTACTGGAGTTGCTGTTGCCGGATGGTGTCCAATAATTCCAAAATTAAATTCTATTCCTCCCGAAGTCCAAGGACCTCGCATTGCAATATTTCTAAATTTTACAACTTCATTTTTATATAAAAACTCTTCACCAGTTGATTTTTCTATAGCACCCCACACTTTTCCTCCAATTTCAGGGAGTACAAAAACTTTTATATATTCATTTTCTAAAGTGACGACTTTCCAATCTTTCATTTTAGAATCGTGTTCGTATTCTTCAAATTTGAAATAAGGAAATATTTTTGGATTTTCGGCAAGAATTGGAACCGGGTTCGGTTTATTGAAACCGTAGGTTGGAAGTGAAAGTATTTCTTCTTTAATTGTTAGTTCTTGGCCAAAAGCCATCGGTGCAACAAGTAAGAAACTTAATGTAATAATCTTAAATATGTTATTCTTCAAATTCATTCAATCAATTTTTTTTATAAATTTTTACTGATTCATTATTTCTCGCAAACAAAATTAATTCTTCATTATTTGCATTTTTAATAGAGGTAATATCTCTAATTTCTCCATTTAAGTTAAGACCACTTTTTTCAGTAGTAATAGCTTTAAAACCACCTTTTCCATCTCCTAAAAGAATAGATCCCTTATTAGCATCGTATCTGCCATATTTAACTCTATTTCCAAAAAAGTTACCGGCCATTAAAACATCTAAGTTCCCATCTTCATTAAAATCTTCTATAAGTACTCCATATATGGGTGCAAATTGAATTACACTAGGAAGAGAAATTAAATTAAATGTGCCATCACCTAAATTTTCTAAATAAGAACTTGAGAAGTTAACTGCTTTAAGAATACTTGCATCTTTTAATTCTTCTTCTGTAAAAACATCGGTTATTTTCTGGTTTGAATAGTCGGAATAATTAATATATTTTGCTTTTAAACCGCTTAATTGCCCAATAAGATCATCTTTAGAAAATACGGGATATTCTTCACCTAAGATATAAGAACACAAAATAGGATCTATTGATCCATTACCATCAAAATCTTTTGCAAATAATCGTACAGGTTCTGCAATAGAAGCTTTTAATTGTGAATTTAGACCAAAGTTTCCTAGTATAAAATCTAAATCTCCGTCGTTATCAAAATCTGCCTTTTTAATGGAATTCCACCAACCTTCGGTATTATCTAGATTAGAATTCTCTAGTGCTATAAGCTCGCCATTTTTGTTCTTAAAAATTCTTATGGGCATAAATTCGCCAACAATAAGTAGGTCTAATTGTTGATCATTATCAATATCTGCCCAAGTAGCGTCAGTAACCATACCCGGATTTACCAAATCAGGATTAACATTAATGGTGTTATCTTTAAAGTTGCCTTTTCCATCATTAATTAAAATGTAACTTCTAGGTGCTGAAGGGTATTGGCCAGTGATTACTCTTCCCCCGACAAATAAATCGAAATCTCCATCTTTATCAATATCTCCAGCGACAACACAAGATCCATTTGTACGCAAATTAGGTAATGCTTGTTCTTTTCGTGTAAATTTCCCCTTACCATCATTAAAGTAAATTCGATCTTGTAATTCTGGCGAACCTGGTTCATATTCATTACCAGCACTTACAATATATAAATCGAGATCACCATCATTATCTGCATCAAAAAACAATGCTGCAGTTTCTTCATATTTTAAGTCAGTTTCATCTGCAAAATTTGAGTCAACGAATGCTCCATTTCTAGATTGTAACATTAGTTTACCAAGACTACCCTTTGCACCGCAGATATAAAAATCTTCTAATCCGTCATTATTTACGTCACCTTTTGCAATTTTAGGCCCTTGTGTTGAAAGTTTATGTGGTAATAATTGTTCTCTTTTAAAGTCCACATAATTATTTTCCTGGTGTTCTAAATTTAAGAGACTATCTTTTGAAATGTCCGTAAATAGGGTAGAAGTAGGGTGTTTTTCAGCTGAGTAAACTTCTAACGCATCTTCTTGATTTAATATTATCTCTTGATTTGCCTGAATATTTTCTAGAATCTGTACCTTAGAATCTGGCCAAATAATTTCAATTCTATCAATTACTTTAGTCTCGCCCAAACCAAATACTAAATTAAAGTCAACCGAAGATTGATAACCTCTTGTGGGCATCATTTCTTGAGTTATTACTTTATCCGCCACACTCAAAAGAACTTTTGCACCAACCCCAAAGGTATTTTTATTTGAACCTTTTAGTTTAACTTTAAGGAAATGAGTGTTAGTATTTAATTCACTGTTGTTTCGATATACAAAAGGCTCTTCATCAATATTATTTACGACAAGGTCTAAATCACCATCATTATCTAGATCTGCATAAGCTGCACCATTTGATAATGATTTTTGATTGAGTCCCCAATCAGCGTTCATTTTAGTAAATGTTAAATCACCATTGTTTTTATACGTATAATTTTCTTCAATTGTGGGTGGAACTTTTTCTAAAAGTTCCATTATGGCAATTCTTTGACCAGTTTTATTTTCTTTAAGTTTTTCTTGAACAGCAAAGTTCATAAAATCCATATTGGTATAGTCGCGCTTATACCCATTGGTGATAAAAAGATCTTTGAAACCGTCGTTATTTAAATCTGGAAAAAGAGCACTCCAGCTCCAATCTGTATTTGATATTCCGGAAAACTGTCCCACTTCAGAGAAAGATTCACCTTGGTTATTAACCTGAAGCATATTTCTCATGGTTTGATTATAAAACCCAGATTTAGCTAATAGACTAAATTTATCGTAATTATCTGGACCTGATACCATTTTTTGTCTGTCATTTCCTTCTGGTAACATGTCTAAAGTCATGATATCTGAAAACCCATCATTATTTATATCGGCTATATCAGAACCCATCGAGAACAAGGATGTATGGCCAATATATTTTTCTAAACTTTCTGTAAAAGTTCCATCCTGATTATTAATGTAAAGGTAGTCTTGTTCATTGTAATCGTTGGAAACATAAAGATCTGGCCATGTATCATTATTAATGTCGGAAATAGCAATTCCTAAACCAAAACCTAGAACATTAGAAATTAAACCAGAACTATCACTAACATTAATGAATTTACCCTTCTCATTTTTATATAATTTATCGGAATAATTGTCATTTTTCTTTTTTTTGAGAGAGGCTGTAATTTGACCAAAACCTGCATATTCTTGAGTGGAATGATTTAGTACGTAAAGGTCTAAATCTCCATCTTTATCATAATCAAAAAAAGCACCTTGTGTTGAATAACCAGAATCTGCAATTCCGTATTCCTCAGCACTTTCGGTAAAGGTGAGATCTTTATTGTTTATGAATAATAAATTTTTTCTTTTTTCTGGGTCTTTAGCTGCCGACCTACAAACATATATATCTAAATAACCATCGGCATTTACATCTGCCATAGTTGTTCCTGTATTCCATAAACCATCAGCAAAAACTCCCGCATTTTTAGCAATTTCTTTAAATTTAAAATCACCTTGGTTAATATAAAGTTGACTACCTACCATATTACCTGTAAAGTAAATATCTGGCAATCCATCATTATTTAAGTCACCGATAGATACTCCACCACCATTATATAAATAACCATATTCTAAAACATTAAATGTCTCGGTTTCTTTTAATAAATTTTTAAAATTTATTCCTGTTGTATTGCTTTTCAACAACGAAAACTGTTTGCTTTTGTCATTAGAAGTGCAGGAGCAAATTAGTATTGCAACTAGTAAATAGAAAAATTTACCATGAGGTCTTAAAGAGTTCATTGTTAAGTTGTTTAGTTTCAATACCATTATTACTTGGTAGTTTAATTAAATAAAAAGCACCAATATGAAAATATTGGTGCTTTATTATTAATTATTATAGGGGATTATTTTTTATCCCACCATAATTTTATGTTGTTCTTATCAGAACCTAATTCAGCACTTGAAATAGCAGCATCAACACCTTCGCTACTTGGTTCAAATGAACTAGTAACATAAACCATTCTTCTAACTATCTCATCAGCAGCAACATCAGGATTCTCTGATTGAATTCTAGCATACTGTTTTGGATAACCTGTTCTTCTTAATTCAGCCCAAGCTTCCCAACCGTTAGGATAGATAGCTAACCATTTTTGAGTGATTATTTGCTCCAATTTTTCTTCATCAGTACCGCCAAATGCTACAGGGATTGTAGCAACTGGTGCAGCACCAGCTTCAAAAGCAATTGGAGTATTGGTGCTAGCGATGTAAGCATCAATAGTTGCAGCATCTGCACCAGACTCATCCATTAAAGAAGTACGAATACCCATTTCATACAATTCTTGAGCGGAACCACCCATTGCCCATCCTGCTAAAGCACCTTCTGCTCTTAGGAAATAAACCTCCGCAGCATTCATAACCTCAATAGGAGGATTGATACCACCTTTAGCTACATCAACAAATTTAACACCAACATCAGAATGCCCAGCATTTTTACTTGTTTCTAAGCTAACTTTAGTTTGACCATTTAATAGCCCTTCATATGGGCTACCATCACCGTCAGAATCACCATCAGCAGCTGGTTGAAAATATTCAGGTAAACGTGGGTCTTCATACCCTTCTAAGATACTTTCCATTGTTGCGCTCATTCTATATTCGCCCCAATCTGTAATAGTTTCAATAGGGTTACGATTAGTATCATCAACCGAAACATAAGCATTGTCTCCATTATCAGTAAATACTCCGGCAGCTACTGCTTTTTCAGCTTCAGCTTTTGCTAAAGCAGGGTCAGCATATTTTACTCTAAGGGCTAATCGTAAACGTAGGCTATTTGCAAATTTTAACCATTTAGCACCATCTCCAGAATAAACTCGATCACTACCACCATAAGAACTTCCACCGCCTGCTAATTGAGCAACCGCCTCATCTAATGTAACAAAGAAACTTCTATAGATAGATTCTTGCGAATCGTAAGGAATCACATCTAATTCTGTATTACCAAACTCAGAATAAGGTACTGGCCCCCAATAGTCAGTTATTCTATGATACGAATGTACTCTCCATATCTTGGCCATAGCGTTACCAACTGCATTACCATTCTCAGCAGACAGATCTTCTACCAACTTTAATTGTGGTGCAGATTGACCATAAAAAGAGGTCCAAGCTAAATCAGCCCAACGTCCTACTTGCACATATCTGTCCGAGTCAAAACCCGAAGCTGTTGTAGCAAAATATTGCGCCCAAATATCAGCAAATAAATTTTGAGAAATTTGAAATCTCCAGTGTAATCCATTAACACCTGTATATTGTGCTTGTGCAAATGCCTGACCTTGTAATACAGGACTATCTGAAATTTTTCCTATATCCAATACAAGTGGGTCTGTATTTATTTCTTCAAAGTCTTCGGTACAGCCAACGCTTAAAGCAGCTAAGGCGACACCTAGACTAAATTTTGTTATTATATTTTTCATGTTTTTTCTTTTAAAGTTACAATTTTTTAAAATGCGAATTTCACGTTCACCCCTAAACTACTTGTTGACGGTGGAGAGAATGATTCAAAACCATCTGCATTCGTATTCGTATTAATCAAGACTTCAGGATCAAAAGATGCATTGTTTTTGATAAAGAATAAGTTTCTACCAACTAATGATATTTTTGCACTTTTAAAAGGGCCGTTGCCTAAAATAGATTGAGGAAGGCTATAACCTAAGCTCATTTCACGCATTCTAATATTAGATGCATCTTCAACAAAAGCTTCACCAACAGGAGAGTTTCTACCACCAATTTTAGCCCAGAATTGTTCTGCATTTACATTAATATTATTTGGACTACCATCAGCTTGAACAACATCAAGTTCTGGGAATATGTTTGTACCAAAAACTAAACTTCCATCACGACCTGCAAGGGTACTCTCCAAAGCACCGTCAGAAGCAAGAATTGCATTTGTTAAAGAACCTACTTGACCACCTTGACGCATATCAATTAAGAAACTAAAACTAAGGTTTTTGTATCTGAAAGAGTTTGTAATACCACCTAACCAATCTGGGTTATAGTTGGCAACTAGTACATCTTGACCTGAAGTTACTTCAGGAGTACCATCAGCAGCTACTAAAACTTGTCCTGCATCGTTTCTTGCAAAACCTCTAGAGTAAACGTTACCCCATGGCTGACCAACTTCTAATCTAAATTGTCTAAAGAAATCACCACCATACGATAATTCATCTAATCCATCAGATAAGCTTAAAACTTCACTTGTGTTTTTGGAATAGTTCACAGTAACATCCCAATTAAAATCTGAAGTACGTACTGGAGTACCCGTAAAGATAAGTTCGATACCATTATTTTGAACATCACCACCATTTATGAATTTCGTTGAAATTCCACTTTCAACAAGTGCTGTTTGGGCAAATAATTGATCAATAGTATTTGTCTTGTAGTAAGTGAAATCAATTCCAAGTCTATTGTCCAAAAATCTAGCATCAGCTCCAATTTCAAAAGACTTCGTACGTTCTGGTTTAAGGCTTTCATTTGGTTGTGTCGTTTGTAATTGTACAAAACCACCTGCAACCAAGTTAGCATTTCTAGAAATTGCATACGGATCTGTGTCGTTACCTACCTCTGCATATGAAGTTCTAAGTTTTAAATAAGAAATTGCTTCTGGTAATGTAACTAAGTCTGAGATAACACCACTTATACCTGCAGAATAATAATCGAATCTTCTATTTTCAGCTGGTAATGTTGAACTCCAATCGCTTCTATAAGTAAGGTCTACAAATACTGCATCTTTTAAAGAAGCCTGACCAAAAGCATAAAGTGAATTTACTTGTTTGGTAGAGAAATCTTGAGTTGAAGTAAGGTTTAATGCATTTGAAACTGCAAAAATATTTGCTGCATTTAAACCACCATTATCAGTACGCACCCATTGAGATCTTGTTTGTCTGTTGTTACCACCAAGATTAAGGCTGATTCCGAAATCCTCATTAATTTCTTTATTATAACCTAGAAGAAAATCTGAATTCCATTCGTAACCTGTATAGTTATACGTGTTATAATTACCATTATCGGCAATAATATAAGAATCATTCGAAAGTTTATTTTCAGTTGTTGTAGAACTTGTATCCAAAGAAGTTCTGATCATTAAATCAAGATTGTCTGTAAAATTATACTTTAATGAAGCATAACCGATAATTTTATTGGTCATAGTTTCACTAAGATTTTCATTTATAGTCCAATATGGGTTAGCACCACCATTATCTCCTGGTTTCCAATAGTTTTGTCTAACATTTCCTTCAATGTCGATATAACTATATACTTCAGCATCTTCGGTTCTGATGTTACGTGGTAATCGATATGCATGTCTCCAAGGATTTGAGAATGACTCACCTGTACTTAAACTATTAAATAAATCAGTTCGTATGTAATTTGCTTTAGCACTTAAAACCAATTTGTCTTCAATAAGGTTGTTGTCAATTTTAAAAGTAACATTGTGTCTTTTTAAATCGTTATCAGCAACAATACCATTTCTAAGTTCATGTGTATATCCGAAGAAAGTTCTAATTTTTTCTGTACCAGAGCGAATAGATAAGTTATTTGCTAAATTAAAACCAGTTTGCATAAAATCATCAACGTTATCTGGTTGTGGACTAAAACTATATGAAGTAGCCCCCGTTGGCTGCCATCCAGCAACTGTAGAACCATCTAAAGCAGGACCCCATGACCCAGTAGAGTTAGGATTATAAATACCGGCACTACCTTGGCCATATTCATTTTGATAATCGTATTGAATATTACCTTTTTGAGCAGTTAGTGTAGAACTAACAATAATACTCATACCACCTTCTGTACCAGATTTTGTAGTTATAATAATTGCACCGTTGTTAGCTCGTGCACCATATAGTGCCGCTGCGTTCGCACCTTTTAATACGTTAATAGAAGCCACATCATCAGGGCTAATATCTGAAATATCTCCACCTAATGGCACACCATCAACAATATATAGAACTTGGCTACTACCAGCAATAGATCTGTTACCACGTAATACAACTTTAGAACTACCGCTAACACCATTACCCGATGTTTGAATAGAGAGACCTGCAACTTTACCTTGTAAACTGTTTACTAAGTTCTGTTGTGGTCTTGCTTCATCAATACCCTCAGCATCGATACCTTGTGTTGCATAAGTAAGAGATTTTTTCTGTCTCTCAACACCTAATGCAGTTACAACAACTTCATCTAGTTGACTAGCATCTTCATCTAATGCAATACTTAATTCATCAGATGAACCTACTGTAGCATTTTTCGTGCTCATTCCTAGATAGGAAAAGATTAATACATTTCCTTCTTCAGCATCGATAGAATAATTTCCATCGAAATCTGTTTGTGTACCATTTGTTGTACCCTGTACAAGTACATTTACTCCTGGTAATGGAGATCCATCTGCAGCATCGGTAACCGTACCTGATACTGTTTTAGTTTGTGCAAGCAACGGATAAGATCCGAAAACTAACACCAAAAACAACAATAATTTCTTAATCATAATCGGGTGTTTTGAGTTAATTTATTAATAGTTAGTATTTGATTTAAGGCAAATCTGTTTGCATTTTTAATTAACCTTATCTTAACAACGGGGTTAAATTAGTAATTTTTTCGTAATTGTGAAGGTTTTCATAAAAAAATGTGTTCGAGCACATAATTAAATATTTATTAGTATACATGATTTTTAATTCGCATAATATTTAACGTTTTCTGCTGTAATAATATCAATGGGTAATAGGTTTTGCGAGGGTATCTTCTTTCCAAAAAGCAGATTTTCAGCAAGATAGCTAACGCCTAAATATGCTTGTCGATAGGGTTTTTGATGAATTAAAAATTCGATATCGCCATTTTTTAAGAGCTTAATATTTTCATTTAATAAGTCATATCCTACAATCATAATTTTTTTGTTTTCATTTTTTAACAAATTTGCAATAAGATATGCCTTTGAATTCGTCACAAAAATGGCTGAAATTCCAGCATTCTTCTTCAAAAATTGTGAAATCTTATCTTTTAAATTAACATTTTCATTGCTTGTTAAACTATAAGTGACAATTTCTTTAGGTTTTTTATACTTTTCTTTAAAGTAAGAGCGAAATCCTTTTTCTTTATTTTTCATATGTGATTCTTCATTAATATGAAGAATACCGATATGACATTTTTTATTGGTTATTTTATCAATTAGTCCCGCTGCTACGCGTCCACTTTGTATCAAATCTTGACCAATAAAATTTTCTAATCCGAGTTTGTCTATATGATTATTAAAGGAGGCAATTACTATTGATCGTTCCTTACATTTTTCGAAAAGATCTAAAGATTCTTTATGAAATACTGGAGCCATGAGTATAGCATCCGGATTTAATGATAATGCTAAATCAGATTGTTCTTGAAATGATTTACTTTCTTTTGGGTCAAAATATAGTTTCTCTAATATTAATCCGAAAGGCTTGAATTCTTTTAAAGCCTGATCAATACCTTTAATAGTAGGCCACCAATAATGATCTAATTTAGCATCGGGGATTAAAGAATAAATACGATAAATCTTATTTTTCTTTAAGTTGCGCGCAATTAAATTAGGTTGATAATCAATTTCTGCAATTACTTGGTTAACCTTTTCACAGGCCTCTTTGGATACTCTTCCTCTGTTATGTATTACTCTATCAACTGTTCCTTTTGATACTCCTGCTAGTTTAGCAATATCTTTAATAGTATACTTTTTTTCAGTCATTTTCTATATTCCTACGTAATTATTCTAGAATTACTGATGATAAATATAGAGAAAATATAAAATGTTAACTATTTGCTAATATGGAAATAAATAATAATGATAATGAAAATTACCTTTTTAGACTTTAATTGGCGGATTTTTCAATAGTCTGTCAAAGCTCTCGAATAAGAATGCTAAAACAATTACCAAGGCTGCCCCTATAAAGTTTAGCCATAAGTAACCTAATTTCTCTTGACCTGAAGGGTAAATATGGATTAGATTGTAATAAAGAACGATTACAATTATTTGTGTAACTATAGCGGAAAAGAAAACGGCATTACCTTTTATAAATTTAAAGAAAAAGGCTAATAAAAAAATACCTAATACATTTCCATAAAAAATTGACCCTATTATATTTACTAGTTGAATTAAATTATCAAACAAATTAGCAACACAAGCAATAGCAATGGCAACAATTCCCCAAAGAAGCGTAAAACCTTTTGAAGCTCTTACATAATGTTCGTCGGTTTGTATTTTCTTCGTATTACGTTTATATAAGTCTAAGGCAGTAATCGTGCCTAGAGCATTTAATTCAGAAGCAGTTGAAGACATTGCTGCAGATAAGATAACTGCTAATAATAATCCAATTAATCCTTTTGGTAAATTATTTAATATAAAATGAATAAAAACATAATCTTTATCGTTAGTTTCTGTTGCATTATTAGCCTTGCTTATTAGTGCTTTTGCAGCCTCCCTATTCGTACTATCTTTAGTATTAATTGTAACAATTTCGTGTTTGGCTTGCATTATTGCATCATATTCTTTTCTAGATAAAGCGGCAGAAAATTTATCTTGAGCCATCTTTTTATCTATTTGGAGTTCTTTATGCCTTTCATCCAGTTGTAAATATTGAGGAGCAACTTCCGAATTCATTACTGCTTGTGTTGCAGCAGGGTTAAAATTTAATGGCGATGGGTTGTATTGATAAAAAACAAAAACCATTACACCTACGAGCAGAATAAAAAATTGCATTGGTATTTTAAAAATACCATTGAAAACTAGGCCTAACTGACTTTCGCGAATTGATTTCCCTGAAAGGTATCTTTGTACCTGACTTTGATCAGTTCCAAAATAAGCCAAGGCTAAGAACAAACCACCCGTAATTCCACTCCAAAAAGTATAACGACTTTTGGTATTTAAGCTAAAGTCTAAGATGTTTAATTTATCGCTTGCACCGGCAATTTTTAGTGCCTTAGTTAAATTAATATCTGCAGGTAAAGAACCTAATATGAAGAAGAAGGTCATAAACATGCCCAACATAATAATGAACATCTGTTGTTTCTGGGTAACATTAACGGCATTGGTACCTCCTGAAACCGTATAAATAATAACCAAAATACCAATAATAATATTTAGGGTAAATAAGTCCCAACCTAAAACAGCTGAAAGAATTATTGAAGGAGCAAAAATGGTTATACCTGCTGCAAGACCGCGTTGAATTAAAAATAGTATTGCCGCTAAAGAACGAGTTTTTAGATCGAAACGAGTTTCCAAAAACTCGTAAGCTGTATAAACTTTTAACTTATGATATAAAGGCACAAATACCATACAAATAATAATCATAGCAATAGGAAGTCCGAAATAGAATTGAACAAAACCCATACCATCATGAAAAGCTTGCCCAGGTGTAGATAAAAATGTAATTGCACTAGCCTGGGTGGCCATCACAGAAAAACCAATGGTCCACCATTTTGCCTGTCGACCACCGCGAACATAGTCATCTACATTTTTACTACCCTTAGTTTTCCATACTCCATAACCTACTATAAATAGCAGTGTTGCACATAATATGGTCCAATCGAGAATGCTCATTTAGGTTGTAGTTGACATTATGTAGTAAAAAACAAGAATATAACAGACGTTAAGAATCAAAACCAAAGAATATTCTTTTTTCCAATTAAACTTTTCGTTCATTATTATCCTTTTATTTTAGACTCTTTGGTTACTTTTTCTTTACCGGTAGAAAGCATATTTGCAAAGAGTTTATATGCTCCTGACACTCCAGCGGGAAGTTCTCTAAAAAAACTTAGGCCAGAATAAATATAATTTCCTTTACCATATGGTGCTATAAGTAAGCTACCATGCTTTTCACTTTCACCCTGATCCTTCATTGACAATATGGGGGTAAATTCTTTTGCCCATTCACTTGGAAAATAAAGTCCTCTTTCTTGAACCCAACCTTCAAAATCTTTTTCGTCAATTTTGTTTGGGAAATTAACTAACGCATGATTCTTAGCAATTATTTCGACATCTGAATTTTCATCGGTAACACGATCACGAGATAATTTTAATTTGTAAGGAGCAATATCATCAAAGGCCTTATCTCTTCTTCCAGCTGTATTATATTGTATAACTAAATTACCTCCATTTTTCACATAATCTAATAAATACTTTTGTTTAAATTTTAATTCTGGGAGAACATTATATGCTCGGATGCCAACTACAACAGCATCATATTTAGCTAAAGAACTAGCGTTAATATTATTTGGTTGTATTATATGAACCGTATACCCAATTTGCTCTAGACTTTCTGGTACTGCATCACCCGCACCAACAATATAACCAATATGTTCACCTACTTTTTCAATATTCAAACGAACTACTTTTGCTTCGGAATGTATTAAAACAGACTGCAATGGAACATGGTCATATTCAATAGTAATTAACTCTTTACTAATTGCTTTCCCATTAATTTTTATAATTGGTGAAATATAACTTTCATCTTCATTATCAGGCGGTGTTAATTTAAAGTTTAAAGTTTGAACATCTCCTTTCTTAGCAATTGCAAACGATTTTATTTCTTGATCAACTTTCCAACCTTTGGAAAAGCAAAATTGCAAATCTCCTTTTACATTATTCGCATGTGCTTTTATTGTAATTGGAATGTTTTTGGGTTCTCCATCTGCAAAAATTAAAACTTTATCCTTAAAAGATGCCGTTGCGAGTGGAAGTACTTCAAATGGCTGATAAATTTCTCCTTTATCTGGTTTTGCAAAGCGATATATTACTGGTTTTTTAATTGTAATTTGTACACCTTCTATATCAAGTAAAAAATCTGCAATAACTTCTCTAGGCGTTTCTGGTTTACCGATTAAACTTTGGTCATTAACTTTATACATACCTAAAGTACCTTTTTCATTTAACCAGTAGGGATTAGTATAATTAGTTTTTTCAGGAATTTGCACAGTTAATTCATAATTGTATTTTTCGTTATTTTTTAAAAATACATTGGTGTTTTCAATAGAATTTAAAAATGGAACTCCAATAGAAATTAGTTTTATGTTAGCTGAACTGCGGTTTAATGCCTCAATACTAAATTCAGATTCACCACCAGGATTCGTAATTGGGTCTTTAGATGAAATCTCTAAATAAAGTCCCGTTATTTCGGAAATTAAATTTTTGAGCTCTTCAGATTTTATTTTTTTCCAATGTTCATTTTTAATATTCTGTAATAGTTCAAATGCTTGTGTTAATTGAGGAAGGTGATTGGCTGGGTTTTTAAAATCGAAAGTATGTTCAACTTTTTCTAATATTGCTCCAATTGCTTTACCACCTTCAATACGAGACCAACTTGTATTAATTCCTTCAAAAATATTAGATTTATTAGTTGGCATTTCTCCTTTTAATAATTCCAAATATTCATTTTCAGAACCACGAGTATTTAATCGACCAAAACCTTGACATAAATGTTGGCTACTTGCAATGGATGCTATTTCGTTATTCGAAAGTCCCAGAGTAGGGTAATATACGCCTACATCAACATTCATCATTTTTGATTTATCGGCCTTTTTAAACTTTTCTTGACTACCATAAAACCACCAAGATGTATTAAAGAATAATCTTTTAGGTTGCCATGGTGCTACATACTTTAATTGGTCTATGTATAGGTTTGAATTATTGGCTAAATCAAAAGCTTCAACACTAAGCATTGCAGAAGTCGTATGATGCCCATGCGTACTTCCCGGAGATCTGTGATCAAAACGATTAATAATTACATCAGGTTGAAATTTTCGTATGGCCCATACCACATCGCTAAGCACTTCATCCTTATTCCAAATTTTTAGTGTTTCATTGGGGTGTTTTGAATATCCAAAATCATTAGCTCTTGAGAAAAATTGTTCACCACCGTCAACATGTCTTGCAGCTAAGAGTTCTTGTGTTCGCAATACACCTAACAACTCTCTAAGTTCTGAACCAATTAAATTTTGACCACCATCCCCTCTGGTTAACGACAGATATGCTGTTCTTGCTTTCGTATTATTGGATAAAAATGATATTAAACGTGTATTTTCATCATCAGGGTGTGCAGCAATATATAACGCGGAACCCAAAAAATTTAATTTTTGAATATTGTGATAAATTTCAGATGATGTTGGTTTTGAAGGTTTTTGCGCCTTCATCGGTTGGTTGGTAAAAAGTATTCCTACTAGAAATACTAGAAATACGCGCATAGGTAAATCATTTTGTAGTTAATCAAATATATAAAGTTTAACACGCCTTAGAGAATAATTAAAACTTCTTTAACAAGTTTAGAAAAAGCGAAAAGCTAAGTTATTTATTTCCAGACCATTTTTTTCTTCGAATAAAGTATATGGTTACTAAGACTATTAATAACATAATACCGAGTACAATAAAATAGCCATTTTTTGATTTTAGCTCGGGCATGTTTTCAAAGTTCATTCCATATATACCAGCTATAAAAGTGAGCGGAATAAAAATCACAGAAAAAATAGTTAAAGTTCTCATTACCTCGTTAAGTCTATGATTTTGAATACTGAACATTAAATTTATTGAACTTTCTAAATGCTGTAATTTATGGTCAATTTCATCAGTAAGCATTTTAACTTGTTCGCGTGATTCATCAAAATATTTTTTATTGAATTTTTCAAATTCGAATAATTGCAAATGATTTAGTGCTTCATTTAAACTGGTTGATGCCTTTTTGATAAGGTACAATTGACTTTTTTGATTTTCAACCATTCGTGCAAATTCTGGGGTAGGTCTTACATCATCAGGGTTGTCTAAACCGATATTATCCTCATTTAATTTATCAAACGCGGAATAATAATTATCGGTTATGGCATCAACTAGTAAAAAGAAAAGATAGTCAGCTCCTTTTTTCCTAACGACACCTAAATTCTCTTTTATTCGTGTTCGAATATGTTCGAAATGATCACCTTGGACCTCTTGTATAGACCAGACAAAATTATCACCTACAATAAAAATTAATTGTTCAAACTTAACTTCTTCTTTATCTTCTGAATAATATGGAGACTTTAAGGTTAGAAAAAAACACTCCGATAGTTCAATTACTTTATTTCTATGATTACTATCTAAAATTAAATAGCTTAAGAATTCGTCAATCTTATTGTTCGCAACAATTTTTTTTATTTCATGGGCATATTTAAAACCGTAAATATTAAGCCAACTAATTTTATCATTTCCGTTTTTAATGATAATATTTTCAAGATTATTTAAATCTTTTACCGTAGAAAATTCAGAATCGTATTGAATTAGACTACAGTCATTTAGAAAATTTTCTAATTGAGATTCATTAATATCGCCAAACGGATTCGCCTTCCGACGATTTTTTCTTCTCATGGGAAATTTATTTTTTCAAAATAAATTTATGAATTAAATATCGTAATCAATAACATCATCAAGTCCGGCATTCTTTTCGATTAGCGCAACTCCTTTTTGTAGTAACATATTATTTGGGTAAGTAAGAATTTCGCCATTATCTTTTTTTAAATGCATGTGAAAAGCCGCAATGTCAACTATTAGAGCTTCTTCAGAAAAATCTGAATCGTGTACTTTAATACGATCACCTATTTTAAAAGGATACCAAAAAAATAGTATAATGCCAGCCGTTACATTGCTTAGAATAGACCAGTTTGCAAATAATGCAACACCTATAACGGCAAATATTGAAGACATTACTAGGCCTAATTCTTTAAAATTTACACCCCAAATAAATATTAAAACTATAGCTCCAATAATGTATAATAAAAATGAAACATATTTATTTACCAAATTGGTACGTATCGTATTCTTGTCGCGAAGTTTGCCGATTTTCTTTATGGCTTGTGCGGATAGAAAACGGACCAAAGTTATAACGGTTATGCAAATTAGCGTTGCTAAAAGCTCCGATTTGTATTGAGCAAAAAATTCTGTTGTCATAATCCAAGGCTATCTCTAAGTGGAAGAAATTGATTGCTGTTTTTCTGCCAATATGGGCTTTTAATTGATTTTATTTTAGTGGCTCTGGAGGTTAGTACTTTTTTATTGTCGCCATAGCCACTTTCGTACGTTTCTGTCCAGCCTTTTATTTCATGAGGAAAATTTACATTGAAACTTATTTTAATGCTTCTTTTTAAAGCTGGATAAGAAATTTCATATGTTGAAAATTGCTCATCCGAATTTAACGTTAACTCAGCATCATAAGCTTTTAATTCTTTATGAGAAAGACGAATATATTCTAATGAGGGTATCACTTTTTTAGTGCCAATTGGAAGTCCATTAGGGTTAATTCTTAATTTATTCCACAATTCATTTTCTAGTATGTTTTTTTCTAGAAGCATTTCACTATCAGCTTCATTCTCAAAATATGAATGTGACATCACTTCAAATTTATCTCGATTATTTAGTTGTGAATAAGTCTGACCGCACCATTCTTGAGATGAGAATGAAAGTTTAATTGCATGACTATTATCATAAACTGGATAAAAGCTACTATTCATAATAGAATAAGGGTAAATACCGGTTAAATACTTTTTAGTACTATTTAATTTTAAAACAGGAATATTGTCCGGGTTATTTTTATCCGCTTTCGTTTGTTTTAGTGCTAAAAAGGGCTCAGTAACATAAATTAGAACAGCTGTTCCTTCTCGCATTTCGCCGTAACGAGCTTGTTCCAATTTATATGATGTAATCTCGGCCTCTCCGGCATACCAGTATGCCTTAAATTCCTCGGAAAGTTGTTTTTTGGGTAATTTTTTTAGAGACGATTCATTATTTAGCGCAATCTCATTTACTACGACATTGCTTTTATCTTTACACGAATTAAAAATTGTAACTGTAGCCGCTAAAAGTACTGCGGATAATTCTAATTTCAACCACTTTTTAAACATCACATATCTTTTTTTTAAAGTTACTTAAAATTCACTCATTCAGTTAGTTCATTAAACATTTCATAAACTAGGTGCGTGGGCAATCCAACAACATTTGCATATGATCCTTCTATTGCTTCTATAGCTATCAACCCAATCCATTCTTGAATTCCATAAGCCCCAGCTTTATCATATGGTTTAAATTCTGCTACATAGTATTCTATTTCGGCCGCAGTCAGTTGTCTAAATTTCACCCTGGTACTACTACTTTTAGTTTTTTGAATATCTTTTCGATTAAAACATACTGATGTAATTACCTCATGCCATTTGTCGGACATTGATTGTAACATTACAAACGCCTCTTGCTTATTTTTAGGTTTTCCAAGAGCCTTATTATTATGCCAAACAATTGTATCGGATGTAACTACAATTTGATTATCATTAATATCACCTAAAAAAGCTTTGCCCTTTAATTCTGCTAAATACGCTGTAATTTCATTTGCAATTAATTTCGGAGGATAAATTTCTTCTATTTCTCTTAATTCAACTTTAAATTGTAAACCAAGTTGTTTAAAATATTCTTGACGTCTTGGCGAGCCAGAGGCAAGTATAATTTCATAATTTTTGAGCTTTTCTTTTAGCATTAATTTAGTCGTTTTTTGCACTAAAATTACCTTCCCAATCGCCACGAACTTTTAACACCTGTTCTATAATATCTCTTGCACATCCTCGTCCACCATTTTTGTGTGAAACATAAACTGAAATTTCTTTTATTTGTGGTACTGCATCTTGCGGGCAACATGGTAATGCAACCATTTTCATTGCCGGTATATCGGGAATGTCATCACCCATAAAAAGAACATTGTTTAAACTTATATTATGTTTGTTCAGGTATTCTGTTAAATGTTCTGCTTTTAAATGAGCATTCATATAAAAATCTTTAATACCTAATCCTTGTAAACGAATTTTAACACCATTATTATTACCACCAGTAATAATACATACATTATATCCTTTTCTTACTGCAGTTTTTAATGCATATCCATCCTTTACATTCATGGAACGTAATAATTCCCCATCATTTGCAATAAATACTGATCCATCGGTTAATACACCATCAACATCAAAAATAAATGTTGAAATATCATTTAAAATAGCCTTATAACTTTTGTCCATAGGTGTTTAATATTGATTGTGTTAATTGTTTATATATCAGTTTATGAGATGAGTCTTTCAGAAATTTTTCATGTTCTTGAATTGTTTTTAGATCCTTTCGTTTAGCTGGCCCAGTTTGCGCATCAAACGGACTTACAGTATTTATTTTGTCCGCTGTTTCATGAATTAATGGCTTTAGTAAATCAAAAGGCAGCTCGTTATTTTTACAAATATCTTCTGCAATATAATACATGTGATTACTAAAATTATTAGCAAACACTGCTGCTGCGTGCAAAGCTTTTCGTTGTTCTGAAGAAATCTTTAGTACAGTATTTGAGATTGAACTAGCCAATACATTCAAGGTGTTGAAGTCTGCTTTAGTTTCCGTTTCAATGCACAAAGGTATTTTAGTAAAGTCAATTTTCTTTTCTTTAGAAAAAGTCTGTAATGGGTAAAAAACTGCTTTTCGTTTGTTGGGAAGTTCGTTAATTGAAACACTCCCAGAAGTGTGTGCAACTAAAACATCTATATTAAGTAATTTTTTAGCCACTTTAATTACTGCAGAATCGCTCACCGCAATAATACAAACGTCTATATTTTTAATCAATTTTGATAAGTCCGTGCGACCATTAAATACGCTCGTCTCAACTTTTTCATTAGTTTGAAATGCCTTTGATAAATGATAAGCAACATTTCCGCCACCAATTATTGCAACTTTAATCATAACACAAAATTAGGTATATTTTTACGTCGAACAACTTAGTATTGGAAGAACAAATTTGTTTCCTTATCTTTTTCTATTTTTAATTGAATAATTTTAAAGATATTAATATGGGCAAGATAAAAAGTGGGGAAATAAAATCGCGTAGAGATTTTATTAAAAAATCAGCTTTTGCTTGTGCAGCATTTCCTTTTATAAGTAGAGTTAATACAATAATACCAGTAAAAAATCAACTAGCATCAAGTAGTACTACAATGAACATTATTAAAAACAAAAGCATTATTGGTGGTTATGGAGATTGGGCTGCAAATTTGCTAAAAGAAGTTCCAGAGTTATCTTTTAGAAATGACAGTTACACTACTATAGAGTCATGGAAAAGTACAGCTCTTGAAAAAGTTAAAGAGTTGGTTGCAGCTCCAAAATTAGCAGTTACTTCCCAGATTTCTGTAGATAAAAAGTATAATTACGACGGCTTAGAAGTTGAAGAACTTTCTTGGCAATTATCGAGTGGTACAAAAAGAACAAATGCTATATTATTAAGACCAATAGGGGTTAAAGGTAAACTACCTGCAATTTTGGGATTACATGATCATGGGGGAAACAAATATTTTGGAAAGCGAAAAATCACCAAAGTTTCTGATAATGAACACCCTTTAATGTCAGAACATCAAAATCAATATTACGAAGGTTTTGCTTGGGCAAACGAAATAGCCAAGCGAGGCTACGTAGTTATGGTTCATGATGTTTTTACGTTTGGTAGTCGAAGAGTACTTTTAAATGATGTTGAAGGTATTTTGTGGGGTGGCGCTATAAACGAAGGACTTGGTGATAATAATCCAGAAGAAGCCAAAAATATTGAGACCTATAATAATTGGGCAGCCGAGCATGAACATGTATTATCGAAATCTCTATTTTGTGCAGGAACTACTTGGCCGGGTGTAACTTTTGCGGAAGACCAAATAGCTTTAAACGTTTTGGCTAGTAGATCCCATGTTGATGAAAATAATATAGGTTGTGCCGGATTATCGGGTGGAGGTCTACGTACTAATTATTTAGCGGGATTAGATCATAGAGTTAAATGTGCTGTAAGTGTTGGCTTTATGTCTACTTGGCAAGACTTTTTACTTCATAAATCTTTTACACACACTTGGATGCTTTATGCTCCATTATTGTCAAAATATATAGAATTCCCGGAGTTAATTGGATTAAGAGCCCCCCTACCTACGTTAGTTTTAAATAACAATCAAGATAGTTTATATACGTTAACCGAAATGCAAAAGGCAGATGCTATACTTTCTGCAGTATATAAAAAGATGAATGCTTCTGAAAAATACAGGGCCAATTTTTATGAAGGGCCTCATAAGTTCGATAAACAAATGCAATTAGATGCTTTTAATTGGTTCGATAAATGGATGAAAGGGTGATATTTAAAACAGTATATATTTAATTTTTATAATTATAGCCTTTGATTTAATCTACCATTGAAATGATAAAAAAGACATTATGAATAAGTTAGATGTTTTAACGAGAGCTGATGTTTTTTTATTGGTAAATACTTTCTATGAAGATGTACGTAAAGATGATTTAATTGGTCCCATTTTTAATGGTTTAATTCATGATTGGGAACATCATTTAGAACATCTTACGACCTTTTGGAGCAATCAATTATTTATAGAACGAGGAACTTACAAAGGAGACCCTATTGCCGTACATAAAAAAGTTGATGATTTTGCTGATAATAAAATAAATGAACACCACTTTGGGCGCTGGCTTAATTTATGGATTCAGACAATAGACCAACACTTTGAGGGTGATAATGCTTATATATTAAAAAACAGAGCCAGAAAAATGGCTACGCACATTCATTTAAATATATTCTCTGCTCGTGAAAATTAGCGAGATTTTGGCAATTTCACAGCTTAAAAATTCATAAAAACCACCTATTTTTGCCGAGGCTAATACAAAGCATGCAAATAGATGATTTCTAAGCTCAAGAATATACTTTTCTCAACTAGATTAACAGCAGTTCTTTTTATTGTTTTTGCAACAGCAATGGCTTTTGGAACCTTTATTGAAAGTAAGTATAGCACCGCTACAGCTCGAATTTGGATTTATAACACTTGGTGGTTTGAAGCCATTATGGGTGTTTTTATGGTAAACTTCATTGGAAATATTAAACGTTATAATCTTTTGCGCTGGAAAAAGTGGCCAGTTCTACTTTTACATATATCATGGGTTTTAATTATTGCTGGTGCTTTTGTAACAAGGTATATAAGTTACGAAGGACGTATGCCTATTAGAGAAGGTAGTACAGAAAATGTGTTTTATTCAGATAAAACATACCTAACTGCATATGTTAGTAGTGCCACCAGTGAAGTTCAAAAGACATTGCAAGATGATTTAATTGTTACTCCTGAAGGATTAAAATCGAGCCTACCTTGGACTTCTGATTTTAATGGTAAAGAATTTACCATTTCCTATGTTGATTTTATTAAAGGAGCTAAAAAAGGATTAATACCAGACGAAAATGGAAAATCTTTTTTGAAAATAGTGGAGGCAGGTGATGGAAACCGACATGATCATTATTTAGAAAGCGGTAAAGTTGCCAGTATTCATGGGGTTTTATTTTCATTAAATAAACATACAGACGGAGCCATAAATATAACTTCATCTGATAGTACCTATACGATACAATCACCGTTTGAAGGTAATTTTATGCGAATGGCTGATCAACTTCAAGGAACTGTACAAAAAGATAGTTTACAACAATTACAGTTGCGTTCGCTTTATGCCATGGCGGGTATGCAGTTTGTAATTCCAGAACCGGTTGTAAAAGGTATTGAAGGTATTATCGAAATTCCTGAAAAAGAAATAACTCCCATGGATTTAGATGCCTTAGTTGTAGAAGTAGCGGTGGATGATGAGAAATTTCAACAGAAATTGTTAGGAACAGCAGGCACTTCTAATTTTTCAGAAAAGTTTACAGTAGGAGGGTTAGATTTTAATTTGGGTTATGGATCCAAAGTTTATGAGCTGCCTTTTCAAATTAAGTTAAATGATTTTATTGCAGAAAAGTATCCGGGAACGGAGGCCGGCTATGCTTCATTTATGAGTAAGGTTACTGTTGAAGATGATCGTACTTTTGATTATGATATTTTTATGAATAATATTTTAGACCACAAGGGATATCGTTTTTTTCAGTCAGGTTTTGATCCTGATGAAAAAGGAACGATACTTTCAGTTAACCATGATCAATGGGGTACGGGAATTACCTATGCGGGCTATTTTTTATTGTACTTAGGGCTTATGGGAATTATGTTTTTTGGAAAAACAAGATTTAAAGACTTAGGTAAATCACTTGAAAAATTGCAATCAAAAAAGGCAAAAATAGCCGGAGTTTTAATCTTTGCCTTGGTATTGAATACATCTGCCCAAGAGCATTCGGCTGATGACGGTCATGACCACTCGGGTGGACCCATATCTGCACCAACTCAGCAGCAAATAGATTCAGTTATCAAAGCAAATATTGTTCCTGTGGAACATGCTGAAAAATTTGGTGCATTAATTATACAAGATGAGGGTGGTAGAATGAAGCCTATCAATACGTTTTCATCTGAGTTATTACGGAAGTTAAGTCATAATGATAAGTTTAAGGGTATGAATGCTGATCAGGTATTCTTATCAATGATGATGAATCCTCCACTTTGGTACAATACAGAATTTATCATATTGGACAAGTATCCATACGAGAATGACAGTATTCGCCATATTTTGGGTGTCGCAGAACGGCAAAAATATGTAAAGGCACTTGATTTTTTTGATGAAAAAGGCAATTACAAATTAGAACCTGTACTTCGAGAAGCTACAACAACCAATAATCCTGATGCTTTTGAAAAAGATGTAAAACAAGCACATACACGTGTTAGTCTATTAGATCAAGCTTTAGGAGGACAAATAATAAAGATTTTTCCATTACTTAATGATGAAAATAACAAATGGATTTCTGCCGTTGAATTTAATACAGGAAGGTTTATAGTAAACGACTCACTTTATGGCAATTTTATAAAAAATTCTTTGCCTTATTATTTAATGACACTACAACAGGCTAAAGAATCTGGTGATTATTCTCAAGCAGATAAATTATTGGCCGCCTTTCATCAAAATCAAAAAAATCATGGGTCAGAAGTGCTTCCTGCGGAGCAGAAGGTTAAAATGGAAATTATTTATAATAAGCTGAACATATTTAAACATCTCTATCGGTTATATGGATTGTTTTCACTTTTGCTTTTTATTATTTTGATTTTACAAATTTTTAAAGATCGTTCTATTTGGCGATTGGCTGTATATGCTTTAAAGGGCACAATTTTTATTTTGTTTTTATGGCATACTTCAGGTTTAATACTCCGATGGTATATTTCAGGTCATGCACCGTGGAGTAATGCTTACGAAAGTATTATTTATGTTGCTTGGGCAACGATGGGAATAAGTTTATTATTTACGCGAAAAAGCAATTTAACAATGGCCGCAGGGGCTTTTGTTACATGTTTATTGTTAATGATAGCAAGTTGGAATTGGGTAGATCCCGCAATATCCAATTTAGTTCCTGTTCTAGATAGTTATTGGTTAATGATACATGTTGCTGTAATTGTTGGTAGTTACGGCCCGTTAATTGTAGGCGGTATTATAGGTATGGTAAGTCTTCTTTTAATTATTATGACTACAAAAAAGAACAAAAAGCGAATGGAAATTAACCTTAAAGAATTAACTATAGTTAATGAATTGGCACTTACTGTTGGGTTAATTATGTTAACAATAGGTAACTTCTTGGGAGGTCAATGGGCAAATGAGAGTTGGGGACGCTATTGGGGATGGGATCCAAAAGAAACATGGGCACTTATTTCGATAATGATATATGCTTTTATAGTTCATATGAGAATAATACCTGGTCTTAGAGGTAAATGGATATTTAATTTTATGAGTCTGGCTGCAATTGGCACTATAATGATGACTTATTTTGGGGTTAATTATTACTTGGTTGGATTACATAGTTATGGTCAGAGTGGAGGAGCAGCTATAACACCCGATTATGTAAAATATATGGTATTTGCCGTGCTTACTTTAGGTGCAATTAGCTATTGGCGTTATCGAATTCATTACGGTAAATAATATTATTTTCCACCATTCGCTTGTAAGTCGTTAAGGCAAAGATTATCGAAAGTAGGAATGGTTCCTCCATTTATCATATTGAGCAATCCTTCACCAGTTTCAGCTGTCCAATACATTAAACAATCTTCATTGGTACAATGCCTTCCATGTTCTACATCTTGATGGTTCGTTTGCATTTCGGTTCCAGCATTTACCATTCCCATAATATGCCCGAATTCATGGTTTAAAACAGTAGTTTCAAGAACTGTGATATTAGGGGCTAAAGGTTGTCCACTAAAACTTTGAACGGTTTCTTCAAAAATTATAAAAGAGGTATTTCTATAGGCTATACCTAAAACTGAACCGTTTTCTGTATTCTCAGAATAAGCTCCATCTAAAAATAGTCCGAAAACAGTTAACTCATTCCCGTTATTATAAAAAGTTCTTATTTCATCTTCAATTGCTCTAATATCTGATATTGTATATATATCTTGGCCAGGTGATGCAATCATCTTTAATTCTAATTGTATACCATTAGGTTTATGAAGTCTATCGGACAGAAAAGATTCAAAATTTGATAAGGTATTATTTGTAGGTTTGTAGCCCTCTACATAGAAAATCTCTACAACAAGACTTTGGAAGTTTTCAGCTATTAACAGGTCATTTGCCGAATCTCCAACATTTTTTTTATTTACAGTTTTATCAATCGATTCAACTTCTTCATCCATCTGGTTTGTATTGTTATCACCATTATCACTGGAACATGAGCTTGTTAAAAGGGCAAGTAATACAATTGTCATTAAGAAATACTTCATAGGAAATAATTTTTATTAAAACGAATTGCATAATCAGCTTAGTATACTTTAAATCTAGATTATCGGTAGATAACTAGTTTAGGTAAAGTTTGTAACTTTAAACCATAATAAGTAATTGGATATGAATTCGAAAATAAAAGGCATAAATACTATTTGCACACATGTAGGTGAAGTTGAGGATAAACAATTTAAAGGAGCCGTTTCGCCACTTTATATGAGTTCTTCTTATGCTTTTCAAGATGTTGATGTAAAAAGATATCCAAGGTATTTTAATACTCCTAATCAAGAAGGATTAGCAAAAAAAATAGCAGCTTTAGAGCATTGTGAAGCTGGGCTAATTTTTGGTAGTGGTATGGCAGCAATAAGCACAGCTGTAATGGCATTTCTAAAAGTCGGAGACCACATAATTTTACAAGGAGATATTTATGGAGGAACTTATAATTTAGTGGTAGAGCAATTCAATAATTTCGGAATAGAATACTCTTTTTCAAAAGGTACAAATAAAGCCGCTTTTGAAGAATTAGTAAAACCCAACACGAAGGTGATTTACATTGAAACACCATCAAATCCGTTATTGAAAATAACAGATTTAAAAATGATATCGGATTTAGCGAAAAAGTACAATCTCATTTCCATAATTGATAACACATTCGCTAGTCCAATAAATCAAATACCAGCTAAATTTGGTATAGATATAGTAATTCACAGTGCCACTAAATATATGGGAGGTCATTCAGATATGTGTGCTGGTGCTGTTGCTTGTTCTGAGGAGCATAGAGAAAAAATATTTCATTTGGCTAAAAACTTAGGTGGTAGTCTTAGTGATTATACAGTATGGCTGCTAGAGCGTAGCATGAAAACTATGGGAATTCGCGTACGAGCTCAAAACGAAAATGCACAGCGAATGGCGGAATATTTAAGTAAACATGATGATATTAAAGCAGTTTATTACCCAGGGCTAAAAAGTCATGAAGGACATAATATCGCAAAAGCGCAAATGAAGGGTTTTGGAGGAATGATGTCTTTTGAACTTAAAGCAGAGTTGGGTGCTAATTTATTTCAGAAATCTTTAAAATTAATTAAGCCATCAATGAGTTTAGCTGGAGTTGAAAGCACTGTACTTTCTCCTGCAGAAACTTCACATGCATTACTTGGAGCAGTAGAAAGGAAGAATAGAGGAATTTCAGACGGTTTAATACGGTTTTCTGTAGGCATTGAAGAAACCGAAGATTTAATTTCAGATATAGAACAAGCAATAAAACAATCAAAAAAGAAACATAAAATAACTAGTTCTTAAAATAGAACTGTAGTTTTGTTACTACTAAAACTTTCCTAAGAGAATAATAATGAAATTAGATATATTGGTTTTTGGAGCACACCCCGATGATGCTGAATTAGGGGCAGGAGCAACTATTGCTAAAGAAATAGCAAATGGTAAAAAAGTAGGTATAATAGATTTAACTAGAGGAGAGTTAGGTACGAGAGGTTCGGCTGAAATTAGAGATGAAGAGGCTTCTAAGTCCGCAAAAATATTAGGAATATCTGTACGCGAAAATTTAAGATTTGCCGATGGTTTTTTTGTAAATAACCGAGAGCACCAATTAGACATCATAAAAAAGATTCGAAAATATAGACCAGAAATTGTTCTTTGTAACGCAATTGACGACCGACATATTGATCATGGTAAAGGAAGTAAATTAGTTAGTGATGCTTGTTTTTTAAGTGGATTAATGAAAATCAATACTGAAATTAACGGCATTTCACAAGATAGTTGGAGACCTAAAACGGTGTACCATTATATCCAATGGAAAAATATTGAGCCAGATTTTGTTGTTGATGTAACAGGTTTTATTGATGTTAAGGTAAAAGCAATTATGGCTTATAAATCCCAATTTTTTAACTCCTCAAGTGAAGCACCAGAAACACCAATAAGCAGTCAGAATTTTTTGGATAGTGTAACATATCGCGCTCGAGATTTAGGTAGATTAATTAACGTTGAATATGCTGAAGGTTTCACTGCAGAACGTTTTGTAGCTGTTTCAAGTTTAGCTGATTTAATATAAAATAGTAGTTACTTGAAAAATATAATTTAACTAGCTTTTTTAAAGACCTCTTTAGATTTTGTGATTGTAAAGTAAAATGAAGATCCCTTATTAGGAATGCTTTCAACCCAAATAGTTCCATTATTTTTTTCGATCATTTCTTTACATAGTGAAAGTCCTAATCCAGTTCCTTTTTCATCATTAGTACCGTAAGTGGTAACTGCAGAATTCTCCTCAAAAATTAGCCGCTTAGTTTCTTCATCCATTCCAATACCAGTATCACGAACAGAAATTTGCCAATAATCATTTTTCTCAACCGCTTCCACAGTAATTATACCATCTTCAGGTGTAAATTTTAATGCATTACTGATTAAGTTTCTAATTACGATATCAATTTGATCACCATCTGTCCATGCTAGTGTATTGTTAGGCACACGGCTAATTAATTGAATGGATTTATTTAATGCAATTTCAGAAAGTAAACGTATATTATCATTGACAAGGGCATCTATGGCTATTTTAGAAGGCTTAGTAATTAATCCATTCATTTGACTTTGCCCCCAAGAAAGTAAGTTATTAAGTGTAAACGAAATATTTTCAATATCATTTCGTAGTTTAGGAATGAATGACATGAATTCATCTTGATTCATTTCCCCATCTCTAAAAAGGTTAAGAATGCCTTGAAACGCGCCAATTGGCCCCCTCAAATCATGTCCAATTATCGAAAAAAGTTTATCCTTAGTTGCGTTAATTTCGCTTAACTCACTTTCTCGAATTTCAAGGTTATGTTGTTTAATGTTTAATTCGGTATTGAGCTTTCTTTGAATTTTTTCACTTCTTTTAATAAGAATAGTTACCGTTAAGAAGATAAACAAAATAAAAACAGCGATATAAACGTAATTTCTTTGTTTAGCCAATGATTTCTCATTTGCTAATTGCCATTCTTCTTTTTGTCGCTCATAGTCAACCTGTGTTTTTAACATGGTTAGACTCTTTTTGTTTTCACTCCTTGAAAGGGTATCTGAAACAGTTTGGTAAATTTCATGAAATTTTAGTGCTGTAGCGTAATCAGCTTCTTTTTTGCTGATTAAATATAATGTTTCAGCACATTCTTGAATACCTTCCTTAAAATTCAATTCTTTAGAGAATTTATATGCTTTTAGGGCATGTACCTTTGATAAAGAATCTTGATGATTTCCAAAATAAGCTCGGGCCATGCCATTTAGTAAACTTATTTCTCCACGGGTGTCTTCTAACTTTGCATGAAGCATTTCGCTCTGTCTATACCAATGCAAGGCCCATTTATACTTTTTCTGTTTTAAATAGGTCTTACCTTTAATTTCATATGCATAAGCAAGCCAATCCGTAATTTGTAATCGTTCAAAAACTGAAATACTACTATTTATATTAAACATAGCATATTCAAGTTCTCCCATTTCGGCGTAAAGCGATGCTATATTACTAGTAGTTTCTGCAGTGAAAATTTCGTTTTTTAATTCTGCATTTATTTTTTTAACTTCTTTATAAAATTCTAATGCTTGTTTAAAATCTTTTTGAGCTACATATAAGCTAGCGATATTCTCATTCATAATAGAGAGCATCTTTTTACTATTCTGAACTTTAGCTTTTTCTATACCAATTAAGAAAATTTCTAAGGCGTGTGCATAATCACCAACAAATGTGTACTCTAAACCTAAATTGTTTTGTATTCTTAATTCTAATTTATTTTCTAAAGAAGCGGCAGCTAAATCTCTTCCTTTTTTAAAGTTATCAATAGCGAGTTTGGAGTTGCCTTTATCAGAATAATAATTACCTAAACCAAGTAGTGCTCTACATTCGCCAGCTTTATAATTAGTTTCCTGACTAATTCTCATGGCTTCCAACGATAAAGAAAAAAGACTATCTGTTTTATAGTAACGTAATTCGTCACCCAGTGTATTTAGTAAATTAACATAAACTGAATCTTTGGTAGAAAAATTTGCGGTGTTCCTGTACTCTTCTAAACGTAGTTTTAAACTATCTATTGAAGATTGTTGAGCTGAAAGGTTTTCTAATGAAAATACCACTACTGCAAATAACGCCAATGCGAAGTTAGAGTAGTTTAATTGAAATAAATTCTTAGTCTTGATTCGGGACATTTCAAGCTTTACTTAGGTTGTAAATTTAATTGCAGCGTTGTGGCTTTAATAATTTATGTTGTGAAATTGCAAAAAATGTGTGTTTGAACGTTAATATATGGTAGTTCGTCGATGTTTTGGCATTTCACTGTCCTTTTGAATAGCTATTAGCTTAGATATTTTCAATACAAAAAAAATAGTTGAAATAACACTTTTTTTATTTTGAAAGATTAGCTAAAAAAAATTACATTTGCACTCGCAATAAATGGTGGTTGTAGCTCAGTTGGTTAGAGCATCGGTTTGTGGTACCGAGGGTCGTGGGTTCGAGCCCCATCTTCCACCCAAGAATAGGGCCTCTTAGAGATAAGAGGTCTTTTTTGTGTCTTAACTTTACATAAAAATCTATTAAATAAAAAAAGTCTGCCAACATTATGTTAGCAGACTTTTTTTAAAACAAGTTGAATTTACCCTAATTTGTTGCTTTATCTACAACTAATTTATTTGCTCTATTTGCAACTTCCCAAGCCGTATGAAATATTAATCTAGTACGATTTTGTAATAAATCGTAATTAATTTTATCCGGTGTGTCTCCTGGTTTATGATAATCGTCATGAGTACCATTAAAATAAAATATAATTGGAATATTATTCTTGGCAAAATTGTAATGATCACTTCTATAATAGAATCGATTGGGGTCGTTTTCATCGTTATAGGTATAATCTAGCTCAATATTCATGTATTTATTATTCACTTCCTCAGAAAGTTCATGAAGTTCTGTACTGAGTTTATCGGAACCGATTAAATAAATATAATTACGTTCACCTTCGCGTTTGGGATCAATTCTTCCAATCATATCAATATTTAAATTAGCTACAGTATTTGCTAATGGGAATATTGGGTCAAAATCGGTATAATACTGTGATCCTAAAAGGCCTTTTTCTTCACCAGTAACATGAAGAAAGACAATTGATCGTTTAGGGCCATTACCACTATCAGCCGCTTTTTTAAATGCTTCAGCTATTTCAAGTAGGGCAACGGTTCCAGATCCATCATCGTCTGCGCCATTGTTTATTTGACCATCTGCAGTTACTCCAATATGATCTAGATGAGAAGAAATAACAATATATTCATCAGGTTTCTCAGATCCTTTAAGTACTGCCACAACATTTTCTGATTCTATTTTTTGATTTGCTCCTGAAAGATTAAAACTAATTTTTGAATCAATTGTTTGTGATTGGTTATTCGATTCAATATCACTTAAAATTGTTTGCGCTAATGATTTATTAAGGACTAAATAAAAGAACTCAGAGCTATTCTTAGCAATTGTCATTTGCCCTCCATCATTATTTTTCATATAATCAAAATAACCTTTGTAACGAGGGTAATTTAATTCATCAAGAAAAAGCATACCTATTGCTCCTTTATCCTTTGCAACTTTTGCTCTTTTACCAATAGCCTCAGATCTATTACTCCATGCAGACGGTTCAACAGTACCTGATAGTTTGTAGGTGCCATCAGTATTAGTGGGTTCACCATATTTGGCCAAAATTATCTTACCATTTAAGTCTAAACCTTCATAATCAGAATAACCTTCTTGTTCAATACCATAACCCACATAAATAATCTCATTAAATTCACCACTAGCTTTAGTAAAAGTTAAGAAAGATTCTCCAAGATTATACTCTTTCCCATTTACGCTAATGGAACCGCTTGGTAGTTCGGTCATTTCCAAAGGCACATCCTGAAAGTAGTTGCCGTCTGATTTGGCAGCCGGAATTCCTAAGTTTTCATATTCAGTTTTGATATAAGCTACAGCTTTTTTCTGACCTAATTCTCCTGTTTCTCTACCTTCATATTCATCAGAAGCATAGATATAAAGATGTTCTTTTAATTCTGCTTCGGTAATTGTTTCTGCGTAAGTTGCAGAATAATCTTCATTTGAAACTTCCTTATTTATTTCAGAAGCGGCTTTTTGCGATGAGTTACAAGACATTGCCAAACAAATCGCGATAAACATTAAATGTTTCATTCTTAAAAATTTTGTTTTAAAACAAACAAAAATAGCGAATCAGGATTAAATAAATGATAAAGTGTTTGAATGAATACTTGTATGATTTAAGCTGAATATTCCATTTTAATTTTAAATGTACTAGGAGTAACACCTTTTAACTTTTTAAATTTTCTATTAAAATTTGAAATCGATGAGAAACCAGACATTTCAGCTATTTCTGCAATGGTTAAATTTTCAGATTTTATTATTAATTGGCAGGAATGTTCAATACGTAATTCTATTAAAAACTCAAAAAACGTTTTATTGGTATGTTGCTTAAAGAATCTACAAAAAGCGTTTGGTGTTAGATGTATTAAATTAGCAACATCATTTAATTTAATATCATCCTTAAAGTTATTCATAACAAAATCAAAAACTATGCCTATACGTCTTCCTTCTTCTTGAGTAATTTGTTTGGTTTTAATAAAATTAGTTAGTGATGTCGATTCGGAAAGTGTAAGTTGTTTTATGAGTTTAAGAAAGCAAATAAATTTGTCAATTCCTTTTTCAGTTTGAATTCGATTAATATATTTTATAGCCAATTTATTTGAAGGGAGTAGTTTAAAACTAGTAGTAGACATATTTATAAAGCGTTGCATATCAAACATTTCAGGCATACTAAGAAAATTACTGCCAAGACTTTCTTCCGTAAAAAAAATGGAAATCATATGTGAAAATTCTGTGTTTTCAGCACTTTGGAATAGATGTGGTGTACGACTGCCAATTACAAAGATATCTCCAGGATTAAAACTATGAATACTATCTGCCACCAATAGTTTTCCATTGCCTTTAACAATGTGACTTATTTGAATATGTGCATGTTGATGTAAAAAATTATAGAATAATTTTTCTTTGTCTATTTGAACTAAAATAGAGTCATTTAAAGATTTTGGTATTTCAAAAGCAAGAACTTTCATCTGCTTAAATTGAGCATATATTAATCATTCAGATAATTGAAAATATAATTGTGCGGTAATATAGTATTAATATTAGATAATATTGAATTAATAATTTAGTAGCTTCAGAATTATTTTTGCATAAAAACAAACACAAAATTTATGAAATTTAATTGGGAAGGTGTAATGCCTGCTGTTACTACAAAATTTAAAGCAGATGATACGTTAGATTTAGAGAAGTTTACATTGAATATAGAAGCTCAAATTGAAGCAGGTGTCCATGGAATTGTCTTGGGGGGGTCTTTGGGTGAAGCTAGTACGCTAACTAGGCATGAAAAAAATATCCTAATTAAAGAAACTGTTAAAATTGTAAAAGGCAAAATCCCGGTCATTATGACTATCGCCGAACAAACAACAAGTATTGCAGTAGAAGCGGTTAAAGATGCAAAAGAAAATGGCGCTAATGGATTAATGATTTTACCACCAATGCGGTATAAATCTACTGATAGAGAAACAGTTGCATATTTTAAAACAATAGCACAGAGCACAAGTTTACCTATAATGATATATAATAATCCTATTGACTATAAAATTGAGGTTACTGTAGCAATGTTTGAGGAACTTTTGCAATTGGATAATATTGAAGCAGTAAAAGAATCAACAAGAGATATTATAAATATTGGTAGGTTAAGAAACCGATTTGGTGACGACTTAAAAATACTTACGGGAGTTGATCCACTAGCATTAGAAAGTTTATTAATCGGTGCAGATGGTTGGGTAGCTGGTTTAGTTTGTGCATTTCCTAAAGAAACTGTTGCAATTTATGAATTGGCCAAAGCAGGTTATGTAATAGAAGCTACTAAAATCTATCGCTGGTTCTTACCTTTGTTAGAATTAGATATAAGTCCGCAATTGGTACAAAATATTAAATTGGCAGAAGTAGCTACAGGTCTAGGTACAGAAAACGTGCGTGCTCCTCGATTACCATTAACAGGGGAGGAACGTAATCGTGTTTTAAATATTATTGCAGATGGAATTAAAAGTAGACCTCAATTACCTGATTATAAAAATTTAATTGCTGTTCCTACGGCATAATATTAGAATAGAAAGCATATGATAACTGGAAAAAACTACATTGGTGCTGAAAAATCAGCAACGGGAAATAAAACATACAGGACTTTTGATCCTAAATTAAATTTGGAAACTGAATGGACATTTACGGAAGCTACTTCAGAAGAAATTGACAAGGCCGTTTCTGAGGCTGCCAATGCCTTTAAAGTTTATAGAACTATTTCTGATACCAAAAAAGCTGAATTTTTAAGAACCATAGCAAAAGAAATAGAAATCTTAGGAGATTCTTTGATAAATACTTATATGAAAGAATCTGGTTTGCCAGAAGGGCGCGCAAAGGGGGAGCGAGGCAGAACTATCGGACAATTAAATGCTTTTGCGAATTTATTAGAGGAAGGTTCTTGGGTAGATGCTACTATTGATACGGCACAACCAAGTAGGACGCCAATTCCTAAAATAGATTTACGTAAAATGTTAATGCCTATTGGTCCTATTGTAGTTTTCGGTTCTAGTAATTTTCCTTTTGCATTTTCTACGGCAGGTGGTGATACAGCTAGTGCATTAGCTGCTGGATGCCCTGTAATAGTTAAAAGTCATCCTATGCATGCCGCAACAGGTGAAATGGTGGCCTCGGCAGTTTTGTTGGCCGTTGAAAAAACAGGAATGCCCAATGGTGTTTTTTCAAATATAAATAGTAGTGGAATAGAAGTAGGACAACAATTAGTAATGCATCCTAAGGTTAAAGGTGTTGGTTTTACTGGAAGTATTAAAGGTGGTACAGCTTTGTATCGTTTGGCAAATCAACGCGATGAGCCCATACCGGTTTTTGCTGAAATGGGTAGTATAAATCCTGTAGTTGCCCTACCCTCTGCTTTAGTAGAAAAAGGTGATGATTGGGCCAAGAGTTATGCCAGTTCTATAACTTTAGGTGCTGGTCAGTTTTGCACAAATCCAGGATTAATATTAGGCATTAAAAGCACATCATTAGATAGTTTCATTAAAACATTAGGTGAAACTATTGCTGTAATTGACCCAATTTGTATGTTACATCCTAACATCTATAACGGTTTTGAGAATGGTAAAAAAGAACTTTCAAATCAAGGAGGTGTAGATATTGTTGCTGAATATAGTGAAGATGCAGCACCAAACTATGCAAAACAAAAAGTATTGACCGTAAATGGGACTAATTTTTTAAAGAACACAAAACTTCACCAAGAAGTTTTCGGCCCCTTTTCAATTGTAGTAAGATGTGAAAATGCTGAAGAACTAACTGAAATTATTGAAAAACTTGAAGGTCAGTTAACCGGAACCATATTAGGAAGTAATGAAGAAATTTCAACATTTAGTTCTGTTGTTAGTGCTTTACAAAGTAGGGTAGGACGTATAATTTTCAATGGTGTGCCAACTGGAGTAGAAGTTTGTCCTTCTATGCAGCATGGTGGGCCTTTTCCAGCAACAACAGACAGCAGATTTACCTCTGTAGGTACTGCCGCAATAAAACGATGGGTGCGGCCTGTGGCTTTTCAAAATTGGCCGCAAGAAGCCTTGCCACTAGCCTTGAAAGATGATAATCCTTTAGGAATAAATAGGTTGGTAGATAGTAAATTCACCTACGACAAAATTTAAAAAGTTGAACAAATACTCTTAAAATGGGGGTTAAAACTTTTGAATGTATTGATGCACATACTTGTGGAAATCCAGTACGGGTAGTTAAAAAAGGTGGCCCAGTATTAAGTGGATCTGACATGAGTGAAAAACGCGCTCATTTTTTGAAAGATTTTGATTGGATTCGGAAAGGTCTCATGTTTGAACCTAGAGGACATGACATGATGAGTGGTAGTATTTTTTATCCACCTACGGATCCAAGTAATGATTTTGGAATTTTGTTTATCGAGACTAGTGGTTGTTTGCCAATGTGTGGCCATGGAACTATTGGTGCCATAACTATAGGTATTGAAGAAGGACTAATAAATCCTAAAATTGCTGGAAAAGTTCGCATGGAAACTCCTGCAGGACTCGTTGAAATTGAATATCAACAATCTGGTAATAAGGTTGAGTGGGTAAAATTGACTAATGTAAAATCTTTTTTAGCTGCGTCTGGGTTAAGTGTTTATTCTTCCGTTCTTGGCAATCTTATATTTGATGTTTCTTACGGTGGTAATTTTTACGCTATAATAGATCCTCAAGAGAATTTTAATGGGGTTCAAGATTTTTCAGCTAGCGATTTAATCGGCTTTAGCAGAGAAATCAGAGATAGTATAAACAAGACCTATCCAAACATGTTTATTCATCCAGAAGATTCAACTATTAGAAACGTTAGTCATGTAATGTGGACTGGCGATACTATTTCTGAAAGTGCTACAGCACGCAATGCAGTATTTTATGGTGATAAAGCCATTGATCGATCACCATGTGGTACAGGAACTTCAGCTAGAATGGCCCAATGGTTTGCAAAGGGTAAATTAAATGTAGGAGATTTATTTATACATGAAAGTTATATTGGTTCTCAGTTTATTGGGGTTGTTGAGGAAGAAACTGTAATAGTTGGCAAGCAAGCAATTTTACCAAGTATTCAAGGATGGGCAAGAGTTTATGGTCGCAATACAATTACAATTGACGATGATGACCCATATGCTCATGGGTTTCAAGTAATTTAATATGGGAAAGAATGTAATAATAATTGGTGGCGGAATTATTGGATTATGTTCAGCATACTTTTTACTAAAAGAAGGTCATAAAGTAACTGTAATCGACAAATCTGATATTAGTGAAGGTGCTTCTTTTGTTAATGCCGGTTACATAACTCCAAGTCATATTATTCCTTTGGCATCGCCAGGAAAAATTGCACAGGGCATTAAATGGATGTTTAATTCGTCCAGTCCTTTTTACATGAAACCCAGATTAGACTTAGATTTTTTTAAATGGTCATGGTATTTTTATAAATCATCTACAGAAGCTAAAGTAGCAAAAGCAATTCCTTTAATAAAAGATATTAATTTATTAAGTCGAGAGTTATTTGAAGATATTAAATCTTCTGGTGATTTAGGTGATTTTCAATTAGAACGAAAAGGTTTATTAATGCTTTATAAAACTGAGGCTTCCTACTCACATGAGATAGATGTCGCTAATAAGGCAAAATCATTAGGTTTAGATGTGGCTGAATTAAATAGTTCTGAACTACAAATTATAGAACCAGGTATAAAAATAGCTGCAGAAGGGGCAATTCATTATAAGTGTGATGGTCACATGACACCCTCAGAGTTTATGCCAAAAATGCTAAAATTTCTTAAAAGTTCTGGTGTTTGTATTAAAACTAATGAGGAAGTATATGATATTAGTATTGAAAATGGATTAATTAAAAACATTAGCACTTCCAAGGATTGTTACGAAGTTGAAGAAATAGTTTTAGCAGCGGGTTCATGGAGTGGAAACTTATCAAAAAAACTGGAAATAAAATTGCCAATTCAGGCTGGAAAGGGGTATCGAATTAATGTAAATCGAAACACGGGAATAACTATGCCGGCCATTTTAATGGAGTCAAATATGGCGGTAACTCCTATGAAAGGTTTTACAAGGTTTGCTGGTACAATGGAGTTTTCAGGAATAAATAACTTAGTTAGAAAAGAGCGCGTACGAGCAATAGCAAATGGAGCACATAGCTTTTATCCAGAATTTGAAATTTCAGAATTTGAAATAGCTTCGGCAAAAACTGGTATGAGACCTGTTACACCAGATGGACTACCTTATATTGGAAGAAGTTCAAAGATTAAGAACTTAACTTTCGCAACTGGCCATGCTATGATGGGTTGGAGTTTGGGTCCAGCAACGGGTAAACTTGTTACTGAAATTATTTCTGATAAAAAATCTTCGATGAGTTTAGTAGGTTTTGAACCAGAACGTAAATATTAAATAAAAAAGCATCCGTTATTTAACGGATGCTCTATTATTTCTACTGTATATTTTTTATTCTCTAGATAGAATGCTCAAAATGTACCAGAACAACAACATCAACGAAGCAAAAAGTCCTAATGAGGCAGCTACATATTGATTTGGTTGATACTTGTGAATTAAGTTAGAAGTTTGATATAGAATAGACCCCGATGCCAAAACAACCATTCCAACACTAAACCAAAGTCCAAGGTTAAATCCGAAAATAGTACCAGCAATTATAAGACCTAATGCAATGAAAAAGCCTATGGTTAGAGCAGATTGTAAAAATGAAAAATCTTTCTTTGTGAGAAATACTATAGCTGATAATCCTGTAAACATTGATAACGTTAAAATAGCTGCTTGATTTAAAATATCAAAAGCACCTTCACCACCCATCATCATAGCAATAAATATTAAGGGTATAAAAATGAAAGCTTCTGCAATTACATATAAAATAAGTCCGATGTAATGTGTTTTTACACTATCACTTCGTAAAGCCAATCGTTCGGCATAATTTGTAATTAACATAAACCCACCTAACATAATAAGCCAACTGTATCCTGAAGTCATTGATAAAGCAAAATTAACAATAGGATCAATTTGAAAGAATATTGTTTCTACGAGAATAAAAAGTAAAACTGAACCCGCTAAATGGGCATAAGTTTTTTTATAAAAAGCCACTCGTACTTGATCAGAAAGCTGACTAACTACTCCAGTTTGAGGTGTTTGATGATTTTCCATTTTTAATGTTTTAAGGTTTGAATGAAATTTAACGGGGGCGTTTTAAGTAAAATTGTATGAATCAGGCGAATAGCACATATTTTCGATATCCCTGTAATTGTAAGGCTAATAACACATTCAAAACAAAGATTATTGGTTATCTTGCTTATTCTTTATAAGTAAAAAATGTAATGATGAGAATTCTATTTATACTTGCTTTTATTTGTGGTGTTTCAATGTTTGCGCAGGACAAAATGGCTGATAATTCACCTCCAAATATTCTATTTATTCTTTCTGATGATCATACTTCTCAAGCTTGGGGCATTTATGGTGGAATTTTAAAAGATTACGTAAAGAATGAGAATATTAAAAGGTTGGCAAGTGAAGGAGCAGTTTTAGAGAATGCATTTTGTACCAATAGTATTTGTACACCAAGTAGGGGAGCTATTCTTACTGGACAATATAGTCATGTAAATCAGGTATATACCTTAAGTGAGCCATTACCTAAGGGGCACCCACATATCGCAAAAGAATTAGGAAAAGTTGGTTACCAAACTGCAGTAATAGGCAAATGGCATTTGGTAAAACAGCCTGAAGGTTTTGACTATTTTAATGTATTACCGGGTCAAGGTCGCTATTGGAACCCAATTCTAAAAACAAAAGAAAACTGGGAAGATGGTTATACAGCTACTTCTGGTACGGAATACAAAGGCTTTTCAACTGATGTTATTACAGATTTAACTTTAGAACATTTAAATAAGCGAGATAGATCAAAACCATTTTTAATGTTTTGTAATTTTAAAGCAACACATGAACCTTTTGACTATCCAAAACGTTACGATTCGTTATATATTAATGAGGAAATACCGGAACCGCAATCATTATTCGATTTTGGTAAAGAGACAACAAATCGCACTTTTAAAGGTCAAAAACTAGAGAATTTGGCTGCTCGGTGGAAAAAAGCAACTGAAGACCCAGAAAATTTTTGGACAGACTATCCAGGATTACCTTATCCGTTAGAAGGATTAGATAGTATACAAAAACGGAAGAAAATTTATCAAAAATTGGTAAAAGATTTTATGCGTTGTGGAGCGGCCATTGATGATAATATTGGCAAGTTGTTAGATTATCTTGAAGCTGAGGGTATTGCCGATAATACTATAGTTATCTACACTGCGGATCAAGGTTATTTTCTTGGGGAACATGGTTTTTTTGATAAACGTTTAATTTATGAAGAATCGTTGCAAATGCCATTTGTAATCCGGTATCCTAAAGAAATTAAAGGTGGTCAGCGTATTGATGACATTATATTAAATATTGATTTTGCTCCATTAATGGCAGATTACGCTGGAATTGAACAGCCGGATTTTATGCAAGGGGAGAGTTTTAGAGAGATTCTTAAGGGAAATACTCCTGATGATTGGAGAACAGAAATGTATTATAGATATTGGTTACATCACCCAGATAGACCAGCACATTTTGGCGTAAGAAATAACAGATATAAATTGGCCTTTTTCTATGGGCAACCATTAGGAATGCGTGGTACAGATAAAGAAGTTACACAACCAACATGGGAATTTTACGATATTCAAGAGGATCCTAAAGAATTGCAAAATAGTTATGATAATCCTAAATATGCCAATATCATTGCTGAAATGAAATTAGCAATTCAGAAAGAACGTAAGAAATACGGTGATTTAGATGCAAATCATCCTGAAATGACAAGTATTATCTCGGATGCTTTTGGTAGTAAATAACCTAATCAGATAAGAATTTAGATATACCTAATTCAAGTCCACGTAGTTCGGCAAGGCCGCGTAATCTACCGATAGCAGAATAACCAGGGTTGGTGTGTTTGTGCAGGTCATCTAACATAAGATGACCATGATCTGGCCGCATTGGAATTTGCCAATCAGTTCTACCTTCATTTTTACGTTTTATTTGTTCTTGTAAAACTAGTTTCACGATTTCATACATTGGTACATCGCCTTCTAAATGATTGGCTTCATAAAAATTATTATTATCATCGCGTTTTGTACTTCTTAAATGCAGAAAATGCAGTCGCTCTGAAAAACGATTGACAATCCGAACTAAATCATTGTCAGGTCTTGCACCTAGTGAACCAGTACATAAGGTGATTCCGTTATTGATAGAAGGAACATTTTCAAAAATATGAGCATAATCTGTTTCAGTACACATGATACGAGGTAGACCCAAAATGGCAAAAGGTGGGTCATCTGGATGAATACATAATAAAACATCGTTTTTCTCAGCAATTGGAACAACTTCAGAGAGAAAAGCAACTAAATTTTGACGCATATCTTTTTTACCTATATCATTGTAGTCGTTTAATTTTTTTTGAAAAAGACTTAAATCATATCCATCTTCACGCATGGGGTATCCATCAGCAGAACCTGGTAATCCAGCAATAATAGTTTTTACTAAATCATTTTTGTCATTATCAGACATTTCCTTAAAAGTAGTTTTCGCTTCTTCAATTTGTTTAGGAGCATAACTTTTAGAGGCATTAGGACGTTGCAAGATAAAAAGATCAAAAGCAGCCAATGCACTAAATTGAAAACACAAGGCCTTAGAACCGTCTTCTAATTCTAGAAAGAGGTTAGTTCGTGTCCAATCTAATACGGGCATAAAATTATAGCAAACTACATGAATATTACATTTCGCCAAATTTTCAAGGCTTACTTTGTAATTATCAATATATTTTTGATAATTACCTTTTCTAATTTTTATGTCTTCGTGTATGGGAAGAGATTCAACCACAGACCATAAAAGCCCGGAGTTTTCTATAATTTTTTTACGCTTAAGAATTTCTGGAATTGTCCAAATATTTCCTGTGGGAATATGATGTAGTGCCGAAACCACTGCTACGGCACCAGCTTGTTTAATATCACTTAAGCTAACAGGATCAGTTGGCCCATACCAGCGCCAAGTATGTAAAGTATTCATAAGGTATTTGATTAGTTATACACCACTAAAAGCACTAAAACCACCATCAATAGGCAAGACTGCTCCTGTAATAAATTTAGCAGCATCACTACATAAAAAAAGTATTGCACCATTTAGTTCATCAGTATGACCAAATCTTCGCATAGGTGTTTTACGTATTACAGCAATTCCTCTTTTCGTATAGGATCCATCTTCATTAATTAAAACAGCTTTATTTTGTTTCGCAATAAAGAATCCGGGAGCGATTGCATTTACGCGAATTCCATCTCCAAATTTAGTAGCCATTTCAACTGCGATCCATCGCGTAAAGTTTTCCATTGCAGCTTTAGACACAGAATAACCAGGAACCCTATTAATAGCTTGAGCAACGGCCATAGAAGAATAATTTATTATTACTCCTTTTTTTGCATCTGCCATAAATTTTCCAAAAACAATTGAAGGTAAAACGGTACCGTTTAAGTTTAGTTCATTAACTTTTTGGAAGTCCGCCATATCTAAATCAAATATAGTCTTATCATCAGGTATAGTAGCTCCTGGAAGGTTTCCACCAGCACTATTTACAAGAATGTCTATTCTTCCAAAAACATTTAAAATCTCATTTCTTGTAGCAATCAATCGTTCTTCCGAAAGTATATCAGATTCAAAAGCAACAGCTGTATTCGGCAACGATTTTATAAGATCTAAAACTGAAGATTTATGTCTTGTGAGTAATGCTAATTTCACTCCAGCATTAGAAAGACATTTTGCTGCTTCACTAGCTAATGTTCCACTAGCACCAGTAATTATAGCAACCCTGCCAGTTAGGTTAAAATAATCTGTCATAGATTTTATATTGACTTGAAATATAGTTAATATATATTACTTCATCATAATAGGAAATTGACTTTAATAAGTTTTAAAAATAATTACTTTTATATTCTAATAATTAGTTAAATCAACCGATGAAAATTTATAAGACAATAGAGGGAGTTTGTATAGAATTAAACTCTAATTTTTTCCAGAAGAAAATTACGGATTGGGATGCATTTATTAACAGAACTAATCTTTATAATTTGTTAGTAAAGGAAGTTGAAACTTGGGAAAGTTGTGAGCAACCGAAAGAAATTTTAGCACCAATTGAAAATCAAGAAATTTGGGCTTCGGGTGTTACATATATGCGCAGTAGAGATGCCAGAATGGAAGAGTCTAAAGACGCTGGAGGAGGTACTTTTTATGATCGTGTTTATGATGCAGATCGTCCTGAATTATTTTTCAAAGCAACTGCTGCAAGAACTGTTGGACCTAAAGGAATTGTAAGAATTAGAAAAGACTCTAAATGGAATGTGCCAGAACCAGAATTGGCATTATTATTAAGCTCCGAGGGTACTATTGAAGGTTATACTATTGGGAACGATATGAGTTCTAGAGATATAGAAGGGGAGAATCCATTATATCTGCCACAAGCAAAAACCTATGAGGCTTGCGCGGCTTTAGGACCATGTATTTATTTAACGGGAGAGCCTATTGATCCAGATTCACTAATTGTATTAGAAATATTTAGAAATGGCGCTACGGCTTTTAAAGGGGAAATTCCGTTGAGTAATATGAAACGTAAATTAACGGATTTAGTTGGCTACCTATTTAGAGAATGTAATTTCCCTAAAGGTTGTTTTCTAATGACGGGAACGGGAATTATTCCACCGGATGAATTTACATTACATATTGGTGATGAAGTACATATTTCCATTGATAATATTGGAACGCTTATCAATACAGTAGGGCAGTAAATTAAAACATTTATAATTAAACTTTAGCTTCTGCTCGTGCCCTTTTCAGATTGATTTTTTTCTGTAACCATTCTGGGTAATTGCTATCATCTTCCGCATCAAATAATTGTACTTGTTGCGATGGATCAGGTTTAATTAAATCTTTGGAAGTACAACCTAAAATTTGCGCTGCCGTGTCTACACCCGAGTGCGAAGCTCCTGCAACACCATGCGAAAGTACGCTGGAGCCACAGAGGTACAAATTTTCTATTTCACTTTTATTTTTAAACGCAAATGGACCAATATTCCATAGACTTTTTTCGGTGCCATAGATACTTCCTTGTGTAGTGTTTACATAATATTCGTTGGTAATAGGTGTGCCTAGCTCTAACTGTACAATATGTTTGGAAATATTTGGAATAACGGTTTCAAGACCTTTTAGCATTTTCTTAGTTAGTAAATTTTTAAAATCGAGATATTCTTGTGATCGTTGTTCACTTTCATTTTTAAATTTTTCAAAAGGGGAGTAGTCCACCAAAGTAATTGCTTCTAAGGTGTGGTATCTTCCATCAAAACTAGAGGGGTCTTTTAGTGAAGTGCAGCTAATAAACATACCTTCAAAAGGAGCATCACTGGTTAAATCATCATTCATCATTTCTGCATAGAAGGTATTTTCATCTCTATTTGGCATCATCCAAATATTACCAGAATCTAATCCTGCTTTTCTTAAATCATAATCGATTGTCATAAATAACATTAATGAAGTACAGGAGTATTTAGTCTTGTTTAATTTTTTCAACAATTTTTTACTAAGATGTTTTTCACCTATTAGCTTTTTATAGGTAATATCAGGATCGGTATTTGAAACTATTCGGTTTGCATATATTTTTCTACCATCTTCAAGTTCTACTCCAACTGCCTTTTTAGTGCTTGCGTCTTCAATTAATATTTTTTGAACTCCGTTACTTGTCCATACTTCACCATTATTTCTTTTAATAGCATTTGTCATGGATTTAATCAGTGCACCGCCACCACCCATAGGGTAAAAGCCACCACTAAAATAATGAGTCATTAAACCTGCATGCATAAGAAAACTAACTTTATTTGGAGCCAATGCATGATCACCACATTGTATGTTTAAAATACGTTTTAATAGAGGGTCTTTAATATGTCTATTAATAATCCGATTTAAGGTAAACGGAGCGTGCTTTCCCATATGCCTAGTTTTATATGGCATAAATAATTTATTCCAAAATCCCTTTATATGTGGAATCATCTGAACCTCTTCACTTACTGTTTTTATGAGATTTAAATACGTGGCAATGTTCTTTTTTTCTTTGGGAAATTTTTCTTGAAGGCGTTCAATTAATAAATCGAAATTATTTGGGTAGTCGAATTTTTCATCACCTAATCTACAATGTTCATAACCGTTGGGGTTCATTCTAAAAAATGTCAATTCACTTGCTATTCCTAATCCACTATATAAATTATTTGTTGTTTCACCTTCTTCTAGAAGCCCCACATAATGTACACCTGGAGTAAAACGATGTCCGTCCAAATAAAAACTATGACACCATCCGCCAGGAACATCATGTTTTTCTAATACCAATACTTTTTGACCAGCTTTTGATAAACAAATGGCTGTGGCGAGTCCACCTGCACCTGCACCAATAACAATTGTATCCCATTTATTAGTAGTTTCGCTTGTGTTACTCTTTTTTATTTCAATCATAAACTAGTGTACATCTCAATTTATACTATGAGTTGATTAGTAGATACTACATTAATTTGCTAACGCTTCGGCAATAGCTTTTTCAACCATCGGCTCCATTACTGCATATCCTTCAGGGGTTGGGTGTACTTCATCGTTTGCATATTTTTTTGGTAGTCCATTACGTTCATCGGCCATCGCAGAAAAATAATCAAGATAAATATGGCCAGCTTCTTCTGCATATGCTTTTATCATTTTATTCAAAGCAGGTATTTTTTCATTAGGTTTTAAACCAGGTCTCCAAGGGTAGTCATAAGCAGGAAGTACAGAAGATAAAATCACTTTTATGTTATTAGCTGTTGAAACTTCGGCCATCGATTTTATATTATCTAAAATTTGATCTAGGGTCATTGGTCCTGTATTACCAGCAATGTCATTAGTTCCGGCCAATATAACTACAACCTTTGGTTTTAAATCAACAACATCTTGTCGAAATCGCAAAAGCATTTGTGGAGTGGTTTGCCCACTAATTCCACGATTTACAAAAGGTTTGTCCTTAAAAAATTCTGGACGAGAATTTATCCAACCAATTGTTATTGAGTTCCCCATAAAAACAACTCTATTTTCATAAGGTGACGGATTACCGATGCTCATATTTTTTTCTTGAAATTGTTTAAGATTAGGCCAATCTTCTTGTGATTGTGCATGTAGTGATAGTCCAAAAAGAAAAACAAAGACTAACATATTAATTTTTATGATTTTCATAATTGTATTTAAATTTTAAACAAGTATTCATTTTCCACAAAATACTGATAACTCCTCATATAATAAAGTTGTGCAACGAATTTGTATTATTTAGTGTTAGCATTTATTTTGTTCAATCCTTTTAAATTTGAAATAAGAATTTTCCTAACATCACTATTCTCCTTATGGCCTAGAATACCGAAATCTCCATTGTAACCACTTTCTATTAATTGATGGATCATTAACTTTTCGAAATCACCATCGCCAACAGTAAGTATTTTAGGTCCACCTTTTCTTAAACCATTTAAATTCACACTCCATAAGTAGGGCATCATAGTAGTTGCTAACTCCGAGAAACTATCAATTTGATGATGAGCATGATGAAAGTTGTAGATTAGTCCTAAATCTTCACTAGGTAAATTTTTGATAATTTTAATTTGATTCTCTGGTTCTCCAAACCAATCACCATGATTGTAAAGAGCAATTTTACAATTTAAAGCAGATGCTCTTTTACTTAATTTAGAAATTATTTTAGTGCCTTTTTCAACTGCTTCATCATCAGATAAATTTTCAAAAAAATTAGCATGAAAGCTAACCCAAATTTGACCGTTATAATTTACTTCTTCAATAATTTGAAACAGTCTTTCATTTGATTCACTTAATTTCTCAATCGTGTTCGTATTATTATCAATCCACAACCAAATACTTATAACATCTACTCCGTTCTTTTTTGCTAATAGCAGTTCTTCCGCCATGGTGGTTAAATGTTCGTCCCTCCAATCATATGCATATTTTCGTATGCCTATTTCTTTGAGCATGTTTATACGCTCAATAGGTGTTCTTTTTAAACTATCGTATGGTACAATACACCATGCATATATATTATCTAAATCAATTTTTGATTTTTTTTCAGTTGATTTACAAGATGTAAAAGTTATAATACCAATTAACAGAATTTTAATGAGGTTTTTCATAATATAGGTTTTAAAATTTCTCAAAGACTCCTAATCCAAAAAGTGCAAAGTCGTATTTTACAGGATCTATTGGGTCTAAGGTTCTAAGGTTTTTGTCAAGTTCTGCTAATGCCTTGGCATCATTTTGTTTTCGATTCAGTAATTTTAATTTACGGGCAACATTTCCTGAGTGCACATCTAAAGGACAAGACAATTGTGAAGATAGAATACTTTTCCAAATACCGAAGTCAACATTAGTAGCATTATTACGAACCATCCACCTTAGAAACATGTTAATTCGTTTGGCAGCACTTCCTTTTAATGGGTCTCCTACGTGTTTTGTCGTTCTCAATTGATGTGGTATTTCAAAAAATATTTTTTTAAAATTAGAAATTGCAGGCTGCATTGAGGTTTCTTCCATTCCAATTGAAAATGCGGCTTCTAAACCGTCGTGATTTTTATAAATATTTTTTAAGCTAGAAATAAAAAAGGTTGCATCTTCATCATTAAATGTGCGATGTACAAAGCCTTTTAACGCTTCTAAATCCTTTTTTTCATGATTGATAACAAAGTCATGAGGAGAGTTACCAAGTCTTTCCATGAGTTTATTAGCGTTGGTAATAATACTTTTTCTATTTCCCCAAGCTATGGTTGCGGTTAAGAACCCGCTTATTTCAATATCTTCTTTTTTAGAAAATTGATGTGGAATTTGAATAGGATCACTTTCCAAAAATTTTGGTTTGTTGTATTGCTTAACTTTAGCATCTAAGAATTCTTTAAGTTCTTTTTGATTCATTCTTGTGGAATTGGTAAATCGAATACTAAGGCCAATAATATCGGACCCATGAGTACCAAATTATAAGTTGCATGTAAACCAATAGCCCATACAAGTCCGAATTTTATACGAATATAACCAAGCATTGCCCCTACAATTATTTGGGGCAAAACTAAAAGTGGAGCTAATAAAATGGTTGTTGAAGTTATCTCAAAATTGGTTATATGAATTAACCCAAATGCAATTGTTAAAATCCAAAATATAATTTTGAAATAAGGTTTGTCTTTAAATAAAATCATTGGTCCTCTAAAAAATAATTCTTCAAGAATCGGAGCTAGTATTATTGCAGCAAATGCTAAAAAATATAAAGGGTAATTGTCAATAGCCTCATCAATTGCATGTTTTCCTAAATCCAGACCAAATATAGGTTCTAACATTCCTAAAACAAGCGTTAGACCCATGTTTATAATTAGAGCACTAATTAATATTTGGAAAAATACTTTTTTTCGATAATTAAAATCCGTGTTCTCATTTTCTAAATAAACAGGTTTTTTTAGAAAACGTATGAGGTCATCAAACATACCTGAATTTAATTAATTTCAGTTGTTGATGCTCTTATCGCATTATCGGAACTAGTTATTAGCCCATCAACCATGGTAAGTTTTCGATCCGCCAAATCTGCTAATTCGTCATTGTGGGTAACGATAACAAATGTCTGTCCGAATTTGTCACGTAATTCAAAAAACAATTTATGAAGGTTATCGGCGCTTTCAGTATCAAGATTACCGCTGGGTTCATCGGCATAAATTATTGAAGGACTATTGATCAAAGCCCTAGCAACCGCCACGCGTTGTTGTTCACCACCAGATAAGGCGTTTGGTTTATGATTTACACGTTCAGAAAGCCCTAAAAAAGCGAGTAGTTCTAGTGCTCTTTTTTCTGCATCTACTTTTGAAGTACCTTTTATAAAAGCAGGTATACATACATTTTCTAATGCCGTAAATTCAGGGAGTAATTGATGGAATTGAAAAATAAAACCAATATGCTCATTTCTAAAACGAGCTAGTTCTTTTCCATTTAAATTCGTTACTTCAATTCCATTTAAAAATAAGGTGCTTTCACTTTCATTTGATTGCTTGTCGAGTGTGCCAAGAATTTGTAATAAAGTCGTTTTTCCTGCACCTGAAGCACCTACAACAGAGACAATCTCACCTGATTTTATATGTAAATCTACTCCTTTTAATACTTGTAGATTACCATAATATTTTTGAATGTTTGAAGCTTTAATCATCCATTGATATTTTAAGTTTTGAAAGTAATCATTGTGTTAGACATGGCAAAATTTTGGTGATTATCAAACTTCTTTTATTATCGTAATTTTGGGATTGTAAATACGACCCAGTATATTGTTGATTAACATGTACAACTATTTAAGGAAAATAAATGACGCAATACAAAAATTTAGAAGAATATAATATTGAAGCAACTAATGAAATCAAAGGGAGCTTTTCTAAGATAATTGATGAACTTGGTGAAGATATTACTCGAGAAGGCATTGTAAAAACTCCAGAACGAGCAGCTAAAGCGATGATGTTTCTAACACAGGGCTATGATTGGAATCCTGTAGAAATTTTAAAAGGAGCAATGTTTAAAGAGGATTATGATGATATGGTTATTATAAAAGATATTGAGTTATATTCTTTATGCGAACATCATATGCTACCATTTTTTGGGAAAGCTCATATTGCTTATATTCCTAATGGACATATTGTTGGTCTGAGCAAGATACCAAGAGTTGTCGACGTTTTTGCAAGAAGATTACAAGTTCAAGAAAGATTAACTCATGATATTTTAGAGTGTCTAAACAATACTCTTAAACCCCAAGGTGTAGCAGTGGTAATTGAGGCATCTCATATGTGTATGATGATGCGTGGTGTACAAAAACAAAATTCTGTGACTACAACGTCTGGATTTAGAGGTCAGTTTGAGAAACAAGAAACAAGAAATGAATTTCTTAAATTAATTAGCTCCGACTTATCTTAGTTTTCTAAGGATAATCGTAATACTACTTTTAATACTGAAATTCGCATAGCATTTTCGTACGTGCATTTTGGCATCTTATTTGCTTTATTTTATTCTGAACACTAACTTTAGATATATGTCAAAATTAGAAGATAATAAAATGCGCAATCTATTTTTAGGATTGCTTTTAGATGCAGTTGGTATGGCATCATATTTTATTCCTGGTATTGGTGCTTTTTCAGATATTATATGGGCACCTATTTCTGCATGGATAATGACGAGATTGTATAAAGGGAAAGCCGGGCAAACAGCTGGGGCCATTACCTTTTTAGAAGAACTAATGCCTGGTTTAGATATACTTCCAACTTTTACTATAATGTGGTTCTATACTTATGTTTTTAAGAATTCAAAAAAAAAGAAAAAAATCATTGAAGTTGATGTTGATTAATTCTTAAATCAAGACGTTTTAGTTTTTTCTTACGCACAAAAATTTCTAATTTTATATGATGGATTTTAAGCGAAGAAAATTTATAAAGCAAGCAGCTTTAGGCTCCTTTGCTACTGTAATTGGAGCCGATATTGTATATGGCAATAAAATACCGAAAGGTTATAATTTACTAGGACTGCAAGAGCCAGACCCCTTTAAACTATTCAACAAAGATGTCGACATGACATTGCTAAATAGCAAGCCATGGAATATGGAGGCAAAGGCACACTTGTTAGATGATAAAATTACACCTAACAAGTTTATGTTTATCAGAAATAATGGTCTTATTCCTGAGGATATAAATGCAGACAATTGGACCTTGACAATTGATGGTGAATCTGTTGAAAAAACGAAAATATATACATTAAACGATTTAAAAACGAAGTTCAAACATTATTCTTATCAACTTACATTAGAGTGTGGTGGAAATGGACGAAGTGAATTTAATCCTCCGGCAAAAGGAAATCAATGGACTATAGGTGCGGTTTCTTGCGCAAAATGGACAGGTGTACGATTAAAAGATATTCTTACAGATGTGGGTATTAAAGATGATGCCGTTTATATTGGGTACCATGCGGCCGACATACATTTAAGTAGAGATCCAACAAAAGAACCTATTTCAAGAGGAGCACCTATAGCGAAAGCAATGCAAGATGAAACTTTGTTGGCTTTTGAAATGAATGGTGGCCCAATTCCTTTGGCGCATGGTTTTCCACTTAGATTGATAGCAGGTGGTTGGCCAGCATCGGTATCTGGTAAATGGCTTAATAAAATAAGTGTCAGAAATGTTGAACATGACGGTGCTAAAATGACAGGAACTTCTTATCGAGTACCTTGCAAGCCAGTAGCACCAGGTGAAAAAGTAAAAGATGAAGACATGTGCATTATAAAATCTATGCCAGTGAAATCATTAATTACCTTTCCTAAATCTGGAGCTATTATTGATGAGGGGAAAAAGTTAGATATTAGAGGTCATGCATGGGCAGGAGAACTTCAAGTAAACAAAATGGAATATTCTATAGATTTTGGAAGTACGTGGAATTCCTGTTCTATAGAAAAACCAGTGAATCGACTAGCTTGGCAGCATTTTAATGCAAGTATAGCATTTCCTCAAAAAGGATATTATGAAGTATGGGCACGTGCAACCGATTCTCAAGGAAAAAGTCAACCTATGTTATTGCCTGGTTGGAACCCTAAAGGTTATTTAAATAATGCATGTCATAGAATTGCAATTAAAGTAGCTTAAATGGGCGAAAAGAAGGTTACCAAGAAATGGATAAGAAAAAGCTACCGCGTACTGATCATAATAGGTGTATTGGCGGTTATTGTTGGTATAATCGGATTATATTTTGGAGGACCAAATGAAGAAGTGATTCCCAACGAAATTAAAAATAATAAGACAAAAACTGGTTATGATGCACGTACGGGGTTTATTGAAGATGATGGCATGCAAACTGTTATAAATAACTGTACTACATGTCATGCCGCCGAGTTAGTAACTCAGAACAAAATGACCAAAGATGGTTGGTTAGCGACTATACGTTGGATGCAGGAGTCACAAAATTTATGGGAACTTGGCGATAACGAGGAAGTTATTTTGAATTATTTAGCCAAGAATTATGCACCTGAAGACACGGGTAGGAGGGCGCCATTAAAGGATATTAATTGGTATGTATTAGAGTAAAAATCTTATGTTGTTAATGTAAGATTTTACATTTATATATGACAAAGTTGTTAGGATTAAAACTTTTAGTTTGAATAAATATATCGATGGGTTTTTAGATTCATTTTTTGGAACATTAAATTGGACTTGGAAATCCATTTTATTTGATGTTCCTTGGTATTCTAATTTCTTTTGGGGGATATTTATAATATCACTTTTCGTATTTATTTTAGAGGTCTTATTTCCTTGGCGTAAGAATCAAGCGGTTTTTAGAAAAGACTTTTGGCTAGACGCCTTTTATATGTTTTTCAATTTCTTTGTTTTTGCAATCTTTATTAGTGGATTTTATAAAATTTTGGAATTATTTTTTTCTGATATTGGGCTTACAATGAGCAGCTTTACATTAATAAATTTAACTGTTCTACCCATGTGGGCACAACTCTTGTTATTTTTCATTGTACTAGATTTTGTACAATGGGTTACGCACGTACTTTTACACCGATATAATTTTTTATGGAAATTTCACCAAATTCACCATAGTGTAAAAGAAATGGGTTTTGCCGCACATATGCGATATCATTGGATGGAAAATGTAATTTATAAACCATTAAAAACATTAGGAATTATGCTTTTAGGTGGTTTTGAACCTGCGCAAGCAATTATTATACATTTTTTTGCAGTAGCCATTGGTCATTTTAACCATTCAAATATTAAAATTACTTGGGGTCCTTTTCGTTTTATTTTTAATAACCCAGTAATGCATTTGTATCATCACGCCTATGAAATACCGAAAGGAAAAAACGGTGTGAATTACGGAATTAGTTTAAGTATTTGGGATTATATATTTAAAACTAATTACATTCCTGAAGATAGTGGCACCATTATTTTAGGTTTTCCCGGTGATGAAAAAGTACCACCGGGTTTCCTAAAACAAATGTTCTATGGTTTTCGTAAAAACCAAAACTAGTATAATATTAAAAGTTACTATTCTACAGTTACTGTAAATATTTGAACAATATCAGTCTCACCTCCTGCATCAGCTAATGTGCCGTCATTTGGCTTTTTAGGCTCGTGACGTAATGTAATTTGTATTGTTCCGGTTCCAGCCTCACCAGTTGTTAAAGTAAACTCAATGCCAATTGGATTACCATTAGCATCTTCATCACTATAAGCTGTACTTGCAACTGAGCCAGAAGTAACAAAGATAAATTGATGTTCATCACCTTCTTCTTCAACCTCTACCGTAATATCTTCGGCTGGAGTTTCAGTTTCATTTAATAATTCAATACTGCCACTATATACAGTACTTGCTGATAAATTTCCTGACACATTAACTTCAGGCGCATTTGGTCCATCGCCATCTAAATCTTGAGACGTTAATGTAATAGTTTCAGTACCCGTTGCGCTTAGTGTTACGTTCATAGTTGTTATTACTTCTTCTTCATTTACGACCTCCGGGTTTTCGTCATCATCGGAGCAAGAAGTAAAACTGAAACCAGCAAATAATGCTAATAAAATGGTTGTCTTAATACTGTTGGTACTCATCTTTTTTCTCATCATAGTTATCTATTTATTAATTAATATTTAAAATTTAATTGTAAAGTAATGTTCCGACCTAAGTCATCTGCAAAATATCGTTGTCGATTTAAGTAATCACGATATTCCGCATTCAATAAATTGCTAACAGTTAAGCCAACTTGCAATTGGTTTTTTATTCCTATTGGAAATTGAACTTTAGTATAGGCTGATAATAGGTGATATGCCGGTGGTGATGTATTGATTTTTAAAAGAACATCTTGCTGTTGTTCGGGTGAGAATACAATAATATCTGCAGGATATTCATTTTGTCGAAATACATAATTGCTTTCAACCGAAATTTCAAAGTTGTTCCATTTAGGTTTGATAAAACTCAATCGGTTTCTAAAGTTAGCAGCAGGCATATTAATCAGGGCGTTGTCAAAATCTAAATCTTTGCCTTTCACCAATGAAAACTTATGATTTGTTTTCCAGTTGTCCCATAAATTAGAGTATAAGGATAAATCAATACCTAATAATCGAGCCGATGTTTGCCGATAAGACCAAACAGGAAAAGCACCTCTAATAGTATATTCAACGCCTGTAGGTTCTAATAATATAAAGTCAGTTAAAAAATTTGCATAAGGTTCAATTGTAAATCCCCACATATCGTAATTCACTTCTTTTGAAAGCGAAAATTTATGTGAAGTTTCATTTGCTATGCGTAAATCACCTAATTCAATTCGAGAAGCTGAATGATGCAGTCCATCGCTAAAAAGTTCAGATGGATTTGGTGCTCGTTGTCCTAGAGCATAATTAAAGCGTAATTTTGATGAATTATCTACTTGATATTCCATACCTAAGGTACCGGAAATATTATGATAACTGAGAACTGGATTTACAAGTAATTGTGTTCCTAAATCATCTATAACAAGGTCTTGAAATTCGGTGTCGTATTCTCGTTCTTCCCATCGTGAAGTACGGTAGAATTTTTTTGCATCAATGCGATTATAATCATATCTAATTCCACCATCTGCGATTAGATTATCGCTAAATCGGTATTCTCCGATAAAAAATACTCCAAAATCAAATTTAGAATAATCAGGAATCAGTCTACGAACACCAGTAGCTGGGTTAGCGAAGTTATCTTGATATCGCCCCATTGCACCTAAATGTAATTTGTATTCGTACTTAGAATCCCATTTAAAATCTGTTGTAACTGTATGCGTAGTTAAATCTAGATCAATAGAAGCTTTATCAGCATCATCTCCAACACGTATGTCGTATTCAAATCTTCTATTGTTTTGAAAATCGTATTGAATATTCCATTTCCCTACGCCTTGAAATCTCTTGTAGAAATTAAAGCTGCCAATATGATGGGTTACTTCTTGCCGAGGACTTTCAATATTGTACGTAAAAGGATTTATTGTTTCAGGTTCTTGATTATTAATACTTCGTATGAGGTCATCAACATTACCAATATGTGAAGCCCGAAGTATGGCTAAATCACTTTTGAAAAATGAGTATTTTACATTTACCCCCCAATTAAACAATAATTTTCCAAAATTGATTTGGGCAGCTTTTTCATTACTTCCAGTATTCGATAATACATAATTAGGTGTTTCACGATCACCCAGTTTCTTGTAGGAACCTTGTGCTTTTATAAAAACTCCATTCTCTAAAGATTTAGTGATTTCTGAACTTATATTACCTCCGCGTCCATTGGATACTCCGTTCACTACCGTTTTACCAAACAAAGTATCTTTTTCCCTTGTTTTTGGTTGCTCCATCACTATTACTCCACCTATAGCGTCACCTCCATACTGCAATGCTGCAGCTCCTTTAATTACGGCGATGGTTCCTGAACCATTAATATCAATATTAGGAGCATGTTCTTCACCCCATTCCATATCTTGCATACGTACACCATCGTTTAATACAAGAACTCTACTTCCATTTAAGCCATGAATAGTTGGTTTTACAATATTAGCACCAGTATTTAAAGACGATACTCCCGCAATTTCTTTAAGTGCATCACCCAGACTTTGGCTGCTATATTGTTCTATAGTATTTAGATTTAGAGATTGTTCTAAAGCAGAATTGGTATTGTTTTTAATAGTAGAACCAATAATTTTCACTTCATGAAGTTCTTCTAAATGATGTTCAAGGCTTATTTTAAGAAAAGTATCGCCATCAATTAGAACTGTCATCAGTTTCGTTTTACATTCATCATGATAGATTTCAAGTTCCATTACCCCATCACATAGATTTTCAATTCGAAATTTTCCACTTGAATCAGTTGTAGCCGATTTAGTGGATCCTGTTATTAAAATAGTAGCAAACTGCAAGGGTGTATTATCATGAAAGTCAATAACCTCACCGATTAAAATAGATTTGCAGTCTTGCGCATTGATGTTGCACGCAGCAATAATTGCGAACAACGCTATAGCGTATGTTCTCATATTCAATAAATATTAATAGAAAAGGAGTGATGTACTTAAATAAGTGGTACATCAAAAGGGATGCTGATTATAATATAAAAGCAGGAGGGGGGCGACTAAATAATTTTATTGGATTAGCTGTAAATCTATAGTCTGTAGCATACTCAATTTGATTAGTACCACTTATGTAAACTATAGGGTTTATTACAATATTATTTTGTACTAATAGAAAGTCGCCAGTATCATTTTTAGTTGCCAAATGACAAAAGTCACAATGTTCAACCTTATTATCTAGTGAATCATCATGAGTAAAACCATGAAAAGCCCCAACTTTACTTACAAATAAGCAAAATAGGAAAAAAGCATAAAATAACTTTCTATTCTTCACACATCAAAATTAGGTAGTACTAAGAATTAATTATGTTAATAAAAACTTAACTTTTATTAAATAAAAAACCCAGTCCCATGCGACTTAACATTTTTTTCTCGAAAGCCCAGAAGAATTTGAATTGACCAAAGAGCCACCCGAAAACAACCAATAATATTTGATAAAAGGGAAAAATTAGAAGTATTCGTAATATCCAATATAATGTACCTCCTAAGGCTGAACTTGGAAAAGCTTCTCTATTCATACCAATCCACTCTAAAAATGGTTTAGCTATATAAACAGATGATGATCCCGTTATAGCGAATACTATAAAAATAATTATTAGTTGAAAGTTTGAGGAAATACCCCAGCGTTCTTTTAGTTTTTCCATAATCTTAATTGCCGTGCAAATATATTTAAATACGTGGCAAAAAAGGTCCTAATCTCTGTTTGTATTTTCTTTGAAAATAAATGAAATAATTATACAACTTGTAATTTACCTCATAACCATAATCAATACTATTATCATAATCAATTTGCATTTCATAAAGACTAGGGTTGTATTGTTGTGGATTTAAGACGCGTTGATTCCAGTTTATAACGTAAAGTTGATTTCGAGTTTCCAAATACGATTGAGTATAATAACCTTCTGGTTTTGCAATACTTAAAAGCCAAGTATTAAACCCTGGTTCAATAATTATTATTTCATATTCAGTTTCTTCATCTGCAATTTGTATGGTATCGCCAACAGTTTCATTGAAAACGGCTAGTTCATCATCAGTTAAATCAGGAATGCTTTCCACATTTTTAGTTGTACCACAACTAATAATATAGATAAAAGAAATTGCTAACACCAATATTTTTATTCCCTTTTCCATAGTTTTAAGATACAAAAAAAACCGTGTATCCAAAAGATACACGGTTATGTATAATTTACCTGTAACGGTTTATTTTCCGAAAAGGCCACCCAAAAGGCCACCAATTCCGCCGCTTTTTCCACCAAGTGCCATTGAAGCAACATCATCTAAAATACTACCATCACCATCTGAATCTAGAAATGACTCTATAAGTGATTGTTGTTGATTAGCGGCCTGACCGCCACCCATAACGCTACCTAATAGATCACCAATACCATTTGCGTCACTTACATTACTTTGTTTTGTTTGCTTGCCTAAATAACCCATTAATAACGGAGCTGCTACTTTAAGAATAGTACCAATTGTACCTGCATCCATACCTGATTTTGAGCTTAATGCATTTTCAACTTGTGGTTGTTTGCTTCCAAGAATATGTCCTAGAATTCCAGCACCATCATCCATCACTGCTTGATCTACACCACCTCCAAAGAGACCACTTAAGTTATCTAATATTCCACCATCATGCTTTCCAGAAGACAGGGCACTCATTAAACCCTGTGCACCTTCTGGAGTTGAGGCATTTTTTTTCATTGCTCCAAGCAACACGGGTAAAGCCATGCTAAGCACACTACCTGTTTGATCGGTAGACTGGCCAGTTTGACCCGCCACACCGCTTATTAATTGTTTACCCATTGGGCTACTCAGTAAATCTAATAATCCTGACATTGTAATTAGTGTTTAAAATTGTATGCGTAATGTACGAAAAAAAAGAGTTTTAGTTCTATCTAGTACCAGCTAAAGTTATTTTAGCAACGCAGTTATTTGCGTTGCAAGTTCCATGCCAATTCTATTTTGAGCTTCACCAGTTGCGGCACCGATATGTGGTGTTAACGAAATATTCGGATTCATTAAAATTTTAATCTCTGGTGAAGGTTCTGATTCAAATACATCTAGACCAGCAAAGGTTAATTTGTTACTTTCTAAAGCATCAATTAATGCAACTTCATCAATTACTCCACCTCTTGCTGCATTTACAATTGCTGCACCCGATTTCATGATTTCGAATTCAGGTTTGCCAATTACATATTCTTTCTGTGCAGGAACATGTAATGTAACAAAATCTGAAGTTTTTAAAAGTTCTTCTTTTGAAATACTTTTAAAACTAAAGTCAATTGATTGACCATCATAAAAAGAAAGTGAAATCGAAGCATCATCCATATATGGGTCATGGTAAATAACTTTCATACCTACGCCTAAAGCTACTTTTGCCGTAGCTCGACCAATTCTGCCAAAACCAATTACACCGAGTGTTTTACCTCTTAACTCGCTACCTTTAGCATAATTCTTTTTAAGTTGTTTAAATTTACTATCACCATCTAAAGGCATATTTCTATTGGCGTCATAAAGAAAGCGTACGCCACCAAATAAATGCGCAAAAACCAATTCAGCCACAGATTCAGAAGAAGCTGCAGGGGTGTTTATTACGTGCAATCCTTTTTCACGGGCGTAGTCAACATCAATATTATCCATACCAACACCACCTCTACCTATTAATTTAAGGGATGGACAGCTATCAATTAAATCCTTTCGAACTTTAGTAGCACTTCTAACCAATAAACCTACTATTTCATTTTCATTTATAAAGTTTATTAATTGCTCTTGGGCTACATTGGTAGTAAGAACTTCAAACCCTTCTTTCTGCATTGCATCTACACCTGTTTGTGCGATACCATCATTAGCTAAAATTTTCATATAGTTGTAAGTTGTTCGTTTTAGGTTAAATAATATACTAATTTGTATTGTCCTTAGAAGTCCTACAGATTTTAACCTTTTCTTTCCATTTCACTCATTACATCAACTAAGACGCCTACACTTTCTAAGGTAAGTGCATTATACATAGATGCTCTATACCCACCTACAGAACGATGACCGTTTATTCCATTGATACCTGCATCTTTGCACATCGCATCAAATTCTTCTTTCAATTGGGCATCTGTTAAATTAAAAGTGGCATTCATATTTGAACGATCTTCCTTATTAGCATATCCTTCAAAAACAGGATTTAAATCAATTTCTGAATAAATTAATTGAGCCTTTTTATTATTAATTTCTTCAATTGCACTAATACCACCTAAATCTTTTAACCATTGTAATGTTAACATTGTAACGTAAACTGGAAAAACTGCAGGCGTATTAAACATACTATCTTTTGCTATATGCACTTTATAATCTAGCATAGATGGAATTTGTCTCGTAACTTTTCCTAATATTTCCTCTTTAACAACGACTAAGGTTGTTCCAGCAGGGCCCATATTTTTTTGAGCACCAGCATAGATTAAATCAAATCGAGAAAAATCTAACTCTCTTGAAAAAATATCAGAGCTCATATCGCACACTAAAGGCATATTAACTTTAGGAAATTTCTTTATTTGTGTACCAAAGATGGTATTATTGGAAGTTAAATGAAGATAATCTAAATCTTCTGGCACTACATATCCATTTGGTATGTATTTAAAATTTTCGTCCTTAGAAGAACCAACTTCAACAACTTCACCAAAATACTTTGCTTCTTTTATAGCTTTATCAGCCCATGTTCCAGTATTTAAATAACCCGCTTTTTTTTCTAGAAGGTTGTATGCAACCATTAAAAATTCTGTACTAGCGCCGCCTTGCAAGAATAAAGCTTTGTAACCTTTACCTTCAAGGCCCAGTAATTCTAGAGCCAATGACCTAGCAGTTTCCATAACTTCAACAAAGTCTTTACTTCGATGTGAAATTTCAACTAACGAAAGTCCTAAACCGTTAAAATCGATAATTGCTTCAGAAGCTTTTTTTAATACTTCCTTTGGAAGAACACATGGTCCGGCACTAAAATTATGTTTTTGCATTTTAAGCTTAATTAAATTCAGTTACTATTTATAAAATAAGGTTGATAAAGGTCTTAATTTTCTTAAGAACAAGCATTATTATATAAAAATAATTATGTTATGTTTTTAACAAGAAGTCAACCGTGTTAATGCCATCTGCATAATCATTTAGAAGTGGAGTTTGTGTCATGCCAAATTTAATTTCGTTTAAAATGAAACCTGATGATACAATACATTGTAATTTTTCTTCATCACTTCTTAAACGATCTTTTAATACTTCTTTCGATGAATAATATTCATAATTTAATGACGCAATGGGCGAAGCATATGTTGTATCTTCTTTAAGAATTAAGAATCCATTATCTAAAATTGGAAATTCACTCATTAAATAAACCGCTTTATTATAATCGTAATTATTTACATATTTGTTTTGATCTAAAATTTCGCCATATGAATATATTGCTTTAAAGAAAATATCAAAATCATATCCATTAGGAACAAATATTTTAGAAACCGAACGGCATCCTAATCCGTAATATTGGAAAATATCTTTACCTAGGGCTTCTAATTCTTCTTTGGTTTCTGTACCCTGGAGTACTGCAATTGAATTTCTATTTTTACGAATAATATTAGGTTTATGACCAAAATAATAATCAAAATAGCGTGCTGTATTATTGCTTCCAGTTGCAATTACAACATCAAAATCTTCTAATTTTCCATCACTAAAGCTAATTTTGTCTTTTAATAACGGTTCTTTTTCGGTTAAAAAGCTAACTAAAAATGGTAACAAAATTTTATCACTATCTGATAATTTTATTAAAGCTTTATTTCCTGTGATTAAAACAGATAAAAAATCATGAAAACCTACTAGAGGAATATTACCTGCCATTATTATAGCGACTGTTTTAGATTCTGAGAAAGCATTGTAAATTGTGTTATGTTCTGAAATCCAGTTTCTTAAATTAGGTTCTGTAAGTAGATTTCCCCAACTATTTAGTGCAAACAGCACATTTTCTTTTGTGAACCAACCATTTTTATGTCCGGCGAAAATGATAGTTTCTTTCAATTTTTGCGACCAACCATTATCATTGGGTGAAGTCATATTAAATGATTGAAGAAATTCTCCTAATGTTGCGAAAGCAATAATTGTTTTATTAAGGTCGTTCATATATTTGCGATAGATCTTTATAGACTTTATCTTTGTAAGAGGAAAATGCAAAAATAAGAAGGTGAAATCAATTTCACCTACTTTTTAAGATTCGACTGAAAAGTGGATTTAATCAAATAGAAATTGAAATTATGGCAATAATAATAACAGATGAATGTATCAATTGCGGCGCGTGTGAACCAGAGTGCCCAAATACTGCTATTTATGAAGGTGCCGATGAATGGCGCTATTCTGATGGTACATCTTTAGCAGGCGATGTAGTTCTTACTGATGGTAAAGCTGTAAATGCCGATGAGGTGCAAGAACCGGTTAGCGATGAAGTTTATTATATAGTACCTGATAAATGTACGGAGTGCATGGGGTTTCATGAAGAGCCACAGTGTGCGGCGGTTTGTCCTGTTGATTGTTGTATCCCAGATGAAGATCACGTAGAAAGTGAAGAAGTATTGTTGGGTAAACAAACATTTATGCACCCAGAAGGATAATAATATGAAATGTGATGATTGGTTAGTACTAAATTTGATATAAAAACTAACCAATAGTATTCAAAAAATTGAATTACATAAAGGAGTATTTCTATTTGTAGAAATACTCTTTTTTTTTAGAACTAATTTTAGTTCTTTTATAAAACCTCGTTTAATAGTTTTATTAACAACAACCAAATCGTTTTCTCAGATAAATAATTCATTTAAGATTTTTCCCTATTACTACAATATGGTAATTAAAATTAATAAGTGTAAATAGTTGATTATTTTATACTTAAATACAGGAAGTGTTATCGATAACGCAAAAAGAATACTCATTTTAACTACAAAAAAATATGAGTTATTATCGGTATTCATTTTGTAACAAACGGCTATCTTTGCGCTCAAATTAAATTAAAATGAAAGCAGGAATAGTCGGGTTACCAAATGTTGGAAAATCAACTCTTTTTAATTGTTTGTCAAATGCGAAAGCGCAAAGTGCAAATTTTCCTTTTTGTACAATTGAACCAAATATTGGAGTAGTTAATGTACCCGATCCAAGATTAGAGAAGTTAGAAGAATTGGTTGTGCCAGAACGCGTTCTACCAGCTACAGTTGAAATTGTAGATATCGCAGGTTTAGTAAAAGGTGCAAGTAAAGGTGAAGGATTGGGTAATCAGTTTTTAGGGAATATAAGAGAAACAGATGCTATTTTGCATGTTTTGCGTTGTTTTGATAATGATAATATTGTGCATGTAGATGGTTCAGTTGATCCAATACGCGATAAAGAAACGATAGACATGGAGTTACAGCTCAAAGATTTAGAGACTGTAGATAAGAAGTTAGAGAAAGTTAAGCGCGCTGCTAGAACTGGTAATAAAGAAGCACAAAAGGAGGAGGCCATACTTCTAAAACTTAAAGACGGGTTAGAAGCTGGTATTTCGGTACGTGCAATAGAAGTAGCAATTGATGATCGAAAGGAATATGTGAAACCATTACAGTTTATTACGGATAAACCAGTAATGTATGTTTGTAATGTTGATGAAGAAGCAGCTGTTTCGGGAAATGATTATGTTGAAAAAGTAAAAGCTACAGTAGCAAATGAACATGCAGAAGTAGTAGTCTTGGCTGTTGGAACAGAAGCTGATATTACTGAACTAGAAACCTATGAAGAACGTCAAATGTTTCTTGAAGATTTAGGACTTTCTGAGCCTGGTTCTGCTAAACTTATTAGAGGTGCCTATAAATTATTAAATCTTGAAACTTATTTTACTGCTGGTGTTAAAGAAGTTCGTGCATGGACTATTCCAGTAGGTGCAACCGCACCGCAAGCTGCTGGCGTAATTCACACTGATTTTGAAAAAGGTTTTATTAGAGCTGAAGTTATTGCATATAACGATTATGTAACATTAGGTAGTGAAGCCAAGGTTAAAGAAGCCGGAAAGATGCGCGTAGAAGGCAAAGATTATATTGTTAAAGATGGCGATGTAATGCACTTTAGATTTAATGTATAATAAAATTTGAACTTCGTATAAATACAGTAAATAGAACTTGATGTTTTTAGCCTATGGCTATTTTCGTTAGATGTTTCAAAAAATGTCAAGTAACAATGTCGGAGTATTATTAGCCATCACTGGTGTTGTTTTGTTTTCGGCGAAAGCTGTAATGGTAAAATTGGCTTATAATTATGGTGTAGACCATTTAAGTCTTTTATTATTTCGAATGTTATTTGCTTTACCTTTTTATTTGGTACTAGCTATTTATACAAAACCCCAAAAGACAATTAAAATTGACATTAAAGACTATTTATGGTTGATAGTTTTTGGCTTTCTTGGATATTATTTGGCTAGCCTTTTCGACTTTATGGGGCTACAGTATATAAAGGCCGGTTTGGAGCGAATAATATTATTTATATATCCAACTATTGTGGTATTACTATCATGGTTATTCTTTAAAAATAAAATTAGTAAGAATCAATTTATTGCAATACTTATTACCTATATAGGAGTTTTAATTACTTTTTGGGATGAAATAACGGTGTCGGAAGCCTCAGTTTATTGGGGAGGTTTTTTAATATTTTTAAGTGCATTAACATATGCCGCATATTTGGTTGGTAGTGGTTGGCTTATTCCAAAATTTGGAGTTTTACGATTTACATCATATGCTATGATAGTATCTACGATTTGCGTTATAATACATTATTTTATAACGTCAGATTTTAATCTTTTCGATTACCCAATAGAAGTATATTATTTAGCATTGGCCATGGCAATATTCTCAACACTATTACCTTCTTTTATGGTAACAGAAGCAATTAAACGCTTAGGAGCTTCTACCTTTTCTATTTTCGGTAGCTTAGGTCCTGTCTCAACAATTGTAATTGCATACTTTTTTCTCAATGAACGAATTACCTATCTTCAAATATTTGGAATGATAATCGTTATTGCAGGTGTTACCTTGGTTAGTACAAAAAAGTCAAAGAGCTAAAAACTGTATTATTGACCTTTTTGATATCAACAAAAGCCCCATTTTCATTGTTAATTACTTTATATCTTAGGGGTTTTATTTTTTTTCAAGTAACCTTATCTTAGCGACACTTTCATTTTAACCCCTCAATATGGCTGAGAACACCCAATATACTGAAGATAACATTCGTTCGCTTGATTGGAAAGAGCATATTCGTATGCGGCCGGGTATGTATATTGGAAAACTTGGTGATGGTTCATCTGCTGATGATGGAGTCTATATTCTTTTAAAAGAAGTAATTGATAATTGTATTGATGAATTTGTAATGGGTTCTGGCAAGACCATTGAAATTCGGATTAAAGATGGACTAGTTAAAGTACGTGATTACGGCCGTGGAATTCCTTTAGGAAAAGTTGTAGATGTAGTTTCAAAAATGAATACTGGTGGAAAGTATGATTCTCGAGCATTTAAAAAATCTGTAGGTTTAAATGGAGTTGGTACTAAGGCTGTAAATGCTCTTTCCAGTTTTTTTGAAGTACAATCTTCTCGTGATAATCAAATTAAAGTTGCAGAGTTTAGTCAAGGTAATTTAATTAAGGAAGAAGGTCCAACAAGTTCTTCACAGCGAAAAGGTACCAAAGTAACCTTTAGACCCGATGAGACGATATTTAAAAAGTACAAGTATCGTATTGAATATGTTGAGCGTATGTTGAAGAACTACGTTTATCTGAATCCTGGGTTAACAATTGATTTTAATGGTGAAAAATACCATTCCGAAAACGGATTAAAAGATTTATTAGAGGACAATAATAATACGGAAGATTTTCTATACCCCGTTATCCATTTAAAAGGTGAAGATATTGAAGTTGCAATAACTCATAGTAAAACTCAATATAGTGAGGAATATCACTCATTTGTAAATGGGCAACACACTACTCAGGGTGGAACACATCAAACTGCTTTTCGTGAGGCATTGGTGAAAACTATTCGAGAGTTTTATGGAAAAAATTATGATCCTTCTGATATTCGAAAATCAATTATTTCAGCCATTTCTATAAAAGTAATGGAGCCGGTTTTTGAGAGTCAAACAAAGACAAAGTTAGGTTCTACAGATATGGGAGGAGATTTACCAACAGTCCGTACCTATATAAATGATTTTGTTGGAAAATATCTAGATAATTTTTTACACAAAAATCCGGATACACGAGATGCTTTACAACGTAAAATATTGCAGGCGGAGCGAGAACGTAAAGAGCTTTCTGGTATACGAAAGTTAGCAAAAGACCGTGCGAAAAAAGCAAGTTTGCACAATAAAAAATTACGAGATTGCCGTATACATTTAGGTGATACCAAAAAAGATAGAAATTTAGAAAGCACCTTATTTATTACAGAGGGCGATTCCGCTTCAGGGTCTATTACAAAGTCTCGAGATGTTAATACCCAAGCTGTATTTAGTTTAAAAGGTAAGCCTTTGAATTCTTATGGAATGTCAAAGAAAATAGTCTATGAAAACGAAGAATTTAATCTTTTGCAAGCTGCACTTAATATTGAGGAATCTATGGAAGATTTGCGATACAATAACATCGTAATCGCCACAGATGCCGACGTAGATGGTATGCATATTCGTTTGCTATTAATTACATTCTTTTTACAATTTTTCCCTGAATTAATAAAGGAGAACCATTTGTATATTTTACAAACACCTTTATTCCGCGTTCGAAATAAAAAGGAAACAATTTATTGCTATAGTGATGAAGAGCGCAGAAACGCCATTGATAAATTAACAGGTAAACCAGAGATTACTAGATTTAAAGGTTTGGGTGAAATATCGCCAGATGAATTTGTTCATTTTATAGGTGATGATATTCGATTAGAACCAGTAATGTTAGATAAATCGATGTCTATAGAAGATCTGTTAAGTTTTTACATGGGAAAGAATACCCCCGACCGTCAAAAATTTATCATTGAAAACCTAAAGGTTGAGGTTGATTTAGTAGAAGAAAACCAATTATAAGAACCATAATATATCGTATTCCTTAATGGAAGAAAATGACGAAAATATAAACTTACCTGCTGGTGAAGACGGAAAGTCTGAAGAGGAGGAAGGTAAGTCAAATGAACATCAAGAACAAGACCACGGTAACGAAAGTAGTCCTAATAATGAAGAAGGTCTAGAAGTGCAAAATACCGAAGAACTTGAGGAGGATGAAGCCCTTACTCGAGTAACCGGTATGTATAAAGACTGGTTTCTAGATTATGCATCTTACGTAATATTAGAAAGAGCTGTCCCAGCTATTGAAGATGGGTTTAAACCTGTTCAACGTAGAATAATGCATGCGCTTAAAGAACTGGATGATGGGCGTTATAACAAAGTGGCTAATGTTGTAGGACATACAATGCAGTATCACCCTCACGGAGATGCCAGTATTGCCGATGCAATGGTGCAAATGGGTCAGAAAGACCTATTAATTGATACCCAAGGTAACTGGGGAAATATTCTAACAGGGGATCGAGCAGCTGCTTCGAGATATATTGAAGCTCGACTTTCAAAATTTGCATTAGATGTTGTTTTTAGTCCTAAAATAACAGAATGGCAACAATCCTATGATGGTCGTAAAAAAGAACCGGTAAATCTTCCGGTAATGTTTCCGTTACTTTTAGCACAGGGGGCAGAGGGTATTGCTGTTGGATTATCTACAAAAGTATTACCGCATAATTTTAATGAATTAATAGATGCATCTATAAAGCATTTAAAAGGGCAACGTTTTAAAATTTATCCTGATTTTCCTACATCGGGAATTATTGATATTGAAAATTATAATGATGGATTAAGGGGTGGTAAAATAAGGGTGCGAGCCAGAATTTCTACACTAAGTAAAAACACTTTAGTAATCTCTGAAATTCCTTACGGAACGAACACTTCTACTCTAAAAGATTCTATTTTAAAAGCGAATGATAAGGGGAAAATAAAAATTAAAAAGATTGAAGACAATACTGCAGCAAATGTTGAGATCTTAATTCATCTCCCTTCAGGAATATCTCCTGATAAAACAATAGATGCTTTGTATGCTTTTACGGCCTGTGAATCTTCTATATCTCCGTTGGGTTGTATCATAGAAGATAACAAACCATTATTTATTGGCGTAACAGAAATGCTTAAGCGTTCTACAGATGCAACAGTAGAATTGCTTCGACAAGAACTTGAAATACAACTTGGTGAATTAGAAGGACAGTGGCATGCAGCCTCCTTAGAACGAATTTTTATAGAGAATAGAATTTATCGTGATATAGAAGAAGAAGAAACTTGGGAAGGCGTTATATCAGCAATAGATAAAGGTTTAAAACCGCATACTAAACATTTAAAAAGACCAGTTACTGAGGATGATATTCTTCGCTTAACAGAAATTAAAATTAAGAAAATATCAAAATTCGATATAGACAAAGCTCAGGAACATCTTGATAATCTTGAAGAAAAGATTGCAGAAGTTAAGCACAACTTAGCACATTTAATTGAGTTTGCAATAGCCTATTTTAAAAGGTTGAAAGATACTTATGGCAAAGGCCGAGAACGACTTTCAGAAATTAGAACTTTTGATAATATCGAGGCCTCTAAAGTTGTCATACGAAATACCAAGTTATATGTAAATCGTGAAGAAGGATTTGTCGGAACATCTTTACGTAAAGATGAGTATGTAACTGATTGTAGTGATATTGATGATATTATTGTGTTTACCAAAGATGGTAAAATGATGGTATTCAAGGTAGATTCAAAAACCTTTATAGGAAAAAATATTCTTCATGTAGCGGTATTTAAGAAAAAAGACAAGCGTACAATTTATAATTTAATTTATAGAGACGGAAAAGGAGGTGCTACCTATATTAAGCGCTTTAATGTAACTAGTATAACAAGAGATAAGTTATATGATGTTACCACTGGCAAACCTAATTCCTTAGTATATCATTTTTCCGCTAATCCAAATGGCGAAGGCGAAGTGGTAACTATTAATTTACGTCAAGTAGGGAGTATTAAAAAGTTAAAATGGGATTTAGATTTTGCAGATGTCTTAATTAAAGGCAGAGGTACCAAAGGTAATTTAGTAACGAAATACACAGTAAAACGAGTTGAGTTAAAAGAAAAAGGACTTTCTACATTAAAACCTAGAAAACTTTGGTTTGATGATACTGTACAACGTTTAAATATTGATGCTAGAGGGGAGTTTTTGGGAGAATTTACGAGTGAAAACCGTTTATTAATTGTTAAACAAAGTGGAGTTATAAAAACAGTAATCCCTGAGCTGACGCTACATTTTGATGATGATATGATTATTTTGGAAAAATGGAATCCTAAGAAACCTTTATCTGCAATTTATTGGGAAGGTGAAAAAGAAATTTTTTATGTAAAGCGGTTTTTGGTTGATAATCCGGATAAAGAAGAAAATATATTAACGGATCATCCTAAATCATATTTAGAAAAAATATTCACAGATTATCGTCCACAAGCCGAAATAGTGTTTGGTAAAAAACGGGGTCAAGACCGTCAAGAGAATTTAATTGTAAATCTAGAAGAATTTATAGCTGTTAAAGGAATAACAGCAATGGGCAATCAATTAACTAAGGACAAGGTGTTGGAGATAAACGGGTTAGATCCATTGCCATATGAAGCTCCTGTAGAGAAAAGCACAGAAGAAATTGAAGTAATTGATGAAGAAAAAGTTGATGATGGTACTTCTAAAAATGAAACAATAGAGAAAACCAATGCGCCTAAAAAGGGAGATAGTACAAATGACGACGAAGAAGGCCAAACTACATTATTTTAAAAACTAGTAATGTTTAAGAATTTTATTGAAGAGTTTAAAAGTTTTGCCGTAAAAGGCAATATGGTTGATATGGCGATTGGCATCATCATTGGTGCATCTTTCAATGCTGTGGTAAATACATTGGTGAAGAAAATATTAATGCCTCCATTGTCATTAATTACTGAAGATGTACAATTATCTAATAAGAAACTAGTGCTTAGAGAAGGAACAGAATTGGTAGAAGAAGTAGCCATAGGATATGGTGAGCTCATAGAGGTTTTTGTTGATTTTACGATAGTTGCACTTACAATTTTTCTCTTATTAAAAGGTATTAATAAGTTTAGGAGTAAAGCCGAAAACCCTGAAAACACTGAGGTAGAGACACCAAAAAATATTGCGCTATTATCGAATATTGAAAAATTATTAATAGAGCAAAACAAGCTTCTTAGAAAGGAGAATAAATAAACTAACTAGTGAGTATTAATAATTACCTTTGCAGAAATTTGTTTAAATGGATTTAACAAACCCCCTCATTTACGGAGTACCCTGTTTTATTGCCTTAATTTTATTAGAAATAACATATAGCCACACTCATGGTGATGAAGACCTTTATGTATGGAAAGACCTAATGGCAAGTGGAGCCATGGGTATTGGTTCAGCTATTTTGGGGCCGTTAATTAAGCTTACTGTTTTAATAGTTGTTTTTAATTTTGCTTACGAATTGTTTAACCCAATGGTTGATGGGGTAAGGATGAATATTATGGGGTATAAATCATTTGGTTACGAGTGGTATATATTCTTGTTGTGCCAACTTGCTGATGATTTTACATATTATTGGTTTCATAGGGCTAATCACGAAATTCGAGTATTATGGGCTGCGCACATAGTGCATCATTCATCGGATCATTTTAATTTAGGAACAGCTATTAGAAATGGATGGTTCACGCTATTATACAAACCATTCTTTTATATGTGGATGCCTGCTGTTGGTTTTCCAGTTGAGGTTGTAATATTTGCATTAGCCATAGAGTCATTCTGGCAATTTCAATTACATTCCAAATATGTACCGAAAATGGGATGGGTAGAAAAAATATTTAATACCCATACAATGCATCAAGTACATCACTCGCAAAACGTAGAATATTTGGATAAAAACCATGGTGGTTTTTTAAATATTTTCGATAAAATTTTCGGCACATGGAAAGAGTTAGATGATGATGTTGATGTAAAATTTGGTGTTATTCATGCACCAGAATCGTATAATCCACTAGTTATTTTAACACATGAATACAAAGATATTTGGAACGATATGAAAAAATCACCCAAATTGTCGCATAAGTTAATGTATATCTTTGGACCTCCAGGTTGGAGTCATGATGGCAGTACAATGACTGTAAAACAACAACAACGATTGTTCAAAAAACAAAAGGCTAACAATCCGGAGGTGGCTTTTGAAAGGCCTAATTAGCATATAATTAGTTTTTTTATTGACAATAGAAAATCAAAAAATAATACAAAGCCCACCAACGGTGGGTTTTTGTATTTAAGATCTTTAAATAAGTTGTTATTTTCTTAATTAAATAAGAATATATTTGGTATTTCTGAGTTAATATCTTTGATTTTTCGTGAGAATTACACTACATGTATTTTTAACTAAGAGCTAATTAGCTATATTAGTACGACATAGTCATAATTTAATAGTCTGTAAACCAAAATATTAAAATAATATATTGTTGATGAATGTTTCTCCAAATTCTGATATTACGGCTATTATAGCAATTAACAAAGAAAATGTTATTTATCAATTTAATAAAGGTGCCGAAATCTTGTTAGGATATTCTGCCTCTGATTTGATTGGTATGAAAAAAACCAATTTTTTCCTTGTAGAAGACGAATATCAGAAATTTCAGCAGGATATTGCTAAGCGCTATAACATTAATAATCCCAACTTTGATGCTTATCAAGTATTAGCCGATAATGATGATTACGATGCACGAGAATGGACGGTTACCAAAAAAGATGGCACCACATTTAGAGCACACTCCACACTTACGGCATTAAAAACTGATACTGGAGAATGCATTGGTTTTATGCGAATTTTAAAAAATGTTGATGCACAAAAGAAAATAGAGCGAGAATTATTGCGCAAAAATCATGTATTAAATGAGGCTGAAAAGCTTACAAAAATGGGGCATTGGCAATGGAACACCACAATAAATAAGGTGACATGGTCAAGTAATTTATTTAATATTTTTGAGGTTGATCCAAATCAAACTTTAAACTTTGATTCTTATTTTAATTTCGTACATCCAGATGATAAGGAAACTGTTCAATTATCATTTGATAAGTCTAGAGAAGATAAAGTTTTTTATGAATTACTTCATAGAATTGTAACAACGAGTGGAAAACTAAAAACGATTCAATTACTAGGCGAGGTTTTAACAGATGAATCTGGAAATGTAGTGGAGTTAATTGGCACTTGTCAAGATGTTACCCAACAGCGCATGGCCGAAATAAAGTTTAGAGGTCTGTTAGAATCGGCCCCAGATGCCATGGTAATTGTTAATGAAGATGGAAAAATACAATTAATAAATAAACAAGCGGAAAAACTATTTGGTTATTCATCTGAAGAACTTATTGGTAAAGAAGTTGATTTGTTAATTCCGATCAAATATAAACCTGATAAAGAAAGAGATCTTGACGAGTTTTTTAACAATGCTATGCCAAGAAAAATGGATGATGATAATGAAGTATATGGTCTTCATAAAACTGGTAGGGAAATACCACTGCAAATAAGTTTAAGTCCTTTAAAAACAGAAGAAGGTATTTTAGTTTCTGCTGCCATCAGAGATATAACACTCCAAAAAAAGATTGAAACAGACCTTTTACGTAAGAATCATATTTTAAATAAAGCGGAAAGGCTAACAAGCATTGGGAGTTGGATATGGAATACCGTTAACAGTGATGTTACCTTTTCAAATAATCTGTACCGTATTTTCGAAATTGATTCTAATGAAGTTTTAAACTTCGATTCGTATTTAAACTGTGTTCATCCAGATGATAAAGAAATGGTAGACATTTCAATAGCTAAATCTATAGAAGATAATCTTTTTCATGATTTGCTCCATCGGATTATAACTACAAGCGGTAAAGTTAAAATGGTTCAAATTTTCGGAGAGGTAATTTCCGATAATGCAGGTCAAGTCATTGAATTTATGGGCACTTGTCAAGATGTTACCCAACAGCGCATGGCCGAAATAAAGTTTAGAGGTCTGTTAGAATCGGCCCCGGATGCCATGGTAATTGTTAATGAACATGGAAAAATACAATTAATAAATAAACAAGCGGAAAAACTATTTGGTTATACTCCTGAGGAATTAAAAAATAAACCTGTGGAAGTATTAATACCAGAAAGTGAAGTTGATGAACACAGTAATCATCGAAAAATGTTTTATAAAATGCCTAAAACTAGAAAGATGGGCGAGGGACAAGAATTATTTGGCAATAACAAAAAGGGCAAAAAAATTCCGATACAAATAAGTCTAAGTCCTTTAAAAACAGAAGAAGGTCTATTAGTTTCTGCGGCTATTAGAGATATTACAATTCAAAAAAAGGCGGAAAAGAAAATTCTAGAAGCAAAAGAAGGTTTAGAAGTTTTGGCCAGTAAACTTACTTTTCAAAATACGCAACTGGCAGACTTTGCTCATATTACATCCCATAATTTAAGAGCTCCAGTAAGTAATTTAAATACATTAATTGAATTTTATAAAACCTCTGAAACAGAAGAAGAAAGGAGAGGCTTATTCGAAAAAATTGAAATAGTAATTAAGCATTTAACAGAGACTCTTAATACCTTAATTCAGGCATTAAAGACAAAAAGTGAAACTACTGTGGAAAAGGAAAAGCTTGAATTTTCAGAAATTTTAGATAAAACAAAAGAAATTTTAACTGGTCAAATATTAGCCAGCGAAGCAAAAATTAGCACTGATTTTTCAAAATATCCAAATATAACCTACAATAAGGTTTATTTGGAAAGTATTTTTCTAAATTTACTTAGCAATTCAATAAAGTATAAATCTGAAGATAGAATACCAGAAATTTTTATTCAGTCGCTTGTAGAAGACGGTTTACTTAAACTAAAATTTAAGGACAATGGTCTTGGAATTAATTTAAAACGACATGGTCAAAAGGTATTTGGTTTAAACAAGGTTTTTCATAGACATAAAGATGCTAAAGGAGTTGGGCTATTTATGACAAAAGTGCAAATTGAATCTATGGGTGGTGAAATTACAGTAGAAAGTGAAGTTAATGTAGGTTCTACATTTAAAATTAATTTTAATGAGAAAAGATGAAAGGAAAATTAAGCTTTTGTATAGTAGATGATGATGATATTTACCAATTTACCATTAAGAAAACTATAAAATCTCTCAATCTTGCCGCAAATGTCTTAGCATTTTACGATGGTGAAGAGGCATTGAATTTTATGATTGAGAATCTAAATAATAATAAAGAGCTACCAGATATTATCTTGCTCGATATTAATATGCCAATAATGGACGGTTTTCAATTTATGGAAGAATACATAAAGATAATGCCGAAATTGGGAAAAAAAATAACCATTTACATGGTTTCTTCTTCAGTAGATCCTACAGATATTGAGCGAGCAAAAAAGATTAGTGAAATATCAGATTATATTATAAAACCTATCGAACCTCACCAATTAGAGTTTATTGTAGAAAGAATACAAAAAGGATAAGACTGAATCTTATAATTTAACTGTTTCAAAACCTTTATAAATTATAATAAACTTGGTAGGTATCTTTTGATTTATTCTTCAGACGAAATTTCTTTAATTTCCGATTTTGTATTTTTTTTCATTCTTAGATCTAAGAACTCAACTAAAAGCGAAAATGCAATTGCAAAATAGAGATATCCCTTCGGTATCGTGCCTACTTCATTTCCAAAAACGACTACATGACCTATATGTGCTGCCTCTGCAATAAGCATAAATCCGATTAAAATCAAAAATGAAAGTCCTAATATTTGAATAGATGGATGTTTGTTTACAAAATTTCCAACCGGATTTGCAAATAACATCATTATTACCACAGAAATTACAACTGCTATAATCATTAGTATAAGGGCGTCATTAGGATTAGGCGATATTCCATTTGTCATACCTATGGCAGTTAAAATTGAATCGAAAGAAAAAACAATGTTGATCATTGTTATTTGAATTATAGCTTTAGTTAATGAAGTAGACCTTGATTTTTTTACTTCAACTTCATCATGTCCTTTATGCTCTACTTTTTCATGAATTTCACGTGTACTCTTATAAAGTAAAAATAATCCTCCTAAAAATAAGATAAGTGCCTGTCCGCTAATACCACCAGAAATCCATGATTCATCAAAAATTAAAAAAGGTTTTTTCATAGCTGTAAGCCATGTAATTCCAAATAAAAGAACAATGCGCATTACCATAGCTAGAATTAGACCAATATTTGTTGCTTTCTTTCTTTGAATTGGCTCCAGTTTTCCAGCAGCAATAGAGATAAATATAATATTATCAATACCAAGAACAATTTCTAAAAATGTTAATGTTAATAGTGCAATCCATGCATCTGGGTTAGCAAAAATTTCAAACATGGTTTATTTGGTTTTGATGGCTGTTCCTTTAGATTTAGTCTTGCTATTTCCAACAATACTAAACTCAAATGTATAAGAATTATCGGTGGTTGTCAAAATTTTAATATGTACAGGTTTTTCTTCTGCCATACTTTTTGGGTTTATTTTCTTAACAATGTACTCGCAATCATTTACCCAACGTACCGATGAACTATCTATTTTACCATCATAAAATTCAATACTAAGATCATTGTCTCGTGTGAAGACTCCAGTTTTCGTAACACTATCAACTACATAGTCAAATTTAAATTTGCCATTTTTAAAATCTTTGCAGTTTCTTTCTGGTTGATAACATGAAGTAAAAATCAATAAAAGAAAAATACTAGAGGTATATCGAATCATGTGGTAAAAATAATGAAAATAGTAACTATAGTTTTGTCATAAATCGCAAAAAATCAATTAAGCACTCAAATTAGAATTGTTATATAACTAGATTTAAAAGTACATTTGTTCTAACTAGTTTAACACTTATGATTGACAATATTAATTACGCCGATATTAAAGTAGCCAGTGTTTTTGGTCGCTATATAACTAATGGATCGATACAAGATGTTTTAGCAAATCTTAATGAATCATTCCGAGTAGAAACTATAGGGAAATCAGTTCTTCAAAGACCTATAAAAAGTATAACTATTGGTAATGGTGAAAAGCGAATATTAATGTGGTCGCAAATGCATGGCAATGAATCGACCACAACCAAGGCGATATTAGATTTGTTAAATTATCTCAAAATCAACGAACAAGAATCTCAGGAATTATTAAAGAACTGTACACTAAAGATAATACCAATTCTTAGTCCAGATGGTGCTGCTGCTTATACTAGAATAAACGCCAACGAAGTTGACTTGAATCGTGATGCACAAGATTTAACACAACCAGAAAGCATAGTATTGCGAGAAACATTTAATCTTTTTAAGCCTAATTATGCTTTTAATTTACACGGGCAACGTACCTTTTACAATGTGGGTAATACTAATAAATCGGCTACCGTTTCATTTTTATCCCCTTCGGTTGATATAGAAAGAAAACTTACGAAACCTCGTAAGATTGCTATGCAAATAATTGTTGCTATGAATGAAATGTTGCAGAATTATATACCTGGTGGTGTGGGCAGGTATGACGATGGCTTTAATTTAAACTGTGTTGGTGACACTTTTCAAAGCTTAAATTGCCCAACAATCTTATTTGAAGCAGGTCATTATGAAAATGACTACGATAGAGAAATAGTTAGGCATTTTATTTTTAATTCACTTATAACAGCAATTTCTACTATTAGTTTTAATACCATTTCGAATTTTAAATATGAAGATTACTTTAAAATTCCAGAAAACGGCAAGCAATTTTATGATGTAATTATAAAAAACATTCAATTTTACAATCCAGAATTAAAAGATTTAGGTTCAGTTGGAGTTCAATTTACAGAGGTTTTAGAAGAAAATAAAGTTGTTTTTAAGCCAAAAATTGAGAAGGTAGGAGCATTAAATGGATTCTTCGGACATAAAGTTTATGATTGCTCAATTGAGAGCCAACTAACTGAATTAAAGCAAGAAACAGAACTTTGTAAATTAGTTAACAGTAAATTATAATTAATTTAAGAATTGTTTAATTTGTTACATAATAAATAGAAAATTCGTCAAATAATTAAATTTTATTTCATTATTACTTACTTTTGCAAAAAATAATTCGATTATGGCCAAAGTAAAATTGGACGAAATAGACCATCAGATTCTAGATATGTTGATTGACAACACTAGAACCCCCTTTACGGATATTGCAAAAAAACTGTTGATTTCGGCAGGTACAGTCCATGTACGTGTTAAAAAAATGGAAGAAGCAGGAATTATTAGAGGCTCCTCATTAACCTTAGACTATATAAAACTAGGTTATGCGTTTATTGCATATGTTGGAATCTTCCTAGAAAAAACGCATCAAACTAAATTTGTTTTAGAACGATTAAATCAAATACCATATGTGACTGTTGCACATATTACAACGGGTAAATTCAATATCTTCTGTAAAATTAGAGCAAAAGATACTAATCATGCCAAAAATATTATCTTTAAAATTGATGATATAGATGGTATTAGTCGTACCGAAACTATGATTTCTTTAGAGGAAAGCATTAACGATAAGAAGCGTTTAATGCATACTATTTTTAATGAACTCTAAGTAAAATAATTAATGAGAAAGTCTGAATTAGAGGTTGGTGATTGCAATTCTTTTTTTCAGACTTACTTAAATACGTTAGCTGACGTAACTTTATTGGATATTCTTAAGAAGCAATTGCAAAATTTCCCGCAATTTATAGAGAGTCTTCCTGATGCAAAATTACATTATGCATATGATGAAGGTAAATGGACGATTGCAGAAGTTCTTTTGCATATTATAGATACGGAAAGAGTTTTTCAATATCGCGCCTTACGAATTGCTAGAGGAGATAAAACACCGCTACCTGGTTTTGAACAAAATGATTACGTTCCGAATTCATTTGCAGACCGTCGTTCTATAAAAAGTTTACTAGAGGAGTATATCATTGTAAGAAAATCAACAATTTCTCTTTTCAATCATTTTAATAGACAGACATTGCAATTAAAGGGTGTATCTAGTAATTCTGCAATAAGTGTGGCAGCAATTGGTTTTATAATAGCTGGACATCAGAAACATCACAGAAATATTATTCGAGAAAGATATCTATAGCTATTTATTCTAAGTCTGTTTCTTCCTCGTTATCGTTTTCTTGGCCCTGTTCAAACTCCATATCGGCAGATTCTACTTCTTCCAAAATTCGTGAAGAACTTGCTTCTAATTCGCGCTCAATTGTATCATCAAAAGTTGCTATAAAATTGGCAAGGCTTTTACTGATTTTTACAAGGTAAAAAGTGTCATTGGTGATTAATTCAACTGCCTGCACATATTCACCACTCGCATTTTGAAAAGTAATAATATCATCATCGCCGTATCCATCAGGATAAGTTTCAATTAATAAAGCGGCTAATTGATGGTCAAGCTTCTTGTAATCAATAAGTTTACGTAACATAATAGGTTTTTTTAATTCTGATTGCTCAGGTTATTTAAAATGTAAAATTTGGGTAATAAGCAACATGACTACTTTAAAACGGCAGGTGCTCCTTATTGAAAACTAAACTATGCTTTTTTAGCATTGGTTTTAATAAAGAGTTGTCAATGTCTAATTTTAGTATATGAAATTAGAGATGTTTGTAGTAAGAAAATGCTTCAGAAAATAAATTGGATTCAATTTTAACATCAATCTCCGTTTCACCAATACTTTTTAGAAGTACAAAATTGATATTGCCATGCGAATTCTTTTTATCAAATTTCAATAGCGATAAAATAACCTCAATATCAGTTTCAGAGAAGTTAACTTTCTTATAACGAGACAAAAAGGTTCGTGAAATGTCATTAAGTGAAGTTTGAGACAATCCGGTAAGTACCTTAGATAAATAAGCTTCTAAAATCATTCCTATAGCAATAGCTTCTCCATGTAAAAGAGTATCCTTGCTATCATCTTCTAGGAAATGAGATTCTATGGCATGCCCTAAAGTATGTCCGTAGTTAAGGGTTTTTCTACGGTTTTGCTCAGTTGGATCTTCCAATACCACTTCATTTTTAATAAGAACAGAATCGTGGATCAGTGTATCCAAATTATCAAAGTCGGTAACAAGTTTTAATTTCTGCCAATAGGCATCACTCTCAATTAGTCCGTGTTTCAGCATTTCAGCAAAACCACTATGCAATTGCCGCTCCTCTAGAGTTTTAAGGAAAATTGGAACAACTAAAACCATTTGGGGTTGGTTAATTACGCCTATTTGGTTCTTTAGCACACCTAAATCTACACCAGTTTTTCCACCCACTGAAGCATCTACCATCGCAAGTAAAGTAGTTGGGATGTTAATGAAATTTATACCTCTTTTAAATGTAGAGGCAACAAAACCGCCCAAATCAGTTAAAACACCACCTCCAAGGTTAATCAACAAGCTTTTTCGGTCAGCATTTAAATTACTTAAGTCATTCCAAACCTGCATGCAAGTTTCAATATTCTTATGAATTTCACCAGATGTAATTTTTAAAAGAATAAACTCAAAATTCACTTTATCCTTAAAATGTGGTAAACAATGGGTTTCAGTGTTCTCATCAACAAGTACAAATATTTTAGAATATGAGTTTAACGAAATATGATTATGAAGCTCAGTAAAAGCTTGTTCATTAAAATGTACTGCCGAAGATTCGGTAACAATAGACTCCATTTTTATTTGCTTTATTGGATTTGCTAGATTTTTAAATCTTGATTACTGCAAAATAAAGGTAAATAATTAGCAAAAGAATATATTTTCTGTCTTTATCTTTACTGCTTGTATAAAACAGTTAAAATGGACCGAATTTTTGAGGATACTGAAACCGCTTTTGCGCTTAAGTCTGATTCTGAATTAGAACGTGCATACTTTCTTTTTAAGATGATAGCCAATGAGCCATTGGTTAAAATGGGAACCTTAATGACCAATTTTGCAATTAAAGCCCATTTACCAGTTGAAGGATTAATTAGAGCCACCGTATTTGATCATTTTTGTGGAGGGGTTAGTGAAGACGATTGTTTACCCGTCGTAGATAAAATGTGGTCTAAGGGTGTACATTCTGTATTAGATTATTCGGTTGAAGGTAAGGATACAGAAGATCCTCTTGATAATGCCTTACATACAATTTTAAAGATAATTGATTTTGTAAAAGAGAAAGAAGCTATACCCTTCGCAGTATTTAAACCTAGTGCTTATGGTAGATTTTCGCTATTTAAAAAGGTAAATGCAAAAGGAAAGCTAACAGAAGACGAAGCATTGGAATGGAAACGAGTAATATCGCGCTTAGATAAGACTTGTAAAAAAGCTTATGACCTAGATGTTCGACTTTTAATTGATGCGGAAGAAAGTTGGATTCAGGATGCCGCCGATGATTTAATCGAAAGCATGATGATGAAATATAATAAAAAAAGAGCCATTGTATTCAATACACTTCAAATGTATCGTTGGGATCGTTTAGATTATTTAAAAGCATTACATGAACGAGCCAAAAAAGAAAATTTTAAAATTGGAATAAAAGTCGTTCGAGGTGCTTATATGGAAAAAGAAAGAGAACGTGCTGAAAGAAAAGGATATAAAAGTCCTATTTGTAGCGATAAGCGCGCTACAGATGCGAACTTCGATGCAGCTATTGAATATAGTGTAAATAATTTAGCAGACATTTCAATTTTCGCGGGAACACATAATGAGGAGAGTTGTTATCGATTAATAGAATTAATGGAAGAAAAGGGTATCGATAAACGAGACGACCATATTGGTTTTGGACAATTGTTTGGTATGAGTGACCACATTTCCTTTAACCTTTCGCATGCTGGCTTTAATGTTGCAAAATACCTTCCCTTTGGTCCGGTAAGAGATGTAATGCCTTACCTAATTCGTCGTGCCGAAGAAAACACTTCTGTTGCAGGGCAAACAACCAGAGAACTATCTTTATTAAAAAAAGAAAGGAAACGCAGAAAAATGTAGAATTAAATAGGAGGTAAGTGAGCTAGTCTAAGGACTCAATTACAATTTTAGTATTGCAATTTTTTACGGTCAATGTTCTCAGAACCCCATCGACATCCTTTTCAATCAAGTAAATTTTACAAGGTTTTGCATGCGTATCACTCTTGCTGAAATTAATTTCACCTTCATTAAAAAACTGCTTAACTTGTACAGTGTCTAGCTGATTATATGCAATCATTTGTGCTAATTCATCAGAATAATTAACTGATTTAGAACGCATATCTTTTAGCGCCCTACAATTAGGTAAATAACAGAATGACACTCCCGTTTCATCTGCTTTTTTTCTTAAAAAGATTGATAGGAATACCAATCCAATTGATAAACCAAAGAGGTAAAACCCCAACCGCTTTATAAATGCCATTTTTAGAAAATCAAGAAATTGATATCGTTATATTTAAGATCGTACCATTCACCAACGGCCTTACTGGTTAAAATACCATGGTACATGTACAATCCGTTTCTTAAACCTTTGTCAAATCGAAGAGAATTTTCCAATCCGCCTTCTTCACCAAGTTTAAGCAAATATGGCGTAAAAATATTACTAATAGAAATTGAAGCTGTTTTAGGGTAGCGAGATGGTATATTGGGTACAGCATAATGCACCACACCAAACTTTTCAATAGTTGGTTTACTGTGCGAGGTAACTTCACTGGTTTCAAAGCAACCACCCATATCGATACTAACATCAATAATAACCGCACCTTTTTTCATATTCTCAACCATAGTGCTTGATACTACTACCGGAGAACGATCGTGACCGCGTATAGCACCAATTGCAACATCGCATCGTTTTAAGGCTTTCATTAAATTTTTTGGTTGTAAAGTAGAAGTGTAAACTGTTTGTTTAAGGTTAGTTTGTATCTGTCGCAGTTTGGTAATAGAGTTATCAAAGACTTTTACATTTGCTCCTAAACCTAATGCAGAGCGTGAAGCAAATTCTCCAACCGTTCCAGCACCAATAATGACTACTTCTACAGGCGGAACACCACTTATATTACCAAACATAAGTCCGTTGCCCTTGTTGGTAGTTGCCATTAATTCTGCAGCGATTAAAACGGATGATATTCCAGCAATTTCACTTAGCGACCGCACTGCAGGAAATTTACCATCTTCATCTCTTATATATTCAAAAGCAATAGCCGTAATTCTTTTTTTAGCTAATTCTTCAAAATATTCTTTGCATTGCGTTTTAATTTGCAATGCAGAAATTACAATAGCCTGCGGATTTAGCATTGCTATTTCCGCCATAGAAGGCGGTTCAACTTTTAAAATTAATGGACAAGAAAAAACTTTTTTAGTGTCGGTTGTAATTTCAGCACCGGCTTCTGTATAATCTTTATTTGAAAAATTAGCCCCTTCACCAGCACCTTTTTCAATTAAAACACGATGTCCGTTACTTGTAATTGCATTAACTGCATCTGGCGTAAGACAAATACGACGTTCTTTATTCGGGTTTTCCTTAGGGATTCCAATAAATAATTCTCCTTTTTGTTTTAAAACCTCAAGCATTTCTTCTTGAGGAAGTAGTTGATACTTGCTAAAAGGTGAGTTTGGTTGGTTCATAATTACATTTTACAGTGCAATAGAACGGCACTTAAACAAATTTACAATAATTAATGAAAAGCGTAATACGTGGAGATTTAGAATCGCACAACTGATATTTGGGGTAAATTAAAATGATTCTTTTATTTAAGAATAAGTACTATTCTAGCTCGTCATTCTCTATATCGTCTTCATAAATATCATCTCCTTTGGCCGAGGTATTTGGCTCACAAGAAACAGCTAGAAGTGTAAATGATGCAACTAAGGCAAAAATGAATTTTTTCATTTCAAAAAAAGGAAAAGAATAGAAGTTTTATATAGGTTCATGTTCTAGACAAAAATACATAAAAAGAGAATTGTTTTACCGTTTGTCGTATAAATTTACATTTCAACGATAAGTTTACCGTTTTCACTTAATTCATAAACTACTCTTAATCCAATTCTAAACTTCTAGTGATGGGGTCAATAATATCAATTGTAATATTACTTGCCTTTACCGGTAAGAACGATTCAATTTTTTCTGGCCATTCTATAAAAACCCAAACATCTTGATTTAAATAATCTTCTAAGCCTAAGTCTAGTGCCTCGGTCTCATCTTCTAATCGATAAAAATCGAAATGATATCCCAAGAGTTCACCGTCTTCTTTATGGTATTCATTTACAATTCCAAAAGTAGGACTATTGGCCACTGAACCACCGCCCAATTCTTCAACCAAAGCTTTTATTAAAGTGGTTTTACCAGCTCCCATATCTGCATGAAAACAAAGTGTTTTAAACGCGGTATTTTCAATAATGCCTTTGGCAACGCTATCGATTTGATCTAAGGAATATAATAGTTGCATATAAAAACTCTTTATTGGTGGGTTAAATCCTACATTATCAGGAAATAATTATTTATTGTTAAAATTAAAGTATTTAACACTTTAAAAGAAAGTGAAAATTGACTAAATTATTATATAATCTTTATTATGAACACACAAAAATTAAGTTTAAACGATTTTGATGCCGTGGGCATTGAGGAACTACTAGAAACCAAAGGAGAGGCAATGCCACCAAGCTGGTACATAAAAGGAAATGGCAGTCAGGATGGAGAAGGTAGTAATACAAATGGCTGTCCAAAATGTAAAGAAGCGAATGAACAAAATGGGACACCAATACCTAGAAGATGTAATGGCTCAAGTCATATTTCGGGTAGTATTCAGATGGGCGCTATAGCAGCTGGAATTAATTCAGGTGCGCAAGCTTTGGGTCCTACTAAAGGTGTTTCCGTTTATGCTACAGGAATGGCTTTTTTGGGCGGTTATATAGGTGGTGGTATTTTAGATGCAGTTGATTATTATAGCACTACTTATTATAGTGGAAGTAGTTCACAACCAACAAGTGCACCCTCAAGAGCGCGAATAATTACAGGCTGTAATTAGTAAGTATATAGGGGGTGACCTTAAATAATCTCTAACCCCCTTTTTTATGAAATTTGAAGGTTTATTGTTCTTAGTAAGAAAAATATTATCTTAATATCTACAATTCTTTTGAAAAGGTGAACTTCAAAAAACACCAATACACATGTTTAAAACTGCAAAGCTATATTTAAAACCATTTTTGTTTTTTGTAATTCCTTTTGGTCTAGCACTATTGATATTGAATTATATGTTTGATTTAGGAATGCATTCCAGCACACTGATTTTTACGACTATTATAGCTGGAGGATTTCATTTAGGGTCAATTGCTAGAGAAAAGAGAAAATCAAATTATTAGAATACTATTTTAAAGTTTGGTAAAATAAAATTCATTTTATGAAAAAAGCCTTTGAAATAAACCTCATAATTCTCCTTATTTATTTTGCTTTTTTCATTACCTTTTTTTTCTTGCGAAGTTATAACCATGGACTTGCAAATATTGCAATAATTGTTTTGAACTTAGGTCTGATTTCATATCTAATTATATTTAAGAAAATTGATTTTGAGAATATTACCCCCTTCATTTATAAGACGAAAACTTTGTATTATGGCATTTTTCCTTTATTCTTTTTGGCCACTTTACTACAGCTATTCATTGACCCCTTAAGAAATTTGTCTTTTGTAACTGGCACAGAACTTATACGCCAAGCTAAGTTACCACTTCCTAATTTCTCCTATTTCTATCTTTTTTATACGATTATTTTTGCTCCCATTGTAGAGGAGTTTGTTTTTAGGAAATATCTGTTAACTAAAACAATATTCTATACGAAAAATATAAATATATCGATTTTAATGACCTCTGTCATTTTTGGTTTTATTCATTTACCTAATGCAGGAATGTGTATTATTGCTTTTGTTTTTAGTATTTTTTGTTCAATGATTTATATAAAATATAAAAATATCATCTTTCCTATTATTTTCCATATTACCTTCAATTCGGTTGGTGTTTTATTAAAGAGCGTTTTGATAACCAAATATTATGATACCTTATTATATTTGAATTTTGGTTTATATTATTGGTTCGGCATATCATTTGTTGGCATCGCTTTATTACTACTTTTATATTTTCATTTCAAAAAGTTTGCAGCATAATGGTACCATAATGAAAAGTAATTTATGTATTACTACGTGATTTTAAACAAAAGTAATATGAGAAACAAAATTAATCTATTTGTTCTATCTACTTCGGATCCAAAACTACAAAAGGTATAATCATTTCTTCTAGTGAAACCCCACCATGTTGATAGGTGTTTCTGTAATAACTCACATAATGATTATAGTTATTCGGGTAAGCGAAAAACAAATCGTTCTTGGCGAAAATATAAGAGCTACTCATATTAATACTGGGTAAATGAATAGCTTTAGGATCACGGGCTGCCAGTACATCTTTGTCTTCATAAGTTAAGCTACGTCCTGTTTTGTAGCGTAAATTAAGACTGGTGTCTTTGTCACCAATTACTTTTGACGGATGTTTTACATTTATAGTACCATGATCAGTGGTAATAATTAATTTCATTCCCATTTGTTGTGCTTGCTGAATAATTTCTAACAAAGGAGAATTCTTAAACCAACTTTGAGTCAGCGATCGATATGCTTTGTCATTGGAGGCTAATTCTTTAATCACTTCCATTTCAGTTTTTGAATGTGAAAGCATATCCACAAAATTGTAAACAATGGCGGTTAAATCATTATCCTTTTGAGATTTAAAATTTTGTGACAATTGCTTGCCTTGTTTTAAACTACTAATTTTATGATATTCCCATTTTAAATTTAGTTTAAGTCGTTTTATTTGTGAACCTAAAAACTCAGCTTCAAATAAATTTTTTCCACCTTCATCGGTATCATTTTTCCACCAATTTGGATATTTTTTCTCCATATCTAACGGAGTTAACCCTGAGAAAATAGCATTACGAGCGTACTGGGTGGCCGTAGGTAAAATACTGTAATACGAAGTTTCTTTAGTTTTTTTATAAAAGTTGGTTACGGTATCTTCAAAGGCGAACCACTGATCATACCTTAGGTTGTCAACCACAATTAAAAGAGTAGGAGTGTTTTTTAATTCCGGTGCAATCCATTCTTTAAAAAGGGTATGCGACATTACAGGACCATCATGTCCTTCAAACCAATCTGCATAATTTTTATCTACAAATTTTCCAAAATGCGCATTGGCTTCAACTTTTTGCGATTCTAATATTTCGAACATACCGCTATCTTCAATTTCTTCTAATTGAAGCTCCCAGTAGATTAATTTTTTATAAAGTTGCGCCCATTCTTCATAGCTATTTACCATTGAAAGATCCATAGCAATTTTTCGAAATTCTTGTTGGTAATTAGAAGTAGTTTTTTCAGAAACCAATCTAGAATGGTCTAAATTCTTTTTTAATGATAATAGTATTTGATTAGGGTTTACAGGTTTTATCAAATAATCGGCAATTTTAGAGCCAATAGCATCCTCCATTATAGATTCTTCCTCGTTTTTGGTAATCATTACTACCGGTATCGAAGCATCCATTAATTTTATTTCACTCAATGTTTCTAAGCCTGAGATTCCAGGCATGTTTTCATCAAGAAAAACAATGTCAACTTTATTTTCCTTGAGAAGATCAAGTGCTTCTTGACCACTAGGACAAGTTATACAATGGTAATTTTTTCCTTCTAAAAAAAGAATATGCGGCTTTAACAGGTCTATTTCATCATCGACCCAAAGTATAGTAATCTTGTTCATTTAGTAAGTATCTTTGCTTTATTAAAGCAATTATTTTGGCGCAAATAAACACCCTTAATACCGCACCTACAGGTGGGCAAGTATTTAACGATCCAATTTACGGATTTATTCGAATACCCAATGACTTGATATATCAGTTAATAGAAGACCCTTATTTTCAAAGATTACGCAGAATTTCTCAAATGGGATTATCGTATTTGGTATTTCCAGGAGCTCACCATACCCGATTTCATCATGCATTAGGTTGTTTATATTTAATGCAAATTACAATACAAGCCCTTCGTTATAAACAAGTTGAAATAACAGAAGATGAAGAAACGGGTTTACTTTGTGCTATTTTATTACATGATATAGGACATGGGCCTTTTTCACATGCAATGGAACATAGCATTGTTGAAGGTGTAACTCATGAACATATTTCATTGCTGTTTATGGAAAAACTAAATATACGGTTTAACGGAAGTTTAACTACTGCTATTAAAATTTTCAAAAAAGAGCATCCTAAAGCATTTTTAAATCAACTAGTTTCTAGTCAATTAGATATTGATAGACTTGATTATTTAAAGCGAGATAGTTTTTATACGGGCGTTGCCGAAGGAAATATTAATGCAGAACGCTTAATAACAATGTTTAACGTTGTTGACGGTAATTTGGTCGTAGAAGAAAAGGGAATTTATTCTGTAGAGAAGTTTTTAATGGCGCGCCGTTTTATGTATTGGCAAGTATATTTACATAAAACATCACTCGCAGCTGAGCAATTATTGATTCGTGTTTTTACAAGAGCAAAGGAATTGACTAAATTAGGTTATTCTTTAAACTGCAGTAGTGCTTTAAACTATTTTTTGAATAATTCTATTGGTAGAAAAGATTTTGATACTGAGGTATTAGAACAATTTGCGATGCTAGATGATGTAGACATAATTGCTGCAATAAAAGAATGGCGAACACACAAAGATTTTGTGCTTTCAGAACTCTGTAGTATAATAATAGATCGTAAGCTTTTAAAAGTGATTATTTCAGATAAGCCTAAAGCGAAAGATGAGATTGATAAAATATTATCAGAATTCGCAAGAACCAATAGTTTAACTAAAGAAGAAGCAGCTTATTTTATTTTTGAGGGTAAAGTAAGTAATCAGGCATACGATTTAAAAGAAGAACGTATTACCATCTCTAAGAAGCAAGGAACAATTTCAGATGTGAATCATACGCTAGATAAAATGAGTTTAGATGCATTATCAAAATCTATAGTCAAATATTATTTTTGTTTTCCAAAGTACACAGAGTAAGGTTGTAAAGCTTTTTTAAATAGAGGTTTGCAAGATGAATCTTACACAGTTAAACAACAAAAAAAGGGATGAAAATAATTTAGGGTATACATTTAAGATACTTTCTTATTACTTTTGTAACACAACTAGTACTATAACTTAAACTAATTTGGAATTTACGGCGGGTCAAATTGCAGGCATTTTAGAAGGTGAAGTCGATGGTAATCCAGATATCGCGGTTCACAAATTAGCAAAAATCGAAGACGGAGAAATCGGTTCTTTAACCTTTTTGGCTAATCCAAAGTATACCTCATATATATATTCTACCAAAGCATCGATAACACTTGTTAATAGAGATTTTGTTCCTGATCAAGAATTAAAAACTACTTTGATTAAAGTTGAAGACGCGTATCATTCATTTTCAAAACTATTACAATACTATAGTGAAGTAAAAGTGTCTAAAGTTGGTATTGATAATCCGGTACATAAGACCCAGAGTTTAATTTATGGTAAGGACTTATATATAGGCGCATTTTCATATTTAGGTGAAAATGTAACTTTGGGTGATAATGTAAAAATACATCCTAACGTTTATATAGGTGATGAAGTTTCTATAGGAGATAATGTGGTTGTATTTGCTGGGGCTAAAATTCATCAAGGTTCAATTATTGGTAATGATTGCGTAATTAATAGCGGAGCTATAATTGGTGCAGACGGATTTGGTTTTGCCCCTGATGGAAAAGGAGGGTACACCAAAATTCCTCAAACAGGTAATGTTATTTTAGAAGATAATGTAGATATAGGTGCGGGTACGACTATAGATCGTGCCACTATGGGTTCAACTATTTTGCGAAAAGGTGTTAAATTAGATAATCAAATTCAAATTGCACATAATGTTGAAATAGGAGAGTACACGGTTATTGCGGCTCAAACAGGTGTTGCAGGATCTACAAAAATCGGCAAACATTGTATGATTGGTGGTCAAGTAGGTATCGTTGGTCATATAACTATTGGCGATAATGTTAGAATTCAGGCACAAGCTGGAATAGGTAGGAGTGTAAAAGACGATGAAATTATACAGGGTTCACCGGCCTTTAATTATGGTGAATTTAGTAAGTCTTATGTGCATTTTAAAAATCTTCCAAAGATTGTAAAACGAATAGATAAACTCGAAAAAAAGAAATAATTGTGAGTAATACCACAAGAAAACAACGGACGATAACTAAAGAAATCACACTGAAAGGTGTTGGTTTGCATACAGGCGAAAATGTCACCATGAAATTTTTGCCGGCACCAATAAATCACGGCTACAAGTTCAAAAGAGTTGATGTTGAAGGCGAACCTATAATTGAGGCTGATGCAAATTATGTGGTAAATACTCAACGTGGAACTAATATTGAGAAAAACGGAGTAAAAATTCAAACTTCTGAACATGTTTTGGCTGCCTTTGTTGGTATGGAAATAGACAATGTTCTTATTGAATTAGATTCTTCCGAGCCTCCAATAATGGATGGTTCTTCTAAGTTTTTTGTTGAAGCATTAGAATCTGTAGGTGCGGAAGAGCAAGATGCAGACTGCGAAGAATATATTGTAAAGGAGGTGATTACTTATAGAGACGATTCTACGGGAAGCGAAATAACAGTAATTCCATCTAAAGAGTACCAAGTAACTACTATGGTAGATTTTGGAACCAAGATATTAGGCACTCAAAATGCTACATTAGAAACTATTTCAGATTTTAAATCAGAAATAGCGGATGCACGTACATTTAGTTTTCTTCACGAATTAGAGACATTATTAGAAAATGGGCTTATAAAAGGAGGTGATTTAAATAATGCTATTGTTTATGTAGATAAAGAAATTTCAGAAGCAACAATGAAGAAGCTTGAAAAAGCTTTTGATAAGAAAAAATTATCAGTAAAACCGAATGGAATACTTGATAATTTAACGCTACATCAACCAAATGAAGCGGCTAGGCACAAACTACTTGATGTAATAGGAGATTTAGCATTAACAGGAACTCGCATCCGAGGAAAGGTAATTGCCAATAAACCCGGACATTTTGTAAATACCCAGTTTGCTCAGAAATTGAGCAAGATTATAAAGCAAGAAAAACGAAACAATGTTCCTAGTTACGATTTAAACAAACCGCCGTTAATGGATGTTGTTGAGATTATGGAAAAACTACCACATAGACCACCTTTTTTATTGGTAGACCAAATATTAGAGCTTTCTGAAACGCATGTTGTCGGATTGAAAAACGTGACTATGAACGAGCCATTTTTTGTTGGTCATTTTCCTGGTGCCCCAGTAATGCCAGGTGTTTTGCAGCTAGAAGCAATGGCCCAAACAGGTGGAATTTTGGTTTTGAATACTGTGCCAGATCCTGAAAATTATTTAACGTATTTACTTAAGATTGATAAAGTACGTTATAAACAACAAGTAGTTCCTGGTGATACCTTAGTTTTTAAACTTGATTTAATGTCGCCTATACGTAGAGGATTATGTCAAATGCATGCGAAAGCATATACAAATGGAAAACTAGCTTCGGAAGCGGAGATAATGGCCCAAATAGTTAAAGTCAAATAAAACTAGAATGAATCAACCCCTAGCTTACATTCATCCGGGAGCCAAAATTGCTAAAAATGTTGTTGTAGAACCTTTTACCACTATTCATAATAACGTCACAATTGGTGATGGAACTTGGATTGGATCAAACGTTACAATAATGGAAGGAGCAAGAATTGGTAAAAATTGCAATATTTTTCCTGGAGCAGTTATTTCAGCCCCACCTCAAGATTTAAAATACGATGGTGAAGATACTACAGTTACTATTGGTAATGGTACGACAATTAGAGAATGTGCCACGATACATAAGGGAACCTCGGATAGACATAAGACAGTAATTGGTAAAAATTGCTTAATTATGGCTTATTGCCATGTTGCGCACGATTGTTTAATAGGAAATAATTGTATTTTTTCAAATAATTCTACATTGGCCGGCCATGTCACAATTGGTGATAATGTTATTTTGGCAGGTTTAGTAGCGGTACATCAGTTTGTATCTATTGGTAATCACGCATTTGTAACAGGGGGTTCGTTGGTACGTAAAGATGTACCTCCATATGTTAAGGCTGCAAGAGAACCACTTTCTTATGTTGGTATTAACTCAATCGGACTTAGACGAAGAGGTATTCCTTCAGAAAAAATTAGAGAAATTCAAAATATATATAGAATTCTTTACCAAAAGAATTTTAATAACACTCAAGCTGCACAAATAATAGAAGCAGAAATGGAAGCGACTCCTGAGCGAGACGAAATATTACAATTTATTAGAAATTCGCAACGCGGAATAATGAAAGGCTATTTTAGCACAAACTAAGAAAACATGGCATCTACATCAGATATTAGAAAAGGACTTTGTATACGTTACAATAATGATATTTATAAAATAATAGAATTTCTTCATGTAAAACCAGGTAAAGGTCCTGCTTTTGTACGTACAAAGTTAAGAAGTGTCTCTACTGGGAAAGTTTTAGATAATACATTCTCTGCAGGTCATAAAATTGAAGACGTTCGTGTAGAAACTAGATCATACCAATTTTTATATGCGGTAGATCAAACTTATCATTTTATGAATACAGATGATTATAACCAAATAGAGTTGCAAAAGGATACTTTAGACTCACCAGATCTGTTAAAAGAAGGAGAGGTTGTAACAATACTGTTTAACACAGAAGATAGTATGCCATTATCTGTAGATATGCCTGCGAGTGTTGTACTAACTGTAACATATACAGAACCTGGTGTAAAAGGAAACACAGCAACCAATGCAACTAAACCTGCTACCGTAGAAACAGGTGCAGAAATAAATGTTCCGCTATTTATTAATGAAGGAGACAAAATAAAAGTGGACACTTCCAACAGTTCTTACATGGAAAGAGTAAAGGAATAATTACTAATTTCCACATTTATTATAGAATACACAATGAAATTTCCAACCGCATATACACTTAAGCAAATTTCCGACATCCTTGGAGTAGCATATGTTGGTGCCGATGATTTTACAGTTACGGGCATGAATGAAATTCATGTAGTTGAAGCTGGAGATATTGTATTTGTAGACCATCCTAAGTATTATGAAAAGGCTTTAAATTGTAAAGCAACAACAATATTAATCAATAAAAAAGTTGATTGCCCGGAAGGAAAGTCATTATTAATTTCAGAAGATCCTTTTACAGATTTTAATAAATTATCTCAGTTTTTCAAGCCCTTTGAAAAGTCTAAAATTTCCACTTCAACGTCGGCTATAATTGGCGAAAACACGATTATTCAACCCAATGTTTTTATTGGAAATAATGTGAAAATAGGAGCTAATTGTCTTATACATGCAAACGTGGCACTTTATGATGGTTGTATTATTGGTGATAATGTAATAATTCAATCTGGTTCGGTGTTAGGTTCAGATGCTTTTTATTTTAAAAATAGACCAGAAGGTTTCGATAAATTAAAATCTTGTGGAAATGTAGTTGTCGAAGATGACGTAGAGATTGGCGCCGGTTGTACTATTGATAAAGGAGTTACAGGAAGTACAATAATTGGAAAAGGAACGAAATTGGACAATCAAGTTCAAATTGGTCATGATACCGCAATTGGAAAAAAATGTTTGATTGCAGCTCAATGCGGTATAGCCGGTTGTGTTGTTATTGAAGATGAAGTTACACTCTGGGGACAAGTAGGAGTAACCAGCGCCATTAAAATTGGCAAAGGTGCAGTAGTTTTAGCTCAGACAGGTATTTCAAAATCCATAGCAGGTGGTAAAACTTATTTTGGTAGTCCAGTTGAAGAAGCTCGAAAAAAATTAAAACAAATGGCTGATGTGAAAAAAATTCCATCAATTTTAGAAAAATTAAAAGAACAATGATCAAGTTAGCTTTGGAATTCAAATCAAAGCTATATTTTTGTGCAGCGAAAAAAAATAAACCACAGACCCTATGAGTGTTCTAGTAAATAAAGATTCAAAAATAATTGTACAAGGTTTTACAGGTAGTGAAGGAACTTTTCATGCCGAACAAATGATTGAATACGGTACCAATGTAGTTGGTGGCGTAACTCCTGGCAAAGGAGGGCAAGAGCATTTGGGCAAACCTGTTTTTAATACAGTAGAACAAGCAGTAAAAGAAGTTGGTGCTGATACTACTATTATTTTTGTTCCACCGGCATTTGCAGCAGATGCAATAATGGAAGCCGCTGATGCAGGTATTAAAGTTATTATTACTATTACTGAAGGTATTCCAGTAGCAGATATGGTAAAAGCTTCTAATTATATCGCAAATCGCGACTGTAGATTAGTTGGTCCTAACTGTCCGGGAGTAATTACTCCGGGTGAAGCTAAGGTTGGTATTATGCCAGGTTTTGTTTTCAAGAAAGGTAATGTCGGCGTTGTTTCTAAATCTGGAACATTAACTTATGAAGCAGCTGATCAAGTTGTAAGACAAGGGTTAGGAATCACAACTGCAATTGGTATTGGTGGTGATCCAATTATTGGAACAACAACTAAAGAAGCAGTTGAATTATTAATCAATGATCCTGAAACTGAATGTGTAGTTATGATTGGTGAAATTGGTGGTCAATTAGAAGCTGACGCTGCAAAATGGTATAAAGAAAGTGGAAGTAAGAAACCAGTTGTTGGTTTTATTGCTGGTGAAACTGCACCGGCGGGTAGAACAATGGGACATGCTGGTGCTATCGTAGGTGGCAGCGATGATACAGCTCAAGCCAAAAAGCAAATTATGCGTGATTGTGGAATACATGTAGTTGATTCTCCAGCGGAAATTGGAAAAAAAGTTAAAGAAGTAATGGGATAATTATTTCATTAATAAAGGACTAAGGCCATCAGAATTTTTTCGGATGGCTTTTTTTCTTTCGACTATCAAAGAACAAAACTTATATTTGAAGAACAGCTCGAATATTGACATTAAAAAGAATGAAAATGAGACTTCTTGAAGGAAAAAATGTAATCGTTACCGGTGCAAGCCGAGGAATAGGAAAAGGAATAGCCGAAGTATTTGCAGCACACGGTGCAAATGTTGCATTTACTTATAGTTCAAGTGAGGCACCAGCCTTAGAGTTGGAAAAAGAATTAATTTCTAAGGGTGTAAAAGCAAAAGCCTATAAAAGTAACGCAGCCAGTTTTTCTGAATCAGAAGATTTGGTAGCTAAAATTCTAGAAGATTTTGAAGGAATAGATGTGCTTATTAATAACGCTGGTATAACTAAAGATAATCTTTTAATGCGAATGGGTGAAGCTGATTTTGATACTGTTATTGAAATTAATTTAAAATCTGTTTTTAACATGACTAAGGCTGTACAACGTACAATGTTAAAACAGCGAAAGGGTTCTATTATAAATATGAGTAGTGTTGTTGGAGTAAAAGGTAATGCAGGTCAAGCTAATTATGCAGCATCAAAGGCAGGTATGATTGGTTTTACAAAATCAATAGCCTTAGAATTGGGCTCTAGAAATATAAGATGTAACGCCATTGCTCCGGGTTTCATTGAAACTGAAATGACGGCAAAGTTAGATGATAAAGTAGTACAGGGTTGGCGCGATGGTATTCCTTTGAAAAGAGGTGGTTCTCCTGAAGATATAGCTAATGCTTGTTTGTTCTTTGCTTCAGATTTATCAGGATATATTACTGGTCAGGTTTTAAATGTTGACGGTGGTATGCTTACATAGAAAAGAGTATTGGCTGATAAGTTTTTAATTATTTACAGCATATACTTATAATTTAAATTTCTAAATGGATACTAAAACAGTACTACTAATTATCCTTGCAGCCATTGTGGCCCTAGGGTTAGTATTGTTTCAGTATTTTTACCAAACAAAAAATAAGGGGAAACTACCTATTTTACTTGCTGTATTGCGATTTATATCCCTGTTCAGTATTTTATTATTATTAATTAATCCTAAGTTTTCTAAGCAAGAATATACGGTTGAAAAAACCAATCTAATTCTACTTACCGACAATTCTTCATCTATTTCTAAATATAGAGAGACAGTTAATAGTATTCTCAGCCAGTTAAATAATTCGAAGAGTTTAGAGTCGAAATTTATTGTAAATAACTACCATTTCGGTTCTGCATTAATAAACAACGACAGTATTTCTTTTACTGAACATACTACCAATATTGGTAAAGCTTTACATACGGTTAAAGAAGTTTATAGAAATAATGCTGCAATAGTTTTGTTGACAGATGGGAATCAAACCATTGGAACAGACTATACTTATGAGCTTAATAATTCTAATATTAATGTTTATCCTATTGCTATTGGGGATACTACCCAATATGAAGATATTCGAATAGATCAAGTAAATGCCAATAAATATGCATTTCTGAAAAATAAATACCCAGTAGAGTTTTTTGTTACATATGAAGGGCATAATTCAATCTCCAAGGCTGTATCTATTTCTTTAGATGGGAAGAAAATATATAATGAAACCGTAAAACTTTCAAGAAAAAATAACACCAAAATAATTAAAGCATTACTTGAAGCTGGGTCGGTTGGTATAAAACATTTAGAAGTAGCAGTTACTCCAATTGATAGTGAACGAAATACGAATAATAATAAAAAGAATCTAACTATAGAGGTTGTAGACGAAAAGACAAATGTTGCTATTGTAACAGAAATTATGCATCCTGATATTGGCGCATTAAAAAAATCGATTGAAAGAAATGAACAACGTTCTGTGCGTATTATTAAGCCAACCGAAACGCAATTGGATGAAATAGATATTTTCATATTGTATCAACCCACGTCATCATTTAAATCTATATATCAGTATATAAATAATAAAAAGGTGAATACCTTTTCTGTTCTTGGACCAAATACCGATTTAAGGTTTGTAAATAGTATTCAAAAGCAATTTATAATTGACACGAACTATCCTATACAAGAAATTGTGCCCATTAAAAATGATGGCTTTTTAAAATTTGATATTTCGAATATTTCATTTAGCAATTACCCTCCTTTAGCATCTAACCTTGGCCCAATTACCTTAGTAGGTGAGGTTGAAACATTATTGAAAATGAAAATTAAAGGTCAAATTATGGAAACACCTTTATTATCAATAATCTCTAATCAGGAGACAAAAAGTGTTTTACTTGTTGGTGAGAACATTTGGAAATGGAGAATTCAAGATTTTCGTAATAACCAAGATTTTGAGGAGTTTGATGAATTAATTGGTAAGCTGATGATATATTTGTCGGATGATCAATCAAAAGAAAGATTGACTATTGATTATAAATCGGTTTATGAAGGAAATAGTGATGTGAAAATTAATGCAAGTTATTTTAATCAAACTTTTGAATTTGACAACAATGCAGAGCTCATACTCCAAATAAAAAATAAAGATGCGAATCAATCTTTTGAATTTCCAATGCTGCTTAAAAATGGGTATTATCAAGCTGATTTAAGTAATCAGTCCTCAGGCAATTATCAATTTACTATCAGAGTTAAAGGTGAAGACATATCAAAATCTGGCACTTTTAGAATTTTAGATTATGATGTAGAGCAACAATTTGTATCAACTAATGACGATAAACTATTACAATTAGCAGAACAAAGTGGAGGCAGATTATCATACGCAAATAATACAGAAGCTCTTATCAAAGCATTGACGGTAGATGAGCGATATTTACCCGTTCAAAAGAGCACTAAAAAAATCGTATTTTTGATAGATTTTAGAATCATATTAGGCATAATGGTATTTACCTTAGCCCTAGAATGGTTTATCAGAAAATTTAACGGATTACTTTAAACACTAAATTAATGGATAAGTTACCAAAAATTGCACTGCCTGTCGTTTTCGCGGCAGTATTACTAATAATAATAATTTCTAAATCTGCGGTAACCATTGGTTCAGGAGAGGCTGGAGTATTGTATAAAACTTTTGGAGGTGGTGTGGTTACAGATGAGCCACCTTTAGGCGAGGGTTTTCAAGTTGTTGCTCCTTGGAATAAAGTTTTTATTTACGAGATTAGACAACAAGAGGTTTTAGAACAAATGAATGTTTTATCTAGTAATGGTTTGGATATCAAATTAGAAGCTTCTGCATGGTTTCAACCAAAACGAGAATTTCTAGGAAAGTTACATCAAGAAAAGGGTACTCAATATATTCAACGAGTACTTTTGCCGACTATTCGCTCTGCAGCTCGTAGTGTTGTAGGGAGATATACACCAGAACAATTGTATTCTAGTAAAAGAGATGCTATACAACAGGAAATATATGATGAAACTCAAAAAATTGTTGACGGTCAATATATACAACTTAATGAAATTTTAGTACGTGATGTTACGCTTCCGCCAACAATAAAAGATGCCATTGAGCGTAAACTAAAGCAAGAGCAAGAATCTCTAGAATACGAGTTTAGATTAGTGACTGCTAAAAAGGAAGCAGAAAAGGTTACAATTGAAGCACAAGGTAAAGCAGATGCTAATAAAATACTAAGTGCCTCATTAACGGATAAAATTTTACAAGACAAAGGAATTGATGCAACTTTAAAATTATCGGAATCACCTAACACTAAAGTTATAGTGGTAGGTAGTGGTGAATCTGGATTGCCAATAATCTTAGGAAACAATTAGAATTGTTGCGATAAAGGCATAGCGAAGTGAAATGTGTTCAATTTTGAACTTTTCTTTTGTTAAATCTAAAAAACCTTTTACATTTACATTGTAATGAGAAATATAAATACACATCATCATTTTTACGACTGCGCTCAAGCGAGGTAAAAATGTATTGTAGTATTACAAGATAATTTATAACCCGTTTGAGAAATCAAGCGGGTTTTCTATTTAAACCTACTTGTTATCTCGAACTTTAAAGTAATAAAATGACCAAAATTAGAATTGCCATTCAAAAATCTGGCAGACTCAATGAGGATTCTTTAAGAATTTTAAAAGATTGTGGTATTTCAATTGATAATGGAAAAGATCAGCTAAAAGCATCTTCCAGAAATTTTCCGCTTGAAGTATTTTATTTAAGAAATGGAGATATTCCGCAGTATCTTAGAGATGGAGTTGTAGACATTGCCATTATTGGTGAAAATGTATTAATTGAAAAAGGAAATGATATTGAGTTTGTGGAAAAACTAGGTTTTTCAAAATGTAAAGTATCTTTAGCTGTACCCAAATCGGTGGCTTACAATTCTGTAAATGATTTTGAAGGAAAACGGATTGCTACAAGTTATCCGAATACAGTTCGTAAATATTTAGAAGGAAAAGGAGTAAAAGCAGATTTGCATATTATTAATGGGTCTGTAGAAATTGCTCCTAATATTGGACTTGCAGATGGAATCTGTGATATTGTTTCAAGTGGTAGTACTTTGTTTAAGAATAACTTAAAAGAAGTTGAAGTAATGCTAAAAAGTGAAGCTGTTTTAGCTGTTTCACCAAAAATATCAGAGGAACGTAGAGCAATCTTATCGAAGATGCAATTCAGAATTAAATCTGTTTTAAAAGCACGTCAATCTAAATATGTATTGATGAATGCTCCGAATAATAAAATAGATGAAATTGTAAAGCTATTGCCTGGTATGAGAAGTCCAACAGTATTACCTTTAGTGGAAGAAGGCTGGAGTTCTGTACATTCAGTAATTAATAGTGATACCTTTTGGGAGGTGATAGACGAATTAAGAGCTGCCGGAGCTGAAGGCATTTTGGTATGTCCTATTGAGAAAATGGTCTTATAATTTATATATGAATACCCAGTACAATATAGAGCTTATTCCGTACGAAAATATGGAAACTATTCTTCCTCTTGTAATAGCATTAAACGATAATAAAATAGAATATGCTATTTTAAAAGAAAGACTAAACAGTATGTTATTGATGGGTGGTTACCAATGTATAGGAGTTTATGATAAAAAGGAGTTAATACCTATTTGTGGAATTTGGGTATTAAATAAATTGTATTCAGGCAAACATATTGAACCCGATAATGTTTTTGTTAAACCTGAATATAGAAATCATGGAATAGGTCAAATGATGATGGAATGGTTGTTAACTTATGCCAAACAAATTGGATGTAATGGTTTAGAGGTAAACTGCTATATTACAAATTTAAAGGGGAAAAAATTCTGGGAAAAGCAAGGTTTTGATCCTATTGGGCATCACCTTATAATGAAACTAGCTTGAGATAGAAATGAATAAAATATTCAAACCAGCACGAGAAGATTGGCAGGAAGTCTTAAAACGTCCTACGCAAACGGTATCTGATATAGAGAGTATTGTAAATTCGGTATTTGCTGAAGTTAAAGCAAATGGCAACAATGCATTAAAAGATTATACAGAAAAGTTTGATGGTGCCTCAATTACTAACTTTGAAGTTACAGAAGGTGAAATAGCTGCTGCTTTTGCTTTAGTTCCATTAGCTTTAAAGAAAGCTATTCAATTAGCGAAAACTAATATTTATAATTTTCACCAAGCTCAAAAAACAACAAAGGTAGAAATAGAGACTGTAGCAGGTGTTCATTGTTGGCAAGAGAAGAGACCTATCCAAAAAGTAGGACTATATATTCCAGGTGGTACAGCTCCTTTGTTTTCTACTATTTTAATGTTAGCTGTACCTGCTGCAATTGCAGGTTGTAATGATGTGGTATTATGTACACCACCAAATAGTGAGGCTGAAATAAATCCAGTAATATTATATACAGCCAGTTTATGTGGTGTATCTAAAATATATAAGGTAGGTGGCATACAAGCAATAGCTGCGATGACTTTTGGAACAGAAAGTATTCCGCAAGTCTATAAAATTTTTGGTCCAGGTAATCAATATGTGACCGTGGCCAAACAAATAGCTACAAAACATGGTGTTGCTATTGATATGCCTGCAGGTCCTAGCGAATTATTAGTGGTTGCTGATGATTCTGCAAATGCGGCTTTTGTAGCTTCAGATTTGTTAAGTCAAGCTGAGCATGGTGCAGATAGTCAGGTTATATTAGTCTCCAAATCAGAAAATTTAATTGATGCAGTTGAGGAAGAAATTCAGAAGCAAATTCAAGTTTTGCCCAGAAAAGCTATTGCCGAAAAGGCAATAGCAAACAGTAAGCTTATTTTTGTAGATAACGATATGTCGGCCATCGATTTAATAAACGAATATGGGCCTGAGCATTATATCATTTGCGTAGAAAATGAAGATTTATATCTAAATAATATAAAAAATGCAGGTTCTGTTTTTATTGGAAATTATACACCAGAAAGCGCTGGTGATTATGCTTCAGGAACAAATCATACATTACCTACAAATGGATATGCAAAACAATATAGTGGTGTAAATTTAGATAGTTTTACAAAAAGTATGACATTTCAAAAAATAAACGAACAGGGAATAAAAAACATTGGCGAAGCCATTGAATTAATGGCTGCTGCAGAAGGTTTACAGGGACACAAAAACGCAGTAACATTGCGATTGAAAAGTTTAAAAGAATGAGCTTTAATTTAGATAGTATAATTAGAGAGAATGTAAAAGGGCTTAGTCCGTATTCCTCTGCCCGCGATGAATATGTTTCAAGTGGATCTGCGATGGTATTTTTAGATGCTAATGAAAATCCCTATGATAACGGTGTGAATCGATATCCTGATCCACAGCAACGAAAGCTAAAAGCAATATTAACGATGCAGCGCAACGTTAAATCACAGAATATACTCTTGGGTAATGGTAGCGATGAAGTTTTAGATTTAATTTTTAGAGCATTTTGCGAACCTAAAATTGATAATATTATTACACTGCCTCCCACTTATGGAATGTATAAAGTACTTGCAGGAATTAATGATGTTGAAAATCAAGAGGTGCTATTAACAAAAGATTTTGAACTTGATATTGAAGCCATTTTAGCTAAAATAAATTCGCATACTAAACTTATTTTTATTTGCTCACCAAACAATCCAACAGGAAATAGTTTTAACACAAAATCTATTGAAACTTTACTAAATAATTTTAATGGATTAGTAGTTGTAGACGAAGCATATATAGATTTTTCTCCAAAAGAAAGTTGGATCAAAAAGCTTAAAGTTTATCCAAATTTAATTGTTACTCAAACCTTATCTAAGGCATATGGCATGGCTGGTATTCGTTTAGGTATTTGTATGGCTTCCCAAGAAATTATTGCAACATTAAATAAAATAAAACCACCTTATAACGTCAACGAATTAACGCAAAACCAGGCAATAAAAAGAGTCTCTAATGCGCAAAGAATTAATTCTGAGGTGAGTGAAATATTAAATCAGAAAAATATTCTCAACAAAATGTTACCTAATATTTCATTTATATCTAAAGTATACCCATCAGATGCTAATTTTTTATTGGTAAAGGTTGACGATGCTAATAAGCGGTATACGCAACTTATAGATAAAGGAGTGGTGGTTAGAAATAGAACAAATCAAGTCTTGTGTGAAAACACTCTAAGGTTTACCATTGGAAGTATTGAAGAAAGTATAAAATTGGTGAAAGCCCTAAATAGTATTGCTAATGAGTAGCGTAAAAAAAGATAGTGTAAGTACAGGTAAAAAAGTCTTGTTTATTGATCGTGATGGAACTATAATTAAGGAAACCGTTGATGAGCAGATAGATGCATTTGAAAAAATGATTTTTTACCCGAAGGCATTTACCTTTTTGGGTAAAATAGCAAAGGAGCTCGACTACGAATTAGTGATGATCACAAATCAAGATGGTTTGGGTACCGATGTTTTTCCAGAAGACACATTTTGGCCAGTACATAATTTTATTTTAAAATCATTCGAAAACGAAGGAGTTGTTTTTAATAAAGTGTTTTTAGATAGAACTTTTCCTCATGAGAATGCCGATACAAGAAAGCCAGGTACAGGTCTGTTAACGAGTTACTTTTCGGACGAATACAATTTAGAGGACTCCTTTGTAATTGGTGATCGATTAACAGATATGGAGCTTGCTAAAAATCTAGGGGCTAAAGGAATATTTATTAATGATAACACCAATTTGGGTACAGGTGAAATTACTATCAAAAGTGATGAGCTTTCTAATTATATAGCCTTAGAAAGCAATGATTGGGAAAAGATTTATGAATTTCTGAAATTAAAGGATCGAAAGGCAGAAACGCACAGAAAAACCAATGAAACCGATATTCTGATAAAATTAAATCTGGATGGTACCGGTAAAAGTAGTATTGAAACCGGATTGGCCTTCTTCGACCATATGTTAGATCAATTAGCACGACATGGTCAAATGGATTTGGAAATAAAAGTAGATGGCGATTTAGAAGTGGATGAGCACCATACCATAGAAGATACAGCTATTGCTTTGGGTGAAGTATTTAGTACTGCACTCGGAAATAAATTAGGTATTGAACGCTATGGTTTTTGTTTGCCGATGGATGACTGTTTGGCACAAGTGGCAATTGATTTTGGCGGAAGAAACTGGCTTGTATGGGATGCCGATTTTAAACGTGAAAAAATAGGCGATATGCCAACAGAGATGTTCTATCATTTCTTTAAATCCTTTTCCGATGGTGCAAAGGCAAATTTGAATATTAAAGTTGAAGGCACAAATGAACACCATAAAATTGAAGCAATATTTAAAGCCTTCGCTAAAGCCATTAAAATGGCTGTAAAACAAGATGTTGATAAAATGGTTTTACCAAGTACAAAAGGGGTTCTTTAAAAGAAAAAAGTTAAGCATAATAGCATGTTATTTTAATACTGTTTATAAAGGCTAAACAATTTTCTTAAAAATAAATAAATGAAAATAGTTATAATAAATTATGGTGCTGGTAATATTCAAAGTATCAAGTTTGCCATTCAACGTTTAGGTTATGAAGCCATTCTAAGCAATGATATTGAAGAGATAAAAGCAGCGGATAAAGTTATATTTCCTGGGGTAGGAGAGGCGAGTAGTGCGATGTCTAAATTGTTAGAAAGCGGTTTGCAAACTTGTATTGTCGAATTAAAGCAACCCGTTTTAGGTATCTGTTTAGGTATGCAGTTAATGTGTAATTCAACAGAAGAAGGAAATACGAAAGGCTTAGGAATTTTTGATGTAAATGTCATCAGATATTCTAATAAGGTGAAAGTGCCGCAAATTGGTTGGAATCAGATTGCAAACTTAAAGTCTGATTTGTTCGAAGGTGTTAGCGAGAACGAACATATTTATTCTGTTCACAGTTATTATGCCCCTTTATGCGACAATACAATTGCTGAATGTAATTATGAAGTAGATTATAGTGCAGCCTTACAAAAGAACAATTTTTATGGCACACAATTTCACCCTGAAAAAAGTAGCGAGGTAGGGCAATTAATTTTGCGAAACTTTCTAAATATTTAAATTAATAGAAATGAGAATTATCCCCGCAATAGATATTATAGAAGGGCAATGTGTTCGATTATCAAAAGGAGATTATAGCACTAAGAAAGTATATAATGAGAATCCATTAGAAATCGCAAAAGCATTTGAAGACCATGGAATACAATATTTGCATTTAGTTGATTTGGATGGAGCAAAATCTAAACACATTGTAAATCATAAAGTACTAGAACAAATCGCCACTAAAACCTCTTTAAAAATTGATTTTGGAGGTGGGTTAAAAACCAATGATGATTTAAGAATTGCTTTTGAAAGTGGAGCAGACCAAATAACAGGAGGTAGTATTGCCGTAAAAGATAGCGAAACATTTATTGGTTGGATTAATAATTATGGCGCAGATAAAATAATACTTGGAGCCGATGCTATGAATGAAAAAGTAGCCGTTTCAGGATGGCAAGAAGACTCAAACGAAGATTTAATTCCATTTATACAAAAGTATCAAGGAGAAGGAATTGAATATGTTATTTGTACAGATATAAGTAAAGACGGTATGTTAGAAGGTCCATCGTTTAATTTGTATGAAAAAATAATTGAGGAAGATAAAACAGGAAGCCTAAAATTAATTGCTTCAGGTGGAATTTCAACTTTTGACGAGTTACCAAAACTTGCAGAGTTGGGTTGTGAGGGAACTATCATAGGTAAAGCTATCTATGAAAATAAAATTAGTTTAAAGCAATTGGAAAATTATATTCTTTTATAATGGGGTCAGAGGAAAAATTAATACAAGAGTTGGTAAATAACGCCCTATATCGTATGGAAGAGAATAGTCGTATGATAAAAAAGAGTTTGTTAGATATATCAGACGAAGAAATATGGCAAAAACCCAACAATTCATTAAATAGCATCGCTAATTTAATTTTACACTTGTGTGGGAATATAAGTCAGTACATTATCTCTTCCCTTGGAGAAGAAGAAGATAATAGAAATCGTGAATTAGAATTTTCAACAGTTGATGGTTATTCTAAAGATCAATTAGTAAATAAACTAGAAGATACTGTGGCAACCGCTAAGCGTGTTATTTTTGATGCGAAAATAAATCAGCTTTTAAAAGTTAGATCTGTACAAGGGTTTTCTTTTTCTGGAGTGGGCATAATAATTCACGCAGTTGAACATTATTCATATCATACAGGGCAAATTGCTTTCTGGGTAAAACAATTAAAAAATAAAGATCTAGGCTTTTACGAAGGACAAGATTTAAATATAAAAAATAAGTAAATAGTGCTTGCAAAAAGAATAATTCCTTGTTTAGATATAAAAGATGGGCGAACTGTAAAGGGAGTAAATTTTGTTGATTTACGCGACGCTGGCGATCCAGTTGAACTGGCAGAAATTTATAGTCAAGAGGGTGCAGACGAATTAGTTTTTTTAGATATTTCTGCAACTGAACAAAAGCGTAAGACCTTGGCAGATTTAGTTTATAGAGTTGCTAAGAAGGTAAACATACCTTTTACAGTTGGCGGTGGTATATCATCAATCGAAGATGTGGATATACTTTTACATAACGGAGCCGATAAAGTTTCAATAAATTCATCTGCGGTTAAGAATCCACAATTGATTAATGATTTAGCAGCTAAATTTGGATCACAATGTATAGTTGTAGCCATTGATGCTAAGCAGATTGATGGAGAATGGATTGTACATTTAGTTGGTGGCAAGGTACCTACAGAAAGAAAATTATTTGAATGGGCAAAAGAAGTTGAAAAACGAGGTGCTGGAGAAATTTTATTTACTTCTATGGATCATGATGGTACAAAGAATGGATTTGCAAATAAAGCGCTATCAAAATTATCTAAAGAATTAAATATTCCTATTATTGCATCAGGAGGTGCTGGAAACATGCAACACTTTACAGATACATTTAAAGATGGAATGGCAGATGCCGCTTTAGCAGCTAGTGTTTTTCACTTTAAAGAAATTAAAATTGAAACATTAAAAACGAATTTACAGGTTAACGGAATTCCTGTTCGTTTAAAAAAGGAGTTGTAATATTGATTAGAGCAGAGCGTAAAGATAAGCAGTTAGTTGTTGATATTTTAGTTGAAGCTTTTGAGCCACTCGATGAAGATAACGCTATTAATTTTGTCCTTAAACAAGATGATAAACGAATAGAACGTATGCGCATTTTAATGGGCTATTTATTTGATAAAGCTATGCGTACTGGAGAGGTTTTTTTATCAGACAATCGTGCCAGCTGTTTATTAATTACATATGCTCATAAAGATAAATTTAGTTTTTCAGCTTTGTTATCCGCTTTAAAATTAGCTTTCAAAGGCATCGGAATTACAAGGGTTGGTAAGGTTCTAAAACGGCAAAATATTATAAAACGTAATTATCCGAAAGGTAAATATATTCGACCGATGATTTTTGCAGTAAAAAATGAATATAAAGGAACGACTACCGCGGCTAAACTTATTATGCAAGTATTTAGTGATTTTAAAGATAATACTTTGCCTGTGATTGTAGATACAGCCTCGGAAGATCATGTAAAATTATATCAAAAATTTGGATTGAAAATTTTTAATGAAGAGCAAGAATTGGGTTTTCCAATTTATCTTTTACGAATGAATTAAGTATAAAAGTTGACTATTATAAATTAAAGAGACTAGAATTCTTTTTAAAATAGCGTGATCAAACAATTATAAAATGAAAATAGATTTCGATAAAAATACTGATGGTTTAGTACCAGCTATAATACAAGATGCTACGACCAAAAATGTATTAATGCTAGGTTATATGAATGCTGAAGCTTATAAAAAAACTAAAGATTCTAACAATGTTACTTTTTATAGTCGATCTAAAAAACGCTTATGGACTAAAGGTGAGGAGAGTGGCAACTTTTTAAAATTAGTAAGTATTAAGAACGATTGTGATAACGATACCTTACTAGTCTCAGTTAATCCTGTTGGGCCAACGTGTCATACGGGTACAGATACATGTTGGGGAGAAGAGAATACTTCAAACTTTGGTTTTTTATCACAGTTAGAACAGGTCATTGAGCAGCGTAGAACATCTTCAAATACGAGTAAATCATATGTAGCTTCATTATTTGAAAAAGGTATAAATAAAATTGCTCAAAAAGTGGGAGAGGAAGCTGTAGAAACTGTAATAGAAGCTATGGATTCTAACGATGAACTATTTTTATATGAGAGTGCAGATTTATTATTTCACTATTTAATATTACTTCAGGCGAAAGGCTTTACACTTAAAGATATTGAAACAGAATTACTTAAAAGGCATAAATAATTTGCTTTTTTACTGAATTTAATACTTGTTTGTCAAAATAGAATTCATGAACTTACTGGGGTCAAATGTAAATTGTCAAAATTTATAAAACCAAACCCTTGATGAGAATATTACTTTTTTTTTCTTTTCTATTTATTTATTCATATAGTTTAAATGCGCAAGCATATCGCAATTTATTAAGCGGAAATTATTCTTATGATACTATTAAAAAACATGTTGTAAAAGACCAATCATGGGTAACTTATCCAGATTATAAGGATAGGGTGTCATGGCAAAAAATACCAGAAAAATTAAAGAAAGCTTATATAAATGAGGCAGAAAATTATCTAAATTTTGAATGGAAATATATTCCAGTTTCTCATTACCTAGAATATACGAAAAGTGGTAGTAGAACGATTATGGAAAAGCCATATCGTAAAAATTTAGAAGCTTTTGAAATATTAGTTTTAGCAGAATTAATAGAAGGCGAAGGGCGGTTTTTAAAAGACATTATCAACGGTATTTTTTATTACAGTGAACAGACCTACTGGGGTAATTCTGCGCATTTATCATTGCAACGAGTTGGTGCAGGTATACCAGATGTTTTAGAACCTACTATTGATTTAGGTGTAGGTAAGGTTGCAGCAAATTTAGCGTGGACACATTATTTTTTAGAGGAGGAAATTGATAAAGTGAGTCCTTTAATTTTAAAAAGGTTACGTATAGAAATCTATGAAAAAGTCTTAAAACCATACTACACAAGAAATGATTTTGGTTGGATGGGATATACCAATGAGAGGGTAAATAATTGGAATCCTTGGTGTAATTATAATGCTTTAAACTGCATTATGCTTTTAGAAAAAGATTCAATTACTAGAAGCGTAAATGTGCAAAAAAGCATGCTCTCGGTAGATGAGTTTCTCAATTATTATAAAGATGATGGTGGTTGCGAAGAGGGGCCAACCTATTGGAGTCATGCTGGTGGAAAGTTATTTGATTATCTAGAATTACTGTACAAAAGCAGCAACGGAAAAATTGACATCTTCGATCAACAGCTCGTTAAAAATATTGGCACTTATATTTACAAGGCATATATAGATGGTGAATACTTCGTAAATTTTGCCGATGCCTCAGCAAAACTAAAATCAAGGCCGAATATTATTTATAGATATGGCAAACGTATTAACGATACCTTAATGAGTCAATTTGGAGCCTATCTAGCGAAGCAACAGGATTATGGAGAAAGTATTTTTAAAGGAAAGATAGAAATAGCACTCGATAATCTTTTTAATGTAAATGAAATTAAAAGTGCACTTCCTAAAGAACCGTTGATAAAAGATTTTTATCTACCAGATACAGAAATAATGGGTGCTCGTGATTTCGACGGAAATACTAATGGTTTTTACTTTGCAGCCAAAGGAGGCCATAATTTAGAAAGTCATAATCATAATGACGTTGGTAGTTTTATATTGTATTATAATGGCAAACCTAAAATAATAGATGTAGGTGTAGATACTTATACAGCTAAGACTTTTAGCGATGAAAGGTATTCAATATGGACAATGCAATCTGGTTATCACAACCTGCCAACAATTAACGGATTTGATCAAAAAGATGGAATTGAATTTAAGGCCAAAAACAGTAGTTATGAAACGGATAGCGATAAGGTCTTTTATTCGCTAGATATTTCAGATGCCTATCCAAAAGAAGCTAAAGTTTCTAATTGGCAACGTAGTTATACATTACACAGGGGTAAAAGTTTTGAAATTAATGATGCTTATACTCTTTTGGAAAGTAAAGGTGATACTCAGCTTAATTTTGTGGTAGAATCTCAACCAAAAATAGTAGCGTCTGGTCGTTTAAGAATAGGAGAACGAAAAGAAGGTTTATTTATGGAATATAACCCTCAAGTTTTAAATCCTGAAATCGAAAAAATAACAATTGAACAAAATTCTAAATTATATCCAATATGGGGAGGAGAGCTCTATAGAATTAGATTTTCAGTATTAAATAATAAAAAAGAACAGCAACTTAAAATTACTGTTCTTCCAGATTTATAATTTATATGATTAATCGTTTTAGTTTTTATTCTTGATTTCTGAAGCCCCAGACAATTTTTTGCGGTCAATAGTTGCGTCACCTTTAAAATTTAATTCGCTAGCACCAGAAGCTTCAATGTCTATAGTCTTATTTACAGATAAATAGGCTTCACTGGCACCAGACATATCTAAATTTAGATTTTCAACATAAAGGTCGTAATCTCTAATATCGCTACTCCCAGATAAGTCTGCATGTAGTGATCCAACATTACCATAAATATTTGTTGTTGATGCTCCTCTTAAGTCTACTTCCAAACGATCAACTACTACTTCACCATTAAAATCAGATGCACCAGATAATTCTATACTACCATTTTCAATATTCCACTGGTTTTCCAAAATTAGATTTGAAGCACCGTCCAAATCAAATTCACTAATATTTTTAGTAGTTATATAGGCATTTAATGTAGCGTTTCCTTTTACATTGGTAATGTTCTTTAAACGAATTACCAAACTATTTCCATCGCGCTTTACAATAATTCTTTCGTGTACATTTTCATTGGCTTCTATACGTATACTTTCTTCAGTATCTGAAAAGGTAACATAGGTATTGAAAGCATTAGAAATTTTAATTTTTGAATACTCCGGTACTGAATAATTTAAAGATGTTACTTCACCTGATGCTCTAATGACATCATGGTCACAGGAGTTTAAAATTACGAGCGCTAAAAAGAGTCCGAAAAATTGTGTTGCTTTTTTCATAATGATTGATTTTATTAAGATTGATGATTAATTGTTATCTGTTGGGTTTCCAGCTAAAATTTGTAGGAAACCACTCAACAGTATTTGAGTCTTCTATTTCTAGTCTCATAAAAACTTGACTATCTTCTGTATAGACATATTTCGTGTGAATTACTTCGTGAAACTGATTTGAACTATTAATTTTTTCCATCATTTGAATATTTATAACGATTTTTTGCCAAATTAAATTTCTCAATTGTACACGAATACCAACAGCGTATCTATTTAACTTATATTTTAGAATCTGTTTTGAACTTTGGATTCAAAATGTAGCTACCGTGAAACATTAAATAACATGTAAAACCAAGTACTAAAACAAAAATGGCGTCAACATTATCGTATACTTTTGGTTGTTACATTAAAGACAAGCTAGATACTAAAAGGTTGCACATTTACTAAACATATTTTAAAATAAACCTATGTTTTGTTGGCAACTAATTCCATAGAATTACAATGGTTTTAGGGTTATTCTGAAATCTTCTTTTTGTAGCGATTTCTTCCTAAATTAAATACCCCGACTTTAATACCAATTCCAGCAGAAAACCCGTTTACCCTGTCAATACTATGTGGTACTAAATCAATTTTACTAGTAAAACGATATTTAATACCAGCTTCTAATTGTAAATATCTAGATACGTTGAAAAGAACATTTATACCTGGTTCAGCCACAACAAATCCATCGAAATCGTCTTCATCTAATTCTTCATCATGTTCGCTATCTATATAATTGCTATCTATATATCCGACTCCACCGGCACCTATTAAAAGGGGAAAGGATAAGTTAACACGCGATTTACTAAAGAGTATTGGTTCTAAATGTAATCCGCCATATACTCCTATTAAATCTTCATTTCTTGAAAGTGTAGTGTTGTAAATATCTTGTTCAGAATAAAGAAAATTACCTTCAAATCCAACTTCAAATTGTTGGTTGGCAACATATGCAACTTTAAGACCAGCCATGAATGCATCTTTATCCATTATTTCACCAACCCGCATATTTAGTCCGAGATAAACCCCATGCACTACATTGTTACGATCATTGAACTCTACATAATCACCTTCTTCATTAGTTTCTTTTTCTTGTCCGTAGTTGATGAGGCAAATACACAAGAACAGCATCAACGATATTATCTTTTGATTATTCATTTTATTTTAATTTTTGATTGATTACTTTAAAGACAACGGTATTTATAAATGGTTGCATTTATAACCTTAATTATTCAAATTCTTTTTATATCGATTTTTACCTAAATTAAAATCCCCACTTTATAGCCAATACCTGCAGAAAATCTGTTCAAATTTCTAATTAGGCACGTAGGCAAATTTTACTCCTAAATTATATGCGGGTTCTTTAAAAGTTTTTCCGTAGTGTCCGTATAACCCTAAATATACCCCATGTAATACATTATTTCTATCATTAAATTCTACATAATCTTCAGTTTCATCTTGAGCATAATTTGAAGCTCTAATAAATAGAATGATACTACAGGATAGTAATTTCTGAATGCTCATTTGATTACATAAATATTTTAATTGCTGCATATGCATAGTTGTTTTCGTAAGACTAAAATGTATATGTATTGTTACAGAAAATTATAATTCTTTTAATAAAACCACACCTTTATTACCCGTAATAGAGATCATACCACTAGTGTTTTTTCCGTAAGTAGCTTTTATTTCACGCAACTTTTTACCCTTATCTAACATCTTGGAGTTTATGTTTTCAAATGATTTTGGCAGTCGCACCAAACCTTCTTCTACAGTAGCATCAAACCGATGTTCGAAGTTGGTAACATTCAGGCTTATTTCAGACGATTCTTGATCTAAGGTTATTTCTGCATTTGGGTTGATTATTTGAGAAACTCTAAAATCAGATATTTTTAATGATAAATCTGTATTCTCACCCAATCGTTCTAATTGAAATGTTGTAAATTTTAGACTGCCATAAATTGTATTTACCTCTTCTAAGGTAATATTATCTTTATTTGAATCTATTTCAAGAGATCCTATGGTGTGTAAAATTATATCGGTACCACTACTATTAATTCGTAAACTTTTTGAATTAGCCAAATTAAGACCGCCATTTTTAATTTCAACACTGCCATAATTAAAGTTTTGTCCTCGCAGATTTCCATATTTCATTACGACATCTGCTTTATTTAAATTATCACTTATATAGAGGTCGCCATGTTCTATTGTTGCCTTTAATTTACCTTTCCAATCTTCAATAAAAACGTTACCGAAAGTATTTGAAACATCCAGTTTTGCCTTTGTTGGCATATGTACCGTATAATCTATTTGAATATTACTTTTATTAAAATCAAACGGATTGGCATCTTCAAAGAGCTTTGCAAAAAAGCCACTATTTTTTTCCTCAATTTCATATGCAATAGTCAAGAAATTTCCATTATGCTGTATAATTGGTCGAATTCGATCTAACAATTCTTTTGCATTATCTCTTTTTTTATAGGTTACAGTAATAGCTATTTCCACAGCTATTTTGTCTTTTTCCCATCCATAGATATGAACATCACCATATTTGTTTTCAAGTTGAAATTCACCAGCTTGCGTCATGGAATAGGATCTTGATATCTCTTTAGATACTTTATCTTGTGCCTCAGCAACCGACTGCCCAAGAAGCAGCACCAAGGCTAGCAACAGTAGTTTTTTACAATGTGTATCCATAATCTTCTTCTGTTAGTTTAGAATCGTTAATCTGTTTTAATAGATGTTCTATAAGTTCGATGCGTTTTTTGTAGTTAGAAACAATAGCTTCTAGTACTAATTCATTATCTAAATTCTTTTGCATTTCTAATTTCAAATAATCATATTCTGCATCAAGTTCTTCCATAAAAGACAAAAACTCAGTTTTATCTTCTGCGGATAATTTTGGATGATTTTGCACTAGTTGTACTTGATAAGACACTAGGTTTTTATAATGCATGTCTATATCTAAAAGTTCACGCGAAGCATACTGTTCTTCTACTGAAATAGTATTGCTTATAACAGTTATTCCTATAAAACCTGCCAATCCAAGAATCACTAATACGCTAGCTGCTATTTTCAGCATAGGCGATTTCCATAAGGGTATTACCTTTGGTTCCTCATTTTCAAGCTCATGAGCTATTTTCGACCACATAGCATCACGATCCGCTTTATGCTCATCAAATGCAGCTGCATTCTCTCGTATATGTTTTTCAAAATTGTCCATTACAATTCCTTTATTAGTTCAACTAATTTTTTCTTTGCGCGGTGGTATTGCGATTTCGATGTTGATGTCGAAATATCTAATACTTCCCCAATTTCATTATGATCATAACCTTCAATCAAATACAAGTTGATTATTTGCTTATAACCTTTCGGAAGTTTTTCAATGCCTGCTTTTACTTTTTGAATATCAACAGCTTCCGTTTCAACCGCTTTTTCATCCTGTATATAATATTCATGTGCTTCCATAGGCACAACAGGTAATTTTTTTGCTTTAAGGTGGTTGATGCTTTTATTAATAACAATTCGCTTTAGCCAAGCTCCAAAAGTGCTATCATAATTAAAACTTTCTAAATTTTTAAATGCATTTACAAAACTCTCCTGTACAATGTCTTCAGCATCTTCTTTACTTTCTAACATTCTAAAACCTATGTTATACATAGCGTCAACATAAAGCGAATACAGCTCGTATTGCGCATTACGATGACCTTTCTTGCATTTTTCTACAAGATCTTGGTGTGTATAACGTATATCGGTTTTCAATGAATTCAGCTTGGTTTTAACCTATTCAACTACCTAAAGTTACTCTAAAGACAAACAGTTTTGAAGAAGGTTGCATTATGCCAGAATTATTTTTAATTAGTTAAACTAATTGCCTTTTTTAGTAAAACATAAAACAATAGTACAATAAATGATCTGTTTAAATTTGTTTTAATTTTGACAAAGATTTAAATGAATTTCTCTGCCAACGCGGACTACAATTTCAATAATTTCATTAATATCTTCCGTAGCGGTTCTAAAATTAACAATACATGCGCGCAAGCAATAGTTGTTGTTTACAATAGCATTAGATAAAAACACCTCACCACCAGTTTGTAGTTTGTTTAAAAGCAGTTCATTTAGTTTATTTAAATAGGTTTCATCTGTTTTATACTTTTCGTCAGATGGAATATATCTAAACGTAGTAATACTTAAGTTCTGAGTTATAGCCTGTAGTTCATCGTGTTGTTTAGCTAGTTGAAACATCAGTTTTGATAATTCAATATCTTCTCCAATTAATTTTATATACCCTTTTTTACCGACTTGTTGTAATGTAAGCCAGACTTTTAGAGCTCTAAAACCTCTGGAATTTTGTAGTCCAAATTCATAGTAGTTTTGAGCTACTTCACCTTCGGTACTAGTAAAGTTATAATACTCTGGGTGGGAGCTAAATGTATCAATTAAATGTTGTGGGTTTTTAACTAAGGTACATCCGGCTTCTAATGGGCTATATAACCATTTATGAGGATCTAGTGCAATAGAATCTGCTTCTTCAATCCCTTTAAAAAGATTCTTAAGTCCTGGAATTATTGCAGCTGGAACCCCATAAGCACCATCAATATGAAACCACAAATCATACTTTTTACTAATTGCAGCAAGGTTGTTCAAATTATCAACTACTCCGGTACTTACATCACCAGCAGTACCAATAATCATTAATGGCAGACATCCGTTTTTTAAATCAGCTTTTATAGTATTTTCTAATATTTTTTCATCTATTTGGTTTGCTTTCGTAGTTGGAATCCAACGAACCGCATCCGTGCCAAGTCCAAATAAAATAGTCGCTTTCTCAATCCATGTATGTGTTGTTTTGGAGCAGTAAACGGTAAGTTGGTTGGTGCTATTTGATATACCTTTACTCTTAATATTTTTGGGCGCTTTTGCTGTTCGTGCTGCTAGAAACGCAGTAAAATTTGCCATATTACCACCGCTTACTAAAATGCCTCCATAGTTTGAAGAAACACCAATAAATTCGGATAACCAACGAATGGTTTGTTTTTCAATTTCCGTTGCAATAGGACTCAAAATATGCGCACCAACATTAGGATTTACGGCAGCAGCTAATAAATCTGCAAGAGCTCCAATAGGAGCTGCTGAAGAAGTTATGTATCCCATAAATTTAGGATGCCCATTAAATAACGAATGTTCGAATAATAATTTTGAAGTTTCAGATAGTAATTCGTCTGCAGATTTACCATACTCAGGTAATGAATTAGTACCTAGCAATTTTTGTAATGAAGAAGGCACTTCACCTAGAGTTACCGGTTTTTTATCAATTGTAGCAATAAAATCTGCTATGCTATCAATTAATTCGTAGCCAATTTTTTTGAAATCGTTTTTATTAATTTCAATTGAATTATCTCGATTTTTTACCATGAATTCTGTTTGTTCATTAATGTTAGAGGGAACATTTAAAACGAAACATCACTTTAAATTAAATTATCAAAGCGACAACAACAAGGGGATTTTAACATGTGATAATAGGAGACTTAATAAATAATACTATCGCTTATTTTTTCTTTTTTTATTTTGAATTTTATCTCCTCGTCTTTGCGGTTTTTTATATTTTCTTTTTAATTTTCGTTCGTAGCTCTTTTCCTTAGGTCTTACTTTACTATTTTTAGCAGTTTTCTCATGAAAAGAAGCACCAGCCACCAATGCTGAATTATTGTCTTCCTCTTCCTCCAGATTTTTTGTTTTATTGTCTTCTTCAGGGGTTAATTCATTGCTTATAAGCACTTCTTTCGGAAATTCAATTAAGGGTATTTTATAACTCATTAAGTTTTCAATAGCCTCTTTTAAGGGTATTTCCTTTTCTTTATAGAGAAGAATTGATTTTCCTTTTTCACCAGCGCGTCCTGTACGGCCAATTCTGTGGATATAATTTTCTGGATAAAAGGGTGTTTCAAAGCTAATTACGGTACTAATTTTTTGAATATCTATCCCCCGTGCAATTACATCTGTGGCAATAAGGATTCTACTGGTACCATCTGTAAATTTTTTAATTGATTTAACACGATGATTTTGTTCTTTACTCGAATGAATAACAGAAATTTCCGATTCAAAATCCAATACGTCAGCAAGTCTATCGGCATAAACTTTACTGCCAACAAAAATTAATACCTTATTATGCGTTTCTTTATCTACTAACAGATGGTTTAATAAATTAGCCTTTGTGTAAAAATTAGGAACCGTATACGACTCTTGCGTAATTGTATCTAAAGGGGTACCACTTATTGAGATTGTTTTTTTAACCGGATTAATCAAAAAATCATCCATTAATTCTTCAACATAAGTTGTCATTGTAGCAGAGAAAAGAATATTTTGTCTCTTTTTTGGTAAGAATTCAAAAATGTTTTTTAACTGCGTTTTGAACCCAAAATCAAGCATGATATCTACCTCGTCAATCACTAACTTTTTAACGGATTTCATGCGTAATACATTAGATAATGCAAGGTCGTACAATCTTCTTGGCGTACCAACAATGATATCTAATCCTGCTGCTACGGCTCTTTTTTGAGCTTTAATATTACTGCTGCCTCCGTATACACCGGCTACACGAACACTTAGGTAAGGTGTTAATTTTTCAATTTGTGCAACTATTTGAATGACCAATTCTCTGGTTGGTGCAAGAATTAAAATTCTTGGTTGTAGTTGGTCTGAATATTTTAAATCTTGTAAAATGGGTAGTAAGTACGCAATTGTTTTACCTGTACCAGTTTGAGCAATTCCTACAAAATCGGAACCACCAAGAATAGTAGAATACGATTCTTGTTGAATCGGAGTGGCTTTTTCAAAGGCCAAATCGTCAACTGCTCGCTTAAGTAATTTTTTTATTTTGAAATCATCAAAAGTTTCCATGCTGTAAAGTAACCAAGAAAAACTCGTATTAATGACGTAATTGCACTAATTATAGCCAATTGACCTTTTTATCCGCTTTAGTAAAACAATTTAGCTATTAAAATAGGTTTCAAAATGATTTAAGAATTGTTTCATGCAAAAATAAAAGTTGAACCATACTGTAAATACTTTGTAATTGGGATAATGTGTTTTCAGTAGAATTCTGATTTGTTAAGAGTGAGAAGTAGTATAATTAAAATTATTAAGAGTTTCATAACTTGTTATTTAACTTATAAAACTAATCTTCGGAAAGTAGATTACTTCTTTGTTTTTACTAATTCTAGATGTACTTACAAGAATTAATATAATGTTTAAAATATACATTATTAGAAAGAAAATTAAATTCAAACTATAGCTTAGTATAAAATTTTTAGCACTGATAATACCAGTCGACTCCGTTCTAATAATTAAAATTAAAACGCTCATTATATATCCGGAAAAAAGAATTATAGTCCATGTTATTTGAAAATTAATTACATTTTTTGCAATACGATTTACATTTTTCAATTTATCTTTTTTGGAAATCCACATTATTAATGGAACTAAAAATCCTAATAAAGGGAATACTATAAAAGTAAGTGAAGAGAGATTTAAGGCCTTTAAATAACTATTGTCTTCTATTACAGCCCAATCAATTAATTCCTCTGGTTTTACATTTAATGCATATGATATTCTTTTTAGTGTTTCACCGGTTGGTTCGTTTTCTCCTTTTTCAATACGCTGTATAGTACGTAAACTTAATCCTGAATTTTCCGAAAGATCTTCTTGCGAGTAACCCATACTCTTTCTTAAATTCCTTACATTTTCTGCTAAATTTTTATTCTTCATATTTCTATATTTTAATTCAGCATAAAACTATTTACAATACTAAAACCATCTAGCGTCATCCTTATGACATCTTTGCGTCATCATTGTCAACACCTATTAAATTCAGCCTTTAATTCACATTTAATATTCCAAATACATAATATGATTTGGATTTGAATGCGTTTCTGATAATTTAAAATTATAGGCACCAACAATATTAAATCCCATATTAGTATAAAAATTAAGGGCTCTTTGGTTCTCAATCCATACGGCAAGCCATATCCCTTTTTGATTATTATTTTTTGATATTTCGATGATAAAATCAATCAATTTTAATCCCAGTTTAAGACCATAAAATTCTTTAAGCAGGTAAATTTTATCAAGCTTAGTTATATGTAATTCTTTTATATTATCATTAGCTGTATTTAATTGAATCTTAGAAAAGCCTGCAACTTGTTCGTTAAAATAGATGATATGATATTGAACATGCTTATTATTAAGTTCTTTGCCAATAGCTTCGGTTGTATAGGTTTTTGAAATAAACCGATTTACATCTTTTACCGAAGCACTATGTCCATGCGATTCAATAAAGGTTTGTTTACCAATTTTTGCAATTACGCCAGCATGGTCGCTATTTGCTTTAATTATATTAATCATTTTCTAATTAGCACCACCAATTATTCCATTATTACTTTATAAACCTGTGTATTTACCTTATTAGTTTGGTCAATATCCATTTTTATAACTTTTCTATCATATGTCATAAGTCCATTTACCTCACCTTCAACATCTGTAGTTTGCGTGTAAATGGCAGCTGACAAACCATTTTCTATTAGCGCAGGAAGTTGATTTATTAATTTGGAATATGCTTCAAATAATTTCTCCTTATTTTCAATATTACGATACCCCCAATTTTTATCTTTTTGCCATAAGTGTCCTTTTAAAACTAAACCTAAACCACCAAATTCACCCAAGACCATCGCTCTGTTTTCAAACATAATAGGAGCGTGTAAATTTTTATTCGGAATACCGGGACCAGGATAAACATGTGTGTCAATCATGTGACCAACAGGAAAATAATTACCTCCACTCGGACCATTAATAAGGCGAGAAGGATCGTAGTTCATGGTCCAGTTTATTACATTCTTGGTATCAAACTGACCCCATGCTTCGTTAAATGGTACCCATACTACAATTGATGGGTTGTTGTAATTAGCATCTATAATATTTTTCCATTCTTTTCGATATTGATGAGCAGATTGCGGTTTTCTTTTAGCTTCTATATAATCGTATCCTGAAGGACCTTTCCAAGTACCTAATCCATCACCATTAGGCATGTCTTGCCAAACTAACATTCCTATTCGATCACAGTGATAATACCATCGTGCAGGTTCAACTTTTACGTGTTTTCTAATCGTATTAAAACCTAGTTTCTTGGTAGTCTCAATATCAAATAGTAAAGCCTCATCGGTAGGTGCAGTATACAATCCGTCGGGCCACCAACCTTGATCTAAAGTACCGAAATGAAAAAGGATTTCATTATTTAAGAATAAGCGCTCATTTCCGTTTTTATCTTTTCCAAGAGCTATTTTTCGCATACCAAAATAGCTTTTTACATGGTCTATCGTTTTATTATTTTCGGTATAAATAACTTCTAAATCATATAAAAAAGGATGGTCTGGCGACCATAGTTTTTGATTTTTAATAGGTAATACAATGGGCTTATCGAAGCTCGTTTTTCCGCTAGTAATTTCTTTTCCCTCTTCAAAAATTTTAATAGTTAAACCGTCTGTATTTGCATGGGAAGTACTCGTGCTAGCAACCGTAACTTCTAATGAACTATTGTCGATATCAGGAGTCAATTTTAAAGAAGAAATAGATTTTTCTGGAACTGGTTCTAGCCAAACTGTTTGCCAAATGCCAGTAACCGGTGTATAAAAAATTCCTTCTGGCTTTGTTTTTTGCTTACCAATGGGTTGTGTTCCTTCACTAGTTGGGTCCCAAACGGCAACAGTAATTTCTTGTGCTCCATTTTCAAAAAGAGCATCGGTAATATTCATTGAAAACGGATCATACCCACCACTGTGAGAGCCAATTTCCTTATCGTTTATATACACTGTTGTTTCCCAGTCTACAGCTCCAAAGTTAAGGTGTACTTGTTGACCTTTCCATTTGGCAGGAATTTTAAATTTACGCTGATACCATAAAACTTCTTTGTCGGAAACCGATTTTTGAACGCCAGAAAGTTGAGATTCTATTGGAAATGGAACAAGAATTTCATCTTCAAAACTTGATGGAATATCACCATCCGATTCAATAGTATATTGCCATGTACCATTTAAATTTTCCCAATCTTTTCGCACCATTTGTGGGCGTGGGTATTCTTTTAAAGCATTTTCTGGACTAACCATTTCGGCCCATTTACTTTGTATTAGTTCTTCTTTTACTTGTCCGTAAGACAAATAAGACATACAGCATATTAGCGTTAAAAAGAAAAAATTTTTGGTCATGGAATTTTAATTAAATGTTTGGTTTTCTTAGAACTATCTTGTTGCGTGGGGAATACAAATAAAGCGCTGAGTTGTATGTACTAAAATAACAAAAATCATTACCAATGACACACCGGAAGTACTACTTATTTGCAGAAAATGTTTGTAATTAATATGGAACTAAAAAAAGAAGAACTTTACAAATTAATAATCAGCTATAGATTGTTTTTTCTATGTTTAAACTTTCTTTTCGTACGTATAAACTTGTAACGCATATCGTCATAAAATAAGCTGGTAAACAAAATTACTGCTCCAAATATTAACGTATTCAATTTTAAATTTAATCTTGAATATAAAAACCCACCAATTATTCCACCGAGAAAGAAGAAGCAGATGATATAAACTCTTAGCTTTATAGTTGCTTTTATTTTATAAGTATATGGATGAGTTTTGGGAAAAAATAATTGCGACAATTCAATTCCTAAATCTGTAAACAACCCTGTTAAATGGGTAGTTCTTACAATGGCATTAGAGATTTTTGTCACAAATGAATTTTGAACACCCATTGCAAAAAGTAGTAAGCAAACAATTAGGTTAGGAGAATTTAATTCTCCAGTATACGTAATAATTGAAACTGAAACTAAAATTAAACACTCAATTAGAGTAGGTATAACAAACACATTTAATTTCTTGTTCTCTTTATAAAATTCAATTAAGAAGCTTGATAAAAAAGAGCCAAAGAGAAATGAAAAAATATATAGGAAGTAAACAGTTCCTTTCCAAACTTCAAAATTGGCTACATCACTCATAAAAAGTGCGAAATGGCCGGTCACATTTGTGGTTAATTGCGTAAAAGCTAAAAATCCAGTAACATTTACTAGTCCTGCAACAAATGATAAAATTGTAGCAATACGAATGTTATGTTCTAATGTTCTACTTTTACCTTGATGTCTAAACATTCTTTTTTATTTAGTCTTGGCACTTAATTTTGAGGCTACGATACTAATTATCAATAATTGAATGGCGTGATACAACATCAGTGGTAAAAGAATAATTCCTAAAGTGGCGATATTACCAAAAATTATTTTCGAAAATACCGTACCATGTACTAACGATTTTTTGGTGCCGCAAAACTGGGCAGTAATTTGGTCTTCGGTATCAAAATTCATTTGCTTAGCCAAGTAACCTGTTAAAGTAAAAAGAAGTCCAAACAAAATTAAAACAGCTATAAAGAGTAGTAATAAATCTAGTGCCGAAACAGCGCTAAATATTCTATCATGAAACGAAATAGCAAAGCTTTTGTATATAATTAAAAGTATAATCGATTTGTCAAACAAGGTTAATTGTTTGTTGTATTTTTTTGCAAATTCTCCAAAGTAGCGCTGTAACAATACACCTATAATTACGGGTAAAATTATTTGTACGATAAGCTTCACATAAATAGCTGTAAAACTAAAATTAGCATCAGCTTGTTGCACAAATAACCCCATCCATAATGGTGTGAGTAAAACACCTATTATTCCCGAAATACTAGCGTTGAAAATGGCAGCAGGTATATTACCTTTAGCAATTGACACCATTACTACAGACGATGAAACAGTTGATGGAAGTGCGGCCAAGAAAAAGAAGGCTATCCAAATTAATTCTTGTTCTTGATTCTTTATAAAAGGTTGAAAAGCTAAAACTAGTACTGGAAATATTAAAAATGTGGAGGCCTGAATTAGTACATGTAATCTCCAGTTTTTAACACCCGATTTTAATTTTTCTGGACTCAATTTAAGTCCATAAAAAAAGAATATTAATGCAATTCCTATCGCACTAATAGTGTCAATTGGTATTTTACTTTCTGGAATTCCCCATTGCGGAAAAACATATGCTAAGCCAATTACGGCTATAATAGATAAAACAAACCCATCAACCTTCACGTAACTTATTTTTCTTGGTTTGGTACTGCTAAATTAAGGATTTGCCTTATGGTAGTTACCTAAACTAAAAGAACTTTTATATTTTAATTTTTGAAGCGTGTTGAAAAATACATTTCAGCTATTTTTCATTGAATCGATTGTATTTTTTTAGGGTCTTAATCAGTAAATCGTGGGGTAGTGCGTACGCTTTGTTTCCGTTAATGCCTTCCATAGTTTCGGCAGCCACCATCGCATTGATAATCGCTTCTTCAACGGCTTGTACAGTTGCTTCAAAAACAGGCATTAAACGGTCATTAGACATGGTTTTTACGGTGGTAGTTTCTTCTCTGTTAAAAGCAGTTTCATTAGCAGTTGAAAAAGCTAAAAAGATGTCTCCAGAACCATTGCTGCCACGTCCTCCTACAATACCAACACCTAAAGGAATTCTTTGGGCAATTCTTTTTAATTGATGTGGTAATAATGGTACATCAGTTGCTACAATAACAATAATAGAACCGTCACCTTCTTGTCTTCTAGATTTTGGGGGAGCGTTAAATTTATAGTTAAAAGTATCTTTTAATTCAAGTCCGACAGGAACACCAGCTATTGATAAATTTCTTTTGGCACCAAAGTTAGATTGTACAATTGCACCAACGGTATACGTAGTATCTTTAATTTTAAATACGCGCGAAGAAGTACCTGTACCCCCTTTAAAGCCCAAACACATCATACCGGTACCACCACCTACATTTCCTTCAGCAATCTTACCGCTAGATGAATTTTTTATGGCTTCTAAAACATGTTTTTCTTTCACATGAAAACCATAAATGTCATTTAAGAAACCATCATAAGTTTCAGCAACAACAGGGTAGGTATACCACCAATCTTCACCGCTGTACCAATCGGTGTCTACATACCATTTTAATACGGCATCTCTAACAACACCAACACTATTTGTATTGGTAATCATTATTGGAGTTTCTAAAAATCCAGATTCGGTCACCCACGTAGTACCCGTCATCTCACCATTACCGTTTAAGCTATACCAGTTGGCATATACCGGACTATACTTTTTAGCTTTGCCTCTAGGAAATATTGCAGTAACTCCTGTTCTTACTGGTCCTTCACCTACTTTGTTTTCTCCATTGCCAGAAATTAGTGTACTATAACCAACTTCCACTCCTTTAACATCTGTAATTGCATTAAAGGTACCGGTAGTACCAACAAATGGTACCCCTAAATCTCTTGCTCTTAATTTTTGTCCAAAAAACTGAAAGTGGAAAAAAAGGGCGACATAAATAATTACTGCTTTTTTCATTAGGTACGAGTTACGATTGGTATGTAAATACCCTATTTAATATTTATTTAAAGCATTGTAGCTTTCGCTTGACCTTTTAAAGCAAGTTCTGTGGCAAGAAAACAGTGGTCTTGCGTCATGGCTGTTTCGGTTCTATTTACTACATCACTTACTAATTGTTCACCATAAGGTAAATACACTTCACTACAATCAAAATATTTAGTTTCCTTTTGGTTCACTAAAATTAAATGGTTACCGCCATCGCGTCCACCAATATCAGTGTACTTTCGCAATTCCATATAACCTTCCGTTCCTAAAACAGTTAAGCGACCATCACCCCAAGTATTTAAACCATCGGGTGTAAACCAATCTATACGTATGTATCCCGTCCCGTGATTTCCTTTCACCATCATATCACCAAAATCTTGAAATTCGGGATATTGAGAATTATTAAAATTGCCTACTTGCGATGCTACAATTGCTGCTTCTGTAGAACCTGTAAAATGTAAAAATTGATCAGCTTGATGCGATCCAATATCCGTTAAAATTCCGCCAAACTTATCCAGCTTAAAAAACCAATCCGGACGCGATTCAGGCCGCATGCGGTGGGGACCTAATCCTATGGTTTGAACCACCTTACCAATAGCACCTGCTTTAACAAGTTCGCCAGCTTTTATAGTGGCTCTATTACCAAGACGCTCGCTATACATTATAGAATAAATACGTTTTGTTTCTTTCTGTACTTTTCGAACTTCTTCGAGTTGTGCTAAGGTTGTAATACCGGGTTTATCTGCCATAAAATCTTTACCATTTTTCATAGCGCGAATTCCTAATGGAGCACGTTCTACAGGTATAGCGGCACTCGCAATTAATTGAATGCTATTGTCTTCTAAAATTTCTTCTTCGCTTTTAGCAATTTTAGCATCAGGATATTTTTTCATAAATGATGCTAGTAAATCTTTTTCTTTAGCGAAAACAGCAACCAAGGTTCCGCCACCAGCTAAAAGTGTAGCAACTTGACCGTAAATATGACCGTGATTTAATCCGATTACAGAAAAACGAATGGACGCTTTATTTACTAATTTTTTATAGTTGGATGTCGCTTTAATAATTTGTGGTTGCGAGGTGGTATGCAAAGAATTTGCAAACATCGCTGAAGCTCCTCCAAAAGATGCGATTCCAGCACCGGTCATAATCGTATTTTTAAGAAATTTTCTTCTGTCTGATTTCATTAGAATATTAATTTTAGTTATTGGTGTTTTATATCGTTTACGCGAACTGGTCGGTAACGTTTTTTTTTCAGGTTTCTAAAAATACGCAAACCCAATGAATAGGAGTATAGCTTTTATTGCTATTTGTTAGTGTTATTTGTTGTATTTTTTTCTTTCCTAAGAATTATCCAAATTAAAGCTGAAAAAGCAACTGTTACTAATGTGAAGAATTTCTCAAAATTGGTTTTAGCAAAAATATTTCCGATTGTATTCAGTACAAACAGCACAAAGAAAAACCATAAAATAATATTAGCAAGTTTCATGGGTATAAACGCTTTAATAAACTGGCCTTTGATTAAAAGTAATGCGATTAAAAATATATTTACGAGTATGGAAATAGTTTCAAAAACATACATCTCGGAATCACTATTTAATCGGCCGCCCCAAGTATTCTCATAGGGTACTATTTTTAGTAGAATACACACATGAAAAAGTAATATGGCTATCAAAAGATAGAGCATTATTTTAATAGCATTTGCTTGTGAAATCATTTTTTAAATCGATTACTTTCTTTTCAATTCGTAAATGTAGCAAACCGATTGATTAAAATTTCTTTCCTCAATAAACTCAAATCCTAACTTTTTATAGAAGCGATGTGCCTTTATATTAGCTTTTAGAGGGTCAATTAAAATTCCATCAACCATTAAATTTTCAAAACATTTTTGAATAGCGATTTTCATCATTGCAGTACCGTATCCTTTGTTCAGATTCTGTTCTTCCCCAATCCAAATATCTATGGCCCTTTTGTTTCGTTCAACATTTCCCCAATACTTTGTTTCCTCCAAATACGGGTCAATTATTTGTATAAAACCTATCGGAATTCCATCCAATTCAGCCATTAATTGCGCTCTCCAATTGGGGTTTCGTTTAAGTTCCAATTCCCAATTCCATTCATCGTCAGGATCACAATCAATAACATGCTGTTTTGTATCCCAGTACTTTAACAATGCAAGGTCATTTATGTATGCCGGTCTTAATACAATAGGGGCGACAGGTTTTTTTATTTTCTTAGACATAATTATGCGGTCTAAAATTCAAAATCTCTTGTGAAAAAATCTACGGCTTATACACTTAAATTAGCAAATATTCACCGAATTGAAAAACCGATGGGATTTTCAGAAGTGGGCGAGAACTACAATAAATGATATATGTATTGGCAATCGAATTTTTAGTTTTCAAACTCTTTCCAGAGGCGTTCTACTAATTCCGCTGCAGAAGGTATGTCCTTAATGGCATCAATCCCCATACCAGCGTACATGCCAATTGCAGTAACATCACCTTTTGTTGTTTGGGTGGGAACATTCCCACTGTACCTTTCTAGTTTCGTTCCATTTTTTTCTTCAACGACGATATCTTTCTCACCAGGGCGAAAACCAGGTTGGGGGCAACCAGCAGCCTCCCACATTTTGAAAGTACTATTTCTTAGTATTCTGTGGGTAGCATTTTCCCAACCTTTATTAAGGCATACGGTGAAAACCGTGTCTTCTTTATTTGAGTTAACGAGGGCATTTTTATACGCATTATGCGCAATACTTTCTTTTGTGGCTACAAACCTGGAACCTAAGACAGCAGCTGCTGCACCTTTTTCAATACACTTTCGAATATCATGCCCTGTTGCAATTCCCCCAGATGCCGCAACAGGTGTTGCTCCAGCAACAGATAATACTTCTTCAAGCGCCTTCATTAATGGCATAGAAGCGTGCACATGTCCGCCCGCCTCTGTACCTTGGCAGACCAAATAATCGGGTTTCTTTTCCAATGCTTGTAGTGCATTTTCTTTGCTCACTACTTGTATCCCCATTTTTATAGAATTCTTTTTTAATTTTTCGACAGTTTCATCGTCAGGAATACCCCATGAGAATTGAATGACTTTGATGCCGGCCTCAATAGCTTTATCTAGGGAATTTGGCGGAAAGTTCAGGACATAATTGGCAAAAAATGACCCTTTAGTTTGCGAAGCAACATTATTAATTCTTTCATACGATAATTCCGGTGAGACCCATGTTAAGGGTAAAGCACCCAAAGCTCCAGAATTTGCGACTGCTATAGCTAAGGGTTCAGTTGCTGGTCCTGCTGTAGGCGCTTGTATTATAGGATATTTTATGCCTAATAAGGCCATGAGTTTTTTGGAACTGGCATTCAGTTCACCCTTTGAAGTGACTATTAAATCCTTGTTTGTTCCATACAGATTGGAAAGTCCAAAAAAGGACAAAGCGGTTAAAAGTCCTGTATTTTGAATAAAAACTCTCCTTGACGATTCATTTTTAAATTTCATAAATGTACGTTTTAGAATATTGATGCAATGCTCGAAACAAGCCTAGTGCAGGAGGGAAGATGCACTTACTTTTGTAAAATGTACCTAGCAAAAACTTTAGGTGTACTATTTTTCGCGATTAATCAAAAAGCTAAATAGCAAAGATTTTACAACAATCTAAAAATACATAAACCTTTCGAATAAGCCCAAAGCCCGTATGGTTTATAACTTGTTTTACAGATTGTTATACCTTTAATCAGAAGACAAACAAATTAATATTAACGCCGCTATTGCGGGGTTCGTCACCGTTTTATTTTGTGCTATTTTCTTTGTTCTTTTATAAAGAAAAAAGGTAGTTTAAAGCAAAAATAAAATAGTAATTAACTATAGAGAATTGGACTAGGGCTTTTCATCGGAGGTTTTGTTGTGAGTAGTTTTATTTATACTTCAATTTTCTCAACATTTCAATTGATTTTTTTAGCTGGGCAGCCGTGAATGCTCGGTTAGAATTATTTTCAGGATGATGAATCGCATTACGGATATATTTAGGGAGAGAAACAGATTCGGTTTTACCTGATTTTTCATTAATCCAATTTCTATCTTTTTCAACACCATTTAGTTTGGACGGATGAACATCTTCAAGATAACCATACAACTCATTATGATAATCAGTTGTGGCAATCTCAAATACAGTATAATTGACTTCTGAATATGAGCTCTTCGATTTCGATATTTTCTCAAGTTTCGTTGTCTCATTTTTTCTCTTAAACACTTTGATATTTCTGTCGAGATTCACTTTATCAATCATGTAATTTGAATGAGTTGCATAAATGACAATGTGTTTCAAATCAGTTGTTAGTTTAATAAGTTCCTTCATTAAATTAATCTGGGCTTGAGGGTGTAGGTGAGTCTCTGGCTCATCAAGTAGCATAATCGATTTTCTTAAATTTTGGTTTACTCTTTCGGTTGAAAGTGTAAGTAGGAAGCTTATAAATTGCTTGAATCCATCACTTCTTTGGCTCGTTGTTTTTGCTTTGTGCTTTACTCCAACATCTTCGATTAAAAGAGATACTTTATTGTTGTTGATTTCAAATTTTATTTCAATCGGATGTTCAGGCCAAACCTCATTAATATGTTCAGTAACCTTCTCGCTCAGTAAAGACTCTAAATTTCTTATTCGAGCCGGGGAGGACAGCTTCTCTATTTTTGCTTCTATTTTATCTTTTGGGATACCCGATAGAATGAAACAATTCCTTAATGGAATAGAAGTTTTTGTTGGTTCTTTGGCAAATTCCGAAAGGTCAATTTCATCTAGAATTAGATATTGATCACTGGACTCCCAAAAATTGATATCATGAGAATAAGTCCAAAAGAATTTTGGCAAATGTTCTTCAAAAAATTCTTGAAAATCTATTGGTTCACTTTCTTCTTCAGTTTTAGATATTTTTTCAAGCTTCCCTCCGTTTATTTGATAACCTTTAAGGTTGCTAACCTTAAAAGTTAACTTTTCAATATATTCTTTTGAAGTCGAATCTTCTGGCTCATATTCAACACTTAATTCTACCGATTTTACTTCAACTTTAGCTGCGATTTCTTTTGGAAAATCAAAATCCTTAGTAAGTTTTGAGCGTAAAATAGAATTATGGATTTTTCCAACTGAATATAGAAGGCTCACCTTAACCGGTTCTAGATCATCAAAAAAATCCTCAGGGTAACTCGGTGTCAAACCATCAAACAGTGAAATACCTTTCAAAATGCTGCTTTTCCCTGATTCATTTATTCCTAATAAACAATATGTATTTGATTTATTTATCGGTTTGAAGTCAATGGTTTCAACTTCAACACTTCTGAAATTATCTATTTTGATTTGCTCTAAGTTCATTTCCTATTTTTAATTACTCACAACGGTCTCGTATAACCATCAGTTAAGAGTTTATATGTGTTAGTTTTGGGTTTAGAATTAACTTTTGCAACTCCGCGTCGATTCGGATGTAGTCGAATCCGACGTAATTGCGGTTATACATTGTTGGGCTTAGACATTTTTATTCACCCTCGAAGAAATCGTTGTCAATTTCTTTCACTTCGTAAATTGTTTTTACTTGAACACCAACATTGTATTCATGCATTAAGTCGACCAGTTTATGTCCATCAATTAAGATAATTGAATGATGAGCTTCTCTTGCTTTATTAATAGCTGAATCGTCAAATGTTGATGTTGTTATAAACACTCCTTTTGAGGTATCTCCACTCATTGCTCCAATGAAATTTCGAATATCCTTTTCACGTACTTTATTTTCATTGTATCGTTTTGCTTGGGTGTAAATCTTTTCAAGACCAAGTTTATCCTCGTTAATGATTCCGTCTATCCCACCATCACCAGATTTCGAAGTTTCAATAAAATCTCCATATCCCATTTTTTTGAGTAAAATTAATATCACTTTTTCAAAGAAATAAGGATCAAGTTCTTTAAGTTTTTCGAGAAGTTCAGTTTTTACTTCAGTTTCAATTGTCTCGAATCCTGTATCGATTAGGTCTTGAGGTGAGGCATTGGCTACATCAACAGTTTCTAATTCGGTTTTGTCTTCTTTTTTACTTTTAACTGAAGAGCGATGCTGAATAAAATCAGGGTCATTTTGTAGGTCGGACAATAACAATTGTCCACTTGCTAAAGCTTGTTTTCCTTTATCTCCGATTTTAACAACTCCTCTCTTTGGATAGAATACAAACTTTCCCATTTTCAGATACGATTTTCCCCAAAGTATTCGGTCAATCAATGTATTTGCACCAGTACTTGTTTTAATATCTAAAAGTTCTTTCGGTAAATCCGAATAATATTTGTCTCGAACTCTAACTGCTAATTCTCGACTGCTTATCGTTTCAATCGAATTAAGTGTTTCTAAAATCGGCATAAAAGTTTCGTGATATTTAGGTAATTCCATTTATTAATTCGGTTGTTTTTAATTAAGTACAACAATTGGCTAAACGTACTATTCCATTTAGCCTTTTTGTAGTCCTCCTACAAATCTAATGTTTTTCCATTTTCGCAAGAAACTTACTTATCAACAGGAATAAAAGGTGAGCCTCTTGTAACAAATGGCATCAAAACCATACAAACATTCCAAATTCTGAAGATGAGATAGCGCAAGAAACGTTCATTAAAGGTTATTTTTGCCGCCCAATTAGCGGTTTTAAAAAAATAATTTCATTGGGGTGCAACCTTTACTTTTTTGCTTTGTCTTTCAAACAGTAATTAAAAATTAAAACATCAATAAAAAACGAAAAAATCAATGTTTAAAAAATCAAAAGAAATCAAGCTTTTTATGCTATTAGCCGTGCTTTTAAGTACTGCGCTTAGTGCCCAAGAGAGCTACACGCTTAGCGGTACTATTTCCGATGTAAGTAATGGCGAAACCTTATTTGGAGCTTCGGTATTTTTAAAGGGTACTACACTTGGCGTAATAACGAACGAATATGGTTTTTATTCCTTAACGGCGCCTAAAGGCGAATACACTTTAAATATTTCCTATTTAGGATATACCGAAATTAATAAGGAAGTCTCCTTAAACAGTAATCAGAAATTAGATTTTGAAATTGCTGAATTTGCTAACGAATTAGAAGAGGTGGTCATTACTGCCGAAGAACCCGAAAGAGCCATATTAAAAAAGCCAGAAATGAGTGTGGCAAAAATGAATATTGCCACTGTAAAACAAATGCCAGTTGTATTGGGTGAAGTAGATGTTTTAAAATCGCTTCAGATGTTACCAGGTGTAACCAATAATGGTGAAGGTACTGGCGGTTTTCATGTACGTGGTGGTGCCGGAGATCAGAATTTAGTACTACTTGATGAGGCTATTATTTACAATACCTCGCATATGTTTGGTTTCTTTTCAGTGTTTAATGCCGATGCCATAAAAGATGTAAAACTGTATAAAGGTGGAATTCCTGCTCGTTTTGGTGGTCGTGTTTCTTCGGTACTAGATGTACGCCAAAAAGATGGCAATAGTAAAAAATTCGAAGCAACCGGAGGCATCGGAATTATATCTAGTCGTTTAGCAATAGAAGCTCCTTTGTTTAAGGAAAAAGGATCGTTTATTATTGCTGGTAGACGCTCGTATGCCGATCTATTATTAAAAGCAGCCGGGGAAGACAACAGCGTTAGTTTTTATGACCTGAATTTAAAAACCAATTACAATATAAACGATAACAACAAATTATACCTGTCCGGGTATTTTGGTAGAGATGCTTTTAATATCGGTGATACTTTTGATGCGCAATATGGTAATACAACCGGAAACTTACGCTGGAATCATATTTTTAATGAAAAGCTTTTTTCTAACTTATCATTAATTGCGAGTAAATACGATTACAAACTAGGTATTACTGCTGCTGAGTTTGATTGGTTATCGTCTATCAATAATTACAATTTAAAATACGACTTAAAATATTACTTCTCAGATGCCTTTAAATTAGATTTTGGGCTTAGTGGTATTTATTACGATTTTGATCCAGGTCAGATCAATCCCACTTCAGAAACTTCTGCAGTAAATGAATATACTTTAGATCGCAAAAAAGCATTTGAGAGTGGCGTATATGTTAATGCAGAACATAAATTAACTGATCGTTTAAATGCACAGTACGGTCTTAGAATAAGTGGTTTTACAAGGTTTGGGGGGCAGTCTTTAGTTGACTATGCCAATGATCAACCTGTAGTTTACAACCCGTCTTTAGATATTTACGAAAGAGGTACTTCTGTTGGTGAAACGTATTACGAAAAAAGTGAAAGTGTTGAGAGCTTTACAAATTTTGAACCTCGCGTTTCTTTAGCCTACGAATTAAATGAGGTTTCTTCATTAAAAGCAGGTTTCTCTAGAGTTGCGCAATACATTCATTTGTTATCAAATACTTCTTCGGCAACACCTTTAGATGTATGGACACCTAGTGGGAAATTTATAAAACCCCAATTATCCAATCAGTATGCTTTAGGCTATTTTAGAAATTTTAAAGACAAAGCTTATTCTTTAGAAGTTGAAACTTATTTTAAGAATACAGATAATAGAATCGACTATATTGATGGTTCAGATTTAATAGGACAAAATACCATAGAAACTGAGATTTTAAATGGTGAATCTAGGGCCTATGGTTTGGAATTATTGCTTCGAAAAAACGAAGGTGATTTTACTGGATGGGTTGCGTATACCTTATCAAAATCTGAGCAACGCACACCAGGAGGCACCGCGGGAGGCTTGGGTATTAACGATGGAGAATGGTACGATTCGTATTACGATAGAACCCACGATATATCTGTTTCTGGCGCTTACAAATTAAATGATAAATTAAGTTTTGGTGCCAATCTTGTTTTTCAGACCGGAAGACCTGTAACCTATCCGAACGGCCAATACGAATACGAAGGAATATCGGTTGCCAGTTACGCCGAAAGAAATTCAGATCGCTTACCGGCATACCATCGTTTAGATCTCTCGGTAAATTATAAACCAAATAGAAAACCAGAAAAGAGATTTAAAGGCGAGTGGGTTTTGGGTATTTATAATGCCTATAACCGTAAAAATGCGGCCTCAATTTCTTTTGGGCAGAATGTAGAAACAGGCGCTAACGAAGCCACTAGAACTGCAATTTTTGGTATTGTACCTTCATTAACCTACAATTTTAAATTTTAAGAACATGAAAAGCTATATAAAATTAACGGTCTTATTTTTCGCAGTTGCATTTGTTTCTTGTACCGATGTAATTGACGTAACCGTACAGTCAGATGAAACAAGATTAACAGTAGAAGCATCTATTGATTGGGAAAAAGGAACCGCTGGAAACGAACAAACAATTGTATTGCGAACCTCTACAGATTTTTTCGATACCGCAACAGATACTCAAGTAACAGGAGCAATTGTAAAAATTACGAACGATGCTAATGGTACCGAATTTATTTTTGCAGATCAGAATAATGGAAGTTATACAACAACAGAATTTGTACCCGTAATGGGGCAGTCGTACACTTTAGAAATTACCTATAATGGTACTTTATATACTGCGCAAGAGACCATGACAGCGGTACCAGAAATAACTGATATTTTTCAAGACCGAGAAGATGGATTTAATGATGAAGAACTAGAAGCACATATAATTTTTAACGACCCTATTGATGAGGAGAATTTTTACCTTTTCAAGTTTCAAAAACAAGGTAATCTTTTACCCGATTTTGAAGTAGGCCATGATGAATTTGTAAATGGAAACGAAATTGATTGGTGGTATGAAATAGACGAAGATGATGAAACCGATGAAATAGAAACATTACAACCTGGAGATGTATTGGAAATAGAAATGTATGGTATCTCTAATGATTACTATAATTATATGGATATTTTAATTGAACAGATTGGTGGTGTAGGCTTATTTCAAGCTACACCGGTAGGCGTAAAAGGTAATGTTGTAAATTTAGCTAATCCGGAAGATTACGCACACGGGTATTTTAGATTAGTAGAAGTAAACAAGCGTAGCTATACTTTTGAATAATTTTTTTTAGTGTTTAAAGTGGGTTATCTCTTTGGTGCGATAATCCACTTTTTCATTGCGCTTAATTTACCACCACACTACGAAGAACTTTTCAAAATGGTTTTCTGATTTTTTCATCCAAACCATAGGTGAGTTTTTATTAAGCATATGCGTTGTAAGTGTATCCTTAGTATTTAAATATGATGTCCATTGCACTGCATTTTGCGGTTCAACAACCCATTCCGATTTCGATGGAATATAATATTGAAAAGATTTAAATGCATCACTTATAAAATCATTGAAGCGCAACCAATATCCAACAATACAATTATTATTTAAGGGTTGTATGAGGCTGGTTGCTGTACCATGTTTTTTAAATAGTTGGCCTTTAAAACACGCTTGATGTTTAATGTTAGCATTATTTATAGCATTTTCTTCAAGCGCTTTAGCACCTTCATATGAATGCAATAGTTTGAATTGTTTATTTTTAATTTTCTCCAACTTCGCTAGAAAAGAATCACGTTTATTTGGCCCAATTAAACATTGTAGCGGATCTAAAATTTCGGAGTTTATAATATAGAATTTGTAGGTTAATTCTAGATGAATAAGTTCTTTTGTTTTAGTATCCTTAAGTATAAAGTCAATTTCACCCAGGGTTTGCTTATCCTTATATATGGGAAAATTGTGTAGCAAAACTGTATAACGATTCGAGTAGTTTAGCAACTGTTTACAGATATATTCTAGTTGGTGCCCCAAACGGATATTTTGAGGAATAGGATTAGGCGAGAAATTAGTTAATTCAATTGCTGGGAAATTAAATTGTTGCACACCAAATTGAGTGGAATTCCACAGTTCGGGGGTGTTTAAGAATCCTGCACATTGTTTTTCTAGAAAATAGTCTGGTATATCCATAAAGTGAGCTTGTTAATTTACAGCAATTTTAACGACCAAGAAACAGAGCGCAATCAAATTTCTGAAAGTTAACTTTTCCTAAAAAGCAAGATACTACAGTTCAAATATCTTAAATTTATACTATGGCTATGACAACAAGACAAGGATTTCGGTTTACACCTTACGAAGCCCCAGAACAAACTCCGTTTGAAAAGCTTTTTGAAATCTTTCAAGAATTGATTACGCACACTTCAGGAGATTTTGATGAGGCGATTGATTGGTTGCGCGAATTGGATAAGGAATATGAATTAACAACCGATGATTATACCATTGACGATTTTATTGAAGAATTAAAAGCCAAAGGTTATATTCAAGAAGAATTTGAAGATGGTGGAAATGATGTAGGTGAGGAGGGCGATGAAGGAGAAAATGGTAGTGGAAAAGGATCGATATCCATTACTGCTAAAATGGAGCGAATTATTAGAAAACGTGCGCTTGATCAAATCTTTGGAAAATTAAAACGAAGTGGTGCGGGCAATCATAAAACCGGAAAATCTGGTCAAGGCGATGAACATACAGGAGATTTTCGGGAATACCGTTATGGAGATGGTCTCGAACATATTTCCATGACCGAGAGTTTAAAAAATGCGCAAATTAATCATGGTATAGGTAGTTTTAATTTAGATGAAAATGATCTGGTAGTAGAAGACACCCAGCACAAAGCGCAAATGAGTACTATACTAATGATTGATATTAGCCATAGTATGATTTTATATGGTGAAGATCGTATTACTCCTGCTAAAAAAGTTGCCATGGCTTTGGCGGAATTAATTACGACACGTTACCCTAAAGACACTTTAGATATTTTAGTTTTTGGTAATGATGCTTGGCCCATCCCCATAAAAGATTTACCCTATTTAAAGGTAGGTCCGTATCATACAAATACGGTTGCTGGTTTACAATTGGCAATGGATATGTTACGAAGAAAGCGGAATACCAACAAGCAAATTTTTATGATTACCGATGGCAAACCAAGTTGTTTGCGATTACCTGATGGAACTTATTATAAAAATAGTGTTGGCTTGGATGATTATATAGTTGAGAAGTGTTACAACATGGCGCGACAAGCGCGAAAGTTACACATTCCGATTACGACTTTTATGATTGCACAGGATCCCTACTTAATGAAATTTATTCGTGAATTTACGGAAGCGAACAAAGGCAAAGCCTTTTTTACAGGTTTAAAAGGTTTGGGTGAAATGATTTTTGAAGACTATGAAAATAATAGAAGAAAAAGACTAAAATAACAGCTATAGCAATAAGTCTAAATAATTGACTAAAATAAAAATGGGCGAACAAAATAGATTATGGTATCAGAAAAAGCGAACATGGTTGCTACTAATTATTCTAATTTGTATGGGCTTATTTATTTCAACCTTGCCTAAAGAATTACCACGCAATGTAGCATATTTAGCAAAGGCATATGCAGAACCAGAAATTGCAGAAGGTGCATTAGCAATTACACAGCAGAATTCAGAAATAACAGCATTATTTGGCGAATTGGAATCCATGGGTAAATTTGATATGATAGAAGGTTCGGTTGGTTATTCAGAAACAGGAGATTCGGTTGCTATAACTATAAAAGTAAAAGGAGATAAAAAGGAAAAGAAAATTAAAGCTAACATGGATGTGTTGGCACAAAAAATGGGTGGAACATGGGAGTATTTAAGCATTCAAGTACGAATTAAGAATCCGATTGAAATGAAGCGAACAATTCCTATTCTAAAAAAATAATTGCAATAAAAGCTTATGAATTTGAAACATACAGAAATTACCACATTAAAAGAATTAAAAAAAGCGGGTTATGAAAGCAAAAGCATCAAAGACGAATTGCGTGATAACTTACGAGAAAATATAAAAGCAGGTAAAGATAGTTTTGAAGGTGTTTGGGGTTATGAAGACAGTGTAATTCCAGAACTGGAACGGGCAATTCTTTCACGACATAATATTAATTTATTAGGATTAAGAGGTCAGGCCAAAACGAGGCTAGCTCGATTGATGATTAATTTATTGGATGAATATATTCCGGTGGTGGAAGGATCTGAAATTAATGACGATCCGCTGGCACCGATGTCTCGATATGCTTTGGAGTTGATTAAAGAAAAAGGTGATGACACTCCAATTACATGGTTGCATCGTAGTGAACGGTTTTATGAGAAACTCGCAACGCCTGATGTTACAGTAGCTGATTTAATTGGTGATGTAGACCCTATAAAAGCAGCAAACTTAAAGTTGTCTTATGCCGATGACCGCGTAATTCATTTTGGAATGATACCACGTGCGAATCGTTGTATTTTCGTAATCAACGAACTGCCCGATTTACAAGCACGAATTCAAGTTTCACTATTTAATATTTTGGAGGAAGGGGATATTCAAATTAGGGGATTTAAATTAAGATTACCTCTTGATTTGCAATTTGTATTTACAGCAAATCCGGAAGATTATACGAATAGAGGCAGTATTGTAACGCCTCTAAAAGATAGAATAGGTTCTCAGATATTAACACATTACCCCGATGATATTCAAACCGCTCGAAAAATCACAGCACAAGAATCAAACCTAGATAAACGACAAACAGATGTTGTGTATGTACCAGATTTAGCAAAAGATTTGCTTGAACAAATTAGTTTTTCGGCTCGTGACAGCGAGTATGTAGATGCAAAAAGTGGGGTTAGTGCCAGAACCAGTATTACGGCATTCGAAAATTTATTAAGCACAGCAGAACGGAGAGCTTTATTATCTGGGGCAGATAGTACTACAATTCGATTAAGTGATTTTTTAGGTGTAATACCAGCAATTACTGGAAAAATAGAATTGGTTTATGAAGGAGAGCAGGAGGGAGCAGATGGTGTTGCTACTATTTTAATTGATGATGCAGTAAAAGAATTGTTTCCTAAATTTTTTACTGCCATTAACAAGTTAGAACGAAAAGATGCAGTAACGCCATACGATAATTTATTGTCTTGGTTTTTTCAAGAAAGTGAAGGTTTTGAATTGCTTGACGATTTTACCGACGAAGAATATAAACGAGCTTTAGATGGTATACCAGAGTTAAGTATTCTTGTAAAAGAATATCAGCCTAACTATGAGAAAGAAGATGTATATTTTTTAAAAGAACTTCTCATATGGGGATTAGTGGCTCATAAAAAGTTGAGCAAACAACGTTTTGCAGAGGGGTACCAGTTCAACGATTTGTACGGAAACTATATAAGTGGATTGTAAACTCAAGCATCTACTTTATAAAATAAACAGCCTTTATAAATGAAATATAAAGGCTGTTTTTGAATTGTTCTTATGTGTCTATTCAATAGTCCAAATATCATTTAAATATGTTGAAGAATCATCATCTAAATACCACCCAGCATTAATAAACACTTTGTTGTTAAAAACAACACTAGCATGCTCTTGTCTTGCTCCAAAATTTGAATTTGCAGGTTGTTCTATCCAATTAACACCATCTTCGGTAAACCAAATATCATTTTGTGGTGTATATGTAGAATAATTTGGATCGGTGGCACTAGGTGCAAGCGTTGCTCCAGCTACCAACCAAATTCTATTTTCAAAAACAAAGGCAGTTTGACCAAGTCTCCCATCAAAAAGGTTATTTGCATTTACTTCCGTCCAATTTTCTCCATCTGTGGATGTCCAAATATCATTTCTTACATAAGGTGTAGATGTGGTTCTATTAAGGCCGTAACCTGCAAGAACATATAATTGGTCATTAAATACAACTGTTGAGTGACCTTTTCTAGCTGGAAATCCCGCATCATCAGTTACTAGTGTCCAGTTAACACCATCTTCTGAAGACCAAACATCGTTGGTTTCTTTTATATCTTCTGAAGGACCTTCATAGTACGGGTCAAAACCTCCAATAACCCATAATTTATTTTTCCAAACGGTAACTGATTGCTCTTCTCTTGCTTGAAAAGGCGCATCTTCTAATTCAACCACCCAGTCAATACCATTTGTGGAAGACATTACATCACCACCGCTTTCGCCACCGAATAGCCAAATTTTATCATTGAAAACAACACAAACAGGTCGCCATAATGGTTTACTGAAAGCATTCTTATTTTCCAATGTAAAATCTATTCCATTTGTAGATGACCATACATCACCATCACCTAAATTAGAAAATTGACCATAACCACCAATGAGCCAAACTTTCCCTTGAAACACTACGGTTTCATGTTTAAATCTAGGCATGTATGCTTCACCAGTCTTAACGGCCGTATCTGAAAGACCTATACCTTTGGTAGTAAAATTGAATGTAATTCTACTTTGTACCTCTGCGTTATTTACATCATGCGCGACTACACGCCAATAATAAACTGTTGACTTTTCTAGATCAACTGTTAGCGTTAATTCAGTTTCCGTAATGTTTTCCGCAATTTTTGTTGTTGGGGTTTCTAGTTGGTCTAGATACACATCATAGGTTACAGCATCATTTTCTGGGTCAATTGCAGCTTCCCAGCTAAGTGTAGGTTGTAATTCAGCTTCGGTAGTTTCATTTTCCAAAAGTAAAAGATCAAAGACCTCAGGTGCAGAATTTATTGGTTCTTCCTCTTCCTCTTCCTCTTCTTCTTCTTCTTCTTCTTCAGGTTCTTCTACAGTGGGGTTTTCCGTTTCTTGTTCATTTTCGATTACATCATCGTTAGCACATGATTGAAATATTAAAAGCGATAAAACAAATAGTGTTAAGTATCGGAATTTCATTTTTTTAGGTTTAGGGGTTTTAAAGCAAACGGGGTACATTGATTAAAATTGCTTAATAAAAATTAGAAAAGCCCTTCAGTATACTAAAGGGCGCTTGTCATAGCAATTAATTTCCCTAAACTTGTTGGTATGTTGGTAAGTTAAAAATAAACGTACTTCCTTCCTTTGGTTTACTTAATACGGTAATTGTAGTATCGTGTAATTCCATTATTTTTTTAACAATAGCAAGTCCCAATCCAGATCCTTGTTTTTTAGGATTTTTATCTACTTGTTTATATCTATCAAAAATAAATGGTTGTTCATTTACAGGAATTCCTGTACCGGTATCAGTAATATTTATTTCTACATTCCCACCTTTTTTTTCTAATGATAGTGTCACTTTACCATTAGGTTCGGTATATTTTATGGCATTTTCGATTAAATTTTGCAATGCACGTTCAACCAAACTAACATCAGCAAAAACCATACAGTTTTCCTTGGGATTTTCTAATTGAAGTCGAATCGATTTCTTTTCTGCTAATACATTAAATTTAGCAATGAGATCATATGATAATTCGGTTATAGAAAAAGGTTCTTTAACAGGTACCACTTGTTCCGCTTCAAGTTTCGAATATTCGAATAGCTGATTTATCAATTTTGAAAGTCGATCTACATTATCATGTGTTATTTGTAAATATTCTTCCTTTTCAGTTTCGGTTAGCGTGTCACTTTTCATTTGTAACGTTTCTATATACCCTTTTAAGATTGCTAAAGGAGTTCGTAAATCGTGTGAAACGTTTGCAATCAATTCTCTACGTAATAAATCTACAGATTGCATTTTGTCAATATTACCAACTATAGTGTCTGCCATTTCATTAAATGAATTTGCAAAAATTGCAATATCGGATTTATCCGGATTTTCAATACGAGCATCTAAATCACCTTCTTGAAATTTTCGAACGGTAGTTGTAATTAAACGTAAATTCTTTGTTATAAACCAAATAGCTAATAATCCTAAAAGTGCAGTAAAAAGCATGGCCAACAAGGTAGCTCCTGTACCTAATTTAGCAAAATACTGGCCCATGAGGGTATTGCTTACTTCTTGAAATTTCTTACCAGCCAATACAATGTATACATATCCATTTCTACCATCAACAGTATACGGAGCTGCAGAAAAAATCTTTTGCGTATTCGGATTTATAGGGTCATCTCCCAAAACAAATTTCTTGCCTTTGGCAGCTATAAATGTTTTTATGGGCGCTAAAGAAACACTTTTTGTTGGTGCTCCAGCATCGTGATCCAAAACTACAGAATACAATATTTCACCAACATCATTTAGCAAATACACCTCAATACCCTGATTTACAGCCATCATATCGTGCATTAAATCACCAAATAATTCTTTATTTACGCTTCCGTCCTCAAGGAAAGGCGAATCATTTTGAAATTTTTCTGCAATTACATGGTTGGCAACATCAGCGTTTAGTCGTTGCGTTGTTTCTTGATTGTGTTTTGTAGCGAAGTAATTTGTAATTAATATATAAGAAGCCCCCATAAGCAATACCAATAGAATAAAGGCCGCCCATAGCTTTTTAATTAATTTTGGAGTTAATGTTTTTTCTGACTTGCTCATAATACAATGTCTTCATTAAATTTATAACCAACGCCCCACGTAGTTAGAATATAAGTTGGGTTAGCCATATCAGATTCTATTTTTGCCCGCAATCTATTAATGTGAGAATTAACAGTATGCTCATATCCTTCAAAATTATAACCCCAAATAATATTTAATAATTCAGTACGCGTGTAATTCCGTCCAGGATTTGACGCCATTAAAACCAAAAGCTCAAATTCTTTTGGCGAAAGTTCTATACGTTGATTATTTAATAGAACCTTTCTTTTTTCAATATCTACCAACATACCCTCTACAGATATAGTTGCGGAATTTTTAGTAGTAGTTTGTTTTATATCGGTTCTACGCATTACTGCCTTTATTCTTGCAAGTAACTCTCGAATACTAAAAGGCTTTGTGATATAGTCATCAGCTCCAATTTCCAGACCCAATACTCTATCAATCTCTTCCGACTTTGCAGTAAGCATAATAATTGGTGTGTTTTTTTCTTTACGCAGTCGCTTACATACTTCAATGCCATCCATAGACGGAAGGGTTAAGTCTAAAATAATGAGATCATAATCATTATCCATCGCCATCTTTAATCCTAATGCCCCATCAGTTGCTTTTGAGGTCGTATAGATTAAATCGGTCAAATGAATTTCCAGAAGTTTTATAATTTCTGGATCGTCTTCTATTATTAGTATTTGCTTCATAATTAATTGATTACGAAAGAAGTTAAAAAGTATCACATAGATATCACAAGTAACTTTTTAAAGTTAAAATGCAATTTATGTATGGAAAACTACGCTTTTCATGAGAAAAATAAATCAGAAAGCTATTGCTATAGTCGATAAGGTCACAAAACCCTAACAAGATCGACATAGAAGTTGAAGTTTTTGTGACGCTGATAAATTGTTATAAGGTTTAGTTTGTAGAAATAATCCTAAAAACAATTAAAAATGAAAAACTTGAGAACATTTCGTAGCTTAATTGTAATTGCGTCAATTGCACTAATTTATTCTTGTGATGAGGATACACCAATTGAAACAATTGCAGAAGCTCAAAAGACAGAAACCGAGGCCACTACAGAACCAGAGACTGAAGCAGTTACAGAAGTTGAAGTAATGGAGGAGCTAGAAACAACAACCTTTAACATTACAATTAAAAATGTAGTTCAATATTTAAGTGCTACCATTTTTAATATGGATAATACGGCTACCGAACCTGGTCCGGTACCAGACGCGGGTTGCTTCTTCACCATTGATTTAAAAGCGGCTGCTCCGGGAGGGAGGGTAAGTTTTGCTACTATGTCGGTAGTTTCTAACGATTGGTTTTTTGCGCCAAAAGCCGAGGGAATAGCTTTATTTGATGATGGCATGCCAGTAACAGGTAATGTAACGGATCAAGTTTATTTATGGGATGCAGGAGTAGAGGAGGAAGATCCAAGTACTAGAACATCTGAACCAGATGGAGCTACTGCTGGTGAACCAGACGATGATAATACAGTTAGAATTGTAACAACTGATGTATCCGAATTCATTGAAGTTTATCTGTCCTACGATGAAGCAACGATGACGTTTTCATTAAAAATTGAAAATGTACGAGGTAACAAAGTAGAAACTGATCCTATTGTAATAACACCGGGTATTGCTGTAGTACATGCACAAGACAATGCATTATTTACTCCAGGATATCCAGATACTGGTCATGGTTTAGCAGAAATTGCATTGAGAGGCAATCCTACTAATTTATATGATTGGTTAACAGCTACCTGTGATACAGGGGCTCCATTACGTATGTCTTCTTCGTTTACTGTATTAGCACCTGGAATTGTTTATGCCTACAATTCAGAATCAGATCCAGTATTTACGCAAGGTGAACCAGCAATACCATCAAGTGGAGTTGAAGAAATTGCTGAAGATGGAAATGCTTCAATAATGTATGAATATATCACGAACGACTTGTTGATGCCAGCTGCAAAAAGTAATGAAATGGCTCCTGTAGGCCCAGGAGGGAGTCTAACTTTTACATTGGATGCACCAGTTGGTTATAAGTTAGGATTTAATACCATGTTTGCTTTTAGTAATGATTGGTTTATTGCAACCGATAATGGCGGTTACCATTTATTTAATGGTGATGGTACACCAAGAACGGGCAATGCTATTACACATCAAGCATATCTGTATGATGCAGGAACTGAAATGGATCAACCAATAGGTTTAGGCGTTGACCAAGCTCCATTTCAATCGGGTCCAAATACAGGTGCAGACGACGATAATAATAGTATAAGAAGAGTAATGTATATTGAAGATGTACAATATGGCAAAGGAGTAATTGAATCATATGAAGGTGTTGCAGGACATCCTGATTTGAGAGGTGGCTATAATTTGGTTCAAATTAGTATTGAGGCAAATTAACCAATAACGCACAAATAATCTAAAAGCCTTGGCTTATGCTAAGGCTTTTTCTTTTTTAAAATGCTTGAATAGTAGTTGTAGGTACTATATATAAATAAGATATCACAAATTCATCTCAGAAAAACACCGATTGTTTAAATAGCTGTGATCACCTTGTTATTTCGCTATAGTTAGTTTGTACAATAATTAAAACAAACAATAATGATAAATCTAAAATTTAAAATTGGCATTCTAAGTATATTTTTTGCCTTAACTGCAATCTCGTGTAGTAACGATGATGCCGAAGAAACTCCAACTCCTTCGACCTCAAATTTAACTGTTAACCTTTCAGGATTGGAAGATCTGGGCTCAGCGTATTTATATGAAGGTTGGGTAATTGTAAATGGGTCACCAGTTTCAACAGGAACATTTTCAGTAGACTCAAATGGAAATCTTTCGCAAACACAGTTTGAAATGGATACTCAAGTACTAAGTGAAGCGACTACCTTTGTACTTTCTATTGAACCAAACCCAGATCCATCACCAACACCGGCTGATACCAAAATTTTTGTAGGTGATTTTGATGGCAATACGGCTAATTTAGGTACCGGTACTGTTGCTCCAACATTTGAATCACTTTCTGGTAAATTTGTTATTGCAGCACCAACAGGAACTGGAGCCGAAAATGAAATGTATAGTGGTATATGGTTTCTAGATAATAGTTCAGGAAGTGCTGTTGCAGGCCTTGAGTTACCAGAATTAGAAGCGGGATGGAAATATGAAGGATGGGTAGTGGTAGATGGTGTACCATTAACTACAGGTACTTTTACCTCTGTAGAAGGTACCGATGAAGCTGCTCCTTTTAGTGGAGCCAATCCAGGACCTATGTATCCTGGGGAAGACTTTCTTCAAAATGCTCCTGACGATGTAGTTTTTCCAACAGATGTTAGAGGAAAAGTAGCCGTAATAAGTATAGAACCTTTTCCTGATAATAGTCCAGCTCCTTTTACATTAAAACCATTAGCTGGTATGATTGCAGAAGATGCTATGGGGGTTCAAGAAATAGTAAGTAACGTAACGGCAAGTTTTCCTAGTGGTTCAGTAACTAGATAAATTAATTGAATTCTTAGCTAAAAAATAAAACTCCGATAATTATTTATCGGAGTTTTTGTTTAATAATAGTTTCTCGAAATTTATTCCCACGAATCTATATGTTGATTCATGTCATCAAATTCATATTCTCCAACTTTATCCTTACGATATTTAAAGGCTAATAAGGTTAAACAGATTAATGTAACATATAAAAGAAGTATCAGAATTCCTATTGGAATAAAAGTTCCTGGTATCACGTGATTTTCATATTGCCCATAACTAAATAGAATTGAAAGTGTACTGAAGAATTTAAAGACATATACTGCTAAAATAGCATATAAGGCATATTCCAAATTTCGCATTTTTGGATCTGCTACTTCTTCTTCTTTAATTTTAAACCAGAGCACATAAAGAAATCCGAAATGTACTAAAGTTAAAATTGGAAAAATATAATTATCAATCTTAAAGAAGTAAAACTTGTTGGTATATAATCCGTAAAAATTAAAAACGATAAGTATAGCCAAAATTGACACAGTCATCACTAATATGCGTTTCCACGGCAGTATTCGTAAAATTGAATTCATAGTAAAGTAGGTTAGAAGGCTTGGGGAACCTTGTGGTTTATTTTAGAAAACGTGCTCATATTTCGTTTATTTTATTTTTTCGACAAAGTGCGTAAATGTAAGATTTTACGCTAAAACAGTACAATAAACAGTGTCTTTATCGTCAAGGGGTTAATAAAAAAGGATACTTAACAAATTTAACTATAATAACCAGTGTTTGCTTTCAGACAGTCTTGCAAAAAAGACTAAGGCTACTGCAATTATAATAACCATTATAGGAAGTAACATTGCAGCACCGCCGTATACTTCATATGTATTACTAAGAAACTTCATATAGATTTGTTGTCCAATTACGCCTAAAAGAGAAACTAGTAAAACAGGTCGAGCCCATTTTTTTCTCATCAATAAAAATATACACCCTAGTGTTCCTGCCCAGACAGCCGTTGCATAGCAAGCTGTTACCCATGCAGGTTGTGATTCATGTAATTCTCGTTGTGCTTGTGTTAATGCTTCTAAGTCTTCTATAGACATAAAGGCATCCGCTAAATAGGCACCGACTCCCATTAAATTCCATAATAAAGCTATAACGGAGATAATCCAGAACCACAACGGTGGTTTTACTATTGAGGTATTTTCCATATAATGTGGTTTTAGTTGATTAAACTATTTACAAAATACAAAAATTTGATTTAGTTTAGAATTTTTGTGCAATATGGCGTCTTATGAGTGAAAAATATACTTATTATTTGGTTAGAATTCAATTTTTAGGATTCCGCTTTAGTGGATGGCAAAAGCAACCAAATCAAAAAACTATTGAAGGCATGCTTTTGAAAACTTTAAAATTTATACTTCCAAATAGAAGGCTTAAGGTGTTAGGAGCAGGTAGAACAGATGCTAAAGTTTCATCTCTTGATGGTGCATTTGAAATTTATTTAGAAGGTACACCGCTACCAGATTTAGAAGTTTTTAAAGCTGATTTTAATTACAACTTACCATCTGATATTAAGATACTTAGTATAGTTGAAAAGAATTCAAGCTTTAATGTTATCAAAGATGTAAAATTAAAGGAATACGTTTATTTGTTTTCATTCGGAAATAAGAATCATCCATTTGCAGCTCCTTTTATAACTAACATTCAAGAAAATTTGAACCTAAATCTTATGGTTGAAACGGCGCAATTATATAAAGGGAAGAACGATTTTTCAGCATACACTGTTAAACAAGGAAAAAACAAGAATAATATTCGCGAAGTTGTAGCATGTGATATCCGAGTAAATAATCTTTTAAAGGCCAATTTTTTTCCAGAAGAGAGTTATGCTTTGCATATAAAAGCCAATGGTTTTGTGCGTTACCAGGTACGTATGATTATGGGTGCGCTTATTCAGTTAGGTAAAGGAGCTATTGATATGAAAACCATAGAGCAATCATTAAAACCAAAAAACAACATTCAACTTACCTATGTAGCACCAGGCTCCGGATTACTTTTAAATCAATTAGCTTTTAATGAATAGCCTATGATTAATCAAAAAGGCTAGAGGATAGGTACCGGTCACCTCGGTCGCAAATTATTGAAACAATAGTGCCTTTCTCCAGTTTTTCAGCAAGTTTTAGCGCTACTGTAGCCGCACCGCCACTGCTCATACCTGAAAAAACGCCTTCTTTAATGGCTAGTTTTTTCGCAGTTTCTATAGCCTCTTCTCTGCTGACTTCGAATATCTGATCTACTTTACTTCTGTCAAAGATTTTTGGTAAATATTCTTCAGGCCATTTTCTTATACCTGGAATACTACTGCCATCTGTTGGTTGTACTCCTACGATTTGCACATTAGAATTTTGTTCTTTGAGATAGGTTGAAGTACCCATAATTGTACCTGTAGTGCCCATTGCCGAAACGAAGTGCGTAATTTCTCCATTGGTATCCTTCCAAATTTCAGGACCTGTACTTTTATAATGCGCTTTCCAATTATTATCATTTGCGAATTGATTTATCATAAAATAACCATCTTCGATGACTTTTTTTTCCGCATAATCTCGAGCACCTTCAATACCCACATCGGCCGATGTTAGTGTTACTTTTGCACCATATGCGCGCATTGTTTGCACACGTTCTTTTGTTGAATTTTCAGGCATAACTAGTTCTATATTTAAACCATATATACCTGCAATCATTGCTAATGCAATACCAGTATTACCACTTGTTGCTTCAATTAACTTGGAATCTTTGCTAATAGAACCGTCTTCTATGCCACTTTTAATCATATTTAAGGCAGCACGATCCTTTACACTACCACCAGGGTTGTGTCCTTCTAATTTAAATAATAAGCGAACATTAGGATTTGTATTTAGAACTTTTGATTCTACTAATGGAGTATTTCCTATTAAATCTACTATTGAATTAGGCATGCGGTAGCGTTTTTATTTTGATTTCCGGTGTATGGAAAACAGTTGAATGTGGTGGCACAGAAGCTGTTATCCAAGCATTTCCACCAATAATACTATTCTCGCCAATTACAGTTTCGCCTCCTAAAATGGTAGCATTGGCATAAATTGTTACATTATTCTCTATAGTTGGATGACGCTTCGTTTTTTGCAAATGTTTTGCTACGTAAAGTCCTCCTAGGGTAACTCCTTGGTAAATTTTCACATTATTTTTAATAATAGCAGTTTCTCCGATTACTATTCCAGTACCGTGATCAACATGGAAAGAATTGCCAATGGTAGCTCCAGGATTAATATCTACACCTGTTTGTCTATGTGCATATTCGGTCATTAATCGTGGTACCAACGGAAAGCCTTCTAAAAATAGTTCATGCGCTAATCTGTAAATAGCAATCGCATAAAACCCAGGGTATGCCATATAAACTTCTTCTATGGATAGTGAGGCAGGATCACAGTTAACTGTAGCTTCTGCATCAAGATTTAAGCTTTCAAGCACTTGAGGTAATTTCACCACATAATTCTCCCACAACTTCTTACATGGCTTATCTACTTCCCAACAAGCTAGTTGCACTAGTACATCAAACTCTTGCTCTAGTTTGTTCAAATTTGCATCAACAGGAGTGTCAATGTCAAAGAGGGTGTAAAAAAGTAAATTTGTAAAAGATTCGACCTTTTCTTTCAGTGCAAAGCGTAAATTAGGTTGTTTCTTATGCTTGTTAATACTTTCAACTACAGATTGACGATTCATAAAATTAATATTATATTTCAAAATTAACCAATAATTCAAAACCTAACCCTCGAAAAGGCTAAGATTAGCTTAAAAGAATACAATGGATATCTTAAATGTGCTAATCTTAATAGATTTGTAAAAATATATCCCACAATAAATAATAATTGAATATTAATAGACGAATGAATAATATAAGCCTTACTAGCGAGTCCTTAGCTTTTTTAAAACAACTAGAAAAGAATAATAATAGAGATTGGTTTGCTGAGCATAAAGTTAAATTCAAAGAACACGAAGCTGGATTTAAAGAGTTTATGAATATTTTAAGGGGGCAACTAAGTATTCATGATGAAATTGAGAAAACAAAGATTTTTAGGATTTATAGAGATGTAAGATTTTCTAAGAATAAAACTCCGTATAAAACAAATTTCGCTGGATCTTTTACTAGAAGTGGTGCTAAACTTAGAGGTGGTTATTACGTTCACATTCAGCCAAGTAAAAGTTTTATAGCTACTGGATTTTGGCAGCCAAATAAAGAAGATCTTTTGCGCATTAGAAAAGAATTGGAAACGGATGCATTTGAATTTAAAAAGGTTATATCTGATAAGCAGTTAAAAAATCAGTGGGGAAATCTGATGGGTGATGAACTTAAAACAGCTCCAAAAGGTTTTGATAAAGAACATTCAGCAATTGAATTAATTAGAAAGAAGCAATATATTTTCACCAAATCTTTTAGTGACGACGAAGTAGTTTCTGAAGACTTTATGAGTCAAATTAATATCGCATTTCAGTCAATCCGCCCTTTTTTCGACTTGATGAGCGACATTTTAACAACAAATCTTAATGGGGAGTCGCTCTTATAAAAGTATTTCTTCTAATTCAAGTAATTGCACTTGGTCCTTTAATCTGTTAACTACCATATTCATCATTCTTTTATTTAGTTTGGATGAATTTTGAATATAAAATTCATATTCTTCTAAGGTGAATTGCCCTATTACCATACCTTTAAGTGAATTCCTAAATTTAATATCTTTCTGAATTGCGTTCTCTATGTATAATAATCGTTTTTCTATCGATAATTGATAAAAAGCATTTTTGTGCTTCGTAATATAATTACGAAAAGCAGCTATTAAAAGCAAGTTTTGCAATTTTATTACGGGACGTAATGTGTTGTTTTGAAATTGTTCCTCTGTAGAAATCGTATCAAACACCTTTATTTTTGAAATTTCAGGTCTTATTCTTAGAAGATTACTAGTGCGTTCATTCATTTTAAAAAGGTTTCTTAAAGATACAAGTAAAGATATATTGGGTTTAAAATGTGTCTGGCTAGTTTTCAACTAGGTTATAAACATGTAAATAATTAATACATAACATATTGTAATACAGAAAATTAATATTAGTTATATAAAGTATAAATTGTATTATATTCATTTAAATATTATTTATACTCCAAAATCCTATCGTTTTTCATTTCCATTTTCGCCCATGTTAAAAAGTGATTAGCTTAACTTTGTCTGTTATATTGACAAATAATAATAATTTAAATATAACGGCATGAGGTTTCATACAAGAAAGTGGGTTAAACCAGAAGATTTAAATGCGAACGGCACCTTGTTTGGAGGTAAATTACTGGCATGGATAGATGAAGAGGCTGCACTGTATTGTATCGTACAACTGGAAAATAAGAAGATCGTCACTAAATTTATGTCGGAAATAAACTTTGTAAGCGCTCCATTACAAGGTGATATTGTTGAAATTGGAATCGAAATCGTCAAATTTGGCAAAACCTCATTAACACTAAAGTCCGAGGTTAGAAATATGATGACTAGACAAACCATTTTACAGGTTGAAAATATTATCATGGTTAATTTAGGCGATGACGGTAAGCCTAAGGCACATGGTAAAACTGAAGTGGAGTTTGTTAAAGATCGACTAGCTTAACGATTATTTACTTTGAAGTTCTGCTGCGATTGCTTGAACTTCATCTAGAACTCTTAACAAATTACCGCCCCAGAGTTTTTCTATTTCCTCTTTTGTATAACCTCGTTTAACGAGTTCTAATGTTACATTAAAAGTTTCTGAAGCATCGGTCCAGTCTTTAATTCCACCACCTCCATCGAAGTCAGAACTAATACCAACGTGGTTGATACCGATAAGTTTAACCATATAATCTATGTGGTCTACTAAGTCTTTTACATCAACAGCGGGCGGTACATCTGTTTTAAGAGCAACCGATTTTTCACTAATATTCATTACTTTTTTATAATTGTCTAAAAATGACTTTTTCTGAATATCGGTTAATGAACTTAATTGTGACCTTTCATACCATTCAACACCTAAAGAGTCAGCCACTCTACGGTAAACAACTTTCATATAATCAGTATATTTAGTATTCTTTTCAGTGTTTAAATATGATGAAAATGCAACGGTTTGAACCACACCGCCATTCTCTTTCATTAATAATAACTGTTCATCTTCAAGGTTTCTACTGTGATTGCACAATGCTCTTGCTGAAGAATGGGAAGCGATTATAGGGGCCTTAGACAAGGAAATTATTTGTTTCATTGCTTCTTTAGAAGGATGTGAAACATCAATCATAACTCCTAATCTATTCATCTCTATTACAGCATTTTTACCTAGTTCACTTAAACCATTATGTAACCATGTATTATTTTCTTCTCCAGTATGAGAATCGCAAAATTGGCTGTGACCATTATGCGAAAGTGAGATATAACGAGCACCTAATTTTTGATATTTTTCAATATTAGATAAATCCTCTCCTATAGGATAAGCATTTTCAACACCTATCATGGCTACCTTTTTACCATTTTCATGTAATTTTTTAACATCTTTTGAGTTTAATGCCAAACCAATTTTATCTGGAGCTAATTCTTCGCAAAGTTTATGAATTGCATCAAATTTGGCCATTGCATTTTCAGACGCCTTTTCATATCCTTTTGCATCTAAATCACCTTGACCTGTATAAACTATTAACCAAGCAACATCTAGTCCGCCTTCTTCCATTTTAGGTAGATTTAACTGGGTTTCTAATCGTTGAGTATAGTTAATACTATCTGTAAAATTTTTGACATTTATATCGGCATGAGTATCAATTGTAATTACCTCTTGGTGAATTCGCTTCGCTATTTCCTCAACGTTTTCCTTTAGATCTTTATCATTGGATTTCTTTTGCTCTTTACAAGAAATTGCGATTAGTAGACAGAAAAATAGTACAGAATACCTCATAACATATGTTTTAGACCTACAAATAAAGCCATTTGACAACAGAAAGTTAAGGGTAGGTAACATTTTATTGCGATAAAGGTCTGAATATGTGATTTTTGAATAAACCGATTCCAGTAAAAAAGCAATGTTTTCATTAGGTGAGCGTCACCTTATCAAAATTATATTTTGATTTTATTAAATAGTAAAAATCAAGTCCCCCTTGAAAATTAACAACCTACTTTCACTCGTTAAGCAGATGGAGTCATTACTGAGCGAATTCTCATACGAAGAATTGAGCACAGTAGAGGCATCTCATTTAAAAAAATCATTTCAGACTTTTAAGGATGAATTGAAAACTAAAATTGAAGAACCCCAATTAATAAACAATACCTCAAAAAGCGAATCAACATCCAAAAATATATCTAAGAAAAAATTAGATGAAAGTAGCATAATTGCCAATGTTAGTCACGAAATTAGAACGCCACTCAACGGTATCATCGGTTTTACTGATTTATTAAAAGAAAGTAAACTCAATCAAAATCAGCTTAACAATGTTAATGCTATACAAACAGCATCCAATTCATTGTTGGAATTGGTTAACGAGTTATTAGAATATTCTAAACTAGCATCAGGCAAAGAAGTATTCCAAAAAATACAATTTAATTTATTCGGCCTAGTAAGAGACGTAATGTTTCTTTGTAATACGCTTGTTGTAAGTAAAAAAGTGGTATTAAACAGCCATATTGGTGATAATGTACCTGAGTTTTTGATTGGGGATCCTTCCAAACTTACTCAAGTACTATTAAATTTAATGGGCAATGCCATTAAGTTTGTGGAAAAAGGTGAAGTCTGTTTAAACATAAGCTTAAGTGAGACCGAAAAAGACGAAGTTCAGTTAGTTTTTAAAATTATCGATAACGGAATCGGTATTTCAAAAACGAAACTCAATCAAATATTCATGCCATATACGCAGGCAGACTCCGATACGTCAACCGTATATGGTGGAACAGGGCTAGGATTAAGTATCGTTAAACAAATAGTCGAAAATCTTGGTGGTTCAATTCATGTAAAAAGTAAACTCGGTAAAGGAACCACATTTAAATTTATCATACCGTTTACCTCAAGTAATGATAAATTAATACCCATTCAACCTGTAATAAGCAATAAAAGCACTCAAAATTTAAAATCAATTTCAGGTTTAAACATTTTGGTTTTTGAAGATAATGACCTCAATAAGAGATTAATAGAACAGCGCTTAAAGTTGTGGAAATGTAATATGCACATTACGGATAATGCACAAGAAGGAATGCATGTTCTTGAAAATGAAGCTATTGATGTTATATTAATGGATTTGCGAATGCCCATTATGAATGGATTTGAAATAACCAAACTAATTAGAAATAATAATAGTCAACGCGTTTGTCAAATTCCAATCATAGCTTTAACCGCAGACTATACCATCCGTGATCAAGAAAAATGTGCAGCTTATGGCATTAATGATTATTTGTTGAAACCATTTAGTCCTGAGGAATTACTTTCGAAAATAGTACTTCATAAAAATCAATTTATAAATGTTGGCGCAATTAAGAAACCACCAAAGAAGCAGCAACAACAGAAACCTAATTCATTAAAACCAGTAGACCTTACAAAGCTTTATGAAGACAGTGGAGAAGACATGGTTGTTTTAATAGATTTAGTTGGACTTTTTAAGAAGAACGCCGCTGAGTTTATTCTAAATGCTGAGCAGCAAATTAATAATCGAGATAAAGAGGGACTTTTATTTTCTGCGCATAAAATTAAAGCTGGAGTATTAATGGTACAGGCCAATTGTTTATCCAATACAATTTTGAGAATTCAGAATGAATGTAAAGGCTCACCAGATTTTAAACACCTAGAATTTTTACACGCTCGTTTTGTAACAGATTATGAAGAAGTAAATAAGGCATTAGACGAAGTGATAAGTAATTTAAAAAACAGTTAAATGACAAATCTAACTAGCATATTATTGGCAGAAGACGATGAGTTATTAGCTACATTACTTACTCACCGTTTGGAAAAAGGAGGATATCAAGTATTTGTTAGCCGAGATGGTAAGCAGGTAAAAGAATATCTTGAACAAACTGTACCCGATATGATTATCTGTGATATTATGATGCCCTATTTTTCGGGGATGGAATTAATAGATTTTGTTCGTAATGAACTCAATTTAAATGTTCCGATAATAATTATTTCATCGGCAGGTAACGAAGAGAATGTTTTAAATGCTTTTGAGTTAGGTGCCAATGATTTTTTATCGAAGCCTATTAGCCCTTCTGAATTATTAGTTCGGGTAGCTAAAGAATTGAAGAAAAATAAATTTGAAGCGTAGTCTGGAAACATATTTTTTAAATACGCTTTTTGTGTCACCTCAGGTGAATACGGATTTGCTATGGAATTTCACTCTCATATTCGTAATTCTATGTGCCTTATACTTTGGGTTTATATTCTTTTTCAGAAATAAGCTATCGTATAAAACAAAAGCTATTGAAAAGCGCAAAAAGGAGCTAACACCTTTGATAGTTAAGTTTCTTTTTTATGATGAAAATTCTCCTGAACAGGAGAAAACAGACTATGTTAACTTAAAAGTTGAGATACGAGATTTAATAAATAATGCATTTAATAGAAAAGTTTTAATTGATATTCTAATGTATTTAAGAAAAGATCTTTCTGGTGCTACATTAAGCAAACTATTTAAGCTTTATCAAGAATTGGGGCTTCATCATGATTCTTATAAAAAGTTAAAAAGTTGGAAATGGCAGAATATCTCAAAAGGTATATTAGAGCTAACGCAAATGAACGTTGAAGATTCTTATGTTTTTATAAGGAAATTTATAAACGATAAGCGTGCTACTATCAGGAAACAGGCAGAGGTAGCAATTATTACCTTAAAATCTGAAGGTCTAAATTATTTCTTAGATACTACTACTTATCGAATTTCAGAATGGCAACAACTTAAAATATTAGAGGTATTAATAAATAAAAAAAATTATTTACCACCAAGTTTTAATCACTGGTTAATGTCTAAAAACAATGATGTAGTTCTTTTTTCATTGCGTTTGATGAAAAATTACAATCAGACAAATGGAAATGAAGCATTAATTGAATTATTGAAACATAAAAATTCTGAAATAAAGATTGCTGCAATGTCTTGCATAAAAGAATTTCATGTTGTTGAGGCATTAGAAAATTTAAAGCTTGTTTTCTGGGATAGTAAAATTGATGTAAAAATTGGAATCCTTGATGTTATTGGTTCGCTTGGTACAGAAAACGAAATGACTTTTTTAAAATCTGTTGTAGCAAAAGAATCAAATTTTAATGTAAAGAGTAAATCGCTTGCTTGTATGAATATAATACAACCGATGAGTGTACTACCAACAATAGACATACAAGCTACAGATGTTTTCACTAATCCTAAAGATTTACCGATAAGCGAAACAGAAGAAAATTACACTACTAACAAGTCCAATACCACTTTTGAACATCAGAAAGTTAGATCTGAAGAAAATATTATTCCCGATGCGACAACTCCGGAGCATACATACAACTCAGTTAATTTACCAAAGAAGGAAATAGCGGAAATAGATAATGTTTTAGACCCTTATCAAATGGAGGTAAAGTATGAGGTAATAGCATCTAAAAAGTTCAATTCTGTAACCTTTAAAAAAGATATACAAACCAAAGAAGAATTCAATCTTGAGTTTTTGCCCTTAATAGTGTCTCCTATAGAAAAACCTTCATCAAAGTATAATCCACATAGCAAACTTAAAGTTAATGCAGTAATTACAGATTTAGAAGTGGTATTTAACGAATTAAATAGCGCTTCTAATACCATGCAAAAAGAAATGGATGAAGTGGAATTTTCTGTAAATAAGTTAAGTAAGATAGTGGAAGATTTTTTGCCATTAGTAATCCCAATTACGGATAACACAGTATGCAGCTCACAAGCAAATGAATCTATTAACTATTTAGATCTATCCGTCATTTATAATGAAATTTTAATAAGTACGAATACCAAACAAGAAGCACCAACAATAAATAACATCGATATGAAAGACATTAGAAATATTGAATGCGATGTAAATGAAATTAAAATCACCAAATTAGAATCTAGTACAATAGAAGCTTCAGATATTCCTGAAATATATAAAAGTCTTGCTACAGAAAGTAATAATGAAAAAAGTGCCTTAGAATGGGTTTTGTCTGAGAACGAAGCAAGATTAGAAATGAAACAAAAATTGAAATCCATTATGAAGGAACAAGATGAAGTTTCATTTAAACTACCCAAGCCAATATTTTATAACGAGAGAGAAGCAAACACAATGGCGTTGCTAGATGATATAGAAGTATTAGGTGATTCACGTGAAATAGTTCTTTTACATGAATTATTAAAAAACGAAACAGAAATAACAATTAGTGAACGTATAGAATATTTGATATTTAAATTAAAGGGTACAGAAGTTTTAAAAAGAAAGCCTATTAAACCGAATAATAAAATTGTTAGTGTGTTTGAAAAAAACTTCTCAAGCATGGCGTTACCATCACAATTAATAATGTTAGATGAAATTGCATTGGTCGGTGATGAGAAAGAAATTCCGTTTTTAAGGCGATTGATAGCTGTATCAAGTGGAAAAGTAGCTGATAAAGCTGAAAAATGTCTTGGACAGATTTTAGTTAGACTTAATACAATAAAACAAACCCAAGAAAATTTAAATGCTCCAAATCAAGATAATCAAATAGCCAACAATAAGTACACATCAATAAATGATACAACGGTACCATTAGCAGAAGATGTAATAGAAAAAATTGCAAAAAAGCCATTCAATGTTTTTGATATCGATTTTGAAATTGATTTGGATGAGAAAGACTCAAAAGGAGCCGAAAAATAAACAATGCTTTAAATGAATGAAGAGTTTCTAAATATAATTCTACAGTATATGAACATCGTTTTCTTGGTGTTCACTACAGTCCTTTTCGGAGGGTATATTGTAATGTGCTATTTAGCTACTAGAAACTCATTACATTATAAACATAAAAATAGCTTTGGTGATTTATCTAAAGTTATGGCTTCGCCGCTTGCTCCAAGCATTACCATTATTGCACCAGCCTATAATGAAGGTTTAACAATTGTTGAAAATATTAGATCATTAATGTCTTTGCGATATGTGAATTACGAAGTAATGGTAGTTAATGACGGAAGTAAAGATGATACACTTCAGAAAATGATTGACGCCTATGATTTAGTTAAAATAGAGCAAAAAATAGACCCTGAATGGAAGTCGAAACCAATTCGCGGAATATACAAATCTAAACATCGCTCATTTTCTAAATTAACCGTTATTGATAAAGAGAATGGTGGTAAATCTGATGCTTTAAATACAGGAATGCACCTTTCTACGAACCGTTATGTTGGATGTATTGATGTAGATTGTTTGTTGTTGCCTGACGCTTTATTACATGTTGTTAAATCGTTTTACCAACGTTCTGAAAAACGAGTAATTGCCGTTGGGGGTGTTATTAGAGTTGCTAACTCATGCATAATTGAAGGAGGACAGTTAGAAGAAATAAAATTGCCAAATAACTGGCTAGCTAAGTTTCAATTGTTAGAGTATACTAGGTCTTTTTTATTAGGAAGAATGGCGTGGGGTCGTATTGATAGTTTATTAATTATTTCAGGAGCTTTTGGTTTTTTCGACAGAGAAATAGCATTAGCTGTTGGTGGATACGATACGAATACGGTTGGTGAGGATATGGAAATAATATTTAAAATGCGTCGCTATATGCATGAACAGCGTTTAGCATATACTATTGAATATATTCCTGATCCTCTTTGTTGGACTGAAGTTCCGGAGGATATGAAAATTCTGATAAATCAGCGAGATCGTTGGACACGTGGAAATTTGGAAACCTTGCAAAAACATAAAGCAATGTTTTTTAATCCTAAGTATGGTCGGTTGGGAATGATGAGTTATCCGTATTGGTTTTTTTATGAATGGTTAGCGCCTTTACTTGAATTTACAGGCCTCCTTTGCATTTTACTATTCTGGTACTTAAATATTCTTAATTGGGAGTTCTTTTTGGCAATTACTGCTGCCGTATGGACCTGTTCAATAATGGTGTCGTTTTATGCTGTATTATGGGAGGTATATTCTTATAATCAGTACAAACGAAAAGACGTACTAACGCTATTACTATATGCAATAATAGAACCATTAGTGTATCACCCTATTGTAACTTGGTCTGCAGTACGGGGTAATTATAAAAAATTGTTTAAAGTAAAATCTGGTTGGGGATCCCAGGTACGTAAAGGTTTTGCAAAAGCAAGTTAGAAATGAATACAAGTAATATACCCAGATATAATTTAAAGCAGTACACGAGAGTGTTCATTGCCTTTTTTGCTTCTTTGGTTATACTTTCCTTTTTTCAGTATACAACTCTTTATTTTAAAGATGTTGTAGATGTAATATTAAGTGTAAGTTTTTTACAAGCCGTTGTTCATCATATAGGTTATACTTCATTAGTGGCGTTAATTCTTGTACCAATCTTTAATTTTTTTGAAAATTGGCGCCCCAAATTCGGATTTAAATTAGTTGCTACTGTTCTAATATTACTTTTAATTATTGAAACATTACTAATAGGATATTACTTTACAAACTATGTTCCATTAGGTATGGAGTTGGAGGGAAGCGGATTTGATGCAATTAAAAATTCCATTAGCAATTCAAATAGCATTTCACTTTTTATTATTCTTCCAATAATAACAATCATCACACTTTTTCATGTTATTTATAGGATTACAAAAAAGGTTTATCACCACATTGGTAAAATGTATCCTTTTACCATTATTCTTTTTACAATGTTTATTGCTACGCTTTTTATAGATGGAAAACCAATTAATTTAAATAAAACTAATTATTTGATATCACAATTGATAACCAAATCTAAAATAGAAAAAGAAAGCGCAATGACTGGTTTTAACAATCAAGAAATAATTTGGATAAATAGTGTTTTTAATGGTGTAAATGTTGATAAGGCATATGCAACAGCAAAAGAATTGGCTTATAATAAAAAGTATGAAAGGGCTTTATTGTTATGCAAGTATATTTTAACTAAGGCTCCAGACCATATTGATACTCAAATTTTAACTGGTCGCGTTAATGCATGGAATGGCGATTTTGATATTTCAATTGAAATCTTAATGAAATGTATGAAAACAAGTAATAAATACGTTGATATTTATTCGGCATTGCTTGATGTTTGTTATTGGTCTAATAATAAGACTGCAACTAATAAGGTACTTAACTTAATTAAACTAAATAATATAGACACCACTGAATTAGTCTCAAAAATTGAGCGAGCCCAGAAAATTTTAAAAATGGAAGTTGCTAATAATGGAATTACAAAATATAAACAAAAAGCTAAAGTTGATTTAGTGTCAACAATATCTGAAGATGAATAAACAATTAATTCTTTTATTAATACTGTTTATGGCAGTTTTATCATTAAAGGCACAACAAGTTGTTGCCTATAATGGTAATCCTGACCATTCATTTTTAGTTGCTCGCGACCTTGCATTTAATGGTAAGCGAACAATCGCTCGTGATACATTAAATAAGATTTTAACAAAATATCCGCATTATACAGATGTTCAAAACCTATTGGCAAGAACATATAGTTGGGATGGTAATTATGAAGAGGCAAGGGCTCATTTTAATAAAATTACTTCAAGAGATCGTTTTAATAAAGAAGCTTGGGTAGCAGCTATTAAAAATGAATTATATGCAGATAACTATTATTTGGCGTATGGTCTAAGTAATAAAGCACTTCAATATTTAAAGAACGATGAAATAATAAAGGAGCTACAATCAAAAGCGTTAAGCGATTTAGAGCAGAATCAATTAATGAAAATTGAAGAAACACTTGTTTTAACACAAATAGACACTGTTGCTCCTAAATTAGCTAAGAATAGGATTGGTATGGGCTTAGCCTTAGAAATGTTTGATGTTATTTTCGACCCAATGATTTATAGTCATATTGAATATAGAAGGGAAACACAAGCAGGTACAATTATTCCCAGAATAAACTATAGTAATAGATTTGAAACACATGGAGTTCAGTATGAATTAGACTTTTATCCTAAATTTTCTAAAAAAGCGTATGGCTACTTAAACTATGGTTATTCTAATTCTCCGATATATCCATTGCATAGAGCCGGAGCAGAGCTGTATTTAAATTGGCCAAAAAATATTGAAATTTCTGCGGGAATGCGCCATTTAAGTTTTACAGGTTCTACAGCCAATATAATTACGGGTAGTATAGGAATGTATAAAGGAAACTACTTCTTTTCGCTACGACCTTATATAACGCCAATAACCAGTGCTGCACAAAGTAAAGTGGGGGTATCGGGTAGTTTACTTGCTAGGAAGTATTTTAGAGATGGAGATAATTATTTAGGCGTAAATGCTATTTATGGATATTCACCAGAATTAAAACAATTACGAAATGTTGATGTATTGTTAGCAGAAACACTTCTTTATATTGAATCTCAACAATTATTAATTGAATATCAATTTAGTTCTAAAAAAGATTCTAATAATATATACAAGAGCAACTTAGGTGTAACACGTCAGGAACTGGCTTTTGATAGTGGAAATTATTATTGGTCGTTATCGATAGGGTTAACTTGCCAGGTAAAATTTTGAAACTGATCCGACAAAATACACAGTAATTCGATGAACTACACAGCTCTAAATTACCGATAATCGGGTCTTCCATAAGAATTGAGGTTTTCACAACTAAAATTAAGAGATTGACCACAATTAATTGTTTCCATTAGCCGTTCTTAATATGTTTACAAAAGCAAACAACAAGAAACCCAAATCTTAATTGTTTAATCGAAACAAATAAATCAAATACTATGCTTTATGATACCTACGGGGAAGAGTACCTAGACTTCCTACAAGAATTAAACGAAATTTTAAGTATTAATGAATTGGCAGAACTTGACTATATGTAGTCAAATGAAGTCTATTAATCCAAATCAAAAAAACATGGCAAATCTAAATCCCGACAACGCAGCTTACTTAAATTTTATTGAAGATTTAAATGATATACTTGTTGACTTCAACATCAGCAAACTAAGTTATTCTTAGATTAAATTTAGTTGTACAAAAAAGCCTCAATTTATATCGAGGCTTTTTTATATATCTTGTGAGTTGGATTTATCCAAGATAGGTTTTTAATAATTTACTACGCGAATTATGGCGTAATTTTCGAATTGCTTTTTCTCTAATTTGCCGTACTCTTTCGCGCGTTAAATCAAAGGTTTGACCAATTTCTGCTAATGTCATAGACTGCTGATCTCCGATCCCGTAATATAATTTTACAACATCTGCTTCTCTTGGAGACAATGTCTCTAATGCTCTATTAATTTCCGTATTTAGCGATTGCTGCATTAATATTTTATCTGGCTTGGGTGATTCGCCAGAACGTAAAACATCATAAAGGTTTGAATCTTCTCCTTCACGAAGTGGTGCATCCATAGAAACGTGACGTCCTGAGTTTTTCATAGACTGCTTTACTTCACTAACAGTCATTTCTAATTCTTTAGCAATTTCTTCTGCAGAAGGAGGTCTTTCGTGTGCTTGTTCTAAATAAGAAAAAGTCTTTTTAATCTTATTTATAGAACCAATTTTGTTTAATGGCAAACGCACAACTCTAGATTGTTCTGCTAAAGCCTGCAATATTGACTGTCGAATCCACCAAACAGCGTACGATATAAATTTGAAACCTCTAGTCTCATCAAAGCGTTTGGCAGCTTTAACGAGTCCTAAATTTCCTTCGTTAATTAAATCGGGTAGTTTTAAACCTTGATTTTGATATTGTTTGGCAACGGAAACGACGAATCGCAAGTTAGCCGTAGTTAATTTTTCGAGAGCTATTTGATCTCCAGCTCGAATACGTTGAGCTAATTCAACTTCTTCACTGGCTGTAATTAAATCAATTTTACTGATATCTTGCAAGTACTTATCGAGTGATTTTGATTCTCTATTTGTTACCTGCTTGATAATCTTTAGTTGCCTCATATATATAGTGTATTTAAGTGAATAGTAATAATTCTCATAATACATCATTCTTATGTCTTTTCCAAGAAAGAAAGAGTTTTCTTATACATTAATTATGACAATTTCACATAGAATATATACCGTTCGATATTTATTGAGCTCAATCGTTTTTTAATACTATTTTTGGAACAATATAAATGAATGAATGAGCAAAAGAGCACTTAAAAAGTACTTAGCGGAGCTACCAAAAAAGGATCTCGAAGAGCAAATGATGGATTTATATACGAGATTTCCAGTAGTAAAAGAATACTATGATTTTGTATTTAACCCAAAAGAAGAAAAGCTCTTACAGCAGGCCAAAGCTAAAATCTCAAATGAATATTTTCCATTAAAAAGGAGAAGAGCAAAAGCGCGAAGATCTACGGCACAAAAATTAATAAAACATTTTATTAAACTAGGAGTAGATACACACTTAATTGCTGATTTAATGTTATACAACATTGAAATTGCACAAACATTTGAAGGCGATAAAAATGTTGCAGATTCTTTTTACAAAAGTATGTTAAACTCTTTTACAGAAGCTATCCAATATATATCGCTTAATGGTTTACTTGCTGATTTTAAAGAACGTATTGCTAAAATTTATACAATTTCACAGGAACGTAAATGGTTGTATTTAGAAGAATTTTCAAAAGTGCTTGATATTATAGATTAAATTAAACCCATGGTATGGCCATAGTAATAATTAGACAAGATAATAAGACACAAGAATGGAAAAATGCATTATTAGCAGTAGATTCTAGTATAGAAGTATATGCTTACGAAGAAGATTATGATTCCAATGATATTGACATGGCGCTTATTTGGAAACATCCAGAAGGATCATTAACCCAATTTCCAAATTTAAAATGTATTGCATCAAATGGGGCAGGGGTAGATTTTATTTTTGAAGACAAAACGGCGCCTATACATTTACCAATTACGCGAATAGTTGATTCATATTTAGCAGCAGACATGTCGGAACATGTTTTGGCACTTATTTTAGCCTATTTAAAAAACATTGAACATTATAAGGTAGATCAGTTTAAAAAAATTTGGAAACCTATTCAATACAAAAGAATCGCAGATTTTAATATCGGGATATTAGGCTTAGGAACTTTGGGTCAAGCCTTAGCAAATGACTTGGTGAAATTCGGATTTAAAGTACAAGGTTGGTCAAATTCAAGAAAAAAAATAGATAATGTAGAATCTTTTGAAGGACAAGCTGAGTTATCAAAATTCTTATCAACTACAGAGGTTTTGGTGTGTTTATTACCATTAACTGATGAAACGTATGGTATTTTAAATAAGAAGTTATTTAAACAATTACCAAAAGGTGCTTATGTAATAAATGTAGCTCGAGGAGGACATTTAGTTGATAATGATTTAATAGAAATGTTAGATAATGAGCATCTATCAGGAGCTAGTTTAGATGTTTATCACAAAGAACCCTTAGTTAAGCATCATCCATTTTGGGAACACTCTAAAGTACATATGACACCTCATTATGCAAGTGTTTCTGATACTAAATTTGTGGTACCACAAATTTTAGAAAATTACCGAAGACTACAGAAAAATGAACCACTTTTAAATTTAGTTTCAAAAAGTAAAGGGTACTAATTTTTATATTTCACCACGATTTTTTCGTTCAACTATAATTTTCTTTTAATTTTGCAAAATTGTGGTTTATTCTAAATAGTTGTAATTCCGCATTTAAAAATTTAAACCCCATTCGATTCTTGGAGCAGCAAAAAAACACTACTGAAAAAACCCTTTACGATTATCAGATAGACGATCTGAATACTATTTTCGAGCATCTAGAGTCTTCTTCTGCTGCGGAAAATGTACTATATCAACTTCCTACGGGTGGTGGCAAAACGGTTGTTTTCTCTGAAATTACAAAGCGTTATATCCGTCAAATGAAGAAAAAGGTGGTCGTGTTAACCCACCGAATAGAACTTAGTACCCAAACCTCAAAAATGCTTGGAGGTTTTGGTGTAAAGAATAAGATAATAAATAGCGAAGTAAAAGTTCTAGATGATCAAGATGAGTATATGTGTTTCGTGGCCATGGTTGAAACTTTAAATAATCGGCTACAAGAAAATGCAATCGCTCTAAAAAATGTTGGTTTAGTTATTATTGATGAGGCACATTATAACTCCTTTCGAAAACTATTTAAATATTTTGAAGATTCAACCATATTAGGAGTAACAGCAACACCATTAAGTTCTAATATAAAGTTACCAATGAAAGACAACTATAAAAAGTTGATTATTGGTGAATCTATTGGTTCGTTAATAGAAAAGAAATTTTTGGCTAAAGCCGAGGTATATAATTATGATGTAGGCCTTCAAAGTTTAAAATTAGGAATTAACGGAGATTACACTGTTAAATCATCTGATGAATTATATGGTAATCAAACTATGCTTGGCAAATTAATGACAGCATATAATGAGGTTGCAAAAGGTACCAAAACACTTATTTTTAATAATGGAATTAATACTTCACGTTATGTTTATGATACCTTTAAAAAAGCTGGTTACAATATTCGACATTTAGATAATAAGAATAGTGCTTCGGAGCGAAAAGATATATTAGAATGGTTTCATAAAACTCCAGATGCAATTTTATCATCCGTAAGCATACTTACAACTGGTTTTGATGAACCAACTGTAGAAACTATTATATTAAATAGAGCAACTAGATCACTTACATTATATTTTCAAATGATTGGTAGGGGTTCAAGAGTATTGCCAAACAAAGATACTTTTAATGTAATTGATTTAGGAAATAATGTAGCCCGATTCGGAATGTGGGAAGCCCCTGTTGATTGGCAAGAAATATTTCATTTTCCAGACTTTTATCTTGAAAATATCAAAAATGATGAAGACATTGAGCGCGAATTTGTTTATGAGATGCCAGCTGCATTGCGCAAAAAATTCAGTAAATCTACCGATATAAAATACGATATAAAAGAAGAATATAAAAAGGTGTTTGCTCAAGGATTAAAATCTAAAATAGTTCTAGAACGTAGTATTGAACAACATGCTAAAATTTGTGTAGAGAATTCTGAAGATGTTTTTGATGCTCGAATTTTAGCTAAAGAATTAAAAGAGGAAATCGCATTTCGTGTACGACAATATTCGTATTGTATTATGAACAACACCAAAAACTATAAAGAGTGGCTTGAAGAAGATTATGAGCGTAAATTGCGTCTTAACATTTCTCAAAAATTTGCAGCCCGAATGTAATTAAATTTAGTACAGCTTCTTTACCATATATTTAAATAATTCTTTTGAAAAAGCTCCTGATAATTGCTCAAAACTGGCCAGCTCCTAATTATTCGGCTGCTGGAGTACGGTTATTACAACTTATCAATTTCTTTAAATCAGAAAATTATAAAATAACTATTGCGAGTGCTGCCGAAAATAAAGAAAGTTTCTATGAGGAAAATATAGAAACAATAAAAATTCTTTTGAATCATGATAGTTTTAATGAATTTGTAAAAAAGTTGCAACCCAATGTGGTTTTATTTGATCGTTTCATTTCGGAAGAACAATTCGGATGGCGGGTTTCTGAAAACATTCCTAATGCATTAAAAATACTTGACACCGAAGATTTACACTCCTTAAGAAAATCTAGAGAAAAAGCATTAAAAAGCAATCTAGTGTGGTCACCAGAATTTTGGAGGACCCAAGAAATTACTAAACGTGAAGTTGCAAGCGTTTTGCGATGCGACTTATCATTGATAATCTCCGATTTTGAAGTACAATTATTAGTAGATATAATTCCGAATATTAAAGAACAACTTCTTCATTTGCCATTTATGGTGCAATCATCTTCTTTAAATAAAATAACAAGTATTGCGGATTATGAAAATAGAAAAGATTTTGTTTTCATAGGTTTTGGTGGTCATTCTCCAAATGTTGATGCTATTCTACATTTAAAACAAGAAATATGGCCATTAATTAGAAATAGATTACCGGATATAAATCTTCATATTTACGGAGGTCACTTGCCACAAAAAGTTACAGATTTGCATTCTAAGAAGCATGGATTTATAGTAAAGGGATGGGTTAAAGATGCACATCAAGTAATTTCAAATGCTAGAGTACTTTTAGCACCTTTACGTTTTGGAGCCGGCCAAAAGGGAAAACTTCTAGATGCAATGCTTTGTGGTACACCTAGTATTACTACGACAATAGGAGCAGAAGGGATGCACAATGAACTACCTTGGAATGGTGAGGTTCAAGACAACCCTCAAGATTTTTCGGAAGCAGCAGTTAGAACGTACTGTAATTTTGAAAGTTGGCAAGTATATCAAAAAAATGGGCATCAAATTTTACATGAAATATTTGAAAAAGAAATGTTGTCAAGACGATTTCGGTTGAAACTAATGCATATTCAAAAGCATTTAAGTGTGCATCGAAGCAAAAATTTTATTGGTAATCTAATACAACATCAATCAATGATGGGGACAAAATATATGTCTAAATGGATTGAAATAAAAAATCTAAACAATAAATAACAAAAAGGAGTTTGAAATTTTAAAATCTTCATTTTATAATACATTTTCATTAAAAAGAAATATATTGAATGCGTTTAAAATCGAACTAACAAACTTTAAAAAAAATCTATCATGAGTTTAATTTCTAAATACATTATTGTTTCATTTACATTTTTGGTGTATAGTTTAAATAGCTATGCTCAAAATGAAATCCTTACTGATAAAGAAGTAGATAGCACAGCAAATCAAATGAATAACACAGTACAATCTGTAGGAAATATTGAAAGTGATAGCATTGTTAATTTAGATAAGCGTTTGAAGTTCGGTTGCGGGTTTGGACTCAATTTTGTTGGTGGTACAAATATTGGTTTATCGCCAAACTTAATTTATTTGTTAAGTAATAAAGTTAGCATTGCCGCAGGACTTCAAGGAAATTATACTGCAATTAAAGATTTACAAAAAACTACAACTATTGGGGCAAATGCATTATTACAGTATAGCCCAGTAAATAAACTAATTACATTATTAGAATTTGCTGAGTTAAATGTAAACAGAACCACTGAAGCACCCACTGGTGATATTAAAGATACATTTTGGGAATCAGCATTATTTCTTGGTGTGGGAATGAATATTACTAATAATATTTCTTTAGGTGCAAAATATAATGTCTTGTATGATAAAGATGAAAGCGTTTATACAAGTCCGATACTCCCTTTTGTAAATATTACTTTTTAAAGAAGTATATATACAAAAAAGAGTTGTTCCAAATAAATTAATAAAGTGCAATAATTTGGAATTATGAGCTAGGTAAAATGGTTCATTTTTTATTGATAAATGAACTTGAAAATTTTACAATGCTGCTTTAAATTTTAACCGGCTATTTTTTATGTTATTATCCATTCCACATTAATTTAAATTATATCAAATTCCGTTACTTTGTAATACGTTAAAAAAAGAAGTCCAAAATGAGCATAGCCTGGAAAACAGCTTTAGAATTTGAAGATATTACCTATAAAAAATGCGATGGTGTTGCTCGTATTGCTTTTAACCGACCTGAAGTTCGTAATGCATTTAGACCTAAAACAACAAGTGAACTTTATAAAGCATTTTATGATGCTCAAGAAGACACTTCAATAGGCGTTGTGCTACTCTCTGGGGAAGGACCTTCTAAAAAAGATGGAGGATGGGCCTTTTGTAGTGGTGGCGATCAAAAAGCTAGAGGACATCAAGGCTATGTTGGCGATGATGGTATGCATCGTCTAAATATCTTAGAGGTTCAACGCTTGATTCGTTTTATGACTAAGGTTGTAATAGCCGTAGTTCCGGGATGGGCGGTAGGAGGAGGACATAGTTTACATGTAGTTTGCGATTTAACTTTGGCTAGTAAAGAGCACGCAATATTTAAACAAACTGATGCCGACGTAACAAGTTTTGATGGTGGATATGGGTCCGCTTATTTAGCAAAAATGGTTGGGCAGAAAAAAGCGCGAGAAATATTTTTTTTAGGAAGAAATTATTCTGCTCAAGATGCATACGAAATGGGAATGGTAAATGCGGTAATTCCACACCATGAACTAGAAGATACGGCATTCCAATGGGCCCAAGAAATACTTGAAAAATCGCCTACTTCTATAAAAATGCTAAAATTTGCTATGAATCTAACCGATGATGGCATGGTTGGTCAACAGGTATTTGCAGGGGAAGCAACTCGTTTGGCTTATATGACAGATGAAGCCAAAGAAGGTAGAGACGCATTTTTAGAAAAGCGTAAACCAGATTTTGGCAAAAACAAATGGATACCTTAATTATTATGGTGTTTCCGACAAAATAGGTTTCTTTTTAGATTCGGTTACCAAGGCATTAATGGCATCAGTTTCTTTATGTATTTGTGAATAATGACCACCTCCAATTTCTGAAAGTTGTTTTAAAATGTCTTTTTTAGGTATTTTACCTTTAGGTGTTATATAATGGAAAGTAGACAGGTAAATATCATTTTCAAGATTTTGTTCAATAAGATTTGTTAGTTGCTTATCAATTTTAAACATGCCATCGGATGCTAAAATAATCCGATTATTACCACCATAAATAAAATTGCTCACTGCTTCTCGATAAGCCATTTGTAATCCTGCTTTACCATTTGATTTTCCCGAAGTTTTAAGTGAATTAATTACGCTAATTAACTCTTCTTTTGTTGTTAATGCACTAGTTTCTATAACCTTTTTTGCTTTGCCAGAATACGTAATTACTGTTAATTTATCTTGCGGTCTTAAAACATTAATCAAATAATTAATTGAATTTTTAAGCTTGTCTAATTTTTCATGATAACGCATAGATATGGATACATCAATCAATAATACCATGTTATTTGTTAACGCTCCATCGAGCGTATTTATATCATTTTGATCAAAAAGTAACTGTTTAATTCCTTCGGTAGAAAACCATGTTGCATTTTCATCAGGTAATTTAATTTCATCTGGAAAAACAACAGTAAAAGGAGGAACTTCATTAACAATTTTTAATATGGGTGTATTAGACCGTTGAATGTAGGCGTTATATTTTTCGGCAATTCCAACACCTTGACTATTAAAAATATCTATTAATAATTCTTCAAAACGATAAGACCTATCATATTTTTCTTCGATTACAAAAAGTTCTTCACCTTTTAAGTACTTTTCTGCCCAGCGATATATTAATTTGGAATGTTCATCTATTGATTTTCGTTCTTCATTTTGTGAAGTTTCCAGATACGGAAAATCACCATATTTTTCTAAATTCTTCCTATGGTCTAAGCTGATATGAAAATCATATTCTTGTTGCCATTTGGTCATGATAGTACCTGCCTTATCATTTCTTCCTTGACCTATTTGAAAAATAATACTTTTCGAAAGTGCTACTAAATTTTTGGCTCTATCTAATGCTTTAGGAAGTTCTTCTTTACCAAATAAATCAGTTATTGTACTACTAAAGCTGTAATTTAAAATATATAGTGTTCTAAGATTCTTTTCGTAGGCATATAATAACGAATAGGCGCGCTTAAAACGAATATCTTCAAAAAAGTAGACCTTATCTGCTGTAAAATTCATTAAGGCATTAACTATGGACTTCAGTTGATTAAAAACCTGTTGATAGTGTGCCAATTCGTTTTCTAATCTTTTAGCAGCTTCTATGGGTAGATTTGCTCTTACAAAAGCAAGTGAATCATATTTTTGAGAAATTAGGGCTAATTGCTTTTTATGGTCAATAATGATTCGACCGTAAGATAATTCTAATGTACCATGATTTAATACTTCTTCCTTTTCTAAAAGTTCTGCGTAGTTGTTTAGTTTTTTATTGAAAGCTTTTAAAGAATGTTGAGTTGCATCTACATAAAAACTACACGCATTAATATAATCAACATGAAAATTTATGGCAGCTTTTGTTCTAGAATCCAGATTATTTTGGCCAAATGACGTGTTGAAAATTAGGAAAATGATAAAGATTGTAGCTCTAATCATCTACTAATTTTCAAAAAAATATGGACGATTGCAAAAAAACTACGACCTAAAACCAAATTATAAGATGTAAACTAGTTATAGGTTCAACAATTATATTGACCAAAAACTGACTAACTATTGGAAAAATAAAAACTTCATTATAAAGAGTTTATATTAATAAAGAAGAGTATTAATTATATTTTTTTAGTAATAAAAATTAATAATTGACAATTCAATTTGATAGCTGTAAGATATTACTTGTTAATAAATGCTATGCTTAACTAGTATCTTTTCAACATACGTCGCTAAAACCTTATTTCACAACAAATTCATCTATTTACTGCAACAATAAATTTCTACACAGGAAATAAATTGAAATATTTGACAACAAATTCCCTCGAAAAACAAGCCCCTAATTTTCATAAAATTTTATAACCATGCATTATAAATTCTTTAGAAGCACAAAGAATATAAATTTTAACCTTTGGTTGGCAATAGTTTTTGTGTTACAGGTGGTTTCATTACAGGCCCAATGTGATATAACTAATTTTACGGCCACACCAGTAACTGGGTCTTGTGTTCAAGACGCAAGCATTAATATTCAAATTAGTGGAGCTACAGATTGTCAAACGGTTCCAACTTTTGCAGAGATATTTTCTACTGGTGAGACAACAGCAATTAACCTAATTACCATATCTGAAACCGGATCGGGCACCTTTCCGAACTTAAGACCTGGAAATTATGATGTTGTAATAAGACAGGGTAATGAATCGGCCTCACAAGAGAATATATCCGTTACCAGTACGTATACACCAATGACACTAACCTCATCAAGTACCAATACCTCGTGTAGTGCTACTGATGCTAACAATCCGGCAAATGGCTCGGTTTCTTTGAGTATTACAGACGGTATAGGTCCATTTACATATCGATTAATATTAGATGGAACAGTAATAGAAACTGAAGCGAATACTACAGCTACCAGCCATAGTTTTTCAAATTTAGCACCTGCAGAGTATAGTATAAGTGTAACCGATAATAGTGTAAGTTGTACTAGTTCTGAAACTAGAAGCGTAACCGTCTCAGAAACAGAAAATATATTATTGGAATATTACTATGAACGCACACGGCCCGATGAAGACACTTGTGGGCTTGTAACGTACAGAGTGGGTATCTCTTATGGAAATAAAATAGGATTTACTCTTGGTACCGCTGCTAGTGCAACACTAAACGGTGGCACTACTATATATGGTGATCTTATTGCAAATAATGTAACTACTATATTTGAATTTACAGGTTTAACACCTGGTGATATTTTATCAAATATTCTGATTAGTGATGTGTGTAATTCAATTACACGACCAGATTTAACAATACCCTCAATTCCCGAAGATTATTTGGATGTTACCATTGAGGCTTCAAGAGCAGATGATTGTACAGACGCCTTGAATATTAATGTTGACGCCGGTATAAATGGGGGGCTCGATGGAAGACCTGCTTTTGCATTTCAATTAACAAATACTTTAAGTTTATTAAGGGAAGAACCTGCCGGCTCCGGAACTTTTGTATTATTGGAAACCAGAAATAATAACGTATATCTTTCACATAATGGGGGTAGAGCCATTTTTATTGCAGATGATCCGACTGCTACTTATAAGATAGTTGCCGAAGACGATTGTCATTCAGTAGAACGTATAATAGAGCCTGATGTAACTTACGAAAATCCATTATTTAAGATTGGTTTAGAAGAAGGACCAAGTATTTTAGCAGGAACTTCTGCAATAAATATTAGAAAAACGCAAACTAATGGAAATCTTACTCATTGGGCACAATTAGATCCTTTAAACTATCCCATAACCGCAACAATTACCCGTACTGACGGCAGTTCAAATATCGTCATAAACCCAAGCCAACCCTACACTTTAGCAGGTTCTTATAGTTATGATTTTCCAATGACAGCAGTTTTTGAGGAAAATCCAAATGGACCGAATACCACTAAATCTTGGTTTTATGGTCCAGTTTTGGGTAATCTACCATTAGGAGAATATGAAGTGCTTTTTACCGATGCCTGTGGAGATACTATAACCAAAATTATAAATTTAAGTAATCCGGTTACTTATAGTCCATCGGTAACCTTTAATCAAGGCTGCGCTGCCGCTGATATTGTTTTTGATTTGGGTGACACGAATGTAATTGACCAATCTGAGACTAGTTTGTATGAAAACAACGGGGGCGAGTTAGGGGCTTTGGTTCGTGATGTATCTGAAAACCCTGACGATAGAAATTCTGGGCATTTCAGTTCTATTCCACCAGGTGAGTATATCATGCGATTTAATGATTTGGTATATAGAGAATTCATTCCAGGAAGGGCTTATCAAGTTTGGACCAATTTTGATGCTGCACTTAATGCTTTTGAGAGAATGGAATATCAGGTAGAAGTAACAGTACCTGAATATGAACAAATGTCTTTTTATTCAATTAGTTTTTTCTGTGATAGTGCTGACGATAATTCGGGAATCCTAGGAATTATGGCAAATGGAATTCCTGTTGGATCTACAACATACAGTATTTGGGAAGATACCTTAGACCCTGAAATAGATGCACCAACCCAAACTTATACTACCGTAGATGCTACAGAATTAGAATATGTATTTCAAAATTTAAGTGTAGGCACCTATATAATTAGAGTTAGTAATGAGTGCGGTTATACGCAAGAAATTAAAACTTTACAGCACGGGCCTTTTATATTTCCAGAAACGGATCCAGATCCTTTGGCAATATGTTCTGGTGATACTTCAACAATGTTTGTTGCACTACCCAATATTTTGTTTGATTTTGCTTGGACGGATTCCTCTGGAACCCCTTTAGGTAATGAAAATACGTTAGAAGTTTCTCCAAGTCAAACAGAAACCTATACAGTTTATTATTCTTTAAAACCGTCTTTTGGATGTACTAATTCTCCAGAAGGGCCATACGATTTAGAAGTTGAAGTTTTTGAAAGTGCAGAGTTAACCGGCATTCCTACAACAACATGTTCAGAAGATAATTCTTCATATACTTTAAGTTTTGAAGTTTCTGGAGAAAGTCCGTTTACAGCATCGGGTACTGGAGCGCCTGGAAATTGGAATGGTAATGTTTGGACATCAGATGCAATAGATATAGCTGTAGATTACAATGTTAGTATACAAGACGCCAATGAATGCTCATCTCAAGTGTTAGTTGTAAATGGTCTTGCACCAACAGATTGTGTTGAAGATTGCGTGCTAAAAGTTAACAATCTTTTTACTCCACTAGAGGTTGATGGTATTAATGATTTTTTCACGATTAATTGTATAGAGAATTATCCTAACAATACACTAAAGATTTATAATAGATGGGGAGTATTGGTATATGAGACAACTAATTATTTAAACACATGGGATGGTGAATCTACAGGAAGAGTAACACTCAATAGTACTAATAAAGTACCAGCCGGCACCTATTACTATGTTCTAGATTTAAAAATAAATGAAGAACCAATTACAGGATGGTTATTCCTAAACTAAAAAGTGGATTGACTACAAAAAATCGAATAAACCATGAAGTTAAAAATATTCATATTAAAAACCTTTACACTCCTTATACTGGTCTTTTCTATTTCACAAGAAGTAAAAGCCCAACAGGATCCTCAATATACCCAATACATGTATAATACTATGTCTGTGAATCCTGGTTATGCTGGAACGCGCGGTAACTTTAGTATTTTTGGCTTACATCGGTCACAATGGGTTGGAATTGATGGCGCACCACGAACACAATCCTTAGGTGTAGAATCTCCTTTAAATAACAATGTAGGATTAGGACTAAATATTGTAAACGATAATCTAGGGCCTGCGCAACGATTCCATGCTGACGGAAATTTTTCTTATACAATAAAAACTGGACAAGAAACTAATTTATCATTCGGATTAAAAGCGGGTATTCGATATTTAGATGTTGACTTTTCAAAAGGTACTGCCGACCAACAAAACGATCCGAATTTAATAGATATTGATTCAAAGTTATCACCTACAATCGGACTTGGCCTTTATTATCATCATAATACTAAATGGTATGCCGGTTTATCATTACCTAACATATTTACTACGAAGTACTACAGCGATGTTCAAGGAGATGTAGCTGAAGAGCGGTTACACTTCTTTTTAATAGCTGGATATGTATTTGATTTAAGTAGTGACCTAAAATTTAAACCCGCGATATTAAGTAAAATTGTATCAGGAGCGCCATTATCAGCTGATATTTCAGCAAATTTCTTATATAAAGAAAAGTTGACTTTAGGTGTTAGTTATAGATTTGATGATGCCGTAAGTGGTTTAGCAGGTTTTCAAATAACAGATGGTTTTTTTGCGGGCTATGCATATGATTTTACAACTAGTGGATTGACCAATAGTTTAAGTAGTGGTTCCCATGAAATAATGCTACGCTTCGATCTCGCCAAATCAAAAAAAATAATAAGAATAGTTTCTCCAAGATTCTATTAATATAAAATACTATGGATAAGTTAAAGATACTATTGTTTTTAGGGCTTTGCCTTTCATCTACAATTTCATTTGCCCAAACAAAAAAAGAAGCCGATTTCTATTTTAGAGAGTTTAGCTATGTTCAATCAGCTAGTGCTTACGAGTCTTTGGTAAAAAAAGGAGATAATTCGCAAAGAACATTAGAACGATTGGCAGATTCATATTATAATAATGCAAAAATAGAAGACGCAAAAACATGGTTAACCATTTTGTTTGAAAAGTATAAAAATGAAGTTGCTACCGAATATTTTTATAAGTATGCACAAGTGCTAAAAGCCTCAGGAGATGGAATAAAATCAGCCGATTTTTTTAATCAATTTGCAACATTAGCACCGAATGATATAAGATCAAAACACATACGAAATGGTCTAACGTTAGAAGAAAAAAGTGAATTCACTTTTAAGAATTTAAAAAATGTTAATGTAAACACGCAATATTCAGATATAAACGGATTTGCACTTAATAATTCGTTATTTGTTTTTTCAACACGTCCAGATGAAAGTGAAGAGAGTGAGGTTTACAAATGGAATAAACAACCATTTTTTGATGTTTATCAAGGTTCAATTGATGATACTAACGATATAATAAATTTAGAGAAATTAAAGGGTAATATAAACGCCAAGTATCATGAAGCCACCTTAGTAGTTACAAGGGATGGAAAAACTATGTATTTTACTAGAGATAATTCAAAGTCTGTTCGTTTAGGAAAAACAAAAGATGAAACAATTAATCTAAAATTGTTTAAAGCGGAATTTGTTGGTGGCATATGGACTAATATAAAAGAATTGCCTTTCAATAGTGATGAATATTCTACCGGGCAACCAACTTTAAGTCCGGATGAAAAAACATTGTATTTTATTTCTAACATGCCGGGAGGTATAGGAGGAACAGATGTTTATAAAGTAACCATTGAGGGAAATAACTTTGGTACACCAATAAATATGGGAAAAAAGGTGAATACTCAAGGCAATGAAATGTTTCCTTTTATAAGTGAAGACAACACTTTATATTTTTCATCAAATGGACACTTTGGGTTAGGTCTTTTAGATGTTTTTAAGGTAAGTTTGAATAGTGATAGTACGGTATATAATTTAGGAGAATCAATAAATAGTAATATGGATGATTTTGCCTTTACTATAAAAGATAATAAGAGTGGTTATTTTACTTCAAATAGAGCTAATGGTAAAGGCGATGATGATATTTATGCATTCGAAATTGAAGAAATTTGCTTTGAGAGTATAGTTGGAACTATTTTTAATAAACTAACTAAAAAACCATTGTCAGAAGCAACCGTTCAGCTTATAGATGCTTCCGGTAAAGTTATAGAAACAGTTATTACAAAAGCTGATGGCGCCTATGCTTTTTCGCCACAAAATTGTGAACAAACCTTTACGGTACGTGCCGAGAAGCCAGATTTTGAAAGTGATATGAGTACCGTTACTTTATTGGCTGAAAATGGAAAAATCAGAAAAGTAGATTTAAATTTATTTTTACAACCATTAATTATAGATAATCAAATTGTTGTTAATCCTATTTATTTTGATTATGATAAATATGATATATTACCTAAGGCAGCTTATGAGTTAAATAAGGTGATTTCCGTACTTAATAATCATCCGGAAATGATCATAAAAATTGAAGCACATACCGATTCTAGAGGAAGCGATAGTTACAACAGAAAGTTGTCTGATCTTCGAGCGAAATCTACACAAAATTATATTTTTTCTAAAGGAATCGCCAGCAATAGAATTGAAAGTGCTATAGGTTACGGCGAAAGTGTTTTGGTTAATGATTGTGGTAATAATGTAGATTGTACTGAAGAACAGCACCAAGATAACAGAAGATCTTTATTTATTATTTTAAATTTGGAAGAGTAAAGCCATACTACTCAAATAAGACAATAATTTTACTAAACAAATAAAAAATAGCGGGAATACATTTCCGCTATTTGTGTTATGATACAACCTAAAAGTATTAAGGTTTATTTTATCAGTCTTTTCTATAGCTATTACTTTTAAAATAACCTAAAACTAAAAAGAGTCCTTTCTTTCGAAAAGACTCTTTTACGAGAACACTATATGAAAATGAAAAAATTAACTCCTTTTTTAATTACAGTGTAAACATACCATGATCTATTGTGCTCTCTAAATTATTGTTGTGAAGTATAGCAAAAATGTTGTGTGGTACTTATAAGTTGTAGTGTAAGAAAATTCTTTCTTATTAAAAAGTGCTAAACTGATAACACTAATTAATAGCATCAGTTAATTTACCCAAAAATCCATTTACATCAAATAGGGGTTCTTGTCCTAAACCGGTGCGTACAACGACTAAATCTTTAGACGGAATAATATAAACTCGTTGTCCTTGAAAACCATTAACTGAATACATATCACGAGGAACATCCGGGTATTTACCTCCTGCATTTAGCCAAAAGTGGGCACCGTAGACTCCATCAGAATTTACAGTTGGTTTAGTTACATAATCAACCCACTCTGGAGCGAATATTTGAGTGCCATTCCAGTTTCCACGATGTAAGTAAAGTAATCCAAATTTAGCCCAATCGCGAGTTGTGGCCCATCCGTAAGAAGATCCTACAAAATTGCCAGCTAAATCAGCTTCCAAAAGCATTGAATTCATTCCAATTTTATCAATTAATGCTTCATAAGGGAAGTTGATATATGCTTCATCATTTTTAAATTTATTCCTAAGCATTCCAGAAAGAAGATTAGTTGTACCAGATGAATAATTCCAAATTTCTTTTGGAGCGGCAATTGCTTTTTTATTCATTTGTACAGAAGGCATGCTGGACGTCATAAATAGCATTTTGGTTACGTCGGAAATACTCGCGTAATCTTCTTCCCATTCAAGTCCACTTTGCATTCGTAATAAGTTATTTATAGTAATATTTTTTCGCTCGTCATTTTGCCAAGACTCAATGGAAGTAGGGGAATTAATATCTAGTTTACCCTCATATTCGAGAATACCATATAAGGTAGCAAGTACACTTTTTGTCATAGACCATCCTAAAATTCTGGTATTTTTAGAAAATCCATCAATATATTTTTCTGCAATAATATGGTCTTTATAGACCACCATTACAGTTCGTGTCATCTGTGTTTCGTAATCAGAAAAAACCTTATTTATGGCATCGTTTACACCATTATAATCAATATTAGAAAAAACAGAATCTTTAGTTTTATTATTACCATAAGGAAATGACAAATCATTCGCTTTAAAAAATCGTTTGGGTGCAGGAATTTTCACCTCCGGATTATAGTCTTCAGTAACTAAGGCACAACCTAAACCATCTCTACAAATACTTGTCCTAGGAACCAAACTATAAACCGAGGCCGTTACACTTTTTTCCCCTATTTTTTCTAATTCGGCCATTTTAATTAATGGCATATTATTGTCATTATCTAATACATCATCATAATCGCGATTTGCAATAAAATGCGAAGAGGCTAAATTTTTAGAGGCAAAACCAGAAATAAAATTTAGTTTAGGGTAGTTATAGAAAACTGCGATTACTAATAAAACTAATAATACAGCGAGTATTTTTTTAAATAACTTCATAAAGTTTAGTGCTAGTTTAGTGTAAATAAAATGGCTAAGTTAATGAACTAGTAAAAAAGTTAAGTGTCATTTGCTATCTTTAAATAAAACAATGAATTTTAAGGTTTTTAAAATTGATTGATAGCAAAGAGTATGCGAAGAAAATATTTTTTAATTCTATTTGGTTGTATCCTTTTGGTATCATGTACAAAAAAGGAAAAATATAAGTGGATATCTTTAGAAGTAAAAATGTCGGCATACAATTCTGTACCAGCTCAAACAGATCAACAACCTAATATTGCAGCTTGGGGAGATACTTTAAAACCTGGAATGAAATGCATTGCCGTGTCACGAGATTTAATTGCCCTGGGACTTAAACATAATACAAAAGTTAAGATTGCTGGACTATCTGGTATTTACAAAGTGAAAGATAAAATGAATGCACGTTATAAAAATCGTGTGGACCTTTATATGGGGACCGATGTTGATCGAGCTAAAAAATGGGGACAGAAAAAAATTAATATTAAATACGCTATTGAAAAACTAGACAATGAGAGTGCTCAAAACTAAATCAATCAAGCTTTTATTAATAAAGAATCGTTTATTATTAATTCTTATTTTTTCAATTATTTTTTCAAACTGTTCTGTTCAAAAACCAATTATAGATAAGCCAATAATCTTTGATGATCAAAGAAAATCTTTAACTATAGAATATTTAGAAAATCATTATGGTATTAAGCAAAAAGAGCCGACTATAATTCCTAAAATGATTGTTTTACATTGGACAGTGATACCAACATTTGAAGATTCATTTGATTTTTTTAATAATGCTACTTTATCAATTACTCGAGGAGATATTAGTGGTGCTGGTTCCTTAAACGTATCCTCACAATTTATGGTGGATCGAGATGGTACCATATACAGACTAATGCCTGAAACAAATATGGCTCGGCATGTAATCGGATTAAATCATTGTGCTATAGGTATAGAAAATATTGGAGGTTCTGAAGATTTACCTTTAACTGAACATCAATTAAAATCTAACATTTGGTTGGTAAAATATTTGTCTAAAAAATATGATATTGATTATGTAATAGGTCATTACGAATACACCCTTTTTGAAAATCATGAATTATGGCTAGAAAAAGATGATGGCTATCGTACTGAGAAAACTGATCCTGGTGTAGATTTTATGGATAAAGTTCGAATTGCCACGAAAAGTATGAATTTTAAACCGCTTCCTAATAAATGAAAATGAGACCAAATATTTACTTAGTATTACTTTTTTTCTTCGCGACTTCTGTGTTTGCTCAAAAAAGTGAAATTACAGAATCGCTTTACGAAACATATGAGAAATACAAAGAAACCAGCTTAACAAAAAGACGAATAAAATATAATGAACTTCAACCATTACTTGATGCTCTTAAGTCGGATTCTCGATTTACAATAAAAACTGTAGGTAAATCGATTGAAGGTAGAAACTTGTCTTTAGTTAGTATTGGTTCTGGAGAAACAAATGTATTTCTTTGGTCTCAAATGCATGGTGATGAGCCTACTGCAACCCAAGCAATTTTTGACATTTTCAATTTTTTTAGAAGTCCTGATTTTAAAAAAGAAAAAGCGGCAATGTTAAGTAATTTGACTATTCATTTTTTACCCATGTTAAATCCGGATGGTGCAGAACGTTTTCAACGTAGAAATCTTTTAGGTATAGACATAAATAGAGATGCGTTACGTCTACAATCTCCCGAAGGTAAAACCTTAAAACGCGTACGTGATAGTTTAGATGCGGACTTCGGATTTAACCTACATGATCAAAGTAGATATTATAATGCTGAACAAACAGAAAAGCCAGCCACTATATCGTATTTAGCACCGGCATATAATTACGAAAAGGATATTAATGAGGGCCGTGGTTTAGCGATGAAAGTAATAGTTTTTATGAATAATATTCTTCAAAAATATGCTCCAGGCCAAGTCGGTAGATATAATGATGATTTTGAACCTAGAGCTTTTGGAGATAATATTCAGAAATGGGGTACAAATACTATATTGATAGAATCTGGTGGTTATGCCAATGATATTGAAAAACAAGAAATTAGAAAATTGAACTATGTTTCAATTTTATCAGCAATATATACAATAGCTAAAGAAAACTATAAAAATATACCTTTAGAGGATTATGAAAAAATACCGCAAAACGATCGTAAATTATTTGATTTAAAAATTGAAAACGCTACCTATACCTTATTAGGAAGCGATTATATTTTAGATATCGGAGTAAATCGTTTAGAAGTAGATAAAGAAGGAAATAATGATTTTTGGTATAGTAGTAGAATTTTAGATCAGGGTGATTTATCAACGTATTACGGTTACGAAACTTTTGATGCGAAAGATTACCGAATAATTCCCGGTAAAGTATTTACAGAGGTAATTTCTAGTAAACAACAATTTACATCCCTTAAGAGCGATTATTTAAAATTATTAAAAGAAGGCTACACATATGTGCGAATGACTAATATTCCAACAGAACTTATTGCATCACCTTTTCCAATACATATAGTAAGCAAGAACTATGAATTACCTGAGTTTAAAATAGAAGTAGGACAAAACCCCACTTTTTTACTTGAAAAAAATGGGGTATTAAAATATGCCGTTATCAATGGTTTTTTAATTGACTTAAGTTCACCCCAAGTCAATTTTAAAAACGCTATGATTTTTAGATAAATGAGTAGCTTAAATATTAATTTATTGGAACTTTAAAAAGTTTTAATAACCAAATTTAATATTCATTTGTGGCCCATAAATAAATAACAAAACTAGCATAATCGCTAATAAGGTTACTATTGTTGAGAATAGAAAAATAGCAGTTGCTTTATACCATTTTGGCATTCCATTCAATGAGCTGTTCTGTACAATCGTGTTAATTACATCCATTTTTTCATTTTTTTTATCCGAAATATATCAGATAATGTTCAACTTCAATAGCAGTTCTTCGGATGTAGGTTTTCAAAATGATTTAGGGATCATTTACGGTAAAGAAACAATTTAGTGGCCTTACACCCTAATTGATATTGCATCAATTAGTTGAAAGGTATGAAATAAACGATAACCGGAAGGTAAACGTAAAGTTAAACTTGCAAAAAGAGACGGTTCAATTGTAATTTACATTGCAGACAACAGAAATTACAGTGATTCAACGTTTTTGCTTAAAATTTTACAATTTGATTTTTATAAATAAAAAAAAGCATCCTATTTAGATGCTTTTTATGTAGTTAATCTTCTACAGATTATTCGCAACCACCCGTAAAGCCAGTAGCATCAAATTGTGTTTGTACACTACCTTGATCGCTACCGTCTACAACTTGTATAGCTAAATTATTTACACCGCTACCGTCTCGTTTTGGAGTACAATATTCAAATAAATAAAAACTATTTGCTCGTTGCGATACACGCTGAGAAATTTCATTAAAATTGGTTTCCAATTCTTCTTTATTTCCTGCAAATACAGTATACGTTTTACCAATACTTGCTAAAACATCTGCATCAATTTCGGAACCTAGACCAATGCTAAAAAATGAAATATTCGGATCTGCATTTTCTACTTTTTCAAGTGCCGCGGCTTCCGTATATCGAGAAGCTTGATCCGTACCGTCAGTAAAAATTACCACCGAAGCGGCACCAATTTTTTCATCTTGTGTACTAGTTGCCAGTAACTGACTTGCGATTTCAGTAGACTTTATAACGGCTCCATACAAATCAGTTGAAGGGTCGTTACTTATATCTTCATTAATACTATCAATAGCCGTAATTAACTCATTCTTCGAGGCTGTTAAATCGTTAAGTAAATGCAATTCATCTTCACCATCAAACCAATAAATAGCCATTTTTACAGATTCGTTTTCTACGGCAGGCATTACATTATTAACAAAACTTACTGAAGCTGTTTTTAATTCCTCTAAGCTAGACCCCAGTACACTTTTACTCAAGTCAAGTACGAGAATAGTATTATTACTAAAGATCTGAGAATTAGGTGATATTCTTGCGTTTGATTCTGAAGGTGATATGGTATTAAAACAATCATCATTTCTACCTTGTTCGTAAATCGTAAATTTATCTGCAGAAAGTCCGGAAACAGGAGCGCCGTCGACGTCTGACACCTTAAAAAGAATTGATATTTTACCAGGCAAGGTTGAAAATTGTTCTTGTATTGATAAAACTAAATCGCTTTCTCCAAGTTCCAAACAATCATCTACTATAGTTCCTTTACCTAATCCTTCGTCACCACTCTGATTCAATTGAAAATTGACATCATCATCAGCATTTCCACATGAAAAAAGGAGTGTGAAAACAAGGAATAGACTAGCTAGTTTAAATAAGTTTTTCATTTTATTCTCGTTTGAGGTTCACCTAGCAGAACGGTCAAAATCCCTTTAAATTATAGGCCAACCCCAAAATATATGTTAAACCTTGTTAAATTTTATCCTCCATAAATTAGTAACTTTCCACTTACTAACCATCAATCACATTTTGGAACCACCTTTATGAATAAGTTTTTGCTCTTTTCTATTCTTTTATTTGGAAGTTTATCATATGCTCAAAAAAAGAATGAATCCTTTCAATTGAACATTAAAAAAACGAACCAAGAAGTATTGATAGATGGTATTGGGGATGATATTGCATGGCGGAATGCTGATGTTGCAAAGAGTTTTTTTATGGTATTACCTATGGACGATGGTCCTGCTAATGAGAAAACTGAAATACGAATGACTTATGATGATAAAAATCTATATCTACTAGCCACTTTTTATCATGATAAAAAAGGAAACTATACAGTAGAATCTTTACGAAGAGATTTTACTTTTGGTAAGAACGACAACTTCCTATTGTTTATGGATCCATTTAATAATCAGACCACTGGGTTTTCGTTCGGAGCAAATGCTTATGGAGCACAATGGGATGGTACGATGTACGATGGAGGGAGTATTGATTTAAATTGGGATAGTAAATGGATTTCAAAGACTACACGTGATGATGAAAAATGGGTTTTTGAAATGGCATTGCCTTTCAAATCTATACGCTATGAAGAAGGTGTTAAGGAATGGGGCATTAATTTTAGTAGGTTAGATTTAAAGTCAAGTGAAAAATCTAGTTGGACACCAATTCCTAGGCAATTCCCAACAGCATCTTTAGCATATACAGGTACATTAGTTTGGGATACGCCACCTCCCAAGCCAAGAATGAATTACTCCGTAATACCTTATGTTTTAGGAGAGGTAAAACAAGATCATATAAGTAATGAAGGAGTGATACAAAAGGGGAAAGTAGGAGGTGATGTTAAATTTAGCATTTCGTCTTCTTTGAATTTAGACATGACAGTTAATCCTGATTTTTCTCAAGTTGAAGTTGATCGCCAAGTAACCAATTTAGATCGTTTTGAATTATTCTTTCCAGAACGCAGGCAATTTTTCTTAGAGAATGGAGATTTATTCGCTGGGTTTGGATATGCAACAATTCGACCTTTTTTTTCACGTAGAATTGGTTTAGGAGTTCCTATACAAGCAGGATTGCGATTATCGGGTAACCTTAATGAAAAATGGCGATTAGGTGTTATGGATATGCAAACATCGCAAATATCCGATACAGGGCTCCCAAGTCATAATTTTGGGGTGATATCAGTACAGCGAAAAGTTTTTAGTAGATCAAATATTGGAATGCTTTTGGTGAATAAACAAGCCATAAATTATCCTCAGGATAATGATTCTTTAAACTCCCATTATCCTAAGTATAATAGAAATTTTGGTATGGAGTACAATTTGGCTTCCAAAACCAATTTATGGACAGGTAAAGCGTTTTTTCTAAAGTCGTTTGCTCCGCAGAAAGAGAATAGCGGAATTAGTCAAGCCGCACATATCGAATATCAAAATAGAAAATGGAATTGGAGAATTGAAGAACAATGGGTAAGTGATAATTATTCAGCTGAAGTAGGTTATGTACCACGGAATGGCTTTGTGAAATTTAGTTCTTATTTGGGTCATCTTTTCTTTCCTAAATCAGGACCCATAGTTAGTCACGGACCGAAATTAAATGGCTTTTATTTTTTTAATGAAAGCTTTAAAGAAACTGATAATACTACCTATTTACAATATCTAATTGAATTTAGAAATAGGAGCAGTCTAGACTTTTTTGTATCAAATGATTATGTAGAACTGCTCGCTCCTTTTGATCCCACGAGGCTAGGAATAGCTGATTTAGATGTTGGAACCAAACATAGATGGAATGCATTTGGTTGGGAGTATGCTTCAAAGCCACAAAGTTTGCTTACTTATAGTTTTAATGGTAGATTAGGTGGGTATTATTTAGATGGAAACAGAACGAGCTTATCAACTGAAATTGGCTATCGTTTTCAGCCATATGTAAGTTTAATTGCAAATTTAAATTACAATCGCATTGAACTGCCAACTCCTTGGAATACTAATGAATTTTGGTTAATTGGCTCAGAATTGGACATAACTTTTACAAATAAGTTATTTTTTTCGAATTTGTTTCAATATAATGAACAAAGTAAAAATTTCAATATTAATTCTAGATTTCAATGGAGGTATGCCCCGGCTTCAGATTTGTTTCTGGTGTACACAAACAATCAGATGATAGACCCGAATTTCCCGCGTGATTGGTCTTTAACATTGAAGTTTAATTACTGGTTTAACAATTAGAATTTCTTTATCATTTTGTTAAATTAAAACCAACGATTATTATTTTTATTAACTTGTAAATCATATCCTTAAATTAACACACATGCCAACGTATCAATTAAAAGTAAATGGGATTTCTCAAACTGTAGAGGTTAGTGAAGATACTCCCTTATTATGGGTGTTACGAGATCATTTAGATCTTGTTGGCACTAAATTCGGTTGTGGAATTGCACAATGTGGTGCATGCACGGTCCACGTAAATGGAATTGCTACTCGCAGTTGTTCTACTACTATTGCACAATTAGAAAACAAAGAAATTACTACAATTGAAGGACTTTCTGAAAATGGTACTCATCCAGTTCAAATTGCTTGGAAAGAAGTTGATGTTCCGCAATGTGGTTATTGTCAGGCTGGTCAAATTATGACAGCATCAGCTTTTTTGGCTCAGAACGCTAATCCAACTGAAGAAGAAATTAAAAATGCCATGCATGGCAATATTTGTCGTTGCGCATCATATACAAGAATAAAAAAAGCTGTTCAAAACGCAGCCAAAAACATTGAATCTTAAAGTAAAAACTATGTCTACTACAAAAAAAGATAATTCATTAGTATTTAGTAGAAGGGGTTTTATGAAAACAACTTCTTTGGCCAGTGGAGGTATGTTAATTGGGTTCAATCTCTTTCAATCATGCAAACCAAAGGCCGAACCTTCAATTGATTTGGCAAGTCTTAATTATAATGATTTTAATGCTTTTATTGAGATTGCCGATAATGGTGCTGTCACGCTTTATTCACCGAATCCTGAAATAGGCCAGGGTGTTAAAACAGCAATGCCTATGTTAATTGCTGAAGAATTGGATGTAGCATGGAAAAATGTCTACGTTAAACAAGGTGATTTAGATACCGAGAATTATACGCGTCAAATCGCTGGTGGAAGTCAATCAATACGGTCTTCGTGGGAACCTTTGCGACAGACAGGTGCAACTGCAAGACAGATGTTGATTAATGCGGCTGCGGCCAAATGGGGTGTAGATGCATCCGAATGTACTACTAGTGAAGGAGTAATAACAAATTCTAAAGGGGAAACCTTAGGATATGGTGATGTAGTAAAAGATGCTGCAGTTATGGAAATCCCAGAAGAGGTTACTCTAAAAGAAATAAAAGATTTTAAAATTATTGGTACCGATGCTTCAAATGTTGATATCGATAAAATTATAACGGGTAAACCATTATATGGTCTTGATTATAAAGCAGAAGGAATGGTTTATGCAGCAGTTTTAAGACCTCCTGCTTTTGGTCAAAAGTTGGAGTCTTTTGATGCTACGGAGGCAAAAGCTATACCGGGAGTTATAGATGTAGTAAAAATTGGCGAGAGCGCAAATGCACTGTTAAATAGCGAAAAACGAAATTGGACTGTAGTACTAGGAAGTAGTGAAAAGGTTGTTGTTATCGCCGAATCTTCTTGGATTGCTATGAAGGGTAAAAAAGCTATAAAGGCAAATTGGGTAGCAGAAACAACTCTTGAAAGTACTGAATTTCAGGATGAAAAATTAAATGGACTTCTGGACGGAAATAATTTTACAACTTTACGCGAAGATGGGAATGTTAATAAGGCCTTTGCGAGTGCAGATGAAATATTAGAACGTACCTATGAATCACCTTTCTTGCCTCATAATTGTATGGAACCAATGAATTTTTTCGCAAATGTAACAGCAGATAAAATTCATTTAGTAGGTCCAGTTCAAACCCCTGAGTTTGCGGCACAAGCGGTAGCCGCAATGTTAGAGCGAGATGTAAAAGATATACATTTAGAAATGACTAGAATGGGAGGCGGCTTTGGGCGTCGACTCTATGGTGATTTTGTTTTTGAAGCTGCAGAAATTTCCAACACCATTAAAAAACCGGTAAAATTAATATCATCACGTGAAGATGATATGACGATGGGAGTTTATCGGCCAGCAATTAAATATAGAATAAAAGCTGCAGTAAAAGATGGACAAGTAACCGGATACCATATTAAAGAAGCAGCTATTAATGGAAACATGTACGGGTTAATACCTAATTTTTTTCCAGCGGGAGCGATAGAAAATTACAAGGTGGATGTTGCTAATTACAAAAGTAATATTACCACAGGTGCTTGGCGCGCACCGTATACAAACTTTTTAGCATATGCAGAACAAAGTTTTTTTGACGAACTAGCAGAAGTTATGAATGTCGATCAAGTTCAGCTGCGTTTAGATCTTTTAGAAAATGTAAAAGGCACAACCGATGAACGAATTCAATACTCACCAGAACGTTTGCAGCAATGTATTCGTATGGCCGCTGAAAAATCGGGTTGGGGAATATCTAAAGATGGAGTATATCAAGGTTTTGTAGCATATTATTGTCACAATTCTCATGTTGCTGAAGTAGCAGAAGCTGTTATAGAAGATGGTTTGCCTGTAATTAAGAAAGTTACATGTGTTGTAGATTGTGGAATTGTTGTTAATCCATTGGGCGCCATGAACCAGATAGAAGGAGGGGTTATTGACGGCGTTGGACATGCAATGTTTGGAAGTTTCGATTTTAAAAATGGAGCACCAACTACAAAGAATTTTGATCGTTATCGTTTAATAAGAATGAAAGAAGCACCAGTTGTCGAAACTCATTTAATTCAAAATGAATTTGCGCCTACTGGTCTTGGGGAGCCTACATTGCCTCCAGCTGGTGGAGCTGTAGCTAATGCCCTAAAGGCAGCAACGGGTAAGCGAATATACAAACAACCATTCATGCAGGATCCTTCTTTTTGGAAAACACCAGAGAAAGAAATTTTAGGATAATTTATTGAACGGATTAAATTATTGACTATCACAATAAAACCAAACGACCACCTCACAAAGTGGTCGTTTTTAGTTTATCTTATTACCTCATGATTATAAATAATGATATAGCAATTTTAATTTTAGCAGCTGGTGAATCTACAAGAATGGGTGGGCCAAAACAGTTGTTGCCGTGGAAAGAAACAACACTTTTAGGTAATTCGATTAATGAAGCGAGATTAGTGTTGCCTAAGAATATTAATGTGGTTTTAGGTGGAAATTTTGATCTTATTAAGAATCTCTCTGAGTTAAAACATATTAACTCAATTTACAATTCTAATTTTAAATTAGGGCAAGGCACTTCAATATCCCTTGGGATTAGCCATATTTTGAAAATTAACAGTAATATCAAAGCAGTTTTAATAGTGTTGTGTGATCAACCTTTAATCACAAGTACGTATTTAGTACATCTTATCTATAATTTTAATAGAAGTAACAAAGGTATTGTAGCTACCAAGTATGATGATACGGCTGGGGTGCCAGCAATTTTTGGTAAGCGATATTTTGAAGAATTAACAAATTTAAAGGACGATATGGGAGCCAAATCTATCATTGCAAAAAATAGTTCAGATGTTATAAGTATTGATGCAAAAGGAAAAGAAATAGATATTGACACAAAAGAAGATTATAGAAATTTAATTTAGAATATCAATTTTGAACTATAGAGTTTTATTTGTTTTTTTAATTTTTTATACAGCTGTTATAGCACAAGCGGAACCCCAAAAGTCAAATATTGCTGTGGCGGACAAAGTGTATTTACAATTAAGTACTAATTACTGTACGGTAGGAGATACTATTTGGTATAAAGCAATAGTTAGAGATTCTAAAAACCATTTACCCAGTAAATCTGGCGTGCTTTACGTAGAATTAATAGATTCCTTTGGAATAATAAAAGCACATCAACTTTTAAAATTAAATAATGGAATTGGTGACGGGGCATTAATTGTAAAAGATAAGTATCTAAAAGGTCGTTATTTAATACGTGCTTATACCAGCTGGAATCTAAACTTTGATGACGCATTTATAACACAATCGGAAATTACCATTTACGATAATCAATTAGAGAATAAATTAAGTGCTTTTGCCGGTTTAAAAATTGTAAAAAAAGACAGTAATAATCATTATTTAGTAGGACGTATTTCTCCTCGGCAATATGGGTTCAATGATGAAGTTAAACTACAGGTAGATTGGACAAAAAATAGTGATGCTATAACAATTAAAAAAAGAGAAATAGAGGCTTATTCTTTAAACTATAGATTGGAAGGTAATCCTAATTGGATAAACTTAAGGCTTAATAATAATGAACGCATTTCAGAAACAAAGACCTTAATTTTAAATGATTCCGTACTTGATGTTCAGTTTTTTCCTGAAAGTGGACAATTAATAGCTGGCTTACCCAATAAAATTGGTTTCAAAGCAGTGGGATTTGATTCTAAGGGAAAAAAAATAAAAGGTGCTGTTTATGACGAATCTGGTAATCAGATTACCGTGTTTGTAAGTAATCATTTAGGAATGGGTTTTTTAACAATGATTCCAAATTTAAAGACTTCATACTCAGTCAAAATTACTTCAATTAATAACACCAAAAGTAATATTATAATACCCATGCCTACCGCTAGGCCTCATGGAAGTATATTATCCATTGAAAAGAATATAGATAAGATTAATATAAAAGTACATTCAACCATTCTTAAGAACCAAATTTATATTAAAGTTGCCTGTAGAGGTACTGATTATTTTTTAATAGAGGGTCCGCTTAAAAAAGGTCAGCTGAATACTGAGATACCTGCTGAAAGGTTACCGCATGGGATACTTGTTTTTACACTATTAAATGAAAGGAAAGAGCCAATTGCAGAACGATTATTTTTCAATTTTAATGCAGAGAATAAAATAGCAATAAATGTAGATTCTTTAAAAGCAGCATATCAAAAAAGAGAAAGAACCACCTTAAAATTCAAGTTAAATGAAGAATCTTACCCGTCAATTAACACAGCATTGTCTGTTATGGTTTTAAACAAGAAATTCTGGTTAAAAGAAAATGAAAATATTAGGTCATTTTTTTATTTAAGCTCAGAAATTCGTGGAATTATTGAAGATCCAGGATACTATTTTAATTTAAAATCAGACCGTTTTAAGGATTTAGAAGCTCTACTACTAACACAGGGCTGGCGTAATTATAAATATCCAATAAAACGAAACAGAAATAAATTTAATCAATTACAGAAAGCACTAAGTGTTAGTGGAAATGTATATTCTACTGATAAAAAAAGAAAACCTTTCGTTAATAGCACTGTTGCTTTAACAACTTTTGGTAAAGAAACGACTATATATTCGCAAAGTATTGATAGTTTAGGAAGGTTTAATTTTGACTTAAATGACAATTATGGAAACCGTCAAAGAATTTTACTTTCTGTAACTAACGAGCATGATTCTAAAGCTAAATTAAACTTGGTATTAGATACCCTAAAAATCCCCAAAATAAATTATCAATTAATCCCAGAGGAAAATGATTTAAATCCTTTAGCAAAAAGGGTAATTTCAGAAAAAATAAAAAGAGATAAATCAAGGATATTATTCGATTCATTAAAAGGTGTAACTCAACTCGACGAAGTTATTGTAGAAGAGAAGTTTCTAAATCCAAAACGAATAAAAACCTATGAGAATTTCGGTGAGCCTGATATGGTTATCAAAGGAGAAGTTTTAAGGAAACAAGAAAAAGACTGGTCTTCTGGTTTATTTAGTATTCTACTGGCTAACTATGGTGAACATATTAGAATTGAAAAATTTTCAGATGGATTTATGCTTGCACATATAAATGCTGGTAGTAAAGAGCCGACATTATTAGCCGTAGATGGACGATTGTTGCAAGTATTTGAATATGAAAATGCCCCATTTATGTCTTCTGAAATTATCGAAGACATTGAGTTAATTGCCTATGCAAAATTTTTTAAGAACAAATATTTACAAGTTTTTCAAGATGCCGACCCTTTAAAAGCTCCTGGGATTGGTCATATCATTTCCATTTACACAAAAGACGGGGTAGGAATTAATGGATCAAGTAAACCCATTGCTGGAACATTAAAAGCTACTATTGATGTTTTCACGCCAATTAAGGAATTTTACTCGCCAAAATATAATATAACAACTAAGCAAGAGAAACAGCCAGATTTAAGGTCGCTAGTACATTGGGAACCGCATATTAGAACAGATAGCTACGGAAAAGCACATATCGATTTTTTTAATAATGATGTTAAGGGGGAGTACATTATTATTATTGAAGCGATTTCAGATAATGGTAAAATTGGTTATCAAGAATTGAATTATAAAATAATAGATTAAATAGAAGAAAATATTTAAGCTATAGTTTTGTACTTAATTATCAACAATTTTTATTTCATAAGGGTTATTTTTGAAAAGCAATTCATCTTCATAACATAATTATTATTGTAATTTTTTTGTGAATACCAAAACACACAGCATGTTTCTTAAAAAAATAACGCAAACAGTATTTTTACTTATTTCTATTGGTACAATTGCCCAAGAAATGAGTTTTGAAGAATATAACCCAACTTCCACATTAGTGGTGCCAACACACGAGGTTAAAAAGGCTAAATTTCCATTTATAGATATACATAGTCATCAGCGCGATATGTCACCTTCCGCTTTATCTAGTTTGATAAAAGATATGGATGCATTAAATGAAGGGCTTATGGTTAATTTAAGTGGAGGTTCTGGCGAACGCTTAAAAAATATGTTAGAAAACATAAATACGAACTATCCGAATCGTTTTGCAGTATTTGCAAATGTAGATTTTGATAATGTTGGTAAAAAAGGGTGGACAGAAAATGCGGTAAAACAATTAGAAGAAGATGTTAAGGCAGGTGCGAGAGGTCTAAAAGTATTTAAAAGTCTAGGCCTACGCTATAAAGATACTAATGGTAAGCGCATAGCAATTGATGATAACAGACTAGATCCAATATGGGCAAAATGTGGAGAATTAGGAATTCCTGTTTTAATTCATGCAGCTGACCCCAAATCTTTTTGGGACCCAATGAATTCGGATAATGAAAGGTGGTTGGAACTAAAAATACATTCAAGAAGAAAACGAACAGATACAGATCCGGCTCCATGGCAACAAATTATTGACGAACAACATAGAATGTTTAAAAAACATCCCAACACTAACTTTATTAACGCCCACATGGGGTGGTATGCTAATGATTTGGGTAAATTAAGTGAATTGCTGGATGAAATACCAAATATGTACGTAGGTATTGCAGCTGTTATTGCTGAACTTGGCAGGCAACCAAAAAGTGCAAATGCATTCTTTACAAAATATCAAGATCGAATTCTCTTTGGAAAGGATAGTTGGAAGCCCGAAGAATTCCCAACTTATTTTAGAGTTTTAGAATCAGAAGATGAATATTTCCCGTACTACAAGAAATATCATGCATTTTGGTCTATGTATGGTTTAGGACTTTCCGATGAAGTATTAAAAAAGGTGTATTATAAAAATGCACTGAAATTACTACCAAATATAGATGCAAGTATTTTTCCTAAAGAATTATAGTTAATTAAAGAATAAACAATTGTTTTTCTATATAATCTTGAACAAAAATCCAATTCATTTTTAACACTAATGCAGCCGAAGGAAGGTTATCTTCTTCAATGGCGGCAATTATAGCATCGTGTTGTTCGTTTGAATTGTAGTGAAAAGAATCATCAGACATAAATTCGCGTTCATAGAAAAAAACACGACTTTTAAGATCTTTTAAGATCTGTTGCACAACAGAATTATTGTAATTAGCCGTTAAAAGTCTATGGAACTCCATATAACCGTTAACTCGCTCTAAAGGCTCATCAGTCTCGGCAATTAGTGTTCTTTGTTTTTTAAGTGCTTCAATGGCCGCTTCATCAAAAGTAGATTGTTCTAATGCGAGTACCTCTAAGTGTGCAACTAGCTCATATAAGTTTTTTGCCTCTTCATGATTAACTTCAGCAATTATAAATCCGCAATTAGGTATTGCCCTAACAATATGTGATTGTTGTAATTGAGTTAAAGCTTCTCGAATAGGGGTAACACTAACCTTAAGAATACGAGCAAGAGCGGCTAAATTAATTCTATCACCTGGGTCTAATGCACCTTGTTGCATTTGTTTTAATAAATGCTCCCGTACTTGATTTCTTAAAATTACTTTATTAGGCATACTTCAAAAATAATAATCGTATACGATTTATAACGTAATTTCACTAAAAAATAGTGCTTAAAAAGTTTTAAACTAGTAGTAAAGGACAGGGCCAAATGAATAATACGTCAACCGATTATAGGATAAAATATGGTATTTCATCGATAAATTTGTCAATTCAGCGAAAAACATATTTGTTTTAGAAAAGCTTAGCACTATAATAATTAATCAATCGTTAAACATCTTATAATCCAAACTCTATTATAATGAAAACAAAGTCAATTTGTAAATTACTATTTGTATTTGGTTCGATGGCATTAATTTCTAGTTGTAGCGATGATGAAAAGGATGTAGTAGTTGAAGAGCAAGAGCTTTCTCAAACAGAAGTTAAAACTATTTTAGAATCAGACACATATGCAAAATCATTCGATAATATAATTTCAAGTGTTTATAATAACGAAGGTAGTTCTGGTAAAACTGATGAATGTTATGTTGCAGAATACTCTGATACTGGTTTTACTATTGAATTTGATAATTGTACGGTGGAAGGCACATCAAACGTAACAGGCACATTAACTGCAGTGTATACTTCAACAGGTGATGAAATTGCCTATACTGCAACTTGGACAGATTTTAATTTTGGAGGTACTTTATTGAATGGTACACGAAGTTATTCTATTAGTTCTGAGACTGATAATTCGATTAGTTTTTCTGCAACGAGCGATTTTAGTGCGACTTTAGCAAATGGTTCAATAATAAAGGAAAAAGGAACAAAAGAAATAGGAATTACTTTTGGAAGCAGTCTTGAAACTAGTATTTACACCCTAGATGGCAGCTGGACGGTTACTGCAGATGGTTTAACATATGTAGTAGCAGTAGACGATACCATTGAAGGGAATCTTGCCTGTTCATATTTAAATAAAGGTTCTATGACTGTTGAAAAAAGTGGTTTAATTGTAGACGTAGACTTTGGAGACGGGGAATGTGATGATATAGCAACTGTACAGTATCCTAATGGAGATACCGAAGAAGTTTCTTTAAGAGATTAAGAAAAGTTAACTCAACTTTTTTAACCCTGCTTTCTTTAATAGATAGCAGGGTTTTTATATATAAATACTATTCAGAATACATCAAAATAAAATGATTTAATTGAAATTAAACTATATTCGAAGCTGATGAATCCTCCAAAAACAGCAGCGAATAATGAAAACATTTAGCATTCAGGAAATTAACACCATTTTAGAAGGTACATTAATTGGTGATACAACTATTAGATTTAATGGACTCGGTGAAATTAAGGAAGCTTCTGAGAATCAAATAACTTTTATAGGCAGTTCTAAATACATTAAATTTTGGTCAGAATCTAATGCTACGGCTGCAATAGTGAATGAGTCACTTAATTTAGAAATAACTGATTCTCGCCCAATTATTAAAGTAAAAAATGCTGATTTAGCAATGGCAAAACTCCTTGAAGTTTTTAGTCCTGCAGGTCCAATATTTGAGGAGGATATTCATCCTACTTCGGTAGTGCACCAATCGGTAATAATTGGTGAAGGTGTTAAAATAGGTGCTAATTGTTATCTTGGTAAAAACGTTCGTTTAGGAAAGGGTGTTACATTATATCCTAATGTCTCTGTTTTTGATGATACGACCATAGGAGCTAATACTACTGTTTGGTCTGGTACGGTAATTAGAGAGCGTACACAAATTGGTAGTCATTGTATATTTCATAATAATGTTAGTATTGGAGCTGATGGTTTCGGATATCGGCCAAGCGATGACGGAATGGGCTTAGTTAAAGTTCCACATATTGGTAATGTCATTATAGGTCATTATGTAGAAGTTGGCGCAAATTCGTGTATTGATCGGGCAAAATTTAGTTCTACTATAATTGGCGATGGTTGTAAAATAGATAACCTTGTTCAAATTGGACATAATTGCGTTATGGGACGATTTTGTATTATGGCTGGTAGTAGCGGCTTAGCAGGTTCAGTAACTTTAGGTGATGGTGTTATTATTGGTGGCAGCGCCTCTATAAAAGATCATACGACTATTCATAGTGGGGCCATAGTAGCAGCTGGATCTGGTGTTATGAAAGATGTACCCGCAGGTATGACCGTTTTAGGTTATCCTGCAGCAGAATCAAAAGAAAAATTAAAGCAATGGGTAGCATTGCGAAAATTAGCTCGAGATTAATTGCTTTTATTAATCTTCGAATTCTAATTTGGTTATTAAATCTTCATAATTATTAATCTTTGTAAATAGTTTTCCTCCTAAATTGATTATTGGAGTTTCTAGAGAATCTAATTGCATTGTATTTGCAAACGAACGATTTAATTGATTTTTCATTTCAGTATTTTCCTCCAGTTTATGCATTTGAAATAAATACTTTCCATTTGCTAGCGATTGTAACAGACTATCACATTGATTACACATAGGTGGTACATACACAGTTATATTCTTTTTTGGTTTTATCTTAATTGCAGTAGCTTCCTTTTTAAGGGCTCGTTTAGATAAACTATCATTTACTACTAAATTGTAGGTATATTGCGGGTTCTTGCCTCGTACTAACATTATAGTTTTTAAGTGAACTTTAGAAATAGCAGGAACGCGCACTAGTCTTGGTCGCGCTTTACTTTGACGAAAGTTAGTACCTTCAATAGTAATCATAACATCCAAATCTTGTTCATTTTCATTTATAGCATAGAATGCTAGACGATTAGGAATTTCCTCGGTAACTACTTTTATTTTCGATTCTTGAGCAAAACTATTTACACTAATTACTAAGAATAAAACAAGTATAAAATTTTTCATTTTCAATTTTCTTTGATCCAATATATCAAATAATCTTCATTCCATTATTTTATTCTGCTTATTATGCCGTTAATTCTTATTTCATCTAAATTTTTAAACGTTAATCTATTTTTTAGAAGTTAGATATTCTTAATATTGATGCTTCAAACATCTGATAAGCGTATGGAGCAAAAATCAAACACGGCATTAATAATACTTGCTTTCTTTTCTATCTACGTAATTTGGGGTTCTACTTATCTTTTAAATAAGATTGCAGTTCAAGAATTACCACCATTCATGTTGGCAGGTTTTCGTTTTTTCATTGCTGGGGTTTTAATATTCATCATTTGTAGAATTATGGGTATTTCTTTAAAAGTTACCCTCAAGCAACTTAAGAATACCGTTATTGCTGGGTTTCTATTTTTAGCCTATGGTAATGGCGTTGTTGTTTGGGCCCTACAATATATAGATTCAGGATTTGCGGCACTTGAAATTTCGGCACAACCTCTAGTAGTTTTGTTATTAATGCGGATTTTACAAGGCAAAAAAATACAAGCCATGTCACTAGTAGGTATTGCATTTGGTTTTGTTGGAATCTATTTGTTGATAAGTCAGAAATCCATAATTAGTCAAGAGAATTCTGCTTTCGGTATGCTATTAGTTTTTACTGCGATGGTAAGTTGGGCTTTTGGAAGTTTATTTGTCGGAAAGGCGGTTTTACCAAATAATTTTTTTGTAAATACTGGATATCAGATGATTATGGGAGGTTTGTTAATGCTAATTGTAAGCGTTACAACCGGGGAAGAATGGTCTTCGCCAATTCTGTGGTCATCAAAAGTACAGTTAGCAATGATGCTCTTAATAGTTTTAGGTAGTATAGTTGCTTTTACTTCCTTTAATTATTTGTTGAGAAATGTTTCGCCCGAAAAAGTTGCTACTAGCACATATGTAAATCCTATAATCGCGTTGCTTTTAGGTTGGTACTTTTTAAATGAACAAATTACAAAACAATCTGTTTTTGCTGCTATTATATTACTTACAGGCGTCTATTTTATCAATTCGAAGAAAAAGCTAGCTATTTATTCTAGATTTAAAAAAAATTAAATTAATTCCATTTAATTTTTACAACAGAAAGTACTAAATTCAAAGTTCAATGAGAACACTTATTTATTACTTCTTAGTATCTATTTGTATATTTTCTTGTAAATCAGAACCATCGATAAGTCTGTTTAATGGGCAGAATTTAGATGGATGGCATATCGATGTTCCAAAGATGGATACTGTACCTAGCGCTATAAATCCTTTTATAGTTAGAGATGGAATGCTTGTTAGTTTAGGAGTGCCTCAAGGACATATAATTACAGATGCACAATATGAAAATTTTAGACTCGAAGTTGAATATCGTTTTGCTGGGGTGCCTGGCAATTGTGGTGTTTTAGTTTATGCTTCCACACCACGTTCTTTATACCAAATGTTCCCTAAATCCATTGAAGTTCAAATGATGCATGAAAATGCAGGAGATTTCTGGTGCATCGTTGAAAATATAGAAGTTGATAATATGTTGGCGAGACGAGGACCTAAAGAGGAGTGGGGAATAACAGAAGGGAAAAAAAGACGGATTTTAAATCTTACCGATGGGTCAGAGAATCCAGTTGGCGAATGGAATTCAATGATTATCGAATGTTTAGGAAATGAATTAAAAGTTTGGGTCAATGGTGATTTTGTGAATTACGGTTATAATGCTACGGCGAGCAAAGGACAAATTGCTTTACAAGCAGAAGGCTCAGAGGTTGAATTTAGAAAAATTGTGCTTACACCAATTAATGAAATAAGTAATTACGAAGATAAATAATACGAATATGGAAGATAATGTGAAAAAGAAAACTTCGGAAAAAAGTAGAAGATCGTTTATAAAAAAGTCAGGAATAGCTGTTGTAGGCGGAACAGTAATTTATCCTTCAGGATTAATGGCATTAAATTCTTCAAAAAATGATATTATAAAAGTCGGTTTAATTGGATGTGGCGGAAGAGGTACAGGTGCTGCATCACAAGCATTAGCAGCAGATCCTAATACAGAATTGGTGGCCATGGGTGATGTTTTTGAAGATCGATTAACTGAAGCCTACAATCAGTTAATTAAACTAAAACCGAATCAAGTAAAAGTTGAAGCTAGTCATAAATTTGTTGGTTTTGATGCTTATAAAAAAGTATTAGAGACAGATGTTGATGTTGTCTTACTAACAACACCTCCGGCTTTTCGTCCAGAGCATTTAAAGGCGGCTGTTGAAGCAGGTAAACACACATTTTGTGAAAAACCAGTAGCTGTTGATGCACCAGGAGTACGAAAAGTATTGGAGGCATCAAAAAAGGCTAAAGAAAAAAAATTAAATGTTGTATCTGGATTTTGTTTTAGACATGATACCATGAATATTGAAACGATGAATCGTGTTTTAGGAGGCGATATTGGTGAAATTAGAGCTGTTACTGCTTATAGAAATGGTGGTGAACTTTGGTATAAGGATAGAAAGCCCGATTGGACAGATATGACTTATCAAATGCGTAATTGGTACTACCAAAATTGGTTGTCAGGTGACTTTTTAGTTGAACAGGCTGTGCATAGTTGTGATTTAATTTCTTGGACAATGAATAATGAAATGCCTATAAAAGCAATAGGCAGTGGAGGTAGACAGGTTAGAACTGATAAAAAATATGGTAATATTTACGACCATTTTGCAACAGAATTTACATATGCTAATGGTTCTAAGTCTACTCTTTTTGCAAGGCAGCAGGCAAATACACAAGGAAGAAATACTGTAGAAGCTTTTGGTTCAGATGGAGTGGCCTATTTAAATCTATATGGTCAAAGTGAAATTAAAGGAAAAAAACCTTGGCGTTATAGAGGAGAACGAAATGATATGTTTCAAGCGGAACATGATAAACTCTTCGCTGCCATAAGAAGTGGAAATCCTATAAATGATGGAGAATTGATGGCAAATAGCACAATGATGGGCATATTATCTCGAATGGTTGGTTATACAGGCCAAGAAATTACTTGGGAAGATGCCTTTAATTCAAAAGAACAATTAGGTCCTAATTTTGAAGATTATTCATGGGATTTAAAATTCGAAATGCCCCCAATTGCCATACCAGGTAAAACGAAATTCGTATAATTTGAAACCGAACAAAATGATAAGCTACAAGAAAATTTTAATAACACTTATTCATCTTTTTCTTTTTATTGGAATAGTTAAGGGACAAGAAGCTGATATCGTTTTTGGTACCGTAATAAGTATCGATGATTTAAATGATGGTGTACTTGAAAATACAGATTCACTTAAATGGATTAACGTTAACACGGCAGATGATACTTGGAGAAACGAAGGCGAATTACTTATTTGTAAAGGTTTACCAATAGGAGTAATGCGATCAGAAAAGCAATATGAAAATTTTATTTTAGAAGTAGATTGGCGTCATATGGAAGCTGGCGGAAATTCTGGTGTATTTGTTTGGAGCGATGCAAGTCCAAATCCAGAATCAAGACTACCTGGAGGCGTAGAAGTGCAAATGCTAGAATTAGACTGGGTTAATTTAAATACTAGAGATGGAAAAAAACCTCCCATTGCTTATGTTCATGGTGAATTATTTGGTGTAGGTGGAGTTACTACAGAAACTGACAATCCTAGAGGTACTAGAAGCAAATCTATTGAAAATAGGGCGTTGGGTAAAGGAGAATGGAATAACTATAAGGTCGTTTGTGTTGATGGTACGATTAAACTTTCTGTAAACGGTAAATTTGTAAACGGAATCAGCAAATCCACGATAAAGAAAGGTTACTTATGTTTAGAGTCTGAAGGTGCAGAAATACATTTCAAAAATTTTAAGTTAATAGAATTGCCAGCTGGTGTTACTACTGAAGAACAAACTGCGAAAGAAATTAATTAAATTCTGGCCAATATTGTTTGATTTTTTTTCTAAGAAATTGGACACTTCTTTCAAGTTGATCCATTCCGTCAACACCATCTTCTATGCTTATCCATCCATCGAAGCCAACACGTTTTAATTCTGCAAAAATAGCATCGTAATCATTTAGTCCTTTGCCTATTTCGCCATGACTCAATCGCTTTGCATAGCCTACCGACCCCCCTTCTTCATTTTTTAAATCTTCAATAGAGCCGTATAACAAGTATCGATCACTGGCATGCATAGTTACCACTCGATCCGATATTTTATAAAGTAATTCTAAAGGTTCTTCACCTGCTAAAAAGGTATTGCTCGGGTCATAATTTACGCCGAAATTAGGGTGTTCAATACTATTAACAAGCTTACAAAACACATCCATTTGTTGCGCAAATTCAGGGTATTCCCAAAAATCATCTTTATAATGATTTTCCAAAATTAGAGTTATACCTAACTCTTCAGCTAAAGGCAAACAAGCCTTAATGCATTCGGCAGCTAATCGAATTCCTTCATCATTTGATAACTCTGGTCTACGTTGTCCTGATAATACGCGGCAATATTTTCCCCCAAGCGTTTTGGTCATTTGTATCCAACCGAGCTGCTTTTCAATTTCTTTCGATCTAAATGCTACATCTGGATGCGTAAAATCGGGCGAACAGCATAACATCGGTATAACTTTACCATTGGCTTCAACCTCTTTTCTAAAAAGAGGCCAATTGTTTTTATCTTCCATCTCCAGAAATCCGGCATACCACTCTATGCCATCAACATTAAGGGAGGAAGCTAATGATATCCACTCGGAAACTTTCATTGTTCCATCTTTACATAATTGATGCATAAAAGCTTTGGGAAATACTGCTAATTTGGGCATTGTACTTTATATTAATTATAATTAAATATCACCTTTAGGAGGATTACGACCAATCATTGGAAATTGTTCCACTTCTAGAATTTGTCCACTTATTGGTCCACTTTCGTCGGAGAGCAAATAAATTGCTGCCATCGCCATTTCTTCGGGTTTAAAAATACGCTTTGCAGGAGCGAAGACATTGGATAGATTCTTAAACCAATCATCACTTTTTCCTTGTTCCTTTTGATTTAGTTTTTCGTATTCTGTAAGAACCCACCCAGGATTAATTTGATTTACGCGAACTCTATGTTCTCTAAATAAAGAATCACCAAGGTTTCGACTCATTGTCATTAGTGCCCCTTTAGAAATACTGTATGCTAATAAATTTTCTTCACCACTCCATGAGTTGATTGAACCAATGTTCACAACACATCCACGAGTTTTAGTTAATTCAGGTAACGCATTTTGAATAATGGCAAATGGAGCCAAGGTGTTTATGGCTAACAATTTTTCAAGAAATTCAATAGTTGTGGTATCAATATTAGAAGAAGCAACAATAGCTGCATTATTCACTACCGCATCTAATTTTCCAAAATTCTTAATGGCAGTTTGAATTAATTTTTTCGGAGCTTCTTTCTCGGTAATATCAATAGTGTATTTAATAAGATTAGTAGAATTATTAGCTTCAATTAGTTCTTGGCCTTTTTCATCTCGAAGTCCATTAACAAGAATCTTAGCACCTTCTTTTAAACATTGATTAACTATTGCTTTACCAATTCCGGTGTATCCACCTGTTACGAGAATTACTTTGTCTTTTAACCTCATTTTGATTTAATTTGGTTTTAATACACTTTTCACCACCTTCCCTGAATGCATTTGTTCAAATGCTTCATTCCAATCTGTAAGCTTCCAAACTCCACCAATAATAGGGTTAACATCTAAACGACCAGAAGCTAACAAAAACAGTACTTTTTCCCAAATAGGCCAATTATGACTAAAACTACCTTGTAATCTGACATTTTTTTGAACCAATGGATCGAGTGAAAAATTCAAAGGTTTTGGTCCCCAACCTACTTTTGTTATTTGTCCATTTGGACGTACTAATTCTAGAGCCATTTTTAAAGTGGCACTAACTCCAGCAGCGTCAATTACGCAATCAACTCCGAGACCATCTTGTTTTTTTGCCCATTCAGTAGCATCTCCAATTATTCCTTCACATCCGTATTTAGAGGCTATTTCCAATCTACCTCGATCTTGTTCTAAACCAACTATTGCCACATCTGCTCCACATAATTTAGCCATTGCAGCACATAAAATACCTATAGTTCCTGGACCAATTACTAAAACACGATCTCCTGGATTAATATTAGAATTAACAACTACAGAATTATAAGCAACAGAACATGGTTCCGTTAAACATGCTTGTTCAAAAGGCAAGGAATCTGGTACTTTATGTAAACAACGTGCAGGCACTTTTACAAATTTGGTCATTGCACCGTTTACACCATATCCAAAACCCTTTCGTGTTGGGTCCAAGTTGTAAAGTCCTTGTTTAGACATTGGGTTATTTATATCAATGACAGCAGCAGTTTCACTAACGACGCGGTCTCCTTCCTTCCATTCGAGGACATTTGCTCCAATTTCTGAAATATTTCCACCAAATTCATGGCCTAAAACAACAGGATAGTTCACAGGCCAACTATGGTCAGAAGTCCATTGATGAAGATCACTACCACAAACGCCAACATTTGCAACTTCTAATAAAACATCATCCGGTCCGATTACAGGTTTTGAAATTTCACGAATCTCAACACTTCCCTTCTTTTCTGCATAATTTACAACTGCCAAAGAGCTCATATAATTCTGATATTTAATTAGTAGAATTTAAATTTCTTCGAATGAATGTATTTTTTCACAAATCATTCGTAGTGAACCTTCAAGATCACCATCAGCCGTCTTAAAAGCATCTGCGTCTATAGTTAATGGTGCCCCTAAAACAACTAAAGGAGCGCCGTATTCTGGACATTGAATTGCTTGTTCTAAAGATAGTCCACCAACTGCTTGTACTGGAATATTTACAGCTTCAACGATTTCTTTTAATTGATCTAACGGGCTAGGCATGCGAAGACCTTGTGCTGCAATACCTCTTCGTTCGTCATAACCGATATGGTGAACAATATAATTACAACCTAAATTTTCTAAACGTTTGGCACCAGCAATCATATCTGGACAACCCAAATTATCTCCCATTACTTTTACTCCAAAATCACGTCCTGCTTGAACTACTATTTTGATAGTTTCCTCATGTGCTCTAGCCATAACAACAACATGTGTTGCACCAGCCTTAGCCATCATTTCTGTTTCTAAATATCCGCCATCCATAGTTTTTAAATCGGCCACTATGGGTACTTCAGGAAAAGCTTCTCGCAATTTTCGCACCCCATGTAATCCTTCGGCTAAAAGTAGTGGAGTTCCAGCTTCAAGCCAATCAACTCCAGCACGTAAAGCTAGTGCCGCAGTATCTAAAGCCTCATCAATATTGGTTAAATCGAGAGAAATTTGAACAATAGGTTTCATTAAAATAAATAGTTTATTTAATCAAGAATCGTGTAAAAACAATTGTTCTGAGTTATAACAATTATAATTTTTAGATTCTAGAAATTCGTTATAGTATGTAAAAATACTTTATCAAGTAAAAATAGAAAGCAAGATAAATATCAATATTATATAGAATTTTGACCCTATTAATTATTAATATCACTATAAAACATCTAATATTTTTTGATATTTTAAATCGAGCCGATTTTTAGTTTCTTCCGTAATATATTTTTTTTGATTGAGTTGTTGTGGCTGATCACTAGCACAAAAATAACTATGAATACTACGTCTTAATTTATTCGTATTGTTAGTGGTTCCTCCGTGCCAAACATGAGAGTTAAATATAAAAACTGAACCTGCAGGAGCTTGAATTAAAACTTGATTAGGATGCGGTAAATTAACATCATCCATAACTTCATTTGGAAGTGATTTCGATTTATGAGTTCCGGGAACTATTCGGGTAGCCCCATTATTTTCAACAAAATCGTCTAATAACCAGATTGAATTACAAACTTTATAATTACCATCAGCAATTAAGTTACCATAATCTACATGTAATTTTTGATGACCTAATCCTGGCTTTGCAGCTCTATAATTTAAAGATGAAAGTTTAAAATGTTCGCCTAAAACTGCAGTAATTCCTGACAAAACCTTTGCATGTGTATAAAAAATATCAAAAATAGCACCTTTATTTACTAAATCTGCTAGTCGATCAGCGCCTTCTTCTTTTGGATGTCGAATATACTTTGATTCAAATAATTCGGAACCCGCATTTTTGCCTTCTAAATGAATAAGTTCATTTATTTTTTCATTGATTGCACTGACTTGTTCGTGTGACAAAAGTTGACCTAAGGATACATAGCCATCTTTTTCAAGAACCTCTAATTCATTTGTTGTTAACATTATAATTCTAATAAATTTATGTTCTAAGTTAAGAAATATCAAACTCCAATTGTCATAAAAAAATAAGATTATAGGTTATATTTGAGTGAATAAAACTTTGATATTCAACAATAGTTTCAAAAATAATTTATGACTACGCGAAGAAAATTTCTTAAACAATCTGGCACTGTTGCCACTATTGCTATTTTACCATCAAGTACATTCAACTTTGTTAAGGAGAAAAAGTTTAAAATGGGATTACAGCTATTTACAATTAGAGATGCAATGGCAATAAACCCTGTAGCAACGCTAAAAAAAGTACGAGAATTAGGATATGAAGATTCTGAATTATTTGGGTATGATGGGGAGAAAGGAACTTATTATGGTATTAAGGCAGATGATTTTAAAAAGGTTATTGATGATTTAGATTTTAGCGTAACTAGTGGGCATTATGATTTTTCAAGCTATTTTAATAAACCATTTAAGGAACTTTTAAACTATGTAGATAAATGTATTGAAGGTTCACATATTATTAACGCAAAATATATTACATGGCCTTGGTTAGCCCCTGAATATAGAACTATTGAAAATTTTAAAATACTTTCCGAAAAATTAAATAAGATAGGGGAGCGGGTAACTCAGGCAGGTTTAGGTTTTGCATATCACAATCATGATTTTGAATTCGCTGATCATAATGGTAAAATGGGCTATGATATTATTTTAAAGGAAACTGATGCTAGTCTGGTTAAATTGCAAATGGATATGTATTGGGTAGAACATTCTTCTAAATTAAGTCCTGCAGAATTAATTCAACAAAATCCAGGTCGATATGTTATGTGGCATATAAAGGATATGGATAAGATAACTCGAGATTATTCTGAATTAGGTAATGGGTCTATTGATTATATTAAGATGCTTTCTACTATTAACAAAGATGTATTACAATATTATTATATAGAGCAAGGAGGTAATTTTGCAAAAAACTCCATGCAAAGTATAACAGATAGTGCTAATTACTTTAAGAAAAATTTGAAACAATATTTTTGAGATATTGTTGCTAACTATTTCAGTTATACGATGTGTTACGATATAAAAGCGGGTTTAGAAGCGCAGTTAAAAAGAGCTCAAAAACATGGAGATTTACAGGCCATTGAAGAAATAATTGAAAAATTAGCTCCCTTAACCGATTTACCCCTTCACCATGTTTCTGGGTTTAATCACCCTGATTTATTGATTTATACAAATGATTCTCCATTTTTTCCTAGGGTGGCTACATGGGGTTTAGCACCTCCTTGGGTTAATAATGAAACCCAATTAAAAAAGATTTGGAATGGTACAATAAACGCGCGCGGAGAAACTATTTTTGAAAAAGCTTCTTTTAAAAACGCTGCCAAAAATAACCGCTGTATAATCTATGTCGATGGCTTTTATGAACACCATCATTTTAAAGGTAAAATTTTTCCTTTCTTTATTAAGCATATAACTGAAGAACCTTTAGCACTAGCAGGACTGTATAGTCAGTATATTGATACAAACGGAAGTAGTTTTACGACTTTTACTATCGTAACAACAAAGGGTAATAGTTTACTTAAAAAAATTCATAATAATCCCAAACTGTTAGAGCCTAGAATGCCCCTAATTCTTGCGGAAGAAGAGGAAGAAAATTGGTTGAATCCTTCTGACAAAGAAATTAATTCATCTCAAATTAATGTTTTACAAAATGAATATGCATCTGAAAAATTAATCGCACACACTGTAAATCGTTTAAGAGGAAAATCATATCTCGGGAATGTAGCTGAGATTTCCAATCCTTTTTATTATGAAGAATTAGGATAATTCTTATTTAATTAATAATTCATGAATACCATCAAAAGACGTTACCTGAAATAAATGCAGTACAGGATAAATTTTTCGTCGATAAAAATCTAGAATTCATATAGTCATTTAAGCCAAACTTCTATTCCATTTTACTAAAGAAGTATAAAGTTTCACTTTTGTAGTGTTAATTAAAATACGCTTTAAATGAAACAATATATAATCTTAGCAAGCATTTTATTTGCTCACTTTGGTTTTGCTCAAGATGTTGAAACAAAATCTTCATCTAAAATATGGTCTTTAGAAGATTGTATAGAATATGCCATTGAAAATAATATTACTGTAAAGGATGCAGAATTAGACACAAACATTTCTGAGGTGGGCTATAATGCGGCAAAATCTGCAAAACTTCCAAATTTATTTGGTAGTGCTTCACAAAATTTTTCTAGTGGTACATCTATTGATCCGATTACTAGTGACTATGTTTCCGATCAGATTAATAGTACCAATTTGGGTATCAATAGTTCAGTAACGCTGTTTCAGGGGAATCAATTAAGCAATCAAGTAAAACAAAATAAGCTTATGATTGAACAGAATAGCTTATTGGCAGAAGAAGCAAAGAATAATATTGTCATCAGTATTCTTGAATCATATTTACAAACCTTATTTAGTAAAGAAGGTATTACCATTGCCGAGAATAATTTAGATGCATCAGAAAAGGAAGTGTTAAGGGCTAAATCTAGATTAGATGCGGGTACTATTGCCTTAAGTGATTATACCGAGGCACAAAGTCAGGCAGCAACCAACAAATACAATGTTATTGCCGCAAAGAACGATTACGAACTTAACATAATTAACCTAAAACAGTTGTTAGAATTATCTCCTTTGGAAGATTTACAAATTGAAACTGTTGACGAAAATCAAGATTTAATTCACTTAGAGCTTAACAAAGAATTAATCTATACTAATGCACTTGCTTTCCTACCAGAGGTAGAAGCTAGTAATACTAATATTTTGATTAATGAAAAAGAATTAGAAATCGCTAAAGGTGGTTACTTGCCTACGTTATCCCTCACTGGTAGCCTAGGTTCTGGTTATACAAGTATAAGTGATAATACTTTTACGGATCAATTAGATGTCAATTTTAACCAAAGATTGGGCTTAAGCTTAAACATCCCCATTTTTAATAGAAATCAGACAAAGTCTGCTGTACAGACGGCAACTTTCAATATTGAAAAAGCTGAAATTCAAAAGCAAACCATAGAAAAGGAGGTCATTAAAAAAGTGGAAACCGCATACCAGAATGCACTTTCTTCTCAAGAACAATTGGTAGCCGCAGAAGTGTCACAAGAAGCAGCTGAACAATCTTATAATCTTGCCCAAAAGAAATACGAGTTGGGAGATTTAAGTACTACTGATCTTGTAATTAGTCAAAATACCTATACCAATGCCCAACAGAATTACCTACAATCAAAATATCTAAACATACTATACCATCAATTATTACAATTCTATCAAGGAAACGAAATTAAACTTTAATTAAAATGAAAAATAAAAATAAAATCATAGTAGGCGGTATCGCATTAGTGATTGTAGCCTTTGTAGCTTACAGTTTTATGAAAGGCGACGACAGTACGGCTATTGAGGCAAAAACAGTTATAGCCAAAAAAGGAGATGTAACCACTATGGTAACCGCCACTGGGACTATAGAACCAATCAATCAAGTTGATGTAGGTACACAAGTATCGGGTGTTGTTGAGAAAATTTATGTGGATTACAATAGCGAAGTTAAAGAAGGGCAACTTATTGCTGAATTGGATAAGACCAACCTTAAAGCCGCTACTGTGCAAGCTCAGGCATCATATGATAATGCAGTTAGTAATCGTAATTATCTGCAAACCATTTACGAGAGGCAAAAAACATTATATGACAATCAGGTGATAAGTAAGTCTGATTTTGACGATGCTGTTTATAATTATGAAACTGCAAAAGGTACGGTTACACAACGTTTATCAGACCTACAACAAGCAAGAACAAATTTAGGTTATGCCAATATTTACTCTCCAATAAATGGTGTTGTACTTTCCAGAGATATTGAAGAAGGACAAACAGTAGCGGCAAGTTATAGTACACCTACCTTATTTACCATAGCACAAGACTTAAAGGAGATGCAAGTTGAAGCAGATGTTGATGAGGCTGATATAGGAGTTGTGAAAGAGGGGCAACGTGTAAGCTTTACTGTTGATGCATACCAAGGTCAAGAATTTGAAGGCACGGTTACGCAAGTGAGGTTAGACCCAACAATAACTTCAAATGTAGTTACGTATACCGTGGTGATAAAAGCGGATAATCCAGATTTAAGATTAAAACCCGGGCTTACGGCTACGATTTCTATTTACACTTTAGAGTTAAAAGATGTGCTATCGGTAGAAGCTAAGGCCATCAATTTTAAACCCACACCACCAGAAATGATGGCATATAATGAACAGGAAAACTTAGCTATGGAAAGACCTCAAGGTGGACCTATGAATTCTGATGAAGGCTCTACAAAGGTTTGGGTAATGGATTCTAATGGTGCTATTTCGCCTAAGGAAGTGACCTTAGGGGCAAGTGATGGGGTAAACGTACAAGTTCTAAGTGGTATTAATGAGGGTGATAAATTGGTGTACAGCTTAAAATCTGAGTCCACAATAGCTAGCCCGCCGTCTGGAAACTCAGAAGAGAGTCCGTTTATGCCGAAACCACCAGGAGGTAAAAGATAAATATCATGAGCAAGGAAATTATAAAAATTCAAGATTTAAAGCGCGAGTTTACCATGGGTAATGAAACCGTTCATGCCTTAAGAGGTATTTCATTTACCATAAAAGAAGGTGAGTTCGTTACCATAATGGGATCTAGTGGCTCTGGTAAGAGTACCATGTTGAACATTTTAGGTTGTTTGGATCAACCCACTTCAGGAACGTATGAGATAGATGGTGTGAGTATGAAAGATCTAAGTAGAAACCAATTAGCGACCATCAGAAACGAAAAAATAGGATTTATTTTTCAATCCTATAATTTGTTGGCAAGAACATCTGCCATAGAAAATGTTGAGTTACCGCTACTTTATAATAGCGCCGTAAGTAATGAAGAGCGTAGAGAACGTGCCATACATGCGTTGCAAATGGTTGGTCTGGGCGAAAGGTTATTTCACACACCATCTCAACTCTCCGGGGGTCAGCAACAACGTGTTGCCATTGCCAGATCTCTAGTTAACAATCCTGTTATGATATTGGCAGATGAAGCTACCGGTAACTTAGATACTAGAACGTCTTACGAAATAATGTCTTTATTCCAAGACCTGAACAGCCAAGGCATTACAATAACCTTTGTTACCCATGAGCCCGATATTGCGACTTTTAGTAATAGAACCATTGTTTTGAAAGATGGAAATATTATTCAAGATTACAAGAATAACAACATTCAATCAGCAGCAGCCGAATTGGCAAAATTACCACAACAAGATCATTGATTATGAGAATATTAAATCTACTTAAAATTGCATATAAAGCTATTGTTCTAAATAAAGTTAGAACTTTACTTACCATGTTGGGTATTATAATAGGTGTAGCATCTGTTATTGCCATGCTCGCCATTGGTGAGGGCTCAAAAGAAAGTATTAGAAGTACCATCTCTAGTATGGGATCTAACATGATAACCATACGACCCGGAACCGATGATAGGGGACCTGCAAGGGGTAGTGGAGGAGATGTACAGACCTTAACACTTAAAAATTATGATGTCATAAAAGAGAAATCGACACTGTTAAGCTACATTACACCTGTAGTGAACGGTGGCGGACAAGTTATTAGTGGCGCTAACAACTGGCCAAGTACCATTTATGGCGTAAATCCACAGTATTTGGATATTAAAGTAGTTGGGTTACAAAGCGGAAGCATGTTTACGGATGCTGAAGTGAAATCAGCGTCAAAGGTTGTGGTGTTGGGGCAAACCGTTGTTGACAATGTTTTTCCAGATGGTCAAGATCCAGTCGGGCAAATGATACGTTTTGACAATATACCTTTCAAAGTAATAGGTGTTTTAGAAGAAAAAGGCGAAAATACATTCGGACAAGACCAAGATGATGTTGTTATCGCTCCATACACCACGGTACAAAAAAGAATTTTGGCCATAGATTATTTGAATCAGATTATGGCATCGGCGGTTAGTGAAGATGATGCACCAGATGCGGTGATAGAGGTATCGGATATTTTACGTTCAGAGCACAAATTAATGGATAATGAAGACGATGATTTTTCCGTACGTTCAATGGAAGAATTAATATCTACTTTTAGCTCCACCAGTGAAATGCTTACCGTATTATTAGTAGCAGTAGCAAGTATATCGTTATTGATTGGTGGTATTGGTATTATGAATATCATGTATGTTTCCGTAAAAGAAAGAACCAAGGAAATTGGACTTCGAATGGCAGTAGGTGGCAAGGGATCGGATATTTTGATGCAATTTTTAATAGAAGCTGTATTAATTAGCATTACTGGAGGAATTATTGGTGTAATCTTAGGTCTTGGAGCTACTGTTTTTATAGAAAAGTTCTTACATTGGCCCACAAGTGTTGCTATGTATTCCATTATAATATCATTTGCCGTTTGTGCAGTTACCGGTATTTTCTTTGGTTGGTACCCAGCAAGAAAGGCTTCTGCCTTGGACCCGATTACAGCATTACGCTACGAATAATTAGTTATGCATAAGAATAAAAATATCATAATTGCCCAGCACCTTCTCATTTGGTTGGTGCTGTTTAGTATTCCCTTTGCATTATCGTACGGACAAAATCTAGAGACTAGTAGACTTATTGCCCATTTTCTAATTCCTGTATTGTTCTACGCAATCATATTTTATCTCAACTTTTTCATACTTATCGATAATTTTCTATTTGCAAAAAAAACACTGATTTTCGTAGTTCTTAATATTATAATCATTGGATTTTTTATACTGGCGAAAGAGTTTATTGAAGATAATTTTTTCAGTGAGCTTATTAAGAATCGTCCACCAGAAAATGAAAGAGTAGGTCCACCATTCAAATTGTTCATCTATATACAAATGTTGACCTATGCAGCACCGCTACTTTTTTCCATTGCCATTAAGACTACTAAAAGATGGATAAGAACCGAGGCAGAACGTAAAGAAGCAGATAATTTTAAGTTACAAACCGAGTTACAGCACTTGCGTTATCAATTGCAACCGCATTTTTTCTTTAATTCATTGAACAACATTTATTCTTTAGTTGATATTTCTCCAGATAAAGCCAAGTCTACCATTCATAGTTTAGGCAAACTTATGCGCTACCTACTTTATGAAACCAATACCGAGATGGTGCCGCTTTCTAAAGAAATAGAATTCATGAGAAAGTATATTGAATTAATGAAATTACGGTTGACCGATAAGACCACAGTAGAATCTAGTTTCCCTTTAAGTGAACCCCAAATAAATATAGCCCCTTTGCTGTTTATATCTTTAATAGAGAACGCTTTTAAACATGGGGTTTCTGCAAATAAAGAAAGTGTCATTTCAATAGATATGATTACGCAAGATAAAAGTGTAATTTTTCAAATAGAAAATTATAACTTTCCAAAAGAGGATACCGATAAAAGTGGTTCTGGAATTGGGCTACCTAACTTAGAAAAGAGATTACATTTGCTTTATCCAAATAAACATGAGTTTGTTCAGGAAATCAAAGATGGTATTTATTCGGTGTACCTAAAAATTATAACGTAAAATGGAAGCAATTGAAATTACTTGCATGATTGTTGACGATGAACCTATGGCGGTTAATCTTGTGGAAAGTTATGTTGATAAAACACCATATTTAACCCTTAAAAAGAAATGCAATAGCGCAATTGAGGCCATGCAATTTTTGAATACTGAAAAAGTAGATTTACTTTTTTTAGATATTCAAATGCCCGATTTAACGGGACTAGAATTCTCCAAAATGCTTTCAAAAGAAACTAGGGTCATTTTTACAACAGCTTTTGATCAATACGCCTTGGAAGGGTTTAAAGTGGAGGCCTTAGATTATTTATTGAAACCTTTTGACTATGCCGAGTTTTTGACTGCTGCGAATAAAGCTTTAGATTGGTTTACCTTGGTCAAAGGAAATACAGCTACAACAAAAGTATCTGAAGCAAAGGAATTTCTATTTGTAAAATCAGAATACAAACAACTGCGTATTAAACTAGCAGACGTACTTTATTTTGAGGGGTTAAAAGATTATATTAAAATATGGCTAAAAGATAATCCTAAGCCTGTTCTAACATTAATGAGTCTTAAAAGTTTAGAAGATGAATTACCGCAATCCAGTTTTATGAGGGTACATCGATCGTTCATAGTTTCTTTGAAAAATGTTGAAGTGGTGGAACGCAGTCAAATTTTAATCAATAACCAACGAATAACAATTTCCGATCAATATAAAGCCGAATTTTTGAATTTTATTAATAAAAATTCATTAAATAATTGATTTCGTTTTTTACTCTCATCACATTTTTGCGTCATAAAATTAGTATTTATTAGGTAAAATCCTGCAATCTTAAGCAGCAGTTCTTTTTCAAATACTATCGTGGTTTTTATGACGATTAAGTTCAATAAATAAAACACTAATCATCGGTAAAATAAGGGCTTGTTAACATATTCTTCACATTATCATATATTTAGTAGTCATAAATTTTCTTCGTAAATAATAGGGAAAGAAGCAATATTATTGTTTAAAAATTAAGGATATCACAAAAAAATTAACATTTTTTGTTTTTCGTATCATTTGTATTCCTATATTCGTTACCAATAAGCGTTAACGTTAACGCCTATATTAAAGATTACAATTACAAACTCATTACATCAACTAATTAATTAAATTAAAATAGAAAAATCCTACAAATTAGGAGAACTATCTATTAAGAGTAAAACCTAAAAATCAACAAACTTCAATATTAACCTAATCACTAAACAAGGAAACTATTATGATTAAAACTCGCTTAAGAAAACTAATGCCAAAAGCAGCTGGCTATTTGTTGCCAGCTTTGCTTTTCTTTTTGGGTATTTCGCAATCGTTTGCGTACTCAAACTTAAATGAACCAGAATTGCGAATAGATGATTTTCAGTCAACTGTTACTGGAATCGTAAACGATGAAGACGGAATTCCTTTGGCAGGAGCAAGTGTCGTTGTAAAAGGTACAAACCAAGGAGCGGTTACTGACTTCGACGGTAATTATTCGATATCTGTGGCTTCAGATGCAATATTGGTCTTCAGTTATATTGGATATAAATCTATTGAAATTGCCGTTGACGGGCAATCTACTGTAAATGCTAATCTTGCAATAGATGCCGGTCAATTAGACGAGGTAGTTGTTGTAGGTTACGGTACACAGAAAAAGAAGAACCTAACCGGCTCTGTGGGTATTGCCGATGCAGAGCGTCTTGAAAATAGACCGATTACATCAGCAGGACAAGGTCTACAAGGTGTTGTACCCAACCTTAACGTTTCTATCCGTAATGGTGACCCAACGGAACCTGCAGAGTTTAATATTAGAGGGTTTACTTCTATTAATGGTGGTAGCCCGCTAGTTCTTGTAGATGGAGTACCTATGGATTTAGAACGTATAAACCCCAATGACATAAAAAGTGTTTCCGTTTTAAAAGATGCCTCTGCAGCTGCTGTTTATGGAGCTAGGGGAGCTTTTGGGGTAATATTGGTTGAAACTAAAAAAGGTAAGTCTGGTAAAACAAATATTAATTTTAGTACACAACATTCGTATGCCAAACCCATTATACATATTGACCAAGTTACAGATCCTTATGAATTGGTAACTTATTTAAATACAGCTAGAATGAACACTAGCGGACAACCCAGGTACGACGACGCTTTTGTGGCAGGTGCTTTGCGTTATTCGCAAAATCCTACTCCTGAGAATGAGTGGGATGTTATTGATGGAAACTTACGATACTATGGCAACAATGAATATACTAAAAGAACAATAGCAGATTTTAGTCCTCAAAAAACGTATGATTTTAGTATTAGTGGTGCCACCGATAAAGCCTCATATTATGTGTCACTTGGTTACCTAAGTAAGGATGGGTATTTAAGAGATACAGAAAATAATGAAAAATTTAAACGGTACAATATTTTAATGAAAAGTGATTTTCAGGTTACCGATTGGTTGAATTTGGATTCGAAAATTGTATACAACAACCAAAACAGTGATAAACCACATTTTTATAATTGGGATGTAAATATTAATACAATAGCAAGAGTTACTTCATTGACTCCTGTAGAGTTCCCAGATTTACCATATTATATAACTCCTGGTGATCGGCCACAGTATGAGCAGTATATTGGTGAATATTTTGGCACTTTTTTACCATATTTAGAAGATGGAGGTCGTGATACTTTTAATGCAGGAGATTTATGGCTAACCCAAGGTTTAACCTTAACTCCAACGCCTGGATTAAAAATCAGAAGTAATTTTTCTTACAATACATTCAACAAAAATGAAAAAGAAGTCTCCAGTAAAATAGAGATTGTAAGTACCAATCTTTTGGCAGATCCCTTTGTTACTAATGGCTTGAGTGGTAATGATTGGATTCAGGAAAGAAATGATCGAAATGAATATTATGTATTTAATGCATTTGCAGAATATGAATTTAATGCCGATAGAGAAGATAAGGATCACTTTGTAAAAGCTATGATTGGTTTTAACCAAGAATGGGGCCATAAACGCTATTTTTCTGCTCGTGGACAGACGTTAATAACACCAGCAATTACTAATATAAGTGTTACTACAGGTGCACAAACATTAGCAGGAGGTGAAGATGATTTTTCATTACGCGGTGCTTTTTATCGTTTCAATTATATTTTTAAAGATCGTTATTTGTTAGAATTAAATGGTCGATATGACGGTACCTCCCGTTTCCCAACAGATGATCGATTTGGTTTTTTTCCATCAATTTCTGCAGGATGGAATGTATCAGAAGAGTCTTTTATGGAAAATGCAACTGGTTGGTTAGATCAGCTAAAAATTCGTGGATCATGGGGGTCTTTAGGAAATCAATCTGTTCAAAATAGTAATGGCAGTCAAAATTATTATCCTTATATCACTAGTTTGGGGTCTAATACTTCTGATTATATTTTAGGATCGGGAAGAACGCCTTATGTAAGTCCAGGTGGTTTGGTAAGTCCGACATTAACTTGGGAAACAGTAATTTCCAAGAACGTTGGGTTAGATTTAGCTTTATTTAAAAACAAGTTAGCAATTACAGGAGATTTATATACACGTGATACTAAAGACATGTTAATGTCAGTAGGGTATCCAAGTCTTTTAGGAACAGACGCACCAGCAACCAATGCTGCTGATTTACGTACTAAAGGTTGGGAAGTTTCAGTAACTTGGCGCGATACCTTTGGTGAACATGGTAGATGGGGTTTGAATTTAGCTCTGGCAGACAGCCAATCTGAAATAACTAAGTTTAGTAACCCAGCTGGAACGATTCCAACAAGTAGTAATGGTAAGTATTATGTAGGACAAAAGTTAGGTGAAATTTGGGGTTATGAAACTGTTGGAATTTTTCAAACAGATGCTGAAGTTGCAGCTGCACCAGATCAAACTCAAATTGGTAATAACTGGGCTGCTGGTGATATGCAATATGCTGATTTAAATGGCGATGGTGTAATAAATAATGGTAGTTCGACGCTTGATGATCCAGGGGATCGTAAAATAATAGGTAATACTACGGCACGCTATTCTTTTGGTATTAATCCTGATATTACGTACAAGAACTGGTCTTTAGATATGTTCTTCCAAGGTTTGTTTAGAGATTATTTACCTAGTAATGGCAACTGGAATGCCTTTTATCCTAGTGCATCAAATCTTGTTGAAAATTATTATTTAACAGAAACATGGTCACCAGAAAATAGAGATTCTTATTTTGCTAGACCAATTGAGAGTAATGCGAGTAATAGAAATGTACTTGCGCAATCACGCTTTGTACAAAATGCGGCGTATATCCGTCTTAAGAATATAACACTAGCATTTAATTTACCGAACAACCTGTTAGATAAATTAGGAATGAACAAAGCACAATTATTTTTATCTGGTCAAAATTTATGGGAATACACTAAAATGCATAAGCCACTAGATCCAGAATCGGTATTTACGGTAACTCAAGAATACTACTTACAACGTATTTTAACCTTAGGTGTAAATTTATCGTTTTAATAAAAGAATATATATACTATGAAAACAAATAAAATTAAAAATATAATGTGGCTTGCAGTGGTACTTCTGGTATTTAGCTGCAACGACGACTTCTTAGAAAGAGCTCCTCTTGATAGTGTGAGTGATGGTACTTTTTGGTCCACTGAGAGCGACTTACAAGTTTATAATAATAATTTTTACAATCTTGCTAGAACAGATGTAGATGTTCCTATTATGATGGGGCATCAAGATGGATTTAATAGTCATAAATATGGCATTTGGTACTTAGACGAAGCATCAGATAATATTACTGCCAATCATGCTCGCCATAATAGATACCGTAGTTTGCGGGCAGGTATTCATACTACGCCAAGTAGTCCGGAATGGTATGGTTATAGAGGTTGGTCTTTTGTTCGATCATTAAACATAGGTTTAACTAATTATGACCTTGCCAATGTTTCTGAAGAAATAAAAGACAAATATAGAGCGGAGGCACGATTGTTTAGAGGTTGGTTTTATGCTGACAAAGTTTCTAAATTTGGTGATATCACTTGGCTTGATGAAGAGCTTAGTACAGAATCTGAAGAATTGTTTAGTGCCAGAACGCCACGTGATGAAGTGATGGCAAATGTATTAGCCGACTTAACCTTTGCCACCCAGAATTTACCAGAATCATGGGGTGATGGAGGTAATCATGGACGATTGAATCGCTGGGCAGCATTATTGGTAAAATCTAGAATTTGTCTATTCGAGGGTACATGGCAAAAATACCATGGCGGTACTAATAGTGAAATGTGGCTTACAGAAGCAGCAAATGCAGCTAAGGATTTAATAGACAATGGACCATTCTCCTTATATTCAACAGGGGATCCATTACATGATTACAATGCATTTCATCGTCAATTAGATTTAGATGCAAATCCTGAAGTTATACTATGGCGTAAATATGATCCAGGACAATATACAAACCACGTGATGTCGTATTGGAGAGGCTATAATGGTGGTGCTACTAAAAGTATGGTAGAGGATTATTTATGTACAGATGGACTTCCAATTACACTTTCAGATGAATATGAAGGAGATGCAACAATTGAAGATGTTTTTGTAAATAGAGACCCGCGACTAAGACAAACCATTTTACACCCTGAGGATCGTGAATTCTACAACTTTGGAAATAGTGCAGATTTCACCTACCCTAGAGTTTCTGGTATGACTGGAGGTGAACGCAACGCAACTGGTTATCATATTATTAAAGTATATGATGTAGCCGCAGCCTATCGTTCTTATAATACGTCGTGGACGCCAGCAATTACCTTACGTTTAGCAGAAGGTTTATTAAACTACGTAGAAGCTGTAGCAGAATTAGGAACTATAACACAAACAGATGTGGATATTACCATAAATGCACTTCGTGATCGAGTTGGAATGCCACATTTAGATATGAATGCTGTGCCTGTTGATCCACGATATACAGGTGATGGAATTTCGCCATTACTAGCTGAAATTAGAAGAGAACGCCGTGTAGAACTATTTATGGAAGGATTTAGATATGATGATTTACGTAGATGGAAACAGGGATCTAAATTAGCTAAAAAAGATTTAGGGCTCTTATGGGATGATGCCGCTATAGCACGTTATGAAGGTGCCACGGTACAAACAGCCGTTGACCCAGATTCTGGTAAAACTTATATAGATCCATACGGTGGTTCAGATTGGGCTAGCCCTCAATTTGATGAAAACAAACATTATTTATGGCCTTTACCTTTATCTGAAATATCACAAAACCCTAACTTAGGACAAAACCCGGGCTGGTAATGTAAATTTAAAATAATACAAAACAAGGCCATCAAAACAAGATGGCCTTTGTTAATTTTTAGGGTGACCAAAACAACTTAATATTCTCACTAAATATTAAATACCATGTTATTTAAAAAAAATCATTATGCTTTATTTTTCATGCTCATTTTTCTACTCAGTACTTTGCAAAAGAGTAGTGCACAAGAAAAATCGCTGCATCAAATTCCACAATTAAAGAATCCTATTACCGTACCTTATTTGCAAAAAATGCTTAAAAAGAAAGGTCCAAAACTGGTATTAAATTCAAAAATTGAAAAAAATTTAAAAAAGAAACTACAAACTGATCCAGTAATTCAAAACCTTTACGAAGCAATAAAATTAAATGCGATTGAAATTCAAAAACAACCCTTTCTTAAAAGAGATATAGAGGGTAGAAGATTGCTTCATATATCAAGGGAGATGCTCTACCGAATGAATATTTTGGGTATGGTTTATCGTATTGAGAAAGACCCAGTTATATTAAAGCGAATAGAAGAAGAAATTATCACTGTGTGTAATTTTATAGATTGGAATCCTTCACATTATTTAGATGTTGCTGAAATGGCAATGGCAGTTTCATTTGGTTTAGACTGGGCAGAAGATAATTTATCCGAAAGTACTATTGAGCTTGCTAAAGCTTCACTTATTGAAAAAGGAATTAAACCAAGTTATAATAAAAAAGGAAACACAGGTTGGGTAGGAAGCAATAATAATTGGAATCAAGTTTGTCATGGTGGCATGATAGCTGCGTCTATAGTAACGGCAGATAAAAACCCACAACTTGCTGCTAAAACTATTAGTAGAGCATTGGATAGTATACCCCAAGCACTAATTTCATATGGTCCAGATGGTGTATATCCCGAAGGGTCAACCTATTGGACCTACGGCACATCTTTTACAGTAATAACCGCAGCGATGTTTGAAAGTGCATTTAATACTGATTTCGGATTAGCCGAATTTCCGTCTCTTATAGAAAGTGCAAATTTTAAATTACTTACGAATACACCTTCGGGTTGGTATTATAATTTTGCAGATTGCGGAGATAAACGAAGTAAACAAGGCGATATTACCTTGGCTTGGTTTGCTTCAAAAACAGGGAATAAATCATTTTTTGAAGAAGACCGTTTTCTATCCCCAGCTAAAGAAATGGGTAAATTACCGAGATATGCTGGTGCAGGGTTGGTTTGGATTTCTCAATTTAAAGAAAAAGGAGAACAAAAAGCTCCAGAAGCATGGAAGGGAGATGGCGACAATCCTATTGTAATTTTTAAATCTCCAGAGAGCGACCCGTATAAATATTATTTTGGTGGAAAAGGAGGTAGAGGCACAGTTAATCATGGAAATATGGATGGAGGGTCATTTATATTTGAACTTAACGACGTTCGATGGTCTATAGATACTGGGAACCAGCGATATCATGACCTTGAAAAAACAGGTTTTAACCTTTGGGAAAGATGTCAAGAATGTGAAAGATGGACATTGCTTACTAAAAATAATTTTGGACATAGTACGATTACCGTAAACAACCAACACCACGTTGTTGATGGTAAAGCTGAGATTATTGATTTTAAAGATGGAGAAATTCCTGAAGCTACAATAGACTTAAGTGCAGCTTTTAAAGGGCAATTGGAAGATTCAAAACGTCGTTTTGTAAAAGATAGCCCTAAGTCATTATTAATTGAAGATACTTTGGTAGCCTCGGACTCAACGAATTTAATAACATGGCAAATGTTAACAGTAGCGGATATTGAAATAGTAGATGGAGGTGCTATTTTGCATCAGGATGGTAAAAAACTTAAACTAGAAAATTTATCACACCCAGAATTGACTTTGTCTGTTATTTCATTAGATCCTTCTCCTTTAAAATTAGATCGACAAATAACGGGTTTAAAAAGAATAGAAATACGTATTCCTTCATATATACTTGAAAATCAAAAAACAACTTTAAGAGTAAGACTATCAGGATATTAAATCTAAAGATACTTTGATTATTAAAAGGCATATTCTTTAGATTATGCCTTTTTTAATGCTTTATATATTCATAAATCCAATTGTTAAATTACTCATAAAGACATTTTTTATATTAAACTATTATGAAAATTGAATGTCCAATTGATGAATACAAAAAAGAATATTAATCTTTTTTAAAATTTAGAATTATGAAAACAAACATTAAAACATACTTGTTAGCATCAATATTTCTAGTAGCTATTACCTATTCTGGAATGGCACAAACAAGAAAGCGTACAAACACTAAAACTGTTACTACTAAAACAGTTACTAAACGAACTCCTAACAGAGTATCAAGTACTAAAGTCGTTTATAAAACTCCTAAAAAGAAGGTAGTTTCTGTACGATCGGTTCCTAACAGAACTATAGTTAAGCATAATGGACGTAATTATTATTACGCAAACAATAAATTTTATACAGCATCAAGAGGGCGTTATATTGTTATTGCTCCTAAAATTGGTTTTAGAATAAGAACTTTACCGGTGAATTATAGGAGAGTTCATTTTAATAATCATATTTATTATAATGTTGCCGGTACATTCTATTCTCAAGTAGGTTCAGATTATGAAGTTGTTGAACCTGAAATAGGTACGATAGTTTATGAGCTTCCCGATAATTATGAAAAAGTAATTATTGATGGTCAAACATACTACGAATTTGCGAACATTCTATATGAGAAAATACAAGTTGATGGAACTCGTGCTTATGAGGTGGTTGGAATTATAGATATGGAATAACAATATTTATTGGTTATAAAAATAAAGCACTTGCAGATTTAACTGCAAGTGCTTTAATATTTCGTATTGTGTTCAAAAAAGTAATATTGCATTTAATTTTCATGGAATAATATTTGCGAGATGTAAATAATATTTGGTTTGCTTGAAAGTATTTAAGGTTTAAAAAATCCAAACATGATACTTTTTCGTATTGAATTGTAAGTAAGTAACCAAAACAAACCAATTTCGCTGCATGACACTCCGTAAATTTATTCGGCCAGTATCATTTTTATTTCTTTTACTGTTCTCCACTTCTATTTATAGTCAGGAAAAGCAAAGGTATTCTGGACCTTTAGAAATAACTCAATATTCAGGTAATGCTGATTATCAGTATTACATTTCTAACAATGACACCATATTGGATGGTTCATTTAAAATGCAGAAATCCAATTTGGATGCGCTTTTATCTGAGGCAGATAAAACATTTTTATTTAAAGGTAATTTCGAGCATAATATAGCGAATGGGTTATGGGAGTTTGACTTTGGTGAATTTAAATCTGATAGTATAACAGAAGTTGTTGGTTTTCAATATAAACTAAATGTTAGTGGAATTCAAGAAAAAGCAATTGGTCAACTAAATTTAGGTAAACCACATGATAAATGGGTTTTTACGAAAAGTCAAATTAAGAATTCAGAAGTTTTAGAAACACTATTTGAAAGTTCAATAGAATTTGATAATGGAATTCCTCAAAAAAGTTTTAAAATAAAAAATACAACTGGAACTTTAGTTGGAAGGTTTCTAAGAGATGGATTGGCCCACGACGAGTGGACATTTTACTCTGAAAAAGCATTGGGTAATACGGAAAGCTGGTTTTTTACAAATGGAGAATTGCAAAAAATTAGCACAGTCAAAAATGAGTTGTCCAATGAAATAAAATTAAGAAACCTTAATGATGCAAATAAAACGGTAATCAATTTTGATAGCAGGTATATAAAATTGATAAGCTTAAAAAACATTGAAGCCAAAAAAGCACTAGAAAAAGCTAACGAAATTCCTAATTTATTGGCAGAAAATGCTGATTACTATAAAAAATTAGATACCATTTTATCATCTTTAGGTGAGGCCGCATTTCTTCCAGAATTCAAAGTAAGAGTTCCTTATTACCCTTTGGATTCTTTAGAAAGACAAAAATTAAACGCAATCAACAAAAGTTATAGTAAAGCAGATTCAATTAGCGCTACATTTTTAACGGATACCCAATTAAATATTTTAAAACTATCAGATGAAGAAGCTAATTACTATTACACTATAATTGATTCAATTTCGAAACAATACCTACAACCAATAAAAAAGTTATTAAGTCTAGATGACGAAAATATAATAGCGTTTGTTGATCGTTCTTTTATTGTTCAATATGCTTTGCCTTATGGTTTTCCTTCAAAAGAAATAAAAATTAAGATAGCAGAGGGTAAAGACGAATCATTTAGTGATTCCAATGCACAGGCCTATAATTTTTCCGAAAAAAACTTAAGTAGCCTCGTACAAATGACTCAATATGCGGAGGTCTGTTTAAAATCTATTGAAAAAATTCTAAATCCCAAATTAGCAAAAGAGAGGAGACAGCAAGAATTCATTGCTATTGAAGAAAAAATGATTTCTCAAATAAATAATTTAAATAGTGTTATTGATTCTGTAGACGCAACTTTTCCTAAAAATTTAATTAGTGCCTTAGAACAAATAAAAACGGTGGCGAATAAAAATCTGAGTAAATATTCTAATATGCAAAATTTAGATGAGAAACTCGATTTTGGTCAACATCTAACCGATTGTTTTGCAAATTTAGAACAACTTGAACAGGAAGTCTTACTACATCCAGCAAGAAATCAAGAAATAGTTGAACATTATCAAGATCAAGTTTGGAATCCTTTTATGGCTAACCTTATGACTGAAGAAGTCAAAAAACGGATAACAGCAGCATATCGAAAGGTTTTAGAACCCTACTTGATAAATGAAGTGCAAACTAATTTAAATTGTACCAATTCTGCTTCGTTACTTCATTTGTTTAAAGCTACTCACGAACGTATGATGACCTTAAGAGAAGAAGATACCCATAAATTAGAACGTAAACTTAAAAGAGAGCAAGATCCAAATATGGTATTAGAATTAATGAATATTAACCCAACAGTTAAGAAAGAGCAATGATGCGAAATTCAAAACAAATAGTTTGGGTTTTATTCCTAGTAATCGGATGTATTTGTGTGAAAGGTATAGCACAAGAAGAAGAATATGAAGTGCTTCCTAAGGAGTCAAAATATAAGGATGCAAAAACAAAACTGTGGGTAAATACGTATGGTAAAATAAGAATCTCAAAACGTCTATATTGGGATGCTCAAACGCATTTTAGATTTGAGGAAACCGAAAATACTTCGTTTATTGGTCAGGTTGGTCAATTATACAATCGTCATGCCTTAGGCTATATTTATTCTAAGAAAGTAAACTTTAGTCTTGGAGGTGTACTACGACTTAATTTTAATACAGATCCCTTATCCGAAGATAGGAACTTAGTACCAGAATGGAGAATATGGCATCAATACCAATTTGCTATGCCAGTTTATAGTGCTACAATTTATCATCGAATTCGTATAGAGCATAGATGGACACAGGGTTTTGAAGATAATAGTGAATATATTTTCAGAAACAGATGGCGTTATTTGTTTAGGGCTAAAATTCCATTAAATAGTCATAAACTAGAACCCAAAACAATTTATGTAGCTCCCGAAGCAGAATTAATAATGCAAAGTGGTAAGGCTGTAGTAGGAAGCGTTATGGAAGATTTGCGATTAACAACTACTTTGGGGTACATATTAACGCCACGATTAACAGTTGCAGCTGGTGGATTATATTCGATGGGACAAGATTTAGCAAATGCGGGTGAGTTTAAACAAACCTTTACGCTACGTGTACATATGTATTACTCTCCAGACTTTAGAAGGGTAAAAAATAAGTTACCTGCAATTCATCTAAATGATTAAACCATTCGTAATTAAAGTAATATATCTATAATGAAAAAGAGAATTGCCATTCCCTATATATTATTTGCAGCTACGGCCATAGTAGCCCTTTTTTATCTTTTTAGATCAGTAGGATTAAAAAATGATTTAATGCTGAAAGAGACGCAACAAGCCAAGATAGATGAAAGCCTTGCGGAATATAAAGAAGTTATGCGGATTGATTCCATATTACTCGAAGGCGATTATAAGAAAGCCTTGAATGCTTATAATAGTGAACTAAAATATGTTAAAGACAATCCATATAGAATTCCATTAAGAATAGGACTTGCTGAACAATTACTTGACTTAAAAACAGATAAAACTAAAGTTGTAAAAGACAGTATTGTTTCAAATATAGATTCAATTCAGGCTATAGAACAAAAAGCAAAATACGAAATAAAGTTAAGAGATTCTTTAAGTTTTGCCTTGGAAAAAGCTAAAGTACAATTAGCTGCTATGCGCCGTCAATTAGGGAATAAAACTTTAGGAGAGTATTTAAAATTCAAAAATAAAAAGGGAAGCTTAATGCATTATGTAGGCCAGGTTTCTAATAATATGGCTAATGGTATCGGTGTTGCAATTCTTAATACCGGAAGTCGTTACGAAGGCTCTTGGCGAAATAATGAACGCCATGGAGAAGGTACATTCTTTTGGGCAGATGGAGAATATTATATAGGTAGCTATTCAAACGACCTAAGAAATGGCTTAGGAACATATTATTGGCCAAATAAAGAGAAATATGTTGGCGAATGGAAAGATGATAAAAGAAACGGAAAAGGTACTTTTTACGGAAAAGATGGTGAAGTCGTAACTAAAGGTATTTGGAAAGGTGACAAACTTGTGGAAGTAGAGAAGTAACAGACACTTTTTAATTATTCTTTCTAGTTTTTCTTTTGTTATAAATTTGTAAGATGAAAATTAGTTTTTATCCTAAAATCATCTTGCAATAATGATTTTTACCAATCAATTTCTTATTACTTGGCTAATTACGATTGCCAATTTTCTAGTGAGTAGTACTGAAAATTCCTCAAATAGTACTAAAACCGTATTGAATTATGACATTATTATAAAAGAGAAGATTGTTGGTACCTTAAAAGCAACTAAGTATTCTAAAGATGATAAAGTAATATATCAAAGTACAACTACCATTAAAACACGTTTTATTACAGAAATAGCGGTCAATTATAATTACGATGTAATATTTGAAAAGAATATAATGAAAAAGTCGCAAGTGGTTATCGAAGTAAATAATAAAACACATGCAAATACTCAAACTAAATGGACAAACAATAACTATGAAATTACCAAAAACGATAAATTAGAAAATGTAATACAAGATGAAATTACATACAGTACTATTTTATTATATTTTAATGAACCCTTAGAAATAGACCAATGTTTTTCTGAACAAGATGGTAGTTTTAATAAACTTCTACCTTTAGGTAATCACAGTTATAAAAAAATAAATTCGAAAAGAAAAGAGAATATTTACAATTACAACAATGGTAGGTTGGAAAGAGCGAGTATAGATGGTGGATTAGTGGATTTTGAGATAGTTTATCGAGACTAAAACAAAATACATAGATTAGTAGTATTAAATTAGTTACAAATGAATATTGGATTAGTTTTATCGGGTGGCGGTATAAGGGGAGTTGCCCATATTGGTGTAATAAAAGCGCTAGAAGAACACAATATTTATGCTACACATATATCGGGTACTAGTGCTGGTGCCATTGTTGGCGCCTTATATGCTGGAGGGGTTAGTTGGTCAGAGATTTTGAATTTTTTTAAAATAATACCGATTTTCCATGCAAAGAAATATGCCTTAAAAAAACCAGGATTTATAGATACGGAGAAATTTTATGATGAATTTAAGCGTTTCTTTCCTGAAGATAGATTTGAAAATTTATCTAAAGCACTCTATATCACTGCTACAGATATTATAAAAGGAAAATTAGTTATTTTTAATCAAGGAGAATTAATTAGACCAGTTCTAGCTTCGGCAACTTTTCCAGGGGTATTTTCACCGATAGAAATAGCTGGTAATTTTTATGTTGATGGTGGAATATTAAATAATTTTCCGGTAGAACCACTTCATGAACATTGTGGAAAAATAATAGGAAGTTATGTTAACCCTCTAAAAACAATAGAGGTTAAAGATTTAAAACACTCTTATAATGTTGTGGACAGAGCATATAAACTAAAATCAGCCTTTGATTCTTTGGCAAAATTTAAAAATTGTGATTTCGTAATTTCTCCAGAATCATTGAGTAAATACGGTACCTTTGATATGCGTTCCATTGATGCAATTTTTAAAATTGGTTATAACAGTACCATCGAAGCGCTTAATGGTATTAATGATTTGCAACGATTAACTCTTTAACAAGCAACTGCTTCGTCTTAACAATATATACTCCCCATTATTTCTAAATTCCCGTATTGAGGTTCCAGTGTAGCGCTTAAAAGTTTTAGAAAGGTGACTAACATCCGTAAAACCTAAATCATTAGCAATTTGAGTTAAGGTAAAATCGGAATTTAACAAACGAATTTCTACTAATTTTAGCTTAGCTTTAATAATATATTCTCTCAAAGAAATACTCACCTGTTTCTTAAAAAATTCACTAACATAGGTTGGCGACATCATAAAAACATGGGCTAAATTTTCGATTTTTAGTAGGTTGGAATTATCAATATTATCATTAATATAGTTCAACATTTTAGAAATTCTGTCATCAGAATTATTCTTTGGTATGTTAAAATAGCTACTCTTTTTTATATTACGAATCAATATTTCAAGAATACTAGTCATTAAACTAGTCACTAAATTTATAGATTCATTACTATAACTTCTAGACTCTTGAAGAATAATGCCAATGAGATTATCCAAATAATTACGATCCATCTCACTTTTTATAATATCCCCAGGTAACTGGTTGTAATTGGATAATATATATGAAGCCTCTCTAAACCACTCGTTTCTATCAATGGATAAATTATTTACATTTTTAAAAAAAGAATCTGTAAATTTCAAAAACACAAACCTAGTTGGTTTCGCTATCGTAAATGAATGACATTTTAAAGGTGGTAATAGGAATATGCTGTTTTTCTCATAGTTGTATTCATTATAATTTATACATTGAGTACCTGATCCATCTCTAATTAAAACTAACTCAAAAAAATTGTTTTTAACGGGGCGTTGTTTCCATTCGGATAGTTCTATTTCTTGTATTTCAAAAGGTTTATATACTTCTAACACTTGCATAATACTGAATAATTTACTTCAAAATTAGCCAAAACAATTATATACTGTTTAATAACAGATTTAAAAACCTTTATTTATACATAAATCACCTTTTGTTTTACCATTCAACTCACTAAATACGCTTTTATCTTTGTATTATAATTTAACTACTATAGATATAATACATATTAAATGAATACACCAAACATTGCAAAAGAAGACATTTTAAACGCTTTTAATTACAGACACGCTACCAAGGAATTTGATGCTACAAAGACCATTTCTGACGAGGATATGAAATTTATCTTAGAAACGGCACATTTATCGCCCAGTTCATTTGGTTTTGAGCCCTGGCATTTTGTGGTCGTACAAGACAAAGAGTTAAGAGAGCTTTTAAAACCGGTTGCTTGGGGAGCTCCTTTAAAATTAGATACTGCCAGTCACTTTGTTTTAGGTTTAGCAATGAAAGCACCTATGGTAAAGCACAACGCACCTTATATAGAACATATGATGAAAGAGGTAAAACAAATGCCTGGCGAAGTTATAGAAATGTACTCTAAATTTTATAGGGAATTTCAAGAGCGCGATTTTAATCTGGATACCGATAAAAAGTTATTCGATTGGTCTTCTAAACAAACCTATATTGCATTGGGTAATATGATGACATCAGCAGCATTAACAGGCATAGATTCTTGCCCAATTGAAGGATTTCATCAAGAAAAAGCAGAGGCTTTATTACAAGAGAAATTTGGAATTGATACCGATAAATACGGACTAGCTTTTATGGCCGCCTTTGGATATAGAAAAGCAGATCCAGAGTTTCCTAAATCTAGAAGAAATTTTGATGATATCGTAACTTGGAAATAAGCACAAGTTCACTTAAAAATCACATTTATGAAAGCAATAGGATACAAAGATAATCTTCCGGTAACAGATGTTAATTCGCTTCAAGACATAGAAGTAGATATGCCATAAGCAAAAGGCAAAATTGTTTTAGAAGGATTTTAAGTTTAACCAATAGACACTGAATATAAAATGAAAAATATATTAACAACATTAGCTATAATAATTGCAGTTTTTGTAAAGGCACAAACACCAACAACAGACGACATTAAGTCTGTAAATGAAGTGGTAACCGCAGATAATGTAGAGTGGGGTTGGTTAAACCCTTTGCGAGGCGATAAAAGTCCGGCTGCAGGAAAACTTTGGGGAGACAGAACTAAAAACGAACCAGCGGGATTTTTGGTGAAATTCAAAAAAGGATTTTCATCACCACCACATATTCACAATATAACCTACAGGGGTGTAGTAATTAAGGGCTTGTTACATAATGATGATGAAAATGCTGAGAAACAATGGCTGCCAGGAGGTTCTTATTGGCAACAACCAGCAGGAGAAGCGCATATTACCGCTGCTGACGGTAAAGAAAATATGGCGTTTTTAGACATTCAAGAAGGTCCGTATTTGGTAAAACCAACATCAGAAGCCTTTGAAAATGGTGAAAGACCTGTAAATGTTGACAAAACAAACTTGGTTTGGTTAAATGCTAACGATATCGAATGGGTTTCTGAAAAGAGTGATGTAGAAACCGCATTTTTATGGGGAAGTCACGAAAAAAATCAATTACGTGCCACACTTTTAAAATTGCCTGCAGGCTTCAACGGAAGCATAAAAAATTTGAGTCCAAATTTTAGAGCAGTTATAATTTCCGGAGGATTAACACATCAGTTTTCTAAAAAAGACGCTAAAGCTGATTTACAACCTGGCTCTTATTTTGGTGCAGAAGAGAATGCGACTTCTTTAATTTCAACAGAAAAGGAAACAGTGTTATACATAAGAAGTAATGGTGATTTTGAACTTAAATAATTACTAAAGGGATATATTTTTTACATCCCTAGGAGTATTGGGTAAAAATAGAATCAAAGTAAATTTATGAGTTACGTCCAATTCTAGGTCACATGCAAATTACTTTGGACGGGTTTTTATTATTTATGACGAATAAAGTGAATTGTTTATGGAAAGCCTGACAATATATTAGCAATAAGTTAATGAAGGTTTTACCTTTGCATGCTTTAGAAAAAGATATAATGAAAGAGACCCTATTTGAAATACAGGAAAAGAAAACGGATAAAGAACTATATAGTTACCAGCAAGGTGCCATTAGTCGAATATTCGAAAAATTCGATAATGAAAGAGATGATTACCACTTATTGTATCAATTACCTACTGGAGGCGGAAAGACCGTTATTTTCTCGGAAATAGTCCGTCAATACCTTAAAAATCACTCAAAAAAGGTCTTGGTGATGACCCACCGTGTAGAACTTTGTAATCAGACCTCTAAAATGCTTACTAGTTTTGGGGTGGTAAATAAAGTAGTCAACAGTAAGGCCAATCTAGACGACCAAGAACGTTATAACTGTTATGTGGCCATGGTTGAAACCTTAAATAACAGGCTTAATGACGGTATATTGGATATCTCGGATGTTGGTTTGGTCATTGTAGATGAGGCCCATTACAATTCCTTTACAAAACTGTTCAAGTTTTTTGAAAATTCTTTTGTTCTTGGAGTAACTGCAACACCTTTGAGTTCCAATAAGGACTTACCCATGAATAGCAATTACGATGAATTAATTCCTGGGGAATCCATAGAAAACTTAATTGAAAACGACTTTTTGGCCAGGGCGGAAACTTTTCAGTATGATATGGGATTGACTTCTTTGGAGGTAGGTTCCAACGGGGATTACACGGTAAAATCTTCTGCGGACCTGTATACAAGTCCGTCTATGTTGAACAAACTGCTGGAAGCATATACCAAGCATTCTAAAGGTAAAAAGACGTTGATATTCAACAATGGTATTGAAACCTCAATTCAAGTATATCATACTTTTAGAAATGCGGGATTACCCATTATGCATTTGGATAATACTGCCACAAAAAAGCAACGAAAACAAATTTTAAAATGGTTTCATGAAACTCCGGAAGCCATATTAACTTCCGTAAGTATTCTAACCACTGGTTTTGATGAACCCACTATAGATACCATTATCCTTAACAGAGCCACAAAGTCTTTGACGTTGTATTACCAAATGATTGGTAGAGGTTCGCGGGTATTGAACAACAAATCCAAATTTACCGTAATTGACTTAGGTAATAACATCTATCGTTTTGGCCCATGGGGTGCGGACTTAGATTGGGAGGCTATTTTTAAATCGCCTAACTTCTATATAGACCGTATTAAGGATGATGAGGAAATTGAAGGTAGCTTTAAACATGAGTTGGCAGATGACATTAAATCTGAATTTGCAAAATCCAAAGACACTTATTTAGATATAAAGGCTTTATATAAGGATGCCACCTTTTCGGGGCAATCTTCTAAAGTGGTATTGGAAAAATCCATTGAGCAACATGCTTACATCTGCATAGAAAACAGTGAGGATTTATACGACGCTCTTGCCTTGGCAAAATTACTTAAAGGAGACATTGATAATAGGATACAGGTATATAGCAAGTGCATAAGTAAAAGCACCTATAATTTTATTAGTTGGCTAAAGCTGGATTATCAAAAAAAACTGAACGCGTATCTTCGGGAAAACTTTGATTCCGTTTTTGAACAAATTCATGGTCATCCACCAGAAGATTAATCGAGATTTATAATCGATTGAAATGAAACAAATATGCCACGTACCATAATCGAAAATATTGTAATTCAGGAATACAAAGACCAAACCTTTTTTGAGTTTTGTAAATACACTACCATAAGGTTTTTTGAGATCGTGTATTTTGAAAAGGGTAGCGGCACCATAAAAATTAATGGGAAAACGGTAAACTATTCGGCTAACAGCATTTTTGTTTTTGTACCAGATGATATTTATATCGTAAATCCGGAATCGGCAACTACTACCATTGCTATTAAATTCTTGAAAATCTTTTTTAGGGGAGATGCACCGCAAAATGCAAATCTTCCGGTGAACGATTGGTTTCGTAAAATTGAAGGGATTTTAAACAGTGAAAGTCATCAATTACGTGAAATGCGTTTTGAAACCGAATCGGACAAAATACATTTACTTTCATTGATAAAAATGGTGGCGGCAGAAAATGATAAGAAGAAATCATACGACCTGTTTATCATTCAAAATTCACTTTCTGTAATTCTTCACCTTATTGCCCGTAACATTCAGTTTTTAAATGCTGATATGAGTACCAAAATAGTGGAGTCCTCCAAAATTCAGCAAATCATCAACTTTATTCACGCCAATATTTACAATTCAGAATTGCTGACCACCAAAAACTTGGCAGAGGAGTTTCATATGGCGGACAATTACATTAGTGAATATTTTAAAAAACATACTGATGTATCACTAAAAAAGTACATTCTTAACTACAAATTAAAACTCGTAGAAACCCGATTAAAATATACGGATTTGCAGTTTTCTGAAATTGCAATGGAATTAGGCTTTACAGATTCTAGTCACCTTAACAAGACTTTCCAAAGTTATAAAGGGATGACGATTGGTGCTTACAAGGCAAGTATTTCCCAATAAATTACTATTTACCTCTTTTTTTACTAAAACTACCATTTTTACTACCAAAGTCAAACTGGGGTTCAGGCTTAATTTTGTTGTAGATAAAAAACAATAGCAGTAGCTATACTTAAAACATATAATTATGAAAACATTAGAACATACAAATGCACTTGCAGAAGCTCGTTCTCTAGAAGTACCATCACGAGAATTATCATTAAGACGCGATCCATCTGTTTCTCAATTTTGGAATGAAAACCGTAAATTGTTAGAAGCTGCTTGGGCAGAGTGGGAAATAGAAAACAAAGACGATTTACTAGTTCCAGACGAAACTTTGCTTGACCCACATTTACGTAAAGCTATAAAAGACGCTTGGGAAAATCCAGAAAAAGAATCTGCTATTGTCGATTTATGGGAAGAAGTTATACCTGGTGTTTATGTAGCACAGTTTTTTGATATAGATCGTCTAGCAGATTTTCGCAATTATTTAGAAGCTGTTGCAAACGCAGGAGTGCCAAAACGTGCACCTTACGGTATACAGTTAAACCGATATGGAATGATGCTAGATCCTCGTTCTGAAGGGCATTTGGCAGCACCTAATTTTCAGGCATTTTATAACGATTTGATGGACCGCTTTATGCGTCCTATAGCGCGCTTGTTATTGGGAACCTATGGTTATGACAATCAGCCTTTTGGATTTTCAATACAGTACAATCCAGATAAGGACAAGGATTTACACGCTCATACCGATGCATCTTCGGCTACCTTAAATATCAATATTAACTTACCGGATGAAAAGTTTACAGGATCTGAAGTCGATTTTTATGATAAAGTTTCAGGAAAAACGGTACAAGCTATTTTTGAGCCGGGTAAAGCCATCATCCATGGAGGTAATGTGCCACACGCAACACACCCAATTACAAGCGGACAACGTAGTAATTTAGTGGTGTGGCTATATGGAGACCGTATGCAAATACCACGTGGTAGTACCAGTAGTTACGGAAATAGTAGCAGTGACACCATTAAAGATGTCGCATTAGAAAGCGTTACCCCTCGCCAACGTTGGAGTTTACCTGATGGTCCTAAAGATACCGCTGCACCTTTTTAATTACAGCAAGCGTAGGTTATTATTTTAGACAAAAAGTAAAACACCTCAGGGCAAGCCCATGAGGAATTCAAAGGAAACAAACTTTTAAATTCGAGGCAAGGCTCAGAGTATTATACCCTTTGGCGGTGCCAATAAAATTAAAAAACTGGCAATAGTTGTATTGCCAGTTTTCATCAACATAAAAAAATCAATGAAACATATATTAATAACAGGAAGTACAGACGGCATAGGAAAATTACTAGCCTTGTGTTTGGCTAAAGAAGGGCATTTTATAGCCATTCACGGTAGGAGTGATGCTAAATTAGCCGCTATTTTAAAAGAAATTAAACAGCAATCTAATAATGAAAATGTAATAGGCTTTTTAGCGGATTTTTCAGACTTAAATGCGGTTAAAAAAATGGCTGAAGAGATTGCTAAAAAGATGCCAATAATTGATGTTTTGGTCAATAATGCAGGCGTTCTAATGACAAACGGTAGTAGTGGTACTACAGATATTCGGTTTGTGGTAAATTACTGTGCACCTTATGCATTAACTAATGGCATATTAGCAAATTTAAAAGCATCAGACGCACCAAGAATTGTGAATCTAAGTTCTGCCGCGCAATCCACTATAAATGTACAAGCTTTAGAAGGCAAAACAGGTTTGGGTGCCAACGAAGCTTACGCACAAAGCAAACTGGCATTAACAATGTGGAGTTTTTATTTAGCGGAACAAGAACCATCAATCACGGTAGTGGCTGTAAATCCAGGTTCCTTATTAAATACCAAAATGGCTAAAGAAGCTTATGGGCAGCATTGGTCTCCTGCAGAAAAAGGAGTTGACATTCTATACAATTTAAGTATGACAGATTTAGCAAAATCAGGTGAGTATTTTGATAATGACAAAGGTTCATATGCCACAGCTCACGTAGATGCCTATGATAATCGTAAAGTTGAAGAATTATTGCGTACAACAAAAACATTATTTGACTAATTATATTTTTAACCATCGTTTACCAAATATCACTATTGCACTTCATAAAATTCAAGTAATTTTGCGTTTTCAAAAAATAGGAAATGAAATTTTCCAGAGTTTTTTTTGGATTGTAAAATTCGTAACAAATGGATAATCTAATTACCTTTTCAATTGCTGTTTTTACTGGCTTTTTTGCGATAACGAACCCAATTTCTAACATGACGGTTTTTGTTTCGTTAACCCAAGGGGCAGATGACAAAACTAAAAATGATATAAATAAGAGATCGAATTTTATTGCTTTTATTATTGTCACGGTTTTTGTGCTACTGGGTAAGTATATTTTTGAATTATTTAATATTAGCATACCAGCATTTAAAATTACTGGAGGTATTTTGATTTTTTATATCGGTTTTGAGATGCTTCAATCAAAAAAATCTGATGTAAAGAATTTAAAAAATGTGCATATTGATGAAAATATAGCCGTTTCACCTTTGGCTATTCCTATTCTAGCTGGGCCAGGTACAATTGTTACAGCAATGAATTTTGTATCAAATGCCGAACTTATACATATAATTTTAGTTATAGCTATATTTGGTTCAATGAGCTTAATTACCTTTTTTACATTTAAGTTAAGTGACCTAATAGTTAAAGTAGTTGGCCACAATGTAATTTCGGTTATTGGAAAAATAATGGGATTAATAATTGCTATAATTGGTACAGGAATGATTATTACAGGTATTAAATTATGCTTTAATTTAATGCCATAAGACTGCCAAAGTTCAAAATAATTGGCCTACAGGTTAATTGTTTTTATCAATAGAGTTTTTAAAATAGAAGTTTAACATGAAAAAAGTACTAATTCTATTTTCACATCCAAAATTTGAAAAATCACGTGTTAATAGTTCCTTAGTTCATCATATTAAGGATAAAAGTAATGTTACATTTCATGATCTCTATGAACAATACCCTGATTTTCATATTGACGTTGCCAAAGAGAAAGAACTTTTAAATCAACATGATATAATTATTTGGCACCACCCATTTTATTGGTATAGCTGTCCGCCATTGATGAAACAATGGATAGATATGGTTTTAGAATTTAATTGGGCCTACGGACCAGAAGGGAAAGCTTTACACGATAAAATTTGTTTAAATGTAATAACTACAGGAGGTTCAAAAGCGGTTTATTGTTCTGAAGGTTATAATAGTTTTACTGTAAAACAATTTCTGAGACCTTTTGAACAAACAGCAATATTGTGTGGTATGGTTTATTTTCCTCCTTTTGCTGTTATGGGAACACATAATCTTTCCGATAAAGCACTCGATAACTATAAAATAAATTATGGGAAGTTAATTGACCTCCTTCAAAATAATCTTGCTCCTAATGATTTTAAAAATCATTCCTTTTTAAATGAGATTCCACAACTAAAAACAATATAAACTATGACCGGAAGTATACTTTTTGAAGCCATAGTATTTTTAGCGGGTGCAATTATTTGTGTTTCTATTGCCAAACGAGTAGGTTTAAGTTCAGTTATTGGGTATTTACTTGCTGGTGTTTTAATAGGACCCTATGTATTAGGTTTTATAGGAGAAGAAGGCGAAGATATTCTTCATTTTGCTGAATTTGGTGTAGTGGTAATGCTATTTTTAATTGGATTAGAAATTGAGCCAAAGAATTTTTGGAACATGCGTAAAACCATTGTTGGAATGGGCGGTATACAAGTTTCAGTAACTATTTTATTATCATATCTACTTTTTTCGCTTTTAGAATATGATTGGAAAGTTTCCTTAGTAATTTCTATGGCGGTTGCATTATCATCTACTGCAATTGCTTTACAAACCATAAAAGAAAAAGGTTTAATGAATACCACTTTTGGTAATTCGTCTTTTTCAATTTTATTATTTCAAGATATTATAGTCATTTTTATGCTTGGTGCTATACCATTACTGTCAAATTCAGATAATGAAGCAATAACAGAAAATACAAATGAAAACACCAATTTATTGGAAAGTTTACCAATGGGTTTTCAAACCTTAGCTATTATTTTATCAGTTGTTTTTATCATTATTGCCGGTAAGTACTTAATAGTACCTATGTTACGCAAAGTTGCAAAAACGGGGGTACGAGAACTTTTAATTGCAGCAGCTCTACTCATTGTATTTTCCATTTCTTTTTTAATGGAATATGTGGGCTTAAGTCCTGCTTTAGGTGCTTTTTTGGGAGGAGTAGTATTATCAAATAGTGAATTTAAACATGAACTAGAAAGCACCTTAGAACCCTTTAAAAACTTACTACTAGGCTTGTTTTTTATGGCAGTAGGAGCTTCAATTAATTTTATTGTAATTGCAAAAAATCCTTTAACTATAGGGGGTGTTTTATTGGCAATTATTGTTTTAAAAGGATTAGCCTTATTTATAACTGCACAAATTTTCAAATTAAAAATAGACCAAAAACTACTATTGACTTTCAGCTTAGCACAAATAGGTGAATTTGCTTTTGTATTATTATCCTTTGCGTTCGGTTTAAATATTTTAGAACAAGAACAAATGGATATGATGTTGGTTATTACTGCTTTGTCCATGTCATTAACTCCAATTTTAAGTATGATAAATGAGCGAATAATTTTACCTAAAATTGGCACAAAGGAATCTATAAAACGTCCTATGGACCATATAGCTAAGTCACAAAAGATAATATTGGTAGGTTTTGGACATTTTGGAAGTACCATAGGTCGTTTTTTGCGTTCTCATGGAGTAGAAGCAACTATTTTAGATCATGATTCTAACAGGGTTGATTTTCTTAGAAAAATGGGTTTTGAAGTTTATTATGGTGATGCTACACGGATTGACTTATTAGAATCTGCTGGAATTGCTGATGCAAAAATAATAATTTGTGCTACCAATAAAATATCCGTTTCTAGAGCAATAAGTAAAATTGTTAAAGACCATTATCCTCATGTAGAACTTATGATACGCACTAAAAATAGATATGATGCTTATGAGTTACTAAATATGGGTAATGAAAATATTTATCGTGAATCACTAGAAACCTCATTGGTTTTAGCGAAAGACGTACTAAGTAAAATGGGATTTCGAAAATATACATTAAATAGGCAAGTACAGAATTTTCTGAAATATGATGCAGATAGCCTTAGAAGATTGGCCAAAGAACCTAAAAGTGAAGACGAGTATATATTTAAAGCTAGAAAAGAATTGGAACAGCAAGAAAAATTCTTAATGGAAGACTTTAAACGAGGCATTGTAGATTTTGATAATCATTGGGATAGCGAACATATTCGTAAAGCTTTAAATAAAACTTAATTCAATCTACAGGTGCATTACAATTTATACAACTGCTAATTTTATGATTGTTTTTGGCAATTAGCAAAAGCACACTTATCATCTTCACACGTACATTTTCCATCTTGTTAAGAAGTACAACAGGTAGCTAGATTATTAGATATTAGTGTTAAATCCACTTTACAACAGCACATTTACCTTGGCTTTCATACGTTTTACTATCTTCACAATCCTTTGGGCATAGGTAAGAAAAATAGGTTTAGTATGAATTTCTTAATTAATAATATCTTTTTTCTCTTTACATCCAATAAAAAGAGTTGCAGCATTAAAAAACTTTATTCCGTAAGCAATTTGATTTAAATTTCATGTTTAATATAAATTACCAAACTACTCAATTTAAGAACATTTCATTTTCACTATTAATCATAAAAAGATTAAAGATCAAGTTGCATCCACATAGGCCTATGGTCTGATATATAGTAACGTAGATATTTTTTAAAATCCGAAATTGAATTTTGCCAAAGTTCAGGAAATATAACTTCGTCAAAATCAAATACACCATGCGTAACTATTTTAGATTTTATTGAAGGTAAAAAAGCAATTTGATCATACATACTATCATTAGAAATATTAGAATAAACTTTTGTAGAATGCTCAGGAAGCTTTAGTCCTCTTTTAATTAGTGCTTCATAAACAAGATCACCTTTTTCAATCATTGTTATATTAAAATCACCCAAAGCAATTAAATTTTTTGAAAATGCATTTTTCGAACCATTTCTTAAATCAGCATAACGTCCAACTGCGTAAGCTTCTAAGGCCCTTCGTTCCATATCTGATTGCGATTTTCCTCCTGAAAAAGAATGTATTGTAATCAAAATAAACGTTTCATTTTTCCACTGAAAAGAGCACAAATATGGATTTCTATCAAAGCCAGTAAATTTGGAAGTTACCCCTTTTAATTTTATATAAGCATGATCTTTAGGTGGCACAGAAATTTCTCCAACAAGTTCTAACTGATTAATTAAATCACTGTCATATACAAAGGCAGAACGTTCGTTATTACCACCTTTATCCGAAAAAACTAAATTGTATTTAGATGGCAAAAATGATTCTATTGCCCTTAGTCCAGCAAGGTTATCATTCACTTCTTGAATTGCAATGACATCAAACCAATTAAGAATTTCGGCAAGAATTTCATAATGGTCCTCCATACAAATTTGGAGCCCTAAATTTGCAATGTTCCAAGAGCCAATTAATAATTTATTATTTTATTTATCAGGTATATGTCGTGTTAGTTTATGAGCCCTTAAACGTTGTATTTCAGTCGTCACATTGAATGGATGCACAAAATTCGGTTTTTCATAGGCGGGCATAGTATTAAATTTTAGGATTTACTTTAACAAGTTACCATCAAACATACTTTATTTTGCAACTTTTGTACATTTTGTAGTTTGGAATGTATAAATGGGAATAAGAAGTTATTAAAATAGCAAAGTTTTTATGAGTTTGTCAATTTTCATGCACCTATCTTTGTCGAAACTTTTTTTAAAACAGTTGTTTTTAAATGGTTTAAGATTATGTGTAAATACAAATGATAATACGATTACACACATCCAAAAAGTAAGTAATTCTCATGGCTAATTATATTCGTAATCAACAAGATATACTCAAGAAGCTTAAAATATCTGCATTGAATCCTATGCAAAAAGAAGCTCTTGAAATAATAGAAAAAACTGCTAATACAGTGTTGCTTTCACCCACAGGCACTGGTAAGACCCTAGCTTTTCTTCTACCTTTAATTGCTTCTTTAAAAACGAATGTTACTGATATTCAGGCGTTAATTCTTGTTCCATCTAGAGAGCTTGCCATTCAAATTGAACAAGTCGTTCGCACAATGGGTTCTGGTTTTAAAGTAAATGCAGTTTATGGAGGCCGACCTATTTCCAAGGATAAAATAGAATTAAAACATACACCCGCTATATTAATTGGTACTCCAGGTAGAATAGTTGATCATTTTAGTAGTGAACGTTATTCTAAAATGAGTATCAAAACTTTAGTTTTAGATGAGTTTGATAAATCATTAGAAACTGGTTTTGAAGTTGAAATGAGTGAAATTATTAATCAATTACCAAATCTTAAAAAACGTATTTTAACCTCTGCAACACAAGGCGTTAAGATTCCAGCTTTTGTTCGATTATCGAATCCTTCAATTATCAATTATCTTGACACCAAAAAGGAGAGTCGATTAACTATTAAAACTGTTCATGCTTCAGACAACGACAAATTAAATACGCTAGTAGAATTATTACAGCACATTGGGAATCAACCAGGTATTATATTTTGCAATTATAGAGATAGTATTGAACGAGTAAGCCTGTATTTAGATAAAAATCGTATTAATCACACCTGTTTTTCTGGAGGAATGGAACAACGCGACAGAGAACGTTCTTTAATAAAATTTAGAAATGGTAGTTGTCAGGTATTAATTGCAACAGATTTGGCAGCCCGAGGCATAGATATCCCTGAGATGAAGTTTATCATTCATTATGAACTTCCAAGAGCAATAGAAGAATTTACGCATAGAAATGGACGTACGGCACGTGTGAATGAAAAAGGTACCGCATACGTATTAAAAGGAAAAAGTGAACGATTGCCAGAATTCATTAAAAAAGATACACCAGCAGATATTGCTGAAAAGAAAGAAAGTACAAAAATAGTATGGCAAACTTTGTTTGTCTCTGGTGGAAGAAAAGACAAAATATCCAAAGGAGATATTGCCGGTCTTTTCTTTAAAGAAGGCGGTATAAATAAAGACCAATTAGGAATTATTGAATTAAAACAAGATTGTGCGTTTGTTGCTGTTCAACAGAATATGGCAAACGAAATGGTTGAAAAATTGAATAATTCGAGATTAAAAAAGAAAAAAGTACGTATCACTTTACTTTAAAAAAGTAATTTAACGATGAGTTATAGATAAAATTAGGCTGAATGAAGAGTACAGAGACGAATACTGAAATTGAAGTTTCCTTAGAAGAAGTTGAAAAATGCATTAATGTTTTAGAACGTTTAGTAGCTAATACTAATCAAATATTTGAGATTCCAAAAGAAAAAAGAACAGCCTTAATAAAAGCATCGGGACAACTTTCTAGACCCAATAGAGATGAATTTTCTAGGAGGAAAAAGGATGCTAAAAAAGCTGCGAAGCGAAAACAAGCGGCAAAAGATAGAAATGCACGTAATCAAACTGGTATTCGTTATGCTCGTGAAGCATCTGTATTTGTAGCACCTAAATTACTTGCAGCATCAGAATTGTCGAATAAGGAAACACCAGAATTAGAATCGCCAAGAGATTGTTACGTTTGTAAAGCTAAGTTTACAAAGCTGCATCATTTTTATGATACAATGTGCACAGAATGCGGAGATTTAAATTATGCGAAACGTTTTCAGACCGCAGATGTAAAAGGACAAGTAGCCGTAATTACGGGGTCTCGTTTAAAAATAGGCTATCATATAACATTAATGTTATTGCGTGGAGGTGCCACGGTAATTGCTACGACTAGATTTCCAGTAGATTCGGCCTTACGATTTTCAAAAGAAGCTGATTTTACGGAATGGGGACATCGATTAAAAATACATGGTCTTGATTTACGACATATACCCAGTGTTGAAATATTTTGCAATTATATAGAACAGAATTATGAGAAACTGGATATTTTAATAAATAATGCCGCGCAAACCGTGCGGAGACCAGCAGGATTTTATTCGCATTTAATGCATATTGAAGAACGACCAATTGATAGCCTTCCAAAATATGCAAGAGATTTACTTGCGGATCATCAAAGTTGCCTTGAAGAATTAAGCGAGTTAACTTTCTCGGCTTCCTCAAATAAAAACATGCCAGTTTCTTGGCATGGTCCCGAACCAGGAATTGGATTGCGTTCATCTGCTAAGTTATCTCAAATCCCTTATAGTTTTGATGCTAGTTTGGCCACTCCAGAGGTCTTTCCCGAAGGAGAACTTGATGCTGATTTACAGCAAGTAGATTTGCGAAAAACTAACAGTTGGCGCTTAAAGTTAGGTGCAATAGAAACCACTGAAATGGTTGAAGTACAATTGGTGAATTCAGTAGCGCCATTTGTTTTATGTAACCGTTTGTCAGAATTAATGAAAAAGGAAAATACTGGTCAAAAACACATTATTAACGTTACAGCAATGGAAGGCAAATTCCATCGTTTCTTTAAAGAATCCAGACATCCACATACGAATATGGCTAAAGCAGCTTTAAATATGCTTACACATACAGCCTCTGGTGATTTGGCAAAATATGGAATTTATATGAATGCCGTAGATACTGGGTGGGTAACCGATGAAGACCCAGCTGAATTAGCAAAAAAGAAGCAAGAAGTACACGATTTTCAACCACCATTAGATATTGTTGATGGTGCAGCTAGGGTAGTGGACCCCCTATTTGATGGAATCAATACTGGAAAACACTGGTGTGGAAAATTTTTAAAAGACTATTTTCCAATTACTTGGTAAAATAAATTAGCATTAATTCTGAACAATTTTAGAATGTTCCATAAAATGATTTTCTAATCGCTTTAATTGTGGGTGCATTTTTTCGGCATAAATAACAAACTGGCATTTTTTAATACTAGCCGTAATTGAAATTATGCTAGCATTTTCACTTTTTACAGCTAAAAATTCGGCATCATCAATATTACAAATTTTTAATGCTGATATACTTACGCCATTACTTAAAAAGAGTTTATTTAAGGTTTTCGGAGTAGTAATAAGTATATCAATTCCCATATATATTTCCGACTTTTGAATGTCGATATGCAATTGTTCATAACTAGCATATACTCGCAGTGAACTATACTTAGTATATTTTAAGAAGGCATTATATAATTCTAGAACTTTTTCCTTATTCTGGACTATAATAACAGCACGAGGAGCGTTACCAGCAGCTTCACATTTTAATTTTTGTAATGTTGTTAATATGAGCATTGTGGTTTTTCCACTTTCTTTTGGGGAGATACAAAACAAATTAGCTCCACTTTTAATTATTGGAATGCAACTATTTTGAAGCATAGTTGGCGTTTCTATAGCAAGCCTTTCTAAGGTTTCATTTATAAATGGATGCAATTTTTTAAACACCATAACTTCTTTATTTTTTAATTACACGTTAACACTCAAAGATAAAGTCATATAAACAATCATTGATAAAAGCAATAAATGAACTATGAATACAGAATTAAAAATACTCCTAACATTATTCCTGCCAACGGTATCAATTTTTTCCGCTTATTTTTTTCTTTAAATAATAGACCACCAACGACAACCGCAATAATTATCTGACTTCGCTTAATGGCTGAAAGCAACATAATTAAAGCATCTGGATCCTGTAATGCTTTAAAATAAAAATAATCAGCAATTACTAATAATATACCAACTAAGGGCATTGTCCAACGCCATTTAAAAGCTTTTCGTTTATCTTTATAAGGAAACCATATTAATGCCAGAATTACTAATAATATAAGCATTGTATAAAAAGAAAACCAGAATTGTAATGTTTGTGGATTTAGGTCTATAGTCTGAATTAAAAATTTATCATACAAACCACTGGACGCACCCAAAAAAGTAGCTCCAATTATTGCGAATATCCATTTATTTTTGCTGAAATTAATCCCTTCTTTTTTACCTATTTTAGAATAGAGCATAACTGAAAAAATGATTAGGAAAAATCCAATCCATTGCCAAAAGTTAGGTTTCTCTTCATAAATTGTTATAGCTCCAATAAATGTAAAAAACGGACCAGCAGAGCGAATAGGTGTTACAATTGTAATTGGCAAATGTTTTAACGCTTGATAAGCTAAAACCCACGAAGCAGCCATTATAGATGACTTTATAAAGATATATCCATGAGTTCTTATAGGAATATCAGTTATATACAAGTGAATCTTACTCATAAACTCAGGGTAAAAAACAGATCCAATATAAAAAGGTAGGAGCAATAAAAATCCAGAAGAAATAGTACCCAAAAGAACAGGAAAAACTTCATTACCTTGTACGGCATGTTTTTTACATAAGTTATGTAAACCTAAAAATAAAGCTGCTAAAAGTCCAAGATACATCCACATATAGCGCGCGAAGATATTGGTTTTTTACGCTACGGTAATAATTTATCTTTATTAGAAACAAGACGTTTATAATATACAGTTTTAGCAAGCATCAAGTTATTAGAAATATTACCAACCGTCTAGCACACATTGTAGCGTATAGGGTTCTGTTTCTGATAAGGGTAGCTCTTCCAGTTCATCACCCAAATAATTACCGCTAGCTAAACCGGTAGTGTTTTTAAATCGATATGACCAACAATATCTTAAATTGGTATGTTCTTCAGAATAGGTTACCAGATTATCAATTAATATAGCATTTTCAAAATCTGAAAATGCTAAGAAATAACCTAAAAATTTGTTCCGTCTTACATCCGCATCAGCACTTTTGTACATATACATGCCACAGTTATTCATAACATTATCATGTACGTATGTTGCTCGGTTATGTCCTTTCTCACCACCACTCGAATACTGGATGTAGCCTAATCTTCCATTTGCGGAACCACTTAGCATTGTAATAGTATTTCGAGCAATTATATTATGTGTTTTGTGCCAACTTACAATAGGTCCATCTACATATTCACTACCGCTGCCTTGCTCCAAAATATTATCAAGTATATATACATTTTTACCTGATGTGTTTACAATATCACCACCAGTATTATGGTGAAAATAGTTCTCTTGAATTAGAATATCTTCATCTATACGTCCAGTACCTTCTATATCAATTCCAAATTGCGGTGCTGTACCTTTAATATGATGAATTTCATTGTTTGTTATTTCGATGCGCACCCCACCTACAATAGAAATTCCTTGACGCCTATTGTTATAAATATTATTTTGGGTGAAAGTAACATCGTTCGATTCCAATACTAGAGATCCATCACCAGTTAGGTTGTGTATATTCATATTCGTAATTAGCACATTGTTATTGTCCCATACGCAAATTCCATGTCCTTCATCATGTGCAGTCTTTCCGTCTTCCCGTGGTGTATAAATATGTGAATCTCGTTCTCCTCTTATTTCTCCATCACGAACTATAATATTATCGCCATTTAAACGCAAAACACAATAATTCCATTTATCATTTGTGTCTATAGTTAATATAGCACCTTCACTAAAAACAAATTCCGTATTGCCGTAGATATCAATACCTCCATAATAAATATCATTTACATCTTCTCCAACTAAATATTCTCCGGCTGGTAATATTACCTGATTATATCCTTCTTCATGAGCCCAATCAATAGCAGCTTGTAAATTTGTAGTAGTTTTAGCTGCATTACTATTGTTTGTTGGAATATCCCAACGTACAATTTCTATCGTATATGCATTTTCTGAGGATATTATAGGGAGTTTGGCACTAAAAAGTCGGATGGGTAATCCTTCGGTATCTAAATTTTCTGATTCAATAGATCCCTGCGTGCTTATTACATTTTCTTCAAAATCGTTAGTGCTACATGCAAAAATTAAAAGTAGCATAGAAGCATAAAAGTGATTTTTCATAGGGCTTTTCAATCAATCTAAACATAATCAATAACTAGATTGCGGTTGATAACCAAAACGCCTAGTATACTTTTATAGTGTAAAACTTGGTGGCTTTTCGATTAGATGCACTTTATTAGATTTATTAAAATAGAAGGTGAGTTTTATTCAATAAAATTGGAATTATAGCCTTAATTGTAATTAATCTTATTATTTATCAGATAAAAACATAAACATATAATGGTATTTTTAATATTTGTAATCAATTTAATTAATGAAGTTATTCAAAAAGTATTTACCGCGTAACATCTGAAGAGGACTACTTGATCTTTGTTAATTTTAGTATATTAGTTTTTTAATGTAAAAACTTTAGACCTATCTATATTAAATCACTGATCATGATTATTTATCCACATATATCCAGAAATTTTGAAAGAAAACAATATGTTGAATGATTAGCTTTCCTCTTTTTGCAGGTTTTGCGGCTTCTATACTACATGTAGTTTCTGGTCCAGACCATTTAGCTGCGGTTACTCCTTTGGCAATTGAAACTAGGCGTAAAGTATGGAAAATAGGATTATTCTGGGGCTTTGGACATTTAACAGGAATGCTACTAATCGGCCTCTTGTTTTTACTTTTTAGAGAATATATTCCTTTAGAGCAAATTTCTGAGCATAGTGAATTACTGGTGGGAGTTGTTTTGATTATCGTCGGACTATGGGCATTATATACAATTTTTTATAAAAGTAAAAACCATAAGCATCCACATGTGCATGACGCAAAAGAGCCTTATATACATGTGCATGAACATGAGCACAAAAAAAGCAAATTAGAACACTCGCATGTGCATGATAATAAAGTTAAACAAAACAAATGGTCTTCTTTTGGAATAGGAATTCTTCACGGACTTGCTGGAATCGCTCACTTCATACTACTACTCCCAGTTTTAGGGTTTAAAAATCAAATCGATAGCATTCAATATATTATTGGTTTTGGATTGGGAACAGTTTTAGCCATGACTATTTATACTTATATTTTGGGGCAAATTACTAGTTATTCTAAAAAACAAAACAACAATTCTTTCCTTCAAATAGTACGTGTTACAGGAGGTGTTTTTGCTATTACTATAGGTATTTATTGGTTATATCTAGGACTTTAAAATTTTAGTTCCGTAATAACAACTCGGTGATTTCCGGTATCGGCAATGATAAGTTTGTTTGCAGCTGTAATGATTGAAAAAGGCCAGTACAAAGAACTTGATGTACCGTTTAAGGTTTCTTTATTTTCACTCCCGGTTTTAAAATCACGCTTTCCTATAACAGCTATTGCTTCGGCATTTTGTTCTATTGGAATTTTATCAAACCATAAAATTCTACTATTTCCGGTATCGTTGACTAGTAATCCATCTTTATAGAAACATGCATCATAAGTCCAGTTTAGAGATTTTGGAGACGGGAATAGTCCGAACTGGTTTTGACCACAGGCATCAAAATCATTTTGCCCAATTAATATATCTGCAGGTTTTGAAAAAGCTTCATTAGCATTATTCCAAACAAGGTTTCTATAGAATTGAGTATCTGCAACGACCATTTCCATTTTAGCATTCACTTTTACGGAATAAGGCCAAATAGGCTCATTATTTTCATAATCACGGGTAGTAAAATTTGGCTTTCCAATAACCTTATCGGCAGAAGCATAACTAGAAGTCGGAATCTCATTGTAAAACAGTATCCTGCGATTTCCGGTATCAGCAATCCAAAGATGGGTTCCGTCAGAGAAAACTCCATAAGGCCAGTTTAAAGTCTTTGCTGTAGGATTATTTCCTATCCCTTTTACATTCGGTTCGTTAGATTCAAAATCAGGTTGACCTAAAACTACATCAGCCGCTTGCCTATTTGAAGTAGGTATTGAATGCCAAATTAAAACACGATGATTCCAGGCATCACCCACCACTAATTTTTTTCCGTCACTCCATATTCCAGAAGGATATTGTAAAGTTTTTGCACTAACCATACCTCCAGAATTTCTACCCGTTTCAGAAACATCGGATTGCCCTAAAACGATATCGGGTTCTTGATATTCTGAAGTTGGTAATGTCGTCCAAATAAAAACCCGATTACGACCAGTATCAGAAACAAAAAGGTAATCATTGGCTACAAAAACTCCTCTTGGAGCCAAAAACGGCATTTTTTCAGAACCTTTGAAAACGTAGGAATTTGTAACGTGTGGACCAAGAGTTTCAAAATTCATACTAGCAGATTCTAGGTAATTGTTCCCCTGGCAACATGCTAATAACACGTTTACCACCAATCGCACTTTCCATAATAACTTGCTTCGGATGTTCTTCAACTACAGTCCCAATAATACGCGCATTTTTTCCATTTTCATCTTCTTGCAAAGTTGCCAAAACAGCTTCGGCTTCAGAACCAGAAACAAAGGCAATAAAAAGTCCTTCATTTGCAACATACAATGGGTCTAGACCTAATAATTCACAGGCACTAGCAACTTGTTCATCTATTGGAAAATCTCTTTGTCTTAAGTCTATTCCGATTTCTGATGATTGTGCTATTTCCTTTAAAACGGTTGCAACACCTCCTCTAGTTGGATCTGTGAGAATGTGAATATGTGAACCAAATTTCTCGATCAAATTGATGATAGAGTGGTTAAGATTTGTGGTGTCACTTTGAATTTCTGAATCAAACTCTAATCCTTCGCGAACAGACATAATTGCCATGCCATGGGAAGCAACGTTTCCACTAATAATGATTTTATCACCAACAGATATATTTTTAGTACTAATATTTGCCTTTTCATGAATTGGACCAACGCCTGAAGTATTTACAAATATTTTATCACCTTTTCCTTTTTCAACAACTTTGGTATCACCTGTAACTACTTGCACTCCTGCTTGTTCACAAGCGAATTTAATGGCTACTAGAATATCCCAAAATTCTTTTACAGGAAGACCTTCTTCGATAATAAAACTTAGTGATAGATATTTTGGAGTAGCTCCACACATAGCCAAATCATTGACGGTACCGTTGACTGCTAATTCTCCGATATTTCCTCCGGGAAAAAAGATAGGAGAGACTAAAAAGCTATCCGTAGAAAAAGCAGTTTTACCATTCAACTCTAAAAAAGCACCGTCATGACGTTCATCAAGAATATCATTGCTAAGCAGGTCAAAAACTCCACTATCTAAAAGTTTATTAGTGAGAACACCACCACTTCCATGACCCAAAGTGATGACATCAAAGTCAAGTTTGGGCATAGGACATTGCAGCTGCATCCGTATTTTATTGGTATCCGACATTTAAATTTTTGGTTAAGCCTCTACGAGTCCTGAGAAGTGATAGTAAGCTGCGCAAGCCCCTTCACTACTAACCATAGGAGCTCCTAAAGGATTTGTAGGTTTACATTTTTTTCCAAATTGAGAGCACTCAAAAGGCTTTTTAATTCCCTTCATAATCTGACCTGAAATACAATCAGGATTCTCCGGAGCTTCTTCAATTGTAACATTATATTTTTTGGTAGCATCAAACTTAGCATACTTTTCACGGACAGCGTATCCGCTTTCAGGAATTTCGCCAATTCCACGCCATATTTGATTTCTTATTTCAAAAACTTCATTAATAATCTTCTGCGCTTCAGGATTTCCATCTTCACGAACGATTCTGGCATATTGATTTTCAACTTCTGATTTACTTTGTTCCAATTGACGAATAACCATTAAAATTCCTTGTAAGACATCTAAGGGCTCAAAACCAGTGACTACAATCGGCACTTTATATTCTGCTGATAACGGATGATATTCAGAATTGCCCATTATTGTACAAACATGACCAGCTGCCAAGAAACCATCTATTTTACTTTCGTCATCATCAATCACTGCTTTAATAGCAGGTGGCACTAATACATGAGATGCCAAAATGGAGTAGTTTTTAACCCCTCTTCGATGTGCATGAACAACCGATAAAGCATTTGCAGGAGCGGTAGTTTCAAAACCAACAGCAAAAAAAACAACTTCTTTATCAGGATTCTCCTCTGCTATTTTTACAGCTTCTAACGGAGAGTACAAAATTCGTACATCAGCTCCTTCAGCTTTTACTTCTAGAAGGTTTTTTTTCGAACCCGGTACACGTAACATATCACCAAAAGAACAAAGAATAACTCCTTTTTCCTCAGCCAAATAAATGGCCTTGTCTATTAAGTTTAACGGCGTAACACAAACAGGGCAACCAGGACCATGAATCATTGTAACGGTGTCAGGCAACATATCAATTATGCCATTTTTAACCAAGCTATGGGTTTGACCTCCACATACTTCCATAATAGACCAAGGTCTTGAAACCGTATTTTTTATTTCTTCTAAATATTTTTTTGCCAACTCAGGGTCGCGGTATTCCGACATGTATTTCATAATGTCTTATTTAGTTATTTTTTGGTAAATATTCATCAACATCAGTAAGGTCTCCTAATTCACCTATCTCTTCTAAGTATTTAAATGTTTTTTGTGCTTCTTCTTCGTTGACCTTACTAATCGCAACACCCACGTGAACCAAAACATAATCCCCAATATTTGCATCGGGCAACATCTCTAAACTTGCCTCCTTGGTAATTCCACCAAAAACAACTTTAGCCATACGAACTCTACCATCGTACTGCATTTCAACACTCTTAATTTTCCCTGGAATAGCTAAACACATAACTCAATTTTTAATATGTTGATGATACCATAATTGCCCTAATGAAATGTTCTCATCATTACTAGACAATATACGATTTAATTTTAATTCAATCCCTTTCTTTTCAGCCATTTGAAGCAGTTTTTCTACTAAAACAGAATTCTGAAAAACACCACCACTACAGGCGATAATATTAAACTTATTCTGAACTGCTATTTTAATAATTACCGCGGCAAGGGTATGAATAAAACTATTCGCAATTCTAGTTTTAGAAACACCTTCTTCTATTGCTAAATGAATTTGCTGTAGTATTTTTTTGGTAGGAATATTTTGATAAGAAAGTTTAGATAGAAAATCAATACATTCTTCACCGTGATAACTACTCGCTTCATTTTCCAGAAGCATAGCCGCTTCACCTTCATAAGTGGTGGTCTTTATATCTAACAAAAGGGACGCTACCGCGTCAAATAATCTACCTACCGAAGATGTTTTTAGCTTATTATTTTCTAACATTCGTTGATATACTTTCCATTCTGTTTCTGAAAACTTTGGTTTTGATATATGTTTTTCTGAATCTGGAAGCATGCTAAGTAATGACAGTCTTGGTTCTTTAGCCATTTTATCTGCAGCTATCCAATCAGCATATTCAAAATGATTAATGCGTTTCATTTCATGATTATAATAAGAGAAAAACTCACCTCCCCAAATGGCATTATCTTCTCCCAATCCGGTGCCATCCCAAACGACACCAAGTATTTTATCTTCTGATTTAAATAAACCGTGTTCACCCAAAACACTTGCAAAATGCGCCTTATGATGTTGAATTAAACGTAATGAAGCATCAAATTCTTCAATGTATTCAATACCTATTATAGTACTTTGATATTGCGGGTGTTTATCAGCTAAAATAACTTTAGGTTTTGTTTTTAAAAGAGCTGTGTATTGCGCTATGCTTTCACGGTAGCGTTCGGAAACAGCATAACTATCTAGGTTTCCCAAGTACGGACTAACATAAGTTTGAGAATTTGGAGTAAACGTAACCGTACTTTTTAAATGTGAGCCCATTGCTAAGACTTTTTCCACATTTAATGTGGACTCTGAAATATAATTTGGAGCAAGACCTCGCGAACGTCTTAATGTTAATTGGTGTTCCCCTACAAATCGAACAACAGAATCATCTTGCGGAAAAGAAATTTCTAAATTTTGATGTAGAAAATAGTCTGCTACTCCATATAGTTTTTCAATAGCACCATTTTTCTTTGAAATAATTGGAGATCCATGAATGTTGCCGCTCGTGGCAATGATTGGGGTTTTGAGTTCATCCATCAATAAAGTTAAAAGTGCTGTTGACGGCAGCATAATTCCGAGTTGAGCTAAATTTGGAGCAATACTTTCTTGAGCTAAATGAGGAATATTAACTTTTGGATTTAGAATTACTATAGGGCCAATTGCCGAAGTAAGTGCTTTTTCTTCTGGGGCACTTAGCTTAAAATCATTTTTAACTCTTTCAACCGACGGATACAGTAGAGCGAAAGGTTTGGAGGGGCGTTGTTTTTTTTCTCGTAATCTTTGAATAGATTCTTTATTATTTGCATCACAACAAAGCAAGTATCCATTGGTGTTCTTTACGGCTAGAATAGCACCATTCGAAATTAGTGATGCTGCTTTTTTTAAAACTTTTGATTGTGTATCATTCAATTCCCTACCATCTTTATCCACCAATTGTAATTTTATGCCACAATCCCTACAACTATTAGTTTGTGAATGAAACCTTCTGTCCTCAGGGTTATTGTATTCTTCTTCGCATTTTAAACACATTTCAAACTTAGAAATAGTAGTGTTAGCTCGCTCAAAAGGAAATTGGGTAGTTACCGCATAACGTGGTCCGCAATTGGTGCAGGTAGTAAAAGCATAACCAAATCTTCTATTATCTGGGTTTCTGATTTCATCTTTACAAGATTCACAAATCACAAAATCAGGAGTAAGTGGAATATTGATCTTATGCTTTGTTACTGATGGAATTATCTTGAAATTTTCGTGTTCTTTAAACGGTATTTCTGAGATTGATTTCGATTGAACTATTGAAATTTCAGGAGCTTTCTTAAGTAATTGTTCTAAAAATTCTTTGGCGTTTTCTTCGGTTGTATTTATATGAATTAAGACTCCATCTTTATTATTACAAACTGAACCATGAAGTTGAAAATGTTTCGCCAAAGAATATACAAAAGGGCGGAAGCCCACCCCTTGAACTTGTCCTGATATTATAATTTCAAATGTTTGCTGCATTTAGGCATTATCCTTTCTTCTGCTTTATTTTTTCAAGTAACCAATCACACCATTCATCTACACCTTCATCTGATAATGAAGAAATTTGAATTACTTCCAATTCATGATTTACTTCTTGCGCATCTTTAGTTACGGCTTCTACAGAAAAAGGAACATATGGCAATAAATCGGCTTTTGAGACCAACATCATATCGCTAGTTAAAAACATTTTTGGATACTTTTTTGGCTTATCATCACCTTCGGTAGTTGCCATTAAAGTCACACGATAATCTTCACCCAAATCAAATGAAGATGGACAAACGAGATTTCCAACATTCTCAATAAATAACAAATCGATATTCTCTAAATCAAATTGGTCAAGTACCTGGTGAATCATCTGTGCTTCTAAATGACAAATACCACCTGTTACAATTTGTAAAGCTTGTATTCCAGTTTCTCTAATTCTATCTGCATCTCGTTCAGTTTCCAAATCACCCACCATTACGGCGATTTTGATTTTATCTTTAAGTTTTTCAGCAGTTTTCTGCATTAAAGTGGTCTTGCCACTACCTGCAGAAGAAGTAACATTAATTAAAAGGGTGCCGGTCTTAGCCATTTCCTTTTTAATGATATCTGCTACAAAATCATTTGCTTTAAGTAAGTTGATATTTGTATTCTCACATTGTACCGTTCCGCGTGCGGCCTTCGTTGATTTATCTACCATAATCTTATCTATTTTGGGACCATTTAGTTTTATTTCATATTCGTTTGACTAGCATTCTCTCAATCATCAAATTCTACTTTGTGAATGAGCATTTCTTCACCCTGTATTACATTTTTACTCGGTTTTTTGCAATTATCGCATATAAATCGGTAATTCTTAACATTTGTAATGTGTTCACAGATTTCGCATTTTATTTTTAATTCTGTCATTTCTATTTCAAGCTTAACCTTTTGGTAAATCGGATTTGTCATATGAAAAGCCTCATAAGCATTATATAAAAGGCGCGGTTCGATATTTGAAAGAATACCCACCTTCAAATGAATAGCTTTCATATTATTCAATTTCTCAACTTCGAATTCTTGTTCCAGTGTTCTGAAAATACTATTTACAATTGAGGTTTCGTGCATTCTAAAACTATATTAAACTTTTTACTTTTTCTAATTCTTGAAGATGTTTATCCGCTTGCTCCATTAATCCTGCGTCGGACACTAAAGATTTAACCTCCTCAGCTTTTGCCTTCATATCTTCATATTTCTTTAATTCTTCAACACCCTTTTCATTATGTGTTAACCAGCCTAATTCTAATTGGTTCATGAGTGTTAAGGCTCGTTCAAAAGGGTAGTCTTCTACTGATCTTATTTCAAGAGCTTCTTCAAATAAATCAGATGCTTTTTCCAAATTATCATGGATTTTTGCAGGTGGAAAATGCATTAATGCAGTGGCATAATTATGACTCGCCATAGCATATTCATAAGGATATTTGCTTTTGGTATAAAATGTTAAAACCTCTTTAAATGAGGATGCGCAAAATGCTAACCACATAGGTTTTTCTTCTAAGGTTACTGGTATTTCAGAATAAATCAAAGCCAAATTATGATGAACATCAGCAAATTTTCGTGGATGCGTATCTCTTTTGAATACTTTTAAGACATCTTGAAAAGCATTAATTGCAGCTTTATAATATTGAGGACTACCATTTTTAGACCAGGTATACAAAAGAATAGCTTTTTTAAAACCTGCTTCACCTAAAAACTCAGTAACATCCTCTTCTTTGAAATACCTTATGGCTTTATTTATAAGTTCTTTCGAGGTGATAAAATCTTCTTTAAAATTAGCAACTTCAGCAGCATCTACCAAGAGCATTCCTGCCTGAACCTTTAGGCCTTTCAATTCATAATACTCAATTGATTGCAATTGCATCTGATGAACTGCATCTAGTTCAACTATATTATAAGGAATTTGTAATTGCGCCATTAAAATACCCGCAAATTGTGTGTTTATTGCATTTTTAGCGTCATCAGAAATTGCAATTTCAGCTTGCTCTTTGGCCACCTGTTTTGCTTCTTCTAATTCTCCTGAATCTAAAAGCAAATTCAAAAAATGTTTTGCCGTAAAAACTTTAATCTCCAAATTTTCAGAATTTGAAATCGCATTTTTAAAAGCCTTTTTCAATCCTGTATGGTCCAATGGTTTTTCAATAACACCATAATAATTTAAAATGGCACTATTGTGCGGTGACTTGTTATAGCAAAAATCAATCATATCACTTGATATCTCATACCCAAACTGCAAATGAGTAGCGATTAGTAGATGATGATATATGGGATACTCTTCAGAAACAAATTCAAAGGTTTTTTGGTGATTACCAAGTTTATAGAATACCACGGCAAGCAGATTCTCTCTATTGAAAGGCGTCATAGGAAATACATAGGGAGGCTCTAAATCATACCAATCTATTGGAATTGTAATTTTTTTAGAATCAACTACCAAAGTTTTCAAGTCATCTATAGCATTAGAATCTTGAGTTATGGTTACTAATTCGTCTAATCTGTCTACAGACGCAATTGCATCTTGAACGACCTTATTTGCATCAATTGTTGTTAATATCGTAAGCATCTTTATCTACTTTTTGCGTGCCCCGAGGGTCTTTAGCTGCGGTTTGTTGCATACTTCTTCCATAAATTTCAGCGAGCCGCTCTGTTCTATAATCTCCTATTGTTTGAATTAAAACTTGATTAGGGTTTTTGGTGTTTATAAAAATAAGCGAGACTTCCCAACGACCTTTTACAGGAGTTACTTTGTATTGTACCTCAGCATCTAATAGCCAATCACTTTTTTGCTCCGACATTAATCACTTATTTAATTCGAACTTTTATTAAATTAGTTTTTTCAACAATTTCATATTCTAAGTCTCTATCAACCGTATCTAAATCATTATCTATCAGAATTTCACGAATCGCAAGTGTTTTATCTCCCTTTAAATTACGTGATTTTAATAAAAACTGAGTAGGTTTATACATTTTTACAAACCATTGGCTTGAAACTGGAGTAATCAAAATATTTCCCTGTTCTTCCACATAGGTGACATACGCATAATGAATTTCACCAAATACAGGTTCAATCAATTCATTATCTAAATATATATGAGAAGTTTTTAAAGTGATTTTTTTTCTCACGTAGGTATCGATAAATTCAAGTCCTCCAAAATGTGCCAAACTACTTTATCACCAGCATCCTGCACCTCCTTACTTAAGTCAACTTCTAATTTAGTGTTTTCAATTGCAACCAAATATACTTGAATATCGTCTGGGTATTCGTCTTGTAATATTTTCTTAGTATAGGATAATGCCTGATCCCATTTCATTCCATGTAGAAATACTAGGGGGTCATCTTGGGGGGCCTTCATGACTTCTTCAGCCGGTACTTTAAATAAAGTACCGGCGGGTTCATTACTATTTAAGACTCCATCTATTAAAATAATTTTATCATGTCCTTTTAATCCAAAGAGGACTTCAAAAGCAGCTGTACCCATGTCGAATATACTAATGTCATCACTTTCAGGAAGTTTATTGCGTAATTGCTCAATCACATAAATGCCAATCGCATCGTCACTTCGCACAGGGTTTCCAAACCCCATTATTGCTATCTTCATATCTCTTATTAATTTCCAATTAAAGTAAAAAACTTTCCCAAGGTTACCCTCAGGAAAGTTTTAACAAAACTATTCATTAAAAGTTATAATTTAAATCGTGATAGCTCAGCGCCACTTGTTGCATCATGAGCATGAACAGTACATACCAAACATGAATCAAAAGAACGAGCTACAATACCTACTTCAACTGGATCTAATGGGTCTTCAATAGTAGTACCCAATAAAGCAGTTTCAATAGGTCCAGGGTTATCATTACCATCTTGAGGTCCCACATTCCATGTAGTTGGTGCCATTACTTGATAGTTCTTGATTACTCCATCTTTAATTTCAATCCAGTGCGCTAACGCACCACGAGCAGCTTCGGTAGCACCAAAGCCTTTACCATCCTTTTCAACTGGTTTTGTGTAAAATTGACCATCTAAATCAATTTCAGACAACCATTTCTCAATAAAAGTATATAATCTTGGAGCCTCATGAACTCTTGCAAGAACTCTAGTAAAAACACTAGGACCAAGCTTCTTCATAATATCACCAAATAAAGGATCTTGTATTTGATGATCTTTATTATTTGGGTTAGCATTCATAATACAACGTGCTAATGGCCCAGCCTCCGCTGCATGACCATCATAACGTGGTGCTTTTGACCAACTATACTGTCCGTCAAAGTCACTATCATGTAAAGTTTGAGATTTCGCTGGTGTTGGTAATGGCTCATCCCAAGGATGAAGGCCATCTTCTTGATTATTATACCAAGAATGTTTCACATGCTCACTTACCTTTAAGTGATCGAATTCGTGATAATTTTCACCATCAAAGAAACCACTTGAACTGATCAATGCATCATTTCTTCCATTAATAGTTGGATTATTATATCGATCCTTGTGTAAATATGTCCCTGTTGCTAAAAACTTACCAACACCTTGTCCAAATTTATCAAGTCCGAACTCAATTCCGGCACGTATTAGCAAGCCTAAATCACTATTTTTTTGCGAATCGTTTTCATCAACCCAAGCTAGCATATCATCCCAGCTTTTAATCTCTAGATATCTTTCAATGGAACAACCTAACCAAACTGGCTCTAGCCAATCGTTTTTAAACTGTGTCATGATCGCATGTGCTCTAGTAATATCCTTTAAGGTTGGTGCACACATTACACCACCCGGCACCATATAACTAGAGTGCGGCCATTGACCACCAAATAAGGCATAAACTTGTACCGGTAATCCACTAGCTGTTAATCCAATTTGAAAAGTTTCTCCAACATAAGCAGACCAGCGTTTTACAACTTCTTTGTATAGTGGTTTATCTGCATACTTTTTATTTGCTAAATCAGTAGCAAAAATAGCATAAAACCATCTAGGTATGCTTTGAATTGTCTCTGTTGCCTGGCCAATAGCACGTAATAAAAGGGCATTTGGAGTTAACTTGGTTCCCCATGCTGTATCTAAAGCAGATGATGCACAATATAAATGTGACCCTCCGCAAATACCACAAATTCTAGGCGTAACAATTAAACCCGATTGCGGATCTTTGCCTGCCATTATTTTCTCAAAACCTCTAAACATCGCTGCTTGAGTATGAGCCCTAGTAACTTTGCCATTGTCAATATAGACTTTAACGTCTAAATCTCCCTCAACGCGTCCTACAGGGGATATATTTAATTCTGTAACTGACATTTTATTTTGTTTAAATTCTATTATTTAGAAGTTTCTTGTATTTGTTTATTAGAAGGCATAACTTTCTGAAAACCAGCCTCCATATAATAAGCTAATTTTGTTCTTCCTTCTGGAACTTCTTTAGGGAAAGTTCCCAAATATTTCATTGTATTAAAAACACTTCCCTTTTTTAAATCATGATGCGGAAAACCAGGCTCGGTACATCCTAAACATGGATGATTCGAGCGTGTTTTACTAGATTGTCTATTCCAGAGAATATTATTACAACTTGCTCTTGTCATTGGGCCTCTACATCCTACTTCATAGAAGAGGCATCCACCACGTCGACCAAAGCCACCGTCAACTTTTTGAGCAAAATTGGTTACGTTCGTACAACCATCTTGAACGAAGTCTGTGAAGAATGTTTTAGGTCTATGATAATCATCGATTAAAACATCTCCAATTCTTCCTACAGCAATTGCTACAAGAATTTGTGTAATCCAATCTGGATGCGCAGGACAACCAGGAATATTTATTACGGGTAATCCACCTTTAGAAACATAGTTAGCTCCTAAAAAGCCGCCTTTATTCTTCTTAAGAAATTGCATCCCTGTAGATTCACTAGGGTTAGGAGCAACTGCTGGAATACCTCCCCAGGTTGCACAATCTCCAATTGCAACAACATAACCAGCTACTTTAGAGAGATCTTTAATCCAGTCCATCATTGGACGGTCAGCAAAAAGGTTCATTGTTCCTGTATTATCAGGCCCTTGAATTATAGACCCTTCGAAAACAAGAATATCCATTTGCACTTTTCCAGAAAGGATATCTTTTAATAAATCCTGAACTTGATCTCCTATTTGTAAGCCAGTAGTAGGGTGCCACAAAATGTTTAATCCAAAGTCAGTAATAAGCTCCACCACTGTAGGTTCTTCGGCATTCAAAAAGGACATTGTGTTTCCACTACAAGCACCTCCTTGTAACCATAATACGTTTGCCATAAGTTGATAAATATTAAATTAAGTGCTGTTAAATTAACAATATGTCATTAATTTAACAACACAAGATCTTTATATGGAATGAATCTAGATAAAACCTTTAAAAAATTATCAAATCATCAAATATCATCTATCTCGAAAAATATCAATAAAAATTTTAAATAAATCATTAAAATTTAAATCTCGAAATCATACTATTTAATATAATGGCACCATCTTTGTAATTTAATAAACATTAACAAATTAAATTAATAGTAAAATGAGTAAAGGAACAGTAAAGTTTTTCAACGACACCAAAGGATTTGGATTCATAACTGAAGAAGGAGTTGAAAAAGACCATTTTGTTCACATTTCTGGTTTGGTAGACGAAATTAGAGAAGGTGACGAAGTATCTTTCGAATTGCAAGAAGGAAAAAAAGGGTTAAACGCAGTAAACGTAATAGTTATCTAAGTTACAATCATATATTTTTGTATAAAGCCCATAACAATTAGTGGGCTTATTATTTTAAATAAGCATATTTAAAACGACTTATTTTTAGAAATACTGTTTTTTTAACCCATCTATTCAATTTTATATATTGATAAATAAACCAACTTGGAAATAAATAAGCCAAGAAATATTTCTTTTTTGCATATAAAAGTGGTTTCACGCGTAACAATAAAGGAAACATACTATCTGGGCTTAATATTAAATTTTTTATCAATTGAACCTTATTTTTAGTATATTTTTCGGGAGATAATTTGAGTCCATTTGAAAAATCTCCAACATTGGTATAAAATCCTTCTGAAATTTTCATTGCACTTGCTATTTTTCGTTTTGAAGCAAAAAGACCAATTCGCAAAGCATAATCGGTCATTGTATTTTGAACCACATCATCATCATAACATACAGCATCTAAATCTTTTAATAAGTTGGCAAACTGGGTAAACATAAATTCTTGTATTTCAAATATACGTTCATTAAAGGTCCTTTTTTCCATTTCATGATGAAATTCATTGGTAAAAGTTTCTAAATGATTGTACGATAGTGTTGAGCCATGACCAGCAGATAGTAATTGTTCATTTAACTCTGTGTTTCCCCTAAGAATATTATCACTATAAGTAGCGTAAGGAAAAATTGAAAAGTTTAAACCCCATCTTGTTGTTTCTTTCTGAATATGGTATACCTCATTTAATCCAAGGTAATGACCATGAACCTCTACTTTTTCATTAAAATAATCATAAAGACATTCCTGCATGGATCCTCCCCAACCTATATCAGCCAAATGCATGCCTTCATTAATAAAATTTATACCAAATGAATCTAAATATCTATTAAACGCTTTTTGCTGACCAAATCTATTTTTGTCATAAGCAGCTTTAAATGTTTCATTAGTTTTTATTCTTAAATAAACATCAGAATCCAAAAAATTTTGAATAACCTTATTTTTATTTTTCTGAAGATCTATTTCATTAAGAATTTGTTCAATAACATCTGTATTAAAAGTAAAATTTCGTAGAAAACTAATTGGAGATAAATTCGGATACTTTCTTCTTAAAAAAGTATAATTCTCCTCATCAACATCCTTTAAAGCCACTAACATTGATGCCTGACGTGAAGTTTTAAAGTAATGAGTTTTTATATAATCTTCTTTTTTTAATGCGAAATGTTCTTGATAATAATCGAACATTCGTTTTAAAAACAAACCTTCTCTAGCTAAAAAAAGGATATTTTTAATTCCTGATTTTTTCAAATGAAGATATAGTCGTTCAATATAAACTGCGTAGAATAAAACGTAATCACTATTAGCAGGTACATTTTTATTATTACAATATTTATATAATTTGTTTACAATTGATTTATAATCATTTCGATCAGATCCTATTAAATAAAGCTTTTTAGTTTTAGATTCTTTGGTATTTGGTATATAAATTGTACTTAAACCGTGAAGTTTGGCATTTTTGATATCGCTTCTAGGGTTATCTCCAATCATTAAAACATTTGACCCAGATAATTGCCTTTCTTCAAGTAAAACCGAGTACAACTTTCCTGTATGCTTACTTTCTTTATATTCAGAGGAGACAAATAAATCTTCAAAAACATCATCTATTTCATGATATTTTAATAGGTTTTCTAATATCTTTTTTGAAGTGTAAAAATCAGAAACACAGTATATCTTATATCCTTTATCTTTTAAAGAGATTAAAAGTTTACTCGTAGAAATATTTAAGTATTGTACATTTTTTTCGGCACGAAATTCAGCAAGTTCAAAATAAGTTGTGAATTCTTCAATTGAATTGTTATTTAATTTTGAAGTTGCCGCAAGTCGATTGTAAATTTCAACAATTAGTTCAGTATAGTCAACTTCGTAGTAAAACTTATTATATTTTTTACTCAAATAAGACCCAGCATCTTTTCGTATAAAATAGAGTTCATCAATTGTTAAGTCCAATCCTAATTCTCGAATAATTATTTTCGACCAAATTCGAATTACTTGATTTGGATGTACAGTACGATGTACAATTGTATCGAAAAAATCTACGAAAATAGTTTGGATGGCTTTATTGCCTTCAATTTCATTCAAATATTGTGTTCCCATTAAAGATTGTCATCTAAACCAATAGGGGGGAAAGTAGGTGCATGAATGAGGAATTGGTGAAAATAATAATTTCATCTGAACTTTTCAAAATAGTACAGCTATAAAAGTTAAATAGGAGCCCTTTATTTATATAAAAAACTTCTTGATGCCACAAATTTTATTATTTGAAAATTTGGATTATGAATAATAGCAATAACTTTTTATTATTAATAAATTCGAAAATGAAAATAGTTGCATTATGCAAACCATAGTTAAAACAATGAAAAATCTATCTTGTTATCTATTGTGTTTATTCCTTTGTTTTTCCTGTAAACGAAATTTATCTATAGAACAAGCAACCGATACAAATGAAGTTTCAAAACCTATTTATGCATTAAATAGTAAAGAGATTAAAAAAGGAAATAAAACAATTGCTATTACCGGAGTAACGCTTATAGATGGTACTGGCTCCGAACCTCTACTTAATGCATTGGTTGTTATCAAAAATGATATTATAGATTTTGTTGGTGATAATTCAAGTGAAAATATTCCGGTTGATGCAGAAATAATTGACGGCAATGGTATGACTTTACTTCCCGGACTTATTGATGCTCATTTTCATGGTGAATCTGGAGAGATTACGAACTTATTTTTAAAAAAGGGAATTACCTCAGTAAGAGACCCCGGAGCGTGGAATTCTTCTTATGACAAAGTTAGAAATTCAGATAAGAATATTCCAAGACTATTTCTTACCGGACCGCATATTGATAGTTATCCACCAGCATATCCGAAGAATTCTTATTTAATTCAAGATGCCACTGAAGGTCGGTTAGCCGTAAATAAATTTGTAAATGAAGGTGCTACTGCCATTAAGGTATATTACAGACTGTCAATAGATAAAATAAAAGCGATATGTGAATCAGCTCATGAGCAAGGTATACCAGTTACTGCTCATTTAGAAATTTCCAATATTTTTGACGCAATAAATGCTGGACTTGATGGAATTGAACATATCACTTCTTTTGGTACTTCATTGCTAAATGCCGAAGAAGCCGAAAATTACAAGAATTTAATTCTTGCAGATAACAATGCAAGAAGAAAAGGTCGTTATGATGTTTGGAATTCATTAGATATTAATAACAACTCTAAAGTTGATTCTATTGTTTCATTCTTAGTAAAGAAAAAAACATTTGTTAGCCCAACGTTGGCTGTTTTCGAAAAACAATACGATAAAGCCGACAGTTTAGATGTTAACGCCTTTACCAATATGCTCAAGTTTGTGGGAAGAATTAAAAAAGAAGGGGGTACTCTAGTGGTTGGTTCACATACCTTTGCACCTTATGCCGAATTTGGTAATGCCTATTATCGTGAAATGGAGCTTTTAAAAGCATCAGGGTTAACTAATATGGAAGTAATTGTAGCGGCCACCTTAGAAAATGCTAAATTTTTTAGAATAGAGAATAGACTCGGTAGTATAGAAAAAGGTAAAGTTGCAGATTTAATTCTATTGCGCGAAAACCCAATTAATAATTTAGAAGCTATGAATACCGTTGAAAAAGTTATGCTGAACGGGATTTTTATTGAAATTCAATAAATTTTGAGAAGTACCTGTCTAATTAAATAATAAGTTAGTTGCTCATCTTATAAACTTTTATTCTAAATAGTAAAGATTTAGAAATTCTGATTAATGTCATCTTTTTTCTTTCAGTAAAATGCCAAATTTGATACAAGAAATACTAAAAACTTGTACTATGGATGCTCTAATAGATTTTAAAAGTAAAAAAGAATTTAATGTATTTGTTGCAAGTACATTCTCAGATTTAAAGCAATTTAAAGATTCTAATAATAAGCAAGATTTCAACAAACTTTTATTAAAAACATTCTCTCAAGTAAAGCGATACATTACTAAATGACTGAGTGATGCCATTAAAAAAGATATTCTTCCAGTTGGAAAATACAAACCCGATGATTTTATAGATCAGTTGTTAATAGAAGTATACGATAATTTCGATTGGGTTGAGAATAGTTCAGATTTACACCCATTTATATTTAAAAAGGCAGATGAGTTGTTGGAAGATAAAATTACGGAAGAAGAATTTGATGACTATTTTTTTTCTAACATTGACGATTTCACCAAACCTGAATGGGATGAAATGGAAGAGAAATTCAGCACTGATGGTGATGGTGATATTGTAATGCTTGAAGAATTGGATGATATATCTTACAATAAAAATGATTATTTATTAAATCATGTTTTTATTGAAGACAAGAGTGAAGAATTAATAACCCTGTTAGATAAGAAATTAAGTACGGAAAATGTTAAGAAGCATGTAGCCATGTTATTCCATAATTTACCCGTATCAATGCGCAAAGTATATGAATTAGCAACAGACTTTCAATTTAGTCTAGAGGATATTGCAGTAATTAGAGAGCAGAGCTTAACAGAAGTTAGTGAAATTTTCGAAAAAGCCAGACAAGTTCTTAAAACTAGTCTTCTAAATAGATTCTCTTAAAGAAATACCATTTAAAAATTCTTAAATTAATTTTTATTCTATTAATATAAATTAAGCCATAATAAAAGGATATAAATAGTAGCTTTTATATCCTTTTATTATGCAATATCACTAATAAATTGATTAGAGATAGTAAAGTATGTCATCTTCAGAATTTCTTGATAAATCTTTAGGATTTATCATTTACTAATCAGTATATAATTTTCAAATAACAATATAACATTCGTATTCTCGTTCTTTTTTCACCTTTAAACAAAGTCTTAATTATGAAAAATTCCCCTATTAATTTTTTATTAACCCTTTTCGTCTCAAGTTTTATTGTATTAGGCTGTTCAAATGACGATGAGCAACCTACAACTAATCCAGAGGAAGAACAACAAGAAGAGCTAGAAGAAGAAGAAGAAGAAGAAGAAGAACAGGAACAGGAAGAGTCAACAATAGAAATTACAGTAGAAGATTTTAGTGGTGTCATAGATGAAAATGAAGAATCGGCGACAAGTTTAGGAACAGTAACAGCTACTACTAACGAAGGTAACTTGGCATTTAGCATTACTTCTCAAATACCAGAAGATGCTGTAGCAATTAATTCTGAAACCGGAGAATTAACTATAGCCAATGCAAATGCTTTTGATTATGAAACAAATACAAGTATAACTGGTGTTATTAAAGCAATGGTTGGTACTACATCAGAAACCTTAGATTTTACAATTACTATAAATGATGTTCAAGATGCTGAATTAGAAATAACCTCTTCAAACACATTTTCCGTTGAAGAAAATTCGGCTAATGGAACAATAATCGGAACTATTACAGCAATAACAGATTCCAGTTTGGAAGTCAGTTATACTTTGGAAACAGTAAGTCTTTCAGAAGCAATAACTATTGATGCATCAACAGGTGTAATTACAGTGGTTAATGCTGATAAAATTGATTTTGAAACTGTACAAAATATTACAGCTACAGTAAAGGTCACCCTTGGTGATTTAAACGATACGCAAGATATTACTATTTCTATAATAGATATAGTAGAACCAATAAGTGTAACAACTTTTGCCGGTTCAACAGAAGGCTATGTAGATGGAGATATATCTGTTGCCACTTTTGATAGACCAACTGGAATGGCAATGGACAACCAAGGCAATATCTATGTAACAGAGTATGGAAATCACACCGTACGTAAAATTACACCAGAAGGAATGGTTTCAACATTAGCAGGAGGTTTTAATGGTTATCAAGATGGTACAGGAACAGCAGCAAGATTATTTCGTCCATCCGATATAATTATGGGTAATGATGGCTATTTATATGTCGCAGACACCTGGAATAATAGAATTCGTAAAATAAGTTTAAGTGGCGAAGTTACTACTGTTGCTGGTAGTACAGGAGGATATGCTGAAGGTACTGGAACTAATGCCAAATTTGATAAGCCATCTGGACTTTCTATGGATTCAAATGGAAACATTTATGTGGCTGATTTAGAAAATCAGAGAATTCGAAAAATTGATCCTAATGGCTTAGTATCTACTTTGGCTGGTGGAACTAATGGATATGATGACGGAACTGGATCTGCCGCTCAATTTAAGGACCCAACAGGCATAGCAATAACTTCGAATAATGAACTATTAGTAACCGATTATTACGGTAGAACAGTACGTAAGGTAACATTAAATGGGGTTGTAACAACATGGGCAGGCTCAGGTATTTCTGGTTCTTTTGATCGAACAAGATTGAATAGTTCTTTTGGTACTCCAAATGGAATTGCCATAGATATTCAAGGAGATGTTTTAGTATCATGTGCTACGCATGACAATATTCGTAAAATTTCAATTACCGCAGATGAAGTAACCACAGTAGCTGGTATGAGTAATACAAGTGCAGGGCAGTCTGGTGATATTGATGGAATAGCTTCTGAAGCTAGATTTTACGAGCCTGCAGGAATGCTTGTAGCTCCTGATGGAACTATTTATGTTGCTGATTACGAAAATCACAAAATTAGAGTAATCAAATAAACTTCAAAGAACTTAAATTTTAGAAGTATAAATAATAAAAGAGGCTGTCTAATAATTGTTAGTCAGCCTCTTTGTTTTATAAAAACATTAGTTTTATTCCTTTTCAATTGCAAAAACATCTGCCATTTCTAACTTTTCATCAAGTTCATTAGCAACGGGTAAAGAATCCTTTATTGCTGTAAATTCTGTTAAACGTTGCTTTTCATCTTCTTCACCAGAAAAATAAGGAAATACATCTACAATAGGAGATTCTGAAATAGCTGGAACAGTATAATCACCCATAGTACCTTTCATAACTCCAATAGTGTTATCATAAGCCTCCTTTACATCATTAGCCTGAACTAATAGATACATATTGGTTTTACGCTCTTTACCACTTTCTTCATCAAAAGCAATTAAAGATACTTTAGACTTAAACCATCTATCAGAATTCTCAAAAGGGTGAATTTCAGCATAATTAGCCACTTTAATATTTGTAATTTTAATTTCCTCACTATCGCTTAAATACACCGACATTTCTTCAGTTATTCTACTTTCTGCTTCTGTATAAGAAATAGCATCAACTAAAAAAGGTTCTGTTTTTACTTTTTGTTTTCCAGATGCTTCATCAAGTTTTCTATATTTTACTTTACACTCGTACCATGTTGCACTCATTATATTTTGTTTTAGGGATGCCAAATATAGAGTTTAGCTTTAGCCTAAAAAGTCAAAATTTAGAATAGATATTCACAATTTTACTGCATAATTCATATCTCTTTTAGCATGAGCGAGATAGATGTCTTTTAAGAAAGAATTATACTTTTTCGAAGCAACTAAAATCTATTATTCCTTGTTGAGTTACGTAAATTTGTTCTTTGAAATCTCTTATTCTGAACATATAAAAACTAATACCATTTTTTACTTTTAAAATATGAGTAAACAATTAATAGCTTATTCCATTTTAGAATTGGCACTGGTCTCTGAAGGCCACACACTTAAAGTAACATTTAATAATGTTGCTACTTTAGCCCAACAAGCAGAAGAATATGGTTATACACGCTATTGGTTGGCAGAACACCATAATTCATCTAACATTGGTAGTAGTGCCACCGCGGTATTAATAGGTCATGTTGCTGAAAGAACTAAAACACTACGAATTGGTTCTGGTGGTATTATGTTACCAAACCATTCACCTTTAATAATTGCAGAACAATTTGGAACCCTAGGATCATTATATCCAAATAGAATTGATTTGGGTTTAGGCCGTGCTCCGGGTACCGATAGAGAAACTGCACTAGCCATACGATCAGATTTCATGCAAGCAGCACAATCTTTTCCTTTAGAACTAGAAAAGATAGAAAGGTATTTTTCTAAAAATAATGCAATTGCAAAAGTTCGTGCTACAGTAGCTGAGGGTGTAGCAGTGCCAATTTATATTTTAGGTTCAAGCACAGATAGTGCGCATTTAGCAGCAAAAAAAGGACTACCGTATGCATTTGCTAGTCATTTTGCAACAACTCATTTAAATGATGCATTAAAAATATACCGTAAAGAATTTCGTCCTTCCAGCAAATTAGAAAAACCATATGTTATGGTGGGCGTAAACATAATTATCGCCGATACCGATGAGGAAGCAGAACGCTTGTCGACATCCTTAATTCGGTTAATTGTTGGCATTTTTACAGGAAAAAGAGAATTAGTACAACCACCGACTGTTATGACAGATGACCTCAAGGCGATTTTGCAAAATCCGCAAGTTCATCAAATGCTGAAATATTCCTTCATTGGTAGTAAGGCTACGGTGAAAGCAAAAGTTAAAACATTTATAGACCAGACGAAAGCCGATGAATTAATTGCTGTAACCAATATTTATGATGTAAATGATAGAATACGTTCTTATCAATTATTTTCAGAAATTATGAATGAGCTTAATGATGTTAACTCTTAATATAGTGCTGTCATAGTATTGAATTATCTTGATTGAACATCATTATATGTGCTTTCCATTGCAATTAGTAGTTTAATAATGGCAATTATTAGTTGATAGCATTGATTATTTAATAATATAATCGTCTTCAAATGTTCATCTAATATTAATTTTCGGAATCAACAATTCATTTTTAAAATAAAATATCTTTATACTACTTTAAAATCTTTGAAAGCGATATAAAATAATTAGCTCTAAAAATCAGATTATGAATATAAAAAATGTCTTTCTAGTACTTATCCTATTATTCATAACTGCCTGTGACCAAAAGATTGAGCCACATAAAACAATAGAACTGTCGGAATTAACAATTTCAAAAATTCATCAAGGTTATCAAGAAAAAGAATTTAACAGTGTTCAATTGGTAGAAGCTTATTTAAAACGAATAACGAAACTCGATAGTAACCTGAATTCTATTACCACAATAAATACAAAGGCACTTTCCATTGCAGAAGCACTTGATAAAGAATTTCAACAAACAGGTATTGTACGTCCGTTGCATGGTATTCCAATTATCGTAAAAGATAATATTAATACTGCCGGATTACCAACAACAGCAGGAGCCATAGCCTTAGCTGAATTTATTCCAGAAGAGGACGCTTTTATCATCAAAAAACTTGTAGAAGCTGGTGCTATAATAATCGCTAAATCTAATATGGCAGAATGGGCTTTTAGTCCAATGCATACAGAAAGTTCAACAGCCGGTACAACCATAAATCCTTACAACACAGCCTATGTTCCAGCAGGTTCTAGTGGTGGTACCGCCGTAGCAGTTGCTGCTAATTTTGGAACTATTGGACTAGGAACGGATACTGGAAATTCTATTCGTGGACCATCTTCTCATTGCGCACTTGTCGGTTTTAGAACCACGTTGGGCCTTGTAAGTAGAAGTGCAATTGTGCCACTGTATCTTAGAAATGATGTCGTAGGTCCTATGGGAAGAACAGTTGAAGATGCAACCAAAGTATTGGAGGTAATTGCGGGATACGATAGTGAAGATTCAATCACTAAAAATTCAAATGGTAAAATACCTAAGAATTATACTCAATTTCTAATAAAAGATGGATTAAAAGGTGCACGCATTGGAGTATTACGTGAGTTGAGCGATGATAATCCAAATCCGGAAATCAAAGCATTATTTGAAGAAGCTTTAACGAATTTAGATTCGTTGGGAGCTATTATTGTAGATCCATTTACTGTACCAGGTTTTAAAGAACTAAGACAGAATCAGTGGTGCGCTAGTTTTTCAGAAGATATTGAAACATACTTAAATAAATATGTAAAAAACGATACTGTAAAAACCATAGAAGATATTATACGAATAGGAAGTAATTCTGAATGGGCCAAAGAACGCGTAAAACGGAATGCGGCTCATAGTGGTAGATGGGAAGATTCTGAAATACCATGTTTAGATGCGTATACAGATACAAGGCGTGTTGCTTTTAGAGAAGCAATCGAAAAAATAATGGATTCCTTAGAATTAAATGCAATCGTGTATCCTTCATGGAATAACCCTCCAGCGCATATCGAATTATTCTCAGAGGAATATAAAGGTGATAATAATCAAGTAATTAGTCCGCATACAGGACAACCTGCATTTACGGTGCCAATGGGTTATACTAGTGATAAATTACCAGCGGGACTTCAATTTTTAGGTAGAATGTATGATGAACCAACATTAATTAAACTATCGTTTTCCTATGAACAAGGAACACAACATAGAAAGCCTCCTTCAAAATTTATTAATTAGAATTAAATGTATAACGTTTTTCTTCGGTGGAAGAAGCTCGTAAAAGTTCATTAAACTTTTTTATTGAATTAAAATCACGTGTTATTTCACCTGAAACAGCAATTCCATAAACTCCCGTTTTTAAAAGGTCTTCTACATCTGCTATTTCTATGCCGCCTACGCCAAGAATAGGAATTTCAGTTTGTAGTGCATCAATTATGGCAGCATATCCATTTAAGCCTAATAAAGACGGGAGTTTGTCTTTGGTTTCTGTAAATCGAAACGGACCTAAACTAATATAATCAACTGCCTCACCAATTAAATTTTCGCAGTCTTCTAAAGTGTGTGCTGTACCTCCAATCATTTGCCAGGAGTATAAACTTTTTCGGGCTAGGGTGGGGTTACAATCAAGTTTTCCTAGATGTACTCCATCAGCTTTAATTTCTTTCGCTATTTTAAAGTAGTCATTTATGATTAATCTAGTTTGAAAATGAGCCGTTATTTCTTTGGCAGCATGGGCAACTTTTAATACCTTTTTCTCCGACACATTTTTTAACCGAAGTTGTACCAATTCCGCACCAGAAGTACAAGCTTTTTGAATATTGTCGAGTACAACTTTAGGTGAATTACCTTGAGTTATATAATGTAATTTAGGAATAATCATAATTAAGAAAACTATAGTCCAGCAAAGATATGCTATAAAGAAAAAATAGATTTATACTATTTTAGATTCTTATTATTTGGTGGATTCACCAACAGGATAATGAAGTTCAACCTTATCGTGCATAGTGTATAAGCGATAGTTGTCACCATCAGGCACCAATATACCACTAGATTTATTTTCACCTATTATAGGGTTTTCATCATATTTTGTCCAGTGAATTAAATCTTTAGATGCAGCAACATTTGTAGACCATTCATGCCAATCTTTAAAAGCTGTACTATGATAAAAAGCATAATACCATCCTTTATATTTTAGTATTTGATTTACTGCTACTCCATATTGATCATAAATTTCAGGTCCCATTGCAATTACTGGATCATCTTGCACATTTGTCCATATGTTTAAATCTTCAGATGTCGCCAACCAAATACCTAAATCTCCTCTTTCGTAAAATAAATACCATAAATTATTTTCCCTCCATACAGTTGGTGTTCCATATGGGCCTTCACTCAGAGGTTCACCATAAGTTGTCCTGATATCCAAAGAACCATGATCTTTCCAATTTATACGATCTGTAGAACTTAATCTGTGGGCAATATCTCCTTGTCCTTCTGCAAACATATGATAGGTGTCATCTACTTTTAAAACCATCATGTCTTCTGTCCAACTGTCATTAAAAATAGGTTTATCACTATATCGTTTCCATGTAATACCATCTGAAGATGTTGCATAACCTAAAGCTAATGGCGCTTTATCAGTACTCAAACCTGTATACCACATATGATAAGTGTCATCCTCCTTTAAAATATACCCTCTTTCACGAATACTTTGATCCCAAGTTAATTCACCAGTCCCTTCAAAAACTGGATTTTCGGTATAAGTTTCAAATTTTACCAGTTCATCTGGAAAAGGAATAGCTTCTTTGTCAATTGTATCCTTTATGGAAGCATCGCTATTTTCAGTGTGATTCTTCTTTTTTGGTTGGCAGGAACAAACAAAAATTAGTGCGAAAAGAGATAATAAAAGTGATTTCATTGTAAACAAGTATTAAACTATAGATTTTACTGACCTTGAAGATACTAAAGTACATTTTAAAAGGAAGTAAATTTTTAACTATAACAAGTAAAAAAAATAAACCTCAATTATATCATTACATAAAAGTTTATTGTAACAAAAAGATAAATACAAATGACATCTTGTTTCATCTATTAATTCTCTGAATTAGGAGGTAAATATTGCTCGTTCGTCTATTATGCTTCATACCATTACTAACATAATTTACATTTGCCCAATCATTAACTATTTAATTAAAAATTATGAAAAAAACGGTACTATCATTAACTATAATAATGACAATTTTCAGTTGTAATAGCGTAAAAAACGTTAATACTTCTTCGGTAGCAGATGCAGCGACTTTACTAAGTTCATTAAGCTCAAATTCCACAATACAACAGGTTTCAAGTCTTTTTAGCTTACTAGACAGTAATAATGATGAAGCTATAAGTTCAACCGAGGCTATTGGTTCAGTAGCAGAAAACTTTACCACATTAGATACAGATAGTAATTCTAGTTTAAACCTAACTGAATTAACTGGTTTACTTGGATTACTGAAATAATTATAATATTTGAATTAGCAAAAATGAAAGGTATACATATAAAATGTATGCCTTTTTTTGATTTGATCAAATACTAAGCTTTTTATTATAAAGTGATATCTATGAAAATATCCTTTTCGTAGATACAATTTGGCCAAACTTCTATTTGCTTTCCTAGATAGTGCAATGACCTTTACATTTGAAGTATAATTACAAGACAAGAATATATTTTTAATTTAAAACTTAAATTATGAAAACATATATAAAAGCAACGGTAGTACCATTTTTGTTCATGATAGCCCTCACAACGCAGGTTTCGGCACAAAACAGAAGTACTGCAACAAAATCTAATAAAAAAGAAACGGTATCAAGAACTGCAGCTACTAAAAATAGTACTGTAACCAAAAGAGTTTCAAGTACCAAGGTAACCTATAAAACACCTAAAAAGAAGGTTGTTTCTGTACGAAATGTACCAAATAAAACAGTTATTTCTAATAATGGTCAAAACTATTATTATGCTAATAATAAATACTATACGCAATCTAGAGGTAGATATATTGAGATAGCTCCTAAAGTTGGGTTTAAGGTAAGAGTATTACCTCAAAATTATAAAATGGTACGATTTAATAATCGCAATTATTATAATTCACAAGGTATTTTTTATATCAATGTAAACAATCAATACGAAGTTGTAGAGCCGGAAATAGGTACTATTGTTTATGAATTACCTAATGATTACGAAAAGGTCTCTATTGATGGTCAAACATATTATGAATACGCAAACATACTTTATGAAAAGGTACAAGAAAATGGTGTTAGAGCTTATGAAGTTGTGGGTATTATTGACATGGAATAAGGATTTATTGGTTGATTGTTGATTAAAGGTGGGTAGCTCTGTAGTTATCCACCTTTTAATATTTTAAAATTATACTTTTTTAAGTTGATATTTAGACTGAAATAGTTTATGTTAGGAAAAAAACAGGGTATCTCAGGGAAAATAGTGATATCTTGCAAAACAATATAATTTACTCTTAAATAAAAGAATGGCTAAATCTCAGCAAACATTTAACAAAACAGAAAAAGAAAAGAAACGTTTAAAAAAACGTGAGGAAAAAAGAAAAAAAATGGAGGCTCGTAAAGCAAAAGCAAAAGAGTCTGATAAAAAAGGAATACAGTTTGCCTATGTAGATTATAATGGCAATTTAACAGATACTCCACCAGATCCATCTTTAAGAGTAGAAATAGATGTTGAAGATATTGCAATTAGTGTTCCTAAAACTTTAGCTGAAGATATTGAAGAGGTAGACCCTGTAAGAAAGGGTACAGTGTCTTTTTTTGATTCTTCTAAGGGGTTTGGTTTTATTATTGATGCCGAAGACCAGGAAAAATACTTTACACATGTAAGTGGATTGCTTGATGAAATTTCTGAAAATGATAAAGTTTCATTTGAATTAGAAAAAGGAATGAAAGGCTTAAATGCTGTAAAAGTTACTTTGCAAAAATAAAATCAACGCTACTCGTTTTTCATTAAATTTTATTATTAATTAAGTCCTATTATTTGCTGCTAAATAATAGCGAGATTATATATTCTTATTTTTCGTACAGCGTATAGGTATTTCCCTTCATGGTAAAATTTTAATTTACACTAGTAATAACCGATATTTGATAAAAGTATGTCAATCTAAATTAGTTTAACTTAAATGATTTGTATACATGAGGTTAATACTCTTTATTCTAAATGTAATTGTTTTCTCTAATTCGTTGCAAGCTCAGGTACCAGAAGCTAATTTATTAGTAAAAATACAGGAGTTAACAACAACTGAAATGAATTCTATTTCAAATCCCTTACCAGGTTCATTTTCCTTTAACACCACTTTGAATAAAATGTTTGTGTTTAATGGTACTGAATGGACCGAAATGACTACGAAAGGAACTGAAGCTTATCCAGGTCATTTTATTATCGGTAGTACAGGTTCACAAACGATATCTGGTTTACCATTTAAACCAAGTTACATTGTTTTTACAGGACACCCAAACATTCAATCCACCAACATAAGTTCTGACAACGGGGTAAGAGACAACAGTAATACTTTCGTTAATAATTTTGGTACAATGCATGGGTATTCTAGAAATAATGGGGGCACTATTAATCAACAAGTAATCTATGTTGGCGGAAACGCATCTTCTATTAATGATATTTCAAGATACGCCAATACTGGAGAATGCATCGGTGTTCGGTATGCAAATTTCAATGGAGATAATTTAGGTCTAACAACTGCAATCTTTACAGGATTTACATCAGATGGGTTTACTATTAATGTGAATAACCATACAGATAATGTAGTTGTAATGTTTACAGCCTTTAAATAATTTAGATAAACGTAATTGAAATATTCCATGTCATGGGGAAATATTAATAAAACTGATTTAAACAATATTTAAATGAGAACAATTTTCCTTTTAGTATTCATTATTTCTACAATATGCTCATTAAAAGCTCAAGCTCCACAGGCTAATGAGTTAGTTAAAATTCATGAAGTAACTACAACCGAGATGAACAATATAGCGAGTCCCTTAGTAGGTTCTTTCGTTTTTAATACCACACTCAATAAAATGTTCTTTTTTGATGGAACTACATGGTCTCAATTCAAGTCTGGACAAACCTCTTACCCAGGTCACTTTATTATTAATGGTACCGGTTCGCAAACAATTACTGGTCTCCCTTTTGAACCTAAAGCCATTGTATTTGCAGGACATCCTAATATTGAAACAACATCAATTAATTCCGACAATGCTGTTGGAAACAATAATAATACTTTACAAAATTCTTTTGGCACTATGAATGGGTATGCTAGAAATGATAATGGTACTATTAATCAACAAGTGATTTATGTTGGTGGTAATGGTAATTCCATTAATGATATTTCAAGATATGCCAACTCTGGTGAATGCATTGGGGTGCGATATGGAAATCAAAATGGTGACCAAGTTGGTTTAACCACAGCAATACTCACAGCCTTTACAACTGACGGATTTATTGTTAATGTTAATAATCATTCAGACAATTTGGTAATAACTTTTACGGCTTATGAGTAGACTATACTTATTAATGCCTCTGACTTTACTCTATCTCATAGCGATATAAGTTTCCTCCTGTATGATGAGATTGTTCATCAGACATGAGTAATGTTTTATCATCTATAAAACAAACCGATTCTAATTGGGTACGCACTCCCAAGTCAATTTTACGAATATTACTTTTTGTAAATTCAGTTAAATCAAAATCAGTAATATGCCAAATTAACCCGTTACTTAGCAATGCTATAGTTTTACCATCTGATGAAATATCTGCAGAAGTAATCGAACAGCTATGCGAATCTAAACAAGTCACCCATTCAGCTAGAAATTCAGCCTCGTATGCACCAACCTTGTCAGGAATACGATATAACATGGTTTTACCATCGTAAGGTTTACTTCTATTTTTGGAAATAATATAAAGAAACCCGTTCCAATGAAATAGCGCCTCTGCATCAAAATACATTTTAGATTTTTTCGGAGGAAATTTATCCTGATTTGGATATTTGAATTCAATTTTTTCAGCGGTTATTTTATCTCCCTTTTCTAATTCTGGATTAGACAACTTGTAAATAACCAAATTTTTACGCTCATTATCATTATTTCCAAAGTCACCTATATATAGGTTACCATTTGTATCTGTGGTCAAATCTTCCCAATCGTGGTTTTTCGCATTTTTAACTTCTAGTTTTCTTTCGATATCACCTTTAAAATTTACTTTGTAAAGTTCATCTTTATTTCCGCTATCTTCTACCGCCCACATAGCATTTTGGTTATAAGCGGCCATCCCTGAAATTTCCTTTAGACTTTCTGGCATTTGAGCAATAATTTTCAATTTGGTATTCTTTTGACAATTAACTTGTATCAGAAAGTTTAATAGTAAAAGAAGTCGTAGAAATAAGATCATTTTTATTTTAAATTAAAGAGTAGAATTTTTCAATTTATTGGTAAAGCAAAACCTTTAAATTCTTGTAAAATTATAGAAGGTAAGTTTTTAACTCAGCTTCATTCTCAGAAATTCAAAGTTATACTTTGTAAATTTGAAGAAGGTTAAAATTAGTTTAAAATGAATCGAGAAAAGTTTATGCAAGAAGCTGTTAACGCAGCATTAAAAGGAATGCAAAACAATGAAGGTGGGCCTTTTGGGTGTGTTATTGTTAAAGATGGTAAAATAGTAGGAAAAGGAAATAATAAAGTTACATCAACAAATGATCCAACAGCCCATGCAGAAGTAACTGCAATTAGAGATGCTTGCAAAAATTTGAATTCATTTCAACTGGAGGGCTGTGAAATTTATACCTCATGCGAACCTTGTCCAATGTGTTTAGGAGCAATTTATTGGGCAAGACCTGATAAAGTTTATTATGGAAGTAGCCAGACAGATGCAGCAAATATTGGTTTTGATGATGCCTTTATATATAAAGAAATTCCCTTACCATATGCTCAAAGAAGTATTCCTTTTGAGCAATTATTAACAGAAATTGCCTTAAAACCGTTTCAAGAATGGATTAAAAAGGTAGATAAAACTACTTATTAAGTTTTAGCAATCTATTTTTAGTCTACTTTTTCTGCCAAAGATTTTTGTAGTATTCTATGTGGAAATAAATTGTACAATAATTTAGTTTCTAGTTATCTATATTTGGTATATGAACCTACCGAATTTTAAAAAGTATCTAATTGAAAAAGGAGGATTATCTGAAGAGGAGTATTATCAGGTTAACTCTTTAATTCAAACGAAAAAAGTTCAGCAAAATGAATTTTTGTTGAAGGAAGGATCGATTTGCTCACATTTTTTCTTCGTTGAACATGGCGTTTTGCGTTTTTATGCTTTAAACGACCAGGGCAAAGAAAACATACTACAATTTGCCACTGAAAACTGGATTTTAAGTGACCGTGGGAGTATTTTTTACAAAGAACCTTCAAATTACAATATCGATGCTATTGAAGATACCCTTACGGTTATGTTAGATGAGCATTTTATAAATGCAGTGGCGAAAGTTAATCCAAACTTTAGAAAGCAAAACGAGATTTTACTACAAAATCATATTCGTCATTTGTACAGGCGTATCAGTTTATTGTTAGGTGCTTCAGCAAAGGTTCGATATTTAGACTTTGTAAAAACGTATCCAGATATTATGTTACGTGTACCCCAATGGATGATTGCATCGTATTTAGGGGTAACTCCAGAAAGTTTAAGTCGAGTGCGTAAAGCTCTCACCAATGAAGATTTTAAATCCTAACACAACAATTCACTTCTTATCATAGGTCAATGCACATCTTTTAATGTTATTGTAGTTTTAAAGTATAAAAGCAATGAAATAATGAATTGTTATATTTTTAAATTAAGATAATATGAAAACAAGAAGTATAGAAAAAGTAACACCACCAGGTAGCCCTCATTTTGTAGGTGATGGTTTTAGAGTACATAATTTTATACCTGGAACATCAACAATGAAACGGATGGATCCCTTTATTATGATGGATTATAATTCAAAATTTAATTTCCCACCCACCGATACTCCAAAAGGTGTTGGTGTACACCCACATCGCGGGTTTGAAACTGTGACCATAGCATATAAAGGCAGGGTTGAACACGGTGATAGTGCAGGAGGCGGGGGAATAATTGGCGAAGGTGATGTGCAATGGATGACTGCCGCCTCAGGGGTATTACACAAAGAATTTCATGAAACAGAATGGAGTAAAAAAGGTGGAGAATTTCAAATGGTTCAATTGTGGGTAAACTTACCGGCAAAGGATAAAATGAGTCCTCCAAAATACCAAGCAATTCCCAATCATGAAATGCTTAATATAGCATTACCCAATAATGCCGGTGAAATTGAAGTCATAGCCGGAGCGTATGAAGGTAAAAAAGGACCTGCATCAACTTTTTCACCAATAAATATGTATAATGTCAAATTAAATAAAGGAGGTAAAACACAATTATCATTTCCAGTACATTATACTACTGCACTAGTAATGATTGAAGGTGATGCTATAATAAATGAAAGCACAGATGCATTACAAGATCATTTTGTAATGTTTGGCAATGATGGAGAATCATTTGCGATTGAAGCGAAATCAGATGCTATTATTTTAGTTCTAAGTGGGGAGCCTTTAAACGAACCTATTGCAGCGCAAGGTCCCTTTGTTATGAATACAAGAGAAGAATTAATGGAGGCTTTTCAAGATTTTAATACAGGTAAATTTGGGTATTTAGAAGCCTAAATAAAAAAGCAGCTGTTTTAAAGCTGCTTTTTTATTAAACCTTAAACTAAGATTAATTGAATTCCCGAATTTCTACATTTTTATAATAGATTTCAGCAAATTCAGATTGCAATAAAATTTTACCTTTTTTAAGGCTCGAATTGGTGCCATAATTAACAACTTCACCGTTTACAATATGTACACATATACCATTAAATGAAAGTACTTCAACTGTATTCCATTCACCTTTAGGGAATTCATTTGCTTTAGATTTTACAATACTCGAATAGGGCTTTGATTCATTTTGCTTTCCATCTACTTCAATAGTACTAAGTCCTAAACCAAGCACTCTTCACATTTACCTTGAATTAATAATTGAGAAAATTCTATTTTCCTATTTGGTAATTTCGGAAGCGCAACACTAACGCTTAAACAATCTACTTTTCCACAACTAAGACATTGAAAATGAGGATGTAAGTCGCTATGCTCCGATGCAGTACAACCGTTACATTTTGCGTACCATTTGTGACCTTCTTTACCAAGAAAAGAATGCAGTATACCATCGTCTTCCAACTTATCTAAAACGCGATAAATAGTAGTTTTATTAAACTTTGTACCTAATTGCTCAATAAGTTTTTTAGCAGAAATGGCTACCGCACTAGCATTGAACTCATCTAGTAATACTTCTACTGCCTTGGTTTTTCTTATAACACCCATACAACAAATATAACGCAACCGTGTTGCAATAACAAAAAATATAATTACATTTGCAACTCAGTTGTATTAACAGACAATTTAATGATATTAGTAAAACAAAAATCCGATATTCTAGGTAGCTTTGCAAGTTCTTTATGTTTAGTCCATTGTATAGCCACTCCCTTTCTTTTTATAGCTCAAGCGGGTTCTGCTACCTGTTGTGATGGTCCACCTTTATGGTGGAAATTTATGGATTATCTATTTTTAGGCATTTCATTTTTCGCCATTTTATGGTCTACTAAAACAACTACCCTCAAATGGATTAAACCTGTGCTTTGGCTTAATTGGTCGGTTTTAGCAACAATAATATTAAATGAAAAATTAGAATTGTTTCATTTACCTGAAGCTGTAATCTATATACCAGCTATTGCTTTAGTAATGCTGCACTTATACAATAGAAAACATTGTAAATGTGCCTCTAATAAATGTTGTGTAAATGAAGGATAAAGAACAAATAGAAATTATTGGGGACAATCATTTTTCTACCAACGTGGAAACACCTTTAACAACTAATGCTTTTGTTAAAAGTGACGATGAAAAAATAGGAAATATACAATGCCATTTTGCAAAAATAATGGAGGAGCTAGGTTTGGATTTAACAGACGATAGTTTATCTGGCACGCCATACCGTTTTGCTAAAATGTATGTAAAAGAATTGTTTTACGGATTAGACCCCAAAAACAAACCTAAGCTTTCGGTTTTTGAAAATAAGTATCAATATAAAAAAATGCTTATTGAACAAAACATAACTATAGATTCATCATGTGAACACCATTTTTTACCTATAACCGGGCATGCTCATATTGCATATATACCAAAAGATAAGGTTATTGGTTTATCCAAAATTAACCGCTTAGTAGATTATTACGCACATCGGCCTCAGGTGCAAGAACGTTTGTCTTTACAAATTTTAAAAGACCTCCAAGGAGTTTTAAACATTAAAGATGTTATTGTAATGATAACTGCTAAACACCTGTGCGTTTCATCAAGAGGAATAAAAGATAAAGAAAGTTTTACAACCACCATTGAATATGATGGCGAATTCAATAAACCTAAAATAAGAAATGAGTTTTTAAAAATTATTGGACAAGAAAAAATATTATCATCAGCACTAAATTAATATAGTAACATACAAAACTAATTTCATATTAATGAAGCTTAGTATTTTAAAAAGAAATATATCTTATTTATTACTCTTTCTTTTTCTATCAACGAAAATGACAGGACTTCATGTAATTTCGCATTCAGATGACGAGAATGAGAAAGAATCATGCAGTATTTGCGACCATGCAATTGTAAATAGTTTAACACCTACAATTTCTTCCAATTTAAATGAGTTTGAAATTGAAAATATTCATTTTTACATTGATAGTACTATAACTACTAACTACACCTATATTGTTTCTAATACAATATTAGCCAAAGAACTCTTTTCTAGACCTCCTCCTTTTTTACTTTAAGTTCTCTATACATTTTAATCTTTACAATTACGATTAGGAATAAACTCCATTAACATTAAGGGAGATAACATTTCAACTTATTCTGTACATCAAAAAATGTATCGGTTTAGTCCTAATTCTTATTAAAGAATAACAATTCAATTTTTATTAGTGTATCCAAATATGTTTCATAAAATAATGAACATAGGACTATTTTTTAGTCTGTGTTCTACAGTATTTGCACAAGATTCTTTTCAAATAAAAGGGGTTGTAATACATGCAAAAGATCTATCACCAGCTGTTGGCGCTACTATTGTTGGGGAAAAGTTACATTCCGTTTCATCGGATGCTGGTGTTTTTACCTTAAATAATGTAACCCAAGGAACATACTCATTTACAGTATCTCATATTGGTTGTAAACCTCAAACTATTAGTGTTACAGTAGGGCCAAATATGAAGGAAATTAAGGTTTATCTAAATGAAGCTGCTACTGTTCTTGAAGAAGTAAAGGTTAACGGAAAAACGAAAAGAAGAGAAGTCATGGAAACCCCTATGGTTACGCATACGGTATCCGAAGAATTTCTAAAAAGTAATCGGGAAAATAGTTTAATGCAAACCTTGAGCAAAATTGCCCGTGTAAGTACTATTAATATAGGTTCTGGGCAATCTAAACCTGTAATTCGTGGATTAGGGTTTAATAGAGTAGCGGTGGTTCAAAATGGAATAAAGCACGAAGCGCAACAATGGGGCAATGACCACGGACTAGAAATTGATCAGCACGGTATTGAAAACATACAGATTATCAAAGGTCCTGCTTCTCTATTATACGGTTCTGATGCTATTGCCGGTGTAGTAAACATACAGCCCAATAAAATTCCTTTGCCCAATACCTTTGGTGGGGAAGTCAATATTCTAGGAGAAAGCAACAATAACTTATTAGGAGTTTCAGCTGGCATTTCGACAAGAAAGGATAAATGGTTTTATCGGAGTCGGCTAACCTATAGAGATTATGGAGATTACAAGGTACCCGCAAATAGAATAAATTATGAAAATTATGTTTTTGAACTGGACGATAATAATTTAAGAAATACCGCTGGAAATGAAGCTGATGCCAGTCTGAGTATTGGTTATGTTGCTGAGGGTTTTAAAACAGAAACTGTATTTAGTAATGTAAATGCTAAAAATGGATTCTTTGCTAATGCACATGGTTTGGAAGTTAGAACTTCCAGCATAGATTACGATAGTTCTAATAGAGATGTAGACCTACCTTTTCATAAGGTGAACCACTTTAAAATAACGAACAATACAACTATTAGTGCTGGAGAACATAACTTACATCTTGATTTTGGTTACCAAAACAATAACAGAGAAGAACATTCAGAACCGGTTCCTCATGGATATATGCCAACCCCACCAAATACCAAAGAAAGGCTATTCATTAAAAATACCTACTCCTTAAATTTTCGCGATAATTTTAAACCGTCGGATCAACATGGCATGGTTGTAGGTTTAAATGCCGAATACCAAAATAATAATATAGGCGGGTGGGGCTTTTTAATTCCCGAATACAATCGTTTTACCGCTGGTGTTTTTGCGTATGACCAGTTTGAGGTAAATTCTAATTTTCATATTCTAGCAGGTTTACGTTATGACCTAGGTAGGGTAGCTACCAAGGCGTATTACGATTGGTATCCTTCCACAGTGAATAATGAGGATGGCTCAACCTCATATATAAAACTACAAAGGTCTAAAAACAAAACTTTAAATTTTGGTAGCCTCAGTGCTGCATTAGGGTTGAGTTACATTGACAATAAAACCAGTTACAAAATAAATATTGGTAGAAGTTTTAGGATGCCACTGGCTAACGAATTGGCTTCGGATGGTGTAAACTATCACATGTATCGCTATGAGAAAGGAAACCTGGACTTAGATCCAGAAATTTCTTATCAGCTCGATGTAGCTGTCGATTACACTGCCAAAACTTTTAGTATAGGTGTTAGTCCATTTGTAAATATTTTTCAAAATTTTATTTACTTAAACCCAACCTCAAGCTACTATGAAACCATCCAAATTTACGAGTATACCCAAGCAGAGGTTTTTAGAGTAGGGGGTGAGCTCAATGCAAGCACTACGCTAACTAAAAACTTACAGCTGGATGCATCTGTGGAATATGTGTATTCGGAGCAAACCAGTGGTCCTAAAAAAGGTTTTACTCTACCATTTTCTCCGCCATTATCCGGCTTATTATCTTCCAGATACCAATTCAATAATTTTTTATTCTTCAAAAAACCTCAATTAATAGCAGATTATAGAATTACTGCTGCTCAGGAAAGTATTGTGCCTCCTGAAGAAAAAACAGAAGGTTACCAAGTATTGAACATGTCCTTTTTATCCGAAATGGATTTGTTTAAAAACAGTTTACCACTAGAAATGCGTGTAAAATTAAATAACGTATTCGACACCAAATATTTTAATCATACCAGTTTTTACAGACTAATAGACGTTCCAGAACTTGGTAGAAATATCTCATTATCCGTAACAGTACCTTTTTAAATAATTAGTAATAAGTAATCAAATTAAAATTAAACACTATGAAAACAATTAGTATGAAACCAAATTTTAAATTTTTAGCAATCGTCGCATCAATCGGACTATTTTTACAATCTTGTAGTAGTGATGATGATGGAGATGTTGAATTGAGTGCACCTGTAATTACAGCTTTTGAATATGGTGAAGGCCATCATGGCGAAGACGAAGATGAAGATCATGACCATGAATCAGAAGAAGCATACACTTATAGAGGTTCTGACATTCATTTAGAAGCAGAAATTACAGCGGAAGCTACTGTAAGTAGCATTACCGTTTCTATTCATTCAGATGAAGTAACAGCTACTGGCGATGAAGTGGATTGGGAATTTGAACAAGTATATACAGATGCTGACTATTTAGTTATTAATCCTACTTTTCATGAACATATAGATATTCCTGCAAATATTCCAGTGGGAGAGTATCATATTGAATTTTTGGTTACTGATTCACTAGGGAATAGCACAGAAGTAGAAGGACATGTAGAAATTATAGACACTATTACCATTAGTGGTTTTGAAATGGATGAAACGGTCGCTAGAGGAGAAGATTTCCACGTTGAGTTTATGATTGAAGCGGCACACGGTATACACAATATTACCATTGACATTCATGCAGACGGAGTTACACCTGGTGAAGAAGAAGTAGAATGGGATTATGAAGCAGAATTTTTAGACGGTTATCATGAAGAAACCGAAGCAGAATTTCACGAGCATATTGATGTACCTGCTACTGCTCCTGCAGGAGAATACCACATAATCTTTACTGTTGAAGATGAAGATGGTGACACATTAGAATATGAAACTCATATTGATGTTACTGCCTAATAAATAAAAATAACACCGCATGGTATCACGTATACTATGCGGTTTTAAATCTTATAAAATGAAGTTTACATTAAAACATATATATTTATTTTCTCTTTTGCTATTAATTGGCTCATGCTCCAATGATGATGGTGTTAAAATAGATGAAGAAAAACCCACAATAAGCGTAAATTATACTGGAGGTTTTCCTCAAGGCTGTGCCTTACTAACACGTGGTGAAACCTATAATTTTAAAGCTATGGTTACAGACAATAGTGCTTTGGCTTCATATAGCATTGATATACATCAGAACTTTGACCATCATACACATGATGATCAGGTAACGGATTGTACTTTAGATGCTTTAAAACAAGCGACAAACCCTTTGATTTTTATTGAAAACTATACCATTGAAGGTGGGTTAACTAGTTATGAAATCAATATTCCCGTAACAATATCTTCTGATGTTGAAGTCGGTGATTATCATTGTGCATATTCGGTAACCGATGAAACTGGCTGGCAAAGTAGAACATCTATTGATATAAAAATTGTGAAGTAAACCAAATTGAATCCGGATTTCTAAATCAAGTAAGATTATGGAATCATTAAATTGTCATATCATATTCTACGTAAAATTTTATCAAGCTTACAAGTTCTTCAGGCAACGAATACAAATTAAATTAAATCATAATCTACAAAACTAATTCATCCAACCACCACCAAGGGCGCGGTACAATTCTATAATAGCTTGCAACTCGTCTTTTTTATCTTCTACACCATCTAACTGTGCCGACAATAAACTGTTTTTAGTAGTTAATACATCGGTATAATTGGTGCTAGATGAATATTCTAATAAAGCTTCGGTAAACTCTACAGATTTTTCAAGAGCAGCTATTTGATGTGCTCTAGACTCTTGTTTTTCTTTAGTCTTATTGTACGAATACAAGGCATTTGAAATTTCGGAACCTGCATTTAACCATGCTGTTTTATAATCATAAAACGACTGTTGTTGAACCGATTTATTTATTTTCAGTGTTGCTTTGTTTGCTCCGTTTGCAAAAATGGGCTGTGTTAAGCCACCTATTAAATTATAGAAAATAGAATTATCGAAAAAATCGGATAAATTTAATGACGACAAACCTCCACTTGCTGAAATGGTCAAGGATGGATAAAAATTTGTTTTTGCTACATTTACATCTTCAAAAGCACTTCTAAAAGCCATTTCTGCTTCTTGAATATCCGGTCTGTTTCTTAACAATGAAGATGGTATTCCTATTTTTAAATCGGCGTATGCCTCCTGTTCTTTTAAAGATGTTCTTTCTATAGTACCAGGTAATCTGCCTAACAAAATAGCCAAGGCATTTTCTTGTTCTAAAATGGATATTTCTATATCTGGTATAGAGGTTTCTATCTCATACCTACTTGCTTCACTTTGTACAACAGCAGCTCCATCAACCACGGCCGATTCTTTTAAATACTTCATGGTTTCTTGATCACCAATTCTATTTTCTAAAGTTTTTTTGGTAATCTCTAATTGCTCATCTAAAGTTAGCAAGTTATAATAAGCTGTGGCAATGTCTGAAATTAACTGTGTTTGTACTGCTTTGGTTGCAGCTTCGGTTTCTAAAAACGACGCCAAAACAGCCCTTTTGTTACTGCGCAACTTACCCCAAACATCTAGTTCCCAACTACTACTTAGTTGCCCTATATAAGATGTGGTGTTTAAATCTATACCGCTTACACTTCCTAAGTTTAAAGAAGACTCTGACGTTTTAGATCGCGTAACACTGGCGCTTCCTTCTAAACTTGGCAATACCGCTAATCTTGCTTCAACCAAACTGGCTTTAGCTTGGTTTATGTTTTCTATTGCTACTTTTAAGTCTAGGTTGTTTTGCAACCCTTCTTCTATCAAATTTTGCAATACACTGTCGGAAATTATTTCTTTCCAAGGCATCGTTGCCATGGATGTTGTATCATTAACCAAGGTATCTCTGTATTGTTCTGCAAATTCACTATCTGGCGTGGTATATCTTTTATTGATCACCCCACAAGAATTCATCAGTAAAACAAGTACAGCGATAGGAATGATGTATGTTATAGTATTAGATTTCATATCTGTATTCGCTTTAATTTAATTGTTCTTTTTTAGTATCAATATCATCTTCATCTCCCCAATCGTGATCGGTAACACCTACTATTTTTTCTTGAAGGGTCTGGAATATGATAAACAATACCGGTATCACCATTACACCTAATATGGTACCTACTAACATACCACCAATGGCTCCTGTACCAATAGCTCTGTTTCCAACGGCACCAGCACCAGTTGATATCATTAACGGAAATAGTCCGAAAATAAAGGCAAACGATGTCATTAAAATTGGTCTAAAACGTGCTATGGCTCCATCTAATGCCGACTGCAGTATTGTTTCTCCTTCTCGTCTTCGTTGTATGGCAAACTCCACAATTAAAATGGCATTTTTAGCCAGCAAGCCAATCAGCATCACCAAGGTAATCTGTATATAAATGTTGTTACTAATACCAAATAAGTTTGCAAAGATTAATACTCCGGAAAGTCCGGCTGGTACCGATAATAAAACGGCAATAGGAAGTATAAAGCTCTCGTACTGTGCGCACAATAGGAAATACACGAATATGAAGCACAGCATAAAAATGTAAACGGTTTGGCTACCTGCAGAAATCTCTTCTCTAGTAATTCCAGAATATTCATATCCGTACCCTGTCGGTAAGGTTTCTGCCGCTACTTCTTCAATAGCGTTAATGGCATCACCAGAACTATAACCTGAGTTAGGAGCTCCACTTATTTTTGCCGCTGTAAATAGATTAAAACGCGTTAAACTTTGTGGTCCATAAACCCTTTTTAAGGTTACAAATTCGGTAATAGGTGCCATAACACCGTTGCCATTTTTAACTTTTATGGCATTTAAACTCTCTAGATTGGCTCTAAAATTTGGTTCGCCTTGATAATACACACGATATTGCTTTCCAAATTTATTGAAATTAGAAGCATACACACCACTTAAATAGCCTTGCATTACACTTAAAACACCTTCTACATCTAAACCTGCAAGCTTGGTTTTAGCAACATCTACCACCACTTCATATTGTGGAAAAGTTGGATCAAACGTTGTACTGGCATATTGTATTTCTGGTCGTTGACTTAATGCTTCAATAAAATCTTGACTTACATCATAAAGGGCATCAACAGTACCACCGCTTTGGTCTTGTAATTGCACTTCAAAACCGTTACTTAAACCAAACCCTGTAACCGTTGGCGGAGCAAAAAATATCATATTAGCATCTTTTATAGATGCCGTTCTTGCGAACAACTGACCAATAATTTCCTGTACACTTTGTCCCTCTCCACTACGCTCATCCCACGGTTTCAGTTTTAAAATAAACATACCATAATTAGACCCTGTACCACTTATAAATCCACGACCGGTAGATCTTAAATAGGCGTTTACTTCTGGGATATCTTCAATAATTTTTTGTAGTTCATCTAAAACTTCATCGGTTCTTTCCATAGAAGATGCAGCAGGTAAACTAACATCGGCAAAAACAATACCTTGATCTTCATCGGGTACAAAGCCTGTGGCTGTTGAATTCATTAGATAAACGAATACACCAATAAATATAACGATGACACCAAGAGCAATTGCTTTTTTGCGAATTAAAAAGTTTAACGCATTCTTGTATTTTGAGGTTGTTTTCTCAAACCCTACGTTAAAAGCGACATAGAAACGTTGCACAAAACTTTTTGATTTATGCTCTTCGTGTGGTTTTAACAATAAGGCACATAACGCCGGACTCAAGGTCAATGCATTTACAGCCGATAATATAATGGCAATGGCTAGGGTAATACCAAATTGTTGGTAAAACACTCCAGATGATCCACTAATAAATGTTACCGGAATAAACACGGCAGACATCACCAAGGTGATAGAAATAATAGCCCCAGAAATCTCGCTCATGGCATCTAAACTCGCCTTTCGGGCAGATGTATAACCCGAATCCAGTTTGGCGTGTACTGCCTCTACTACCACAATGGCATCATCTACCACAATGCCAATAGCAAGCATTAAAGCAAATAGCGTTAACAGGTTAATGGTAAACCCAAATAAACTTAGGAAAAAGAAGGTTCCTACAATAGCCACAGGTACCGAAATAGCCGGGATCAATGTAGAACGCCAATCTTGTAAGAAGATAAATACGACAATGAAAACCAATAAAAATGCTTCGATTAAAGTACTGATCACTTTTTCAATAGATGCATCTAAAAAGTCATTGGCATTTACCATTTCTGTGTAGGTTAACCCTTCAGGAAAGTTTTTAGAAGCTTCTTCTAAGGTTGCGATAGATTGCGCCACTACCTCTTGGGCATTTGACCCCGCAGATTGTGCAATGGCAACACCCGTACCAGGCTGACCTTTAATGGTGGTTATTGTGCTATAGGATTGTGAACCTAATTCTACTCTAGCTACATCTTTTAAACGTAGAATACGCCCATCGTCTGTAGTTTTGATGATGATATCTTCAAATTCTTCGGCGTTTTGTAATTTACCTTTGTATTTTAAGGTATATTGATATGCTTGCGCCCCTTGTAAACCTAATTCTCCTGGTGCAGCTTCTAAGTTTTGATCATCAAGCGCTGTGGTAATATCAGAAGGAATTAACCCGTAATTCGCCATGATATTCGCCTTTAGCCAAATACGCATACTATACTCTCTAGAACTAAATGCCGATGCACTACCAACACCATCTATCCTTTTTAAAACAGGTATTAAATTAATTTCAGCGTAATTCTGAATAAATTCCTCGTCATATCTGCCATCTTCACTATACAACCCAAAAATAAATACATTACTACTTTGCTGTTTTTGTGTAGTAACACCCGATTGCGTAACCTCTGAAGGCAATAAGTTCGACGCTGTAGATACACTATTTTGAACATTTACTGCAGCGATATCAGGATCGGTACCTAATTCAAAATAAACAGTTATACTAGCCGAACCACTAGTTGCAGTTGAGGTCATGTAGGTCATGCCTTCAACACCATTAATTGCTTCTTCTAATGGAACAATAACACTATTTAATACGGCTTCTGCATTTGCACCATCATAAGAGGCTGAAACCTGTACTGTAGGTGGTGCAATATCTGGATATTGAGATATTGGTAATGTGGTTATTCCTATAATCCCTAAAATCAAAATGATGATAGAAATTACCGCCGAAAGAACCGGTCGTTTTATAAACTTATTAAACATAATTTCTATTATTTATTAGTTGGTAGTTGTTACTTTTTCTGTGATTTGCTGTAGCGCCTTTATTTCACTTTCGTTTACTTGAACTGGTTTTATTTCTTTACCACTAGATAAACCTGAAATGCCTTCAAGAACTACTTGATCACCAGCTTTAAGTCCATCAGTAACAATATACGCCTGACCCGAATTTGTAGCAGTTACGGTAATTTTTTGGGATTGTACTTGCGACTGGTCGTTAACCAAATACACATATACACCACCTTGAATTTCGTAGGTAGCCGATTGCGGAATAAGAAAAGCGTCTTCAATAGTTCTCGGAATTTGTATGGTAGCACTGTTACCCGTTCTTAATAAATTATCTGGATTATCGAAAATAGCACGCACATTAAATGAACCTGTTTCTTCGTCTACTTGACCGCTCACAGTTTGTATTTTTCCTTTTTGGTCAAAAGCGGTATAATCTGGAAGTAACAGAGACACTTCATCAAGATTTTTTAGCAAGCCCACTTTTGCAAATTCCAAGTAAGTTTTTTCATTGATTGAAAAATATGCATATACCTGTTTAATGTTAGATACTGTAGTTAAGGGTTCAGAGATACTGCTATTTACTAAACTTCCTAATTTGTAAGGTAACGAACCAATATAGCCCGAAACCGGAGCAGTAATTCTAGTATAGTTATAATTAGTCTGCGCGTTAGAATAATTGGCTTGCGCCTGTTCTAAAGCTGCATTTGCCGCGGTAAGGGAGTTTTCGGCAGAGGTTAGCTCAAACTTACTAATGATTTCTCTTTCCACTAAAGGCTTTGCTTTTTCCACATCAACTTGTGCAGAACTAACATCAGCTTTTGCACTGCTAATTGCTGCCTTTGTACTTAAAAGGTCTTGCTGATATTCCGGTGCATTCAATGAAAAAAGGAGTTGCCCCTTTTTTACATATTCGCCCTCATCCACATGCACCTTTTCTATAAAACCTTCAATTTTAGGGTAAATCTCTATGTTCTCTGTACCTTCAATAGTTACCGGAAATTCTCTGAAGATTTCTATGTCTTTTGAAGAAACGGTTAGTACTTCGTAATCGGCTACGGCATTTCCTTGTTCAGGCTTCTTTTCGCTGTTGCACGATGCAAATAATATGGCTAGGAACAAGCCATAGCAATAGGTTTGTAAGTTGATATTTTTAGTTTTCATTTATATAGTATTTACGGGTTGTATGGAAGTATTTATGATTTACGATTAAAATTTATTCTGTTAACAATGAGGTTGCAGTGGATACTTTTAATTTGTGAATCGAATATGTTCTAACGAATACAAATGAGATTAAAGCGGCTAAACAATCGCTTACTACAAAAGCGACCCATATACCGATCAAACCATAAAAAGCATTTAATGCATACGCTATAGGGACAAATAGTGCAGGGCGCAACAATGCCGATATTGTTGCAACTTTGTTTTGTTGCAGTGCTTGAAAGTAACGTGTCATTACAATGTGCACCATGTAAAACGGAATGGATAATGCGAATATCCGTATGGCTATCTTTGTGATTTTCTTGATGTTATCTTCATCACCAATAAAAATATCGATTAATTGTGAGGGAAACAATTCTAATATAACAACACCAATGAACGCAACCAGACTCACCCCGATAATCGCATATTTAAACGTCTTTAACGCACGGTCATAACGTTTTGCCCCAAAATTATAACTAATTACAGGTTGCATACCATCCCCTGTACCCAGGGCGGTCATCATAAAAAATACATTGATGCCAAAAATGATTCCCATAGCGGCAACTCCGTCCGTTCCTCCAGAAGTAAGTAATAATTTGTTGGCGAATATATTTTGAAAGCTAATGGCAATGTCCATGACAAAAGGCGCAAAACCAACCGAAAGAATGGGTAGCACAATATGCTTTTTAAGTCTTATTTTTCTCCAAACAATAGGAACAACACTTTTTCCACTTAAATAATAATGTAGTAAAAACAAGGCATTAACAGCTTGTGCAATTATGGTTGCAAGTGCTGCACCACTTATACCTAAATTGTATATTTTCATAAAAATATAATCTAGGCTTACATTAATTAGACAAGACAATAGGATAAGTTTTGCAGGAAAACTTGGATTGCCTTCTGCTCTACACGTAAATTCCAAGGAAAGGAAAAAACTTAGTGGAAAGCCTAAGATAATAATCTGTAAATACTCTGCAGAGAGGTCTAAAAGTGTACCTTCTGCACCAAAGGCTAGTAATAATGGCTTATAGAATAACAAGCCCAAGGTGGTAAACACTATAATAGCAACTAACAGCCCAGCAACAACACTACCCAAGGCATCTTCGGCTTCTTCATGATTTTTCCCTCCTAAATATTGCGCAATTAATATTCCCGATCCGCTACCAAATAGCAATATAAATCCGAACTGAAACAATGTTACCGGAAAAGCCATAGTAACTGCAGATAATCCATCCGCACCCACAAATTGCCCCACGAATATGCGGTCTACAAAGTTATAAAGCGCATTAATAAGCAGTCCTAATACCGCAGGACCTACAAAGGCAAAAAGTAGTTTGAGTATAGAGTCGTTCTTCAAGGAATGTTTTTCCTTAATAGTTTCTCCATTGTTAGAAACTACATTTTTCTTAGGTTTTAAGAATTGAAATGCGTTGTTAAATATGTCCTTCAAATTTTTCATTTACTGAATTACTCAGGTATGCAATGCAAAAGTATCAGGATTAAAAACAGAAATATGAATTACAATTTGTGAAAAAAAGATTATAATTTAGGTTTTTGTACTTTTAGACCTTTCATCCAAAGAATTACACATGAAAATATTTAGGGATATCAACTCTTATTTCTTAAACCGAACACAACCTGCAAATGATTATGGCAATAGTTTTTTTATTAGAAGGATAGCAAAGGAACCAAAACATCAGGAGCCTGATGAGGAGTTTATGGCACCCCATAAGCGTGATTTTTTTGAAATCGCTATTTTACAGAAAAGTGATACCAATATTCAAATTGGTAATCAAACCCTTCATCAATTAGAGAATAGCTTGGCTATTGTTTCCCCTTTTCAGGTGATAAATTATGGTAAAACTCCACCCATGGACGATTATGGTTATATCATTTACTTCAATGCCTCAATCTTCACCAATTTAAATCAGTCTTATGGGTTACAAAATGAATTCCCTTTTTTCAAGATTCATACCATTCCCATTTATCAGACAACAAAGGAGGTTTTTAAAGGCATACTGCCTATTGCACAAGAATTATATGATGAATCTAGAAGTACCGCGTTGAACAACCGGGAAATCGTTAGGTCGCTTCTTTTAATACTACTTTATAAAGTAAAACGTGCTACCCAAAATAATAAAGGTATAGTCACTACCAATAGGTTTGATAGTATCATGTCTAAATTTGAACAACAGATTCTTAAGGGTAACAATAAGTTTTTTTCGGTAAATGAATACGCCTCCCAAATGAACATAAGCCCAATTTATCTTACGGAATGTGTTAAGAATGCTACAGGTAACAGCGCCCAAAAAGTACTTATAGATTATAAGATGCTATATGCAAAAACACTTTTACACCAAATGGACAAATCTGTAGCTGAGGTTGCTTACGCACTTGATTTTAACGAAGTAGCCAATTTTAACCAATTTTTTAAACGAAATGCCGGTGTTACAGCAACGCAGTTTAGAAATAACCAAATGTAATTCTCACTCAAAAAGAAAAATTAACATCAATCAATTAAAGTTGTAAAAAATCCTTTATCAATAGAATTAGAACTTCTTTAATTGAATATTCTTATTTGGCTTCTGGATACGAAATAATTATCATAACTAAAATGCAATTTCAAAGCGTTGATTTTTTGCTATAAAATAAACGAAACTGACCTAATTAGCTAAAGATTAATGCCGACTTGGTTTTTAAAAACTGAAACTTGACATTTAAAAAACATGATTATTTCATAGTATAATAATTTCATAAGATGACATCTCAATTCAAATTTTCATAAGGCTAAATCAATATTTTTTGTCATAATTATACCTCGTCTTATACGCCTCCAAATATGATTTATTGTCAAATTCTGATCTGAATTTTCAAAAATATAACTTTATTTAAAATCCTTCCAGCTTCATATTAAATGGTGTATAAGGCTGATTTTCTGGCGCTTTAAAGTTGCGCTACTTCTTTTTTCATGCAACCGTTAAAAACTTCTCTGGTCTTTAGATTAATAATTTAAAAAAATAATAATGAAAAATGTAATCTTAGAAATAATACCAATTAAATTAAATCAATCTATTTCAATTCTTGTACTATTTGCCCTTTTATTATTCCTATTGTTTTCCTGTACCAATGATGATAATCAAACTCCAATAGCAGATAAGGCTATTATCTCACAAGAAATTAAAGATTTAATTTATCTAAAGGGTGATGAAAGTGCTTCTACGGTTTTAATTAATGTGCCTGGTGGTCCTAGTACAAAACTCAACACTGAAATTGCAGACTTAATTTATGGTTTGTTTAATACTACTGACATTCTAAATGTAACTGTTCATCAAGCACAAACATTAGATTCTACCATTGTAAAAGTCGATGATATTACATTGAATGAAGCAATAAACATTAATAAAGAAAGTATAAATATCCTTCATCAAGTAGTTTCATATTTTAAAAACCAAGGCAGGACTGTTTATATTTTGGGATTTTCCTTTGGTGCCTTTGTAACCCAAGAGCTTATTGCAACAAATGGGATAAACAGTGCAGATAAGTACCTCATAATGACTGGCAGATTGGATATTAATGATTCTTTATGGCAAGCATCTTCCGAAGGAAAGGAAGGATGGTTTGAAAATGGTGTTACTCCCATAGTAGATTCTGAACCTCTTTCAAATGCTAAAGAAAGAAATCTACTTAGAATAAGTGCTGGCTTAGGAAAGAATAGATATACACAACTATTAAATGACTTTGAAGATTTATCAAAGGTAACCTATGTATATGGAAAAACAGACGAAGCTGTTGGCAGTCTTACCTCCGAAGAAGTAGATTTTTTGGAAACAAAAAACACAAAAATTATTGCTGGATCTGGAGACCATACTGCCACTTTTGAAGATTTCATAATTCAAGGACTTGAAGAAACCTTTGGAATTGAACTATTAGAATAAAAACCTTTTATAAAGTTTAAATAAATGAAAGAATTAACAATCATTTTTCTACTTATTTCAATAATAAATGTACACAGCCAAAGTAAATTAAACGATTCTTCCTTTTTAAATCGAACAGAATTTAAGATAGGATATTTCGGAAATTTAAGTTCAGATATCGGACTAAATGTAGGTGCAGAATTTATTTGGAAAGAAAAGATAAAAATTAAAGAAAAAAAGAAAGGGACAAAAAAAATCACCCATCAACTTTTGTTAAATAGTAGTTTAGGTTATGCTACAAACTTCACTAACCAAACAGACAATGGGTTTCATACATACTATGGACTTATTTGGCGTAGAACTAGTCCTAAAAGATGGCAATTAAATGTCGAACTCAACCCATTGGGGTATTATCGTTCTTTCTTACCAAAAACATATGAAGTAAAAGGAGACGAAGTTTCTAAAGTTAAATTTCCAGGAAGAAGTTACTATGCCCCATCAATAACCTTTGGTATTGGAAGGAAGCGTCTGGAAAAAAGACGTTCTGGCTGGTATTTGAACCTAAATTATACTTTAAGAACACCATACAATGCAGGTACATTACCCTCTTTAACATTACAATACGGCCATCGATTTAATTTTAAAAAGAAATAATCATGCAAAAAATAATTAGAATAAAATTTATTGTCATCACTTTAATTACATTAGGAGTTTTCTCTTGTTCTAAAGAAGATGTAACCATAAACGACCTAAATGAAACCATATTTGTAAGGCACAATAAAGCCGACATGCCAGCCTACATACATGGTAACGCAACAGATAAAACATTTTTAATTATTCTTCATGGAGGACCTGGGGGTAATGGTTTGTGGTATAGAGTAAATACTATTAGAACCGAAATTGAAAAAAACAACGCAGTTGTCTATTTTGATCAAAGAGGTCATAATAATGCTCAAGGTAATTACTCAAAAAATGATGTGAGTGTTGATAAAATGGCTGAAGACGTAATTGCTCTAGCGAAAGTTATAAAAGCGAAGTATGGTGAAGAATCTAGAATATTCTTAATGGGACATAGCTGGGGAGGCACACTGGGAACAGCCACCTTACTTAAAAATCAAAAGGATTTCTTGGGATGGATAAATGTTGCCGGAGTTCATGATCCTAAAGGTCTTCATACAGCGAATAAAGTTTCATTAAGTGCAGTAGCAAATGAGCAAATAGCCTTAGAACATAATGTAGACTATTGGAATGGCACTTTAAACTTGGTAAATAAATATGGTACAATAAATACGTTAGAAAATTCGGGTATACTAAATAAAGCTGCACATGAAGGAGAGTCAAAACTAGAAAAGGATAAAATCATCAATAAAATAATAGCAGATTATGGTGATGATATACCAACAGACAACTTGTCAAAAGTCATTTGGAATAGTACTAAAATAAATAATATTCTAGTCAATGAACAAGGGCTTTTTCAGGAGGTATCTTATATAGATAGATTACCAAATGTAAAACTTCCATCATTAGTATTGTGGGGTAAATATGATTTGGTTGTTCCCAGTGCTTTGGCACAGGAAGCCTTTAATAATTTAGGATCTAGTGATAAAGAACTCTTCATTTTTCAGAAATCGGCTCATAACCCAATGTTATGCGAACCGAAACTTTTTGCAGAAAAAATCATTCATTTTATCAATGAACATTAAAAGAAAACATGTAGCCATATAGTGCTATTACAAAAAATAGCATTTAAAGGCTAAGCAAATTACCTGAATTAATCAATTTTATTATCGTTGCCAGTATTTTTGTGTTATAGGTTAAGTTGATTATTAATTTTTTAATATTAAAACCTAAACAAAAAGACCTTTATAATTAAATTACAAGGGTCTTTTTAGTTTCAAATTAAATAAAGTCTACTCTTTTACAACTTTAAAGGCATACTCCAATCCGTTTTGCACTACGCGTATAATATAAATACCAGCAGGGTAAGCAGAAAGATCTAATTCTGGATCAGCTTCATCACTTTCTATAGAAATAAGTACATCACTGGCGAAATCAAATACCGTAATAGACTTAATACCAGTAGCTAATCCAAATATCTTAAATCTTCCAACCGTTGGATTTGGATAAGCATATGCTTGAGCAGTAGCAACAGTTATGGGTTCTTGTTCTGTATTTATATTATCGGATACGCTGTCTATAATTCCATCTTCATACATTGAAAATATCTGTTCTGCTGTAAGAGCTTTGTTAAATAACCGCACATCATCCATATCACCTTCAAAATATTCTTCTCCCCATCCGGACCATCCCAACCAAGCCTCATCCTTATCTTTTAAAGTACCAGATAAAGATTCACTATGAACATTTTTTCCATTTATATAAAATTCCATAGTCCTGCCATCATAAGTACAAGAAATCATTTGCCAACTATTATTTTTAATGTTTCCAGCACTAATTAGCTTTTTACCATTCTCATTGGTAGTCACCTTAAAAGCCAATTTGTTTTGCTTAATGAACATCATAAATCCACCAGATGTAGAACTACCTACGATACCTTGATATCCTCCTTCGGCATTACTAGGATTTACCCAAGCCGAAACTGTTAAACCTGTTTGCAAGTGTTCATCAATATCAGGCAAACTAATTCGTTTGTCTGATCCGTCAAAATATACAGCACTTCCAATATGTCCATCAGTTTTATGTGTATCGAAGGTCAGGCCATTTTTAAGCGTTCCTACCAAGCCTTTATTACTTACATCATTAGCATTTATTCCATTTTGTTCATCAAGTGGCCAATGTCCTATCAATTCGTCTAATTCATTATCCACATTTTCTTCTTCTTCTTCTTCTTCGGGTATATCTTTTACCTCCGAAGCCAAGATTTCAATAGCATTTATAATTGGGTGTCTGTTGCCACCATCCGAAGCCAGTGAAGAAAAATCGATATCTAATTGTCCGTCTGTAACATTTACGATATATGTTTTTGTTAGTAAAGTTTCTGCGCCAACTTCGGCAAAAACATCAAGATTATCTTCAACCAAGTTATCTTCCATTGTTACATCAAAAACTCTTAAGCCTTCGCCACCATTTCCACCGCCAGTAGCTCCAAACCAAAGTTCTGCAAAATGAAGCAATACCGTATATTCACCATCTTCTAAAGGAATTTCATAACTCATCTCTTGAGAACGACTATATCTAAAAGTTTTATAAGGAGCTTCAAGATTTGTCTGCGGTCTGTTTAAGGTATTTCCCGTATTATAAGAAGTATCCGCCGAGAAAATATTTCCATCTTTCGTAATTTCATCACCTCCAGCGTTAATCCGGAGTGCAAAATTATTTGTTGGTTCATCCACAACTTCATTAACAGTCTCATCACCGATATAGACTTCCGACCGAATACGATATGCCCAATTTTTTGTACGTTCATTATTTGGTACTGCTGGAGGTTGCAATATCCCCTTATCGTCCGTTTTAATCTTACCTTCAGATAACCACTTTCCAGTGGTCACATTCCACCATTCGAACAAGTACGTTTTCGATTCTGTCAAGTTTGTTATTGTTGGTAGTGGGTCAGGATTAGACCTCGAATCACCGGCAAAAAACCCTAATGCAAACTCTTCATCATCCGATATAGCTAAGGTATGTACGAAATTTCGACTATCACTTAAATGTGAATCTGCAGCTGGTATCAATCGACCATATTCATGATCAGCATCTAAAATAAAGTTTTTTAGATGTCCCATCGCTTGAGAATCAAATCGTGTTAATGCATTGACCTGTGGGTCGTTCTTTGGCACAATTGTACCTCCATCCTCTAGGCTCCTATTTGTTGAAGCGGCTGCACCTGCATACCATGCATCTCCCCATGCATGACCAGCAAGTCCACCACTTAGTACGGATCCATACATCTGCATTTGTGCCATAGTGATATCATTTTGTCCTGGATTGATTTCATTATTTGAATGTAAACCCCAGCCAGGATAAAATGGTTCCAAATTAAGGGCAGGTTGTTCCATATTATCATATATATCATTCAGCCATCGATGCATTTTTTCATCTCTGCCAGAATTACTTACGTTTTGTAGGTCCAGAGCATTAGGTACGTCCTTTTGCCAATTAATGAGAGTGCTGTTATAGGACATTGCGGTTCTAGGTTGACCATAAGGCATTTTGTAGTCACCAATCTTTTCATACAACTTACTATTTGCACGACTGACCAACTCCTGCCATTTAGGGTAGACATTACCGGAATTGGTATCATGGTGCACCCAACTAAAAATCATATTATAGCAACCATATCGTGCCCATAAATAACGGATGTAATTGTAGAAGGCATCTTTTTCCGATGCATCTGTTCGAAACGGCCAGCGTTCGTGTCTTCTTACAGATTCAAATAAGGTCACAAAACCTTCATCAGACAAAAACTGCATGCGTTGGTCAACCGATTTCCAATACTCCGGATTAATCTTTCTATAATCAACTTCTTCACTCCAATCTGTAAAATTCGTATTCGGATCTTTCATTTCAAACGGTGTAGCTCCATTTGGACCAACTTTCTTACCCCAAGTCTTAGTGGACCACAAACCAGTTTCAGTATCAGGACGATCTAAGTTTCTACCCATCTTTTCCAGATAAGTATCATCAGGAAAGCTAGCGATAACATTTAGTCCGTTAAAACCTTGATTCTTTCTTGCAAGAATATAATTCTTAAAAGAGATACCAGTAATATCATTTGCATGATTATAATCGAATACTTCAGTTAGTGCAGACCAAGAAGTGTCAGCTGTATAGAAATAGGGGGTACCATCAGCATATTCCAAGGTTCGCTTATTTTTAGCAACTCTTATAAATCCGTGATTATTAGGGTTTATAGTGGTATCGGCAGGTGTAGCAATAAATGTTCCTGTTTTATTAATAAATGCGGGGTCTCCATTCGCAACAGTTTCATTAATAATGTTCCATGACCAATTTCCTGGAGATGTAGCCACCAACCTAGCACGAAAAATGTTTTCTCCATCCCAAAAAATTGGTATGCGATAGACTTCGTTCGAAGAGTCAGATTTTCTTAATTCAATCCAAACATCAACATCCAAGTAAGCATTATCATATTGTTGTTGACTATTAAATTCTAATTCAACAACTTCCATTACTGCATAGCTGTTTTCCTGAGCAAAAACTGGAGCAATTGTCCAGCTAAATGTCAGCACGGCTAAAATAAGTTTAAATGATAAGATTTGATTTTTTAAATAAGGTGTATTTTTTTCTACTTCAAATAGTGAAATCATTCGATTCGGGGGGGTTAATAAATAGGTTAGTAGTATCTACGTTAAAAGCATTGTAATAAGATTCGGACGAATATTGAATTGTTGTCAGATGTCTTTTATTGTATGTGAAATGCCGTTAATGTGTTGTGTAATTCGGACAAATGGTAAGTAAAGTTGAGTTTATTAAGCCTTAATATACATTCTAGGATAGACAAAGAGCACATTGTATATTAGAAAATAGCGAATTAAAAATATACCTCTAACAAAAAATAATATTTCTAAATCCAAAGGTGTTATCCTCAAATACCCACTATTGGGTATTTCATTCTATTTAATCTACTAGTATCTTTAAAACCCAAAACCAAACTAAATGTTCCTCCTAAAAAGAAGTCTACCTTATCTTTTTATCTTATTGATTTTAAGTTGTAACAAAGAAGAAGGTACCAAAACCACAACCGTTAATCCAGACGAAAAAATTGAACCAGAAAATACTGGCCCAACTATTCATGACCAAGTTTTTACTCTTAGTGAAAATCATACTACGGGAACATCACAAGAACTAGATTTTGAAACTATTATTTCTGATGCTGAATTGGAAAATAATGCTACAGAACATTAAATATAGAAGAGGAAGAAGACGGACCTTTAACGAATATTATGCTAAACTTACCTTCTTCAAAAAAACAAAGTACTTCCAAAGTGAAGCCTAAAAAAACTACATGAAAAATCTTGCGACCTATTAAATTTATTCGAATTTCACCAATTATTCACTTCAATTAATTGTCACTAATTAACATATTAATTCAATAAAACAAACCCATTATTTAATTTATGAAAAAAGTTATTTACACCCTTTCTTTACTAATACTTACCATTAGTTGTACATCAGAAAATATAGACCCCGATACATCAGATGAGCAAATATCAGATAGTCCTGAAACATCAGATATAGACTGTACAGGAGAAACAGAGATTTCTGGAAACTATAATCATAAATTATTTGACCCTGATTTTCTTAATAGTAATATAATACTGGAGGGTAACGATGATGATTTTTCTAGAAAATTCATTTATAACAGTGGTGTTTTTATATGTACAGGTACCTTTGATGAAACGAATTTTGATGAGAATGGCAATGTTGCACTATATGCCGTTGATGAAACTTTTGAGCCTATTTGGACTTTTCCAGAACAACCTGGGGAATTTTATGATGTAATTCATACCTCAGATGATAATTATGTAGCAGTTGGACGTAAAGGAAATGGTGATGTATCAGAAATTTATGTTGTAAAGGTTAATTTAAATGGTGAACTTATTTGGGAATATATAGTTGAAGTTGAAGAAGAGAATAACCTAGGTGCATATGCAACTGCAATAGTTGAAAATTCTAATGGTGATTATATCATTACGGGTAAGACAACTTACGACTCCAACATTTTTGGTTTTGGCTATAGTTCGTTCATTCTATCTTTAAATACTAGTGGAGAACAACAATGGGTTAAACCCTTAAGCAATAATGCAGAGCCATCATACATACTAATCAACAATAATGGGAACTATATAGTTACTTTTAGACTATCATCAGATATTGTTGTTGACGAATTAAGTGCCAATGGTGACTTATTAAAGGATAATACATTTGGCTCAAGTGATGCAGATGGTGCCAATCATATCTACCAACAAAGTGATAATAGCTATCTAATAACAGGTTACACTCGTGGTAATGATGGCGACGTAAGCATGAGCTATGGAAACACGGATATTTGGGTCTTAAAATTAGACACAGATTTAAATTTAATACAAGAGCAAACTTTCGGGGGATTTGGCTACCAAACAGGAATTTATCTAACAGAAATTGAAGATGGAAGTTTAATTTTATGCGGCGAAGGATCTGGGAACTTTATTGTGGAAGCATCAAATACAGCGCCAATTTTCTTAAGAATTAATAAAGATTTGTGTTTAATAGATTGGGACGAATCGTTAAAACATGATGAATACACCTTAACAGATGCACTTTGGCTAGAAGATAGAAAAGAGATCGTTACTTTTTCAAATGCCAATGACAGAGGAAATATTTATGACACCACCGATGATTTTTATCATCAGCTTTTAAGGCACAAATTTTTGGATGAATAAAATACAACAAATACTTGCCTATAGCAGTAATTCAAACTTTAGTGCTATATCATTTCGAAACTATTTTTTTAAAACCTTTTTAAGTGTTTCAATTTCAATATTATTTAACTTAATAACATATAGTCCTGCTTGTAATCGGGAGATATCAACTTCCAACGGTTCCGCAGAAAGTAGCTCATTTGCTTTTATTGAAACAACTTTCTTACCGGTAAGATCATAAATATTTATATCAAATTCAGAAGTAATATTTTTATTAGATTTAATATAAAACTTACTACTGGTTGGGTTCGGATGAATGGTGATTTCACTTTCGTTAAAAACATCATCTTCCTCAAAACTTTGTTCAATATTAATAGTTTTTGATATAGTACTAGCTGTAATGTTAATAGTTGCTATTCGTATTTCTTGACTAATATTTTCGTCATAATTGACGGTCAAGGTATTCTCATCAGTCTTAATTACCGTTAACCAATCTGCACTTTCACTTACATTCCAATCCACATTTGAAGCAACGCTATAGGTTTCTGAACCTGCATCTGCAGTTATAGTTAGGGTTTCCGGAGTAATTACAAGACTTGGTGCTATACTGTTTTGTGTAATTACAATTTCATTGGTAAGTTGGCCACCAGAAATTGATATTGTTGCGGTTCTATCGGCGGCATTTACATTTTCTTCATACGTTACAGTTAGTGTTGTATCATCCGTTTTAATCGCTTCTAACCAATCAGAACTTTCACTAACACTCCAATCAACATTTGAGGAAACACTGTACGTAACAGTACCCGAAGTAGCATCAACCGATTGTCTTTCTGGACTAATTTCAAGGCTATTCGGCACCTCAGAAAGTGCCTCAATTTGCCAAACTCCACGACCAAAAGTTCCTGCCGTCAGTAGTCCATCATTACTGTTATATTTTAGTGAATTTACAATAGTCGTCGGTAAAGTTTCAAGGCAATAAGGTTGCCATGTTGTGCTTAAATCGTTAACAAAGTAATAGACTCCTATATCGGTTCCTGCATAAATAACATCTGCATCGTCTAGTTTTTGATACACTAAAGTATTTACGGGTGTATTTGGCAATCCTTTGGACATATTTACCCAATTTTGCCCACCATCATTAGAATAAAATGTTTTCTCACTAGCGGAGTATCCTCCACAAGCCAGCCAAACTTTTTCAGTTTGGTTGTCACTCATTACTACACTTGTCAATTTGTTTTCAATCTCCGGAAAAGTATCTGAAATATCTGTAAATATGGGTTGGGTGTCAAGCAAATTATCAGATTTCACTATTAAATTCCAATTATTGCCATTTGCAGAAACACCATAAAAAGAATTCTTATTAGTTTCAGATACATCGAAGCCTACCCAACGAGTATATCCTTCACTAAACTGACCATTACTTAAATTTTGCCAATTAAAATTAAAATCTTGGTCTATAAAAATTCTTTTTATATCAATACCATCCGCTACTAATAAAACGTCTGTGTCTAGTCCATCTTGCGAATACGAATCATAAACAAGCATTGGGCCACTACCTGCGTTTTTGGGTTCAATTTTTTTCAATTCATTAGGATTCGTATTTGCACCAACTATATATCTATAATTGATATTACAATAAACGCGATTAAACAATTTTGAAGCAGCAACATACAAAGCATCACCAATGGTAAGAACATCTTCATTACCATTATTTACATAAGAGAACCCATTATCTTGGGTGCCTAGAAGTATTTTCTTTGAATCATTGCTATCTGTATCAACCTCATAAATTTGTTTAATCAACATACCGCTAGACAAATCTTCCCAATTTTCAAAATCGGTGGTCATATCAAGACCTCCATCATTACAACTAAATAACCGCCCATTTATAAGATACAAACCCCTAACATCTACATGTGCGTTTTGCCTATCAATAGCCTCTAAATTAGCTGTGTTTGAATTATACTTATGTGTATAGAAGCTCCCAGTGTAAATATCATTCTCATTAGTTGGAGAAACAACAATTTCAGCCATACTATATTTTTGATTTAAAAAATATGGATCGGGCATATCATCTTCGAATAAAGAAAATGTTTGTCCTTTATCGGTTGACTTGTAAATTCCATGAAATTTAGAATTATCGGTACCATAGGATTCCATACTTAAATAGTACACCACATTTGGATTAGCTGGTGTAACTGCAATTCCAGTTTGCGCACCACTAGGTACTAAATCTCCTGGCATAGTTGAAGTATTCCATGTAATTCCACCATCAATAGACCTATGAAATATTTGATCACGCTCTACAACATACAGCGTCTCGCTATCATCAGGGCAAATTTCCATGTCAAAAAAACCATAATTCTGAGTATTACTTATAGCCAACTTTGTCCATGTATTTCCTCCATCTAATGTCTTGTAAATTGATGCCCAAAATACGGCATACAGTATTTCCGAATTCATTGGATCCATAACCAATTTTCGTGCGGAATGCCTATTTGCAGTCTCATCAAATTGCAAACTCATCGGAGACCATGTAGCCCCACTATCGTTTGTAACATAAATACCTGTACTATGATATTGATTACCCCATCCTCCGTCACCAACAAATACATAGATTTTTCGACTATTCACCGGAGAATTAGGGTCTATTACGATACTGGTTGTGCCTAACGTTGGCAAATTGTCAGTTAATGGTATCCAGTTTAAACCACCATCTATAGTTTTCCATACGCCACCAGTATTAGCTCCCGCGTAAATAATATCTGGGTTGGAAGGATCTACGGCAACACAATCAACTCTACCACGTTCTTTTGGTGCTTCATGCATAACATTTTCCCATTGTAGTACATCCCCGTTCTTTGCAGATTTTAATGCAAGTTTATTAGCCTTTTTTAATTTTATATTTTGTTCTAAAGCAGCCTCATAATTAAGTTGACCAACATTTGCAATTTCACCATTAGCATCCAATCTGTTTTCAGCAAATGTTCTCCAACGCATATATTTCTTGAAATCTTTTCGTTCTTGCTTTAAAGGCGTTGAATAATACGAGTCAATTTCATTTACTAAAGATTGAAAATTCTTGGTTTCAGAGGCTTCAATTATATTTTTATATGTTTTATTCTGCTTTTTAGTAGCAATCTGAGCATTTAAACCAGACAAAAACAGCAGTGCTGTTAACAGAAAAATATACTTCATTAGGTGTGCTTTTTTACGCGACAAATATATGCAAATAGCCTTATTAAAATAAATAAGTAGAGTAGGGTTTTACGAATACATCTTTTTACTAAATGATAGCTATAAAAATATAAGTGGAATAAAATGTACTTAATGAAATGGAGCAAAAATTAATATAAAAACCCTTTTTAAGTGTAACAGCGTTACTTTAATTTTGTGTTTTAATTATTTAAATAAATTTAAAACTTGTTAGAAAAAAGACAACAATTTCCTCAAAAACAAGCAACAGGTGAAGATCATTTTATTTACTGTCTAGAAGGGGTTTATAATATAGAAACAGACAAGATAACAGAAGCACAAGAAAGCTTAGAACAATTGGCCATAAACTATGGCATAGCAAGTATTTACAAAACTTGCGACACTATTGAAGGTTTAGAAGATAGTTTAAATGCATTGGTCTTAGATGACCATAAGTTTAAAGATTATGAAATTATCTACTTGGTGATGTCCGGTGAAGCGAATAGCATTTGCCTAAACGACTACTATTATAGTTTACAAGAAATTGCAGAAATTTTTGAAGGAAGACTGAAAGGAAAAATCCTCCACTTTTCAAACACAAAAATTCTTGATTTAGACGAAGAGGAAGCACAATACTTTTTGGATATCACTGGTGCAAAAGCCGTATCAGGTTATGGTAATACATTTAACGGCGTAAGCAGTGCTAATCTTGATAAAGCTTTCTTTAATTTGTTTAAAGAAGATGATAATATGTTAGATGTAGTAGAAGAATTACACCAAAGACATTACAAGGTCTGTAAATTACTTGATTTTAGATTGTATTATTAGCCATTAATCTATCATCGGAAAACTTCCATTTAAAATGATGTGGCAAAGATTCATTTTGTTAACCGATAGTAGGAGAGGAGTGAAGTTTAAAAAATCGCTTTCGCTTGGAGAGTTATGAATATCTTATAATAAAATTACCAGCCGTCAATAAATTGGGGTCTCATTGCATATTTTAAGTAACAAGCTATAAATGAGGCATATGCACATGGTTTATTTATAAAAAAAATGTAACTTTAAGTAACCTAGCCTTAAGATATTTGGTTTTTTCAACGGATTTTACCAAAAAATCAATTTCTCCCCCGATAACTTTTAATAATCAAAAACTGTATTATGAAAAATACAGCCTGTTTCTTTTTACTTTTTTTATATCTACTATGTTGTTTGTTGGCATGTTCTAAATCTACTAACAAAGACGAAGAAACTAATAATATGGATGATTCAGATCCTATAACAAAGCTTACAATTGAAAATGATAAAGTTATTTGCGAAACATGTGATGGGTTTGGCAGTATGCTTGAAACATATCAAAATCAAGTATTTGTGGGGGGCAAGCAACATGTTTGGATTTTTGATTATACCACACAAGGAATTACATTATCCCAAGAAATTGATTTGACCAATTTTGGTTCTCTAAACAGTATAACGGCAAAAGATGGAATGCTTTTTTTAGGGCTTTTTGACGATATAGGAACAGGAAGCGTTCGGCAATACGCGATAAAAGGATTGGAGTGGCAATTTACACGGAACTATGAAATTGGACGTTACCAAGATAGTTTCGGAAATGACATTGCAATTTCCGACACATTAATGGTCATTGGTGCCTCTGCTGGTTGGAGAGAATCGGTTGATATTAGCAATAAAAACGAAGGTACATTTTATATTTATAAGAAAGACGGTGCCGATTGGGTTCAAACCCAGGAATTTTACAGCGAAAACCGATTTGCAGATGATAGATTTGGTACAGATGTAGTTATAACAGAAAATTTAATACTTGTTGGAGGTTTATCCATTCCGATGCATATCTATACGTTTGAGGAGACCGAATGGAAATTGGTGCGTGTTGAAAATGATATAGTTCCCACGGACATTGCTAACTTTGAAAATACGGTGCTATATTATTCCGAAATGTTGGGTTTGCAATCATTTACAATAAATACAGATGGTTCAATTAATTCAGTAGCTGTGAATGCCAACCTTGATTTGGGAGTTGGAATGCCGTATGATGGGGATGGCATAAGTATGACCGAAAATCATGCTTTAATTACCTCGCTAGGAGCACAGCAAGTGTATTTGCTAAAATTTGAAAATAATGAATGGACTTTATCGAATAGTTATGGTTCTGACTTGGGACAACAGTTTGAATTCACGGCGATAAAACTTAATGAAAACATAGCCCTCATCTCAGGGACGGATTATTCGGATTATAAATCGTATTTGTACTTTAACACCTTCTAACAAAATAAATTACTAATCTGTTTTTCCCAAGTGGTAAAGGTATGGCAACAGCTAGGAATTAGAATAGATTGCTTAAAACTCAAATCAAAATATTTTAACCTTCACTTTTTTTAAATTTTTCGTCTAAAACTACCTTCTCAAAAGGTAATGAAAACGAAGAATGAGATTGGCCGTCAGACCAATGTTCTAACTTCTAACCTCATTTATGTCTCCCTAAATATGTTTTTATATAGGCATGCTTGCCATTCAAGAATTTTTCTGGACTTTCCCCAATGAATTTAATAAAATCCCTGATAAAATGGGACTGGTCATAATAACCGCAATCGAGGGCCAAGTGATGTAATTTTTCCGTGGCGGACCTATTTAACAGCTCAAAGAAGGTATTTATCTGAATAACTTTACAATAGTATTTGGGAGGCATACCAATAATATTTTTAAATACCCTTCTAAAATGCCTCAGTCCAATACCTGATTGCTCTGCCAATGTGACCTGATCTATATTTCCATTCGTTTCAAAAATTTTTGATATGGTTTGATCCAACCAGTCTATTGGTGGTAAGCGATTTACTGACAGGGTCCTTATAAATTCCAGCATTAAACCAATCTTTTGTTCTAAATCCAAATCTTTTGATAATTCGCTGTATAAGGGTTTACTTTCTATACCAGACTCCGAATCAAGACTTTTCCAAGAGTTCAAAAAGTAGGAACCGGGTTTATGAAATAAATAATAGGTAGCCATGGGGTTAAGAATAATACCAATGTTATCCAACATGCCATTTAAACTAAAAGAAACAGAAACTTCAAAGATTTGGCCGGCCACATTAATGTTTGATTTCGGTATTAGATCTTGGCCGTTTACTTTAAAATGCGGAACAACACCTTGTGAAAAGACTAAAAGTGGAAATCCCGTTGCATACATCGGTTGATCAGATATAGTAATGGCCGCATTTGTTTTTCCCCAAATAATTCCCATAACGCTTTCTTGTAAATCAATCGGGATGTCGTAGTCCAGTCTTTGCGAGAAATCTTTCATTCAGTGGTGTTCTTACGTTTTATGAAATCTAAGTAGGGGGAAGAGCTGTAAAAATCCGGATTATTTTATAATCGCTATAAATGTCCGTTTCGTACAATGCTATGGTTAATATAAAAAATAAATTTGGTTCACATTGTGGGATAAATCTAAGGCAACGTAGGTGTTTGTTGACGGACTATCTAAAATAACGGGCACACCGGCAAGCCATAGGTAGTTACCACAATAATTATGGCAACGGAATATTTTAAAGGGAAGCTTACAAGTATCGTAAACTCATACTTAGAAAACATTCTTTGAATACTATAAATATGAATCTTATAAAAGTGGTGCAAGACGGAATAAATACAAGGAATACCAAATCTTGGCTTTTGTTATTGTTCTTTGGCCTAATGCTCAATTCCTGTTCAAATGATTCCAGTGAAGAAGATATTTTAAAAAATCAAGAGGAAGAAGAGGAGGAAATTATACAAAATCTCGATTTGGATGCTGCGGGTGATTGCAAAACATTAGAAATGATAATTACATCCGGTGAAATTAAAGAAACGTACCAAATAGCATACAATGCGCAGGATAAAATAACCCAGGCAATAGGATCAAATGGAAAATATACATTTGATTATGGTTCTAATTCTTATAGCTATAAAAATTATAATGCTTCGGGAGATTTGACCAACACAAAGGAAGTACAGCTCAACAGTGATGGAAAACCGATTTCCTATACCGAAAAAATATACTCGGACAATGGGGATGTGTCTCGGGAAGAAGCGGGTACATTGACCTACACGGATGGAAAAATCGCTATGTTAGAAATAACCTTAGACGATATTCCTATAAAGGAATATAAGATGTTTTGGGAAAATGGAAATATAACTGAAATTGAGTCTGCAGGTTATATAGACAGAAGGTACGAATACGATTTGGATACCCCATATCCCAAGGATGGACTGATTTGTATAGATTTAATAGGCTACCTACAAACAGGTATTTATTACATGGGAAATAACAACAACAATCTTTTAAAACATTCGGAAGTGGATGGTGTTATCTCTGATTTCAGCTATAATTTCAACGATTACGGTAAAGTTGTCTCGCAAAGAAGCATTCATAACAACCTTGCGAATCCGGTTTATTTTACGCCAACCTATTCTTGTAAATAATGATGATTTATAAAAAATCGTATAAGGTTTTATTTTATCGGATAACACAATTTTTTATACAGGGCACGGACCTTCTATATCAATAGCTTATGAAAAAAAGAATAATCCTTATTTCATAAAAAGATAACACTACACTCTATTTCCAATTTTTTAACTTATAGTCTTCAATTGTCTTTTTGATATAAGTTTCTTTATTATTTTTTACAATTTGAAGCGATTCACCAGAATATAATTCTGGATGAAATTCTCTAACGTGCTTATCGCTCCAAAGAGATAATTCTGCTATTATTGGCATAAGGTCTACACCTTTTTCAGTTAAAGTATAAATATTTGTTTTCTTATTATCTGGCAATTTATCTTTTGTGATAATCTTAAACTCTTCAAGCATTTTTAATCTTGAAGACAATATGTTAGTAGCAATAGCTTCTTCACTCTCAATAAAATCTTTAAACGTTTTTTTCCCTTCAGTCAGCATTTGCTTAACAATAACCAAAGCCCATTTATCGCCAATAACATCAAGCGCAACAGTTATAGGACAATTACATCTGAATTTATGATCCATTATATCTAATGTATTAATAATTGATTTCAAAGGTACAATTTTTATTTTTTTACTTGCAAAATGAAATTAATTTGATTTTTACTTGCATAGTAAAAGTAATGCATATATTTTTGCTTGCGATTTAAAAGTAATAAATAATATATAAAACAAATAAAAATGAAAAATGTAATTATCACAGGAAGCAGTAACGGGTTCGGATACCTCTCAGCAAAACTATTTGCAGACAACGGTTATAAGGTATATGCCACAATGAGAAATCCTGACGGAAGCAATTCTGAAAAGAAACAAGAACTGGAAAATTATTCTTCAAATGTTAAAGTTGTAGCTATGGATGTTGCTAATGATGACTCCGTTATAAAAGCAATGGACAGCATAATTAAAGAAGAAGGTACCATAGATGTATTAATAAACAACGCTGGTATTATGCATTTAGGAATTGCAGAAGCATTTAGTGTAGCCCAAGCAGATGACTTAATGAACATTAACTATTATGGTATTATTAGAACCTCTCAGGCCGTATTACCAACTATGCGTAAAGCAGGAAAAGGTTTAATAATCAATACAACATCTGCTTATGGTAGAGTACCTGCTCCGTTTGCAGCAACTTATAGCGCATCTAAAGCAGCTGTTGAAGCATATACACAAAGTTTAAAATATGAATTGGCACCTACAGGAGTGGAATCTATTTTAGTAGAACCAGGACCATTTGCTACCAATTTAGGAAATTCATTTGTTCCAGAAGCTAGAACAGAAATTGTAGCGGAGAACCCCGAATTACAGAAGATTCTTGGCAGTATGGTTGAAGGATTTGGTGAGTTAATGCAGACAGAAGATATTCCACAGCCTAGTATAGTTGCCGACGCTTATTTAAAACTGGCAGAAATGCCCCAAGGCTCAAGACCAACGCGTACAACCGTTGGATTACCATTTGGTGCAGACAAGGTTAATGAATTAACGCAGTCTATACAAGATGAGTCCTTAAGCAATTACAAATTAGAGTATTTATTAGAAACAAAAATCAAATAAAATGAAAAATAATATAGCAGGTAAAGTAGTCGTCATTACAGGTGGAAGTAGCGGATTAGGAGAAGCTACAGCGCATTATTTGGCAGAAAAAGGAGCAAAAGTAGTATTAGGTGCTCGTAGAGTAGAAAAATTAGAAAAAGTGGCATCGGAAATTAAAAAAAATGGAGGTGCTGTTGAAATTTTAAGAACAGATGTTACCAATGTCGAAGCTGTAAAAGCTTTGGTAAAAAAAGCCATTGACAGTTTTGGCAAAATTGATGTTATGGTCAATAATGCTGGTATTATGCCTTTGGCACCATTAAGTGCTTTAAAAGTTAATGAATGGGATAGTATGATCGATGTTAACATAAAAGGTGTGTTATACGGTATTGCTGCAGCCTTACCTGAATTTGAAAAACAAAAATCGGGTCACTTTATCAATTTGGCATCTGTTGCTGGATTAAAAGTTAGTCCAGGTGGAGCAGTGTATAGCGGAACTAAATACGCAGTGCGTGCCATAAGTGAAGGATTAAGGCAAGAGGTTGGTAAAGATATTAGAACTACTATTCTTTCACCGGGATTAATAGATTCTGAACTACAACTAGGAAGCTCAGACGAGGGAACTTCGCAATTTATACAGCAAGTTTACAAAGATGCCATTCCTGCAATTTCCATTGCAAAAGCTGTTGCCTACGCTATTGAACAACCTGCAGATGTAGATATTAACGAACTCGTAATTCGTCCTACTATTCAAGAATTTTAAAAGAAAAGAAATATGAAAAATTTTAAAGAAGTATTTGATCTTTGGAGTGAAAGTTGGGCTATAACAGAGCGAACAAAAAGAGATGAATTATTGAAAACAATTTTAGCTGATGACTTCCGTTACACAGACCCATTAATAGAATTAAGCGGACTAAATGAGGTTTCTGACTATATTGCGGAATTTCATAAGCAATCTCCAGGTATAACTTTTGCCCAAGCAAATGTGGTTTCTCATCACAATAAAAATCTAGTAAAATGGAACACTCTTAATGAAAACAAAGAAGTAATTGATGGTGGGTCTAGTTTTGTGTTAGTTGAAAACAATAGATTAAAAGATATAACAGGTTTCTTTGAGGTAGCTAATTATCCTGAACAATAATTCAGTCTTTTAACAAATTAATGTTATTTCAAAAATCACAGTAGTATATTTTATTATTACTGTGATTTTTTATTTTTCTTAAAGTTTATGCTCTTGTGGCAAGCTTACGAGAAGATTCTGAAAAATTTACGCAACCAGTACAGCGGGAATGCCGGCTGCATCAACTCGCAGCTTCCTAAAAATGTATACTAGACATTTTCGTAACGGAAATCTAGTTTAGCGTAGGCAAGCGATGGAAAGTTATTCGCTGATATTTATTGTTATTTATAGGAGCTCATGAATGCTTCGTATTTGAGTTTAAAAAGCAATCGAGCGCTTGGTAGCGGATATTTTACATAACCCGTGACAAATAAGATTAGCCGGTGGCTGATTTTATTTGGTGGCGAGATGATGCGGCTGCCTTGTAATAAGTATTGTTGACTATAGCCGCAAATTAGCTTTGACATAATTGCATAGGTTTTTCATTAAACCTTTAAGGTTTATTGGCAGCCGCATCATCATTCTTGATTTTAGCTTCAGCCACTGGCTAAACCTAAAATACAAAATGTACTATAATGTTCTGCGTTATGTAACTTTGTTTTGGAAAAGCAAAGTATTTGGTACTATAGTTTCTTCTAAAAGGTAATGAAACCGAGGTACGAGGTTCATGAACTCCTATAAAAACAATAAAAAAATTGTGAATAAACTCTTATTATGCGAGCCGACAGTAGCAGGGAAGTTTAATATGTGAGGAATAGGTTGTTATAGTTGATTTTAATATTGTCTATTCCTTTTAAACGATTCTCTCTCTACGAGATTAAACAATATAATAGCAAAAATCCCGATAACAATTAGACCTTTATACCTATCCAATACTTCGAAAGAAGAAATAAACGCATCTTTGAAAATAAGAAAAAGGGAAGCGATTACAACAGTGCCAGCAAGAAGGACAAATCCCAATAGCCAATAAAATTTGGTATCGTTCGCCTGTTTTTTCTCGGTCTCGATGCGCCTTAACACGTTCGATTTGAAGGAAAGGGAAAGACCCTGACCGGGTTTCTCCTTTAAATAGTCGTAAAGTGTTTCGTAGGCGTTCAAATCATCGGCATCCATGCTTTCCAAGTTTTCACTTTCAATGCCCTTCATTTTTTGATCTAGAAGCTCCTGAATCCTAAAATCTTCATCTTTCTTCATAATTGTCTTTTTAATGATCTTTAATCTTGTTCTTTAACATCTTCCGTGCCCGGTACAAATAGCTTTTAATGGTGCCTTCGGGCATTCCGGTAGTTTCGTTGATTTCCTCAACCGAAAATTCTTCCAAATGGAACAATGTTACTACGATCCGATATTGCTCTGGCAGTTGTCCTATGAGGTTATTTAGATACTCCGAAGTATTCTTTTTACTTAATTGTTCTGCCGGACTATCTTGATTGCTCCTAAGACTAACAATGTCTTCCGGGTAATCCTCGGTTAAACTTCTTTTGTTCTTTTTCAAATGATTTAGAGCGGTCAAGTACGCAATTTTTGCGATCCAAGTGGATAATTTGGATTGGTGCTTAAAACTGCCGATACTTCTATAAACCTTTACGAACACTTCTTGAGACACATCTTCTGCATCCATTTGTTCGGGAACTACTCTTTTGACCACATGAAAAATTAGATTTTGGTATTTATCCACTAATGACGAAAATGCATGGGTATCCCCTTTGATTATCTGGGCAATCATTTTCTTTTCTTCGTCCATGGTCATATCAAGTAGACAACACAAATGTAAATAGGGTTGCAAAATAACGGGGAATTATTCAACTTTGGTAGGTTGCGGGAAAGGCAAATCAAAATAATTTCGATTTTTTTTCTTTTTCTGCAACCTAAACCGAAAAGCAGTTGTCTACTTAGCAAAACACAATGATATGTTATACAGAATCGCACCTTATATAATGATTACGGCAATTGCCTGGATGTTTACCATGATCTTAATCCAATTGATGAAATATCGGACAAGAAAAAGAATGATAGAAACCAACCTAGATGATGAAAATGTTGTTAAGGCAATATTGGAAACCAAAGGGCCAAAAGAAAGGCAACAGAACGTACTTAAATGGACTTTGCTTGGAATTTTTGGCGGTCTTGGATTGATAGTTCAAGAATTCTTGCCCTATAAAATGGATGAATCCATACTTCCATATGGAGTGGTAATAATATTACTGGCCATCGGACTTTTAATATACTACCTTCTCATCACTTACTTCTTAAAGAGCCGTGACGACGGTTCGCGAGAACACTAGAGTAACCCAGCTATTTATTAATGTATTGTTGGCCTAAGAAAAATTCTTGGGGTAGAAAACTCATGTCAAAATTTGAACGATGAAATCATATAAAAATAACTTCGCAATTCTAATAGTAACCTTTTGTGCGACCCTGCTGTACACGACTGCCATTGCACAAACGGAAGCGACCGCAGAAATAAACGGGCAGATAACAACCGCTACAAACAAACCTTTGCCATACGCCAATCTGGTCGTATTCCAAGCCTCAGATTCCTCAATGGTAACAGGGGCAATGTCCAACGACTTAGGGTCATTTATTGTAGAAAAAGTACCCGCTGGAACGTATTATGTTACCGCAAGTACATTGGGCTTTAAAACCTATAATTCAGAAATATTCGAAATCGCTCCAAATGAGAAAAAGGATTTTGGCGCACTACAATTGGAAGAAGAAAGCTTTGAACTGGAAGGAGTAACGGTAACAAGCAAGAAACCGTTAATTCAGAACAAAGTGGATAGAGTCGTACTGAATATCGAAAATAGTGTTCTCGCTACGGGCAACACCGTTATGGATATTCTGCAAAAAGCTCCGGGAGTAACCGTCGATAATGGAGTACTCAGTTTGATAGGCAAAAACAATGTACTAATCTTGATTAATGGAAAGCAAACATACTTATCACAAGACCAATTAAAGAATTTGATGAGTTCTACACAATCGAGTGCAATCGAATCCATCGAGATTATGACAAATCCATCGGCAAAGTATGATGCTGCTGGAAATGCAGGAATCATAAACATCAAGATGAAGAAAAATCAGGATGCCGGAACGAACGTAAGCGTAAATCTAAGTAACGGACAAGGTCGATACAGAAAAACCAATGGGGGAGTAGCTTTGAACCATAGAAATGAAGTGCTCAATATATTCGCAAATTATAACTACTCGGACAATGACGATTTTAGTACAATTGATGTCGATAGGTCTGCATCATTCTCAGGAGAATCGACTTTTTTCAATTCTTCATCCTTCGATAAATACCAATATAAAACCCATAATTTCAAAGTTGGAACGGACGTAAACCTATCGCCGAAAAGCACCATAGGTTTCATCATTAGCGGTAATTTTCGGGATGGCGATTCAAAATTGACGGGTACAACGGAGATTGGTACGCAACCAGGGATTGTCGATTCAACAGTTGTCGGGTTAAATACCGGAAAGTTTCCCGCCAAGTATGTAACCTATAATTTGAACTACAATGTAAAGCTTGACACCGTGGGTACTAATTTGACGCTTAGCTACGATTATTCAAATTCACGAAGAAATGAAAGCTTCAATTTTAGTAATAGCTTTCTGAATGAAAACGGTAACGAATTTCGTGCCGATGATTTTAGAAACCTTACCCCGCAGGATGCCGATATTTATGTTGGAAAAGTGGATTTCACACATCCTTTTAACGAGATCTCAAAAGTTGAAGCTGGATTAAAATATAGCTCAGTTGAAACGGACAACATCCTTCAATTTGACTTACTACAAGATAACGGTACCTATGTTAATGACGAGAGACGAAGCAACCAGTTTATTTACAGCGAAAGGATAGGAGCGGCTTACGTGAACTACAATACGCAATTAGGTTCATATAACATTCAGGCCGGATTACGTGCGGAAAGAACGTCATCAACCGGAAACTCTGTAACGGATGCAAATGTTGTTGACCGAACTTATACGGACTTGTTCCCGACACTTTTTGTTCAGAAAAAAATCAATGATTCAAATACAATAAGTGCTAGTTATGGAAGAAGAATAGACCGCCCTAACTATGCATCCTTAAACCCGTTCGTCTATTTTATAGATCAATACACGTTCCGTTTCGGTAATCCATTTTTAAAGCCTCAGTATACGAACACCTACAATATCGGCTACCAGCTTAAAAACAAATATAAATTTGACTTGAGCTACAGTAATACTAAAGATGCAATAGCTTTCATATTACTAACGGATGAGGAAACACAATCAATTTCACAAACGGATGCCAACCTGAACGGGTTCAGCTCATATAGCTTGAACGCCAATGCACCTATCAAAATAACCAACTGGTGGAATTCGTATAACAATTTTTCGATGTATTTTAATCAGTACAAATCGGATGATGTTGAGGGTGCACCACTCCAATTGGAAAAACTTGCTTGGCAAGCAAGTACCAACCATACTTTCACGATTGACGACAGGTCATCTGCTGAATTGAGCGCAAATTATGTATCGCCAAATGTTTACGGTGTGTTTAACTTAAAATCATATTATGGAATAGATTTGGGTGTAAGTAGAACGTTTTTTGACGATAAGCTGAACGTTAAGCTGGCTGTAAACGATATTCTCAACACTCGGGGTAAAAGAACGACTTTCAGCACCTTGCCCAATAGTAGCTATGATATCGATACCAATTACGATAGCCGTGTCGTTCGTTTAAGTGTCTCTTATAAATTCGGGAATATTAAGTTGAAATCAACAGATAAAAAAGGTGGTGCTGAAGAGGAGAAAAATAGATTACAGTAAATTCCTTTAATTGAGTTCGTGAATCTCCTTTGTCGATTTCGCAGCCGCATCATCTTGCTCAAAGCATGCTTTGCCGTATCAAGAAAAAAAGGTAGAATTCAATAATTTGGTTGCACACTGCGACTTTGATTGCGACAACTACATCTAATTTTAACAGTCTCTCCGTTAGTACTAAAACCTCTTTTAGTTTCTCCTTGTTTAATAGTAATAGTTTCGGATACAGATATTACTTTTCCATTCTTTGAATATTCCCACCGAAAACAACCATTTCTTGAAGCTCTTACCATCTTATCGGTCCTGAACCGTGACTTTACCTCAAGAAAACCGCATTTTATATAATTGTCATTTTCAATCAGTACAATATCTCTTTCTAAGTTTTCATTAGATTCTATACTATAAATGGTAGTTGTAAATAACAATAGTAGAAGTATTTTGATGGTGTTTTTCATAATATGCTGTTTTATATACTAGAATCTTCTCAAATTGAAACAAATAGCATACCAGAAACTTTGAAGACACTAATCAAAGGGGGGAGCAAACGCATAGGTAGGTTCAGAATTTCAGAGATACTTCATCTCTTCAATTTATGTCCTATTTTACATAATGTTAGAAGTACTTAAAGAAAAGATTCAATAAAGACGAGAGGTTAGCAAGTGCTAAGAATGTGGCTAACGGAGGCCAGCGCTACGTCTCGCTCATATTTTAAAAGGTCTATAAGACCTTCCAAAAATACTGACGTGCATCAAGCTGACGAGAAATGCGTAGCATTCATAAGCACCTATAAAAATCAATGAAAATCTCGCGAATAATGCTGTTGAAAAAAATCTTGCACACATTTCCTCGAATACGCGAATTTTGAATAAATCAAAAAGGCTAGCTTTTAAATTCGTGACAAATAGGATTAACCGGTGGCTGATTTTATTTGGTGGCGAGATGATGCGGCTGCCTTGTAATAAGTATTGTTGACGATAGCCGCAAATTAGCTTTGACATAATATCTGCCGATATAAAACACATATGTGTTGTTTTATCTGATATTATATCAAATAGCGCGAAAATGCCCTATTCGCTAATTTGCTATAATCTGTACTATAATGTTCTGCGTTATGTAACTTGAGCTTTGGTTAAAAGCGAAAGTTGTTGCCATCTTCCTTGATTTTTTTCTTTTTAAAAACTTTCTTTACAAAAGGTAATGGAATACTTTTTTGCTTATCTAGGAAGTAGATAAAGTAAAAGTGTATGAAATGACAAAATAACCTTTTAATGTCTTCGTTTATCATTATCTTTCAACATATTTTTTTAGTATATGATAACATCATTAAAAATAGAAAATTTTCGAGCCATAAAAGACTTGAAATTAGATGATTTAGGTAGAGTAAATTTGCTGCTTGGTAAAAATAATACTTCTAAAACATCAATTTTAGAAGCTGTGTTCTTATTGTGTGCTGCTGGTACTCCAGAGATAATCCATCGTGTTCATTTATGGAGAGATTTGACTCTTACTACAGAAGATGATTTAAAATTTATTTTTCATAATTTAAATTATAACAATAAGATTAAAATTGAGGCTGAGAATTCTAAAAACAACCTATATACAATCCTTCAAATTTCCCCTAATACAAAGGGAACCACTTCTAATGCTAGTATCGAGGGAAACACTACTATATCTGACTCAACTTCTGGTAATCAGAATGTTAAATCATTGGATGTTAAATTTTCGTGGAAAGAAAGACATAGTAAATTACAGTCTAGTTCAGCCAATATAACACATACAGGGAATAATAATTTTCATTTTACCAATCACACAAAAAAAATACCAAGTATTCATGCGGTAATGGTTGCGTCAAGGATTAATTACGCTCCAAATTTGGAAAAAAGACTTGAAAAACTAATAATAAGCAAGCAAATTGATGAAATAATATCAATTTTGAAAACAGTTGATGAAAGAATAATTGATATCTCTGTACTTTCTGGACGTATGGTCTTTGTTGACCTTGGTATTGAGAATTTGGTTCCATTAAACCTTGTAGGGGATGGTATGAGAAGACTATTTAATATACTGCTTGCTATTTACGATGCTGAAGATGGCATTGTAATCATAGATGAAATTGAAAATGGATTTCATCATTCCGTTTTAAAAAAAATATGGATAGCCGTTTTGGAAACCTCAAAACGATTTAATGTTCAACTTTTTATAGCCACTCATAACCTAGAGACATTAAAATGTCTTAATAGTGTACTGCAACTTGAAAATAATAATATGAGTTCTCATCAAAAAGATGTTCGAAGTTATACTATAAGAATGATAAATGAGGGTTTGACTTCGTACAAATATGATTTCGATAGTTTTAGTACTGCAATTGAAGAGAACATTGAAATTCGATAACATATGATAAGGGCATATGTGGAAGGCAATGACAAAATGCTTATTCAAGCATTATTTATAGTTAGATTAGGTTTAGATAGCTCTGAATTCATTATTGAGGAGCTAGGCGGAGGTTTATCCAGTCTACTTAAATTACCCCAAAAACTGAAAGAAAACATAGACAGTGGTGAAAAAGTTGTCGTCATATTAGATTCGGATAATCCACCACATGCTGGATTTATTCAGGTACGTGATTCTCTAAATTCGTTTAAAGTAGATAATAATTTAGAGTTTGACTATTTTCTTCTACCTAACCATAATGATGATGGCAATCTGGAAAATTTGCTCGAATTGATTATTAATGATTCTCATGAAGCGTTATTTAGCTGTTTTGATGAGTATGTCAATTGCCTGACACAAAATAATACTGGACATTTCCATTTACCGGTTAAAAAAACTAAGATTTATGCATATGTGGATACTTTAACTCCAATCAATCAAAAAAAAGCTTTGAAAAACGGAAATTATCAATTTGAAAATAGTCATTATTGGAATCTTCAAAGCCCTCAACTAAATGGTCTTGTAGAATTACTTAAAAGGCAGTTAGAAGAATAGTGTTCAATTGATTGGGGCCTAAGAGAATTTTAGCTAAACAATAGGCGAGGGGAGCGACCATATTCTAGAGGGCTGGTAATTAGGCTTGTTACGCACCTTAATGTTTCAAAGAGTTGTAAGTAGTCTTAAGAGTTAGAATACTTTCTAGAATATAGCGACTGAGCCGTACATTGTTTCTAAAATTATCTGTAAGCCTTGATTTTTTTGTTTCTTTTTTTATCAAGAAAAAAAGATAAATAAAAATGCTTACTGGTTACGATGTTGAAGTCTATTTGACATAATGTTAGAAGCACCTAAAGAAAAGCTTCAAACAAGACGTGAGGTTAGCAAGGGCTAAGAAATTATCTCGCAGCGTAATTTTTAGCTGTTGCGGCAAGCTGATGAGAATGTCGTAGAAAAAAATCTTGTAAACATTTCCTTGAATACGAGAATTTTAAACAAATCTAGAAGGTTAGCTTTTAAATGGCGCTGGCCAAGCGGCTGAGAATTGCGTATAAAATAAAATGCCTGAGCATTTTGATTTTATGAAAGCAATATGCTGTTGGTCGAGCGGCTATTTTACATAACGGCAAATTATAGATACAAATAAATTATTTCGTCGTGCGCAGCACACCGCTTAGAAAAGTTTCATGACCCTGTTGTAAGTTTTAATCGATTCTTAGAGATTAAGGGATATTTTACATAATAGAATTATAGCTTACAAATGGAATACGATTATGCTTCTTTGCTATAAACAACATAAATGAATTTGTACTATAATTTATATTATGTAAAATAGAAAATATTAGAACCCTCTATCTATCGAAAGAAAACAATTATATATAAGGTTATCTATTAAGCAAAAAAAAGCTTTCAAAACGTAAAAATTACAATTTGAAAGCTTGGTACTATAGTAATCTATTATCGAGCAGATTGAATATAATTTTCTATCTCTGTATGTAAGGTATTAAAACGTTTAAATTGTAATTCAACGTTTTCTAAATAATCTACAATTACAATATCGTTTATTTGTAAGGTTGCAACCAATTCTGAGGTATTATTTGCTAAAGCAACCAATTCTTCTTTTAATACAGCCATTTTTTCAAAAAGATGAAATGTTTGCGGTACACATTTATAAGAATTCAATTTTCGTTGTAATTGTGCTACAGCAGTTCTTTTACGCTGTAGTTCTCTAATCACATAAGATTTCTCTGTATTTTTTAGTTGAGCATTCATAATAGTTCAGTTGATTAAGTTGTGTATTTCAATTAACGCAATACAAAGAACAACATTGTGTTGTAAATCAATACTATAGATTTTTTTTAATAAATTTAACTTAACCATTTCGTAACGGATTATATCTGAGCTACCGTTAAATAAATGCACTTAAACTATTAAATATGAACCTTTTATCAATTTTGTTCCCGTAATTTTCGTTACAGATATACGCTAAAAAAGTATAATTGGAGTACAATAAATTCCAGCCCGTTTCGGAATCATATACAGATGTACCGTCTTTTAAACTTGCTAAGCGAATAGCATATTCTGGTCGATTTGCAATAGTTTTTGAAGCATCCGGAAAATTGATGTAAAGCTTATAGTTCCCTTTTGAGACTTTTTCGGGCCACACGCCTTTTGTTTTAATTTTTTGCACTTCATCAGTAAACCAGAAACGTGTATCGACATCTAATTTTTGGTGGTATTCTTTTTGAGTGACACTATCTTTTAAAATAAGCTCCGCAGATCTATAATTATAGGTTGATGCATACCCAACATTTTCAATTTCTAACTGCATTTTAAAAGGTTTACCATTAACAAGCGTTGTTGGAAAATTTCCTTTTTTAAGTTCAAAACGATAACCTAAATTCCGTTTTATTTCGTCGATACATTTGTTGGTCCAATCTCCGTTCACAGCACCCGACCATGAAGTATTTAAAAATGAAGTATGAAATCTTTTTAAATAATTTTCTGCCTTCCCTCCTTCAGAAATACAATCGTTATACGGACTAAAAACATCCTCCCCTGCTGCACCACCAGGGCATGTCTCTCCTCCAAAAACTAAATATTTAGTTTCATCGGCAATGTATTTCTTTAAGTTCAAAGTATCACTTGTTGCTGGCCAAGTATGAAAAGAATTATAGGTCCAATAATCATCTGCGTTAGCCAAAATGCAATCGTTATGATGTGCTAATCGTGCTTTATCACTTTCGCTAAAGGCTTCTTCGGCAGATAGTGCTATTGCGTTTTCTGGGTGTGCCTCCTCCCCTTCTATATACCGCAATTTATAATATGGTGCTCGTACTTGTACCATACGAGATTTCGGCACAATATCTAGCAATTTTTGAATAACTGCATTTCTGTCTAACCAATGCTGATTGGTAACAGGTCCATGTTCTAGATCTCCAAAATGATCTGAATAAAATTGCTCTCCCCATGGTCCTATTAGCCCCATTTGAACTACAGCAATTACATCTTCATTTGTTGTAATAACTGGTTTTAGTTGGTTTAAATGTTCAAATATTATTTCTTTTGGCACATCATTAAACGGCGGTCTGCAACAATTAGAAGAATAGGTAAAACGTAAAATCATCTTATTTCCGACACTACGTATGATTTTCATATCGTCTTCAATCGACTTTAAAATATCGTCATCCAAAGGTTTATCACGAAAAGAATCGAATTGATAGGATCTATAAGTTAAGGAACTTCCTACTGAAAACCCTCCGGCCGCCTGAGTTGGATTTTGCAAGGCCAATAACTCCTGTGCCTCTAAAGGTTGAAAATTACTTGATTTGGTGCCAAAAGGCCGATAAAAGCCACGTTCTGGGTTCGTAAATTCCTGTAAGTCTCGCGTATAAACTTGATCAACATAAGTGGTTTCTATCTCTCTACAAGAATGAAAAAATAAAGAAATAGCACAAAAAGAAAGCAAAATGCGAATCATTAGTTTCATTTATTTAAAAAGTGAAAACAAATTTAAATAAAAGAACGGCATACCTATGTTAATGAGCTACTACAAATTTCATGACCTTGCAACTTAGCAAGAAATAGAATATTAGTTGAGCAATTGATATTTTAGCTTTGTTTTAACCCTATTTTTCTTTGCTATCTGAATATGGAAATGTAACTTTAAATAAAACAATACCTCCATGAATATAATTTTCGAATATCACAATGTAAAGGCAAGTGAACGCCTAGAAGAATTTGCTACAAAACATTTAAACAAGTTAGCTGACAAGTACGATTTTATCGTACGTGCCGATGTATTTTTTAAGACTGAAAATACTTCAGAAGAAAATAAAGGTAAAATTTGTAATATTCGTTTAAGTGCCCCAGGTCCTAGATTGTTTTCAGAATCGAGTACTGGAGCTTTTGAAGCTTCTGCCAAAGAAACTATTGGTGAGCTTGAAAGACAATTAAGCAAACGAAAAGACAAAATGAAATCGCACTAGTTGGCTAAATTAAATTGAATTCTACAAAGCATTCTATTTATTATTCACCATATCTTGATCTTCGTCTTCGAATTCTATTTCAGCAAATTGTTTATTAACTTTCTCTGAAAAAGGATTTTTATTCAATTCGCGAAATAAACGCTCGCGTCTACGATCAGATATATTTAAAGTATCTAGAATGCTTTTTCTATGTGCAATAACCTCACGACGTTCAATTTTCATACGTTTACGTTCTGCTACTGGTAAGACGTAATCGGATTCAAATTTTTCCATTACCGTATGTTTTTTTACGCTAATCTCCTCGTCAGAATTATAAGCAATAGAGTCTTGGGCTTGTACAGCCGTTATCAAAATTAAAAATAGAAGTGTAATTTGCCCCTTAAAATTTGTCATGTTACTACTAAATGTTGTGATGTAAAACATCCGTTATTAAAAATACGAATAATTCACATAGCAATGTCATTTAACACTTTAAGTAGGTAAAGAACTTTGGGGTTTGCTCTTTAAAATCTAATTATCTTCAAACTTAGTTTCGGCAACCGAAGTTTTTGATACTAACACCGCTTTCGGATTTTTGTGTAAATCGCGTAATAATCTTCTGCGTTTACGATCAGAAATTTGCATGGTATCAATAACAGCACGAGCCTTATTAATTTCATCCTGTCGGTTTTCAACTGCTGTTAAAAAGTTAGGTTCAAATTTGAACATTAATGGTCCTTCTTCTTCTTCAGAAACCACGTTTTTTTTCGCTTCTTCATACTGCTGAGCAGACAAGGTCGCCGAGCTAAAAACAACAAATCCGATACAAAGTACCGCTAAAAAATTCTTTTTCATCATCATAAAAGGTTCTCGTTGCAAGTTAAATAATAATCCACAAACAGCAATAAAACACAGGGTTAAGAGCCGATTATCGAAATTTAATGCTACTTGTCGAAATCCAATTTATAGAATATCGACGAACTACATCTTTTTAATTAAAACTTCTAAAGGCTCAACTTATTGTTAAGTACAAAATCAAATTCTATAACTTTGATTTCATCCTTAAGCTATTAAAAATATGAAATTGAAACTAATTCTTATACTCCTAGTACTCAACCCTATAATAAATTATGGTCAAATTTCAACTATAAAATCGGCTGAAATATCATTCAATTTTGTTGCCAAAGATGTTGATGGTACTATTTCTGGATTTAGCTCCGATTCACAAATAGATTTAAATGCTATTGAAAATTCAAAATTCAAAGGCACAGTATCGGTTAAAACTATAAAAACAGGCATCTTTCTTCGCGATTGGGCCCTAAAAGGAAGTAAGTACTTTAATGAAGAATTACATCCGAAGCTACTTTTTGAAAGTACAGCTATTCAAAAAACAGCAAAAGGATTTACCGTTCAAGGTATCTTAACAATAAAAGCTATTGAAAAACCATTGTCTATTTCATTTATTAAGAACGGAAAACAGCTAATAGGTACGGCAACATTAAATACTTCAGATTATGGTATCAATATTAAAAAGCAGGATGAAGATAATACGGTAAACGTAAGTTTGAGTTTTACATTAAACTAATAATTAAAGCACTCGTAACTATTTGTTTAACATTTATAAAAGTTGCTTAACTTCGCCACCTAAAAAATTAAACTATGTGGGTCTGGGGAGTATTTATTGCCTTTGTTCTCGTTTTTTTAGCTTTAGATTTAGGCGTTTTTCATAAAAACGATCATGTTGTTCGCAGCAAAGAAGCTAGTATTTGGACTGCTGTATGGGTTACCATTGCGCTTAGTTTTAGTGGTGTAATCTATTGGTTGTTTTCAAGTGGTTTAATTGACAACCCCACGAACCTTACACCGAATGATGCAGTATTAAAATATGTTACCGGCTATCTTATAGAACTTTCGTTAAGCGTTGATAATGTGTTTGTTATAGCTGTTATCTTTTCATCTTTTAAAATTCCAGCAATTTACCAGCATCGTATATTATTCTGGGGCATCTTAGGCGCTATAATTTTTAGAGCCTTAATGATTTTATTTGGAGTAGCACTAATAACAAAATTTGATTGGATTATTTACGTATTTGGAGTTTTTCTGCTTTGGACCGCTTATAAAATGCTAAAATCGGATGAGGAGAATTTTGATCCAAAGAAGTCTTGGGTTTTCCGACAAATTAAAAAGGTATTTCCAGTAACTGGCACCATTCATGGTCACGATTTTTTTGTGAAAAGAATGGGTATCAATGCCGCAACACCATTATTTGTTGCACTAATTGTAATAGAATTGACCGATATACTATTCGCCTTAGATAGTATACCGGCCATTTTAGCAATTACGGCTGACCCGTTTATCGTCTTTAGTTCTAATATTCTAGCCATCTTAGGACTTCGTTCGATGTATTTCTTAATTTCAAGAATGTTAGATAAGTTTAGATATATCAACTACAGTCTAGTTGTCATACTTGCATTTGTAGGTCTAAAAATGCTATTCTCTAGCTATGTACATCCACCAGAATGGGTATCGCTAGCAGTTATATCTATTGCGCTAATAAGTGGTATAGTTGCTTCTAGAATGATTCCTGAAAAAGAAGATAACTAAACGGTAGTATAAAAGGAATTTACGATTAATGAGTTTTTACCAAATTGCTATAATCGAATATACCCATTCTCAATTCATTAAAAGCTCTAATTTGTTCCATTACTTTTTCAGATATATCGTCAACAATAGTATTCCCTTGCTCTACCGATGAAATTAATTCATCATTTCCTTTTTTTAAGTCTTCCATCCCCTGTTTTAGTGATTGAAATTTTTGGTGCAGACTATAGGTGCAAGGTTCGTAGGTATACGATTTAAGCTTATTGCTTAACAAATTAATTTCATTGTTAGCTCGCTTTAATTTAAATAAGCCATTGTTACTTAAACTACTACCATCAGGCTTTCGTTTTTTTGATAATGATTCCATATTCTTAGATTTTGGGTTAAACAGTCAACAAATACTTTTAACCAATTTTAGTGTTGGTTAAAATCCATTTTAGATTTTAAAATTTGAGTATAATCTTGCTTAAAGTTTGCCTTTGAATTTTAGAAGTATTCGATGGCAATCGAATAAAAAGTGCCTACACTTTTTATGGTTCACATTATATAAAGCTAAGTAGTATAAGTTATTTAGTTACTTAAATATAGGAATAATCTTCGGATAATTACTTACATAATTTAAATTTAACGTAACTTTTACCTTTTGGTAATTAATTAAATCTTTTACGCTTTCGGTGCATAGATAAGCTTATATAACTTGGCTACTACCCAATTTCCGACAGGAAAATATAAAGCAAAAAACATAGCCATACCCAAACTAAAATTACGAATACCAAATACTTGATCAAGTAAATTATTCGGATATGCATATGAAGTTTTTAAAGCATAACCTAAAAACTCTAAAATACACATAGCAATTAGGCCATATGCATATTGGTGATGAAAAGAATAATGTCTTAATACCAAAGAAATCGGAATCATATAAAAAATATAACACGTTATTACTTGCCACCAATAAGTGAATTTAGCTATTTCCATATATGTGCCAAACCAATTCATACCTAGGCCCCAACAAAAATAAATGACACCATAAAGTAATAGTAATCGACGGTCGACCTTCCATTTCTCCTTTACAAATTCAATAATATCCTGAATCATTTTTCAGCACCTAATTTTTTGGCAATAATGGTAAGCGCATCTTTAATAGTTTGCATCTGATCCATGTCTTCATTTTCGATAGTGATATCAAAAGCATCTTCAACATCTAGAACGATATCTACTAAGTTTGCAGAATTTATATTTAGCTCGTTTATTAAATCACTTTCTTCAGTAATTTGCGATTCAGATACATCTTCGGGGAGGTAAATTTTTACAATTTCCTTTAATTTTTGATAAGTCACTTCTTTATCCATCTGTACATTATTGATGCAAAATATTATTAAATAGCAAATGATATGAAATTAATTATTCATTGAAAGCTTTAAAAATAACACAAGCATTTACATCACCAAAACCAAAACTTGCTTTCGCCAGTATTTTGGGTTGATAATAAAAAGATTTTTGAGGGATGCGACTTGCATCTACTATTTTTAGTATTTCCGGGTTTAAATCTTCACAATTAACATTTCCAAAAACACTTTGTTTTTCAAATTGTAATACTGATGCCACACATTCTATACTACCCGCAGCTGCCAAACAATGACCAACTGTACCTTTTATTGAATTTATATATGGAAAGTCTACTCCTTTTCTATCCAATGCTGTACTCCAATTTTCAATTTCTACAGCATCTTTTGAGGTAGCCGTTAAATGTCCATTAATAATATCGATATCAAATTTGCTTATTCCTGAGTTATGAATCGCACTTGTAATACAACGTTGTACAGCATTATTATTTGGAGCAGTCATACTACCACCGCCACGTTGTCCTCCACTATTAACAGCACCACCTAATATTTCGGCGTAAATTTTAGCTCCTCTATTTTGTGCACTTTCCAAGGATTCTAATACCAATGCTCCTGCCCCACTGCTAGGTACGAATCCTGATGCAGAAGCGCTCATTGGTCTGCTGGCCTTAGCAGGACTTTCGTTATATTTTCTTGGGAGTATTCGCATAGAGTCAAATCCGCCCCATACATAAGGTCCGCTATCGCTACAACTGCCAACTAATACTCTTTTAGCTTTGCCTGTAATTATTCGCTCATAGCCCATTAAAACGCCTTCTGTACCTGTAGTACAAGCTGAAGAGTTTGTGGTGACTTGATTACCACAACCCAATATACCACCTAAATAAGCACTAATTCCGCTTGCCATTGTTTGCAAAACACTATCACTCCCCAATCTTCTTACATCACCATTATCTATTAAGTGAATTGCGGCTCTAAATTTATCTACCCCTAACAAACCAGTACCAAAAATTATCCCACTATTCCAATCAGGTGTTTCATTAAATGCTAAAGATAAGTTGGCATCCTTCCAAGCATCCACACCGGCAATTACCCCATAAACAACTCCACTAGCATTTAACCCACGTAATTGTAATGGCGTAAAATAATTATTAACCAAATTTGAAGGTACTAAAGGCTCACCAGCAATTTGGCAAGCAAAATTGAGTTCAGCCAATTTTGGTTGAAAACGTATACCACTAGTTCCGTTATCTAAAGCGGTACCAAATGCGCTCAGACCAATACCGTTTGGTGCACAAACACCTAACCCAGTAATTACAACGCGTCTATTCATGAGTAACCAATTTAAACATACCAGCTAAAGTACCTTTACACACCAACTGCTCACTTTCGTTATACATTTTTACATTACACTTTAATTTATTAAACCTAAAATAGACTTTTTCAGAAACCACTTTAACTGTTTCATTTGGCAAAACCGGTATGTAAAATTCCATTTCAGAACTGCTCATTCCAATTTGTAGATCTTCAGAATTATAATCCTTTAACAAAAACAATCCTAAACACACGAGTCCGATTTGCGCACAACACTCTGTTAAAATAACTCCGGGTGTGATCGGTTCATTTTTAAAATGACCCTTAAAAAAATCAGCATCGTCAACAAAACAATAACTACCTACAATACCATTTTCATCAACATCATATAATTGATCTACAAACAGAAAAGGTTTTTGATATGGCAATTTATTTAAAATATCTTCCTTTTTCATTAAAAAATAATTTCATAGATTACTATATAACAATAAGTTATAATCAAACAACTAAAGCTTAAATTAATTACTATTATAATAACGTATTAGCTTGCAAAATAAACTCTAGTAGTACACACCAATATATTTAATGAATATGATCTTTAAAAACAATTATAAATACTTGCATTACAATAGCTTAAAAGAGTATTGTAAACAAAGACTTTACCATTCCAACAATAGTCTTTGAGCTGAAAAACCTGGTCCAAAACTCAGCAACAATCCCTTTTCACCAGATTTCAATTCACGATCCATAAACCTTTCTAAAACATATAAAACAGTAGCGCTACTCATGTTACCATAACGCCTTAAAACATCTCGTGTGTCATCTATATTCTTACCATAATCACCAAATAAGGCTTCTACTGTTTGAACAATTTTCTTCCCCCCTGGATGGAAAATCAAATGCGCTATATCTTCTATGGTTGTTCCGTATTTCTTTAGAAAGGGATGAACTATTTCTGGGAAATGGGCTGCTATAGTATCAGGTACTCCAACGTCTAATATCATTTTCAATCCGTGGTTAGTCAAATCAAATCCCATCATTTGAGTGGTATCTGGAAAATGATACATATCTCCACCAATAACGCGAGGACCATCAATCGACTCTTCTGAAGATAGCAAAACACAGGCTGCTCCGTCACCAAAAATTGCCGCACTAACCATATTTGCCATAGAATAGTCGGTATGTTGAAAAGTAGCAGTTGGACTCTCTACAGCTACAAGGGCAATACGCTTATCTGGATTTGATTTTAGAAAATTATTGGCATAGATCAATCCAGATACTCCAGCAGCGCATCCCATTTCAGTTACGGGTAAACGGACAATGTCTTGACGCAAATTTAAATCGTTAATAAGATACGCATCTAAAGAAGGAATCATAAACCCCGTACAACTTACGGTAATTATATAATCTAGAGATTCAGGTGTCCAATTACATTTAAGTAAAGTGTTCCTTAAAACTGTAGATCCTAACTTTTTGATTTCCCGAGAGTAGACGTTATTTTTTTCTTCGAAAGAAGTTGCCGAAAATACATCTTCCGGACTCATAATACTATACCTTTTATCTACAGCTGCCCCTTCAAAAATCTTAACCACCTTACGCATAAAACGCTGATCTTGATGCCCTAACCAAGCCTCAACCAAAGGAATAATATCAGAAGTTTCCCGGCAATATTTGGGCAATTCTTTACCCACAGCCGCAATTCGCACTTTATTCATTAAATTCTTAGTCATTAAAACGTATTATCCAATTCAAACGGTAAGCCCACTTCCAATTTATAGCATGTTGACTCTTAGGAAAAAGTCTAGAATAGTTTTCAAATTCTCGTTTTGTAAATCCACTACGAATAGAAACTAAACCATCGTTTTTAGCAATCTTTGTTTTTATAAAAATAACACTAAAGAATTTAAACAAATAATAAGCCATTCGACTACGATGCAAGTCATTAATAACAATACCTGTCTGTGATATGTTTTTCAAAGAATGTAAAAAATTTGAGATATCTTTTTCTGCTATGTGATGCATTGTAAGAGTAGCAATAACAATATCACTTTTTAACTTGTTTGCTTTAAAAACATCCATTCTTTTAAAGGAGATTTCCGGGTACTTAGACGAAGATTCTTGAGCCAAAAGAATTGCTTTTTCATTGATGTCGACACCCAAAAGTTCAATTTCTATATTTCGATTTCGAAAATTATCAGCAATTTTACGCAGCATTGCACCATCACCACAGCCAATATCTATTAAAGAATACTTCTTCTTAGGGTTTTCTTCTACTAACAACATTACGCTTTTCAAAATACAATTATCACCCCCTAAATAATGATTAGCACGATTAATATCAAGATATGTAGCCCGCAAAACATCTATAGGGATTTGAGGATCATCCATTAACTCCTCTTCACTATAACGAAATGAGAAATCCATTAGACTGGTATTGCTTTACCGTGTGTTCTTTTTATTAAAGTACGAAGAAGATTCGGAGATTTTACTGCTGCTGATAATGCGACATTCGACAATCTCTCATTTAATAAAATTGATTGAGCTTTTCGCCCAACCCACAATCTTTGATTAAAAGTATGATTCCACTTATTTTCATATTCCGTATTCAGTTGTTCTCTAGTATACGATTTTTCATTTAGAAATTTATGAATAAGTTCAGAAGCAATTTTTGCTGCATGAATAGCCATCGACATTCCATTACCACAAAGCGGATGAATTAGTCCTGCCGTATCACCACACATTAGCACTTGATTTTCTATTGCTTTTTTCGAACTAAAAGAAATCTGAGCAATCGTTAAAGGTTCTTCAAATAGCGATTCTGCATTTTTTAGAAAAGCTGCCAAAAACGGATTTTGTGATACTACCTTTTTATTGAAGTTTGCAATATTCTTTTCTTTTTGAAAATCGGCATAATTAGCAAGGTAACAAAAATTAACAGCACCAGATTCAACTTTAGACAACCCCCCATAGCCACCTTTAAAATTATGTAAGGCTACTAAATTTGAGGGGAATTCATATTTGTAATGCCCTTTAACAGCCAACCATGATGATTTTTGTTGCATAAAATCACGCCTTAATTGTTTATCCAAACTGCTGCGTTTGCCATAAGCTCCAATAACAATTGATGACATATAGATTTCCTTTTGATCTGTAATCACTTCAAATTGATTGTTTTCGAATGCGATAGATAAAGCACTTTGAAAACAAAATTTCACTCCCAATTCAAGTGCTTTATGGTACATTATATGATCAAAAGAATAGCGACTTATACCAACTCCTCCTAATGGTAACTTAGTTGAAACCGTATCGCCTGCAAGTGTACTAAATTGCATTGTATTGATATTAACCGCTCCAAATTCATTTAAAAAAACACCTAAACTCTCTAAATAGGGTAACACTTCATTGGAAACATACTCACCACACACTTTATGATGTGGGTATGTTTTTTTTTCAATAACTAAAATAGAATGACCTTTTCTTTTTGCGTCAATTGCAGCAGTAAGTCCGGCTAATCCACCACCCACTACAATAACATCATATGTTTTCATATTAAGAAAGATAGGAATTTTAATAAGAACTCCTACATGGCTAATAAAGAAAACAAATCCTAAATATTTAGTATGCTAATAAATGCAGCAGCTCTTTTTTAAATCGCTCAATAGGCAAGTAATTATCTTCTAATGTTTTTGCAAAAGGTATCGGCGTATCAAGACTTGCCACCCTTTTTATTGGTCCATCTAAGTATTCAAAACAATTTTCCATAACGGCCGAGGCAATATCACTTGCAATACCCCCAAAGAGACTATCCTCTTGAAGAATAATTAACTTACTAGTACGTTTAACCGATGCAAAAACAGCTTCTATATCTAAAGGAACTAAAGTTCGTAAGTCAAGTAAATCTGCCGAAACTTGCGGGAGTACTTCAAGTGTTTCTAAGGCCCAATGCACCCCAGCGCCATAAGTAACAATAGTAATATCTTTACCTTCTTTTAACAAAACAGCCTCACCAAAAGGCAAGGTGTAATAATCAACAGGAACATCTTGATATACACTCCGATATAAGGCCTTGTGTTCAAAAAAAAGTACCGGATTTGGGTCCTTTATAGCTGTTGCTAACAAACCCTTAGCATCTTTGGGAAAAGCAGGGTAAACCACTTTTAACCCAGGTGTTTTAGTAAACCAAGCTTCATTAGTCTGCGAATGAAAAGGACCAGCTTGAACACCAGCTCCACAAGGCATACGTATAACTACATCTGCTGTCTGCCCCCACCTGTAATGAGATTTAGCCAAGTAATTCACTATAGGGTTGAAACCCGAACTAACAAAATCCGCGAATTGCATTTCCACAACTGCTTTCATTCCTCGTATTGATAATCCCATTGCTGTTGAAACCACTGCCGACTCACAAATTGGAGTATTTCGAACCCTGTCTTTACCAAAAGCTTCAACAAATCCTTCAGTTATTTTAAAAACACCACCATAATCAGCAACATCCTGCCCCATAATAACCAATTCATCATATTTTTCCATTGATTGCTTCAATCCACTAGATACTGCATCAACAAAACGAATATTGGCAACGGTACTACCAGGTTCTACTTCTTGATAATCAAAAGGAGCAAAAACATCATTTAACTCTTTATCCTTATTTAATTCAACCAAATCTTCATCAAAAGCTAGTTTTAGTTCCGCATTTATTTCTTCATTAATTTTGTCACGAAGCTTCGATATATCATTTTTTGATATTATACCAGATTTAATTAAATAATCCTGATAGTTTTCAATTGGATCCTTCTTAGACCATTTTTGTAGTAAATCTTCAGGAACATATTTAGTACCACTCGCCTCTTCATGACCGCGCATTCGAAACGTCTTAAATTCTATTAAAACCGGTCTTGGTTTCTTTCGTAGTTGCTCACAAATAGACTTTACCTTTGTATAAACTTCTATGATATTATTCCCGTCGACAAGATGCGATTCCATGCCATAACCAATACCTTTATCAATAAGATTTTTACATCGATATTGTTCATGCGTTGGAGTCGAAAGTCCGTATCCATTATTCTCAATACAAAAAATTACTGGTAAATCCCATACTGCAGCTATATTTAAAGCTTCATGAAAATCACCTTCACTAGTAGCGCCTTCCCCAGTAAAAACGGCCGTAACTTCATTGTTTTTCTTAAGTAAATTGCCTAATGCTATACCATCTGCAACACCTAGTTGTGGGCCTAAATGAGAAATCATTCCAATGATTTTATAATCTTGAGTTCCGAAATGAAAACTACGATCACGTCCATTGGTAAATCCATTTGCCTTTCCTTGCCATTGTGAAAACAAACGATGTAATGGTATATTCCTAGTAGTAAACACACCAAGATTTCGATGCATTGGTAAAATATATTCCTCTTTTTTTAATGCGCTGGCTATACCTACAGAAATTGCCTCTTGCCCAATTCCACTAAACCACTTAGAAATTTTACCTTGTCGTAATAGAATTAGCATTTTTTCTTCCACCATCCGTGGTTTCAACATTTGCTCAAAAAGCTGCAGTTGCTTAGAAGTAGCAATGTCTTTAGTTTCGAATTCCATTTGAACTTTATAAAATACCAGCATTGTTTAACTAAATGTAGCAAAATTAAGATTGGCAAGGTCAAATTCTGTCCGATAGCAAATTGAGCCTTTATTTATTAACTTTGATTCCACTAAAAAAGTATTTATATGAGTGCAATACCAAGTGTAGACTTACAAGATTTCCTATCAGGGGATAACAATAGAAAGCAAAAATTCATACATGAAATTAGTTCTGCCTTTGAAGATATTGGTTTTGTAGCGTTAAGCGGACATTTTTTATCAGAAGAATTGGTGGATAACCTTTATGGTGAAATCAAAAAATTCTTTGACTTACCTCAAGAAGTGAAAGATAGTTATGAAATTGAGGGTATTGGTGGTCAAAGGGGATATACATCTTTTGGAAAAGAGCATGCCAAAGGAAGAAAAGAAGGAGATTTAAAAGAATTTTGGCATTTCGGACAATATGTCGAAGATAATCCAAAGTTAGAATTAGAATATCATAAAAATGTAGAAGTTAAAGAGTTACCGGCCTTTAATGAAGTTGGAAAAGAAACTTACAAAATGCTAGAGAAGACAGCTAAATATGTCTTAAGAGCATTAGCACTACATTTAAATTTAGAAGAAACATATTTCGACAATTATATAAAAAATGGTAATTCTATTCTTAGACCCATACACTACCCACCAATAACTGCCGAGCCAAAAAATGCTGAACGTGCAGCTGCCCATGGCGATATAAACCTTATAACATTATTAATGGGTGCCCATGGACGCGGGTTACAAGTTAAAAATCATAATGATGAATGGGTAGATGCAATAGCAAGACCAGACCAATTAATGATCAATGTTGGTGATATGCTTTCAAGACATACCAACAATCGATTGAAATCAACTATACATAAAGTTGTTAATCCCCCAAAAGAAAGTTGGGGCAAATCGAGATATTCAATTCCATTTTTTATGCATCCCATTAGTGAGATGCCATTGAATTGCCTAGAAAATTGTATAGATGATGAAAATCCTAAACAATTTGAAGACATAACAGCGGGTGAATTTTTACATGAGCGTTTAATTGAACTCGGTTTAATTAAAAAATAATGAGATACTTCACAATTATTTCGTTTTCCCTAATTATACTTTCCTCTTGCCAGGAAAAGGCTGTTACTCCTGAAAAATCTAAACCGAATGTGCTTTTTATTTTAGTCGATGACCTAGGGTTGCATGATTTAAGTTACACAGGCAGTACATACTATGAAACACCTAATGTAGACCGAATTGCTGAAGAAGGAGTTGTATTTACACAAGGTTATGCAGGCAGTCGTGTTTGTAGTCCATCTAGAGCAACAATAATGACCGGCAAATTTACAGCTCGTCATAAAGTTACAGATTGGATAGGTGCAAAATCTGGTGAAGCATGGCGAGAGCATAATCGATATGACAAGATGCTACCTGCTTCGTATACTCATGAATTACCTAAGGCTGACATTTCATTAGCAGAAGCAATGAAAGCTGGTGGCTACAAGACTTTTTTTGCTGGTAAGTGGCATTTAGGCGATAAAGGCTCATATCCTGAAGATCATGGTTTTGACATTAATGTTGGAGGTTGGGAAAAAGGAAGCCCAATTGGTGGGTATTTTTCTCCATGGATAAATCCTAATCTTGAAAACAGTAAAGAAGGTGAAAACCTATCAATGCGTTTAGCAAAAGAAACTGCAAGTTTTATCGAAAAAAACAAAGACACTACTTTTTTTGCGATGCTTTCTTTTTATGCTGTTCACGGTCCAATTCAGACCACCAAAGAGAAATGGACCAAATATCAAAAGAAAGCAGTTAATTCAGGTTTAGCAAGTACCGGTTATGTCATGGAAAGAAATTTACCTATAAGGCAAGTGCAAGATAATCCGGTTTACGCAGGATTGGTTGAACAAATGGATGATGCAGTTGGAATAGTTTTAAAAACTTTAGACAACCTAGGGTTAGCGAAAAATACAATTGTAGTTTTTACTTCCGATAATGGAGGTGTAGCTTCAGGAGATTCTTTTTCTACTGCAAATTTACCATTAAGAGGTGGAAAAGGATACCAATGGGAAGGTGGTGTTCGTGAACCTTATTTCATTAAAGCACCGATAATTTCAAATGCCAAAAAAACTATTGAATATCCAGTTACTGGTGCTGATTTCTATCCTACAATCTTAGATTTGTCAGACATAAAACTCAAACCTAATCAGCATGTTGACGGGGTTAGTCTTAAACCTTTACTTAAAGGAAATAAATTATCAGAAAGACCATTGTATTGGCACTATCCACACTATGGAAATCAAGGTGGCGACCCATCTTCTATGATACGTTTAGGAAAATGGAAACTAATACATTATTGGGAAGACGGTCATGAGGAACTATATAATTTAGAAGTTGACCCAAGTGAGCTAAATGACATTTCAGGAAGCAATAGAGGAATTAAGGAAGATTTAAGTAATAATCTTTTAACTTGGTTAGTTAGTGTTGACGCAAATATGGCAACAGAAGATTTAGAATTCAATTCTGATTTAAATCTAAAAAGACATAAAAACATAATATCTGAAAAATTACCTTTATTAGAGAAACAGCGACTGGAAGTGTTAGCAGACGATTTTCAACCCAATAAAGATTGGTGGGGAAGTAAAACTACAGCAGACTAAGACACCTACAAATTAGTTAATGTCAATTTATAATTAGACTATTTCATAAAATGATTCGTTAGCTACATTCATTTAATTATGTAGCTCATATGAAGATTAAATATATTTCAGCCATATGCATGTTCTTTTGCTTTGGTGTAATTTTTGCACAAATTGAATACGAAAAAGGTTATTTCATCAATAATTCTGGCGAAAAGGTTAGCTGCTTAATTCGTAATGTAGATTGGAAAGAAAGTCCAAATAGTTTTAACTATAAACTATCTGAAAATGATAAAGTTAAACGAGCAAATGTTACTGATGTAGTAGAATTTAGAGTTTTAGATGGCGCAAAGTATATTGCAACCGATGTTAACATTGACCGTTCTTCAAATATTATTAAAAATTTAGATAACCACAAGCAACCAAATTTTAATAACGAGCGATTATTTTTAAAAGTTGTGGTTGAAGGTAGTGCAAACCTCTACAGTTACAATCAAAATAATACAAGAAGATATTTTATAAGCAAAGGTAATACTGCTATAAAACAACTCGTTTATAAGAAATACTCAACCCAGTATAACCAGATAAAAGTAAACAACCACTATCGCCAACAAATCTTGAACGATTTACGTTGCGAAACGATAAAACCGAGTTTAATAAACAAATTAGATTACAATACTAAATCATTAAAAAAAGTATTTAACAATTACAATCATTGTATAAATAGCGCTTTTGTGATAGCAGAATCCGAAGTTCGAAAAATTGACTTTAATCTTTGGTTGCGGCCAGCGCTTACATATAACACGTTTAGTGTGGCAAATAGTATTACTCCTAAATACAATTTTGACTTCCCTAATGCTGCAGGAATTCGATTCGGAACTGAACTGGAATTTGTTTTGCCCTATAATAAAAGTAAGTGGTCCGTATTTATTGAACCTACTTACCAAACATATGCTTCGGAACGTGAAGTAGAAATTTATAAGGAGTTTATAGAAAATGAAAAGTACGATGCCAGCGTTAATTATAGTTCTATTGAACTACCGATAGGAGTTCGCTATTCCATGTTTTTAAATTCAAAATCACGAGTTTTTATCGATTTAGCTTTTTCACATGATTTTCATACAAGTTCTGAAATTATCTTAGATAGAATAGACGATTTAGATATGAGTTCGAATCAAAATTTTATCGCAGGTATTGGATATGCTTTAAATAGAAAATTACAATTAGAATTGCGTTATTCGTTTTCAAGAAATATATTAAATGAATATACGTTTTGGTCCACTGATTATAAGGCCATTAATTTAGTTTTTGGCTACAACATTTTTTAGAATGCATGTGAAATGATAAAAATTCAAACAATTAAGCAAAGTTTTTTATACATTGCCACTCCCAATTGAGATAATTCTAGTATTTAAATGGATTTAAAAGACCAGCTTAAGAACTTATTTCCGGATCATATTGAAAAAGACGAACCAAAAGAGATAGTTAACAACACTATTTGGCTTCAAGATGACCCAATTATTTGTAAATATGAAAAGCGCAAAGGAAAGCCAATTACTATTTTAGAGGGCTATAATGGCGCAGATAAGGATTTTAAACAACTAGCTAAAGAACTAAAAAAAACTTTAAGTGTTGGTGGCGGTATTAAAGGAGACAACATCATTATTCAGGGTGATTTTAGGGACAAAATTATGGAAATTCTAAAGCAAAAAGGATTTAAAGTAAAGCGAGTTGGTGGATAATGAAAACGGTGATACTAAGTGAATATCACAGGTATGACATGAATTTGTTTTTTCTGTTAATTTTATTTTGAAGATTGAAATTATTTGGTATTTTTATTTACTAATCTATAACTACACCCAAAAATATGAGCTCCCTACTACATATCACAAACGGAGACAGTTTCACAGAAAAGTTAAAAACACTTAATTTAAAAGGTGATATTATAACTTGGCGTGAGATGCTTTGTGAAGGAAAAACACTTACTAACGTAGGCAGTGAAACCTTTTGGAAAACTCGATTTGAATTTCTGAATAAAAACTACAAAGTCTCTAAATCTTGGTTTATTGAAAAAACACTTAAAGAATATCGTACTTTGTGTAATCATAAACAGGAAGATAAAATCGTTCTTTGGTTTGAATATGATTTATTCTGTCAGATAAACATGATAGCTGTAATTAGCTGGCTTAAAACACACCGTAAATACGCCGAAATAACACTAGTTTGTAGCGGAAAAGAAGATGAAACAGAAAAAATGTATGGTCTTTGTGATTTAAATAATGAACAATTATTAAATCTTTATGAAAATCGTGTAACATTAACTCAAGATGATATAGAATATGCCGATTATGTATGGCAATTATATTGTAGCGACAATCCAATTCGTTTAGAAAACCTCAGTGATTTTGAAAATTATCAGTTTAACTATTTATCTGAAGCAGTAAAAAACCATTTATTCCGTTTTCCTAGTATTAAAAATGGACTAAACAAGATGGAAAATAATATTTTACAGCTTGCTATTGACAAAAAACCAAAATCTAAAGTTGCATTTCTTCAAACATTACTTGAAAATCAAGGTGGCCTAGGTTTTGGAGACACGCAATACGAAAGAGCTTTAAATAGATTAAAACCACTATTTACAACGTTCAATCCAGTTAAACTTACAAAAAAGGGTAAAGATATTTTAGATAAGCAAACCAGTTATTACTCTTGTATACAAGATAATGATGTGTATTTAGGGGGTGCATTAAAATATAATTTTCTTTACAATACAGATTCTGATAAGATTCTAAAGCTTTAAAATGATTTTCGGATCCTCGGAACTTATTTTAAATGCAGACAACAGCATTTATCACTTAAATTTATTACCTGAAGATATAGCCGATACAGTTATTACTGTCGGAGATCCTGAACGAGTTAGTCATGTTTCTTCAAAATTTGACAGCATCGAATTAAAAAAAGGCAAGCGAGAATTTATAACCCATACAGGATACAAAAACGGAAAACGACTCACCGTAATTTCTACAGGAATTGGCACGGACAATATTGATATTGTATTAAATGAATTAGATGCTTTGGCAAACATCAATTTAGAAACGCGTACACTTCATGATAAAATCAAAAAATTAACTATAATTAGAATAGGAACTTCTGGAGCGATTCAACCGGATATAGAATTAGATTCCTTTTTAATTAGTGAATATGCAATAGGCCTAGATGCGCTTATTAGCAATTATGAAAGTACCACAATACGAGAATCAGCATTTGAAGCGGCATTCCTCAAACAAGTGAATTGGTCAAGCGTAAAACCCACACCATATGCAGTAAAAGGAGATGATAGACTAATAAAATTATTTAGCAAAAATCGTATACGATTAGGAATAACACTAACAGCATCAGGATTTTACGCTCCACAATTTAGGGAATTACGCTTAAAAGTTCAAGGAAAAAATCAGTTCGAGCAAATCATGGGATTTGTTCATGAAAATTGTCGACTAACGAATTTAGAAATGGAAACAGCAGGTATTTATGGTCTTTCAAAACTGTTAGGCCATAGCGCTATTTCTCTAAATGCCATTTTAGCTAATAGAGCGACAGGAGAATTTTCAAAACATCCTAAAGAGGTAGTTGATAATCTAATAGAATATACTTTACAAAAAATTGCTCCATGAAAAAAGTACGTATAATAGGTGTCCCCGAGCATTTTAATTTGCCTTGGCATATGGCCATTGAGGAAGGCAGTTTTGAAGAACGCGGAATAGATTTACAATGGACCGAAATTCCGGAAGGAACAGGCAGAATGTGTCAAATGCTAAATGAAACAGAAACCGATTTAGCAATAATCCTAACCGAAGGCATAGTTAAAAGCATTTCCGAAGGAAATCAATCTAAAATAATCCAAGAATATATTGCATCACCACTATTATGGGGTATTCATGTAGCTGCTGAGAGTAAATTTAAAGCTATTTCAGAGCTTTTAGGTGCAAAAGCAGCCATTAGTCGGTTTGGTAGCGGAAGTCATCTTATGGCTTACGTAAATGCCCAAAATGAGGGCTGGAATACAGAAAACTTGCAATTTGAAATTATTAATAATCTTGAAGGTGCTAAAAATGGTCTTAGAAATGGTACTGCCGATTATTTTTTATGGGAACATTTCACAACCAAGCCTATTGTTGATGCTGGTATATTTAGAAGGTTAGGTGATTGTCCTACACCCTGGCCCTGCTTCGTAATTGCAGCAACAAATAAATTTATAGATGAAAATGAAGGAACTTTAAAGCATATTCTTGAAATAATCAATAATTATACCTTAGAGTTTAAGCAAATACCAAGCATAGACAAAACATTATCAAACAGATACGGGCAACAACTAGAAGACATTAAAGAATGGCTTTCTATCACTCACTGGAGCCAAAATCAAATTGATCTACAAGTTTATGAAAAGATTGTACAAACACTAATCGACTTAAAATTAATTAAAGTAGTGTTACCGCATCGCAAGGCCCTATACTAAACCTTGGCATTCGCATCTGCTTTGAAATACGTAGTTACCAGCTTTGTTAAAGATTTTTCTGAAAGTGGTTTTCTGACAAATTCCTTTATTAAGGGGTTTTGCTTTGCTTTTACTTCATCACTTTGTTGTTCGCTTATTGTAAGCATAACAATTGCAATTTCATCTTGTAATTCTTTACTAACAGATTTCTCATACTGTTCGAGAAATTGCCAACCATCCATTGTCGGCATATTAATGTCTAATAAAAGCAAACAAGGTGTTTGAATGGGATTTTCTTTGTCGAGGATAATATCTAGACCTTCCTTCCCATTTAAAGCCGCCTCAATATCAGCATCAAGATTTAGCTTATTTATGAAGACAGTATTCAATAGATTACTAATAGAATCATCATCTATAAGCAATATGGTTTTTACAGCTTTCGAAATCATAAGTTGTTTGGTTTTCTTAAAAGTAGTAATTTTCTGTACAAATTTATGAGTAAAATTCATTTTACACACAAAATAATGTAAGTATTACAATATGATTTAAAAATCTTGGTCTTAATAATTAAATATGAAACTCTTCATCGATTTTTTTATAAGATACTCAATTTTATTCAATCATACAAATGTAAAATACTGATAGTCAATTATTTTATCACCATTTCACTGTTTTTTGCTTGGTCTTAATTAATATTTCATTAGCAGCACTAAAATGCTTGTTGCCAAACCAATACCCTCTATTCGCACTTAAAGGAGACGGATGTCCAGACAAAAGCACATGATGCTTATTTAAATCAATTAATTTTACCTTTTTTTTTGCATATCCACCCCATAATAAAAAAACAACATTACTTTTTGTGGCAGAAATAGTTTTAATTACTGCATCAGTAAATGATTCCCATCCCCTATTTTGGTGACTTCCTGGTTCATGAGCGCGAACAGTTAATGTAGCATTTAACAAAAGAACCCCTTGAGTGGCCCAATGTTCTAAATTGCCGCTTTCGGGAACTTCTTTACCTAAGTCTGTTTTTAATTCTTTGAAAATATTTTTTAAAGAAGGCGGATGAATAATTCCATCATTTACAGAAAAACAAAGTCCATTAGCCTGATTAGGACCATGATATGGGTCTTGACCTAAAATAACTACTCTAGTATCATCAAATGTACAATGGTTGAATGCATTATAAATGAGTTCTATTTTAGGATAGCAGATTTGAGTTTCATACTCGTTTTTAACATATGATATTAATTCTTTGTAATATCGCTTATCAAACTCGTTTAAAAGTAGTTTTTCCCAACTGGGGTTAAGTTTTAAGTCCATGAAACAAATTTACAAACTAGGAATTCATAAGTTACTACGGAATTGATTATTAGTATAAATAGTATGAATGCTACTTCCATTAGGTTTGAAAATGCATGCGTTTCATCAGCAATACCTACCTTTGCCATCGTTTTTTGATGATTAATGGATAAGTTTATAAGCAAAGCACTCGAAGATTTAGAATTTCCAACTGTATTGAACCAGGTGTCGGCCCGTTGCACAACAGATTTAGGTAAAGAACTATGTTCGCAAATTCTACCACTTTCTAATTTCGATACCATAAAAGTAGTTTTGGGAGAAACCGCCGAGTATCATGGGTCATTTATCAGTGAAAACCGAATACCCAACCATGGTTTTGATCGTATTGATCATGAAGTTAAACTTTTAAAAATAGAGAATACTACGCTTGAAATAGAAGGATTTCGAAAAATAGGAAGCATTTGTAATGCTATAATTACCCATAAGAAGTTCTTTAAAAAATTTAAAGAATATTATCCTCTGCTTTTTCAATTATCAGAAGAAATAGAAAGTAATACTAACATACCTAGTGAAATAAATACGGTTATAGATCGATTTGGCGAGATAAAAGACAAAGCTTCTGAGAATTTATTTCAGATTCGGAAAGAAATAAATGTGGTAAAGGGTAAAATAGGTCAAAGCTTTGCATCAGCCCTAAATTTATATCATGGCTCCGACTATTTAGATGATATTCGGGAATCCGTCGTAGAGAACCGCAGAGTTTTGGCGGTAAAGGCTATGTACAGGAGAAAAGTAAAGGGCTCCGTAATGGGTTCATCCAAAACCGGGAGTATAGTTTACATAGAACCTGAAGCAACTTTAAAATTAAGTCGAGAATTAAATAATTTAGAATTTGATGAAACCGAAGAAATTCAACGTATTCTTAGTGAGCTAACCAGTTTTATACGTCCGTATCGCGACCTATTAAACGAATATCAATATTTTTTAGCAAAGTTAGATGTTACTGCTGCAAAAGCTAAGTATGCATCCGAGACTAATGCGGTGTTACCGAAGTTAAACACAGACAAACGTTTATTTTTAAGAGATGCCTATCATCCACTACTCTACTTAAGCAATAAATTACAAGACGAAAAAACGTTTCCGCAAACTATAGAACTACATCCTGAAAACCGCATTATTGTTATTTCTGGCCCAAATGCCGGTGGAAAGAGTATAACATTAAAAACTATAGGTTTATTACAAATAATGTTGCAATCAGGACTACTTATTCCGGTTCATGAAAGAAGTACGGTTTGTTTGTTTGATAAAATACTAACCGATATTGGTGATAATCAATCCATAGAAAATCATTTAAGCACGTATAGCTATCGATTAAAGAACATGAATAATTTTTTACGCAAGTGTAATAAAGAAACCTTATTCTTAATTGATGAATTTGGAACTGGAAGTGACCCCGAACTCGGTGGAGCCTTAGCGGAAGCGTTCCTCGAAGTTTTTTATGAACGTGGTGCATATGGAGTAATTACTACGCATTACGCCAATCTTAAGGCATTAGCAGATGAATTGCCACACACAACAAATGCAAACATGGTATTTGATGGAAAAACCCTAGAACCAACCTTTCAATTGGTTTTAGGTGAGGCAGGAAGTTCATTTACTTTTGAGGTTGCACAAAAGAACGGCATCCCTTACTCGCTCATAAACAAGGCTAAGAAGAAGATAGAGCGCGGTAAGGTGCGTTTTGATGCCACGATAGCCAAATTACAGAAAGAACGCAGCAAAATGGCTAAAACAGGCTCTAGATTGCATGAAGAAGAATTAAAAGCAAGGGAAGAATCTGCTCGTTTGGAAAAATTGAATGCAAAAATAAAATCCAAACTTGAGAATTATCAAGAGTTATATGATCATGATCAACGCATGATTCAATTGGGAAACAAAGTAAACAAAGCTGCTGATCGCTATTTTAGGGATAATAAAAAAAGATCCCTTGTGTCTGAATTAATACGAATTGTTGAAACTGAAAACAGTAAGCGTAAAAAGAAAACAGCAAAAGAAGCCAAAGTTGAACGTGTAAAAAAGGCTAAAGTAGCGCAGGAAGTACAAAAAGAAGTCAAAGTAATTCGAGAAAAAAAGAAAGTCGAAAAGAAAAAAGCAGTTCAAAAAGAACAAAACAAGCCAAGGCCAGTATTTAAGGTGGGCGACCGTGTTAGAATGATAGACGGCAAGGCCGTTGGCTCTATTGACAGTCTTGAAAAAGGCAAAGCAACGGTGAATTATGGTATGTTCACTACCAATGTAAGTGTAAATCAGTTAGAGTTGGTAGAACGTGCGAAATGAAAACGTATTTAGATGATTTCAGTTTGTAGTAGAATTGATTATCAACAAATTATCAAAAATCGTATATGATTTTTCAGAAATAACAGCCGACACCAAGTTGCTGAATCTACAACTTTAGGTGCCGACTGTGTTATCAAATTATTTGGTTCTGGTTATTTTAAAATGAGCAGTTATACCATCTTCAAAATCTAACTCTAATAACTTTTCTTCGCCTATACCAACCTCACTTAATTTTAATTCTTCATATAAGTCACCTATTGAGGTACTACCAAAATAACCGTTAGAATCTCGCAATTCTCCTGAGTATTCCAAAAAGTCCACATTCAAATTTGGTCTATAGGGTTTAAAAGTATAGGAATAATCCAAAATGTTATGAGTATCACTTTCGGATACATCTACTGCTTCATCTTTAGAAATACTCCATGTTTTTCCATCATCAACACCATTTCCATTCGCATCTAATCGTTTACCACCTACGGTCATTTTTATTCTTAGTTTGCCATATACTTCATTAATATTATTATGCTCACCTGTTAACTTGGAAATTGTAGCTAAAAATTCAGGGTATGCCAAATCACATTCCCGCAGTTGATATTCTGTGGCCAAAACAACTTTTGCAACAGGAAAACCTTCTTTCACATAATTAAGTTTATACGCCAAAGGTGCTCCAGGAGAGTCTTTAGAATAATTACCTCCTTCAGAAATAAAATTATATACTTCTCCTGGACCATTAATAGCCTGTACAGCACCAGCTCCAGAACCACCTATTATAAGTGCTTGTATATTAGATGAGTTAATAATATTTTGATATTCAACATCAATAGAACCATCTGTTGAGCCAACGGATGCATCAAAAGCATTTTTAACATCGGTAATACTAGAGTTAGACTCTACAGTGTACAATACCATTCTACCATACTGCACTGAAGAAACATAAACTGGACTTGTAGAACCCAAAAGACTTACATTTGGCAAGCCTGTAAATAAATCAGAAGGAGAACTTCCTGGAGTATCAACATCCAAAGTGTAATACCGTTGAATAAATTTTAACACAAAGGTGTTTTTATAGGTTGAATTACTAAAATCTAAAGTGTTAGATACTTTCTTTCCTACTCCCCTATAATTAACTCCTACAGAAGCCTCTAAATGTTGTGCAGAATGAACTTCCTGAATTTCTAGACTTATTGCTGCTGCAGTTGCTCCATTTACTTCTTGGTTCAATAAATCTACTATGCCTTGTCTAACATTCGATAGTTTATCAGGGTTCTCAATAACGACCTTAACTTTAGCTATATTCTGTAAAGAAGCTGAAATAGTTATGGGTGCTCTTTCTCCGCTAATACGCTCATATGCTCCAGTCGGGATGGTCTCTCCCTTTAATAAAGCACCTGGGTAAATTACATCTGTGGTAGGGTCTAAGGTAAACATTTCATTAAATCCAGGAGCACCTTTATATGTTTTAGTTGTACATTCTAAAGTAGAATCCTCAGTATCACGTTCAGGGTTACTAGTGTCTGTCTCAACAACAGAAGATTCCTGTGGTTGGTCAAAAGCATTTAGATTTGTAACGACTGCATTAAAATCCAAAGCTTCTTCCTCAGAATAATTTGGTTGTTCTGGTCCTGATTCCATTTCATCTTTACTACAACCATTGAAGGCCATAAAAATTAAACTTAGTACAGATACGTAAATACCTGTTTTTAGAATTGATTGATTTGTTTTCATAATTTAATTGGTTTTATAGATTCAACACCCCAAACCTATAGTAGAAAACAGGCGGACACTAATTTCGGGCATGGACAAAGTATGGACAGATACTGCCAAAAATCATCAAGATAACCATGGACAGCATAATGTTTAATTCTTCAAAAATTATTATTAAACAACTGTTATTCAGTATTTTATAAATTAATTCAATTTTTTAATGCTATGTAAAAACATGGACATAGTATGGACAGGCGGTTTTATGGATAAGTAAAGATGAATTGATAGTGTAAAATATTTAGTTAACTTGGTACAACCGCTTACTTCTGCCTTATGATTAAGAAACAGCTCGTTTTAAGCATTTTTATTTTATTTCAATTTCTTTCACTGAATGCGCAAGATGACGCATACAGATACCGAAAAATTGATAGTATGCTACAGCTATTGAAAACTCAAAAAGACACTTCACTGGCATATACCTATATGGCAATTTTTTCAACCCATGTCACACGTGACCCTGAGAAAGCCAAACCCTACCTAGATACCGCCCTCGGTATGTCCAAGACGCTAAGCAATTCTAAAATCAGGATGCTTTTACTTAAACATCAGGGAATATATCATCAAAATAGAAGTGAGCACGATAAGGCATTGCCTTATTTTAAAAAAGCCATTGATTCGTGTATCACAAATGACGACAAGCCTTTATTACAGATTATCTACAACAACATGGGCATTGCACAAAAGTATCTTGGCGACCTCAAAGGATCAATGGATTCTTATCTTAAATCCATTGAGTTAAGTAAAGAAATTGGAGACACTGACGATTACAGGGCTCCAAGTTATATGAATATTGGAAAATTACATGCGCAACTCGGAAACTTAAAAGAATCCAATAAGTATTACCGTTTAACAGAGGCTATTTGTATAAAATTCAATTTGGACTACGGTCTCGCCATTACACGCTCCAATATTGCAGAGAATATGGTTGCCCAAGGGAAACATGCGGAAGCTATTCCGCTATACAAACATGCCCTAGGGTTTTTCGAAAAATCAAATGATTGGGCTGAAATAGGTGAACAATATAATTTCATTGGTGAGGCCTATTTCAGTTTAGATTCCTTGGCGGAATCCAAATCCTATTTTAACAAAGCCCTGCAAATAGGGAAACGAATTAAAGAAAAGAAAATGCTCATGGATAGTTTTCAGAATTTGGGTCGCATAGCAAGCAAGCAAGGAGAATATAGAAATGCATTAACCAATTTTGAAGAAAGTCTTCGCATTGCCAAGGAGAACAACAACAACCTTGAAATGATAAAAATTTATCCCGATTTAGCAGAAGCACATGCCGCCTTAAGACAATACGATAAGGCTTTTGAATACAGCAGATTGCATTTTTCAAAATATGATTCAGTTTTCCAAAAAGAGAAGGTTAAACAATTCAATGAACTTGAGGTAAAATACCAAACAGAGAAGAAAGAAGCAGAAATTGCCCTACAAGAAGAAGAAATTAATACGCTAAATGCAAAATCTAGGGCTGATAATCTTCAAAAAGGTCTCTTTGCTGGGGGTATGGCGGCTACCCTAGCCTTATTTGGACTTTCCGTATTCGGTTACCGACAACGTATCAAAAAGAATCGAATCGCCCGTGAAAAACAAGAAGAAATCTATAAAAAGGAAATTGAGCACAAGCAAAAAGAATTGACCAGCCAGACGCTGCATTTGGTTCAGAAAAACACCTTTATTCAGGAGCTTATTGAGAACTTAGAGAATGTAAAAAACTCCCCCGATAAATTTAAAACAGAATTCAGACGTATCGTTATGCTACTCAAAAAAGAGAACGCCTCCGATAAGGACTGGGAGGTATTTAAAACCTACTTCGCCGACGTTCATAACGACTTTGACCAAAAATTGAAAACCCTTGCTGCCGATATTTCGGAAAAAGAAATCAGATTGGCAGCCTTTCTACGAATGAATTTGACTACCAAGGAGATTGCAGCCACGATGAATGTTTTACCCGACAGTATCCTAAAATCGAAATATCGCTTAAAAAAGAAATTAGGTATCGACAAAGAGACAGATCTAACTACTTTCTTAAATAACTTGTAAAGTTTTCAATCCCTAATTTGGCTATTGTATCTTTGTACTGTGGATAAAGAAAAAAAAATAGTTCTTTTTGATGGTGTTTGTAATCTTTGTAATAGCACTATACAGCGTATCATAAAAAGTGATACTGAGGACGTTTTTCGATTTGCAGCCCTGCAAAGTGAATTAGGAAAAAAGTTGGTAGAAGAGCGAAATATTGATACCGATACTATTGATTCTATCATTTTAATTGAACCTGGTATTGCTTTTTATGTGAAATCTGATGCTGCTTTACAAATTGGACGCCATTTGAGTGGATATCGTAGCATATCGCGCATATTGAATTTGATTCCCAGTGGATTACGTGATATCGTATACGATTTTATTGCGCGTAATCGTTACAAATGGTATGGTAAAAAGGACCAATGCATGGTTCCAACTCCAGAATTAATGGCTAAGTTTTTAGCATAGTGCTCTATAGTAATCCGTATATTTTCAGTTGAGCGTGCTTTCAGCTAAAAAAGAAAAATCGAGTCCAAAGCCCCATAATACACTTGTTCAAATTCGCTAAGGTTGTTGTGATCCCCTCCTTCTATGGTGTAAAGTTTTTTCGTTGTAGCAGAAGATAAATTAAAAAGAACTTCTCCGTTTTCATAGGGTATTAATTCGTCTGAAGTTCCATGTATAATAAAAGTTGGAACCGTTATTTTTTTAATATTTTGATTGTTCTGAAAACGATACTTCAACAAATATTTTGAAGGTAGGAAAGGATATTTCTGTTGGGCAATCTTCAATAAACTTAATGGGGTAGATTCCAATACTAAACGACCTTTATTATTTTTCTTAACTATATGAGTTGCAAAAAATCCTCCTAGCGATCTACCATAGGTTACTATTTGATCATCATTGAAGTATTCTCGGCTATATTCATAAAACAAAAGACCATCATCCAACATACGTTGTTGCCTTCTTTTACCTATACTTTTACCAAAACCTCTATAATCCCAAACTACTACATCGTAACCATATCTATTTGATAATTCTTCTCCCCATTTACCCCATACATCAATTTGACCGGTATTTCCATGACAATAAATAATTATTCCTTTGGGTTTTTCTTGCTTAAAATGCAACCCATTTAGGATAGCACCATCTTTAGCTTTTAAAAATAATTCTTCATGCTTAGTTGTAAACTGATATTTGTAGTCAGAAGCTAGCTCACTACTATTAAAAATCAATTTTTCCTGAAAAAAGTACAATATGCCTACAATCAATATAAATAAAATTAAAAGTGATCTAAGTAGCCGTTTTAACCATCTCATCTTAGTGCTTTTTACGTTTAAAACTAATACTACTCGTAGTGGGGTCTATTTTCTTTGGTAGTTTTGAATGTAATATCTCTTCCAAGAATCGATGATACTGCGGATAGGTATGTAAATTATTATGCCCACCATCGATAATAGGGTACAAACGAGTTCGTTTTGCATTTATTTTAGAAAGTTTAATACTTGTTTTAAAAGGTATTAATTTATCATTTGTACCGTGAATTATTTTTATTGGACATTTAACATATTCAATCCATCGATATGTTTTTATAGGAAAACGCAATAACAAAGACATGGGCATAATGGGCATAAATTTCTTAGCAATATGACTCATACTGTAATATGGAGCATCTAATATTAACATCCGAGGGTTATTAGTTGAGGCCAATTTTGCAGCGAAACCAGAACCCAAAGATCTTCCATAAAGCACTATATATTTTTCAGAGACCTGCTTTTTTAATTCATTGTAAGCATATTGCAAATCTCTCTTTATACCTTCTTCTGTGCGTATTCCTGTACTTTTACCGAAACCACGATAATCAATCATAACTACATCAAAACCATGTCTTGTAAAATCAATAGCAAACTTCCCCCACCCTTTTAAACTTCTAGAATTTCCTTTCAAATATAAAACTACGCCTTTAGGCTCTCGAACCTTGAAATGAACTCCATTAAGGTTTATGCCATCTGCAACTTCAATATTATACTCATCAAATACTTGATTTGCATATTTAAACTCAAAATCTACTGGTAATTTTTCAGGCTTAAAAATGAGTCGCTCTTGGAGAAAATAGACAATAATATTGAGCAAAATAAAAAGACTTATTGTTATGGTTATTAATAAGCCCCAATTCATTATTTAAGATTTTTTAGTATTAATTCTAATGTACTATTCGTATTTAAACAACTTAAAAAAGCATTATTGTGATAAGTAATCTTACTTGCTAATCCCAAATTATACAACGTTAATATTACATTTTCATAATCCATAGACACCTTACCGGTTAACAGATTATCCATAGATTGATTATTAATATAGCGATTAAAAATTTTGACCAGACCACTTAAGTATAGTCTATCTTTTGTAAAACCTCCACCCCTATGAGCACGCATAGTAATGGTAAAGGCCTCATCTCTATTTAATTTATAATGTCCATGTATTAAGTTAAAAGTATCAGAGAAGCTATAACCTTTAATTAAACTATCTGAAGCTAAAACCCTATATGACAACAACTTAAGTCTTTTTAATGTTAATGCACCACACATGTATTCACTAAACACAGCAAGACCCTCTTGCGTTTCAACATTATTAGGTAATCCGTTTGAAAAAATCTTTAGAGGTTGTAATAACCCATTATACGTAGTTACTAAATGCACTCCAATTTCATGATTGGCTAATGTCTGTAATTGATTCTTACTAAATTTAGCGTTCTTTTTGATTAACAAACTCTGTGTAGAATTACTCACCATTGCATTTGCAGCAATACTTGTAGAGAACTTAATATTTAAAGGAAAATCATATTGCTTAGAAAATTCTTCAAAAAAGATTTTCGCTTGTTCAGCGTTATATATTTTATCAGTATCTTCAAATGGCCCTTGGTTTTTAAAATGTAAAATAAACTTAGCATTATTTACATCTTTCTCTTTAGGTGTTCCATAAATCCTTAGAGAATTATAATAAAATTTTCGTTTATCACCTATAGACTCAATACACTGAATCATATTTGAATAGTAATGAATAGTATCTTGATACAATTTTCTAATTTCATCATTTTCAATTCGTTCTAAGCGTTGTGAAAAGAATAAACGATGCAATTTATAAGAGTCAAACTTTAACTTTAAATATCGAAATTCAGGATCAACTGTATATTTTGATGCAAAAAAACCAGCTTTGGCTTTTTCTATGTTTTGTGGATTAACATGAGTGAGTAATTCTATCCTTCTTACCAAGCGATCTAGATTTGCATCTATTTCAAAAATTGCCGCATGCTTGTTTAATATTTCAGGTTCAACTATCATATTAATTGTTTGAACAATTACAAGGTTTTAAAATGATGAACTAAAAATTAAGATAAATACGTGAATATTACAATAATGCAACTATTTTACAGCATCATAATTGTCGTCCCAATTTTGAGGTTTTGGTTCATGTAATTTATCTACAGATTTAGCAACTACAGTAGCCACTGTAGCGTCGCCTGTAATATTTACAACGGTTCGGAGCATATCTAATGGTCTATCAACAGCGAAAATTAAGGCTAAACCAATAGCATATTTATCAGGTGGAAAGCCAACAGATTCCAGAACAATTACCAACATCACCATACCAGCTCCTGGTACTGCAGCGGTTCCAATAGAAGCTAAAAGGGCAGTTAAAACAATGGTTAATTGAGCTCCAAGTGGAAGGTCAAAACTAAGTGCTTGTGCTATAAATACTGCTGCAACCCCTTGATAAAGGCTAGTACCATCCATATTTACAGTAGCACCAACTGGTAAAACGAAACTGGAAACTTCCTTATCCACACCAATATGTTCTTCTACTCGTTCCATTGTTACCGGTAAAGTAGCTGCACTAGAACTGGTAGAAAAAGCCAGTAATTGCGCTGGACTTAGTTGCTTTAAAAACCAAAAAGGATTCTTTTTAGCAAAAACAACTACCAATGTACAATAGAAAACAATCATTAATAAGAGTCCTAAAGTCACAACTCCAGCATACTTTAGGAGTGCTAACAATATTTCGGGATCACTAGAAGACACTACAACATTGGCCAATAATGCAAAAACAGCATAAGGAGCCGTAAGCATGATTAAATCGACCATTTTGAGCACTACATCATTCAAAGAATCAAAAAATTGCTTTAGAGGCTCGGCCTTTTTCTCACCAATTAACAACATTGAAATTCCCATAAAAATGGTAAAAAAGATCACTTGTAGCATCAATTGGTTATTTCCCAATGCACTAACAGCATTATCAGGTACCATGTCTTCTAAGAATTTTAAGGGACCGCTCTCCTTTTGTCTTGTTGCTTCTTCTAGTTTAGCAGTAACCCCTTTATCATTGGCGTAAGTTGAGGTAAGTTTCTCTATAGTTTCTTCTGAAATACCATTACCAGGTTCTATTATATTTACAAGTAATAGGCCCAATATAATTGCAACTGTAGTTGTGCCCATGTAAATTCCGATAGTACGCAAACCAATATTTCGAAATTTTGAAATATCTTTTAAATCAGAAATACCTTTTATTAAAGATGCTAGAATTAATGGAACAGCTATAAGTTTAAGAAGTTTTATAAAAATGGTTCCAAGGGGCTTTATCCATTGTGATACAAATTCTGGTCCCCATTCAGGAAAGGTCATGGCAAAGCCAAAAACCAACCCTAATACCATACCTATTAAAATTTTCCAATGTAATTCTAGTTTTCGCATATATTATTGGTTTAGGCTTGTAAGATACCATTTTGATGCGAAATTGTGAAAGTGGATTCGCTATAACTTAGTCGACCTATTTAACAGCATAAAATCAGCCAAAACCAAGGCTGTCATTGCCTCAACTATTGGTACTGCACGTGGTACTACACATGGGTCATGCCTACCTTTACCTTGAGTTGTCACAGGATTTCCATCCTTGTCTATGGTATCATAAGCCTGCAAAACAGTAGCAACAGGTTTAAAAGCAACATTAAAGTAAATATCCATTCCATTACTTATTCCCCCTTGTACACCCCCACTATTATTAGTTTTAGTTGTACCATCTGTGTTAAACTGATCATTGTGCTCACTACCTTTCATAGTAACCCCTGCAAATCCACTACCGAATTCAAAACCTTTTACTGCATTTATAGATAACATTGCTTTACCTAATTCGGCATGAAGTTTATCAAATACTGGCTCTCCTAATCCTATAGGCACATTTTGAGCAACACAAGTAATTATACCGCCAATAGTATCACCTTCTTTTTTAATCTCTTTAATATATGCTTCCATTTTGGCCGCTGACTCGGGGTCTGGACAACGCACAGGGTTTGATTCTATAAAATTAAAATCGAGGTCTTTATAATGTTTATCCAATTTTAATTCACCTACTTGAGAAACAAAAGCATTTATTTTTATGTCGGAAAGTAATTGTTTGGCAATAGCACCGGCCACCACCCTACTTGCTGTTTCACGTGCCGAACTTCTTCCTCCTCCTCTATAATCCCTAAATCCGTATTTTTGATCATAAACATAATCCGCATGTGATGGTCGGTACGAATCTTTAATATGTGAATAATCGTGAGATTTCTGATTTGTATTATGAATAGCAAAACCAATGGGTGTGCCAGTTGTTTTACCTTCAAAAATACCAGAATAAAACTCTACTGTATCAGGTTCCTTTCGTTGTGTTACGATTGCTGATTGTCCTGGTTTTCTTCGATTTAAATCTTTTTGAATTTCGGATAAATCTAAAGTTAGTCCAGCTGGACATCCGTCTAAAACACCACCAATGGCTTTGCCGTGAGATTCTCCGAATGTTGTAAGTCTAAAAAGTGAACCGAAAGAGTTGCCTGCCATTAGTTTGGATATTTATTTAATTTACAAAGGTAAATCTTAATGAAGAGATAATAAAATCAATCGATTAAAGCATTTTTAAAAATTGTTATTGGATGCAATGCTTTTCGTTTAGTGCCATCGTAGATTTGATGTCTACAACTTGTGCCATTTGCTGCGATAATTACATCATCATCTGATTTACGAATAGCAGGAAACAATTTTAGCTCTCCTACTTTCATACTGGTTGCGTAATGTTCTTTTTCATATCCAAAGGAGCCAGCCATACCACAACAACCTGAACTAATTATAGAGACTTTATAGTTCTCCGGAATATTCAAAATATCAAAAGTCACTTTTTGATTACTCAATGCTTTTTGATGACAATGATTATGAATCTTAATTGTTTTAGATTCTTTGGTAAATTGACTCTGTTTAATAACACCTTTTTTTATATCTTCAGCTAAAAATTCTTCAATTAAAAAACATTGACTTGATAATGCTTTTGCCGATTCGGAATCGTCAACTAGTCGTTTATACTCATCTCTAAATGTTAATATTCCGGAAGGTTCTAATCCAACTATTGGCAATTTATCATTTAAATAAGGTTTTAATGCGGCCACATTATCATTAGCCAGTTTTTTTGCTTGTTTTAAAAATCCTTTAGAAAGATAAGTTCTTCCGCTTTCACCATAAAAGAGCTCTACTTTGTACCCTAACTTCACTAATACCTCAATAGCATCTTTTCCTTGCTCAATATCCAAGAATTCTGTAAACTCGTCAATATATAAAACAACTTTTAAACCATTTTCATTTAATTGTAATTCAGTATTTTGAAGGTATTTATCGAAATTAAAACTATAAACATTAGGTAAGCTCCGTTCACTAGCCACATCTGATAACTTTTTAATCAATCCACCCGTTAAACTAGACGAAAAAAGTAAGTTTGTTAATCCAGAAACTTTACTACCCATTCTATTAAACCTAGTATTATGAGCAAATAACTTTGAACGGAACGAGTAGCCGTTTTTTTCTTGATATTGATATTGAAATTCTGCTTTTAATGTTGCAATATCTACATTGCTTGGACATTCACTAGCACAAGCTTTACAACTTAAGCAAAGATCAAATACTTCCTTCAATTCATGATGGTTGAACTTATTTTGCTTATCTGATGTAGTCAAAAACTCTCTAAGTGTGTTCGCTCTACCTCTTGTAGTGTGCTTTTCATCTCGAGTTGCATGATAACTAGGGCACATTGCTCCCGCCATCTTTTCAGTTTTTCTACAATCGCCACTACCGTTACATTTTTCAGCAGCGCGAAGAATTCCTTGACTATCCGAGAAATCCATTAAGGTTTCAACTTTAGGCTCTTCTCGATCAATATCATAGCGTAAGAACTCATCCATGGGATACGCATCAACTATTTTACCAGGGTTAAAAATATTATCAGGGTCGAAATATGATTTAACACGTCTGAGTAGCTCATAGTTCTTTTGTCCAATCATCAGAGGAATAAACTCAGCCCTAACAATACCATCGCCATGTTCACCGCTAAAAGAGCCTTTATATTTCTTCGTTAGTTTAGCAACATCAGTAGTTATAGCCCTAAATAGCTTTACATCATCTAATTTTTTAAGATTAAGTATCGGTCGCAAATGCAATTCACCAGCACCAGCATGGGCATAATAAACTGCCGATTGATTATACTTTTCCATAATCAATGTAAACTCAGCTATAAACTCTTTTAAATCTTCAATAGCAACGGCTGTATCTTCAATACAAGCAACAGCTTTACGATCACCTACCATATTACCCAATAAGCCAAGACCTGCTTTGCGCAATTCCATTGCCTGCTTAATTTGACCACCCCGTAAAACCGACGTTGAATAACTAAGTCCCGATGTTTTTACTGTTTTTAAAAGCGTCTTTAATTGTTGTTCGAGGTCGGACTCTGAGTCCGATTTCAATTCCAGCATTAAAATACCTGCCGGATCACCTTCAACAAAAAAGCGATTTTTCAACTGCTCTCTATTATTTTTTGTGCAATCTAAAATAACCTTATCCATCATCTCGCAAGTATGCAAACTATGCTCCATTACCGGAACTACATCAGACAAAGTATCTTCTAAAGTATGGTATTGCGTTACCACCATAGCTGATAGCTTTGGAGGTAAATCACATAAACTAAGTGTTATTTCGGTCGTAAAAGCAAGCGTACCCTCACTACCCGAAAGTAACTTACAGAAATTAAACTGTTCTTTTTCACTCCCAAAAACTTCATTTTTAAGTAACTCATCTACAGCATAACCTGTATTTCTACGATGAATGGAAGCTTTAGGGAATTCAGAAATAATTTCTTCTTTTATTTCTTTGATTGATAATTCTTTATATATGTTTTTATATAGTGATCCTTCAAATGATTCTAATTCCTTTTTTTTAAGAAATTCTTCTTTAGAAACTGCAGAAAACAAAGCTTCGGTACCATCAGCTAGAACTGTTTTTAAAGTCAATACAACATCTCGTGTAACACCATATTGTATAGAAGTTGTTCCTGATGAATTATTACCAACCATACCTCCTATCATACATCTATTCGAGGTTGACGTGTTCGGCCCAAAGAACAAACCATAAGGCTCTAAATATTGATTTAATTCATCACGAATTACTCCTGGTTGAACAGTTACAGTTTTATTTTCAACATCAAGATTTAGAATTTTTGTAAAGTGCTTTGAAACATCAACCACCAATCCTTCTCCTACACATTGACCAGCGAGTGAAGTACCTGCTGTACGAGGTATGATTCCTATTTTATGTTCTCTAGCAAAATGAACAATTTTCTTAAGGTCTTCAACAGTTTTTGGAAACAGCACACCAATAGGCATACGACGATATACAGAAGCATCTGTTGCGTATAGCGTTCTGGAAAGGTTATCGATTTTTAATTCCCCTTCTAAAGAATCACTTAATTTATTTAAGATTTTTTTATGCACTGAAAAACAATTTTGAAGACAAAAATATGTTCTTTTAATCGAGAATACAATGCTAACTCGAATTAACACAGAACTTATGAAAATCGTAAAAATTTTACCTGTATTAATCTTTTTTATAGGTACAATAGTCTATTCACAAGAGATTTCAGACAATACTATAGGATTACGCTTAGGAGATAGTGACGGCTTTGGTGCTGAAATATCTTATCAGAGAGCAATAGGCCGCTATAACCGTGCTGAGTTAAATTTAGGATTTAGGGACCATAGAGCTTATGATGCCGTAAAATTTTCGGGAGTTTACCAATGGGTTCATTCTATTAGTGACATATTTAATTACTATTACGGTTTCGGTGGTGGAGTAGGCAGTGTGAAATTTGATCCTATTCCTTCAACACTAGGTCCTGCCATTGAGCCCGATGGAGGAACCTTTGCTTTTATAGCTGGGGATGTTGGAATTGAATGTAATTTGGATTTGCCCATATTAATATCTTTAGATATTAGACCAGAAATTGGAGTTTTAGGATATGACAACTTTAAGGACCGATTTGACTTTGATATAGCCCTAGGAATTAGATATCAATTCTGACCCAAAAAAAAGCTATTTATTAAAGAGCTCGTGAAACTTCTGATTCGCGAGCTCTTTTTATATCGCTATTATATAACTACCTTTGTGCGCTAATAAATTAATCAAATGAAAAAATTAGTATTACCCGTTATTTTAGGGCTTATTTTGGTAGGATGTAATAGCGAACCAGATGGTTATACAATTACTGGAAATTTAAGAGGTGATGTTGCCGATAGTACACAAGTCATAATGACTAAAATTAACGAACAACGACAACGTGAAGATATTGATACGACATTTGTTGTTAATGGTAAATTCGTTTTTAAAGGCATAGCAGATACTATACCCGTAATGCGATACTTATTTATTGGGCAACTTCCAGGCTATTCTGCAGTAATACTTGAAAATGGAGAAATTAGTATTGAAGCTCAAAAAGACAGTCTAAATCTCGGAAAGGTAAGTGGTACACCACAAAATGAATCTTTTCAAGAATATATTAACAAATCGGCATATATTCAAGAAAAAGGACGTTCTGCCCAAATGGATATGCAAAAAGCTCAAGCTAGCAATGACATCGCTACAATGACTTCTTTACAGGATGAGTTAAATGAATTACAAGAAGAATACAAAAATTCAAATCTTGAATTTATCAAGAGCAATCCCAATTCATTGGTTTCAGCATTACTATTAGATGCTGTTACTTCTGCAGGTGTTGTAACACCTGATGAAGTTACTTCAATGTATGAGTCATTATCAAGCAGAATTAAAGCTACTGAAGTAGGCTCAGGTCTTTTAAAGAAAATTGAAATTGCTAAAGAACAGGCAGAAAAAAATAAGGCTACTGAGGTAGGTGCGACTGCCCCAGAGTTTTCAGGGCCAACCACTACAGGTGAGGAGTTAGCACTTAAAGATGTTTTAGGAAAAGTAACATTAATAGATTTTTGGGCTGCTTGGTGTAAGCCATGTAGAGCAGAAAACCCAAACATTGTTAGTGTGTACAAGAAATATCACACAAAAGGATTGAATGTTTTAGGTGTTTCTTTGGATAGAAATGCAGACGATTGGAAAAAAGCAATTAAAGATGATGGTTTAACATGGAATCACATTTCCAATGTTAAGTATTTTAACGATCCAATTGCGGAACTTTACAATATTAGAGCTATACCGGCTGCCTTTTTATTGGATGAAAATGGTATTATTATTGCAAAAAATTTAAGAGGTCCAGCACTAGAACAAAAAATTGCTGAGCTATTAGATTAAAAATTTGAAGTGATTTTATACAAAAAAGCCCTTAACATGTACATGTTAAGGGCTTTTTTGTATAATCAAGTTTTAAAATTTACTATTGTAATCTTTGAAATTACCTTTGATTGTTACATCGCCATTTGTAATAACATTACCTGTTATATACACAACAGATGAATTACCTATAAATTCTAAAGTTGCACCATCTTCCAATATAAGATCACCATAAATAGTAAGATTTCCTTCCACTCTAAAAGTGGCATCCTCCCCTACTGAAATATTCTTCCTATTATTGTTTCTACCAACAACAAAGGTACCATTCATTTCAAATATACCGTCTTCATGCACATACGTTGTATTCTGCACTGTCCAAGTACCACATAGTAATAATGAACCGTATACATTAACTCTATTGAATCGTTTCGACCCTTTATACTCTTTAACCGTACTTGCTGCTACAGTTAAATTAGAACTACCACTATAATAATTCAAATTTTCGCAACGTGCTTCTAAACTTGAATCAGGTTTATTCATCTTAATAACCTGTAAACCATTTTTACCAGAAGCTGCAAAGATATAATCACCTTTTGACGCTACGTAATTTATTGAACCATCAAGAGCAATTATTCCAACTAAACTATTCCCAGAATCTTGCTCTTCAGAAAGGCATAATCCGGCCCCTCCATTTGCCATTAGTAATGCTTCTTCATTAATAGCAACTGCATTAGTTACTTGATCAGATTGGTCAACACCTTCAGGGTTAATGGGTATAGCAATATGCTCTATAAAGTTTCCATTTGAAGCATTATACACGCCAGCACCTTTAGCTCCTTCAGCAACAATAACATTCTTGTTTGTAAAACCAATCGTTCTTTTGGTAGCAAGTCCGAAATCGGTATTAATTGCAATTTCTCTTAATACATTTAAATTAGAATCTAATATACTCACGCCTTTACTCGCATCTAAAACAGCAATTTCTTCATTATTAATAGCAACAGATCTTAAGTCATCAGCCGGATATTCAGAAATTACAGATAAATCGGACTTGTTAAATACTGTTAAAGAACCATCTTTTCCACTTGTTACAAGAACTTTGTTACCATCAATTACAATATCTGTACTATTATATCCTGTTTGAAAACCATATGTAATCCCTGCACTAACATCAAATCTTCCACCAGAAGCATTAATTTTAGCTATAAAAGAATTTGAAGTTGCTGTTACAGACTTTTCCGAATCAACACCACCAACAAGATAAACAAATCCTTCCTCGTAACTTACTGCATTAATATCTGCATTAAGATAATATAGTCGCGAAGTCACTCTTGGACTATTAGGGTCACTCACGTCAACAATATCAATCGCACCAGCATAACCATCTTCAGTAGTATTATAGGACACATAGGCATAATTCTCCACCACATTTATATGTGAAGCTGTTAAATTTTCGCCACCGTTATCAAATGAAGGAGGGTTAATTTGAGCTACTAATGTTAATGGGTAATCTCCAGCTTGTTCTTCAGATTTGCCACTTAAAGATTTACCTGCAATTTGATTTTCATCAATGATGTCTAAAACACCTGCATTGTCATAAACAACACTTGTGCTTAAAATGGCATCATTATCTTCAATACTAATATCGCTTTGAGAATCACTATAGACTGTAGTTTCATCACTACAGGAAATGGAAATACTAAGAATCGCTAATAGGATTAGGGAAATTCTTTTCATAATAAGTAGGTTTTTAAAAAAATTAGATTTTGGGCTCTAATCTAACGGCAAGATTACCATAAAGGTATGTAAAGGCATATTAAATTCGTTGAACCGCACATTTTATTGATATTAACATAAATAACCAATAACTATACAGGAAAGAAATCTCTAAATTTTACCCATTTTATCCATTGCAAAAAGAATAATTATAGGAATTGCTAACAGAATTACCATTAGTGTTTCTGTGAATATAAGGTCTGGCAAAAACAGTAATGTTGTAATATAACCACCAATAGCACCACCGAAATGAGCCGTATGTCCTATATTCCCCAGTCTACTTTTCATACCATAAATAGAATACAACAAATAACCAATTCCTACAATATAAGCAGGTATAGGTATTGGTATAAACATTAAATATAAACTCATACTAGGTTGCAACAAAATTGCTGCATATAACACCCCAACTACGGCGCCACTAGCTCCAACGGCCGAATAATAAGGCTCATCTTTATGAAAAAACATGGCCAGTAAACTACCTGCCAAAAGACTAATAAAATATATTATCAAAAATTTAATCGATCCAAACCAATTAATAACAACGTCTGCAAAGAAAAATAAAGTCAACATGTTCATTGCAAGATGTGCTAAATCCACATGAAGAAAACCTGAAGTAAGCATGCGATCTTTTTGACCCGCATTTATTGGACCAATTTGAAATTTGTAACGCTCAAAAAAATCAGTGTCATTAAATCCTTTTATTGAAACAAGTACATTGACTACTATAATTATAATTGTAACAATTTCAATATTGCCCATGAAGTTCTACTAAAGTTTAGCCTCAAATATAGCTATATTTGTACACATTTTTTTTGCATGCAACTACTAGTTTTTATTCTTGCCTATCCACTTTTATGGTTAATATCTATTTTACCATACCGCATATTTTATCTATTTTCTGATTTCATATATCTTTTGGTTTACCGTATTGTAGGTTATCGCAAGAAGGTAGTACATGCAAATCTAAGTTTGGTTTTTCCCGAAAAAAATACGAAAGAATTAAAACGAATCGAAAAAGAATTTTATAAGCATATGTGCGATATGTTTTTAGAAATGGTAAAAACCATGAACCTTTCTAAGGCCGAAGTTAAAAAGCGTTATAAAATCAAAAATATTGAAGTAATTCAAGAAATTGAAAAAGAGAAAAGCATATTAATCCCCTGTTCACACTATGCTAATTGGGAATGGAACGTTAGTTTAAACTTATATGTGAAAAGCAAAGGTTATGCTGTATACCAAAGAGTGTCCAACAAATATTTTGATAAAATGGTAAAAGATTTTAGATCTCGTTGGAACACTACTTTAATCACACGAAATGAAACCGTTAAAACGGTTATGCGAAACTACAAGCAAGGTATAACTTCAATTTATGGTATGGTAAGTGACCAATCTCCTTTGGTTGTACATGCACATTATTGGGATAAATTTATGGGTATTACTGTACCAATTTTTGTAGGAACTGAGGCTTTAGCTAGAAAAATGGATTTAGCTGTAGTATTCTTAAAGGTCTCAAAAGTAAAAAGGGGTTATTATGAAGCAGAATTTATTCCTATTACATTAGCTGGTAAGGATACAAAGCCTAATGAAATTACTAAAAAATTTATTGCATTAACTGAAGCACAAATAAGAGAAAAGCCAGAACATTATTTCTGGACTCATAAACGATGGAAACATCGCGATAAGGTGCCTCCAGAGTATTTAATTGAAGAATAGAAGTAGCATAATTTTAACTTTTAGTAGTTGGGTATTTTTCATAATTTGTACCATCCGACCAACCCAATTAAATGGAAGTACTAGAAACAATTTACAGTGAGATAATAGGATTCCTCGGCATTTCGCAAGCCTGGGAAATACTAGAAACAGGCGATTATAGTAAATTTCGTACCTACGATGGTATTGTTTCATTAATTTATCCAATAATTCCGCTTTTGGTAATATTGGAATTAATATTAGGATTAATTTATAAAAAACCTGATACTAAGGTTTACAAAGTAAATTTTCTAATATATATTTTTAATCGCTTTATAGGTAGGTTTATTGCTATTGCTATGACTACCCTTTGCATAGGTCTTTTCCAGAAATATGCTCCTTTTCAAACAGAAATGACCTGGTACTGGTTTATATATGGATATATTGTTTGGGAATTCGGCCATTTTTTATATCACTATTGGGGACATAAAGTCAGGCTTTTTTGGTGTTTGCATTCTACGCATCATGCACCAGAAAATATGAACCTTTCTGTAACATATGCTCATTTTTTCCTTGAAGCTCCTTATGCCGATATAATTCGCACCACTGTATGTATTTTATTAGGCGTTCAACCCGAATTATTATTTTTAATTATGTTTATTGATGGTACTTATGGTGCCTTTATTCATGTTGGAGAAAATTTAATAAAAGATGCGCGCTTTGGACCTTTGAATAAAATTATTCTAACACCTTCGCATCATCGAGTGCACCATGCAAGAAACCCGTTATATATGGATACCAATTTTTGTAATTTACTAAACATTTGGGATCATGTTTTTGGGACCTATCAAGAAGAAAAAGATGAAGTGAAAATAGAATATGGTATAACAAGAAAAATGGACTCTGGTAATTTTATAGATGTTTATTTTGGGGAGTTTATCGCACTATTTAAAGACATAATTAATGCTCCTGGTCTAAAAAACAAACTATTATATATTTTTATGCCACCAGGGTGGCATCATACTGGTAAACATCAAACTTCCAAAATTGTTAGAGCGGCTTATTTTAAGCAGGAAATGGCTAAGGAGTAAAAACTAAAGTCGCCATAACAATACAGTGATCACTTGCATAATTTTCACACAATACCTGATAGTTGAGAACCTGCCATTTATTGGGCATATTATACAAAATATGATCTAAATTTAATCGGGGTGCATCAGCCGGCCAAGTCTTTTTTAAAGCATTCTCATGCTGTACTTTGGTGAATTTTGTTTTAAAAATTTTTAATGTATTACTATCTGCACCAGCATTTAAATCTCCTACTATTAGGGTTGGGCAATCCGTAGTTCCTAACTTTTCTACAAGAGCATTGGCTTGCATAATTCGATCTTCCTCTTTCTTTTGGTGGTCTAAATGCGTAGCCACAAATTGAAATATAGTACCTTGTATTGTTTTAACTTTTGTAATTAATGCGGCTCTAGGTTCTGATTTTTCTAAATGCGGTAATGCAAAATTCTCGCTATCTATAAAAGTATATTTAGAAAGTACTGCTTCTCCATATTCACCACCGTCATAATACATCGCTCTTGCAAACAAAGAAGCCATTTTAGTACGATAACCAATTTCGGTGGGTAAATCATATTCTTTTGCTCTACTCGTCTTAAAGTCAACTTCTTGTAAAGCAACTAAATGTGGATTAAAAGAATTAATTACACCTGCAATAGTATCTAAGTTAAAATCATTCTTTACTGTTGCACCATGTAATATATTAAAACTCATAACTCTTAGCGTATCTGGTTCTAATTGAGCAACAATTTTCACTTGAATAAAAAAAGCCACCATTACAAATGCAAAAAGTGGCTTTTTAGATATTAAATTTCTAAACATTTCTAAATCCCTGCTATTTCTTTAATCTCCCCAATTATTCTATCACCTAAATCATTTGCTTCCTGTTGACTTTTAGCTTCGGTATAAATTCTAATAATTGGTTCTGTATTCGATTTTCTTAGATGCACCCAATTCTCAGCGAAATCTATCTTAACACCATCAATTGTTGAAATTTTTTCATGTTGATATTTATCAGCCATTCCTTTTAAAATACTGTCAACATCTAAACTAGGGGTTAATTGAATCTTTTTCTTTCCCATAAAATAAGAAGGATAGCTAGCTCTTAATTCCGCAACAGTACCACTTTTTTCTGCCATTAACATTAAAAACAAAGCAGTACCTACTAAAGAATCTCTGCCATAATGACTTTCTGGATAAATAATACCTCCATTACCTTCACCACCAATAATAGCATTATTTGCTTTCATTTTAGTAACCACATTTACCTCACCAACTGCCGATGCTTCATATGTACCACCATGTTTTTCTGTTACATCTCGCAAAGCTCGAGAAGAAGACAAGTTAGACACTGTATTGCCTTTTGTTTTACCTAACACGTAATCTGCACAAGCAACCAAGGTATACTCTTCACCAAACATTTCGCCATCATCACTAATAAAAGCTAATCGGTCTACGTCAGGATCCACTACAATTCCAAAATCAGCCTTCTCTTTTACCACTAATTCACATATATCTCCTAAATGCTCTTTTAAAGGCTCTGGATTATGAGGAAAATGTCCAGTTGGATCACAATATAATTTTACAACTTCTACCCCTAATTCTTCAAGAAGTTTTGGGATTGCAATACCACCTGTAGAATTAACCCCATCTACAACAACTTTAAACTTTGCCTTTTTTATAGTATCGGCATCAACTAATGGTAAGGCTAACACTTCATCAATATGTATATCGATATAAGCATCATTTTTTAATATTTCACCCAAATCATCAACTTCTGAAAAATCAAAATCTTCCTTTTCAGCAATCTCAAGTATTTTGGCTCCTTGTGCCGCATTTAAAAATTCACCTTTCTCATTTAACAATTTCAAGGCATTCCATTGTTTTGGATTATGGCTTGCAGTAAGAATAATACCTCCATCTGCATTTTCAAGGGGAACGGCAATCTCAACGGTCGGTGTCGTTGACAACCCCAAATCAATTACATCAATTCCTAGTCCTACTAATGTAGATACTACCAAATTTTGTATCATTTCACCAGATAAACGCGCATCTCTACCAATAGCAACTTTTAATTTATCTTTTTTAGAGTATTCTTTTAGCCAAATACCATAAGAAGCCGCAAACTTAACTGCATCAAGTGGTGTTAAGTTATCACCAGGTTTTCCACCAATAGTTCCTCTAATTCCTGAAATCGATTTTATTAATGTCATAGGTTCATGTGATTTTTTGTGCAAATATACAAGTACCAAGATTATTCCGTCGGAACAAATTTGTAAATTCGACCATATGAATTTTTTAGCCCATATATACCTCTCATTTGGAGATGACGAAATTAGTATAGGTAATTTTATTGCCGATAGTATTCGAGGAAACAAATACAAACATTTGCCTGTCCGAATTCAGAAGGGCATTATGTTACATCGAAAAATCGACAGCTATACCGATTCGCACGTTATTCCAAAAATTAGTAGCAAAAGATTGCATAAAAATTATAGTCATTATAGTATGGTGATTGTAGATATTTTTTATGATCATTTTTTAGCTAAAAATTGGGCTAGGTATTCGGATGAGCCCTTAGAAGTTTTCGCCGACCGATTCTATGACCTTTTAGAAGATAATTTTGAATTATTGCCGCATGGAGTACAACATATGATGCCTCATATGATTACAGACAATTGGCTTTATAATTATTCTAAGTTAGAAGGAATCGAAAAAGTATTAAATGGTGTTAATAGAAGGACCAAGAATAAATCTAAAATGAATTTTGCCATTCTTGATCTTGAAGAACATTATGAAGATTTTGAAAAAGAATTCACAGATTTTTTTGAAGAACTGCGGGTATATTCCAAACAAAAATTTATTTCACTCTAACAGACATGAAAACCAAGATTTTTATTCATTATAAAATTTTAACCCTATGAAAAAAACACTCTTGATTTCATTCGTATTATTACTATTTATTAATTGCCGGAATGCACCTATAATTCCAACCGGGCTAGTAACAAAAAATGCTATGGTTGTTTCGGCACGAGAAGAAGCTTCAAAAATAGGCTCTGAAATTTTAGAACAAGGAGGTAATGCATTTGATGCTATGGTTGCTACAGAAATGGCTTTGGCTGTTGCATATCCTTTTGCAGGTAATTTAGGCGGTGGTGGTTTTATGGTCTATAGAAAAGCAGATGGTACAACTGGTGCTATAGATTATAGAGAGAAAGCTCCACTTTCTGCACATGCTGATATGTATCTCGATAGTGTAGGTGAAGTTATTCCAAAAATGAGTACCGTAGGCGCTACTGCAATTGGTGTTCCCGGTACTGTAGCAGGTGTATATGAGGTACATAAAAAATTTGGTTCCTTACCATTCGAAACTATTTTAAAACCTGTAATAGCCTTAGCCGAACGTGGTGTGGTTGTTACTGAGAAGCAAGCAAAACGATTAGCCGGGTACCACGAGCTAATGATAGAGGTAAATGGAGACAGTTTAGCTTTCCCAACCGTATGTAAAGCAGGAGATACCATTAAATATCAAGCTTTAGCAAATACCTTAAAACGTATTGCCAAAAATGGACGTGATGGGTTTTATAAGGGTGAAACGGCAAAAAAGTTAGCCTCATTCATTCAAAATAAAGGAGGGTTTGTTACTGAAAAAGATTTAGCTAAATATGAAGCAAAATGGCGCACACCAGTAACTTTTAATTATCGCGATTTAAAAATTATTTCTATGAGTCCGCCTAGTAGTGGTGGCTTTACCATAAATCAGATTTTTAAGATGATGGAACCTCATGATATATCGTCATTTGGTCATAATTCTGAAAAAACTGTCCAATTATTCACGGAAGCTTCGCGAAGAGCATATGCAGATAGGAATTACTTTTTAGGAGATCCTGATTTTGTAGATATTCCTATGGATGAATTACTAAATGAATCGTATTTGAAAAAAAGAATGGAAAGCTTTTCTTGGGATGCAGCCACAAAATCAGCTGACGTTTCACATGGTGAAGTGGATATTATTGAAAGTATGGAGACCACGCATTATTCAATAGTAGATTCGGAGGGTACGGCTATTTCTGCTACAACAACACTTAATGGAGGGTATGGTTCCAAATTATATTCTAATGAATTAGGCTTCTTCTTAAATAATGAAATGGATGATTTTAGTTCCAAGCCTGGAGTACCTAACATGTTCGGATTAATTGGTGCAGAAGCGAATGCCATTGCACCAGAAAAACGAATGTTAAGCAGTATGACGCCTACTATAGTTGAAAAAAACGGAAAGTTATACATGGTAGTAGGCACACCTGGTGGTTCTACAATAATTACTGCTGTAGCCCAAACCATACTCAATGTTTATGAATTTAACTTTAGTATGCAAGAGGCTGTAAATGCACCGCGTTTCCATCATCAATGGTTACCTGATGCTATTATTTTTGAACCTGATGGTTTTACGAATAAACTCAAAGAAAATTTAAAAGCAAAAGGTTATATTATTAACGAAAAACGCACTCCAATTATTGGTAAAGTTGATGCTATTCGCATATTGGAAGATGGTAGTTTAGAAGGTGGAGCAGATAGAAGAGGCGATGACAAAGCGGTAGGGTATTAATCTTATGAAGGTAATTAAAAAACTATTAAAAATTACAGGAATTATAGTTGGTATTCTTTTTTCAAGTATTACAATTGCCTATTTTATTTATGATAAACCATTACCTGAATCGAAACAAATAGAAGGTGCAGATAGATTAGCAGAAAAAATGTTATCGGCGATTAACAGTGAAATGTATGAGAAAACCCGTTTTTTAGAATGGTCTTTTTCAGGTGGTAAGCACAAATACAAATGGGATAAAAAACGCGGTAGAGTGCTGATTTCGTGGGATGATTACAAAGTAAATCTAAATTTAAATAAACCTTCAAAAAGTAGTGCAACAGATAATGGTTTAAAGGTAACTTCTAAAAGTTTGGACGACCTTATTAAAACAGCACAAAAATATTTTAATAACGATTCGTTTTGGTTGGTTGCTCCATTTAAAGTTTTTGATAAGGGTACGATGCGTAGTATTGTTCTTTTGGAAAACGGTTCAGAAGGGCTTATGGTTACTTATGAGTCAGGTGGTACTACTCCGGGCGATACATATCTATGGAAATTAAAGGCCAACGGATTTCCGGAAAGTTTTCAAATGTGGGTTAAAATTATTCCTATAGGAGGATTGGAAGCAACATGGGACGATTGGAAGATAATGGAAAATGGACTTTTACTACCAGCAAGTCATAAAATAGGTAGTATGACCTTAAATATGGGTAATGTTAAGGCATATAATTAATAACTTCAATTTTATAAATTAAAATTGCAATGACTATAACTATACTTAGACAAAATGAGATTAATGAAAAAATTCAAAAACAAGTTGAAGAATTATTTAATGAACTAAATTCGAGCATACAACAGTTGTCATTAACGGAAACCTTAAAAAATAATGATACCATAATCTTAGCGGTATGTAAGGATGGTGATTCATTGGTAGCAATGGCAACAATGGTCACTTACAAAGTTATTTCTGGTCACAAAGGAATGATTGAAGACGTAGTAGTTTCCGCAAACCACAGAAGTAAAGGACTAGGCCGAAAGTTAATGGAAAAACTACTTGAAGAAGGTAGAAAAATGAGACTTACTGAAATCATACTTTTCTCGGGCCATCATAGAAAAGCTGCAATCAGTTTATATAAAAGCTTAGGATTTAAATTAAAGGACAGTGGGTTATATCGTTTAATATTAAAATAATTTAGCTAGCTTGTTGTTTATGAATTTGTGTTTTTAACTCTTCCATAGATTGTTGTAGTTGCCTTAAAAGTCCCGTTTCTGTAGATGCATCAACCCCAAATGTTATTTTACTACTTACCTCCCATATTTCCTGAATTTGAAAAGGCTTAATTTCATATGGAGGATAAGATTCATTCAATGAAACCAAGGTCACATTGTTGGAATTAGGTTTACAAATAACCTTTTTTACAAGTACTGCATCTTCCAATACAACAACATACATTTTATTAGCACTTACGTTATCAATGTTATCAATAGCCTTAGAAAGCACCCATTCACCCGGTTTTAAATTGGGCAACATACTATCTCCTTCAACCTGAAAACCTCTGTATGAAGCATTTCTAAATTCTGGTATGGGCAAATCGAAAGCAGGTAATTCTCGATACCAACTAACATCTTGTATGTTTTGTGGGTAACCCGCGGCAGCCTTTGCATTAACCAATACTATATTCTCTCTATCTGATGAATCAACAGTAATAACTTTGGGTATAACACTTGCTTTTGAGGTTTCCAAATGTTGTTGTTCACTCTCACCGAATAACCACAGTGGATTAATCTTAAAATGTTTTAAAAGTTCTGCAACCACCTTCCCAGATAATTTTGTTCGTCCTCTTTCTATATCTGCAGTGGTGCTCGAAATACCCAATATTTTGGCAAATTCTGCCTGCGTATAACCCAATTCCCGGCGAACATCTATAAATCGTTTTAGCGTTATTTCATTTTCCATAACTATAGAATTTTAATATAAAACCTGCGATAGTAGTTATTGTCATATCAAAGTATTAAACAACTCTTATAAAAACAAAACATAGAATATATCCATCAAGTTTAATTAAGTCAACAAAAGCATTCAGAATCAAATACTTATTTATTGAAGAGTCAGTTTCAATCACAGCATTACTCTATCAAAGATACTAAAATTGGATTATTTCCAAAATATTAATTGGATTATTTCCATAATTAGGATTATTTCCATATTTTTGGAATAATTACTAATTTAACTGATGAATTATTAAAAATATAGAGTCATGATAGAATCAAAAGTTTTAATTTATGATGGAAGTTTTAATGGTTTTTTAACCGCTATTTATATAGCCTTTCAAAAAAACATAATAGTCAATAATATTCAGAAGAATTCAGTTAACATAAACGTTCTTTTTACGGAGACTAAGACTATTTTTACGAACCTTGAAAAGGCAAAGCGAGTATGGAATGGAATAGCAAACAAAAATTCAGTTGCTATTAAGAATATCTATTTTGCATACCAAAGTGAAACAAAGGACATTGAAATCTTGTTATATAAATATGTTCAAAAATTGTATGATAATCAAGATACTTTTCCGGTAGCATTTTCGAGTCCTTTAGAAATTAAAATTGAACAATTGGCTAAAAGTGTAAGTCGAGAAAAACAGTATATTGAGGCTTTTTCAAAATTTAAAAAAACAGCAGACAGTATAAATTTTATTAACATCGAACCAGAATTTGATATCCTCCCTTTAATTTCAAAACACTATCGTTCAAAATATAATGAGCAACAGTGGTTAATATATGACTTAAAGCGTAGTTATGGTATTTACTTTGACTTCGAAAGAGTAGAAATCATTTCTCTAGATTTACAAGAATTCTACGCTTCTTACAGTCAGAACTTTGGCTCTTTTAATGAAGTAAACTACAGCTATAAAGAGTTATTTGACAACTATTTTAAAAGCATTGCCATTAAATCCTTAATAAACAAGAAATTACTTCAACAACAGAAACCTATGGTTAAGCAAGATAATTATGTGGTGAAAAGAGAAGCAGTATAATTCATAATAACAAGTACACATGGTACTAGGCTTGGAATTACTTCTCAAAACCATACCTTTGCGGTTTTGCCAAATTAATGACAGAATACGAAGAAAATATTGAGGTAAGAGGAGCGCGCGTTCACAACCTCAAAAATATAGATGTTACGATACCTCGTGATAAATTAGTTGTTATCACAGGTCTATCTGGTAGTGGCAAGTCTTCCTTGGCCTTTGACACTATTTATGCTGAAGGTCAAAGACGTTACATTGAAACTTTCTCTGCTTATGCACGTCAGTTTCTAGGTGGATTAGAACGTCCAGACGTTGACAAAATTGATGGTCTATCTCCTGTTATTGCCATTGAACAAAAAACTACTTCAAAATCTCCACGATCTACGGTTGGTACTATTACCGAAATTTATGACTTTTTACGATTGTTATTTGCTAGAGCAGGCGATGCGCACAGTTACAATACAGGCGAAAAAATGGTAAGCTATAGCGACGAGCAAATTAAAGAATTAATTAAAAAAGACTTTTTTGGTAAAAAAATAAACATACTTGCTCCAATTATAAAATCGAGAAAAGGTCATTACCGCGAACTTTTCGAGCAAATTGGCAAGCAAGGTTTTGTAAAGGTACGAGTAGATGGCACAATAGAGGATATTGTTAAAGGCATGAAAGTAGATCGTTATAAAACACATGACATCGAAATAGTAATAGATCGATTAAAAGTGACTGATAATGAAGACTTAGACAAACGCCTTTCCGAGACAATAAATACTGCTATGTATAGTGGAGAAAACGTGCTTATGGTACTTGAAGAAGGCACGTTGGAACCACGCTATTTTAGTAGAGACTTAATGTGCCCAACAACAGGTATTTCTTATCCAACGCCAGAACCAAATACATTTTCATTTAATTCACCAAAGGGTATGTGTCCGCATTGTAATGGCTTAGGTCATGTACATGAAGTAAATGTAACTAAGATATTTCCAGATAAAAAGCTTTCGATTAAAGCAGGTGGCATTGCTCCTTTAGGTGATTATAAAGATTCTTGGGCCTTTCGACAAATTGAGACTATAGGCCAACGCTATGGTTTTACATTAACAGACCCCATTTCGGCTATTACAGATGAAGCAATTCAAATATTGCTTTATGGTGGACAGGAAAGTTTTGAAATAGATTCTAAAACCTTAGGTGTTAAAAGAAACTATAAAATTGACTACGAAGGTATATCCAACTTTATAAAATCTCAATATGACGAATCTGGTTCCGCTAGTATAAAACGGTGGGCCAAAGAATTTATGAATAAGGAAGTTTGTAGTTTATGTAATGGGGCGCGATTAAAAAAAGAATCACTTTATTTTAAAGTAGCTGATAAAAATATCTCTGAATTAGCGCATTTAGATATAGCAGAATTAGCAACTTTCTTTGAAAATTTGTCAACGAATATATCAGGAAATCAAAAAAAAATTGCAGAGGAGGTTATTAAGGAAATTAGTACCCGTATTCGATTTTTACTAGATGTAGGTTTAGACTATCTTTCATTAAATAGAAGTTCAAAATCACTATCAGGTGGAGAAGCGCAACGCATTAGACTTGCCACGCAAATAGGTTCGCAATTGGTAGGTGTTCTCTACATTTTAGACGAACCAAGTATAGGTTTGCATCAAAGAGATAATAATAGACTTATACAATCCTTAGAATCTTTACGAGATATCGGCAACTCAGTTATTGTTGTAGAGCACGACCGTGATATGATAGAACGTGCCGATCATGTAATTGATATTGGGCCAAAGGCAGGCAAGCATGGTGGAAAGATAATTTCTGAAGGTAAGCCATCTCTATTGCCAAAATTTAACACGTTGACCGCCGATTATATAACAGGTAAAAAAGAAATAGCGGTACCAAAAGAACGAAGAAAAGGAAATGGTAAAAAAATAACACTCTCAGGATGCACTGGAAATAATCTAAAAAATATTAGTGCATCATTTCCTCTTGGAAAAATGATAGGCATAACCGGTGTTTCTGGAAGTGGTAAATCTACTTTTATCAATGAGACCCTCTACCCTATTATGAACGCGCATTATTTTAATGGTGTTAAAAAGCCTATGCCGTATAAGAAGATTTCGGGGTTAGAACATATTGATAAAGTTATTGACATTAATCAATCACCTATTGGCCGTACACCTAGGTCTAATCCTGCAACTTATACAGGTGTTTTCAGCGAAATTCGCTCATTATTTACGAAAACTCCGGAGGCAGCTATTAGAGGTTACAAACCTGGTAGATTTAGTTTTAATGTAAAAGGTGGCCGTTGTGAAACCTGTCAAGGAGGAGGTTTACGAGTTATTGAAATGAATTTCCTACCCGATGTATATGTAGAATGTGAAACTTGTCATGGCAAACGATTTAACCGAGAAACTTTAGAAATTCGTTACAAAGGCAAGTCAATTTCTGATGTATTGGAAATGACAATTAATGAAGCTGTAGACTTTTTTGTGAATATTCCTAAAATTCATAGGAAGCTAAAAACTATAAAAGACGTTGGTTTAGGTTATATTTCACTAGGTCAACAATCTACCACACTTTCAGGTGGTGAGGCTCAACGTGTAAAACTAGCCACAGAACTATCAAAACGTGATACAGGGAATACATTTTATATTTTAGATGAACCCACAACTGGGCTCCATTTTGAAGATATTCGAGTTTTAATGGAAGTTTTGAACCGTTTAACAGACAAAGGGAATACAGTTTTGGTAATTGAGCACAATATGGATGTTATTAAAATGGTTGATTACATTATTGATATTGGTTATGAGGGAGGCCGCGGAGGTGGTATGATAGTAGCCAAGGGAATCCCTGAACAAGTTGCAAAAGATAAGAAAAGCCATACGGCTAAGTTTTTGAAAGAAGAATTATCACCAAAAAGAACAATTAAATAACTATTTTGAATTAAAGCGCTCTTTATTAAGAGAACAAAATAAAATTTTATTCATGAGAAACGACACGCATTATAAAGGATGGAATGAGATAAAAACGAATGATTCTTGGGCTTTATTCAAGATTATGGGAGAGTTTGTAAATGGTTATGAAAAAATGAGTGCAATAGGGCCTTGTGTTTCCATTTTTGGTTCAGCTCGTTCTAAAGAGGATAATAAATATTATAAGTTAGCTGTAAGTATTGCGCAAAAAATTGCGGAAGCGGGTTATGGAGTAATTACTGGTGGTGGCCCAGGAATTATGGAAGCTGGTAATAGAGGAGCACATTTAGCAGGTGGAACTTCTGTAGGACTCAATATTGACCTTCCCTTTGAGCAACATGACAATCCTTACATAGATGGTGATAAAAGTCTCGATTTTGATTATTTCTTTGTTCGAAAAGTAATGTTTGTAAAATACTCGCAAGGTTTCGTGGTAATGCCAGGAGGCTTTGGTACTTTAGATGAACTCTTCGAAGCTATTACACTAATTCAAACACATAAGATTGAGAAATTCCCAATTATTTTAGTTGGATCTGAATTCTGGGGTGGTTTATTTGAATGGATAAAAACAACTATGCTTAACGCAGGTAATATAAGTCCAGAAGATTTAGATCTTATAAAAATTGTAGATAATGAAGAAGAAGTAGTTGAAATAATAGACTCATTTTACAAGGGGCACCAACTCAGTCCTAATTTTTAATCAGTATCCTTTGAAAAAAGCTGTTAAAATACAAATATTCTTATGTATTGCAACCTGTAATATAGGGTTTAATGCATTGTTTTCACAACACATTAATCAAATTACAGCTAAGCTTAATGGTGAAACTAAAACCATAAACATTCAACAGGAATTTACTTATATAAACAACTCCGATGACACTTTAGAAATTCTCTATTTTAATGATTGGGCACATGCTTATTCAGACAAAGACACAGGATTAGCAAAGCGATTTGCAGAAGAATTCAAAAGAAGTCTTCACCTCGCAAAAAAAAGGGAAAGAGGTTATACGGAGATATTAACTGTTGTTGATGATCAGTATAGGGGTATTCGACTAGATAGAACTAGTGAAAAAGATATACTTAAAATGTATCTTAACGAACCGCTACCCCCTGGAGCATCTGTGAATGTTTTTATTACTTACAATGTTATATTACCGCCGAATAAATTTACCCCATATGGATATGATAATAAAGGTGGATATTATTTAAAAGACTGGTACTTGACACCTGCGGTATATGATGGCAAATGGCATTTATATTCCAACAAAAATTTAGAAGATTTATATACAGATGTTACTGAAACTACAATTAATTTGGTATGTCCGGAAGGACTCTTTATAGAATCTAATTATTTGGTTTTAGGCAGCACCCAATTTCCTAGTGGCCAACAAGTACAATTACAAAGTCAAAATCAGAAAAGTGGTGAACTTATATTAACACCTGAAAAACGATTTACCACACATGTAAATAGTTTTATGACGGTTACCACCGATATTGAAGCCAAAAGATACGACGAGCTTTCGCAAGGCCTATCCATTGAAAAAGTTTCAAAGTTCATTGTAGACAATTTGGGTGAGTACCCACATAAAGACCTCCTTGTTAGCGAATTAGAATACAACAAAAATCCATTATATGGTATTAACCAACTACCTTCTTTTATAAGACCATATGGCGAACAATTTCAATATGAAATGAAGTTCCTAAAAACTGCCTTAAATGTAATACTTAATGAATCGCTTTATCTAAACCCAAGAAAAGAAAAATGGTTGTCAGGTGCTATCGCTAATTATTTAATGATTAAGTATGTAGAGCAATTCTATCCAAATCAAAAATTACTAGGTAAATTAAGTAAGATATGGGGCGTTCGTAGTTTTCATTTAGCTCAAATGGACTTTAATGAACAATATCCCCTCTTGTATATGTTAATGGCTAGAAAAAATATAGATCAACCTTTAACGATACCCAATGATTCCTTATTAAAATTCAATCAAAAAATTGCTAATAATTATAAGGCAGGTCTTGGCTTGGCATATTTAGCAAATTATATTGGAAAAGAAAAAGTTGATGAAGGAATAAAAACATTTTTCAAGTATTACAAATTAAATGAGGTTAAGATTATTGATTTTGAATCAATAATGAAGCGGTCTGCCAATACTAATATCGATTGGTTCTTTAAAGATTATGTAAGTACGGATGAACAAATAGATTTTAAAATTAAGAAAGTATTAAAATTAAATGATTCGTTAAAAATTACGCTAAGAAATAAAACTGGAACTAATGTACCTATTTCTTTATTTGGCTTAAAGAAAGATACTGTATTGTATAAATATTGGTTCTCAAATATTTCTGAAGATAGTACTGTTACCATAGTTAAAAGTAAGGCAGAAAGATTGGTACTTAATTATGATCAAAAAATACCTGAATTTAATCAAAGAGATAATTGGAAATCATTAAAAGGGTTTTTGTCTAGTAATAAAAAATTAAAATTTCAATTTTTTAAAGACGCGGAAGATCCATATTACAATCAAATTTTCTATGTACCAGTATTAGGCTTTAATATTTATGATGGATGGTCTCCGGGTCTTCGCATCTATAATAAAACGTTATTAGAAAGGCCATTTGTTTACGATTTCTCTCCGTCTTATGCATTAAAAGACAAATCTTTTGTTGGATCTGGTAAATTATCTTACAGACAATATCATGGTAAAAGTGGGCATTATGTAACCAATTACTCATTAGGTGGTTCAACTTCGCATTTTCAGGTAAATTCTAGATATTCCATAATAACTCCATCTGTTACGTTTGGATGGCGTCCTAATAATTTAAGATCTAATAAACGAAAAGCGCTTAACCTAAGATATATTAACGTTTTTAGAACAATAGATGAGAGCTTAGGAGCATTAGACACTAATCCAGACTATAGTGTCTTAAACGCTCGGTTTTATAATTCCAATAATGGGATAATAGATTATTCATCGTGGTTAGTAGATGCACAACAATCTAATATTTTTACAAAATTATCTTTTGAATGGGAATATCGAAAATTATTTCAAAGCAATAGACAACTAAACCTTCGTTTTTTCGCAGGTAAATTCCTTAGAAATAAAATTGATCCCGGTGTAGATTTCTTCAATTTTGCATTAGATCGTCCAACAGATTATTTATTTGATTACAGCTATTTGGGTAGATCAGAAAATTCCGGCATTTATAGTCAACAAATAATTATCGCTGAAGGAGGTTTTAAATCTTTTCTAGATGAACGCTATCGTTTTTCGAATGACTGGATTGCAACCACCAATGCTAGTGTAAATTTATGGCGATGGATAGAGGTATATGGCGATATTGGTTTTGTTAAAAATAAAGGTCAAAAAGAAAAATTCGTATATGATTCTGGTGTTAGATTAAATTTACTCACTGATTATTTTGAACTGTATTTACCAATGTATTCTAATAATGGGTGGGAAATTTCACAACCTAATTATGGGGAGAAAATTCGCTTTGTAGTTACCCTTAGTCCCAAAACTTTAATTGGTTTGTTTACAAGAAAATGGTTTTAGTTTTAAAATAACCTTAGAATAGAATCTTATCAAATAATTATTTCAAAGAACTACTTCTAGTCAGTAAAAATTAGAATTGATTTAACTTTATATAGGCGAAATCTCATTGTAAAAGAGTTTTTGTTTTGTTACATTTGTAACATATTCCGCACAACTTTATGAAGATAACTTCCAAAACAAGCAACGAAATTTCTTTTGATGATTTCAGGGCTCAAATCCTGAAAGATTATAAAATTGCTTTTTTAAGTAGAACCGTTAGTTTACTAGGAAGAAAAGAGGTCTTAACAGGTAAAGCAAAGTTTGGAATATTCGGTGATGGTAAGGAATTACCTCAATTGGCTATGGCTCGTAGTTTTAAGAATGGTGATTTTAGAAGCGGTTATTATCGTGATCAAACCTTTATGATGGCTTTAGGGCTTTTAACACCAAAAGAACTTTTTCATTCACTTTATGCAACAACAGATATTGAAAAAGAACCTATGAGCGCTGGTCGACAAATGGGTGGCCACTTTGTTACACATAGTTTACATGAAGATGGTAGTTGGAAAGATCTTACCGAACAAAAAAACAGTAGTGGAGATATCTCTTGCACAGCCGGCCAAATGCCTAGATTATTAGGGCTAGCACAAGCCTCTAAAGTTTATAGGCAATTAGATGGTTTAAATTCAAAAGGGTTTTCTGTAAAAGGTAATGAAATTGCATGGGGTACTATTGGTAACGCAAGTACAAGCGAAGGAATGTTTTTAGAAACCATAAATGCGGGTGGTGTATTACAGGTTCCTATGGTAATTAGTATCTGGGATGACGAATATGGCATTTCTGTTCCAGCAAAATATCATACTACTGGAGAGGATATTTCGAAAATGCTGAGCGGCTTTAAACGAGACGATAATAGTAAGGGTTATGAGCTTATAAAAGTAAATGGATGGGACTATACGGCCTTAATGCATGCTTATGAAGATGCCTCAGATTTAGCTCGTGAAGAACATGTACCCGTTGTTATTCATGTTGTTGAACTAACACAACCACAAGGTCACTCCTCTTCAGGTTCTCATGAACGCTATAAAAGTAATGAACGATTACAATGGGAACGAGATAACGATTGTAATAAACGTTTTAAAGAATGGATAATCAATTCGAAAATTGCATCAGAAGAAGAATTATTTGAAATTGAAAAAAGTATAAAACGAGATGTAAGGATAGCTAAAAAAGAAGCCTGGTCTGAATATCTAACTTCGCACAAAATCCTTAAAAAGGAATTAATTCAATTGCTTGACGCTGCTTCAATTAACAGTGGAAATAGAGCATATCTTACACGTATAAAAAATGATTTAATTGCTATTGATGAGCCAATTAAAAAAGATTTAGCCACTAGTTCTCGAAAAGCTCTAAGATATTTATTGGGTGATGATTCCCCTGAGAAATTGGCTCTTCAAAAATGGGTATCCAAATTTTTAAACGAAACACAACCCAAATATAGTTCGTTGCTTTATAGTGAATATCCTAATCGTGCAACAAATATTACTGCCATTTCTCCAACGTATTCAAAAGGGGCTACAAAAGTAGACGGTCGGATAATTTTAAGAGATAATTTCGATAAGTTACTGCACAGATACCCAGAAATATTAATATTTGGGGAAGATAGCGGCGCAATAGGCGATGTAAATCAAGGATTAGAAGGACTACAAAAGAAATATGGAAAAGTTCGGGTTTCAGATACTGGAATTCGCGAAACAACAATAGTTGGACAAGGTATTGGCATGGCTCTTCGTGGCTTAAGACCCATTGCTGAAATTCAATATTTAGATTATATATTTTACGCATTGGCTACATTAACTGACGATTTAGCAACTTTGCGTTACCGTACATTTGGGAAACAAAAGGCACCATTAATTATTAGAACAAGAGGTCATAGATTAGAAGGTATTTGGCATTCAGGTTCACCAATGGGTGGTCTTATTCACGTGCTTCGTGGTATTTACATATTATCACCAAGAAACATGACTCAGGCTGCTGGATTTTACAATACACTTTTAAAAAGTGACGAACCTGCTCTAGTAATAGAAAGTCTTAATGGTTATCGACTTAAGGAAACTATGCCCGATAACTTGGGTGAATTTTGTACGCCAATAGGAGTTGTTGAAACACTAAAACAGGGAAATGATATTACCTTAATTTCATATGGTTCTACTCTACGTATTGTACAAAAGGCAGCAAAAGAATTAAGTGAAGTGGGAATAGATGCAGAAGTAATTGATGCACAAACATTATTACCATTTGATATTAATCACGACGTTCTAAAAAGTATAAAGAAAACAAATAGATTGTTGGTAATAGATGAAGACGTTCCCGGAGGGTGTTCTGCATACATTCTTCAAGAAATTATTGAAAAGCAAGGTGCCTATAAATATCTTGATAGTGCGCCACAAACCCTATCTGCAAAGGCACATAGACCAGCTTATAGTTCGGACGGCGATTATTTTTCCAAACCGAATTCAGAAGATATCTTTGAAAAAGTTTATTCAATTATTCATGAGGTCGACCCAATCAATTATCCATCATTAAGATAATATTTGATTACACTTAAAATACCGGATAGTTTTGAAAAATATAAATACTATAATCAGCCCGCAGACTTAAAAAGTAAATATTCTTAGTTGGAATTTTTATGATGTCTAATGTTACTGATTTTTATTTTAAAGTAAACAAATCAATTTCTATAGAACAAGATAGTTGTAGATTATTCAAATAAAATAATTTTCTATAGCAGTTTTTATTTTATTTGAAATGAATCCTTACCTGCAACTTTCTCAGAATCAACCAACCGATGTTATTTATGATAAATAACAAAACAATATTAATGACAAACCTTAAGAACTTTCTTTAGAAAAGCATTTAAAATTTATACTTTTACAAAAATAGAGTAACGCCCCACATATTATGATGATGAAAAAGGATATTGGCTTAGGAATCTTAAGAATAGGTTCATCTGTTTTAATGCTTACCCATGGAATTCCTAAACTGTCAAAGTTACTTTCTGGTGACTTTGAATTTGGAGACCCTATTGGAATAGGAGTACCAGCAAGTCTATTTCTTGCTGTAATTGCTGAATTTCTTTGTCCGGTATTCGTACTTATAGGTTACAAAACAAGATTAGCAACTATACCTATAATAATTACGATGCTCGTTGCCATATTCTTTGTACACCTATCAGACCCATTCGGTGTTATGGAAAAAGCTATTCTATATTTACTTTTATTTACTGTAATACTTATAATGGGTGCTGGAAAATATAGTATAGATCGAAAATAATTTAAATTACTTTTACTAAAAGTTCTTTAAGTAAATCGCCTTGTGTGATATTGGTAGCACCAACTCCTTTTCCTTTTAAATCAAGTTCACGCAAACTTGAAATAATTGCACTAACTTTTTTCATAGGGTAATTACGAGCCGCAACCTGAAATTCTCTAACAAAAAACGGATTAATCCTTAAAGCACTTGCAACACTTCTTTGCGAATGATCATTTAAACCATGATACTTTAAAAGTTGAGTAAAAAATATTTGTAATAAACTAATTGTCAAAATAAAGGGGTTAGCTTTTGGGTTTTGAGCAAAATAATTAATTATTCGAGTAGCTTTTACGATATCTCGCTCACCAATAGCTTTCTTTAATTCAAAATTATTATAGTCTTTACTTATACCAATATGTTCTTCAACCAACTCCGGAGTAATCTCTGTTTGTTTCGGTAGAATTGCTTGTAACTTTTCAAGTTCTTTATTAATTCTGCCTAAATCGTTTCCTAAGAATTCCACCATTAAAACAGCAGCTTTAGGTGTAATTGTATATCCGCGACCTAGTAAAACTTTTCGAATCCATTCAGGTATTTTATCTTCATAAAGTTTTTTACTTTCGAAAAGTACACCTTCCTTTTGTATTGCTTTATATAACTTTTTACGCTTGTCTAACTTCTTATATTTATAACATATCACTAGAACAGTACTAGGTTGAATATTATTTACATACGATGTTAAATTTTCTATAGTTCTAGATAAATCTTGTGCTTCTTTAACAACCAAAACTTGCCTTTCTGCCATCATCGGAAAACGCTTAGCATTTGATACAATTTCGTCTACACTTGCATCTCTACCATACAAAGACATTTGATTAAAACCTCGCTCTTCTTCCGAAAGAACATTTTGTTCAATAAATTCTGATATTTTATCAATATAATAAGGTTCCTCTCCAAAAAGAAAATAAATAGGTTTTATGTCTCCAGAGCGAATATCAGCTACAATACGTTTTACTTCCTCCATTCAAAAAAATTCATCAATTTTACATTGTGGTACAACTAAACTTTCCTTCTTATGATTTTCGCTTTAAAAGTAGCGAAAATAAAGTCCAAATTTTTGATGTAATACGCAAAAAATTTATTGTATTACAACCAGAAGAGTGGGTCCGACAACATGTTATACATCAACTAATTTATGATAAAGGCTACTCTAAAAACCTAATTAATGTAGAAAAGCAACTGAATGTCAATAATTTAAAAAAAAGATATGATATAGTCGTATATAACAAAGATGCTACGATACATTTATTAGTTGAATGCAAAGCACCAAATATAAAAATAGACCAACAGACTTTTGACCAAATAGCTAGGTACAATATGCAATTAAATGCAAAGTATCTTATGGTCACGAATGGACACGACCATTTTTTCTGTCAAATGAATTATGATGAAGAAAAGTATGATTTTTTAAGGCAAATTCCTGATTTTAGCCGTTAATTTGCCACCATCTTGAAAATAGCAGTTGTCATATTAAATTGGAATGGGAAATCACTTTTGGAGGAATATCTTCCATCTGTGATCAAATATTCAGAAGGTTCGTTTATTTATGTAATCGATAATGCTTCTGAAGATAATTCTGTTCAGTTTGTTAAAGAAAATTATCCCTCAATAACAGTTATTCAGAACACTGAAAATGGAGGTTTTGCTAAAGGCTATAACGATGGTTTAAAACATATTGATGCTGACATATATTGTCTTCTTAATTCTGATGTTGAGGTTACAGCAAATTGGATAAGTCCAATGGTTAAGCTCTTTGAAGAAAAGAAAAAAGTTGCTATAATTCAACCCAAAATACTTGACCTTAGGAATAAAGAGTACTTTGAATATGCTGGTGCTGCTGGTGGGTATATAGACCAGTTAGGCTATCCATTTTGTAGGGGAAGAGTTTTTCAATCATTAGAAAAGGATAATGGGCAATACGATGATGATCGAGAAATATTTTGGGCTACAGGTGCCTGTATGTTTATAAGACGAACTGTATTTGAAGAATTGAATGGTTTTGATGAGGACTATTTTGCACACCAAGAAGAAGTTGATTTATGCTGGGGAGCAAAAAACTTAGGGCATGTTGTTTATTATACTGCACAATCACATGTTTATCATTTGGGAGGTTCTACCTTAAGCAATATGAACCCAATGAAAACATACTTGAATTTCAGGAATACACTATTTTCCATAACAAAAAATTTACCAAGAAGAAAGGCATTTGTTATAATTTTATTGAGACTAATACTTGATGGTATCGCTGCTCTTCGGTTTATTTTTCAGTTAAAGTTCAATCACTGCTTCGCAATATTAAGAGCACACCTTAGTTTTTATAGGCAATTCCGAAAGATGTATCGTAAAAGGGAAAAAGCTAATTTTATCCTAAAATATTATTTGGTAAAATCCATTGTGTGGTCTCACTTCGTACATCAAATAAATAATTTTAACGCTTTAATAAAAGATTAACTAATTTTGCCAACACGAGAAAACGCTATTATTTAACTTAGCGGTACAAATGGCGAAACCAATAGACAAAACAAATAACAAACATTAATTTCAAGGACTAATATTATGAAAAAAATCATTTTAGGCTGCTTAGGATTGACTCTTATGTTAGGGTCATGTGTATCATCGAAAAAATTTAAAGAAGCACAAGCACAAGCTGCGGAAGCAAAAGATTTGCTAAATTCTGCAACAGTAAAATTAAACGACTGTTTAGAAGAAAAAGCAAGTGCTGATTCTAGGCTAAAAACACTTTCTGATCAAAATGCTTTCCTTAAAGCCAACAATCAGGAATTAATTAACAATATGGGTAATTTAACAACCCTGACAACTAAAGGTGCTGAGAATTTAGAAAAGTCATTAGAAAGCTTACAAGAAAAAGATTTAACTATAAGAAAATTACAAGATGCAATAACACGTAGAGATTCTGTAAATCTTTCATTAGTTCAAAGTTTGAAAGGTGTACTTGGAAACTTAGATGATGAAGATATTGAAATCAGCGTTGAAAAAGGTGTTGTTTTCGTTTCTATCTCAGATAAACTATTATTCAGTAGTGGAAGCTATAATGTAACAAGCAAAGCGAAAACAGTATTAGGTAAAGTTGCACAAGTGGTAAACAATAAGCCAGATTTCGAATTTATGGTAGAAGGTCATACTGATGATGTTCCTTATAGAAAAGGTGGTATTTTATTAGACAACTGGGATTTAAGTGTAAAAAGAGCAACAGCTGTAGTTCGTATACTTCAAAAAGATTATAACGTTGATCCTAAGCGTATGACTGCTGCAGGTAGAGCTGAGTTTATTCCAGTTTCGCAAACGCAGAAATCTAAAAACAGAAGAACAAGAATTGTAGTTCTTCCAAAAATTGACCAATTCTATAGTATGATTGAAGAAGGAATGAATGACCCTGCTATCAACAACTAAACATAATTGTAAATAATTTAAAACCCTGACTTTGGTTAAGTCAGGGTTTTTTTATTTTTAAAAATTTAAAAAATAATAGTTTTTATCATTATTAGGTGAAAATTAATACCGGTTTTAGAAAATATCTATACTACCCTTTCCTTCTCTAATAATCTCAGGTTCATAACCAGATAAATCTATAACCGTAGAAGCCACATTATCACCATAACCACCATCAATTACAACATCAACTAGTTTATCCCACTTTTCGTGTATAAGTTCGGGATCAGTGGTGTATTCCAACAATTCATCTTCATCATAAATAGAAGTAGAAACTATCGGATTACCTAATGCCTCTACGAGTGTTAAAATAATGGAGTTATTTGGTACACGAATACCCACCGTCTTTTTCTTTTTAAAAGCTTTCGGAAGATTATTGTTTCCGGGTAAAATAAAGGTATATGGTCCTGGTAACGAACGTTTTAAAATTTTAAAAGTACTAGTATCAATTTGGCGCACATAGTCCGAAAGATTGCTTAAATCTGAACAAACAAAAGACCAATTGGCCTTAGCCAATTTAACCCCCTTAATTCGCGCAAGCCGTTCTAAAGCCCTATTATTAGTAATATCGCACCCCATACCATAAACAGTATCGGTAGGATAAATTACAATTCCTCCTTTTTGCAATACTTCTACTACCCTTCTTATTTCCTTAGGGTTCGGATTTTCTTCATAAATCTTTATGAATTCAGCCATATTATTTACCTGATTATAACGTTATTACAAAGTAAGGATTATTTACAATGATGAAAAATATCGTACACTTCGTTTTTGCTGCTTTTTTGATATTATCCTCATGTACTACCAAAAATGAAATACAAGAATCATTAATTGACACTGCAAAAACACAACAATTAATTAATGTTTCATATGGTGAACATATAAAACAGGTGTATGACATATATCTTCCTAAAAATAGAACATTAGATACCAAAATTATGATATTAGTTCATGGTGGAGGTTGGAATGAGGGTGATAAAGCAGATACAAATGATTTTAAGAACTTTATTAGGGAGCAACTTCCTTCTATTGCAGTTGTAAACATGAATTATAGGTTAGCCGATGAAAACAATCCGCCCTACCCCATGCAAATCGAAGATATTTCGGCAGTAGTAAATCATTTAAAATTAAAACAAAATGAATATCAAATCGGTACCGAACTGGGTTTCTTAGGCGTTAGTGCTGGTGGACATCTATCGTTGCTATGGTCATATGCTTTTGATGGTAATAATCAGGTAAACATGGTAACTAGCATTGTGGGACCAACCAATCTTTCGGATGATGCTTATTTAAATTCAACAAATGAAGATTTACAAAACCTAATATTTCAATTTGGTAAGGATGTAGAAATTTTAAAAGAGGTTAGTCCGTTATTTCAAGTTGAAAAAAATTCACCACCAACGCAATTATTTTATGGAAAAAAAGACCCCTTAATTCCAAATTCACAAGGTATAGATTTAAATCAAAAACTTGAATCGTTGGAAGTGAAACATGAATTTACACATTATGAAAATGGAGGGCATGGCTGGTTAGGACTAGATTTATTGGACACTTCAATAAAATTAAAAGCCTTTATAGAAGCTAATTTATAATGAGCCTTGTAATCATTATTACCCCTTTATTGGCAACTTCTTTTTTATAAAATACAAAACGGATAAAACTATAATAACGCTTAAAATAAGCACGAATTCATTTTCAGCAAGATTCAATAATAAATAGATAATAAGCAAACTAGATAAAATTGGAATCACTATACCACCCGGAATTCTAAAAACATTCTTTTGATTACTTTTTATCTTCCTAAGTTTAACCACCGATAAAGAGACGCCTAAATAAATCAGTAAAATTGTGGCACTTGATATAATCGCTAGCTGTTCAAATCCACCGAAGGTAGCAAACAATAATCCGATTGCAGCATAAGTGATTATAGCAATATAAGGCGTTTTAAACTTAGAATGAATTTTTGTCAAATACTTAATTGGTAGCACATTGTCTATAGCAGATTGATACAATACTCTTGGCATGCTCAAAATAGCACTACATAAATATCCTATCATTGAAATAGCAGCACCCATTGTTAGTATAGTAAAACCAATAGGGCCGAAAATTTTCTTAGCTACTTCGCCTAAAGAATTTTCTGTAAAAGTTGGTAAGGATGATCCAAGTACCCCTTGCGAAACAGTTTGAATAAGTATGTATAATATTAAGATAACAAGAATACTGATGAAAATTGCTTTTGGAATAGTACTTTTCGGGTTTTTTACTTCACCGCCTATTGACAAACTAGATTCAGCACCCTGAAAGGCAAAAAATAGAATTAATGAAATTTTAGAGACTTCACTAAATGTAGGGATGGTGGTAATAGTAAGATTAGATAAAGATATCGCTTCCCAAGAAAAAAATAGTAGTATTAGTAATGGAGTTAATTTTGCAATTGTAATTAACTTAACCACTTTAATTCCTTTATTAACCCCGATTACATTTATATATCCAAAACCACCAAAAAGTAGCAAAAACATAAAAATTCTTATGCTTTCAAGTTTAAAAATAGGAAATATGGAGCCTGCAATATTAACTACGGCATTTGCTACAGCGTCATCTGCTGATATAGATGCTAAAATAAAAAGTACAGAAGTAAGGAATCCAAAATAAGGTCCGAACGCAGTGTTAATAAAAATATATGCTCCGCCAGAGGCTGTTAATCTGCTCCCTGCTTCCGCAAAGCACAACATAACTAATCCAATAAGTACACCACAAAATAAATATGTAAAAATACTAGAAGGGCCAAGTGCTGCAGCAACAATTGCGGGTAGTACAAAAATCCCCGAACCAACAATAATATTAATAATATTAGCACTAAGTCCAAAAACACCAACAACTCTAGTAAGAACTTCTTTTTTAGCGTCCAATATTTAATAATCAAATTAGGTTATGATTCTCTGCTAAAAACCATCCTCACTAAAGTACCTCTAATTTAGCAAACCGGAGTAGTAATTTTTTAATATCTCCTTGATCAAATTGTATCTCAGCCTTTTTATCATTGCCAACACCTTCAATTTTCAACACTTTACCCCTACCAAAACGAGTATGATTTACTAATGCTCCTTCAACTAAATTAGCATCAATTACATTAGAATTCGCTACAGGTTTTGCTAATTCTGGTTTCAATTTTCGCAGTTTTCGTAATTGGGCAGCATTCGGTGAACCAACCGTTGGTGCAATACCTTTTTTTGGCTTTACTTGTCTTAATTTCGACTTATCAACTTCCCCAAAAATATCAGCATCAATTGGGGACTTATAACGGTAAGTATTTTCAATAGGGGTTAAATTCTCAATATATTTTTCATCAATCTCTTCTATAAATCTACTGGGTTCTGAGTCAATTAATTTACCCCAACGGTACCTAGTTTGAGCGTAGGTTAAATATGCTTGCTTCTCCGCTCTTGTTAAAGCAACATAAAACAATCTGCGTTCTTCTTCTAGTTCACTTCGAGTATTCATACTCATTCCGGAAGGAAATAAATCCTCCTCCATTCCAACAATATAAACGTACGGAAATTCGAGTCCTTTTGCCAAGTGAATTGTCATTAAAGCCACGCGATCATCTTCACCAGTATCTTTATCTAAGTCCGTAGCTAGGGCAACATCTTCCAAAAATTCGGAAATATTTCCTGTGGCATCTGCAATTTCTTTTTGTCCCTCAACAAAATCTTTAATACCATTTAATAACTCTTCAATATTTTCCATTCGGGCAATACCTTCTGGAGTTCCATCTTTTTTAAATTCAATTAAAATTCCAGATTTTTTTGCAACGTGTTCTGCAAGTGTAAAAGCATCAGAACTTTCATTCATTATCTGAAAGCTCTGAATCATGGTTAAAAAATCTTGTAATTTTCTTTTGGTGCCTCCATTAATACGCAAATCTATTTTATCGAGATTTTGAATCACTTCAAAAATAGAACGCCCATAATGATTCGCCGCAACCACTAGTTTATCAACGGTTGTTTGCCCAATTCCTCGAGTTGGATAATTAATAATTCGTTTTAACGCTTCTTCATCCTTAGGATTTATAATAAGACGTAGATATGACAAAACATCTTTTATTTCTTTTCTTTGATAAAATGATAAACCACCATAAATACGATAAGGAATATCTCGTTTACGCAGAGCATCCTCGATAGCTCTAGACTGAGAATTCGTTCGGTATAATACTGCAAAATCACCATTAGGTAATTGTTTTTGCATACGATTCTCAAAAATAGAACCAGCTACGAAACGACCTTCTTCAGCATCGGTTACACTTCGATGAACTTTAATTGAGGGCCCATCGTCATTAGCGGTCCATACTACTTTTTCTAATTGATTCTTGTTATTCGCTATTATTGAGTTAGCCGCATTAACAATGTTTTTAGTTGATCTATAATTTTGTTCAAGTCTATATACCCCAACATTATCATAATCTCGTTGAAAATTTAGAATATTACTAATGTTTGCTCCCCTAAAGGAATAAATACTTTGTGCGTCGTCACCAACTACGCAAATATTTTGAAATCGATCTGATAATGCCTTTACTATTAAATATTGTGAGTGATTAGTATCTTGATACTCATCTACTAGAATATATCTAAAACGATCTTGATATTTCATTAAAACTTCAGGAAAACGCGTAAGCAGTTCATTAGTGCGAAGCAATAAATCATCAAAATCCATCGCCCCAGCCTTAAAACATCGGTCTACGTATTCTTGGTAAATTTCTCCAAGCCTTGGGCGTTTTGCCATAGCGTCATCTTCAGTTAATTCAGGATTTTGAAGATATGCTTTAACCGTAATTAAACTATTTTTTAGAGAGGATATTCGATTTTGAATCTGTTTGTATTTATAAACATCTTTATCTAAGGCTTTCTCTCTTATAATTGCTGAAATAAGTCGCTGACTATCTTGGGTGTCATAAATTGTAAAATTGCTCGGATACCCTAATTTAGAACCATCGTATCGCAATAATTTAGCAAAAACAGAATGAAAAGTTCCCATCCAAAGATTTTTAGCTTCAGAATTACCTACAATATCAGCAATACGTTTTTTCATCTCACGTGCTGCTTTATTTGTAAATGTAAGCGCCAAAATATTAAACGAATCTACCCCTTGTGCCATTAAATGAGCAATTCTATAAGTAAGTACTCTTGTCTTACCAGAACCTGCCCCAGCAATTACCATTAGCGGTCCATCTTTATGTAAAACAGGCGCTTTTTGGGCATCATTCAATTCATCTATAAACGTACTCAATATGCTATAAATTTAGAAGTGTGAATTTAGCTATTATATAGCTATAGGAAAAATGTTGTTCTTCAGAATTATAAACAATAGATTTTGCTATCTTTCAATTTCAATAAATTTCTCTTCAAATAATTAATGGAATGAATAAAACATCAATAAATTCTTTTTGGATTACAATTATTCTTTTATCGTTTTTAAATACGAATCAAGCTCAAGAATCGGGCCCAGTTATAATGGATTATGGTAAAGTCTGGAAATTAGACCAATTAGAATTTAAAACAAATACCAATCTTAATTTCAAAGCACTTTTCGATGTTTCTTATTCCCCTAAAAATAAACAAGAACTTAATGGTAGTATTAATACGGCAGCAAGATTTTTAAACATGCACGCGCAAGATGGGGTTCCGGTATCACAATTGAAAGTTGCACTGGTAATACATGGGAATGCTTCTGACGACTTACTAATTTCTAAAGCATATAAAGCCAAACATGGAGTAGACAATCCTAATGAAAAATTAATTAAAGATTTAATTGATGCAGGTGTTAAAATAGTTTTCTGCGGACAAACATTTGTTTCTAAAGGTTTTTCAAAAGCAGATTTAATAAAAGGTGTTCAACTATCATTATCTGCTATGACCGCTTTAGTACAGTTTCAAGAAGAAGATTACAAAAAAGTATTTTAAAAAATAATTGATATCCAATTGTTTAATAACAACGAAAAGTAAAAAAGTATTATGAAGAAGTTAATTGTTCTAACCTTTTTTTTATTTGGCTTTCTATTTCAAATTCAAGCGCAAAATTTAGAGAAAGAATTTAAAACCATAGAGCCTAAGGTTATCGAATGGAGGCATTGGTTTCATGAACACCCGGAATTGAGTAATAGAGAATTTAAAACTGCCGAAAAGATAGCCAATCATTTAGAGGCTTTAGGTATTGAGGTTCAAAAAGGTGTTGCCCATACAGGTGTGGTTGGTCTTTTGAAAGGCAATAAGCCGGGTAAAGTAGTTGCCTTAAGAGCAGATATTGATGCATTACCAGTCACAGAAAGAAACGATTTACCTTTTAAATCTACCGTAACTACCGAATTTCGAGGCGAAAAGGTTGGTGTAATGCACGCTTGTGGGCACGATACTCATACGGCTATTTTAATGGGAGTTGCTGAAATACTTTCAAAACATAAAGACAAAATTAAAGGCACCATCAAATTCATTTTTCAACCAGCCGAAGAAGGACCACCACCAGGTGAAGAAGGTGGCGCATTATTAATGATAAAAGAAGGTGTATTAGAAAACCCCAGAGTTGATGCAATTTTTGGATTACATATAAACTCACAAACTCCCGTTGGCGTAATTCGCTATAAACCAGGAGGAATAATGGCGGCAGCTCAAAGTTTTGTCATTAACGTAAAGGGTAAACAAAGTCATGGTTCACAACCTTGGTCTGGGATTGATCCAATTTTAATAAGTGCAAAAATAATTGACGGTTTACAAACTATTATTAGTAGAGAAACAAAGCTTACCGAAGAAGCTGCAGTTATTACTGTGGGAAAAATTAAAAGTGGTGTTCGTTTTAATATAATACCAGAGTCTGCAGAAATGATTGGAACTATTCGAACACTAGATTATGATATGAAAGAAAAGCTAAACAAACGAATGATTGAAATGGTTGCTGACATTGCAAAGGCTTATGGTGGAGAGGCTACATGCGTTATAAAAGATGCCACCGACATTACGTATAATGACCCAGATTTAGTTGAAAAAATGTTACCAACTATGCAATCTGTTGCTGGGGCAAAAAATGTACAATTACAAAAAGCTGTAACAGGGGCTGAAGATTTTTCATATTTCCAAAGAGAAGTGCCGGGATTTTTCTTTTTCCTAGGTGGAATGACACCAGGGAATACAGAATCTTTTCCGCATCACACTCCCGACTTTTTAATTGATGATAATGGAATGCTTTTAGGAGTAAAGACTTTAACACAATTGAGTTTAGATTACCTAAATAAAAAATAACCTAATTGCTAATTATATTAAACATCAAAGCATTACGTTAAAAGTATAAGAATTGAAAGATTCACTTTTTTTGATTGACTTAATTATCAAAATCCGAATCACTCAAATAATTTACAATTGTATATTTGTAAGAACATAGATTAAAAAATAAACAAGTATCAAATATGACTAAACAAATACTTACTTTTTGTGCAATTTTATTTTTATGCACCATTACAAACGCACAGCGAAAAAGTGATTTAATTGCTGAGGTAGCTATGTTAAAAACGCAATTAGATTCAGTTTCATCTGAAGTTGCTCATGCTAAACAAAATGAAAAAATTGGCTTAACAGAAGCGGCTACCTATAAAAAACAAGTAGCAGAATTACAAGATGCAAATCTTACATTAATGAAAAACTTAAATAGTTTTGCAGAAGTATCCAACAAAAATACAAGTATCGTAAATACAGCTATGGCGACCATTGAGGCAAAGGAAGCACAATTGAAAAAAATTAAAGCAACACTTGCTAGCCATGATTCTACAGCACTTATCGTTTTAACAAATGCCAAACAAACTTTAGGTGAAAATGCAAAAATTGGCGTTTCTAACGGAGCTGTTATTATTTCTGAAAAATTAGCAACGGTATTTGGAAGTGATACTGGAACGAGTGTTACTGCAAGTACCGAAGAATGGCTAGGTAAAATTGCGGCTATGTTGACGGCAAACCCTACAACTACATTAACTGTAGAAGGTCTTAGTATGACAGGCGATTTAAACACTCCGGCACAACAGGCTTTAGCTATTGAAAATGTGCTAAAAAATAAGTATGAAATTGCTCCAGAGCGATTATCATCTTTAGGTAGAGACGGAAATTTAAAAGAAGGTATAAACCTAAAAATACATCCTAAATACGACGATTTCTACGCTATGGTTAAAGAGGAGATGAAGAATTGAAAGTTCTATATATTAAATAAAAAAGCCACTATTAATAGTGGCTTTTTTATTTAATGAATTAGCTAATTTATAAAAATCTAAAAATCAGGGTTTACTCCAAACCTTTGATGTTTCTCGTCTTGTATAATTGCTTTTTTATTTAATTGAGTACTTTTATTTGAAAAAGATGTAGGAAATATTTCATTGGTACTTCTTAAAAACAATGTTGCATCAGGTACAAATTGATGAAACACATCTAGGTCTAAAATTTCATCATAAGATTCAATATCCTTATAATCATACCTTACTTCTCTATATAATTCTAAATCATCAGCTGTTTCAAAAAATGCTTCATTCAACTCTTCAGATATTAATTTTGGCAATGCTAAGCGTTTAACGTTTCTGATACCATTGTCCTTTCCAAACACACTGTAATTCCAATTAAAAACTCTACCTTCTGAATTTTCGAACTGTCTTTTATCCAAAGAAATAGCATAATAATCAACATCAGGGCTATTTTCTATTAATTTAATTTCAGTTTCAGTTACTTCAATCTCCGAATTCCAGTTTGGGAAATCAACTTCAATACTACTATCGTTACCATTACTACTATAATAAACTCCATCCTTTGAATAGCCTATTTCATTTTTATATTCATTCATAGTAGAAAACTTCGGTAAATCTAGATAAGTAACTAATTCTTGTTCTTCATCTTCATCCATCCAATAAATATTGAATAATCTTTCATTAAATTCTTCATAATTCTCTATACCCTTACGATAAAAAAACAAAGTACCAGCGTCATGCTCAGGTATATCAATTTTAAAATTATCTTCAGCTTGCAAAAATTCATTTATATCTACCTCCATAGAAGAATTTCCTGATTCTGGCAAGAGCTTTGCATATTTATAATTTTCTTTTTTTCCATCAAAATATGTGCTTCCATAATAATTAGGAACTACATATATAGGGTTCTCTGCAACATGTTTAATTGTTAAAACAGTGTGTGTTTCATCTCCTTCAAATTCAGTTGTATAATAACCTGAACCAGAAGAAGTATAATCTGGACTATAGTTTTGAAATGGTACATTGTTTATTGTAACCTCTAAAATACTTTCAGGACCTTCATAATCAGTTGATAAATCAGGTGATACTTTAGTACCCCCCAAATTAATGGCAAATGTTGATATATGTAGTTGTCTATCACTACCACTACCGTATGTAAATTCTTCTAATCGAGCATATGAATATAAAATTCTATCCTCAAGAATGATTTCATCGGTATATATTTTTAATTCGCCAATAATTGGCTGAACAACTGCTAATTCTGTTCCCTCCAAACTATTAAAAAACAACCAATTAGTGGAATAACTTTCACTAGATCTTTGATTATAGGTCATCAAAAGGTGTTTAATTTCTGTTGTAAGGATTTCGGTTGTTTCATTGCCTAAATCATCAATGGAAATAACTTCAAAATCTAAATCCCCGACAGGTAAAATATAAGGATTTACCGCAAAATTTAATTGCTTATCTAAACTAACAGCAATTTCTTCTCCTTCATAGAATACTTTAGTTTCTACCGAAGAATCATCTTCAATTGTTATTGATACATCAGAAATAGTTTCTATAACATCTGTAAATCCTGTTATTGTCAAAACTGGTGCCGTTTCATCAACTTCAACTAGGTCTTCTTTAATATCTTCTGTTGAATCTTCATTATTAGGAATATTAGTTATTGAGTCTTCTGTTTGTTCGCAAGAATAAAAAGAAATTAAAAGAACACTTATTAAAGAAAGCTTGTGTCTCATGTTCAAAAATTAAAGGATTGGTAATTCTCGAACGTTTGAAACTTATTTTTATGCACATCATTAGAACAACAGACAATATATTAGTTGAGTCGCAAAACTAAGCTCATCAATATAATGTAGTTACTTGGTACAATTACTTTTCGAAAAAACATCGTTCTATATTCAGAAACCCATTAACTACTACCAAAATGTAAAAAGAAGGTATTATATAAACATGAATTCTTAAATGAAAAAAACTGCTCTTTTCGGGCAACTTTTTTCATGTAGTTTTTTATTTAAATAATTCCATAGGTTCTGCCCTAGACTCATAATTATATCTCGCCTATAGGAAAACGTACTAAATTCTCGTTTATATCACATGGCCTTGTAATACTCTGAGAATACTACCAATGCATCTTGCTAAATTCATCTGAATATTCTTTTGCCGATTTACTAGAATAATCAGGATTTCTAAAACTCATTTGAGTTCTAGTAAATTTATTGTTGGGCGCAATATTTCGATTAAATACTGAATATTCAAGATATTCATTATGAGTTTTATATTTATCATAATTCACGGCTAGAGTACTAGACCATTCCATTTCATTGGTAGATTCATATATTGGTGCGTTCATCTCTATTACAAGAGCCTCGGGCAAAGGCAATCGTGGAATCTTTTTCAAACCGGAGCTATCAACAGATACGATGTAATTCCATCTTAATCGATGACTTCTACTGTAATCAGGAGTTATATCTTGGTTGTTATAAAATATGGTATAAAGGTCTACTTCCGGGTTGTTTGCCGTCAATTCGAAAATAGTGTCGTTTACCTTACCCCCTACTGTCCAATCTGGCATTTCGGTGTTTAAACTTAAATCTTCGACCGCATGAATACTAAAAGAAACACCATTTCTAGAGTACGAGATGTCCGAAGAATAACTATCCATATCAGAAATAATCGGCAGGTCAACATAGTCACGAGGATTATCAGATGCTTCAGAGACATTATAGATTGTGTGCAATTTAGAATCCATAAAATCTTGCTCACTTATTGAACCGTATCTAATAACACGAAATGTACCAGCATCGTGCACAGGAATATCAATTTTTTTATTGTTTTCCGCATTTACGAAAGCGTCAGACTCCACTACCATGGTATTGTTTCCTTCCATTGGCAATATCTTTGTGTAGAAATAATTTTCTTTTTTACCATCAAAAGGGGTACTACCTTGTGAATTCGTTCTTATGTAAATAGGTTCAGCCGTTTCATATGAAATGTTCAGAATAGTAGACGAATTGTCCCCGTCAAATCCTCTTGTAGCGTAGTTTGGTCCTGTAGCTACATACTGTGAGCGACCATTCACAAAAGGCACTCCGTTCAATTGTACGTCCACCGTATTTTCCCAAGGTGCAGATTCATAATATATTTTTGAAGACCTAGTGTCACCTAACGGTATTTCATAGGTTTGGACAAAAAGGTTTTTATACGAATCATCTCCCTCTATAAATGTATTACGAACTGCAGAAAAATACACGCTGTTTTCCAAAATTACCTCATCGGTGTAAATCTTATGAACACCGGCCTCAAGTTCTAATGCTGCCAACTCAGTTTTTTCATGACTATTGAAAAACACCCAATTTGTTTGACCGGTAAATTTCTCACTGGCGTCATATTCATAGGTCATTAATAGATGTTTAATCTCAACAGTATGTGTTTCAGAAATCTCATTACCCATGGCATCCTTCGCAGTTACGATAAAATCAGTCGATCCTACCGGAATGGTATAAGGGTTGATTGATACGTTAAACTGTTTCTCTGCACTTGTGGCGATTTCCTCTCCATTGTGAACCACTTTGGTCTCGACAGTAGAATCATCTACAATACCAATTGATACCACTATTGTTGTTTCGATAATATCCGTAAAACCGCTGATAGTCAATTCGGGATTCTTATCGTCCTCGTCAATTGGTTTTGGATTTATTGGGTCCTCTGTTTTATTACAAGAAAAAAAAGAAATAAATAAGAAAGCAAATAAGGGAATTTTGACACGCATAATTATAGTGTATATAGCGAATGAATTGATTTCGCTGTGATTAGTGTCATCAAATAACGTAGTAGCTCTATATTTATTTCAACTTTATTGTGCATTTGCAGATGATCCATTTAGTAGTAGGCCTTTCGTCTATGAGGTTTTCTAATACTTATAAAGTAAGTTTTCGCATATACTTTTTGAAAAAAAACATCGTTCTATTTTCAGAAACCAATTAACCACAACCAAAATGCAAGAAGAAGGAATTCTACAAATGTTCGGCTTTTTATTACCTGCAGTAGTTACAGGTGTTGTTGCCTATTATTTTTTTAAAATGCACACTAAAAACGAGGAAGGTCGTCGTCGTTTTATGCTACAAAAAGATACGCAAGCAAGCACTTTACCTATACGTTTACAGGCCTATGAACGGATGGCACTTTTCTTAGAACGTATTGCCATACCTAATCTAGTTGTGCGTACTGCACCGCAAAGTGCTGATAAAGAAGCATATGAAAATTTATTAATTAAAACGATTGAAAACGAATTTGAACATAATCTTTCGCAACAAATTTATTTATCTGATGAGTGTTGGAATATAATTAAAGCTGCGAAAAGTGCAACAATTCAAATGATTCGTAAAGCTGCATTAAGTGAAACTGATTCGGCAGATAAACTACGAGAAGATGTTTTAACCGAAACAATGGATAAAAGCTCACCTTCAGGAACGGCTTTAGCCTTTGTAAAAAAAGAAATTAGTCAACTTTGGTAAGTAAATTATCGAATTGAAATAATAAAAACCAATTCTATTCCAATTCATTGGGCTCAATAGGATTGGTTTCTTCATTTTTATTTTTAGCATATAAATATCCACGTTTCCACCAACGTGTCATTTTTTCTTTATTAAAAATCAAAGAATTAGTAGTTAATATGGTAGGCGTATAATAAAGGTTAATTATGGCATTTTTTTGATTAGCAACTAATTTACCAATTCTAATATTCTGATTCTCAATTCTATCTAAAATAAAGCTCAGCATTGTCGTTAATAATTCAAAAGGGTTTCGCGAAGGCATGCGATTCATATAATTCACTTCAGTATGTAGCACTACAACATCAATATCGGTGGCACCACGTCTAATGGCTTCTTCAATAGGCACTATACTACCCAAACCTCCATCCGCATATTCACAACCATTTTTACGAACTAAACTCATAAATGGTGTGTAATTAGATGAAATCCAAATCCAATCGCAATACTCATCATAAGTACAATCATTTATAGACTTATATTCTACTTGGTTTAGTGATAAGTTAGAAACTGTAACGACTACATCATTTGGTCCTTTTTTTAATTCTTCAAATTCAGCAACCGTTAAACTTTGTCGAATATGTTTTCTTAGATTTTCGCTTTCTCCAAAGGTTTTTTTACCGCGAATTAGATTCTTGGCAACATTCCAATGGTTAATCGAAATCTCATCAACCCCATACTTTTTTGTAATAACAAACGGACAATTATTAAATATCGTTTTCTGATCTACATTTGAATAAATATCCTTTATTTTATCAAGTTTACCTAAAGCCAAATGCGAAATAAGTAAGCTACCTGTTGAGGTTCCTACAAAGAGTTCGTATTTGTTGCCAGCTTCTTGTATAAGAAACTGAGCCACGCCACCGGCAAATGCACCTTTACTTCCTCCTCCCGATATTACTAATGCACGCATTATTCCTTTAGTTTACTTTTAAGATAACGAGTTTCCCCAGATTTTAGTTCTTCAGCAAGTTCTAATAAACGTGGTTTGTACTCTATATCATTTAATAAATCATCCAAAATAGATCTTGTAGCCTTTCTAAATTGCCAAGAATGATGATTGGTAGCCTTCACAAGGTTTGATAAAGCTAGCTTATTAAATCCAAATGTTTCATTTAAATAATAAAAGGCTCCTTGTCTTATTTCAAAAGAATATTCGGGACTTGTATAACCACTTAATTCTTGAAAGTACTCCTTTGTTTTTAACGATTCGTACCCCTCTGTTAAAATTGCTAAAGTTAACCACAGCAATTTTACATTTTTATTTGGAAGACCCTCTATATGCTTGGTTTGATCTAAATATAATTTCCGATTTTCAGGAAAACTAGACCATAGTTTATACAAGGCAGTTTCTTGAGTTACGTAACTTTTATCGGAAAGTAGTTTTTCGACATTAATTCTTAAATCTTGCGGTATGTTATCTAACAATTGTAAAGCCTTTTGTCTTATCTCTAATTTTGAATTTTTAATCGCTTCTGATATTACTTCCAATGGCGGGTTTTCCTGAAGATTATTTAAAACCTCATTTTTATATGGTATAGGATGCTTTTCATTTTTCAAAATATTGTTTATGTCCTCATTAGACATTTGTTCTACATCATAATACAACCAAATCGAAGCATTATGAGTCATTAAAAAAGTTTTTACTTCTTCTGTTGGAAATTCAGTTGACTCCAACCATTTTATCTTATAGGAGTTTAAATTTTGACCTGATGCCAATTCCATTTCTTTAATAAAATTTGAAATAGTTACATTATCATACTCGTATTTTTTCAAATAAGTTCCTATTCCTTTTTTAAAGGCTTCTACTCCTATTTGCTCTTTTAACATCACAAGTGCCCATGCTCCTTTTTCATAAAAAGTAGCACTACTTGCTTTTGGGTTTGTTAACGCTTGCCCTCCACCATCATCAGAAATTTTTTGCAATGCTTTTGCTGTATTGAATAATTTCCAATAAAAATAATCATCACCAAATACATGCTGCGCCGCCAAGTAAGAATAATAGGTAGCGAAACCCTCTTGTAACCAATGGTGCTCACCACTTTTTTCAGTTACCAAATCACCAAACCATTGGTGGGCTAATTCATGTGCATTTACATTAAAATAATTTTTATCCACGTATGCAGTTGAATCAATCATAAATTGATCTGAAAAAATGGTAGCACTTGTATTTTCCATACCAGAATACAAAAAATCGCTTACGGGAATTTGCTTATAATTTTGCCATGGATAAGCCACTCCTATTTCGTTTTCAAGAAAGTCAAAAATCTCCTTCGTATAACGATATGTTGGTTCTACACGTAAGCTATCTCTTGGATAATAGTAATTTTCGATAGAAACCCCGCTATTAGCTCTAATTTCTTGCTTATAATAATCTCCAATAGCAAAGGCTAATAAATAGCTACTCATAGGATGCAACATATCAAAATGCCATATTTTAAAATTATCGTTTTCTTGAGTTGTTTTAACTAATTTTCCGTTCGAGACAACAGAATAAGTGTTTATAGTTTTAACATTTAAGTCAAACTCCACTTTTTCCTCCATATCGTCGAAACTGGGCAACCAATGACTTGTATATTTACCTTGACCCTGGGTCCAAATTTGTTCATTACCTGAGATAGCATCATCCCAACCCAAAAAATAAACAGTTTGTTTTGGGTTGCACGAATAAACTAGTTTAAGTTTATACGTTTTTCCTTTTTTAAATTTTTTAAAAATTGAAATTGTAGTGCTATCATTTACATGGCTATTCTTTTTACCATTGATTTTAACTTCCGTAAATTTCATTCTTTTTGCATCTAAAAAAACAGAATCTATATCTTTTAAAACATTAAACTCATAAAGCACACTTCCTACAATTTGTTTTTTTATCGGCTTCGGTTCAACATTAATTGTAGCTTTTATAAAGTCAATTTTATCCTGTTCCTGCGCTACTAGAAAATTGGAAAGTACGAGATAAAAAAGTATAAATATTCGTTTCATAAGCATAAAGACAACAAAGTCAAGTCCAAATTTAATGTTTTAGTTTGTCGTGTTAAGGTCTAACAACTAAATTAGTCGCATGAATGTTAATCTACAAACTCCGATTGTATATTTAAAAGGAGTTGGTCCGAATAGGGCCGACACATTACAATCAGAATTAGGCATAAAAACATTTCAAGATTTATTAAATCTTTTTCCCAATAGATATATTGATAAAACTCAATATTATAAAATTGCTGAATTACAGCGCAGTAATGCAGATGTTCAGATTAAGGGTAAAATTATACACATAAAAACGGTAGAACAAAAAAAAGGAAAACGCTTAGTAGCGACTTTTAAGGATGATACCGGTGAAATGGAATTGGTTTGGTTCCGAGGACAAAAATGGATTCGTGAAAACTTAAAACTTAATGAACCTTATGTGATTTTTGGTAAATGCAATTGGTATAGTGGCAAATTTTCAATGCCACACCCCGAAATGGAACTATTAAAAGACAATGACAAAGGGCTTAAGGTATCAATGCAACCTGTTTATCCCTCTACTGAGAAATTAAGTAACAAAGGCATTACCAACCGCGTAATCAATAAATTGGTACAACAACTATTTATAGATACACATGGTCGATTCCAGGAAACATTATCTGAAAATATATTAGAAGAATTAAAACTATTACCTAAAAACGAATCCCTTTTTAATATTCATTTTCCAAAAAATCAGGAACTATTAGCAAGAGCTCAATTTCGGTTAAAATTTGAAGAACTTTTCTACATTCAATTGCAACTGATATCCAAAAAAATGTTGCGTAAACAGAAAATTAAAGGCTTTAACTTTGATCAAGTTGGTAAACTTTTTAATGATTTCTACAAGAACCACCTTCCTTTTGAATTAACGAATGCTCAAAAACGGGTAATTAAAGAAATTCGTGCCGATTTAGGAAGTAATGCGCAAATGAATAGATTATTGCAAGGTGATGTTGGTTCGGGAAAAACAATAGTAGCCGTAATGACAATGCTTTTAGCCATCGATAATGATTTTCAAGCTTGCTTAATGGCACCTACAGAAATTCTCGCTAACCAACATTACACAGGTATTTCTGAATTATTAGCAGGTACTAATATTAAATGTGCGCTACTTACTGGATCAGTAAAAAAGTCAGCACGTAAACCTATCCATGAGCAATTAGAAAGTGGAGAATTACAAATATTAATTGGCACTCATGCTTTGTTAGAAGATAAAGTGCAATTCAAAAACTTAGGACTCGCTATTGTAGATGAACAACACCGTTTCGGTGTAGCGCAACGATCAAAATTATGGCATAAAAACAGGTTTCCACCACATGTATTGGTAATGACAGCTACTCCTATTCCTAGAACCTTAGCAATGAGTTTGTATGGAGATTTAGACATTTCAGTAATAGATGAACTTCCACCCGGTAGAAAACCTATAAAAACAGTGCACAGATTTGATTCTAATCGACTAAAAGTTTTTCAGTTCATTCGTGATGAAATAAAAAAAGGGCGCCAGATTTATATGGTTTACCCACTTATACAAGAATCTGAAGCGTTGGATTATAAAGATTTAATGGATGGTTATGAAAGTGTAGCACGTGATTTCCCATTACCAAATTATCAAATTTCAATTGTCCATGGTAAAATGAAACCAGCCGATAAAGATTTTGAAATGAATCGTTTTGTAAAAGGTGAAACTCAAATAATGGTAGCCACAACCGTAATTGAAGTAGGAGTTAATGTACCTAATGCCTCAGTTATGATTATTGAAAGTGCTGAGCGTTTTGGCCTTTCTCAATTACATCAATTAAGAGGTCGTGTAGGGCGAGGAGCAGACCAAAGTTATTGTATTTTAATGACGAGTCATAAACTTTCTAATGAAGCCAAAACTAGATTAGAAACTATGGTTGCCACCAATGATGGATTTGAAATTGCTGAGGTAGACCTTAAGCTTCGGGGTCCAGGTGACCTTATGGGTACACAACAAAGTGGTGTGCTAAACCTTAAAATTGCTGATATTGTAAAGGACAATGATATTTTAAAAACCGCTCGATATTATGCCATTCAGTGTCTAAGGGAAGATCCTACACTAGAAAAAAGAGAAAATGCAATTATACGTCACGCTTATGCCCAATTGGTTAAACACAAAAATATCTGGACTTATATTAGTTAGGTATTAGATTTATAGAAAGTAATTAAAGATTTCGAACCCAGCTATTCATGTTCATAGGGTATCATTTCTAACAAATGCTGAATTGCTTTAATTCTCGCGATAGGTTTATTATTCCCTTCAATAACAATCCACGGAGCTATTTCAGTATTTGTTTCGTTAAACATTCGTTCTTTATACTTTGTATAATCATCCCATAATTCTTGAGCTTTGCGATCAACATCAGTCATTTTCCATCGTTTCAAGGGGCTTTTTTTAATTTCATCAAAGCGCTTTTTCTGCTCTTCTTTAGATATAGAAAAGTAAAATTTAATAAGAAAAGTTCCAGACTGCAACAACATTTTTTCAAAATCATTTACCTGCGACATAAATATTTCATACTCTTCTTGCGTACAAAAATTATTCACTGGATCTACTCCTGCTCTATTATACCAACTACGATCAAAAAATACTATTTCTCCAGGTTTTGGTAAATGATTAATATATCGTTGAAAAAACCATTGTTCTTTTTCATCACTATTTGGTTTATTCAATGCAATTATTTTAAAATGTCGTGGATTTATATATTCCGTAATTCTTCTAATTGCTCCACCTTTTCCGGCAGCATCTCTACCTTCAAAAAGAACAACTACTTTCTGATTTGTATTAATGACCCAATTATGTAATTTAATTAATTCTTCTTGAGCTTTTTTTAATTTAACGGTATGCCTAGTGCTCTCTAAAGCCTTATCTACATTAACTTTTTTATTTCTCAGTAAAGCATAAAGTCCTAGCTTACTGTTTAATAAATCCATGTCTTCACTAGTAGGTACATTTTCTTTCATCATCTTAAATTTAAATATCAATTTGAATAGCACTTCGGTGGTACCTTGTAATAATATCAGGGTCTGGTAATAAATTTATACCCGATTCTCCTTTTCTATCATAATCGAATTGTGATAACACATACCGCATACTTTCTAATCTAGCTTGTTTCTTGTCATTGGTTTTTACTATTATCCATGGACTAAAATTAGTATGCGTTTTACTAAACATCTGTTCTTTATAATGTGTATAGTCATCCCATAATTCTTGTCCTTTCATATCAACCGGACTAAATTTCCAACGTTTTAGCGGGTTATCTAAACGATCATCAAATCTTTTTTTCTGCTCCTCTTTTGAAATTGAAAACCAAAATTTAATTATTTTCATATCATCTTCGTATAATAGATGCTCAAATTCAGGAACCTGCACCATAAACTTGTTGTATTGTTTTTGCGTACAAAAACCCATTACAGGTTCTACTACTGCCCTATTATACCAACTACGATCAAAAAACACAATCTCTTTTGGATTAGGTAACACCTTAATATACCGTCTGAAATACCATTGTCCCTTCTCTTCTTCTGTAGGTTTTGTAAGTGCAACTACTCTTGAAGTACGAGGATTTAAATGTTCTTTAAATCTTTTAATAGAACCTCCTTTTCCCGCTGCATCTCTACCTTCAAAAATTATGGCAACGCGCATATTATTTTTAGCTATCCATTTTTGTAGGTTCACAAATTCAGATTGAAGTTGCTCTAACTCAGTTTCATATTTAATTTTCTTCAATACTTTCGAAATAGAAACCTTTTTTTTCTTCGCTAACTTAATAAGTTCACTTCTGGTTTTAATATTTTTTAAATCTTCATATTCTAATCTCATACCATTCCTAAAATTTTAACCGTAACAGCTACTAAATTATTTATTTAAGTGAAATCTAGTAGTTCGATTTGGGTTTTAAATCTAAATTTAATTTAAACTTAATAACAAATTATAGGATAGTTGTCATGTTATGCCATGAATTTGTATTTAACTTGTTGAACATCGTAATTTTGAATCCCAATAATTTCCTAAAACAAGCACTTTCACTAGATTTGTTAGCTTAGAATTCAAAGACAATGAGTACGAAAAAGACATTATTTGACAAAGTGTGGGATTCACACGTTGTTCATCAGATTGAAAACGGTCCAGATGTATTATTCATCGACCGCCACATGGTTCATGAAGTAACAAGTCCTGTTGCTTTTTTGGGTCTTAAAAATAGAGGTATTCGCGTAATGCATCCTGAAAAAACATTCGCAACAGCCGATCATAATACACCAACAATTAATCAACATCTACCAGTTCAAGACCCACTTTCTGCAAATCAATTGAAAATGCTTGAAGAAAATGCCAATGAATATGGTATTTCTTATTGGGGACTTGGCCATGAAAAAAACGGAATTGTACATGTTGTAGGACCTGAATATGGAATCACGCAACCTGGTGCAACTATTGTTTGTGGTGATTCACATACATCAACACATGGTGCATTTGGTGCAATTGCCTTTGGTATTGGAACTTCTGAAGTAGAAATGGTTTTAGCTACACAATGTATTATGCAGCCTAAACCAAAAAGTATGCGCATAAATATTACTGGTGATTTACAGTACGGCGTAACCCCTAAAGATGTTGCGCTATTTATCATTTCGCAATTGACAACTTCTGGGGCTACAGGTTATTTTGTGGAATATGCGGGCGATGTATTCAAGAATATGACAATGGAAGGCCGTATGACCGTTTGTAACCTAAGTATAGAAATGGGAGCTCGTGGCGGTATGATTGCGCCAGATGAAACAACTTTTCATTACGTAAAAGACAGAGAATTTACTCCAAAAGGTGATGCTTGGAATACAGCAATGGATTACTGGCAAACACTTTATACTGATGAAGGAGCTGAATTTGATAAAGAATTAACTTTCGATGGTTCTAAAATTGAACCCATGATAACCTATGGTACCAACCCTGGTATGGGTATCGGAATCTCGAATGATATTCCTAATGCTGAAGCCGTACAAGGGGGAGCAGCCACTTATAAGAAATCTTTACAATACATGAAATTCGATGAAGGTGACTCCATGATTGGAAAGCCTATCGATTTTGTTTTCTTAGGAAGTTGTACTAATGGTAGAATTGAAGATTTTAGAGCATTTGCCTCTATTGTTAAAGGTAAAAAGAAGGCAGACAATGTTACTGCTTGGTTAGTACCAGGAAGTCATAAAGTAGAAGCTGCTATAAAAGAAGAAGGGTTATTAGATATTCTAACAGAAGCTGGTTTCGCACTTCGTGAACCTGGATGTTCTGCTTGTTTAGCCATGAATGATGATAAAGTACCTCCTGGAAAATTAGCCGTAAGTACTTCTAACAGAAATTTTGAAGGAAGACAAGGACCTGGCTCTAGAACATTATTAGCTAGTCCATTGGTAGCTGCTGCTGCAGCGGTTACTGGTAAAGTAACGGACCCAAGAGAATTAATGAAAGAATTGGCATAACCAATTAACTATTAGCTTATGGCAATTTGCCTGTAGCTACTAAAAATTATAAAACATGCCATTAGCGATACGCTAGTGGCAAAAAGCTAATAAAATGGCATACGATAAATTCACAACCTTAAAATCAACTGCGGTTCCACTTCCAATAGAGAATGTAGATACCGATCAAATAATACCTGCTCGTTTCTTAAAAGCTACGGAACGTAAAGGTTTTGGCGACAATCTTTTTAGAGATTGGCGCTATAATCAAGATAATTCACCAAAGGAAGATTTTGTTTTAAACAATCCAAAATATAGTGGTAAAATACTAGTTGGAGGAGCTAATTTCGGTTCAGGGTCATCAAGAGAGCATGCCGCATGGGCTGTTTATGATTATGGATTTAGATGCGTAATCTCAAGTTTCTTTGCTGATATTTTCAGAGGTAACTGTTTAAATATCGGAGTATTACCAGTACAAGTAAGTGCAGAATTTTTGCAAAAAATATTTGCTGCAATTGAGGCAGACCCAAATTCCGAATTTGAAGTGAGTTTGCTAGACCAAAAAGTTTCAATTGTTGCCACCGGTGAAAGCGAATCTTTTGCAATCAATGAATACAAAAAGGGGAACATGACTAATGGTTTTGACGATATTGACTACTTATTGAATATTAAAGAAAATATTCAAACATTCGCAAAAAATACACCATTATAGTCACTTTAGTTAAACCCCAAATCAAGTAGTAGAATCATACTTGAGAAGTAGCACAATGAAAAAAAGAACCATTGAAATAATGGATACGACACTCCGCGATGGAGAACAAACATCTGGAGTGTCATTTTCAGCATCCGAAAAGTTAACATTAGCAAAATTACTTTTAGATGAGCTAAAGGTGAATCGCATTGAAGTAGCCTCTGCTAGAGTGTCTGATGGAGAATTGGAGGCTGTACAACAAATTACCAGTTGGGCCTCTGAAAATGGACATATAGAAAATGTTGAAGTACTCACATTTACCGATGGTGGAATTTCGCTTAAATGGATGGAAAAAGCAGGTGCAAAGGTGCAAAACCTTTTGACTAAAGGGTCTTTAAACCATTTAACCCACCAATTAAAGAAAACACCAGAACAACATTTTTCTGAAATTGCTAAGGTATTTTCGCAGGCTGAGAAAAAAGGAATTACCAATAATATTTACTTAGAAGATTGGAGTAATGGAATGCGAAATTCTCCAGAATATGTATTTCAATTCCTAGATTTTTTAGCAACTCAACCTGTAAAAAGAATATTATTACCAGATACTTTAGGTGTTTTAACACATACCGAGACTTTTAAATTTATTTCTGAAATAGTTGAACGTTATCCGAGTTTACATTTTGATTTTCATGGTCATAATGATTACGACTTAAGTGTAGCAAATGTTATGGAGGCCTTAAAAGCTGGTTGTCATGGTTTACACCTTACCGTAAATGGAATGGGTGAACGCGCGGGTAATGCACCTATGGCAAGCACAATAGCTGTAATTAACGACTTTTTACCTGAGATTAAAATACAGGTAGTTGAGAAAGCACTTTTTAAAGTGAGCAAATTAGTTTCGGCATTTACCGGTGTTGGAATTCCATCAAACAAACCAATTGTTGGTGATAGCGTATTTACGCAAACAGCTGGCATACATGCAGATGGAGACAATAAAAACAATTTATACTTTAGTGATTTAATGCCTGAGCGTTTTGGCCGTAAACGGAAATACGCACTCGGAAAAATGTCAGGAAAGGCCAATATCCAAAAGAATTTACAAGAACTTGGATTAACCTTAAATGACGATGAGTTAAAAAAAGTAACGGCCCGAATAATTGAATTAGGTGATAAAAAAGAACGTGTTACCAAAGAAGATTTACCGTATATTATTTCCGATGTTCTAGATACCGATTATCAGCAAAAAGTATTTGTAAAATCATATGTATTAACACACGCTAAAGGCTTACAACCTTCCACTACCCTAGCATTGGAAATAAATGGTAAGAGTTATGAGGAAAACGCTTCTGGTGATGGACAATATGATGCGTTTATGAATGCATTGCGTAAAATTTATGATTCACGGAAAGTAGAACTGCCAACTTTGGTTGATTACGCGGTACGCATACCACCAGGAAGTAATTCTGATGCCTTATGTGAAACAATAATTACGTGGGAAACTAATGGGAAAGAATTTATTTCAAGAGGGTTAGATTCTGATCAAACAGTATCAGCAATTAAAGCAACTGAAAAGATGTTGAATATTATTTAAGCACTTTTAAGTAAAACAGTTTATAGTAAATTAACAAAGATTAAAAAGAGCGAGATGCATAATGCATTACGCGTAAAGTAAATAAGAATGAAATTAAATATTGCATTATTAGCCGGAGATGGAATCGGCCCCGAAGTAATTGATCAAGCGGTAAAAGTATGCGATGCAATCGCAACAAAATATAATCACGACATCACCTGGAAACCAGCTTTAACTGGTGCTGCAGCGATAGATGCCGTTGGAGAACCTTATCCAGATTCAACACATGAGGTTTGTGCCAATGCAGATGCAGTATTATTCGGCGCCATTGGTCATCCACGTTTTGACAATGACCCTACTGCAAAAGTACGTCCAGAGCAAGGTTTATTAAAAATGCGTCAAAAACTTGGATTATTTGCTAATGTACGTCCAACGTTTACATTTCCATCATTAATAGACAAGTCTCCTTTAAAAAGAGAACGTATTGAAGGAACAGATTTAATAATTTTACGTGAATTAACTGGAGGCGTTTATTTTGGAGAACGTGGTAGAAAAGATGATGGTAACACAGCTTTTGACACCATGACCTACCAACGTTTTGAAATAGAGCGATTAGCGACAAAAGGCTTTGAAATGGCAATGAAACGTTCTAAAAAATTATGTTGTGTAGATAAAGCCAATGTATTAGAATCGTCAAGACTTTGGAGAGAAACGGTTCAGGCAATGGAAAAAGATTATCCAGAAGTTGAAGTATCTTATGAGTTTATTGATGCTGTTGCAATGCGATTGGTACAATGGCCAAAAGATTACGATGTAATGATTACAGCCAACTTATTTGGTGATATTTTAACGGATGAAGCTTCTGTAATTGCAGGTTCTATGGGCTTAATGCCTTCTTCATCTGTAGGTAGCAAAGTATCGCTTTATGAGCCTATTCACGGTTCGTATCCACAAGCAGCAGGAAAAGATATTGCAAATCCGTTAGCAACAGTATTATCTGCAGCTATGTTATTTGAAGATATGGATTTAACTGCTGAGGCACAAGCGATACGTGATGTTGTAAATAAATCCTTAGCTGAAGGATTTGTCACTGAAGATTTAGCAGAAGGTGGAAAGGCTTATAAAACCAGTGAAGTTGGTGACTGGTTAGCTAAGAACATCTAAGACATTTATTTTATAAATAATTTTTAAAAGCCCTTATATTGTTCACTATGTAAGGGCTTTTTCTTTTTGCTTGTAGAAAAAGTATTAAGCCAAAATTCTAGAATAATTAATTCGAAATATCATTTTTAGATTTTAAATTTTCCAGCAACGTTTTTATCTCCGAAACTTCTGCGCTTAAAGTATTAATTTTTGAATTTTGATTCACAATCATTGCTTGTTGTTCTTGTACCGCTTTTATTAAAATGGGTATTAGTTCAGTATACGATAAAGAGAGTAAATCAGAAGCTGGCACATACTCGGTAAGACTAGGGAATATTTCTTGTACTTCTTGTGAAATAAGACCCAAATTACGCTTAGTGTCTTTTTGATTTTTCATTAAATAACTAACCGGGTTGAGCCGTAATACTTTGTGTAAGGTACCAGACTTAAGAGGTATAATATCTCGCTTTACTTTTCTGTCTGAAACAGTAGTATATTCACCAGTATCACCTACAAATGCCCCTCTAAACTCACCATCTTTTGCTAATAATAAACCACCACCAGAGGTATGAAATTGCCAAGACCCTCCAGTGTTCAAATTTTTTATACTAAATGCATTAGTTCTATTTGAAGGTGTTGGCCCATTATTTCCATGAGCTACCTCTAATAAACTTACAGGTTGGTGTTCACCTATGCCTACATTACCATTTTTTAATACGGTAAACGCATTATGAGGTCCATTTGAAAGACTACCATTTCCAATTTCAAATAATGGATCTTCATCTACCCAATTAGTAGCTGACCCACCACTTATATTCATTTGCCCTATAGCCAAAGAACTTAATGCTCTAGCTTCGGTATAAGAACCCATTGTTGTCGAGCTTTCTCCTGATGCAACTGTCCCTTGCCCAATTGCTGTCGAATAATCTGCTACTGCAACTGCCACCCCCATTGCTGTCGAATAATCTCCTGATGCAACTGACGAATGTCCCATTGCTGTCGAATAATCTCCTGATGCAACTGTCCCTTGCCCCTTTGCTGTCGAATTATCTCCTGATGCGGTGGTTCTACTGCCGGCCGCATAGGAATAGGGTCCAGTAGCACCATAAGAAGTAGAAAAATCATCACTAAAACTTAAATCAATTGCATATTTTCCAATAGGCCCATAATTGTCAGTATCTACACCCTTTAAACGCCAACCAGTACCATTACCCTCATCTATGGCTTCTAAACCAGTTGAGTTATCAGTAGTACCACCACCAGTTTCATCAGTGCTGGCAATCCAAGTACCTATTGTTGCATCCCATTTCGCTACTTGTCCGTCCGCAGTACCTACCAGCCCGGTTACCAAATCACCATCGCCAAGTAAAAGTCCTGAATGCTCGGTAACATCAATTTCATTCGTTGGATCCGCATCGGCATCGGTACCACCAGTTGGAATTGTAATTTTTCCGCCATCCGTAAGGCTAATTTCATTGGTAGCAACATCAAAACTTAAGGTTTGAATTTCATTGATAGGGTCGGCATCGGCGTCGGTACCACCACTGGGTATCGTTATCGCATTACCATCACTCAAGGCTAATTCGTTAGTTGTAGTGTTAAAGCTCAATGTTTGAAATTCATTCGTTGGATCCGCATCGGCGTCGGTACCACCAGATGGAATTGTAATTTTTCCGCCATCCGTAAGGCTAATTTCATTGGTAGCAACATCAAAACTTAAGGTTTGAATTTCATTGGTAGGGTCAGCATCGGCGTCGGTACCACCACTGGGTATCGTTACCGCATTACCATCACTCAAGGCTAATTCGTTAGTTGTAGTGTTAAAGCTCAATATTTGAAATTCATTCGTTGGATCCGCATCGGCGTCGGTACCACCAGTTGGAATTGTAATTTTTCCGCCATCCGTAAGGCTAATTTCATTGGTAGCAACATCAAAACTTAAGGTTTGAATTTCATTGGTAGGGTCGGCATCGGCGTCAACAGAACCACTGCCCACCAATTCATCTATAGCTTCTTGTGTATTTACTGCTTTTAAGCCCGAAATTGTATTATTATAAGGCACTTCACTAGCCGATTGATCATCAGCATCGCCAGAACTTATAGCATAGGGTACAGCCATCATCTCTGTAGTACCAAGTATTTTATCATTTAGTGAGGTAGTTAGGTATACGGCCTCTTTTCCCCAATGTAGTGCATCATATTTACCGTGAGTAGGTGTTCCGTCACCTATCTTAAGACTAAACACACCATTGGCATCAGTAGTAATCAAATGCGTTTCTTCGTATGCCGTAATGGCCGTTGAACCACCAAATTTTAAAGCAATACCAATGGTCATTGTTTCATTAGCCATAAGTTTACTTTCAGCATTACGCGCTACACCTTGATAATTAATAAAATTCTTCTGTTTGGATTGAGCCCTAGTTGCAATTGTAAAAAACAATGCCAATAACAGTATAATTGTCAAGTAGTTTCGCTTCATAATTTCTATTTTATTCCCATTTTCTTTTTAATTCTACTACCCTTAGTTATTTAATAGATGCTTAAAAAAAAATTGAAAATTTATTCTTTAAGTATTTTAAATAATTTTCCATTATTATAACCTTCTACATACAGATGTAATACATAAACTCCTTTTGCTAAGTGATTTACATCTAAGTGATGTTCTAATTGTTCGGATGTAATATTTTGTATTAATACACGCTGCCCACTAACCGAGAATAGCGTAACACCATACACCTTTTTATGGTTGGTATAAACCGTTAGCACATTGGCAACCGGATTTGGATAGACACTAATACCTGCCAAATCATCTTCTGTGGTAATGTTCTCTACAAATAATCCACCCGCCCAAAACCCCTGTTGAATAGACTCCTTTTCAGAAATGGCACCAATTATGGGTTCGCCTATAGTAAAGGCCAAAGCACTATTTGATTCTGTAAAGGAAATTCCAGCGTTTGCAGTAATGCTTTTTTCTAAAGATTGTGCATTTACAGAAGTGCTTATTAATAAGAATATTATCACGTAATGTTGCTTCATATATGTGTTTTAAATGAATACATTTCTAAAAAATATAACTATCGCGTTAACTTCATTAGATGCTGCAATTGCAAAGCATCCTTTACTACCGATTGTTGAATAGGATATACTTTTTGGTTATAATCTTCAGCTCCAAAACCAACACCAGAAACCACTCTTTCTGGTCTTTCACCTCGTTTAGTTTCTATTAACATCGCAATATCATCAGCCACCAATTGTGGATTTGGGGCCTCTGATGATTGAAAAAAGCCATCAAAAAATTTAAGTAGTGCGGCCGGTTCATCCTTTTGCTTATAGTAACTATCAAATATGGCCTGATCTGCCTCTTTAGGGCCTGAATACAACAAATTTGTTCCAAAGGGCCCTGGTTCTACCAAACTCACTTCAACACCCCAAGGGGCTAGTTCATACCGTAAAGCCTGAGAATACGCTTCTACTGCATGTTTACTCGCACAATAAATTCCAAAATACGGAAAGGTTAGACGCCCCGCTATTGAAGTTACATTTACAATTAATCCTTCTTTTTGTTTACGCATGTGCGGTGCGATAGCTTTTACCATTCTCAATACTCCAAAGAAATTTGTTTCAAATTGGTCTTTTGCCTGTGCTATCGTGTAGGCCTCGGTTAATCCTACAAACATATAACCTGCATTGTTGACCAAGTAATCTAGAGTACCGTCTTCGTTAATGATAAAGTCAATTGCTTTTGTTACCGATGTTTCTATAGTCACATCTAGTTCAAGAACTGAGATATGCAATTTTTCTTTTTCGGCTATTACTAAAAGTTCTTTTTTCTTAGCTTTATTTTTTGTTAAGACATTGCGCATAGTTGCCCATACTTTATACCCTTTTCGGGCTAATAACAATGCAGTTAAGTAACCAAAACCACTGCTACAGCCTGTAATTAGAACATTTTTCATCGCTAGTATTTATATATTATTAGTATTGAACAAGAGGCCAACTCAAATAATTAGATAAGCTAATTATTAGTTAGTATGTGTTAATTCGGGAAAGTAATGGTATCGTTAATTACTTCTTCATCACTAAGGGTTACGTTAAAACTTATTAAGGAATCTTCAGCTTCTTCAATGGAGATGGAATAATATTGATTGGCTGTTATATTATTGTAAATTTTCTCTGTTTCAATTTCTACACCTAAATCGTTTGATGCTGTAATAGTAACAACCAATTCTGCTTCAATACCTCCATTATAACCCACATGGAAATAACCCAGCCTACCTACATCAAGAATATTCCATGAAAGTGGGTAATAATCAGTTTCATTACTAACATAAAAAAGATAGGCCTCCACACTAATATCTGGATATTTTATCTTTATTGCCTCCGAAAAAGTAATACTAACTACAACATCTAATAGTTTTAAAACAACGTCTATTACCATATTTTGACCAGAAACTACATCGAAAAAAATAGGTTCTGATAAAACATCACTACCATACAACGGAATATCATATCTTGCCGGTTGCATTTCTTTATTTTGCATCGTTAGACGATAATTAGTGTTTGGCACTAATTCAATAAATTCTGGTAGATTTCGATAATTGTTATTAACTACAATTTTATTATCAGAATCTTTAATAACAACGATGATATTATCAAGCACCTCATTTAAAGTAGGTCCTTTACCCGTTTTCACCTGTATCATGTCTTTTATTGTTGGGTTCAATGTAATTGTGCCCATTTCAATAACATCACCTATTGGCTCTTCAGAAATAATATCTTCAGTTTCAGTAATCGGTGCGGCATTATTGCTTTTTTCACAAGCGATGAAAAATAAAAGTAGCGCAAAGCCCCATAAAAAAGATTTCATTTTAGTTCTCATAATTTTAATTATATTATTACTTAAGTGGGGAAACAAGATTGAATAAACTACATAATAGGCAGATGTTTAGAACAACAGAGCCTAGAGTTAAATTTTAAATAAATATAATGGTAGTTAAAGCCTTGTAGGGGGTAAAAAACCGACTAAAATGCAATCTGCTTTAAAAACGACTGAGCGGCCTCATTCTGAAAGCCCATGTAGGAAGAAAGTGTTGTATGTGTTATCGCTCGAAATTGTTTGCGAAAATGTGATTTGTCATAATACTCATATTGACATAACAAATCGATCAAGGGGGCTTTGGTACGATTAAAATCGTTTACAATATGATTGACCTTAACAATAGTGGCATATTGATGGGGCCGAAGACCGATACGTTCCTTAAATGCACGTTGTAAATGACGTTCACTTACTTTTAGCGTTTGGGCCAAGGTACTGGTATGAATGATTCCTTTCCGATTAATGATTTCCTCTACCGCCCAATCGGTGAATACCGGATCTTGTCTCTGTTTTAAAACCTGGGAACCAAGCCATTGTTCAAAAAGTAAAACACGACTATTAATATCGCTCCCCATCATTTTCCCATGGAGCTCCTTTAGACTTTTATCTAAGTGGTAGTTGGCCTCAATGGCAAAATTCCGTAATTCGCTAATAGGTATTTTCGTTAAACGACAAGCCGTCGTCGGCTTTAAAACCACCCCAAACAAATCGCTATCTTGAGGCATTTCCATTGCATACATACAGTCTTGTTGTCCAGTTATATACACGGGGTAATCAATGAGTCCAACTTGATCTCTGTAGTCACAAACCAACGAACCATTAAAATTAAACCCAAGAAAAGTGCACCCTGTGGGTAAGGTGGTCTGCCGATACAAATGAGGATTCTTTTGCCTATCTCCACTAATCTTTTGTTGAAAATAGAAATAAACGTAAGGTTCCAATAATTTGGAAGGCGCCTTAGTAATAAATTCATGCGTAGCCATATTACAATAATTGAATTAGAATGTCATCGAACCCTAGAGGGCTTTAGTACAGAGGGCAAAAACAAAAGGGCTTTTGCAGACCCATTTTGCTATTGATGTGATACAAGGGAATTGTCAACGCTGTATCGTCTTTTACACTTGACAACGAAGTAAAGAAATAGCTTTTAGGGAAGGATGTAAAAATGCGTTCTAAATGGCCTCCTACGAATCTAACTAACTACAAGTCAATCAAAAACATCAAAACGTTTGCGCATTTTTAATAAAAAGTGAATCCCTGACAAATACTTCTTGAATAAGTTTAAACCGCTCTATATGAAACTCGTTCGGTGTATGGCCACAGTACTTTTTAAAGTCTTTATAAAAATGTGAAAAATCATAATAATTATACAATGTACCTAGGCTGGCATAATCGTTTTGCGCATTCATATCAATTTCAGAAAACAGATTATTAAAGCGTACGATACGGTTAAAGGTCGAAGGGGGAATTCCGACGACCTCCTTAAATTTTTTTTGAAAATAACGCATACTCACATTAAGTTTGTCCGTTACTTCCCTTACTTGAATACACCCATAGGATTCGCACATCATTTCTACCCCCAAATCAACCATAGGACTAGTTTTATACGCCCCTTTTACCCTGTTTAGCAATAATTTTTCTACCCTTGAAATTCTTTCCCGTGGGTCTGTAGTCCGTTCAAGCTGATGTAAAAGCTCAGTGAGATTCACATTGAGAAGGCTTTCCGTACTCAAGGGAGTATCTACCAAGGTAGACATATCAAAACCAAACAATTTACGGAGTCCTGCCGGCTTAAAGGCTACACCAATTAGCGCAACAATGTCGTCATCTGAAGTAAGCGTGTAGGTGTTAATTTGTTGACCTATAGTATAACACTTGGGAACAAAAGGCTTTTTATCCCCTATAGAACCATAAATGCTCCCTGAATATTGAAACACCATAAAGCCCATTCCACTAGGAAGCACAAATTCCTCTATCCTTTCCCCATAATCTTTTCGCTCCCATTTTACTTCGTAAAAGAAAGAAACAAAAGGGAGCAATGCTTCGGGTGGAGGGTATGCAGTATACATATTTAACGTATTGACTATCACTAAAGTAGTAAAAAACCGATATTTATAACTTATGAATTGTATCGCTTGTAGGGAATACGGTATAATTGGCCATCTACCCTTTACGTATGAACATGAGGTTTAACAAAGAAAAAAATCAATATATAGCCGCTAAAAAAAAGTACCCAAAACAAGCAGAGTTGCTATACCTAAGTCAAATGGTCTCGCCTCATTGACCACAAAAAAACTCCCAAAAAATCCCGTAGGAATTTTTTTATCTCAATTTAAAATGTGATTTTTTTACGTGCTACCTTAATTAGCAATTATACGCCAACTTATTCGGAGATATTTTAACGGATGAAGCTTCTGTAATTGCAGGTTCTATGGGCTAATGCCTTCTTCATCTGTAGGTAGCAAAGTATCGCTTTATGAGCCTATTCACGGTTCGTATCCACAAGCAGCAGGAAAAGATATTGCAAATCCGTTAGCAACAGTATTATCTGCAGCTATGTTATTTGAAGATATGGATTTAACTGCTGAGGCACAAGCGATACGTGATGTCGTAAATAAATCCTTAGCTGAAGGATTTGTCACTGAAGATTTAGCAGAAGGTGGTAAAGCATATAAAACCAGTGAAGTTGGGGATTGGCTGGCAAAAAATATTTAGGTCAACTATTTTTACCATATAAAAACCCCAGAATAGTTTTCACTATTTCTGGGGTTTTTCCCTTTTTCAATTTTTTTATTTACTACTGACCGCCATAAGCCATACTTCTTCGTTTGGCATTTTTCTTCTTTCTCACTAATATAATGGAAACAGCCATTAAAACACCCATACCAGCTAATACACAACCTACGAGACCTGCAGAAGTATATCCGTATCCCAAAGCAATTGGAAGACCAGCAAGATAAGCCCCAGAGGCATTACCCATATTAAAAGCACTTTGATTCATTGATGACGCTAGCATTTCTGAACCTTTAGCTGAATTTATTATTGCCATTTGAATTGGTGTAGCGACACTAAATGAAACAACACCTATAATAAAGGTTAAGCCTAAGATTAAATACGGATTAGTAGCAATAAATGCGTTAATTAATAACACTGTTACCATCATCGTTAAACTAATTGCTACAGCTTTTAAAGGATAAAAAATCTCCGCCATTTTGGCTCCAAGAAAATTACCCACAACCATTCCTAAACCGGCAATAATCATTGCGTAACCAACTACACTATCTGGATGTCCCGCAACCTTTGTAATTAATGGAGCAATATAACTATACCAAGCAAAAAATCCTCCAGTACCGATGGTTGTTAATAAAATTAGAATCCATAATTCTGTATTCTTAAGACCTTGGTTTCCTTCTGCTTTAGATGTTTCTGGTTCGGGCTGAAAATGCGGCATCCAAAAATAGATACTTGCCATTGTAATTATTCCTACGATACCAACCATTAAAAACGAAATACTCCATCCAAATTCATGTCCTAAATACGTTCCTAAAGGAACACCAATAACATTGGCAATAGTTAATCCTGCAAACATAGTAGCAATAGCTTGTGCCGATTTCCCTGGTCTAGCAAGCTTCCCAGCAACTACTGCACCAATTCCGAAAAAGGCCCCATGAGGTAAGCCCGATAAAAATCGATATATAAGAAGCGTACTATAATTTTCTGCAAATGCAGATATCGTATTAAACACCGTAAACCAAAGCATTAAATACAACAATACTTTTTCGGCGTTCATTTTGGAAGCAAACTTTGTAAACAAAGGAGCCCCTACTACAACCCCTAAGGCATATGCAGCAATAAAATGTCCTGCCTGCGGAATTGTAATGTTTAATCCGGCCGCGACATCGGGTAATATTCCCATGATAACAAATTCTGTTAATCCGATTCCGAATCCACCCAAAGCAAGGGCTATTAAGGCTTTTTTGTTTGATGTTTTTAATTTCATAGCTAACATTATTAATGGTTATACATTTTCAAAAAAGCAGTGTTCTTTTTAAAATTTGTAAAACAATTATAATTGTCGGCACAAAGTTATAGTGGACTTTTAGTTTGATCATATGTACTATTATCCAATATGTATGCTAAATTGACAAGCCATCATACATTTGAATATATTTGAGGTAATTAAGCACATGTGTCTTATTTTCAGCACTTTATTTATTTCAAATAAAAATTCGTCAAATGATTTTAAGTTTAGATTTTAAGAAATAATGGTTTTGAAGATCTAATCTTAAGTTTATAAATTGAAATAGGCCTGTTCATTTACAATAATGTTAACAGGCCTATTAATTTAATAAGTTATATTATTTATAAGATATAATCCGTGCTTACAAAATTAGATAACTTAGCACCTAACAAATTCTCTATTGTCTCATTATTAAGGTCATTGTCTTTAAAAGCAACGAATGTTCGAATTGAGAATGAACGTAAAGCATCATGTACACTTAATGTTGCTTGAGCTGAATCTTTTCTACCTGTAAATGGATAAACATCTGGTCCGCGTTGACATGAACTATTTAAATTCACACGACATACAAGGTTAACCAAGGCATCTATTAATGGTGAAAGCGCGTAAACATCCTTTCCAAATAAACTTACTTGCTGACCATAATTACTATCAGCCATATCATCTAATGGTTCTTCAATATCTTGAAATGAAACCACAGGAATAACAGGTCCAAATTGTTCTTCTTGATAAACACGCATATCCTTTGTAACAGGGTACAGTATAGCTGGCCAAATATAATTATCAAAACGTTGACCACCTTTTTTATTAATAATTTTAGCACCTTTAGCTAGGGCATCATCAATAAGTTCCTGAATATATTCAGGTTTTTGAGGTTCAGGCAACGGTGTTAATTTAACACCATCTTCCCAAGGGTTACCAAATTTTAAACTATCAATGGAGGTTGCTAATTGTTTTAAAAAGGTATCTCTAACATCGTTATGCACATATACTATTTTTAAAGCCGTGCATCGCTGACCATTAAATGATGTTGTACCCGCCACAACTTCATTAATTGTTAGTTTCATTTCTGCATCAGGAAGAACAATTGCCGGATTTTTAGCCTCCAAACCTAATACCAAACGCAATCTATTGCTCTTTGGATGTTGATTTTGCAAAGCATTAGCAGACTTACTATTTCCGATTAAAGCCAAAATATCGACTTTTCCAGTTTGCATAATTGGCGCAGCCACTGCCCTACCTCTACCAAATAATATATTAATAACCCCTTTTGGAAAACTATTTTGAAACGCTTCTAATAATGGAGTAATTAATAAAACCCCATGTTTAGCAGGTTTAAAAATTGCAGTATTACCCATAATAATAGCAGGGATTAACAGTGCAAAAGTTTCATTTAAAGGATAATTATAAGGTCCTAAACATAAAACCACTCCTAATGGTCCACGTTTTATGTGTGCATAAACACCATCGTGTTTGTGAAATTTTGCTGCATCTCGGTCTAACTGTTTATAATCTTCAATAGTATCATAAACATATTCTACTGTTCGATCAAATTCCTTTTGAGAATCAGGTAATGACTTTCCAATTTCCCACATTAGAAGCTTCACAATTTCTTCACGTTTGGTTTCCATTTGTTTTACAAACTTTTCCATACACTCTATACGGTCTTTTACATGCATGGTTGGCCAAACTCCTTGTCCTTTGTTATAAGCATTCTGAGCCGCATCAAGAGCTTCTAATGCTTCTTTTTCTCCCATATCTGGAATGCTACCTAAGGCAGTAGGTGCATATTCTTTTGTAGAAGAAATTGTTGAATAAACCGTAGTTGAATCACCTGCCCATGCTCTCAATTCACCATTTAACAGGTAACGTTGTTGATGTATTTGTTCTTTAATTTCAAACTCTGCCGGTATCGTATTATTCATTTGGTTTATTTTCTTATTAAAAATAGTTTTTTCTATTATAAAATTAACTCACTAGACTAAATATTGAAACAAATCTGGCTTATCATTTAAATAGTCGCCATAAAAGTTATTTTCTTTCATTCTTTTAATTAAAGGAGCCAAATCTTCTGGACTTTTTAATTCTATCCCAACAATTGCAGGTGCTGTTTCTTTGCTCGATTTTTTAGAATATTCGAAGTGTGTTATATCATCATTTTCACCTAAGATTTCAGCAACAAATTCTTTTAAGGCACCAGGTCTTTGTGGAAACCTAATTATAAAATAATGTTTCAATTTGGCATATAACAAAGCTCGTTCTTTTATTTCGGGTGTACGCGTAATATCATTATTACTTCCGCTAATGATACAAACAACATTTTTACCTTTAATTTCATCAGAAAACTGATCTAGAACAGCGATAGTTAATGCGCCAGCGGGTTCCACAACGATGGCATCTCTATTGTATAATTCCAATATTGATTCACAAACCTTTCCTTCGGGTACAGTAACCATTTTGCTCAAATTATCTTTACAGATATTAAAAGTTAAATCCCCTACCCGTTTAACAGCAGCACCATCAACAAATTTATCAATACTATTTAATTCAGTATTCTTATTATTCGCGATAGAAGTACTCATTGAAGGTGCTCCTTTTGGTTCTACACCAATAATTTTTGTATTTGGTGATAACGCCTTAAATGCACCTATAAGTCCTGAGGCCAATCCTCCACCGCCAACTGCTACAAAAACATAATCAATAGTTTCTTTAGTACTCTCTAAAATTTCGATTCCAACAGTTGCCTGACCTTCAATAATTTTGGGGTCATCAAATGGGTGAATAAAGACTTTTTTATTTGCTGTGCAAAAGGCCGTGGCAGCTTTAAAAGAATCGTCAAAAGTATCGCCTTCTAAAACAACTGTCGCCCAAGACCCCCCGAACATTTTCGTTTGTTCCACTTTTTGTTTAGGTGTCACCGAAGGCATAAATATAGTTGCATTAATACCTAAATACTTACAAGCAAAAGCTACTCCTTGGGCATGATTTCCAGCACTAGCACAAACAATTCCATTCTTACGTTCTTCAGCTGTAAGCGAACTAATTTTATTGTATGCACCTCTAATTTTATAGGATCGAACTCTATGTAAATCTTCTCTTTTTAAGAGAATATTCGCATCGTATATTTCTGATAATCGAATGGAATGCAAAAGCGGCGTTGGTTCAGCTATTTGCTGAATATTCAACGCCGCTTTTTTTATATCTTCTAATTTGGGAAAATAGCTCATAGAAACTAGGTCTAAATACTTATTAATCCCAAATATAAAGTTTTAAACTATGGGTTTCATTGCTGTCATAGATTCTCTTAACCGAGTACCTACTATTTCTACATCATGAGTTCTTAACGCCTTGTTTACTGCAATTAATTTAGCATTATCAACACCCGTATCTGTTCCTTCAGTGTATGCTTTACCAATCACATCTGTGTCAATATTTGTCATAAAATCTGCTAATAATGGTTTACAAGCATGATCAAAAAGGTAACAACCATATTCAGCAGTATCAGAAATAACACGGTTCATTTCAAACAATTTCTTTCTTGCAATAGTATTAGCAATTAACGGAGTTTCATGTAAAGACTCATAATAAGCAGACTCACCAATTATTCCAGATTCTGTCATACTCTCATAGGCTAGCTCCACTCCTGATCGAACCATAGCCACCATTAATACACCATGGTCGTAGTACTCTTGTTCAGAAATTTCAATATCGGCAGCGGGTGTTTTTTCGAAAGCCGTCTCACCAGTAGCAGCACGCCATCCTAGTAAATTTTTATCATCATTAGCCCAATCTTCCATCATCGTTTTAGAGAAATGCCCCGTCATTATATCATCCATATGCTTTTGAAAAAGTGGACGCATAATATCTTTTAATTCTTCTGACAATTCAAATGCTTTTATTTTTGCAGGGTTTGATAATCGGTCCATCATATTAGTGATTCCACCATATTTCATCCCTTCTGTGATAGTTTCCCATCCATACTGTATCAATTTGGAGGCATATCCAGAATCGATACCTTTCTCAACCATTTTATCAAAACAAAGAATACTTCCGGTTTGTAATAAACCACAAAGTATGGTTTGTTCACCCATTAAATCAGATTTTACTTCGGCAACAAAAGACGACATTAAAACACCTGCTCTATGTCCACCAGTACCTGCAGCATAAGCTTTTGCTTGTTCTAATCCTTTACCTTGTGGGTCATTATCTGGATGTACTGCTATTAATGTAGGCACCCCAAAACCTCTTTTATATTCTTCACGAACTTCAGAACCAGGACATTTTGGCGCAACCATAATTACCGTTAAATCCTTACGGATTTGCATTCCTTCTTCAACAATGTTGAAACCATGAGAATAAGACAAAGTAGCACCCTCTTTCATTAATGGCATTACTGTACTTACTACGTTGGTATGTTGCTTATCTGGTGTAAGATTGATTACTACATCTGCATCGGGCACCAATTCTTCATAGGTTCCAACAGTAAATCCATTTTCACTAGCATTTAAAAAGGATTGTCTTTTTTCTTTAATTGCAGCTGCTCTTAGCGTATAAGAAATATCTAAACCAGAATCGCGCATATTTAATCCTTGGTTTAAGCCCTGAGCGCCACAACCAATAATTACAATTTTTTTTCCTTTTAATGCATTTACACCATCAGAGAACTCACTAGATTCCATGAATCTACATTTTCCTAATTGTGTTAGTTTATCTCTTAGCGATAGTGTATTAAAATAATTTGCCATTTAAATAGTGTTTTTAAGTGCTTTCCCTCTACAGAAGGATTTAATGATTCTATATATTAATTATGATTAGGTTGAAATTCTTTAAGCATGGCCGTAATTTGCATTTCTTCTTTGGATACTGAAATACGACCAGAACGTACAAATTGCATAATTCCAAAGGGTTTTAATTGTTCATGCATTTCGTCAATTTCATTTCTACGTCCAGATTTTGCTAGAACAAAAAACTCTCTAGCTACCGTAACAATCTGGGAATTACTTTCTTTAATAATATTTTGAATTTGACGTTCGTCAAATAACAATGCTGAATCAATCTTAAACAAAGCTGATTCTTGGTAAATGGTCTCATCGTCAGTATGATAAAAAGCTTTTATTACCTCAATCTGCTTTTCAATTTGTCCCACAATATTTCTGACCCATTTATCAGTGGTATTCACCACAATTGTAAATTTAGAAACATTATCAATTTCTGATTTAGAAACATTTAAGCCTTCTATATTAATGTGTCTTTTTAAGAATATTCCAGATATTCTATTCAATAAACCCACGTTATTTTCGGAGTATACTGATATGGTGAACCACTGTTTTTCCATTATTATTATTTCTATTATTCCCTATACCTTTAGGTAGGGCAAAAACTTAATTATTTTGTTTTTACTGCAATGATTAATCCTGTAGACCAATCCATTTTTGTGATATTAAAATCGTCTCTTTTTTCAAGATAAGCGACTAATTGATCAACATTATCTTCATGACCAACAGGCCAATTAGGTTGTGCTTTCATATCGTCAATAATATAAAATCCATTAACCTTAATTAAATCTAAAATCGCTTCTATCTCACTATACTTACCCGGCCATGCATCTGCAAAGACAAGGTCGAATTTATCTTTATTATAATTTTTAATCCAGTTGGCACCATCCTCACAAACAATTTCAACTCTACTATCCTTTCCAAAATATTGCTTTGCAATTGTAATGAGTTCCGGATCATTATCAACAGTAATGAGACTTGAATTCTCGTCCATGCCATCAATCATCCAAGAAAGCGATAAACCAATACCAGTGCCTAATTCTAAAATATGTGCACTTGGCTTAGAGCTTATTAATGTTTTAAGCAATGTTCCGATATACAAATCAGAAGGCATTGTAAAACCTATCTCCTTAGATTTACGCGTTATTGTTTTATGAATAACTGGAATGTCTTGTATGTTAGAATCGTTCATTTTTACTTTGAAAACTATTATTTCAAACGAACATCAGAAACCGACGCACCAGAAGGAATCATTGGAAAAACATTATCCTCTTGCTCTACTTTTACTTCTAAGAAATAGGGTTTATCAGAAGCAATCATTTCTTGAATCGTTGCTTTCAAATCTTTTCGTTCACTAACTCTTTTAGCTTCTATGCTATACCCCTCTGCTATTTTGACAAAATCGGGATTGGTCATTATAGTTGAAGCATAGCGTCTATCGAAAAACAATTCTTGCCACTGACGTACCATTCCCAAATGTTCATTATTCAATACAACTATTTTAACTGGAACGTTGTGCTGAAAAATTACACCTAATTCTTGAATTGTCATTTGGTAGCCTCCATCACCAATTATAGCAACTACTTCACGGTCCATGGCCCCCATCTTGGCGCCAATAGCTGCTGGAAGTGCAAAGCCCATAGTACCTAAACCGCCTGAAGTAATATTACTTTTTGATTGTTCAAATTTTGCATAACGACATGCAATCATTTGGTGCTGACCCACATCAGTAACAATTACCGCCTTATTACCAGAAGCAATATTTATTTCTTCAATAACTTCACCCATTGTTAAACCAGGTTTAGTAGGATGAATGTCATTTTTTATTACAGTATCAAATTCTATTTGATGTTTTTTCTTAAACTCGTTATGCCAATCTTCATGCTTATTAACATTCAATAATGGCAATAGCAATGCCAATGTCTCCTTAGAGTTACCTAAAACAGCAACATCAGCTATTACATTCTTGTTGATTTCAGCAGGATCTATTTCGAAATGAATAACTTTTGCTTGTTTAGCATAAGTTTCTAAATTCCCCGTTACACGATCATCGAAACGCATACCAATTGCAATTAACAAATCGCATTCGTTAGTAAGTACATTCGGACCATAATTACCATGCATGCCAACCATACCAACATTTAGTGGATGACTTGTTGGTATAGCAGATTCACCCATAATTGTCCATGCCGCTGGAATACCTGATTTCTCGATTACAGCTTTCAACTCTTCTTCGGCTTGACCAAGAATAACACCTTGTCCCCATACAATAAATGGTTTTTTAGCATTATTAATTAATTCTGCCGCAGCTTCAATTGACCCAAGGTTTGGTTTAGGAGCTGGATTATAACTACGAACTCCTTTACATTTTTCATAAGAAAATTCAAACTCATCAAATTGTGCATTTTTTGTAATATCTACCAATACAGGTCCTGGTCGGCCCGATTTAGCAATATAAAATGCTTTTGCCATAATTTCAGGAATTTCTGAAGCATTGGTAATTTGATAGTTCCATTTCGTAACCGGAGTAGATATTCCGATTATATCAGTTTCTTGAAAAGCATCGGAACCTAACAAATGCCTTGGAACCTGGCCTGTAATACAAACCATTGGTGTGGAATCAATTTGAGCATCGGCCAAACCAGTTACCAAGTTTGTCGCTCCTGGTCCTGAAGTTGCCATTGCTACACCTACTTTACCCGAAACACGCGCATAACCTTGGGCAGCATGTGTTGCACCCTGTTCATGACGTGTAAGTATATGGGTTAATTTATCTTGAAATTTATATAATTCATCATAAACAGGCATAATAGCACCTCCTGGATAACCATATAATAAATCGACACCTTCAGCTAACAAACAATGGATTATTGCTTCTGCACCAGAAATCTTAAGTGTAGATTGCGCCTTGGTTGCTGCTTTTTTTTCTTTAATTGTTTCCATAAAACTCAAATTCAAATGTTAAACCATAATTGTTTAACATTCCATACCTAATATTTTAAAACTCATCTGTAACACATCCTTGCGCAGCAGAGGATACTGATCGCGCATATTTGTATAGAACACCTTTTTTAAATTTCAATTCTGGCTGTTGCCAACTTTCTTTTCGCTTAGCTAATTCTTCATCTGAAACTGCCACATCAATTGAGTTTGTTTCTGCATCAATTGTTATGATATCTCCATCTTCTACCAAAGCAATGATTCCACCTTCTTGAGCTTCAGGAGAAATATGTCCTACAACAAAACCATGTGTACCACCTGAAAAACGACCATCTGTAATTAAAGCAACATCTTTTCCTAAACCAGCACCCATAATAGCAGCAGTTGGTTTAAGCATTTCTGGCATTCCTGGTCCCCCTTTTGGTCCTTCATATCTAATAACCACTACATCACCCTTTTTAACTAGCCCAGTTCTAATACCATCATTAGCATCATATTCGCTATTAAAAACCTTTGCTGTACCTTTAAATAATAATCCTTCTTTACCTGTAATTTTAGCCACAGAACCATTTTTAGCAAGGTTACCATAAAGCATTCGCAAATGTCCAGTAGCTTTTATTGGTTTATCTAAGGGTCTAATTACATCTTGACCTTCTTCTAAATCTGGAACATTTTCTAAATTTTCAGCAAGTGTTTTACCAGTTACAGTCATACAATCACCATGCAATAGTCCATTTTTCAAAAGGTATTTTAAAACTGCTGGTATGCCTCCAATACGATGAACATCTTCCATTAGATATTTACCACTTGGTTTTAAATCGGCAATAAAAGGTGTTGTATCACTTATATGTTGAAAATCTTGTAATGTAAATTCAATATCAGCTGCTCTAGCAATTGCCAAGAAATGCAATACAGCATTGGTAGACCCACCCGTAATAGTTACCAAACGAATCGCATTTTCAAGTGATTTTCTAGTAACAATATCTAAAGGCTTAATATCTTTTTCGATGAGCATTCTCATTTGCTTCCCAGCAGCAATACTTTCGGCAGTTTTATCATTGCCCACAGCCGGATTTGAAGAATTGTAAGGTAAGGACATTCCTAAAGCCTCAATTGCAGAAGCCATAGTATTGGCGGTATACATACCTCCACAAGCACCTGCACCTGGAATTGATTTTTTAATAATACTTCTAAATTCAGATTCTTCCATGGTACCAGCAACTTTCTCTCCCCATGCTTCGAAAGCAGAAACAATATCTAGTTTTCGATTATTATGGCATCCTGAAGCTATTGTACCCCCATAAACCAAAATTGAAGGTCTATTTAAACGTAACATAGCCATTAAAGCCCCTGGCATATTTTTATCACATCCTACTACAGTTACAAGTCCATCATACGACATACCTTGCACTACTGCTTCCATAGAATCAGCAATGATATCTCTAGATGGTAATGAAAAACGCATACCAGGAGTTCCCATTGAAATACCATCACTTATACCAATGGTATTAAATATAAGTCCAACCGTTTCATTAGAATTAACTCCTTCTTTCACCAACTTAGCCAAATCATTCAAATGCATATTACAAGGATTTCCTTCGTATCCTGTACTGGCAATACCAATTAATGGTTTTTCAAAATCTTCATCTTTAAAACCAATAGCGTATAACATTGCTTGAGCTGCCGGTTGTGTAGGATCTTGTGTTACGGCTTTGCTGTATTTATTCAATTCCATTTGTTTATTTATAAGTATTCTCGCAGATTAACTTTAAGTTTTCCTAATCAAATATAGATGTTTACAAAAACAGTCATTTTTAACGTTTGCACCCTATCTAAAGTCAATTTTATCAAAATTTACATAATTATCTAATTATCAGTATTTTAAGTGCTATTTTTTATCATATTCAATAGTGCTAAAAGAAAAAAGCCTGTATCAAATTTTATCTGATACAGGCTTTATTACAACACATAAAGCTATATCATTCGTTATTACGAATGACATTGACTACTATTAATATGCTGTTATTTCTTATCACTTTGTAAAACTAAATATTTTATTTGACAAATTAAACTATCTTGAAAATTGATTTTAAAACAATTTAAAAGAAACTATTTCACCAGCTTTTTTTTGCGCTAAAATTGAAATTGCTTTATCCGTTAATTGTAGTATTCTAGGATAACCACCAGTTGTTTGTCCATCCTTCATAAGGACAATTAACTTTCCATTAGGCGTAAATTGTATTGTTCCAGGTAATGTTGCAGAAGTTAACATCGACTTATCATGAACATCAATTTTCTCATTCAATTGATACGCCATGCGGTTATTATCTTTAGATATAGTAAACTCAGAACCAAAAAGTTGCTCTAATTGTTTGTCTGTAAGCATTTCAAATTCTGGACCTTTAGCTACTCCTAAACTAACTTCATCAAAATAATCATCAACTTTTAATTCTGATATTTTTGGTTCAAATGAATCGCAAGGCGCATACGGAATTTGATAATTATCTTTTAAACATACCAAACTAGTTATTGATTTCGAATATGAACGACTATTTAAAACTACATTAGTCTCAAATCCATACTTAATTGCTAGATAACTACGAATTCCATTTTCTAATCTACCATATGATAATATGTCACCATTTTTAATTTTATAAACTTTATAGTTAGAAACCGGTTTATTATTTAATGTTGCAGACATATTTGCACCTGTTAAAACAATAAACGTAGGTTCTTCAAATAAGATTGTAGGCCCTGTCATAGTTATTTCAAGAACGGCAGCTTCTTCTTCATTTTCTAAAAGTCTATTTGCTCTTTCTAATGCAATATTATCCATTGCTCCAGCTACAGGAACCCCCTTATCTCGAAAACCGAACCTTCCCTTATCTTGAACTGTAGTAAAAAATCCAGATTTTAATATTTTAAGCATTAATAGGTGTTTTTTCAATTTTATAAATACCGACTTGACTTTCTATCATATGCAAATCATGTTCTGCCCTAGAAATTGAATAGAATTGTACTTGATCACCAACATTTATCAAACAAGGCACTTCGCGTTTAGAACTAAAAATTGGTACAGAGCAGTTACCAATTATATTCCATCCACCAGGCGATTCCTGTGGATAAATTCCAGTTTGCCTACTAGCTAATCCTACTGATCCTGCTGCTACTTTTAAACGAGGTTCCAATCTTCGTGGTATTTCTAACGATTTTGGTAATCCTCCTAAATACATAAAACCAGGTAAAAAGCCAATTCCATATACCCTGTAAACATTTTCGGTATGTTGTTTAATTATATCTCTTATACTTAATTTTAATTTTTCAGCAACTTCATTCAAATCTATACCGAAATCTAAATCGTAACATACCGGTAATTTACATAAGTACCTTTGAACTTTAAGATTTAGTTTTTCTGTTTCAAAATACCAATTTTTTAGGGTAACAGAAAAGTTCTTAAAATCAATTGTATCACTTAATCTAATTAGTGTTAATGAATTATACGCTGGCACTAATTCCCACTGATCTTCAGGCAAGCAATTTGTACTTAAATAATGTTTAAAATGAAGTATGTCATTTAAAATGTTTTCATCCACTTCATTCGGCCATTCTACTAAAACAGCATGAACACCAAAAGGTTTTATAGATATTGAGTATTGCATTATTTATTAATGTAAATATTATTATTGGGCAATTGATCAGTAAGGTAAACTAATATTTCTAAAGCATTAGGAGTATCACTATGAATACAAAAGGTTTTTGCTTCAATGGGTACTTTAACTCCTTTATAAGTTTCAATACGCTTCTCTTTAACTATACTAATAATATGTTTTAACACTAAACTTGGCTTATTAATTAAAGCTTTAGCATCTTTTCTTGACACAAGACTTAAATCATCATTGTAATTTCTATCTGCAAAAGCCTCTAATATTACTGAGAATTTATTTTTATGTGCAACGTTAGCAAACACTGAGCCATATGGTGCAAATAAATAAACATTTTCTTTATAGCTTTCAATTGCTTTGAGAAATATTGTTGTTAAACCGACATTATTCAACATATCATTATATAAAGCTCCATGCGGTTTTATATGATGAAGTTTTATATTTTGTTCTTTTATTAATGATGAAAACGTCTCCATTTGCTCTTTAACACTACTAATTAATTCGTTAGATGTTAAGTTCAAAGACTTTCTTCCAAAATTTATTCGATCAGGATATGAAGGGTGGGCACCAACTTTTACATTATTTATTTTTGCAAGTTTCGCAACCCTAGTAATCGTCTGATTATCTCCTGCATGGGCACCACAAGCTATATTGCACGAACTTAGTAAGGGCATTAAGGCTTCTTCATTATTAAACCCCTCACCTACGTCACTATTAATATCAATATAAATGTCTTCTATCATTCACCTTTAAATCATGCAAAATATACTAAACAGTAATATTCAACACTAATCTAAGAAGAAATTATTATTGAAATAATACTCTTAAAAAAACAATGTAAACACACAAAAATGACAATTAAATGCATAAATAGCTGTAATCAAGCAAAATAGCCTATTATTTCATAATATGGCGTTTAAATTACTCGAAATTGTAAGTTGGTGAATAGTCCATAAAGAGACGCTTCCAATGATTTTTTCACAACAGATTTAACATTTTTCGATGCATTTCATCTAATAATTTACCGTTCGTCTAAAATAGAGGTGTTTTCGAACTAACCAACATAATATCCAAAAAGATATGGGGTTATAATAGTCCCAAATCTTAATACCCTAATTAATGAAATGCTTGGAATGTAAAAAAGAACTAAGCTATGTAGATCACAAGAACTCCATGGATATTTTTGGAGTAGAGTTATGCGACCGGCATACTGATCTCATGCTTCAGCTTCAAGATAAACATGATACCCCCGTCGAAGCAATACAATTGTACTATGGCTTAAAAGAAGCTGGTGTAACTGCAATGTTAGAATGGTGGGATGGAAAAAAATCGATTGATTTAGCAATATCTCGTGTAAAATTGAATATTGAAATTGATACGGAGTATAACATGCTTACACACGAGCAGGCTATAAATGATCTTGAAGAAGCTATGCATTCTTTTAAAAATGGATTTACAACCATACGTATACCACATGATCTCGTAACCTATTATTTGAAAGAAACAGTCGAAAATATTATAGGTATTATGGAAGGACTTCGGGCAAATATAAAAGTTATTTAATTGATTAAATTATGGCATTCGCAAAGAAAATTTTACGCACACCTTTACGCATTTTAATTGCACTATTTCTTATAGGAATTTTAATGCAAGTACTAAATTGGCAATTTGCAAGTGAAATTTTACTTATAGCGTTCTCAGGTATTGGCATACTATACAGTGTTCGTTTTTGGAAAAAAACAGATAAACATTTTGTGGATTATGTTAAATTAGTCTTGGTTACTTTTTGGATTGCGAATGGTATCCTACAAATATTGGAATTCCAATATACAGTTGTTTTTCAGGTAGTTATTGCCATATCATTCCTAACTTGGTTCTTTTTAGAAGGTACTGCTTATTTTTTAGATGAAGATAGACGAGCAAGAAATAGTATGACACAAATTATGTGGAATTTTGCACTAGTTGTTGGTACTTTAGCAATTATTGCAGGCAGCCTTTTAAACATACTTCAATGGCAATTTGCCATACCGCTATTAATTTTAGGAATATTAGTTGTAGCGGCTTATATTTTAAAAGATGCATTTGTAGCATCAAAATATGATAAAGAAGAAAACAATAACGGAGAGTTTCAACTTTAAGAAAAAGAAATATTTATTTTAAAGCTTTGCAATAAATTGCAAAGCTTTTTTTTATTTCTCCATATTTTAAAACCTACTACTTCTCAATTTTCAATTTAAATAGGGTTTTAAACGTTTTTAGCTTTGTTTTACTACATATTATTCCTTTCCATTGAAACTAAGCCTAAGATGACAAATAAGACTTTACACGAAGTTTATAACAACATTTATTAAAGAGGTTTATAAACTATAACTACAGTCAAATATCGGTTGTTTTAGTCATTTAATTTAAATGCAGTCATTCGTTGAAATAATTATCATTATAACGTTTATCAAACTCCTTAAAGTTCGCACATACAAATATATCCAACGACTAGTAACATACTACAAACTGTAAAGAGTAATGGATTAACTGTAAATAAATAATTTATAACCATTAAGTTTTATAAATAATTATCATCTAGAGTAGTATCCATTCATCGATTAAGTGCCATATTGCCGCGTTTTAGAGCGATTGTCTAAATCCCCTTTATAGATCATTAAAACCATTCAACGGTAAGCCGCACCCCAAAACGAATATTCTACCATTTCATAGATTGAGAAACTACAAAAGATCTTTTTCCAAGTTTTCTATATATAAATAAAACCCATTATTATGGAAAATAAAACTACAATAAACGATTACTTAGTCTATTCATACTGCGGATTTTGTTTTTGCTGGTCTATATACATTCTTTTCTTTTAAGAATATAGTAACAGCATTAAATAATGAATACAAATATAAGGTTGTTGGGTAGGTCGAGAATTTAAATATTCTCGGCCGCAACACCATAAATACTGTAAAAAGCTTAAAGTTTTAACTGCAATATGAGGGTATATTTTACGTTTTAATAGTAACGTGGAAAATCAGCTCTGGAAATAATGAAACAACATTTTTTTACTTTTTTGATATTGCTTCTTTTCGGAAGTACGTTAATGTATGCAAAAAGTTATTCTGATATAACTCAAACGAATTTTCAAAATATTGAGTTACCTAAAACTTCCATTAAAATTAATTATCCAACTACCGGTACTGTATGGGAGGCACCGAGTAAGGTTGAATTAAGATGGGATACTAAAAATATACCATCAAATAAAACGATAAAGTTCTATCTTTCTAAAGATGACATGGTTGTTCAAGAATTAGGCATTTTTGAAAACAATGGTTTTGTCAACAAAATTGCTGTAGATCGAGGTTTACAAAATGGAGATAATTATAGGGTTATCGGCATTGAATTATTTCCTGACAACAAAAAAAGCATTGCTAAATATGCAACTCCATTTTTTACGATTAAAAAATTGCCTCGCCCAAACAAAATTATTTCTGAAGAAGTAAATGACGAACCAGCCGTTAGAGATACTTTCGATGGTCGAAAACTCACATACGTTAATGAAATGTCAGTTGCAAGCGATAAAATCAATATTTATATCTGGGATCATAGTAGAAAAGACGGTGACATCGTATCCATATATTTAAATGGTGAAGCAGTAATTTCTAAATATTCACTTGAATACTACAAGAAAAAAATTGAATTAACTTTAGATCCCACTAAACCGAATGATTTATTCTTATACGCTCATAATTTGGGTAAATTTCCTCCAAACACTGTTTCTATAGAAATTACTGATGGAAAAACTTCTGAAAATATTGTGTTGAACTCCGATTTAAAAAGCTGTGAAGCCGTTTTAATAAATGTGAAGGAATAACATAAAATTAGTATAAGTTACTTTTAAATCTCGATTGTTTTTTTGAATCCATTGTTGTAATTTCTACCATCAATTCAACACAAAATGGAAAGAAAACGAAGAAGTTTTATCAAGAAAGCTGGTATCCTTGCAGCATCAACAACAATTTTACCAAATTTTTCATTTGCTAGTTTTCAACCTCAACAGAAAAAATTAGGTGTAGCTTTAGTTGGCTTAGGATATTACAGCACCGATTTACTCGCGCCTGCACTACAATTAACAAACCACTGCGAATTAAAAGGTATTGTGACAGGCAGTCCTGAAAAAATTCCTATTTGGAAGGAAAAATATAATCTCAAAGACCAGAATATTTATACCTATGATGATTTTGATAAAATTTCAAATAATGATGAAATCGATGTTGTTTATGTGGTTTTACCACCGTCTATGCATGCAGAATATACCATTAGAGCGGCCAATGCTGGTAAACATGTATGGTGCGAAAAACCAATGGCGCCTACAGTTGCCGATTGTAATGCTATGATAAAAGCGTGTAAAGACAACAATGTAAAATTAGCTATAGGTTATAGATGTCAGCACGACCCAAATATTCAAGCGTATATGAAAGTGGGTAAAGAAAAACCCTTTGGAAAGGTACGAATGGTAACCTCCGCAGCAGGGTATTTCGATGGAAGAACAACACATTGGAAACAACAAAAAACAATGGGTGGAGGTGTTATGGGAGATATGGGCGTTTACGCCCTACAAGGCGCACGATTGGCCACAGGTGAAGAACCTATATCTGTATTAGCAAATACATTTACAACACGGCCAGATATCTATCATGAAGTAGAAGAATCAGCCATGTTTCAATTAGAATTTCCTAGTGGTGCAAGAGCTTCTTGTCATACTAGTTTTGGCATTTCAATGAATCATTTAAAGGTCATTTATGAGAAAGGTTCATTACAAATGGAACCACATTCTTCGTATAGAGGTAACAATGGCAGTATGTCTGATGGCACAATAATTAACTTTCCAATAGAAAATCAACAAGCCAAACAAATGGATGATGATGCTTTAGCATTAATAAATGGAACCGATTTAATAGTACCTGGAGAAGAAGGTTTGCGTGATATTACCGTAGTTGAAGCTGTCTATAAGTCAGCGGCACAAAATTGTGAAATTAAATTATAACGGTAATATTAAGGTATGCACGTAGTTCAAATACACCACGAAAAAGAAGGCCGAAAGATTGCATTAGTAAATGAACCAAAATTGCAAATAATAAACCATTTCAAATCAGTTTATGAACTTGCATCATTTGCTATTGATAATGGTGGATCAATAAGCACATTAATTAATAATCATTTATCGGATACGCTTTTAGATTATGATGCAATTTACAATGGAAATTCTGAATGGGTACTTTTACCTGCATTCGATCACCCGACTAATGAACATAATTTGATGCTATCTGGTACTGGTCTTACTCATAAAGCAAGTGCCGAAAATCGACAGAAAATGCACGAAGCCGCAGCTGAAAGTGATTTAACCGATAGCATGAAAATCTATTTTATGGGTGTTGAAAATGGAAAGCCGGAAAAAGGAATTATAGGGGTACAACCAGAATGGTTTTATAAAGGTAATGGCTCTGTTTTAAAAGCTCATGGCGAACCTTTAGAAATTCCTAATTACGGCAACGATGGTGGAGAAGAACCTGAAATTGCAGGCATATACGTCAATGACAAAAAAGGGAATCCTTGGCGCATAGGTTTTGCTACGGCCAATGAATTTTCAGACCATATAATGGAACGCAAGAACTACCTGTATTTGGCACCCTCTAAAATTCGTAATTGCTCGTTAGGTCCCGAATTAAAAATTACTAAAGATTTTAATGATATTTCTGGTAAGGTTCAGATAAATAGAAATGGAAAAGTATTATGGAAAAAGACTATTAAAACAGGCGAGGCAAACATGTCTCATAGTCTTGAAAATTTAGAATATCATCATTTTAAGTATAAAAATCATTGTTTACCCTATCAAGCTCATATCCACTTTTTTGGGGCTGATGCATTTAGTTTCGGTGAAGGAATAACGCTGAAAGAAAATGACGAAATGAGCGTAGAATGGTTTACTATGGGAAGGAGTTTAAAAAATAAGCTAAAAATAGAAACTGAAAAAGGGCTAATGTTTTCAGTTAATATATTGCATTAGCCCAAAGGTTTTATTTTATTAAATTAATATACCTTCATTTTCAAGCTAGCAGGTGCTTTTAACTGTATTTCTTTATCAAGTTTAGTTAGTTTTCCAGTATCAGTATTTCGTTTATAGGTTACAATATTTCCAGAATTCTGATTTGCCACCAATAAATAATTATCTGTAGCATCAATTACAAAGCTTCTCGGGTGATCTCCGTAGGTAGATTCGTGTCCGACTAAAGCTAGACTTCCATCTGCACTATCAATTTTAAAAATAGAAATACTGTTTTCTCTTCGATTTGAAGCGTACAAAAATTTACCATCCCTAGAAATATGAATATCGGCTCCTGCATATTTATCATGCTTTTCCACTACAGATGAATAACTTTCTAACGGTATTAATTTTCCATTCTTATAAGAAAAAGCAGAAACCATACCGCTCAATTCATTGATGCAATATCCATACTTCCCATTTGGATGGAATGTAAAATGTCGAGGTCCGCTTCCAGGAGTAGCCGAAAAAGTATTTTCTTTTAGCTCCTCTAATTTTTGTTTTTTGGTACTATCAAATTTGTAAGCAATAACTTTATCTGCCCCTAAATCCATTACATACAAAAATTTATTATCTGGAGAGAAGTTACTTGAATGTGCATGAGCCACTTCCTGATTTGGTAAAACAGTACTACTCCCCGTTAGTTTAATAAACTGGTTTGAAGGGTTTAAACTTCCGTCATCATTCAACTCATATAAATTAACAACGGCATCGGTATAATTTGCACTTACAATATAGTTGTCATCTTTGTAAATATTCAGATGCGCAGGATTTCTTCCATCTGTAGTTTGTTTATTAATAAATTTAATTGCTCCTGTATTACCATCTATTGAAAAAGCAGAGACATTACCACTGGTTTCCAATTTAGATTCGGTGACTGCATACAAATACTTGCCATTGTGCGATACGGCTAAATACGAAGCATTTACAACATCAGTTACTTTATTTATTTCCGTTAGGCTACCATTTGCAGGGTCAAATTCAAAAACATGAATTGCTTCACCTGGCACGTTCCCTGTGTATGAACCAGCAAATAGTAACGTTTTATTTTGCTGTGCTAAACTAACTTGTGTAATCATAATAACGATTAGGAGAAAAAGACTTTTGATCATCCCTTGAATATTCATTTTCATAAATTGAGCTTTTTATAAATGAGAATGTCAAGTTACTTTAAATTCTATAATTATTCATTAATTCTTTTAACTGCCCGAACAAGGAACTTTCTTGATTCGCGTACATTACTGTAATGAAATGACATGTTGCCATCACTAAAGCGAACCATTCGTGATTGTATTTTCTGATATAATGTTGAACTCCAATATAGTTCTTCAGCGAAATCACCGCTATTATTACCACCTTTACCGATGGTATTATACATCATTTTTAATTCAATTTGTGTTGGTAATCGCCAACCATCACCTAATTGCTCATTTATTTGCATAGCACTTTTCCAAGACATTGGTCCAGCATCTTTAGTATGTGCAACCAAAGCTGCTTTATTGGATTTATCAATATTGAAAACAATTCCACCGGCATAGGAATCACCTATTTCCAAATCTGAAAAATTTGAATTTCCTTTGGAAGGAACATTTTCTACCGGAGTTTCTACCACTGATTCTTCTTGTATAGTTTCTTCAGGAACTACTACAATCGTTTCGTCTTCGGTACTAACTTCTGCTTCCTCAGTAGTGATTACATCGTTTATCTTTGTTGTATTAGTTTCTGGCATAACTGGATCAGTTTTATCCGTATCTCCATCAGAATCATAAAAAATATAAAACCCTGCAGCAACAAAAAGTACTCCTATCAGTACTAAAAGACTTTTTTTATTAAATAATGAACTTTCTTCCTGTTCATCCTTATCAATGACTTCTTCATATTCTTCAGTAAGATTTTGATAAGCTTCATTCGCTTCTTCTTGCTCTAGCAACCTCTGCTCCTCTTCTGCTTCTCTTTGTGCTTCTTCCTCCAACAATAATCGTTGATCTTCCTCAGCCTTTAATTTTGCCAATCGTTGCTCTTCTTCTCTTAACTGTTCTTCAACTGCCTTTCGCTGCGCTTCTTTTTCTTCTTGGAGTAATCTTTCTTGTTCAGCCCTTAATTGTGCTTCCTTTTCTGCCTCTAGTATTTTTTGCTCTCGTTCAAGCTTTTCTTTAGCTTCTTCAGCTTTTCTCTCTGCAGCTCTCACAGCTTCAATTCGTTCTTGCTCTATTTTAGCTGCCTTTTCTTGTTCCGCTGCTGCTCTTTTTTTAGCAGCTGCCTCTTCTAATAGTCGCTCTGCTTTGGCATCATGTTTCTGAGCAACTAAACTATCTTCATTGGTATCTACTTCATCAAAAAAACTAAGTTCTAATTGATCTTCAACTTTTTTAACCTGCTCAATTTTATTTTTAACTATTGTTGTTTCATTACTTTCTCCTCTAATATCTGCTATTACTTTTTTTAAAGCATTACCAACTTCGTTAAAAGCTTTTTCCGGTACATCCCAATTTTCTATCGGTCTTTTTTTGTCGGGTAAAACATCTAATTCATTAAGATTAAAATCATAATCATCAGATTTAAAATCTATTTGCCATTGGCAATCATCTACAAGTACAGGAATTACCGTTGCATCATTTGCTTTATACTTGTCAATAACATTTTTAAATTCCAGTTGTTGAATGAATTTCGATTTCATAAAGTCAGAACTGACTAACATTAAAAAAATATCTGCAAAATCCATGTGAGATTCGACTTTAGGCTTCCAACTTTTTCCTGGTAAAATTGGATCATCTGCCCAAATAGTTATAGCGCCATTGGCCACCAATGTATTTAGTGATTGTCTTAATTGCAATAAAACGTTTTTATCTTCCCAAGCGTAAATCGCAAAAATATTGGTCTTCCGACTCATTCCTCAAACAATTTTGTAGTAGAATTCAACTTGTTTCTTCTTAAAACAAATATAAGCATGCTTTGCGCTTTACAATTGTTTGAAAAACATTGTTTTCAACAGCCGACCTTTATAACTTTAACCATGCGCTATTTTGCATATCATTCGGAGTTTACAAAAATTTATATTTTTCTATTTTAAGCCATTATTTAATGAGATATATTATTCTAGCAATATTACTTTTTCTTACAATATGTTGTACCGCTCAAATTAATGTCATCTTCGATACCGATATTGATTCTGATGTAGACGATGTTCAGGCCTTAGCCATGTTACATGCCTATCAAAAATTAGGAAAAATTGATTTAATCGGTGTCGTAGTTACCAGCAATGATTCGTATTCATACCAATGTGTTGACGCTATAAATACATTTTACAGTCGACCTAATATTCCAATTGGATTTTTAAAACAACAAGAAAAAATTGAGAACTTCTCGAAATATACCAAACAAGTAAGTGTCGCTTTCCCCAAGAATTTAAATTCAATAAACGAAACCACTGAATCAGCCCGTTTATACCGAAAACTGTTATTGCAAAGTGAAGACAATAGTGTTGTGATAGTAACGGTAGGTCATTTAACTAGTCTTCAGAATTTATTACAATCTGAAGGTGACGATTTATCACCATTGAGTGGAAAAGAATTGGTGACAAAAAAGGTAAATAAATGGCTATGTATGGGCGGAAATTATCCTGAAGGAAAAGAAGCTAACTTCTATCGCCCTGATCCTCTTTCAACATTGTATTGCATCACTAATTGGGAAAAAGAAGTTATTTTCTGCGGCTGGGAAGTTGGTAATAAAATAATTACCGGTGGAGCTTATTTAAAGTCCAAACTAAACAAAAGCAACCCTGTTTACTTAGGATACAAATTGTACAACAATTTTACGGGAAGACCCGCATGGGATCAAGTAGCGGTAATGCTTTTAGATCATGAAACTTTGTCTAATTATTTTGACTTCAATTCAAACGGATATGTTTCTCTAGCTAAAGATGGTAGCAATAAATGGAATGCTGGCGAACAACAACCAAACAAAAAGCACACCATTGTATCCTTAAAAGAAAATGTAAATCCGGATGTTATTGCCAGAGCCATGGATAATTTAATTCTAAATATAAATTAAACTACCCCAACCAACCATCACGATCCAAACTTCTGTACTGAATAGCTTCAGCAATATGGGTACCATTTACCGCTGCCATATTTTCTAAATCCGCAATCGTACGAGCCACTTTTAAAATTCGGTCATAGGCACGTGCAGAAAGATTGAGTCGTTCCATAGCATTTTTAAGCAGTAATTTAGAAGCCTCATCCAACTTACAATATTCCCGAATTTGCTTGGTATTCATTTGCGCATTATAATGCACGTTTTCTAACTCTGCGAATCGAACCGTTTGTAATTCGCGTGCTGCAGTTACTCTTTTTCTAATTGCAACACTCCCCTCTCCTTTTCGTTCCTCAGAGAGTTTTTCAAAAGGCACCGGCGTAACTTCAATATGAATGTCAATTCGATCTAATAAAGGTCCTGAAATTTTACCTAAATACCGTTGCATTTCTGCGGGAGAAGAGGTTACAGGAGCATCAGGATCATTAAAATAACCCCCTGGACTAGGGTTCATACTAGCAACTAACATAAAACTACTAGGATAGGTTACTGTAAATTTTGCTCTAGATATGGTGACTTCACGATCTTCCAGTGGCTGTCGCATAACTTCCAATACGCCTCTTTTAAATTCTGGCAATTCATCTAAAAAAAGCACACCATTATGTGAAAGCGAAATTTCTCCCGGTTGTGGGTACGCCCCACCTCCTACTAAAGCCACATCAGAAATTGTGTGATGTGGACTTCTAAATGGTCGCTGACTCATTAATCCTGTATTCTTAACCTTGCCCACAACACTATGAATTTTTGTAGTTTCAAGTGCTTCATGCAAGGTCATTGGCGGTAAAATGGAAGGTAATCTTTTGGCCAACATTGTTTTCCCAGACCCTGGAGGACCTATTAGTATGATATTATGACCACCTGCCGCAGCAATTTCCATACAACGTTTGATACTTTCTTGTCCTTTTACATCAGAGAAATCAAATTCAGGAAAATCTAGATTTTTATAAAATTCTGCACGTGTATCAACAATAGTCTGTTCTAAGGGAGTTTCGGTATCAAAAAAGTCAATCACCTGTTTAATATTATCAACCCCATATACTTTTAAATCTCCAACAATGGCCGCTTCCTTAGCATTTTGGCTAGGTAAAATAAAACCCGTAAAACCTTCTTCTCTTGCCTTAACAGCTATAGGTAAAGCACCTTTAATAGGTTGTAAACTTCCATCTAAAGAAAGCTCACCCATGATTATATACTTTTCTAAATTTTTAGATTGAATTTGATTTGAAGCTGTTAATATTCCCAGAGCCAAAGTAAGGTCATAGGCAGAACCTTCTTTCCGCATATCGGCCGGTGCCATATTGATTGTAATTTTCTTACCCGGAATTTTATAGCCGTTATTCAAAAGAGCAGCTGCAATGCGGTAATTACTTTCTTTAATGGCATTATCGGGCAGACCAACCAAATGGTAACCCACTCCAATATCGATGTTAACTTCAACTGTTATAGTTGTAGCCTCTACCCCAAAGACAGCACTTCCGAAGACTTTTGTAAGCATACATGTTAGTGTTCTGTAGGCCTAAATGTAAGTAAAGATTTTGAAGTTGATTCAATTTCGGCTTTATTCAGCATCATTTTACGAAATTCTCCCTTAACATACATTTCTGCTTGATCTCTATAATGCTCACTTAATGGATTGCCCGATTGCCCTGTAGGCAGTATACTTAAGCTGTTTTCTATATCTGAAAAATCGATAACTCTTCTAGTCGATGGCCCAGAACTCACTTTGTAAAAACCATCATCTGAATATCCAAAACCTAGATTATTTATTACTTCTCGGGTTCCGTTGATGGGAAAAGGCCCAACATTAAAATATTCTCGCAATGCTTCAACCTGTCCCAAAGGGTGACCGTGTTCTATAGTATGCACTTTATCCCATGTCCATGTAGTAGCATCTGTACCAAAATCTTCTACCAGCGAATTAAAAGCCTCTTTAAAAGCATTAGTAACAATTGTTTGCCGAGTTTCCTTTATAGCTGAAGTACTAACATCATCCCACCAAATCGAACTTTCATTTGCTATAAACCCTGCAATCATTCGTTTAAAGAAATGGGTTGATAATAACTGTGAAAACTGCTCTGCGCCAATTTCATCCTGTAAAGATTTTTTCATTACCAAATAAACCCAACGGTGAAATAATGCACCTTCCGTATTTTCTACTGTATAATTTGCATCCCAGTTTTTTAATTTATCAAGAACCACTGTTTCGGCCTCAGTCAATTGTTCAGTATCGATAACACTTTCTAAACTTTTAATTATTGACGGATTCACCGCTGAAGTAACATCATTAATCATTTCACTGGCGGAAGCAATATCCCAATCATTTTTTGCTGCTAACAATTGTGTAATTCGTTTGGCTCTATTTTCAGGTAAATAATACCCCGGATAGTAACGACCATTAATAGAGTCTGGTTGATTATTTGCGGAATACACAAAATTATTAGTTGGATTCTCTGCCTGTGGATTTTGAGAAAAATCATAAAAAGCGAGACGCTCATCTTTTCCTGTTGTTCCATCTAAAATAAACTTGGTGTCTGTACTATCCGGCATTTCATACAATTTAGCACTTGCATACCACCCAATATTACCCTTAGCATCACCATACATAATATTTAAACCCGGTGCGTGAATATTAGGCAATGCCATTTTAAAATCGTTCAAGTTTTTAGCATGTGAAATTCCAAAAACAGCATCAAGAACTTTACCTTCAGCCTGCGTGTAAATCCATGACATACTCACGGGGCGTTCCGTTTTTATTCCATCAAAAATAGCATTTACAATAGGGCCATGACGCGTTTTCTTATATTCAAAAACAACATCTTCAGCATCTTTAACTTTTATAGTTTTAGATATAGTTTCAATAGTTTTCCATCCGTTTTCTGTCTTAAATTTTGTTCCATCATCGTTCAATTCTTCGAAATAAAAATCAATATCATCGTTTTCAAACATTGTAACACCATAGGCTAAATCACGATTATGCCCCAACAAAGCATATGGCATACCTGCAAGATGGTATCCGTACATTTCATAAGTAGGTGTTACCACATGAGCTTCATACCAAACTGAGGGTTGTGCAAAGCCAATATGAGGGTCATTCGTAAAAATAACCTTACCATTTTTTGTTTTATCGGGTGCAATTGCCCAACTATTACTGCCTTCAAATTGAGGCAAGGGCAATTTGTTTAACGCCGCAACAGTTGCTGTTGTTATTGAATTTGAAATTGAATTATATGGAACACTAGGTCTATTTCCTATTAAAACCGATGTAGTTTCAACATCAATGGCTAAATCTTTGAGGTATTCAACTCCTAATTCATTTTTAATATTTGTTACTAAAGGATCAGTTTTATGGGCCATTGCAAAACTAAAAGCCATATACCCCAAAGAATTGTAAACGTCTTTCAATTCAAACGGAGTTTTTTCCAAACCTGTTAAATAATATTCTACAGGTGTTGGTCCTTCTTCAATGAACTGATTTATGCCGTCTATATAGGCATTTGCCATTTGGGTAGTGGGACTATGCATGTCAAGTTTAGCTATAGTCTCATTTGTATTTTCGTCGATACCTAATGATAAAAATAACTTATCGGTAACTAATAAATCAGCACCAAAAACCTCTGATAATCTACCGGTACCCACACGCCGTAATAATTCCATTTGCCATAGTCTATCTTGCGCATGTACATAACCTAATGTTCGCATAGCATCAACTTCATCAATGGCATAAATGTGTGGTATTCCATAGGTGTCAAAATACACATTCACTTCATTATTAAGTCCTATTAAATCTTTAGAACCTTCATAATCAGGAGAAAGTGAAACCTTAAAATAAATAGTTAGTATTGTTAGAATGGCAATTAAGCCTAGTAGAAGCCATCCTATAATTTTTAGTATTCGCATTTGAGGTAGTTTATACCGAAAGGTAAAACTATTCTACGAAAATAAAAGAGAAATTTTATTCAGAATTTTCTATTTCGTCACGGCTTTAAAAGCTTTTAATCCGTTTTCAAGCCACAGTTTATATGCTGCTGCATCGGTATATTGTACTGCCGAATTTAGAACTTCAAAATCGGGAGAAAGTAAAACATAATATGGTTGTGAAGCAGCATTAAAATTTATAGATTGAAAAGTACCCCACTTCTGCCCTATGGTTTCAATGGACTTTACACGACCCGAATCGTATTGAAAATTAAATTTTTGTTTTTCACTTAATTCTTTCCGGTCATCCACATAGAGCGATATTAAAACATAATCTTCGTTTATAATCGAAAAAATATCGGGCTCACTCCAAACATTTTCTTCCATTTTACGGCAGTTTACACATGCCCAACCAGTAAAATCTAATAAAATTGGTTTGTTCTCTTTTTTGGCAAAAGCAACACCTTCTTCAAAATCTTTAAAGCAATTTAATCCTAATGGACAATCGGTTTCTTTTTCGGCGAGTGTATAAAAATCAGGAGGTAAGAATCCGAATAATTTTAACTTAACGGTATTCATTAATCCTAAAGATAAATACACGGCAAAAAGTACACTTAACACCCCAGTTGCTTTTCGTGGGGTAGTTAATTTTTGTTTCGGCCCATCATGCGGAAAACGAAATATTCCGAAAAGATATAAAGCTAACAGTACGAAAAGAACAATCCAAATAGCGATAAAAACCTCGCGTTTTAAAAAGTCCCATCCGCCAACTAAATCAGCATTTGATAAGAACTTAAATGCCAGTGCCAATTCTAAAAATCCTAATACTACTTTAACGGTAGTCATCCATCCACCAGATTTCGGCAATGAATTTAACCAAGCCGGAAACAAAGCAAACAATGCAAATGGCAATGCTAACGCAACGCCGAATCCCGTCATTCCAGCAGAAAGATTATCAGCAACATCACCTTCGCCCAATACTGTCCCACCTAACAAGCCCCCTAAAATAGGACCTGTACAAGAGAAAGAAACAATAGCTAAAGTAACCGCCATAAAAAAGATACCTAATACTCCACCTACTTTAGAAGAAGCAGAATCCATTTTATTAGCCCATGAATTAGGTAAAGTAAGTTCGTAATACCCAAAGAATGAAAAAGCGAAGAATACAAAGATTAAAAAGAAGGCTAAGTTCAGCCAAATATTAGTGGCAATAGTATTTAAAATCTGCGAATCTACTGAATCAAATAAATGAAAGGGCATACTTAATAAAAAGTAAATAACCACAATAAAAAAGCCGTATAAAATAGCGTTTGCAACTCCTTTTTGTTTGTTTCCAGAATGCTTGGTAAAAAATGAAACAGTTAGTGGAATCATTGGAAAAACACATGGCGTTAATAGTGCAATTAATCCGCCTAAAAATCCCAGACCAAAAACAACCCAGATACTCGAACCACTGGTTACCATATCTTCTGCGGATACGAGCCGTTCTTTATGTTTTAAATCTAGCTTAAGAGCTGCCCCCATAGCTAAACTTTTTTCATCAACAGTTTTTGCTTCAGTAACTACCGCACCACCATCAAGTACAAAACTAAAATCGGCTTCAGCAGGAATACAAACCTCTTTACAGACCTGATACCAAAGATTTACATCAATTTGACGAACATCAGTATTCAATAATTTTATACGCTGTTTAAATACCGCCTCTTTTTTAAAAAAAGTTTCGTCTACTTCAAAAATTTCACTGTATTCAGTTAGCGTCTCACTTTCGGTTGTTTTCCCTACCAGTTCAAAATGCTCATCAACTTTATGGAAGGTAAATTCAGAAGGCATAGAACCACCATCTGCAGTAAACTGCGAATACACATGCCAACCTTCATGAATTTTTCCCGAGAAAATTAGTTCATACTCGGTATCCGAAATTTTATTTAATTCTTGTGACCACAAAACAGGGTTTTCATCGTCTTGCGCAAACGAACTAAATCCGATGAGGAAAAATAAGATGTAGAAAAACTTGTATTGCATTAGTGCACAGTAATTTTTAAAATCGTTGTTGTAGTATCGCTAACCTTAAAACGTTCATCTGCACGTTTACCAATAATCCATACTAATTTATTGTCCGAAAAAAGCAACCATTGATTCTCTTTAGCAATCATATCCATTTTTTCATCTTTGAAAAATTTAGATACTTTTTTCTTCCCTTTCATTCCTAAAGGATAAAAATAGTCGCCTTCCTGTCGCTTTCTTACAACTAACGGATACTTTAACGTTTTTTTATCTACAAAAAGTATGTTTGAATCTCCACTAAATGCATTGTTTTCAGTAGTAGTTACTTTTAGTTTAATTGGATGGTTAATTTCTGTGATTCCTTCTTCCAAAAAATATTCCTGCTCGTCAGAAATTTGAATTTCTTGCAACAACAAATATTCGCGATCTTTTAATAAACGGTGGGTTTTCGAAAACACTGCTTTACCACTTAAAGCATTTAGTAAATTCCGAATATCAACAAATGAAGTAAATCCGTATGCTTTAAAAAGTTCATACAAATAAGCATCTAATGGCTCCAATTGTTTCAGTTTTTGAATTGATATATATAGAACTCCCTTCTTTTCTTGGAATAAATTCTCTTTCAATTCATCAATATAATTTTTTAATAATGCTACAGTACCTTGTAAATTCTTTATGGTTTGCTCAAAATTCATTTCAAAAGTAGGATGCAACGTTTTTAAAGTTGGCAGTAGCTCATGGCGAATCTTATTTCTTAAATATTTGGTGTCTGCATTACTGGCATCTTCGCGCCAAATGAGGTTTTGAGCCTCAGCATATGCCGCAATTTGTGCTCTGGAAAAAATAAGTAGTGGTCGCGCTAATGTTGCTGTTTTTTGGGGCATTCCTGTTAAACCTTCTATACCCGTACCACGCGATAAATTAATTAAAAAGGTCTCTAAATTATCATCGGCATGATGCGCAGTTAGAACCATTTTATAACCAAAATCATTAACTATTTCATTAAACCATGGGTAGCGTAATTCACGTGCTGCCATTTGTATAGAAACTTTATACTTTTCAGCATAAGAAACTGTATTAAAGGTAGTTACATGTAATTTGCAATTGTAATGTTCTGATAAATCATGTATCAGCAACTCGTCTTTTTCACTTTCTTCGCCTCGTAATTTAAAATTACAGTGTGCCAAGGCAAATTTGTAATTACACTTGAATAATAAATGTGCCAAAACCACACTATCTATACCACCACTAATGGCAAGCAAAAAAGTGTCTTTTTTTAAATCTTCAAAATTATCTTGAAAATGCTTTTTAAATTCGGCCAACATAAGCCCAAAGTTACTCAAACTCTAAGAGTCCCTACTTAGATACTGCTTATAAATTTATTTAAGGCTTTAGCGTGTGCTTCCGCCAAGTCGGCATCAACAATACCTTTATCAGCATCTAAATTGTGATGAAATGAAGGAAGTGAAAATGTAGCAACAACTTCAGCACCAAATCGAGGTAAAATTTGCTCAGTAACTCCCAAAGCACCTATAGCCCCTCTTTTACCTGGTGAAGTACTCATTAACAATACTTTTTTACCTTCTAAAAATCGTTTATCAAATCGCGATAACCAATCAGTAAGATTTTTAAAATATGCTGAAACGTTACCATTATGCTCATTTACCGAAATTATAAGTCCGTCTGAACTACCGATATACCCTTTAAATTCAACCAATGAATTAGAAAATCCGTTTTCCTTTTCAACGTCTTCACTATACATAGGAAAAGGATAATTTGCCAAGTTCAACAATTCCACTTTGTGCCCCTCTAACAAAGAAGTAGTATATTTTACAAGTTGAAAATTAACTGAAGTGCTTGAATTACTGCCTGCGAAGGCCAATATAGTTGACATATTTTCGTTTTAAAGGTTGTTACAAAAATAGCGCATTACAAAGTATTATGAGCAAATTTTGTATAGTTTTGCGGCGCAAATCTGCTTTAAATCAGTAGACTGTCCACTAAAAACCGACATGCGTGTAAAAGTTGACGCTGAACATGTAAAACTATTCTGTGGAAAAGAATAAAAACAGACTGTACTTTATTGATGCAATGCGCGCATGGGCTATTTTAATGATGCTGCAAGGTCATTTTATAGATGGACTTCTGGCTGATGCTTTCCGAGATAACAGCAACGTATTCTATAACATTTGGAAATACTTTAGAGGCATTACTGCTCCAATATTTTTTACCGTTTCTGGTTTTATTTTCACTTATCTATTAATAAAAGTTCCGCAAAAAGGTTTCGATAATCCACGTATTATTAAAGGCATACGCCGTGGATTACAACTTGTATTTATTGGGTATTTACTCCGTTCAAACATTTTCGGCTTATTACAAGGCAAAATATACAGCGCCTTTTTATTGGTAGATGTTTTGCACTGTATAGGCCTCTCTATTCTAGGTATTATTGCCATTTACCTGCTGACTTCAAAAAGTAAAAAATGGCTTCTACCGAGTGTATTCGTATGTGCTACCCTATTACTTTTCGCCTTTGAGCCCTTATATAAAACGGCTAATTTTGCCGCCTTGCCTAATGCTATCGCTAACTATTTTAGTAAAGCCAACGGATCGGTATTTACGATAATCCCGTGGTTTGGTTATACGAGTTTTGGAGCGTTTATCTCGGTGCATTTTTATCGGTATAGAGAAAATATGCAATTGTACTCTTATGCCATTCCTATTGCGGCTATAGCTGGCTTACTACTCATATTTACGTCTTCTCCGTTATTTAGCTGGTTGTATACGATTACCAACATTGAACTTTTTAATGCAATTACTTTAAATAACTATCTGTTTATTCGATTGGGTGATGTACTAGTGGCCTTTGCCCTATTTATGCTCGCTCGTAAGTATGTATTACAAACTACTTTTTTACGCATTGGGCAGAACACTTTGTCTATTTATGTAATTCATTTTATTATACTGTATGGTAGTTTTACCGGTTTAGGCTTGTATCGCTTTTTCAATCATGCATTGAGTCCGGTTGTCGTAATTTTTGGTGCACTAGCATTTATGATAAGCTGTTCGTATTTGGCGTTGTTATATGATACCCATGAGGCTACAATAAAGTCGAAATTAGCGATCGTGCAAAAACAATTGTGGCGATTTATAGAAACTACAGCAGTAATATTACAACGCATTCTAAAAGTTGTGTTTACCAAAACGCTACAAGTATTGGGTTTGGCTAAGAATTAAGTATTTAAGTATTTTCTACTGGTGTTACTGCCCGAAAAACCGCAATAGAGTGGTCAGTGGTAATGCGGGAGAAAGTGCTAAATTTAAACGAATTGAATATTAACTAATATATCGGCAATCTGAAAGTGAAATACATCTAAACCGATACTACACTTAACTTAACCAATGATCATATAGCATTATTTATCATTTTTATCGATTTTAGTTCGCTGTGCTTGGAACCCCTGCGTCCACCAAAATTCCTTCATCACGCACCGTTGGGAAGCTTTAAAAGTTGGCTTTCAATTAACTGAAAACAAACTTAAAAGTTATATACAAATACCACTAGATTCTCCTTTAAAAAAGTTTTATATTGCAGTAGCACACATAGTGCACTCTCCCCCAAAAATTAAGTAAAAATCAGTTATAAGTACGAGTTACCATAGGCGCTATTACTATTGCAACATTTTGATAATAACATGAATCGTCTAATGTTGTGCTTGATAATAACCAACCACTAACCAATGATAAAATTCTTTAGATTATCGCAACAAAATTTTAGAATGCAAAATTTAATGTCCTGCAGACATTTGGTTGAGCTAACTGCGTGCAAAAGATTTAAAATCCTCAAACATGATTAAGTTCTTTAGACGTATAAGACAACAACTACTCACAGAAAACAAATTCAGCAAATATCTGCTTTATGCAATTGGCGAAATTGTGCTAGTGGTAATTGGAATTTTGATTGCTTTGAGTATTAATAACAACAATAATTATAACGAACAAAGAAGTCTTGAGCAGGAATATCTGTTGTCGCTACAAACAGAATTTGAAACGAACCTGAAGAAAATAGATGCCTCTATTGAAGAAAATAAACAACGAATAGCATCACTTGATTATCTATTGACTTTATTTGACAAAAATAAGCTTGACACTGTCAATACTCAAACAATTTCTCAAAAGTTCGCCCCTATTGTTGGTAGTGAAATCAACTATACTCCGGCAACAGGAGTATTAAATGACATCATTAGTTCAGGTAAACTAAATATCATTTTAAATAAAAGTTTACGACAAAACTTGGCCTATTTTGACAGTTCATTGGATTTTATAAACAATCAATTAAGTGATGTAGAATTCACAGATAAAAAATTACGTACTATGCTTTATGAAAAGGGAAGTATACGAAAGATAGTGATGGACATAGGATTTATGGATTTTGAACACGAGTCAATTTCCGAAAAGATAGATAACAAGCAGATGTTCGAATCTGTTGAATTTGAAAATTACCTATTGGGTTATCAATTGTTAGCTAAGGCTACAAATGGACCGCGATTATTTGGTCGTATAAAAACGGAAATAGAAACCATTCTAAAGGAAATTGAGCAAGAACTTGAGAAATAGCGAAAGCATTACAATGGCTATATACAAAAAGCCTTTATAGTTCTTAATTAAAAGCTTGCGTACATTTTTCAAATTCTACCATAGCTATATTTTGAAGCAACGATAGGTTCTTCAAAATCAAATAGAAATAAATAGTCTTTGTATAAAAAAATATACACATAAGTCAATTAAAAGCACTGTTAAAATCTCCAAAAAATAGTTTTATATTGCAGTAGCATTTAAAATGCACACTCCCCCAACATTTTAGTAACAAAACAGCTATACCTGTAAATTACGATATGCGCTGCTATTACAAAATATTGATAATAGATAGGTATAGTCCATGTTTTCGATACTAAAAAAGACCAACCAACTAAGTAAGGGTTAATGAAAATTTTAAAGAAAGTAGCTAAGTGGTTTCTAATTTTATTAGGAGCACTTATAGGGTGTATTGTAGTTGTATTATTGATCATCAGAATCAATAGCTCTGGAGAAGAAGAACCATTTGTAGACGAAAAAGGTAATGTGCTTCCGAATAGTATTGCTATGCACGAGGAAATGACAATAAATGGAGTTCCACAACGAATTACTATTCGAGGAAAAGACAAGAATAATCCCGTGCTACTAATAGTCCACGGAGGACCGGGAGCACCAATTTTACCTGTAGTTTACAGACTTACAGGCATTGATTTGGAAGATATTTTTACAGTTTGTTATTGGGAACAAAGAGGCTCTGGACTAGCCTATAATTATAGTATACCTGATTCGTCCATTACCCTACCCCATATAGTAGATGATGGTATAGAACTATCAAATCACTTAATAAAGACTTTCAAAAAAGATAAAATTTACATCGAAGGTTTATCATGGGGAACTGCTGTAGCCGCTTATATGGTTCAAAAACAGCCTGAATTATATCACGCCTATATTGGTAGTGGTCTTATGGCGAACCTATCACTTTCAGAAGAATTATCTTATGATTTTGCACTATCGGAATCGCTAAAACACAATGATACTATTTCAATCAATCAACTAAAACAAATTGGAAGACCACCTTATGTTAAAAACTCAAAAAATTCGGTAACCGAAGCCTTTGAAATAGAACGACAAATTGTAATGAAGTATGCACCGATAAAATTAGATACCGATTTTAATTTTATTAAAAGTATGTTTTTAGATAATGGGTTAACGCTTGGCGAAAAATTTACGGATATGATCAATAGTCCGGAAACTTACTATCCTGCTGCTAAGATTTTAGAGGCTACTGCTATCGATATGAATCTAATGCGTGATGTTCCCGAATTGAAAGTGCCAGTTTACATACTGCAGGGAGACAATGACCATTTTACTGAAACGTCTGTAGCAAAGATGTATTTTGATTCAATTATTGCGCCCTCTAAAAAATGGTTTTTATTTGAAAATGGAACGCACGGTGTACAGGTTGAATATCCAGAAAAATATCGTTCAATATATCTCAATGAAATACTGAGAAAATAAGTAGTATAGTTAACAATGTATAGTCAAAATACCGCCGATAAAACAGTTTTGCCCAGTATTAAAGTATTGCTTCAAAATCGCTTACTAGTCAGATACATACTTCATTATAATCAACTATTAACCAAATGATTAAATTCTTCAGACGCATAAGGAAAAATCTACTTTCAGAGAGAAAGATTGGAGAATATTTTAAATATGCAATTGGCGAAATTGTGCTTGTTGTAATTGGTATTTTAATAGCCCTACAACTAAACAACCTCAATGATGAACGGAAAACTGAAAATGTAAGGCAGGTTTATTATAAACAATTATTACAAGATTTTAAGAATGACAAAGCATATATAGAGAATACATCTTTAGCCATAGATTCTAATATGGTAAAATTTAAAGCCTACAAAGAAATTTATAATCAGCCAAACTTGCCAGTATTCCAAATAATTTCTCAAGCTAACAATTTAGATTGGCGATTATTTAATGTTCAATTCAAATCTAACACCATACATACATTACAGATTACGGGTGACATCAAATTAATACCACCAACCATTAGAGAACAATTAATCCGTTTAGATAAATATCAAGAAGAAACAGAAAACTTTTCTAAATACAATAATGATGAAGCTGCTAAAGCGGGTTCAACAGCAGCTAACAGATATGGGAGTGTAGAATTTGCATTTAAAAACATACAAAATCAGCCCAAACTATCGGAATATGTATTTGACGAAAAAAACTTAATCGAGCTCCTTATTATAGTAGAAAGGCATCAATTTATGAAGATTGAATCGGAAAAAGGAAGTCTAATCAGATTTAAGAAAATTCTATCTGATATGGAAGAAATTAAAATTCTTATTAATAAAGAAATGAAAAAATAACGAACGTACGACCCCAGCTATGATTTATAGTTTCCATCTAATTAAAACAAAACAATTAACATTAAATAATCTAATTTTTAAGTGGCAAGTATTCTGGTCCATTGCACAACAAAATTATAGCCAAACCGTTGAGCACCGTTATAACCAAACCACTCGCCAAATGATAAAATTCTTCAGCGTATGGAAACAAAATTTTGTAAAGCAAAAGCGAATGTCCGTAAGACATTTGGTGGAGTTAGTCGCTTGCGGAAGAATTAAAACCCTAAAACATGATTAAGTTCTTTAGACACATAAGACAGCGACTACTATCAGAAAATAAGTTTAGCAAATACCTACTTTATGCGGTTGGTGAAATTGTGCTTGTTGTGATTGGAATTTTAATTGCTCTATCAATCAATAATTGGAATGAAAATCGAAAACTTAACGAAAAAAGAGAAAAATATTACCAACAAGTTATCATAGACTTGAAAAATGACAAAGAGTACGCTGTAAGTTTAAAATCAGCTTTTGAAACTAATTTGAGATCTTATAAAGATTATGGAAAAAGTTTTAAAGAACCAGGTTTAAACGCTACCAAAACTTTGCAGAATCTAAGAAACATAAATTATTATACTGTATTTATGGACTTTGAATCAAACACTATTAATAACTTAATAGATTCGGGAGATATCGGTCTTTTGCCACAGGAAATCAATAATGATTTAACGACTTATTTGGGTTCTCAAAACAAAATGATTAATGGAAATAATGCTAATGCAAACGAATTAATTGGAATGCTGCGAAACGCATCAATGCTTGGTGGGAATTTATCCTTGAGAAAAAGGTTAGAATTTCAGCCCGAATTAAATGATGAATTAAAAATTAAAGACAATCAAAGTCAATTAATTCTTGTACTCGAAGCTTATGTTTTATGGAATACCAATACTTCCAATACATCTATTGAACAACTTAATGATTTAATTGAAGATGCCGATTTAAATATAGCCAGTATTGAGAAAGAATTTAATAAATAACGAGTCTACATTAAACCAAACCACCAACCAATGATAAAATTCTTTAGCGTATCGAAACAAAATTTTGCAAAGCAAAAGCGAATGTCCTGTAGACATTTGGTGGAGTTAGTCGCTTGCGGAAGATTTAAAACTCTTAAACATGATTAAGTTCTTTAGACACATAAGACAACGACTACTGTCAGAAAATAAATTCAGCAAATACCTACTTTATGCAATTGGAGAAATTGTGCTTGTTATTATCGGTATACTTATCGCACTTCAAATAAACAATAAAAACGAACAGCGTAAAATCGAAAATAAGATTGTTTCTATTTTAAAAGAAGTACAACATGATTTAGGACTGGATATTCAAAAATCGGACGAACTAATTGCCTATTACAAAACAAAAGATTCAATCATCAACTTAATACAAACAGATAAACTAACCTTTGATGATTATAAAAATGAAAATCGAAATGCTTTAAGATATGCTATTATGAACGCTTTTCATATGAAAATTCATGCTAATGGATATACTAACCTCATAGAAAATATTGATAATGTACCAAAAAAACTGAAAGCAGTTATTGAGCCATTACACGAGATCTATATTTATAACAAATATGAAATAGACAAGTTCGATAATCGAATGGACTTTATTACAGATAGAGTGAGGGACGAGTTAGCCAAAAGTAAAGATTGGTATTACAGATTAGATCGGCCTCAATTAGAAGATGAGATGATTAATTTTTTCCTGAATGACCCTTATTATAAAAATGATGTATATCTATACCAAAATGCTGGCTGGGTACACTTGGCATATAATGTTACACTATTTAGAGAAAATGCAATTAATGCATACAAACAAATTAACGCACTTATTGAAAGTAATGAACCGCTTCCCGATTTTATACCACATAATTTAGTGCATCTAACCACAGCACAACTACATGAATATGTGGGTGATTTTAAAGTTGTAAAGTATGATGGGTACGATGGTCCACTTCCAGACCTAAATTATAAAATTCAGATACAAGACAATGGTCTAGTGGGCATTATGAATGGAGATCTTGAAGATATGGATTATTTCTATTTTGAAACAACAGATAAGATATTTGGTCAGAATGATATTTACCTTAAAGGAGAGTTTATTAGAGATAGTTTGAATGAAATTACATCTTTGATTGTTATGAAAAATGGAATGGTAGCTCACTTAAATAAACTTGAAACTAATTAGAAGAAATTAAAGTTAAGCCCAGTATATTTAATTGCCTTGGTTAGTTTTTAATTGGTAAATTCCGTCGGTAGTTTTTCTGATTAGTATTTGTTTTAAAAGATGAAAATGTTCCGATTCCACTAACTAAACGTGACCAAATGAACATTTAAAGAAATTTAAATTAAATAACTAAATACAAGATAATTATGAAAGAAATACTTGAAGAATACGCTTTAATTGCTGAAATCATATCTGCTATAGCTGTGGTTATTTCGCTGGTTTTTGTAGGATTACAAATTAAGGCCAATACAAAAGCAACACAAGCATCAACGTTTCATGAGATTGCTGCTTTAGATATTAATATACTTTTAAGTTTAGGTGCTACTAAAGAAACATCAAGAATAATTTCAACTTTTAGAGCGAATCCAGATGCCTTATCGGAAGATGAACATAATCATGGTTTTCACTTATTTGCTGCGGAAATTCGGCACGTTGAGAATTTATTTTTGCAGAACGAAAACAAAATGTTAAGTAAAAAAAATTGGGAGTCCAGAAAGTCATTGGTAAATGGAATGATTCTATCACCAGGTTTTGGAGCGTTGTTAAAAAGTCCGAACAAACAATTTTTCGATGGCGCTTTTATTGAATATGGAGAAAATTTAAGAAAGCGATTCGAAAAAAAAGAGTAATTGTTTTAGTAAAAAGTACTAGCGCTATACCGTATAAAAATCATTGCTTTGTGCTATTAAATTGGCTTTTACTATACTTCCATATAAAATGAAGGATTGCCCATAGCGCTGCTTTGTGCTTCGTTAGACTAACCATTAACCACTAACCAATGATAAAATTCTTTAGAAAAATTAGGCAAAACTTACTTTCGGAAGGAAGTACTGGTAAGTATTTTAAATATGCCATCGGAGAAATAATACTTGTAGTTATCGGAATTTTAATTGCATTGCAGATTAACAATTGGAACGAAAACCGAAAGAATAAAATTGCTGAAGCTGATTATTACTGTAGAATTTTAGATGACTTTGAACTAAATGAAAAATTAATTGATGAAAATTTTGAGCTAACATCCAACAGAATAGAGCTCACTAAAGAGCTTATAAAAGATTTAAACATTATACCAAATGATAGGAGTCTAATTCTTAACAAATTTACTGCTGCTTTAAGACACGATGTTTCTGTACCCAGTAACATTACTTTTGAAGATTTAACATCTTCTGGACAATTAAAACTATTAACTGATATTAAATTAAAGAACATACTGATTGAATACAGTACATTTTTAGACAATACTGTAAATCTACTAAAAGAAAATCGGAATGAAATTATTAAAAGATATACTGATTTTGAGCTTATAACTGAATTAGGATATCAAGATATTGACTATATGAAAAAAGAGCTTGACAAGGAACATTTTGCTTTATTGCCAAACGTTAATTGGACCAACGACCCTACTCACCCATATTTCATAAAATTTCAAGACAATCTTGTTTTTATTTTGGGTATGCAAATTAGGCAGAAACATCATTTTTCTAATTTAAGACAAGAATTACAGAAACCTATGGAACTATTAAGAGGTAAAAAGTGTAAATAACGAAAGCACAACAATGGCTATAAGTAATTGCTTGTTCTCGCTTACTTACGAAAATCCTTACGGATTTTCTATTCGGTTTGTATTTGCTAAATTAGGTGCTGAAACACGCAACGAAATCATGCACACACACGTTGCCATTAATTTTGAAAAAAACAGCATATTTAGATAAAAACAATAAAAGCATAATGCCTAAGAGTGAGAAAAGCAAAACTCCATTTACACAAAAATTAGTTGATATTGGAGCTAATAATGAGTTTTCCGTAACCGAGAATAGGTATCTGCGTATTACAAATATCGCTTCTATACTTGGCATCTTATTTATGTTGATGTGGATGATTACAGCTTTCTGCATTACAGATTCACCAATACTTTACGGAAGCAATGGATTATTGGCATTGATGTTTTCATTCGTTTTAATATTCAACAGCAAAGGTTGGCGGGTATTGGCTTCAACTTGGTTTACAGCTACGTCCTTTATTGGAATTATTCTATTTCTTTATTTGTTGGGTTACTCATCAGGGGTTTGGGTTATTTGTTTCATCATAATAATTACTCCATACATGACATTCCCGAAAAGTGCAAGGAAATTAGCTATTGGTTTCAGTATGCTGGGAGTCTTGACTTTGATTATTTCGGTTACGTTTCAATCCGAATTTAATCCGCACTATGATGTACTTGACCCGTATTTCCTGCAAATATTTAACATCAGCACAACTGGGCTGATTTGCCTTACAATTGCATGGACTTTGTCTGTGCTGATTGATAGATCAGAGGAGTCTTTGAGGATTGAGCAAAAAAGATCAGATGACCTTCTGCATAATATTCTTCCTGTAAATGTGGCAAGAGATCTAAAGGAAACTGGTAAAACAGTACCCAAAAGACACAAAAATGTAACTATACTGTTTACTGACTTCCAAGGCTTTACAGAGTTAGTAGCTAGCATCCCGGCAATTACTTTGGTCAATGAACTCAATGATATTTTTGGCCGATTCGACGAGATTGTTGAGGAGGCAGGAGTTGAAAAAATTGAAACAATTGGGGATGCATATATGGCTGCATGTGGCCTAGAAGAAGCTGTTAAAGATCATGCCATTAATTGTATTAAAGCTGCACAACAGATGCTATCTTATTTAGAGGAGCGAAATAAGAAACATAAAATAAAATGGAGAATGAGAGTTGGGATACATTCGGGACCAATAGTGGCTGGCGTAGTTGGAAAGAAGAAATTTAACTATGACCTCTTTGGAGATACAGTCAATACGGCAAGTCGAATAGAATCATTAGGAGAGCCTGGCAAAATAAATATATCAGAAACTACCTACCAACTTGTAAAAAATGATATCAGTTGCGAAACCAGAGAGAAAATTCAAGCAAAAGGAAAGGGAGAATTGGAAATGTACTTTATAAAATATAGTTAACAATAGGGTAAGAAAAGAGAAAACTAAAAGCTCTGGCTAGCAGACCAGACTGAAACGAAAAGTTTCCTCGCCTGCCATACTTGTAATAGTCGAATCATTATAAACAAACTAAATCACTCACAATGAAGAAATATCAATTACTATTTGTCCTTTGTTTATTAACTATTCAAATCTCACTTGGGCAAGAATTTAAAGTTGATCAAAGGACTCAAATGGAGAAAGAAGACCCAATGAAAATGCATCATCCAGAGGAAACCTCTATTTTGGACCTACTTGAGATGATTGAGGTTCAAGGAGTACGAATGAATAAATTTGAATTTGGAAAATTTGACAAGGAATATAAAATATTGTTACTCTCTGACAAATATGATAACGGAAAATTAATAAAGACGGATACTTTGAGTCAATTTAAGAGTACATATCTTTATTATGAGAAAGAAAAGCCATTTTATGACTTTATGGATAAAATAAAAATCATCACTAAGGACAACGAAGCCAAAAGTGAATTATTTATTAAATCATATGCCTTTAGTACAAAGGCACAAATAGAATTGAAACGGACAAACAAAAATTCCTTTTTCAACTGGAGAAATTATAAAAACACCGATTGGAAATTGAATAAAAAAATTCCTTTAATGATATTTGCATCTTCATGGAAAGATGAGAAATATGGATTTGACCGATTTTGTGGAGTTACACATTTAACCGACAATGGAAAGGGCACTAAAGAACTTTTGGAAATGTCACCTTCTTACGCCATTATTTATTACCAAGTTATCGAAAATTAAAAAAGACTGTATATAACAAACAATAGTTCATTTCAACGTAAAATCCTCGCGGATATTCACGCAACTAAAACATAACGAAACCGTTGTAGTCAATTAAAAAAAACGAAATGTCAATTACAAAAGAATCAGAATTAATCGAAATGAAAAAGATTAGTGAAGTTGTTGGTACGACACTAAAACTAATGAGAGAATATGCTAAAGTTGGTATGTCAACTAAAGCGTTAGACGATTATGGTGGTGAGGTTTTAAGAAGTTATAGAGCCAAATCGGCACCTTATGAAACTTATGATTTTCCTGGTTATACTTGTATAAGTGTAAATAAAGAAGTTGCTCACGGAATTCCGTCTGAAAATAAAATACTTAGAGAAGGTGACCTAGTAAATATTGATGTTTCGGCTGAGTTAAATGGTTTTTGGTCTGACAATGGTGGCTCTTTTGTTCTTGGAAAAGACATACACAACCATCAACCGCTTGTAAACGCTTCTAAAAATATTTTAAAAAAAGCCATTACTAACATAAAAGGCGGAGGAAAAATAGCCGACATTGGACAGATAATTGAGACGGAAGCAAAAAAAAATGGATTTAAAGTAATTAAGAATTTAGCAGGACATGGAGTTGGAAGAAGTCTTCACGAAGAACCTGAAAATATCTTGAATTACAAGGTTAGAACAAATCGTGAAAGGTTTAAAAAAAATACTACAGTTGCAATAGAAACTTTTATTTCAACCAAATCGACTGTCGCAGTAGAATTAAATGATGGTTGGACTTTGGTTGGCAACAAAGGCGGGTATGTAACACAGCACGAACAAACAATATTAATCACAGATAAAGAACCTATGATTTTGACTGAATCAAATGGAATTTGGAATTAATAACTGAATATAGCAATCACGGCTTCTTGTTTTACCTTATTAATCAAGTTAGCAAAACTTTTGATTAGGCTTTAAAAATGAAAAAAATATAACAAAACAAAAAGCTCTGGCTAGCAGAGCAGACGGAAACGAAAAGTTTCCTCGCCTGCCACACTATTAATAGTCGAATCGATGGCAACAAGCAGAAAAAATGGAAAAAATCCGGACATTTATTAATACTATAGTTCCAATGGATGATGCAGATTGGAAATTTTTCTCTTCAAAACTAAAATTCGTTAAACTTAAAAAGAAATCCCTGATATTAAAGTCGGGAGATATTGAAAACCATCTTTCTTTTATCTCTAAAGGAATAGTTAGACTATATATTCCAAGGCTTGAAAACGACTTAACTTTTGGTTTTTTGTTTGACAATGAATTTGTAACGGCATATGATTCCTTATTAACACAACTTCCTTCTGAATATCACATTGAAACCTTAACCGAAACGGAACTTTGGCAAATATCCTATAAAGACTTGCAAGAAGTTTATGCAAAAACGAAAAGCGGAAACACTATTGGCCGAATAATGTCTGAGCGAATGTTTTTAATTAAATCAAAAAGAGAACTTTCTTTATTAAGTAAAACCGCAGAAGAACGTTATTTAGATTTATTTTCTGAAAGGCCTAAACTGCTGCAAGAAATCCCCTTAAAATATATCGCTTCCTATATTGGTGTTACGCCACAAGCGCTCAGTAGAATAAGAAACCGAATTACTTAACCTGGGTTCATTGACTATAAGTTTAATTCATCTAATCTTTGTTTAAACATAAAAGATTAAAAATGAAAAAAGCACTTATATTCAACTTTATCCTGGTTTTTGCTTCAGCTTGCACCCTTCTTCCTACAAAAACAATGATACAAAGTAAAAACACAAAAGATATGCTAACCAGCAATGAGCTAGCTGAATTTGCCAATGCTTACTTTTGGGAAAATTACCATAAGGGAAATTACCACAAAATAGATAGCGTACTTTATTATTTACAAGCAGCTTATATTAAAAATCCAAACGACTTACAGACCATTGCTCATATAGGATTTACCAATGCTTGGGCAATTAGCGAGCGAAGAAAACTAGATACTATTCCACCTAATATAGTAGAGCACGCTACATTGGCAGTAAAATATTTTGGAGAAGCACATGAGCTAAATTCAAATGATCCAAGAGTTTTGGGATTTTTGGCAGATTTTAAAATTATTCAAGGAACAATCGCGGAAGATAAAAAACTCATTCAGCAAGGCTATTTTGATGGTAAAAAATCGATTAATCAATGGAATGAATTTAATTATTTTACGGTAGGTTATGTACTAAGTCAACTACCTCACGATAGCTGGCAATTTAAAAAAGCCATAGAATGGCAATGGAAAACCTTGGATGAATGCTATTGTGAAAAAGTAGATAGAGACAATTTTAAAGTGGAAAAATATTTGAGTTTAGAAGATACTGAAACGAACACAAAAAGAAAACGTGCTTGTTGGAATAGTTGGATAGCGCCCCATAATGTAGAAGGATTTTACTTAAATATGGGCGATATGTTAGTAAAAAGTGGCGATTATAAAAAGGGAATTAAGGTGTATGAAATGATAAAACAAGTACCTCAATATAACACCTGGCCCTTTAAAAAAGAGTTACAAGAGCGAATAGAAAATGCTGAAATAAATGTTGTGAATTTCAGAAAAGAGGTTGCAAACAACGAAGTCGTTCCAGATAAAAATCTAATGATGGTAAATACGTCCATTTCATGTATGTCTTGCCACCAAATGAGCAAAGCAGATGAGGATTATTTTAAAATAAACGATATTTACAAAAGAATGTATTTAAAAAAATGAATAACGAATTGAGGTTACAAGCGAGAAATTACTAAGCACGACAAAACTTAAACACAATGCGAATATTAGGGCAAAGCCGATAGGTTTGTGTATTTTTATGAAGCTCGCTAAATTGAAAATTTCCCAATAGAGAACTATTCAATTTTAGTTTTAAATAAAAGAGAAAAAAGTGTAATCTGCCCAAAAACAAAAAATGAATCCCATTACAAATTTCATAGCCAAAATTGACCAGCAAAATTTGTGGGAAAAACAACTTGTAGTAAACCGAAAAGAATTCATAAAAGTTAAAGGCAGTATTGATACCAACCTTTATTTTGTTGTTAGTGGAAGTTTACGAATCTACGTATTAGATGACTTTGAAGAAAATATAATTCGGTTTGGTTATAAAAATAATTTTATTGCCGCATTAGACTCTTTTATTAGTGAAAAACCATCGGATTTGTACATTCAGGCCATCAAAAAAACAATAGTAAAAGTCATCGATAAAAAGACCTTCATGACCTTTGTAGAAAGTTCACCTGCAAACATTAAAATATGGAACACCTTACTGGAGAATTTAGTATTTCAGCAAATGGAACGAGAACGCGATATTTTGACTTCCTCCCCTTTAGAACGCTACAAAAGAGTTTTAACCAGAAGTCCGCAATTGTTTCAAGAAATTCCCAATAAATATATTGCTTCCTACCTGCGAATGACACCGGAGACGTTATCGCGTATTAAAAAGTCTTAATTTAAATCAATGTTTTTAAACAGCATAACAACGAATTTTGAGCTAAAAAAATAATGGTACTACATGCAAAAACATTAATACAAGATTTAAAGGAGCGCACGCGCATACATATTACTGAAGCCAAAAAATTTAAATCACTTCCAACCGAAACATTGAATTGGCGAGTAGCCAATGACAGGTGGAGCATTTTAGAATGTTTTGAACATTTAAACTTATATGGAGATTTCTATATTCCTGAACTTAAAAAGCGCATTGAAAGTTCAAAAACACAACCCAAAGAAAATTTTAAATCCGGTATTTTAGGTAACTATTTTGCAAAAAGTATGCTCCCGAAAGAAAAGCTGAACAAAATGAAAACCTTTAAAGATAAAAATCCTATAGGCAGCACTTTGGACAAAACTACCATAGATCGTTTTATTGCTCAGCAAGAAAAAATCTTGAATCTTTTGAACCAATCGAGCGAAATAGATTTGAACAAAATTAAAACAGCCATAAGTATTTCAAAATTTATTAAATTAAAAATCGGAGATACATTTCGAGTGGTAGTGTATCATAACGAACGCCATATAGCCCAAGCGAATAACCTATTGAATAGTAAAATGCCGGCGACCAAACAGCTAAACTAAATTCAAAATCATGAAAAAACTCCAGTATTTTTTATCAGGTGTTATTGTAATTTTTATTTTGGAATGTATTTCCTTTCTTGTTAATGACTCCTTTACTTTTAAAGACATTAGTTGGGGAACAGTTATTGGAATACCTCTAGCATTTACAATCTTTTATAAGGGCAATAAAAAGGAAAATCAAACTGATTAGAAACAATTACCTTTGGCAGTACACCTCAGAAAAATATGAACGCAGCACAAAAATTAGGATTTTCAGCAGACAGCAAATTATTAATTATTCATGCTGATGATGCTGGACTTTCCCATTCTGAGAATAGGGCTACCATGCAGGTATTAGAAAAAGGGTTTGTAAATTCCTTTAGTATTATGGTTCCCTGTCCGTGGTTTTACGAAATGGCGCAATATGCCAAGAATAATCCCCAACACGATTGTGGTATTCATTTAACACTTACCTGTGAGTGGGAGAATTACAAATTCGGACCGGTTTTACCAGTTTCTGAGGTTCCAAGTTTGGTAGACAACAATGGGCATTTCTACAAAAAAAGAGAACAGTTACGTAAATATGCCGCTCAAGAACATGTAAAAAAAGAGCTTCAAGCACAAATTGAGAAAGCCTTACAATTCGGACTAAAACCAACACATATCGATTCGCACATGTATAGTGTGGGTTCTCATCCGCAATTTTTCAAAATCTATAAAGAATTAGGCAAAGAATACGATTTGCCGGTATTCCTAAATAAGCAATTAATGGAATTGGTAGGCTTACCTCCTGAAGAAAATATTAATGCCGAAGATTTTACTATTGACAGAACCTATGTAGGAGATTTTAAATATTATGAGGCAGGTGAGTTAGGTGTTTTCTATAGTTCTATTTTTGAAAATTTAAAAAGCGGTATAAATCTTATTATAATACATCCGGCATTCGATGATAACGAGATGAAAGGTATTACCGTAAATCATCCAAATTTTGGTTCAGCCTGGCGACAAATCGATTTTGACTTTTTTACCAATAAAGAGAACCAATTATTACTTGAAGAAAATAATATAAAATTAATTACCTGGCAGGATATAAAAAACAGCATTCAAGTATAGTTGAAAAAGTTGCCGTTTTTAGTACTACTTTTAAAAAACTAAAGCGTCAACAAAAAATGAGAAAAATTATACTACTCTTTTTATTAGCGATACTTCCAATTTGCATATGTGGGCAAAGTCTAAACAACGCAACCGCAAAAACAGCAGCTAACAAAACGAAATATAAGAGTGAAATTAAAACACAGGGGTTTAGCAGAGACAGTTACTTACATACCGAAGCCTGTTATTTAGATACAACTGGAAAAGGTATTATCATTCAAAACAGCTATCCAAGAGGAGGACCGATTAATACACCTGCTGGAAAATATGGCCACGCGGTATTTTGGTCGCGTGTTATCAACAAAACCGATACACCAATAGCATTAAACTTACATTTCCCTGCTGATTCTATTGTGATTGATCCAGCAACACATACACACTTTAAACTATTAGTTCCGCCGGATAAAATGACTCCTGATAAAGTTGCTACATTTGGTTTTGGATTAGATTACATTGAAGATTTCGTGGCTGACAATTTTTATAAAACAAGTCAATTTAAAAAAACCATTAAACCGAATGAAGATGCCATGTTCTATGTTATTTTACTGAGTCATTTAGCACCAACAGATAGCGGTGTAATTCGAACAGGACTTTTTTTAGAAGGGCAAGATCTTCATTATAAGTTAGAAGATTTGGACTCCCAGAAGGATAAGTTTGTACCAAGTGGGTCGATAACATTTAAAGATTAAAAGTTGAGCTTTCGCTAATTATTAAAACAGCAATGCAAGATTATATAAATTTCGCGGAAAAGAATGGAGTTACACTTTTAGATAAGGGTAAATGTCAGTTTTGTGGAGCCGATACGAAACGCGGAATTCATGAATGTCTAACAATTTTTAATTTAGGATTTCAGAAAATTGATTTTTCAAACATTGAAAACCATATTTATAGATTTCTAATTGTAGATGCTCATGCTTTACAGCACCCTGAAATTCATGGGCGGTGGAGTAATCATTTTCACCTTACAAGGCTCCATTTAATTTTTGAATATAATATTAAATGGACCTATGCATTATCACCTAAATTAAGCGATTATTTAAATGATTATAAATCGAAAAGACGAAACGAATATTTGTCGCCGCCTAACTTAAAGGAAAGAGGAAATATTACTACATCCGATATTATAAATATTTCTACATCTGAAATAGTTTGTAAAGAATTGATAGGAAAATGGGCCGTTGAAGTTTATGACACATGGACTAATTGTCACAATGTGGTAGATCAAATTTCGAGAGGGTTTTTAAATAGATAATTAGAACACTTTTAAATGAATAAACCACAATTGAAATACCCATCAATTACTTTTCATATTTCCTGGAATTTGATAATTCAATTAATGGTTTTTCATTAAACAATATAATCTTTAACTTAAGCTTTTCACTAGAAGTTACTAATAAACCAACCTAATTACTTTTAATACTAATAATATAGCTGTAATTAAAAATAAACAACGTTATGACAGAAACTTTCGAATTACGAGCTAGACCTTCATTAAAGATAATTCTGAATGAAAAGGCATTTGAAATTGTTGATGCAGCAGAACCATCAAATAATGGACAGTTTTTGTTTCGGCAAGTCAAAAATGTTGAATTAAATTCAGCGAAAACAAACTGGTGGTTTTCTGCTTTTACCGTTTTGATTGACTTATTTACTAGCAGTGCAAATAGTGGAATATATAAGGATAAAGCAAACTTAATTATCGCACTTGAAAACCATCAACGTAAAATAGGATTGAACAAAGCAAACTTTGAAATAGCAAAGAGGGTTGCCTACAAATTACAAAACACAAAAAAGCCCTAAGTAAAAATTCTTAGGGCTTTATGTAAATTAATTATTTGAAGAAATTATTTACCTCCATCTAATTTATCTTGTAATTTTTTTAATTCGTCCCATTTACCAGCCGCCGCAAGTTTTGCTTGTTTCGGCCAAGAACCAGGTTTATGCATTGTATAACGGGGTCCTGCTTCTTTAAGAATTCCTTCTAAAGTTTTTACAGAAGCCTTACCTAAAAGTGCAAAAGTTCCAATCCCTTTTTCAGTTAAAATAGAAGCGATTTTTGGACCTACACCTTCAATCTTTTTTAAATCATCCTTTTTTGCTTTTGCTACAGGTTTTTTAGCTACAGGTTTTTTTGCAGCTGGCTTCTTTGCAACTACCTTCTTTGCTGCAGGCTTTTTAGCAACCTTTTTTACAGGTGCCTTTTTTACAGGTAATGCGCTTAAATCAACAACACTATTGTCAATACCTTCATAAGGCGACGGTACATAAGCATCAGCAGCATGGTCATTAAACCAACCTTTATCCTCACTTAAGTAACGAAACTCATAACTTTTACCATTTTCAAGTTCTATACTTTTTACGTAAGAAGAACCCTTTTTTTCCATTTGGCATGAACTATCATTCGTTTGCCAATTATTAAAATCTCCTAACAATAAAACGTTAGCTGAACTTGGAGCTTCATTTTCTGCAACTGTAAAAGTTACTAAAGATTTAGATCCTTTACCTTTTGTTTTTTTAACTAATGCCATTTTAAAATAATGTTTATATACAGCACAAAATTAATATAGAAATCCTTAGAAGTCAATACCTTAACAAAACAAAATGACTATTTTTCGTATAATAATGAAGTTCTTAATATTATAGCTTTTATTCTCAGAATTTAGCATCTAATGTTTAAGTAAATTTATAATCTCGTATTATATAGACACTTATAAATTAAACACTTTTGTAGCTTATAAATTTAAACCTAAAAATAATGATAAAATCGTCACTAATCTTACTAACAATTATGCTTCTATTTTCTTGTAAATCGAATCAAAAAAAGAATGAAATTCTAACGAATGATAATTCGATAAAAACAGTAGCCGTAAACAAAGACTATTTTATTTCCGAGAATATTATTGGTGAAATAAAAGAAGAAAAAATAAAATTAAAAGGAGTAGAAACACTTTGTTATGTAATTACGACCAATTCACAAGCCACCGAACATCAGATGGGACCTTGGTGTCCACGACATATTGATGAAGGAAAAGAGAAAGCAGGTATATGGTTTAGCGAAGGAAAAGTTTATGATGTTTCTGGACATTTTATAGCAAATCTTGATGAATTTTATAAAGATGAAAAGTGGAAATTATTTAGAGAAGATGGTTCTATAAAAGTTACCGAATCGCTAGAGGAATGTTTAGGAGCAGCCAAACCAAATGTAGAAGAAGCATACCACAATTATTGCGTAGAGTGTTTACCCGACTATTTTAAAAATCAAACAACAACCTATACGATTCCCATTAATCCCATGTATCAAGAAAATTCGCAACGTTTTGGCAGAGGCGGAATTGGACTTGCATTTAATGGCGTAAAATTTGACCCTCCTGCCCCAACACATGCCATCTTAGCTGCACATACCATAGCACCGCTAGATGACCACGGTGGACATGTAAATCCTCATGGTGGATATCATTATCACGCCGTAACAGGTTCTACTAAAGAAATTGAACAATCCGATGTACATGCGCCTATAATCGGTTATGCAATTGACGGATTTGGAATTTATGCTTTAGCAGACAAAGACAACCACATGCCCTCCTATTTGGATGATTGTGGTGGGCATTCAGATGATATTCGAGGATATCATTATCATGCTGGTGCTCCAGGAGGAAATCAAATTATAAAATGTTTACATGGTATACCTGGTGAAATCAAGATTCAAGAATAAAATTTGGTTTAATTTATTTGGACTCATTTCAAATTAATTTAAGAATCTAAAACCGGAAAAATTTACGCTATTTTTAACTTTCTAATCAGAAACAAAAAAATGAGCGATTCAAAGTTTTCTCCCATTGCCTGCGACCTAGAAGCGGGTAAAAAATATGCATGGTGCACTTGCGGTCATAGCGAAACACAACCATTTTGTAATGGTGCACATCGCGAAGCAAAAGCAACACCACCTTTAAAATTTGAAATTGCTGAAAACAAAAAGGCAAATTTGTGCACGTGCAAACTTACTAGCAATCCGCCTTATTGTGACGGAACTCACAAAAACTAAAAAAGGCTGTCTTAAAAGACAGCCCTTTATTGAGAATTAAATATTTGAATTATTAAACGTGTAACGCTCTATCGTCAGTTGCCGCCAGAGCAGCCTCTTTAATAGCTTCGGCAAATGTTGGATGTGCGTGAGACATACGAGAAATATCTTCAGCACTTGCACGATATTCCATTGCTACTACAGCCTCTGCAACCAAATCTGCTGCCCTCGCTCCTACCATATGAAAGCCTAAAATTTCATCGGTATTTTTATCAGCCAATATTTTTACAAATCCATCTAAATCCATACTAGCGCGAGAACGACCTAAGGCACGCATCGGAAATTGTCCTGTTTTATAGGCTATTCCTTCCTCTTTCAATTGCTCTTCAGTTTTACCAACAGCGGCAACTTCTGGCCAAGTGTAAACCACACCAGGAATTAAATTATAATCGATATGCGGTTTTTGACCTGCTAAAGTTTCCGCAACAAAAGTTCCTTCCTCTTCAGCTTTATGCGCTAACATAGCTCCTTTAATTACATCACCAATAGCATAAATATTTGAAGCAGAAGTTTGCAAATGTTCATTTACTTCAATTTTACCTCTTTCATCAACTTTCACACCAGCAGCTTCAGCATTCAATCCATCTGTATATGGTCTTCGTCCAACTGAAACTAAACAATAGTCTCCTTTAAATTCTACCTCTTGACCTTTTTTGTCATCAGCCTTAACAATAACTTCTTTGCCTTTTCTTTCAACAGATTTTACTTTGTGTGAAAGTGCAAATTTCACTTTTTGCTTTTTTAAGACTTTCATTAATTCTTTAGAAAGTGATGCATCCATAGTTGGAATAATACGATCCATATACTCAACCACAGTAACTTCTGCACCTAACCTCTTATAAACTTGACCAAGCTCTAAACCTATTACCCCACCACCGATTACTATCATGTGTTTTGGAATCTCTTTAAGTTCCAATGCTTCTGTAGAAGTTATAATACGTTCTTTATCTATTTTAATAAATGGTAATGTTGAAGGCTTACTACCTGTTGCTATAATCGTGTTTTTAGCCTCAATAGTTTGAGTCTTCTCACCTTTTATTTCAATATGAGTAGCATCTTTAAAGCTACCAACACCCTCATAGATATCAATTTTATTTTTATCCATTAAGAATTTTACCCCTGCACAAGTTTGATCAACAACCGCCTGCTTACGACTAATCATTTTCTCTAAATTCACCTTTATGTCACCAGGTATTTCAATTCCATGATCATCAAAATGCTTTATTGCAGACTCGTAATGATGCGATGAATCGAGCATTGCCTTTGAAGGAATACAACCCACATTAAGACAAGTGCCGCCTAATGTTGCATATTTTTCAATAATTGCCGTTTTCATTCCTAATTGCGCACAACGTATTGCCGCTACATAACCTCCGGGCCCTGAACCGATAATGGCCACATCGTATTGACTCATAATTTGGTGTTTTAATTATATTTCAAAATTACTACTATTTACTATAGTATTAAAGTTTAACGCAATTCTATTGCAAGTTTGCACGCCACAGGCCAAAATCGTAATATTACATCAAGAGATTATTTCTAAGTATGAGTGAAAAAGAATTTGCAGAACATCGTGAAGACGAACATATCGTTGAAAATAAAGAACTAAGCATTTGGGAAGCATTTATTCCTGTTGTTCTATTAATGTTAATGCTAGCCTACAATATCTTTTTTGCTGATGGTGAAGTTTTAGGTGCATATTCTAATCAGTTTATTTTGTTACTTGGTGGTGGCATTGCTGCAATTGTCGGCTTTTTTAATAAAGTAACAATACAAATGATGCTTGCTGAAATTTGGGAAAATTTAAGAAGTGTTTTTGTACCCATTATGATTTTATTTTTGGTTGGTGCATTAGCTGGAACCTGGCTGGTAAGCGGTATTATTCCGGCAATGGTTTATTATGGTTTAAAAGTTTTAAGTCCCGAAATATTTTTACCCGCCTCAGTAGTTATTGCAGCGTTAATTGCCATTGCAACAGGTAGTTCTTGGACAACATCTGCTACGGTAGGTATCGCTTTAGTTGGTATTGGAACCGCCTTAGGAATTCCCACTGGTATGATAGCAGGAGCTGTAATTTCTGGGGCCTATTTTGGAGATAAAATGTCGCCATTGAGTGATACTACTAATTTAGCACCTGCAATGGCTGGAACCGATTTGTTTACACATATTCGATATATGACATTTACTACAGTACCTTCAATTGTAATTACACTTATTGTCTTTGCCATCTTAAGTATGAATATAGCAACAACGGGGTCGGCTAGCGTAGATAACCTTTTAGAAACTATTGAAAATACTTTTAATATTACTCCTTACCTTTTTATAGTACCAGTATTGGTTATTATTTTAATATTATTTAAAACAAAGCCTTTAATTGCTTTAGGTGTTGGTGTTGGTGCGGCAGCAATTTTTGCTATGATATTTCAAACAGACATTTTATTACAAATTTCGGAATTCGAAACAACTTCTTTATTTCAAGCAATTTTTACCGATATACAAATAGTTACAGCGAATGAAAAATTAAATGAGCTGTTTAGTTCAGGAGGAATGCAAGGCATGTTATGGACCATTTATCTAATTTGTTGCGCTATGGTATTTGGTGGTGTAATGGACGGAATTGGTGCTTTATCGCGAATTACCACGGCCTTACTTTCTGTTGCTACTACAATTTTTGGTCTTTTTACTAGCACAGTAATCAGCTGTTTGGGGTTAAATATTATCGCAAGTGACCAATACTTAGCATTAGTAATTCCTGGTAAAATGTTTAAAAAGGCATATGAAGACAAAGGACTAGCTCCAGAGAACTTAAGTAGAACATTAGAAGATTCGGGAACGGTTACCTCAGTATTAATTCCATGGAATACATGCGGAGCATATCAATCGGGTGTGCTTGGAGTTGGAGTTGGTGAATACTTTATTTATGCTATTTTCAATTGGCTAAGTCCTATTACAACCCTTCTTTTCGCCGCTTTTAGCATTAAAATACGCATGCTAGCTACAAAAGTTATAAAATAAATTTTCTTCTTAAAAATCTCAATTTTCAACCTCTAAAATTTTTACAGGTTATTTTGTCTATATCCTATATTTAGCAGTTGTTTTTTACTGATTTAACACTTTTATTAATTCTTTCTATCAGTATATATAAACCTTATTGACGCATCGATTTTTTGAATACAATTACTGGTTTAGAAGTTTACAATCAAATAATTTTGTTATCAGAAAATAACAACAATTAAAATATATCACATGAGTATTGTAGGTAAAAAATTCCCAAATTTAGCAGTTAATGCAATGAACGATTTGGGTGATACATTTAAATTAAATGTTTTGGAAGAGGCACAAAAAAACAATAAGAAAGTATTGCTTTTTTGGTATCCAAAAGATTTCACTTTTGTATGTCCAACTGAATTACATGCTTTTCAGGCAGCCTTAGGAGAATTCGAAAAAAGAAACACACTGGTTATTGGCGCTTCATGTGACACTGCAGAAGTACATTTTGCTTGGTTAAATACAGCGAAAGATAACGGTGGTATTGAGGGTATTACTTATCCAATATTAGCAGACAGCAACAGAAATCTTGCGAACACATTAGGCATTTTAGATATTTCTGATGAGCAATATAATGATGAAACAGGCGTAGTTGAAGTTGAGGGTGATAATGTTACCTATAGAGCTACTTATTTAATAGATGAAGAAGGTACAGTTTTTCATGAAGGTGTAAACCACATGCCATTAGGTAGAAATGTAAACGAATACATTCGTTTGGTTGATGCATATACGCATGTACAAGAAAAAGGTGAAGTATGTCCGGCAAACTGGGAAGAAGGAAAAGAAGCTATGACTGCTGACAGAAATGGAGTAGCTAATTATTTGGCAGTTCAACAAAACTAAATTTAATTGATATTGTCATCAGTAAATTTTACTGATGACAATGTTTTAAATAGCAAAATTATGGTACTAGAATTAGAACAAGATAATTTACAAGAAATTGTAGCTCAGAATGACAATGTTGTTGTTCAATATTCTGCAGGTTGGTGCGGTAACTGTCGCATTATGAAACCAAAATTTAAAAAAGAAGCAACACTAAACGAAGCTGTTACATTTGTTTTAGTGGATGCCGAAAAATTTCCTGAGTCGAGAAAAATGGCGAATGTAGATAATTTACCAACATTTGCTTCTTTTTCTAAAGGAACGTTTAAAAATCAGGTGCAAACTAATAAATATGATGTTTTAAAAGAACTGATACATGAAGTTACCAGTAATTAAGCATTTAACTAATTTCATCGAAAATAACGATGAAGATTATTTGGTTGAAACAATTGAAACTTTAGAAGACCTTACTGAGTTAAGTTCTTTAAAAGACGAAGAGTTAGATGTAATTGGTGAACTTATCTCTAATATGTACGGAGCACTAGAAGTGCATAAATCGGTAAAAGAAGGCAAACCTAAAAAGGAAGCTTTAAATGAATTTATGCAGCGCGTTATGGGTGCTATTGACAATTAATATCTTCATTTATTTTTAAAATAATTTGGCCTGCCATTCATTGGCGGGCTTTTTATTTTAAGAAGTTCTTAAAATCTATTATTATTTTTTAATTTCACAAAAAATTAAAACCTCAATATGGCATCATTAACATTACATGGCAATGCAGTAACCTCATTAGGCACATTACCAGCAGTTGGCAGTACTGCCCCAGAATTTAATTTAACAAAAGGCGATTTATCTGCTGCTACTTTAGCTGATTTTAAAGGAAAAAAAGTTGTTTTAAATATTTTCCCAAGCGTTGATACTGGCACTTGTGCACAATCTGTACGTGAATTTAACAAAGAGGCTTCTGGTTTGGATAACACAGTTGTACTTTGTATTTCTAAAGATTTACCATTTGCGCAAGCACGTTTTTGCGGTGCTGAAGGAATAGAAAATGTTGAAATGCTATCTGATTTTAGGGATGGTAATTTTGGTACAGCCTACAATGTCGCATTTAATTCCGGACCATTAACACCCTTACATTCAAGAGCAGTTGTTGTATTGGATACTGAAGGAAAAGTAATTTATTCAGAACAAGTTAGTGAAATTGTTGATGAACCAAATTATGAGTCAGCAATTAATGCATTAAAGAATGCCTAAAGAATCTTTTTTAGTAAACCGAATCAAAAGTGTAGGTTTCGCTATGAAAGGCGCTATACTTTTGATTCGTACTGAAGCAAGTATTAAAATACAATTGTTTATTGCAATTGTAATGACGGGTCTCGGTTTCTATTTTGAAATAACACACACAGAATGGATACTTCAAATCTTAGCTATTGCTTTGGTTATGGGAGTCGAAGGAGCTAATACTGCGATTGAAAAAATATGCGATTTTATTCACCCCGATTTTAATTCTAAGATTGGTTTTATTAAAGATGTTTCAGCAGGTGCAGTTATGCTGGTATCTATAGGTGCCACAATTATTGGTTTCATTATTTACCTTCCAAAAATAGTTTAAAGCTATTTTAAATAATCCCTATTGATAGTAAACAATTATGGATAAATCCTTCCGTATACAGGAATATAAGATTTTAGCCTATCGCTTATTATTGGCTTATTTCTTCTATTTTATTGCACGTGTATTTTTCTACATTTACAATCGAGATTTAATAGCGATTGATGCTCTTGGTGATTTTTTAAAACTTTGTGTTTTAGGTTTAACCTTCGACACAACAGCAATTTTGTACACAAATCTTTTATTTATTCTTTTAAGTGTAGTACCATTAACTATCAATACTTTAAAGAATTATCAAAAAGTGGTTTTTTGGGTTTATATAGTTACAAACCTCATAGCTTTTGCGACTAATTTTATCGATTTCGCTTATTATCGATTCACCTTTGCACGAGCTTCAATGGCATCATTAGAATCTATAAATAATGAACCTAATAAGTCCGGATTACTTTTTTCGTTTGTAGGAGACTATTGGCATGTATTTCTAATTTTTGCAATTTGTGCATATGTATGGATTAAACTTTACAAAAGAAAAGGTTTGGTACCCATTACAAATTATAATCGAATAAAATATTTCTCTTTTTCCGTTCTTGCTATTATTATTATTGGGGTGCTCATTGTAGGAGGAATTAGAGGCGACTTTAAACACAGTACACGACCAATTACGCTTATTGATGCAAGTAGACATGTTGATATTCCAGAGTATGCTAATATAGTACTCAACACTCCTTTTAGCATTATAAGGACATTCGGAAATAATAATTTTGAGAAAAAAAGTGGAATTTCACAGGCTGTTATAGAGCAAGCATTTCATCCAATAAAAGAATACAAACGAGAGGTTGCTAAAAAACCGAATATCGTATTAATTATCTTAGAAAGTGTTGGAAGAGAATATGTGGGAAGTTTCAATACAGATATGGGTATTAAGAATTATGTTGGGTACACTCCATTCATTGATTCTTTAGCAAAACAGAGTTTAATATTTCCAAATGCCTATACTAACGGTAGAAAATCTATTCATGCAATGTCTTCGATTCTAGCGGGTATTCCTTCATTTAAAACAGCATATACCTCCTCCCCTTTTTCAACTCAAAAAACACAATCACTCATATCGGGACTAAATGAAATGGGATACGACACCTCTTTTTTTCATGGAGCACCGAATGGGTCTATGGGCTTTTCTGGTTACGCAAATATTCTAGGTTTTGATCATTATTATGGCAAAACAGAATACAATAACGATACTGATTATGATGGTATTTGGGGTATATGGGATGAACCTTTTTTAGGCTATGTAAAGGAAGAACTGTCAAAAAAGGAAGAGCCCTTTATGGGAACAATTTTTACAGTAACCTCTCATACTCCATATATTATTCCAGAAAAATATGAAGGCAAATTTCCTGAAGGTCACCTACCAATGCATAAATGTGTTGGCTATACCGACTATGCTTTAAAAACATTTTTTGATGCTGCTGCAAAAGAACCCTGGTTTGAAAACACAATTTTTGTTATCACCGCTGATCATACGAATCAGATTTATTATCAAGAATACCTAAAAATGGTGAATAGGTTTGCAGTTCCTATATTATTTTATTCTCCCAATAAAAGCCTTTTAGGGGTAGATAACGATTTAGCAATGCAAATTGATATTTATCCGACACTAATGGACCTTATCGGATATAATAAACCATTTCGAAGTTGGGGAAGAAGTTTAATAACTGATAGTATACAAAAACCCTATGCGATTATGCACAATGGTTCGAATATGATGTTTATGCAAGACAGTTTAATAGGCGTTTTTTCAGCCGACAAAACATTAGGATTTTATAACATAAAAGATAAAGGATTGACAAAGAATTTAAAATCTAAGGAGTCAAAAAACATGCTTAAAATAGAACAAATGGCTCGTGGTTTTGAACAAGATTATATGAACAGAATAATTGATGGTCAATTAAGCGCAGAATAACAAGTTAAAGTATCATAAAAGGTAACTTTAAAAAATTGCTAATTAAGCTACGTATATAAAACTTTTTAAAACAAAGGTTATTTGTATTTTTGTGGTGAATACAACCCAAGTTAATGGCAAAAAAGAAAACGGTCAGAAGAAAAACTAAGAAAACTCCTGCACCTAAAAAGAATATTTCATTTAAGCCTTCGAAACAGAATAAGATAATTCTAGGTAGTCTATTAATATTACTTAGTATTGCTTTGTTTTTTAGTTTCGCATCTTTTTATTTCACATGGCAATTTGATCAAAGTCTCTTGAATCAGTTTGGAGATCGAAATGCCGAAGCGGAAAATTTACTTCGAAAATTTGGTGCTAGTATAAGTCATATGTTTATGTACAGAGGCTTTGGCTTAGCGTCATTTATTCTTATAGGTTTATTATGCATAACTGGGCTTTATCTATTCTTAAGTCTAGAAAAGAAAGGCCTATGGAAGAAATGGATATGGGGATTAATTTTTATGATATGGATTTCAATCGCTTTAGGATTTTTTGCGGTTGAACGTCCTTTATTGGGTGGAATGGTAGGTTATGAAATGAACGATTTCCTACAAGATTATACCGGTAAAATAGGAGTTATATTATTGCTGCTTTTTGGTTTAATATTTACAATGGTTCGGCTATTTAAATTCTCACCAGAGGGTATTGGTAATTATGTAAGTAGTAAAAGTAAATCTATAGCTACTGAATTTAAGAAAACATCCCATACCGAAGCAGAGGTAACAGAAACTACCGAAGAAATATTACTTACTCCTGAAAAGGAAGAACCAATTATTATTGATACTTACACTCATAAAAAAGACATTCCACCAATAGAAAAAGAGGTGGACCTAGAAATGCCGGTAGTTGCTCCTGTTGAAGAAGAGGTTCTAGACATGCAGGTTGCTGAAGTTACTGTTGAGCCAGAAGAAACAGATAACATAGCAGATAAACTCGTTGAAGATTTTGGAGAATTTGATCCTACTTTAGAATTGGGCAATTACAAATTTCCAACAATTGATTTGCTAGAACAACATGGTGTTACTGGTAGCATTACTATAAATCAAGAAGAATTAGAAGAAAACAAAACTAAAATTGTTGAAACACTCCGCAACTATAAAATAGGCATTGCACAGATTAAGGCAACAATAGGTCCAACGGTAACCCTTTATGAAATTGTACCAGAGGCTGGAGTCCGAATATCTAAAATTAAAAATCTAGAGGATGATATTGCGCTTTCTTTAGCAGCATTGGGTATTAGAATTATTGCTCCAATCCCAGGAAAAGGTACTATAGGTATTGAAGTGCCTAATAAAAATGCTACAGTAGTATCTATGCGCTCGGTTATAGCCGCAAGTAAATTTCAAAAAGCGGAAATGGAACTTCCAATAGCTTTTGGAAAAACCATTAGTAACGAAACCTTCGTAGTTGATTTAGCTAAAATGCCCCACATGCTTATGGCAGGTGCAACAGGGCAAGGTAAATCAGTAGGATTAAATGCTGTATTAACTTCATTGTTATATAAAAAGCATCCTGCGGAAGTAAAATTCATACTTGTAGATCCCAAAAAAGTTGAATTAACACTATACAATAAAATTGAACGTCATTTTTTAGCCAAGTTGCCAGATTCAGATGAAGCAATTATTACAGATAACACTAAAGTTATACATACTTTAAATTCTCTTTGTATTGAAATGGACAATCGCTACGAATTATTGAAAGCGGCTATGGTTCGTAATATTAAAGAATACAATGTTAAGTTCAAATCAAGAAAGTTAAATCCGAATGATGGGCACAAGTTTTTACCATATATTGTTGTTGTAATCGATGAGTTTGCCGATTTAATAATGACAGCAGGTAAAGAAGTTGAAACTCCAGTTGCACGTTTGGCTCAATTGGCAAGGGCAATAGGCATTCACTTAATTATTGCTACCCAAAGACCTTCAGTAAATGTTATAACCGGTATTATAAAAGCCAACTTCCCAGCGCGTATTGCGTTTAGAGTTGCCTCCAAAATTGATTCCAGAACAATTTTAGATACGCAAGGAGCAGATCAATTAATAGGTAGAGGTGATATGTTATTTACCCAAGGAAACGATGTAACACGCCTACAATGTGCTTTTGTAGACACACCCGAAGTAGCTAAAATCACTGATTTTATTGGCTCTCAGCGTGCTTATCCAAATGCACATGAACTTCCGGAATACGTTGGTGAAGATTCTGGCACAACTCTTGAGTTAGATAAAGCTGATCGTGATGCGATGTTTAAAGATGCTGCTGTTGTTATAGTTACAGCCCAACAAGGTTCTGCATCATTAATACAACGTAAACTAAAATTAGGATATAATCGAGCAGGTAGAATTATCGACCAATTGGAAGCTGCAGGAATTGTAGGTCCCTTTGAAGGAAGCAAAGCCAGACAGGTTTATGTACCAGATTTAATTGCCTTAGATGAATTATTAAAAAACGAATAAAACTACAAAAATGAAGAAGTTTTTATTTTTAATACTCTTTACAATAACAACAATTGCCTCTGCGCAAAGCTCAGCTAAAGCTAAAACCCTTTTAGATGAAGTGTATAACAAAGTAAAGGGCTATGACAACATTTTTATAGATTTTAAGTATAGTCTGTATAATGCTGAGGCCGATATAAATCAGGAAACAAGAGGCGATGTTACTATGCAAGGTGAAAATTACGTTGCTAACTTCTTTGGCGCAACACAAATGTATGATGGTAAAAAAGTTTATACTATTACCCCAGAAAATGAAGAAGTATCTATTGAAGATAAGTCTGATGACCCAAATGCCTTCTCACCTTCCAAATTACTAACGTTTTACAAACAAGGGCAAACCTATTCTTGGGATATAGAACAAAACGTTCAGGGAAGAAAAATTCAATTTATTAAGCTTACCCCTATTGATACAGATTCTGAGATAGCTTCTCAATTATTGGGTATTGATGTAGAAACGAAGCATATTCATAAATTAATAATGACGGGTAAAAACGGTACTAAAACAACGATTATTGTTAATTCTTTTAAAACGAATCTCCCATTGTCAGAAACCTTATTTACCTTTGATGAAGGCAAGTACGAATCAGACGGCTTTTATATCATAAAAAACTAGTATCGAACTTGTCTTGAGTTCTTAATCTAACCTTGGTAAATTGCGAATTCTAGATCAATATATCCTATCGAGATTTCTCTATAACTTTTTTAGTTCATTCGTTATATTGATGTTCATTTTCATCTTTCAAGCCATATGGCTTTTTATAGATGATTTTGCAGGGAAAGGGCTCGATATTGGTATCATTAGCAAGTTTTTTGTTTATATGATGCCAAGCCTTACCGAAAAGGTATTGCCATTAACGGTATTACTTTCATCAATTTTGACGTTCGGAAGTTTTGCAGAAAACTACGAATTTGCTGCTATGAAAGCTTCTGGAATATCGTTACAACGTTCAATGCTTGTACTTATCATTTTTGTCACGCTATTAGGTGGTGTAACGTTCTATTTTGCCAATAGTGTGATACCGGCTTCGGAGCAAAAAATTTATAATATGCGTAAAAACATTGCAAAAGTAAAACCAGCTGCTGCAATAGAAGAAGGCGTTTTTAGTGATTTTGAAGGAATGAGCATAAAGGTAGATTCCAAACATGGAGAAAAAGACCGTTTTCTAAATAATGTTATTATTCATAGAAAATCTGCCACTCAAGTCAATACCACAGTTACCAAAGCAAAAACTGGTGAATTAATAAGTAGTGAAGATTCAGAACTCATTCAATTAGTTCTTAGAGATGGACATCATTATGAAGACCTTACAGTTAAAAATGGTAGGGATAAATTAAAATATCCGTTTATAAAAGGAGAATTCGAAATTTATCGTATGAATATTGAGGCACCACAAATAGGTGGTGAAGATTTAGAAGCAGATGGCGGTGTGAGCACCGATAAAATGAAAAGTGTAGGCCGCTTAACAAAAGACATCGATTCACTCAGAAAAGATAACTTAAAAATTGTACATGCTTTTTCTAAGAATATCAGTCATCGTGCTGGAGCATTTCCGGTAATTAAAGTTGATACTGCCAAAACAAATATTGATAAGAAACTAGTTGCTATCGATTCAACAAATTTATTACGTCAACCCAATAATATTGAAACAAAGGTTACAAACGATTCTATAAATAATATAACTGATGTAGTTGAACTTTATGACGAATGGCAAAAAGTACAATTATATAGTTCTGCAAAAAATACAGTCACCAATATTTTATCATCAATAAAAGGAAAAAGAGAAGAGCTCGATAAGAGGTATGAAATCTACAATAGACATATTCTTTCTTTACATAAAAAATATGCCTTGGCATTATCATGTATTATTCTCTTTTTTGTAGGTGCACCATTAGGAGCAATAATAAGAAAAGGTGGTATTGGATTGCCTTTAGTTATTGCAGTATTACTTTTTCTAGTTTATTATTTTTTGGGCGTTTTCGCGGAGAATTATGCCAAACAAAGTAATATTCACCCTATATTAGGTGCTTGGTTATCCACTATAATTATGCTTCCTTTAAGTATATTTTTAACAAAGCGGGCAACGGCAGATAAAGGCATGATTAACTTTGGAAATGCGTTTGATTACATTAAAAAGTTATTTCGTAAAAAGAAAGAAATAAAAGTCACATGAGTACAAGTACCGAAAAGAAGATAAAGTTAGACACTATTGAAGAAGCCATTGCGGCAATTCGTAATGGTGAGGTTATAATAGTGGTAGATGATGAAAATAGAGAGAATGAAGGAGACTTTATTGCTGCGGCAGAACTGGTAACACCGCAGATGATAAACTTTATGGCAACATGGGGTAAAGGACTTATTTGTGCGCCGCTTACAGAAGGAAGGTGTAAGGAACTAGGATTACCTATGATGGTAACTCACAATTCTGACCCTCTGGAGACTGCATTTACTGTTTCTGTCGATTTACGAGGACAAGGTGTTACAACAGGAATTTCTGCATCAGATCGATCTAAAACAGTCTTAGCTTTAGTGAATGAAGAAACAAAACCACACGATTTAGCAAGACCAGGTCATATATTTCCATTAGTGGCAAAAGAAGGTGGTGTTTTAAGAAGAACTGGCCATACCGAAGCAGCCACTGATTTCGCTAGATTAGCAGGATTAAACCCTGCCGGTATCATTGTTGAAATTATGAATGAAGATGGTAGCATGTCTAGATTACCAGAATTACTTGAAGTTGCTAAAAAGCATAAACTTAAAATTGTTTCAATTGAAGATCTTATTGCTTATCGAATGGAACATGATAGTCTGATCGAAAAAAAAGAAGATTTTGATATAAGTACTCGTTTTGGAGATTTTAGACTTCGTGCCTATAAACAAACTACTAATGACCAAGTTCATATAGCGCTTACAAAAGGTAGTTGGAATAAAAATGAGGAGGTTTTAACACGGATAAATTCTACATTAATAAATAATGACATTTTAGGCACACTTACCAATAACCCTGATAAGCAGCTTGAAGATATGTTCTCAACAATAAACAAAGCTAGTAAAGGTGCCTTTGTTTTTATAAATCAAGAACCAAAGTCGTTAAATCTTTTAAATAGATTGTCAGAATTAAAAGAGTTGCAAAAACAAGGTGATTTTAAAGCTCCTAAAATAGAAATGGATGCAAGAGATTTTGGAGTTGGCGCACAAATTCTACACGACCTAAATATTACTAAAATAAAATTATTAAGTAATTCTACTCAAATTAAAAGAGTTGGAATGGTAGGCTATGGTTTAGAAATTGTAGAATATATAACCTATTAATATATTTAAGTTTTTAAAATAAATAACAGTTTATTGCAACTAAAAAGCTCTAAAAATCAATTTTAGAGCTTTTCTGTTTTTATAAATATTTGTTATCCACCTATAACTTTCTAAGCCATATATTTCTAAATTGAGTTTTATTACCATGGTCTTGTAAAGAAATTACATCATCACCATGAGCTTCAGGATAATGGTGTAATCCAATATAAAAAGTATTACCATTAATTGTCGTATTATTTTGGACCAAAACCCCATTATGTAAAACTGTAATTCTCGCTTTAGAATCTAAACGACCATCCGCTTTAAAACGTGGAGCGGTATAAATTACATCATAAGAATTCCATTCTAGTGGACTACGCATAGCATTTACCAATGGAGCAACATCTTTATAAATAGAAGCTGCTTGGCCATTCCTATAGGTTCTGTTATTATAAGAATCTAATATTTGCAATTCATATCTATTTTGTAAAAACAAACCACTGTTACCTCTTCCTTGGCTTACTCCTTCAACTTTATCTGGAGCACTAAATTCAATATGCAGTTGTATATCGCCAAACTTCATTTTTGTTTGTATTCCTCCAGTTCCTGGTTCAACTTCGAAATGTTTACCATCAATAATTTTCCAAGGAGCTGCTTTTGATGAATCTTTTTGACTCACCCATTGGTCTAAATTTGAACCATCAAACAATATAATTGCATCTGAAGGAGCATCACCTAAGGTTTTAGCTGGAGTTACAACTGAAACTTCTGGTTCCCAAATTTCGGTCATTTCCGGTTTCATAGGCATTGGAGACACTTCTGGTGGTGTACTAGAATATTTACTTTGAGCAACCACTCCGGAGGAAATTAATACGGTGAAAATACTAATACTTAATACTCTTAACTTCATTTTTATATAGATTTAGCTGTGTTGATTTTATTTATAATATATTTTTAATGCACTCAACCATTTTTTGAGCTCTTTCAAAAACTTGTTCTTCGGTCCATGATAATTTAATTAAACAAGAAATATTTCTAGAAACCCAATAATCAGATTTAGTGAAATCTGTTTTAGAAGAATCTTGAAGTCCATTTAACACTTCTTGAGGCAATTTACCCAAAGACTTTCTTTCTGTCAAATGTTCCCATTTTTTATAATAATGCCAATTATTATCATACCAATAGAAACATCCATCTACTCCACTTTCAACCAATGCTTTATGTGTTTGAACAGTCAATTTTTCAGTTGGCAGAAAGAAACTTAAAAAAGAATAATTTTCAATACCACCCTCAGGCACCTTTCTAAACTTTAGTTCAGCTATAGTATTTAGTGCATTTCTTAAAATATCATAATTTTTCTTTTGAATAGCCAAAAATTCATCTAGCCTATTTAATTGAGCAATTCCAACAGCAGCATTCAATTCTGAAATTCTATAATTGTAACCCAGAAAAGGATGCGTTTCCGCCCCCCTATCATTCCCAATATGATCGTGACCATGATCAGAATAGTAATCTGCATTTTTAATGTAAGCTGAATTATTGGTAAGAATAGCTCCACCTTCACCACATGTAATAGTTTTTACATAGTCGAATGATAACGCTCCTAAGTCTCCATATGTACCCAATGGTTTACCATCATAACTACCTCCAATTGCTTGGCATGCGTCTTCTAGAAGTATTAAATTGTGAACTTTGCAAATTGTTTTTAAAGCTTTTAAATCTGCCATTGAGCCACACATGTGAACCGGCATAATAGCCTTCGTTCTACTAGTGATAGCTTTTTCTACAGCTAAGGGATCTAAAGTAAGAGTTGCATCTACATCGGTCAATATGGGCACTGCTCCTAACGCTAAGACCGCCTCAAAACTGGCCACAAAGGTAAAGGTCGGAATTATAACCTCGTCACCTGCACCAACACCTGCACTAGCTAATGCAATTGTAATTGCAGCAGTACCACTACTTACCAAATGGGCGTGTTTACTATTAAATTTAGCTGCTAATGCAATTTCGAATTCCTTAGCCTTGAAAATACCATTTCGCATTCCATCAAATCCATAGCGCATTAATACCCCTGTATCTAAAACATCATTAACTTGTTTTCTTTCGGCATCGCCAAATAGTTCGAATCCTGGCATTTATTTAAAAATTATGATTAGTTGAATTTTGGGAATTTACTCTATTTCAATGACACTTTCATGCATATCTTTTCTGACTTTTTTAAAGTTTGCAAAAATATCATCTTCTGCTCTATAACCGATTGGCATAACTAAAACAGAAGTGAGTCCTTTCTCATTCAGTTTTAATAATTCATCATATGATTGAGGTTGAAATCCCTCCATCGGGCACGAATCTATTTTTTCTACTGCACAAACTGTTAAGATATTACCCATAGCCAAATAAGCCTGGTTCGTACTCCAGCTTTTAATTTCCTCGGTATCTTTTTTTGAAAAACTTTCTAATAAATCATTTTTAAAAGGCTTTAACAAATCGTCACTAACTTGTCTTATTTTCTTTATTTGTTCAAAATGATTAGCAATATACGTAGCATCTATAGTACTGTTAATACAAAAAACCAAAACATGAGAAGCTTGCTGTACTTGAAGTTGGTTGTACGTAAAAGGCACCAACTTTTTCTGCAATTCATTATTACTAATAATTATTAAACTAATGGGCTGCAGTCCATAGGAGGTTGCCGTAAGATTAAAAGCTTCTTTAATTTTATTAATTTTTTCAGTAGCTAGTATTTTTTTTGAATCGAATTTTTTTACGGCATAACGCCAATTCATATGTTCAATAATGTCTTTCATATTAATATTACAGTATACACAATTGTAAAAAATAGTTGTTTAACCCAAAAGATGTTAATTAAAAAACCACAACTTTATTGCCATGATTAATACCATTATAATTAAAAAAGATTTAATAAAACCATCCCCTTGTTTCACAGAGAATCGACTTGCAACCCAAGCCCCAGATCCTGTACCAATAGCCAAAACTAAGCCAACCAACCATATTACTTTATCATTCAAAACAAAAACAACTAATGCGGCCAACGAATAGATAAGTACGACTACAACTTTAGTTGCATTGGCTTTTACCAAAGTAAGCTTATTTACATAATGCAAAAATAAGATAATTATAAATCCAAGTCCCGCATTAATAAAACCACCATAAATACCAAAGAAAAAGAAAGCAACTATACCTATCCACAACTGTTTACCCCTAATTTTTTCAATTAACTCTTCGGCTTCTATTTTAGGTTTAAATATGATAATTAATACCACAACCATCATCACAATAGCCAAAATTCTATTAAAAGTTTCACCTTTTATGTCAACAGCAATATAAGCACCTAAAACTGCACCAAAAAAAGCAGAAATTCCCAAAAATATATCAAAAGGATATGTTGAAACGCCTTTGCTTTTAAAGCCAGCTGTTCCCATTAAATTCTGAATCACTACACCTACTCTATTAGTACCATTTGCTACACTTGGTGGTAAACCTAGAAAAATAAGTACAGGTAGTGTTAATAAAGACCCACCTCCAGCCACTGTATTAATAAAACCTACGATAAAACCCACTAAAATTAAGAGTGGATAATGGTACCATTCTTCCATATTGTAAAAGTAAGCTCAAATTATTTTAATGCCTCAGATTTATTAACAAAAACCTATAAAGCAACAATTAATAAAATTTAAGAATATTCTTACAAAAACTTCGTTATAAGATAAAATATGTACTAATTTTACCATACTATTGCATGGCGACCAACCAAAAAATGCAAAACTATACTTGGCTAAATTTAATAATTGTGCTTTTGGCAAACTTTAATTTATTAGCTCAAAGCACTGAAGAAAAAGAAAAGATTAGCGGTTTTATAGACTTTAATGGCTATTATGATACAAGAGAGTTTAGTGTGCTTACTTATAATATACTAGCCAATTTAAATAGGTTTCAATATTTCTCATTAACAAATTATAAAAGTGGAAAACACTCTTTTGATTTTGAAACGAGTTATGCAGAACACAATTTAAGATATCAATTAAGTAAAAAATCTCCGTTAGACTTTACTTTGCAATATGTATTGAGAAGTGGCCCTGATAATGATGACTATAGATTCGGTTTTAGGGCTCGATTACATTCAATAAAAAAAATAAGTTCTATTTTTAAAAAACTAAACATGCGTTATTCAATAAATCCCATGTTTGTTCAATTAAGAAGGAATTCAAAAACTAAATACATGTCTATTATCGAGCATGTATATCATATAAAGATTTCCCCCAAAACATTTAATAACCGACTTTATTTATCAGGATTCATTGATCAAAATTTTAGTTATTTAAAAAATGGTGGATTAGCATTTAAATATGTTTCTGAACATCAATTAGGCATTCGATTAATAAATCAATTCTATGCCATTTTTGAGTTTAGAATCAATGATTTTCTCCCAGATGGTAACTATGGATTAGGATATGGTCTTGAATATAAAATCATTTTTTAAATCTGGGGAAGATGAATACTAATACCAAACAAAAACAAAGTAGAAAGCTTATTAACCTGAGTCTTAAATTAATTGGAATTCTCGTATTATTAATTGCCACCTATAATTGCAACAGCACTAGTAATGAGGTAATTAATATTGGATATATTGGCCCATTATCGATAAGGGCAACAGATTTAGGAATTCCACCAGCAAAGGCCATGAAACTGGCGCTTTCGCAATACAATAAAACTAAACTTGACCATCAACCCCAAATAAATTTATTTATTGAAGATGACGAGTGGACAATGGAAAAAGCAATACCGGCCTACCGTAAATTAAAAAATGAACACGATATAAAGGTCTTATTTATAAGTAATACCGACGGTACTATGGCCGTACAAAACGAAATATTAAAAGATGGAGTAATTGTAGTTAACCCTTTAAATAGCGATGATCTTCTTTCAACAACGAACGATAATACATTTAGAATAGCAAAAAAAACAGAAGAAGCGAATGGTATTATTGCCATACGAATTATAGAGTTAGGTTTAAAAAAGGTACTCTTTTTACAGTACCCAAATGATTTTATGACTAGGGCAACAAACGCTGCAGTTGAATTATTAAAAGATGCAAATGTTGAATACAAAGTAGTTACCGTTAATATTGGAGATATAGATTTCAAAGAAGAAATGGTAGAATATAAAAAGGAAGGGTACGATGCATTTGTTTTTTTTGGATATAAAGAACTTGGTTATGCCATGAAACAAGCACGTGATGCAGGAATTACGGCTCAATTCTTTGGATCTACAGTTTTATTAGACCCAGAATTTTATGACAATTCAGAAGGTGCCATTGTAGGCACAGAATGCTGTTATTTTACACCGTTAGATGGCAATTTTGTTTTAGCTAACAAATTTATCGAGCAATATGAAAACATGTTTAACGAAAAACCCACATCTGTTTGGCCCGCAATGCAAGCCTATGATGCCATGAATCTTGTATTAAATCAAATTCAAGATTTAAAGGATATAAAAAATACATCCTTAACCTTTACAGATTGGTTACGCGACAAAATGAAAAAAGTAAGATACTATCAAGGGGTGTGTGGAAATTTATTAATCTCGGAAAATGGATCTTCTAAAGGAATCTATTTTTCACTGTACCAATACGAGTCCAAAGGAAATTTGGTACAAGTTAGACGCTAATGATAATTAGGATTTGAACAATATAAAAAGTAAATTAATTTTAGCGTTCGGCACAACCATAACAGTACTACTTTTGGTAATGGTACTTAAGTCCTTATATTCAAAAAAATCTGAAAAAATACAGGAAATAATTGATGTTAGAATAGAGCCAGCTCTTGAAATTCTTCATGAATATCGCTCTTTTAACAATGAATTATATTTAATAGCAATCAACAAAATTTCATCTGCGAAAAATGAGAAACTAACCAACCGTATGAAAGTAATAACAGAGGTTGAATTACCACATTTAAATAAAATGGCCTTTGATCTTATTGCTACATTTCCCCAAGAAAATCCGGAGTTTTATGCATTTAGTCAAATAATAGGTACTACCGATAATGCGATACATAATGTAGAGGATATGTTTATAATTCTTCAAACTAAAAACGATTATGAAAAAATTGAAAAATTAAATGTATCATCAACATTAAATGATAAAATAGCTTTACAATTTGCAGAAATTGACCATTTAGTAGCTGCATTACAATTACAATTTAATCAGGAAAACAAATCAAAAAGAACAGAATTAAATAGGCAACTAGCTAATCTTAATAAGATTATTATTATATCAAGTACAATCGCCATATTGATAAGTTTATTTGTTGCATACAAAACTATTCAATCCATAGTTAAGCCAATAAAAATATTACAAGAAGGTGCTAAAAGAATCAGTGAAGGAGATTACAAGTATCGTGTAATGTTAAATGGTAAAGATGAGTTAAATGAACTAGGAGACAATTTTAACAGTATGGCCGATTCATTAAGTACTAGTTTTGAAAACATCAATAGTAAAAACAAAGAACTTGAGCAGTTTGTGTATATAGCCTCGCACGATTTACAAGAGCCCCTAAGAACTATTAGTAGTTTTTCTAAATTACTAAAACAATATCACGGTAAATTAGATGATACAGGAAATCAAAGTTTACATTTTATTGCACAAGCTACCTCCAGAATGCAATATTTAGTAAAAGATTTAATGGACTATAGTCGATTAGGCAGCGATAAAAGTTTAGAGCAAATTGATTGTGAAGAATTGCTTATAGGAGTACAAAGTGATTTATCGGAACTAATAAAAGAGACTAATACTAAATTAATTATCAAAAATTTACCAAAAGTATCCGGTTATAAAACCTCTTTAGGATTATTATTTCAAAACCTTATTAATAATGCTATGAAATTTCAAAATGCTGGGGTTAAACCTATTGTTGAAGTTTTTACGGAAGAAGATCCTAATTTCTGGAAATTTGGTATAAAAGATAATGGAATTGGCATTGCACCTCAACATCAAGAAAAGATATTCTCCATTTTTAAGCGTTTACACACCAAAAAGGCATACGAAGGAACAGGTATTGGGCTTGCCCATTGTCAGAAAATAGTAGAATTGCATGGTGGAACTATCCGTGTTGAATCTGAAATTGACCATGGTAGCACTTTTTATTTTACATTGGCTAAAAAACTTCTTGAGTCATAATATGCCCTTAATTATTGGGTGTAACCGAGGATTCTAAACTTCAAAAATTAACTATTTTAAAAAAAATAGCACATTCTATAAAAATAAACTGAAACAACCTTTTACCGAATTGAAAAAGGTTGCTATATTTGCAACCGCTAAAGGAGGAATGGCAGAGTGGTCGAATGCACCAGTCTTGAAAACTGGCGAGGGTCACACCTCCGGGGGTTCGAATCCCTCTTCCTCCGCGATTAAGCGTAACTTCGTTACAGCTTGAAAGATAAAAGCCCCATCAAATTTATTTGAATGGGGTTTTTTAATACAAGATGTTAAACTTAAAAAGAATAGAAGTTACATAAACTAGACAGGACGATTACCGAAAACCGAAGGTAATCTCTCTTCTTTATCAGAAAGAAACCTATAATGAAAGTTATAGGTTATTTTGTTTAATAGAACTTCTTGATGATATCAAATAACTAATTGTAGAAACTAAACATTATCTAGTATTAACATTTTTTTATCTTGAATAGTTATGCTGATTTTAGGTTATTGCAATAATTTTGACCTCCAGAATTATGAAAACAATAGTTAGATATCTTTTCGCCCTATGCATTTTGGTTGGTTTCAATCAATTACCTACTGATGCAAATAGCAATTTTCTTTCCAAATCGGATAGCCAAGAAAATTGGAATCATTCGGGTAAAAAAATAGGTAATATTAATTGGCTAGCTAACACCAAAGCACAGCTACCAAATGTTGCTGAAATATTTAATGTAGTTCCTTCCAAATTAGGGACAGAAGAGAAAAATCCAAACGATTTAAACCTCCCACCCTATTTTTTAACCTACTATAAATCATTAGCAAAAGCCGCTTACTTATATAATAGCAGTTTTCACTCTTTTTTTAAAAAGCATCTCACTTATTCTTCCTGTAGATGGTATCTACTTTTTGAGGTATTTAGAATTTAGACTTCCTTTTTTAAACAAATTGAAATAGCCTATCGGCGTTTACCTTTTTGAAGAATATAAAAAGGTACAACCAACTACAACAATCGTAATGTTGAGGTTATTAGACGCGAAAATATGTTGGTTGATTTCGATTTTGAAAAAGGTAAACTTCTAAACACAAAATATTATTTTAAAAAACAAATAATGGATACAAATCTAACAGTGGTGAACGTGCTAATTGTAGCATCTGTCTTTGCACCACTTTTCATACTTATAAATATTGGCAATAAAAACAAAAGAAAGATTAGCAAGCAATTTAAGTCCCTAGCCCATAAGTATATGTTGAATATTACAAATCAAGAATATTGGGGTAACGCTTTAATTGGTATAGATGTTAACAAGCAAAAATTACTGTTTTTACGGTTAGAAAATGACTCTTTTACAGAGTATCAGATTGATTTAACTAAAGTGGTTGTATGTAAAATAAACGCTACTTATAAAAGTAAAAAGACTAAACAGAAGAAAGAGAATATTTTAGAAAAAGTTGACCTTCAATTATATTTTCCTGGTCATACTTCCAATTTAATTTCACTTAATTTTTATGATCATAATCGTTTGTTTAATGAAAATCTCGAAGTAATGAGGGCTGAGAAATGGAAAGGATTAATTATGAAACAATAATGTTTAATACATTAGAACCTATAACGAAAGTTATAGGTTCTTTGTTCTATATAATTATCTTATCTTCAAATTATAAAAAATAACATCACTATTCAAATACACAATTACATACTGAAATAAAAAAATGTAAGTTAACAATGCATAAAATAAAACTGATTTTTATAGCAGTCTCTTTATTCAATATTGCTACAATTATTGCCCAATCTAAACTAAAAAACAAAAAGCCGAATGTCCTTTTTATTATAGCTGATGATTTAACAGCGACAGCCTTATCTTCTTACGAGAATCAGGCAATTAAGACACCCAATATAGATGCTCTAGCGGCACAAGGAACACGCTATACAAGAACATATACGCAATATCCTGTTTGTGGACCATCTCGTGCTTCTTTACTTTTTGGCTATTACCCTAATGCAACACAAACTTATGGATATGTAAGTGGCAGAGAAAACGTTGGGCCTAATCGTAAATCTTTACCGCAGGTTTTTAAAGACCATGGATATTATACGGCACGTGTGAGTAAAATTTACCATATGGGTGTTCCCATCGATATTGAAAAAGGGTCTAATGGTAAGGATGATGAAGCTTCATGGACAGAACGTTTTAATAGTCAAGGACCAGAGTGGCAAGCGAAAGGCGAAGCTGAACTCGTTCAAAACAATCCATATGGAAACCTACCTAGAAAAGGAGGTAATGTAATGACAATTGTAAAAGCTGATGGTGACGATTTGGAACATTCCGATGGCAGAACTGCACGTAAAACTTCCGAATTAATTCGTAAACATAAAAATGAACCCTTCTTTTTAGCGGTAGGTTTGGTACGACCACACGTTCCGTTTGTTGCTCCTAAAAAATATTTTGAACCATATCCGCAACAACAAATTGTTTTACCACCTAAAGTAGAGAATGATTGGGATGATATTCCTGCAAGAGGAATTAATTATGTAACCAGTGTAAATGGCCAAATGTCGGAAGAACAAGAACGAAAAGCTGTGGCTGCTTATTATGCATCTGTTACTTATATGGATGTGCAAGTAGGTAAAATATTAAACACCTTAAAAGAAGAAGGTTTAGAAGATAATACCATCGTTGTTTTTACTTCAGATCATGGTTTTCATTTGGGTGAACATCGTTTTTGGATGAAGGTGAGTTTGCATGAAGAATCGGTTCGTGTACCTATGATTATTAAAGTACCAGGGAAAACTTCAGCCGTATGTAATTCATTTACAGAATTATTAGATCTCTACCCTACATTAATAGATTTAGCTGGAATTAAAAACAATAAAAATTTACAAGGAAAAAATATAAGAGCAACCTTAGACAATCCATTAACCTCGGTACGTGATATGGCTTTTTCTGTAAGTCAAGGGGGGAAATCTTTTTTAGTACGTACAGACAAATGGGCTTATATTCAATATGATGAAGATGCCGGTTCTGGCATGGAATTATTTGACATGGATTTAGACCCCAAACAGTACAATAATTTAGCAGGAAATCCTAATTACGTAATGGTATTAAAGGAGATGCAGCAAAAACTAAAATCAAAATTAGCCGCAGTTAGAACTAATGATTTAGGTATCAATTATGAAAATAAATAGTATATCTTATAATTGGCACTTTATGTATAATTTAAAAAATGAATAATAGAAACATAGGCTGTAACACTCTAGTATATAGCAGAGTTGCAATATTTACACTTAGTTTAATTATATTAATCAATTGTTCTACATCATGCTCAAGTATTCAAAGTAAAAGCATAAGTAATAATCTTTCAGGAATAACAGCTGCAACTACACCTTTAATATTAAAACCTTCAGAAAACAATCCTCGAAATAGTGAAGGTGATTTTATTAGGTTAAAAGATGGACGAATTTTATTCATTTATAGTAGATATAGTGGTAATTCTGCAAGTGACCATGCACCGGCCTCATTAGCGACAAGATATTCTATTGACAAAGGAAAAACATGGACAATGAAGGATGAGATTATTGTAAGTAATGAAGGAGGATTGAACGTTATGTCTGTTTCTTTATTACGACTACAAAACGGCAGCATTGCGTTATTCTACCTGCTAAAAAACTCAAATAAAGATGCTTTACCAGTGGTTCGTATTTCTAAGGATGAGGCCAAAACTTGGAGTAAACCGATTACATGCATTACAGACAAATTAGGATATTTTGTTTTAAATAACGATAGAGTCATTCAATTAAAGAATGGAAGAATAGTATTACCAGTTTCAAGACATAACACACCTAATGGTCAATGGAGCAATAAAGGTGATTTATTTTGTTATTATTCTGATGATAATGGTGAAACTTGGTTGTCAGGTTCTAAAGTCCCAGACACAACAAACATAATCACCCAAGAACCTGGACTAATTGAATTGAAAGATGGTGGCATAATGATGTTTGTAAGAGCTAGCAATAGTTTTCAAATGAAGGCATACTCAAATGACAAAGGAGTTACTTGGAGTCCTCTAATAAATAGTAATATTCCTTCACCATTATCCCCTGCTTCATTAGAAAAAATTCCGATGAATGGTGATTGGCTAATGGTTTGGAATAACAATGATGGTTCCAAAATAGCTACTGAAGGTAAACGAACACCTATGACAATTGCAATATCCAAAGATGAGGGTAAAAGTTGGCACCATATTAAAAATATTGAAAATGACCCTAATGGTTGGTATTGCTATACTGCAATAGACTTTATAGACGACCATGTATTATTAGGATTTTGTGCTGGTATACGTAAAAAAGGTAATAGTGGTAGTGGCTTAGCAACTACTAATCTTAAACGAATTAGTCTCGATTGGATTTACAAATAAGAATAAAAGAGGCATCGAATGGATTCGAACCATTATACAAACTCTTGCGGAGTTTCGCCTAGCCGTTCAGCCACAATGCCAATAAATGCCATACTTAGTTAAAAGTATTACCTAAAAACAAATGTATTATTTGTGCATGAATTTAAAAAAGTAATTTGTTTAAAATAAGAATATCATTTAAAATCCTTTATTAAATTTAGTATCTTATAATCAACAACCAACTTATAAGAAACTATCAATGAAACATTATTTCCTATCTAGTGTATTTTTAGTCATTCTATTATGCACTAGCGGTATTTATGCCCAAAAAAAAGAAAAAATACCTTCTCATATAAAAACAAGCTTAAATGCATTCTCGTTCAACTCTTTACTTGCAGTTGATAAAACTATGAACATTAACGACTTATTCGAGTATTGCGTTTCAAGAGAGATTGATGCTATTGATCTTACTGCTTATTATTTTCCAACATATCCAGAAGTGCCATCTGATGAATTTCTTTATGAAGTTAAGAGGAATGCATTTTTATTAGGGTTGGCGATTAGTGGTACTGGCGTTAGAAACGATTTTACAAATCCGGATCCCGGAAAGAGAAAAGAAAGTATTCAATTAGTGAAAAATTGGATCATTGCAGCTGAAAAGATTGGTGCTCCTGTAATTAGAATCTTTGCTGGAGTAAGCGATGTTTCAAATTATAGTAGAGCAGAAGTTACAGATTGGCTGGTTGAAGCAATAAAAGAATGCGTTGCATTTGGCAAAGCCCATGGTGTAGTTGTAGGGTTTCAAAACCACCACGATTTTATAGCTAATGCTAATCAAGTAATTGATTTAATGGAAAGGGTAAATTCAGAATGGTTTGGTTTAATTCTAGATACTGGTAGCTATTGGGAGGGTGATAGCTACGCTCAAATAGAACAAACTGTAAAGTATGCTGTAAATTGGCAGGTTAAAGAAATGATTTACATGAATGGTAAAGAGGAAAAAGCTAATCTAGAGCGAATTTTTAAGATCATTAAAGATGCACAATATAGTGGTTATGTGCCCATTGAAACTTTGGAAAAAGGCGATCCTACTGAGGTCATTGACGCGTTTGTTCTAAAAATTAAAGAAACCATAAACAAAGTATATCAAAACTAATTTTTGTTTTCGTTCTTAACTAAAAAATTTCGAAACCACTTTCCTGAAGTTTTAATTATTCTTTTTTGTGTTTCAAAATCAATATAAACTAAACCAAACCTAGGATAATATCCTTCTGCCCATTCAAAATTATCGGTAAAAGTCCAGACAAAATAACCAGAAACTTGTAACCCATCTATTTGCGCACGTCTAACTTCTTTCAAATAACTTTGCAGGTAAGATAGTCGTTTAAGATCATTTACTTTATTATTCTTTTTTTCATCTAAAAATGCAGCACCATTTTCTGTAACTATTATTTTTTTTATTCCTTTATAACCATTGAATTTTTTTAGCATTGCATAAATACTAGGTGGGTAAACTTCCCAATCCATTAAAGTAGTATCTACATTTCTTTTTGTGGCTTTAATAATTTTTGCTCGTAAATATGGTACGGTATAGCTATGCTTAACAACTTCGCGAGTATAATTTTGAATGCCAATGAAATCAAAATCGAAAACCATATTTTCATTATCTTCTGGTTGTATATATTTTTCTATTCGTTTTAATACTTTTAAGTTTTCAGTAGGATATCCCAAACCTAAAGTAGGTTCAATAAAAAGTCTGTTTAATAAGGTATCGGCTTTATTGGCAGCAGTAACATCTATTTTCTTTTTTGAGAACGGAGTTATTTGTGAACAAGAAAAAGTAGTTCCTATTACTGCTTGATCAACTTTAGCTCTTAATACCTTACCCCCTATTGCTTGACACAAAGTAGCATGATGGATTGCTGGTAAGAAATTTTTAAGACCTTTTCTTCCAGGTGCATGAACCCCTAGAAAATATCCTGCGCCAGTAAAAACCATAGGTTCATTTAAAACCATCCAATGTTTTACTCGGTCGCCAAAGCGGGTTGCACACAATTTTACGTAAGTTTCAAACCATACCAATATTTCTCTGTTTGTCCATCCCCCTTTATCTTCTAAAACTTGTGGTAAGTCCCAATGATATAGTGTTACCCAAGGCGTAATGCCACATTCCAAGCAAAAATCAATTACCTTATTGTAAAACTTTACGCCTGCCTCATTTACGGCTCCCACTCCCTTTGGCAATACTCTGGTCCATGAAATAGAAAATCTAAAATTTTTAATATTCATTGATTTCATTAAAAGGATATCCCTTTCAAAGTCAGCATAAAATTCACATGCATTTTGGCCATGATGCCCCTCGTAAATATTTCCTTTTTTTAGTACAAATTTATCCCATATTGATTCACTTTTTCCGTCAACATTATGTCCACCTTCAATTTGATAAGCAGCAGTAGAAACGCCCCAAACAAAGTTATCGCCGAAATCTGAAGCTTCAATTTCGATTTTTTGGGAACTTGTCTTTTTTAACATCAATTAAATACTTGTTCCAACAACTGCCTCTTCGAGAACTCTACTTATAATATTTTCCGTAATATCAGGATAAGCTACTTCTATTTTAGAATCTCCATCAACCCAACTTTGTAATTTTTCCAAATGTTTTAACTTTAAACTCTTCATTACAGCAACACCCATGTCTTTTAAAGCCGCAGCATTGCATTGTTGTTCATATTGTCCTTTCATTGGAATTACCATTACTTTTTTCTGCATATGTAATGCCTCTGCCGGTGTTTCAAACCCTGCACCACACAACACACCGGTGCTATTGGCCATACTATGTATAAAAGCATTATTATCTATTGGACGTACGGCTATATTATGCCAATAATATTTTGTTTTTGTATGTTTAGAGAATACATGCCAATCAACATTTTTGATGTTTAAGAGCATGTTAAGAATTTTGGCATCACTATAAGATGGCAAATAAACTGTATAATGATTTCTATTACTTAGCGCTATTGCTCTAATTTCTTGTCGAATTATAGGTGTATAGGTTTTATCGTCATATTCTTTAAAATGCAATCCATATTGGATTGTTGTAGGTGCATAATTTTTAAGAATAGTTTTTCCTAATAAATCATTTTTTTTTGGTTTGGGAGCATTTGGAGCGATTACAGCGGCTTGGTGACTTAGGCTAACACAATTAATATTTTTAAGTTTACAAGCCCATGCAGAAACCGGTTCAAAATCATTTATTACAAGATTATACTTTTCAACGGGAATAGCTTTTATTTCTTTTTGTAATCTAACAGAGTTGGTCTTGAGGTAAGTGCGCCACATATCTACACCCCCTTTTTTTCCAAAGATAAAACTCCAACCTTTTAAGTTATATTTTATTGGATGTGGAAGACCTACATCGGCCTGAGTTCCACTAACCAAAATATCTAATTCAATATTATTCTTTTGAAGAATAGGGATAATATCTCGAGCACGACTTAAATGTCCGTTACCAGTGCCTTGAATTGCATATAGTACTTTCATAGCTCAATTAATTATTTTGGTGCTCTAGAGACAGACATTTTTTCAAATTCATCCATTAAACTTTTAAAAAGTTGACTTTGCTCTAATATTTCCACCGGATCATTTAACTCTAAATCATTTGATTTTATATTAAAATCTTCTTCATAGCGGTATAATTTCCATGTTTTATCTGAGTATTCTAAAGCGGTTAAATTCTCTATCCAATCACCAGAATTCAAGTAAATAACTTTACCTTTTGAATTTTCTATTTTTCTAATTTCCGGTTGGTGTATATGTCCGCACACTACAAAATCAAATTCATTATCTATGGCAATATCTGCAGCAATTTTTTCAAAATCGTTGATAAACTTAACTGCAGATTTCACTCCATTTTTAATCTTCTTTGACATGGATACGGGGCCCTTACCTATTTTTTTATACCCGTAATTAATTGCTCGGTTTAAAACAATTAACGAATCATAACCAATGGCGCCAAGTTTTGCAATCCACTTCGAATGCTGCATAGTAACATCAAATACATCACCATGAAAAAACCATGCTTTTTGACCATGAATTTCAAGCAATAGTTTATTTGAAATACTAAAAGTACCCATTTTAAAATCTGCAAATTTTCGAAGCATCTCGTCATGGTTCCCCGTAATATAATGTACTCTAACTCCTTTAGATATCCATTCCATTAAAAGTTTTATCACTTTCATATGAGCCTTAGGCCAATAACGTTTACTAAATTGCCAGATATCTATAATATCACCATTTAAAATTACTTGCTTAGGTTTAATGGATTTCATATACTTTAATAGTTCCTTGGCATGACAACCATACGTACCTAAATGCACATCAGAAATAACAACAATATCAACAGGTCTTTTTTTCATATAAATTTCTGTTGATTAATTTTGGGTATTGTTTTAATTCGTGAGTGTGTCAAATATCCTTTTATTAGAAAAATAAGATAGTAATCTATAAGGATTAGGAAGTATTCTACAATCTTTTTCATGATAGTATATCTAGCTAATACCAAAGTTTGTAAATAAATTCGAATAAGATTGTAAAGGAAAATTTAACCTTAGGTTATAAAATAGTTTCCTGAAAATTATATCAATATCAGGTCATATTAAAGGTTAAATGTCAATTAAAAATTGCTCGAAAGTTAACATACATTTCCATAAAATTTTGTTGCTAAATTGTTAACCTTATAAATAAATAGCAGACTTAATAGCGTTTTACAATTTATTTGTTGAAATTTATAGCACTTCAACAATGTTTAAATAATTCTATTCAAATTCTAGTAATTTATAAACGAAATGATTTTAAATAAAACCCTGTTTATTAACACATTAATAATAATCGTATTTATTTTTTTAACCGGATGTAAAGACAATGTAAAGGAAATTAAGAATCAAAAAGGTTCCAATGAAAAGGATAAATATGCTAGTGGTGAAATGGTATGGGCGAGTGGCATGGAAATATTTAATGACAAGTGTGCAAGTTGTCACAATTTTGAAATGGCAGAAATAGGACCTAATTTAAGTGGCATAACTTCAGAAGTAGATAAAGAATGGTTGAAAGCATTTATTAATAATCCACAATCAGTAATAGAAAGTGGTGATGAACGTGCTGTTGCGAAATTTGAAACCTATAAATTATATATGCCTGCGTTTCCAGAATTAAAGGGTGAAGAATTAGAAAATTTATTAGGTTTTATACACCATTTTTCTGAAGCAGAGAAAAAGAATAAGAGTAACAGGCCAGGAGGGTTAGTCAATCCTGTTAAAGAAAAAATTGAAACTTCAAATCTTAATTTAGTACTTGAAGAATGGCTTACAATACCCGCTAGTGCAGATGAAACTCCTTTAGCACGAATAAACAAATTTGCCTCTTTAAATACTTCAACCGGCGAACGTTTATTTATTTCTGACTTAAGAGGTAAACTTTATGAAATAGTAAATGATACGGTACATGAATATCTCGATATTTCTACCGAACCAGATTTCTTTCATAGTCCAGGTTGGGCAAATGGATTAGGTAGTTATGCCTTTCATCCAGAATTTGAATCAAATGGACTATTGTATACTACACATACTGTACCAGCAAATCAGGCCCCAGCTGATTTTCCAATTCCAGAAGGAGTTCGCAGTACTTTACAATGGATACTAACAGAATGGAAGGCTGATAATCCTAATGCTAAAGAATTTTCTGGTTCAAAACGTGAAGTACTTCGTATTGATATGTTTGCAAGAGCGCATGGAGTACAAGAATTAACTTTTAATCCCTTTGCTAAAAAAGGAGATGCCGATTATGGTTTGTTCTATTTAGGAATAGGAGATGGCTCGTTAGCCTTAGGAGGTCATCCTGAGCTTTGTGATAACTACAATAACATTTGGTGTAGTATAATAAGAATTGATCCACTAGGTAGAAACAGTAAGAATGGTAAATATGGTATCCCAAAAGATAATCCATTTGTAAATGACCCGGAAAAAGTGGCAGAAATTTGGGCAAGGGGATTTAGGAACCCACATCGCTTCGCATGGAATAAAAACAAGCCAAATCAAATGCTTGTTTCCAACATAGGGCAACATAGTGTTGAAGAAGTAAATTTAATTAAAAAAGGGGAAGATTACGGCTGGCCAAATAGAGAAGGAACATTTTTATATGATGTAAATGCAAATACCGAATTGGTATATCCATTACCTGAAGAAGACAGCACTAATTATACAAATCCCGTTATTCAGTATGATCATGACGAAGGGAATGCCGTTTGCGGAGGATATGTTTATTATGGAGATAAAATTCCTTTGTTGAAAGGCAAATATATCTTTGGTGATATACCTCGTGGCACTTTTTTCTATTCAAATACAGCAGATATCATTGATGGAAAAATTGCTCCTGCTTATAGAATAGGAATAGAAATTGATGGTGAAATTACTAAAATGACTGATGTTGTTAATAATCAAAGAGTTGAAATTAGATTCGGACAAGATAATTCTGGTGAAATTTATGTTTTTGCCAAAAGTAATGGTAAGGTTTACAAGGTTATAGGCTGTAATAAAATATAAGAAAATTCGTTATTATTCTATGATAAAAATCATTTCTAAGGAGTCTAAACTTGACTAATTTAGGAGAATTATATTAAAGAATAATCATGAAAAAAATAATAGTTCCATTAGACTTTTCTGAACAATCAGAAAATGCACTAAAAGTAGCAGCGCAATTAGCGAAAGAACATAATTCAGAAATTTTAGCAGTTCATATGCTAGAACTGAATTATAATATGATTTCTTCATCCGAAGGATTCCACCCTGAACAAACGGTATTTCTAATAAAACTTGCTGAGAAACGCTTTTCAGAGTTTTTAAATAAGGATTATTTAAAAGATGTTACCGTCACTCCAATAATAAAACACTATAAAGTATTTAGTGAAATAAATACTATTGCAAAGGATACAGGTGCCGAGTTAATTGTAATGGGGTCGCATGGTACTGATGGTTTAGAAGAATTTTTTGTTGGTTCAAATACAGAACGAGTTGTGCGTAATGCCGATATTCCGGTTTTAGTAATAAAAGAAAAATTCGATAATTTTAAAGTAGACAGATTTGTTTTTGCCAGTAATTTTAACGTTGAAAAGTTAAGTGCATTTAAAAAAGCTGAACAGTTCGCCAAGTTATTATCTGCAGAAATGAAATTAGTGTATATAAACACTCCAGGTGATAATTTTATGAGCACGGAAGATATTTATAAACGTATTAATACGTTTTTAGCTACTGCCAATGCTTCGCATGAAGTTAAAATATACAACGATTATACCGTTGAAAATGGCATATTAAATTATAGTAAAAGTATTGCTGCAGATATCATAGCAATACCAACACATGGCCGAACAGGAATATCGCATTTTTTCATGGGAAGCATTGGTGAAGATGTTGCAAACCACTCACCAATTCCAGTAGTTACTTTTAAGATTTAGAAATTAGCAATTTCAACTGTCTATTTCATAATTCGTGTTAAATGGAAGAATTTTTTATAACTTTCTGGTATAGTATCTATTCTCAGAAGTGAGTTTTCTTCCATGTAAGGATATATTTCATCGTACGTCTTTACAATATACATTCCAACACGTTTACTGATATGTTCACGTCTTAATTCGCTAGGAGAATCTAAACCTGCAGCAGCAACTAATTCTAAAAAGCTATGAATGGTTGCTGCTTGAAAGTTTTTAGCTCGTGGTGCTTTATCCTCTACAACAAGTCCTTTAACAAGCGACTTATTTTGAGTAGCCACACCAACCGGACAAGTGTTGGTGTTACATTGTAAAGCTTGAATACACCCTATAGATAACATCATTGCCCTTGCACTATTACAAGCGTCTGCTCCTAAAGCAATTGCTCGGGCCATATGAAATCCGGTAATAATTCTACCAGCTACAATAACTTTAATATCCTTTCTCAAACCAAAACCTACCAAAGTATCATGAACAAAAATTAATCCTTCTCGTAAGGGCATACCCATTGTATTTGAAAACTCAATGGGTGCAGCTCCTGTACCTCCTTCTCCCCCATCAACAGTAATAAAATCTGGAGTAATTCCTGTATGCAACATCGCTTCACAGAAATCCATAAACTCTTGTTTTCGTCCTAAGCAAAGTTTAAAACCAATAGGTTTACCATTAGATAGATCACGAATTTTTTTTATGAAATACATGAATTCTATTGGATTTGAAAAAGCTGAGTGCGATGGAGGTGAATGCACAGCAATACCAGGCTTTACGTGTCTAATCTTAGCAATTTCTTCCGTGTTTTTAATCGCTGGTAAAATACCTCCGTGACCTGGCTTGGCTCCCTGAGAAAGTTTTATCTCAATCATTTTAACTTCTGGGCGATTGGCATTCTGTGTAAAAGTGGTTTCATTGAATGTACCATCTTCATTTCTACAACCGAAATAACCAGTACCAATCTGCCAAATTAAATCTCCTCCATATTTTAAGTGATGATCACTAATGCCACCTTCACCTGTATTATGAGCAAAATTTCCCATTTTAGCTCCCTTATTAAGCGACATAATTGCGTTGTTGCTCAACGAACCAAAACTCATTGCTGAGATATTTAAAAGACTTGAAGAGTATGGTTGTTTACAATCCTTGCCTCCAATTATTAATCGAGGAAAATCACCAATTTCCTTAGGGTTTTGTTTTGCATACATTGAATGCTCCATCCATTCATAACCAGAATGGTAAAGATCTTTTTGAGTACCAAAAGGTTCTGTATCATTTTCCCCCTTAGCTCTCCTGTAAATTAATGATCGTAGAATTCGATTTAAAGGTCTACCCTCCGTATCAGTTTCTACAAAATATTGCATTATTTCTGGTCGAATAGATTCTAACATGTATCTAAATCGACCTATAAGCGGAAAGTTTCTACGAATCGTATGACTTTTTTGAAGTATGTCGAAGACCCCCATAATAATAAGGGGACCAACCACTAAAAACAGCCACAAAATAGGTTGCCAAATAAATGATATAGCACCAATAACAACAACTACAATTATAGCGATAATTATAAATTTCTCACGAACTTTCATAGGAGGTTAATTTGTATTCAAAATTAACGAAAATTAAATCGATTATAGCAAGGTTTTATTTATGGAAAGAAACATTAAATACAAATTAGAAGTATAATTTTAAGACAAAACACCATTCATAAATTCGTACAATTCGAGCATCTGAGGTTTACCACTATGTTTGCCTGCTCTACCAAACAAATAAAGTGTAAACCACAATATAACCATTACAGCCATAAGAATTAATTGAAGCGCATAAGGCTTGTTTAATGTTGCACTAGAATACCCCCAAATTGCCATAATAATAAACAAACACGCAACAGTAAAATGAATAAACATAAAAAAGGTCCATAGTACAGGGTTAGGTCCAAAAACACCATTCACTCTGCAACTATTATTACTTAATTCATCAATTTCTAAATGTAATTGTGGAGACCAAAAATTATTCTGTTCTTTTTTAAATTTGATGAAAATATGCTCATCTATTCGTTTAACATTTAACGAACAATTCTCAATATTTTCGAAAGAATTTAAAACCTTTTCTTTGGTCTTTGGTATTTCTAAATGAAATCGTGGTCTTAAAACTATATCATTGGAAAGCGGTTTCATTCTATTGAGAGATTTACATCACTTGGGCAAGCAATGCTATCAGACGCAATTTCTATAACCGGCTTGGGTGATATATATGGAATACCTATTCCTAATCCTCGCAGAATAAATAAAGTTCCAATGAGCACAACAAAAACAGGAATTAGTTTTTGAACCTTTATTCTTAACGTGCCCTTTAACAAACTGCTAAAATAAATAGTTGTTGTCATCAATGGTATAGTGCCCATTCCGAACAAAATCATATAAAGACTACCTTCTACAACATTACCCATTGCTACTGCACCGAACAATGCCATATATACCAATCCGCAAGGAAGAAATCCATTTAAAAATCCTATTGTTAAAAATGTATCTGGAGATTTCTTTTTTAATTCTTGCCCAAGCCTATTTTTTATACCTGAAATAGCTTTATAAAAAGGCTTAGACAAGCTAAAACGATTTAATATTCTGTGGGGAATAAAAATTAAGGCAATCATTAAAATTCCAATTGCTATTGATAATTTTTGTTGCAACCCAAAAACATAGAGTCCTTTTCCCAATATACCAAATAACAATCCAATTATACCATATGACAATAATCTACCAAAATGATATAAAAATATTTGTAGCAATTTTTTAACCTTGTTTTCTCTATCTACCGGCAACATAAATGCAATTGGGCCACACATACCTACACAATGTAGACTGCCTACTAAGCCCATTAACAACGCCGAAAACAACATACTAATAGTTTATATTTTCTTTATGTAAGAAAGATTGATCATCGTATTTCCATTCAATTTTAATATTCCATCTACCCTCTAACATTTTTTTATCAGGTATAAGTAAATGCGAGTTAGATAAACTTATAGGAATGTCAAAATCCAATCGTTTATTCGAAGGTCTATACATGAATATATGACCTGAAATTTTTTCAGCTTCTTGGCTGTTAGGAAAATCTACATTCAATCCTTCTTCTGTAATATTAATTTTTAATTGATTTGATAAATCTTTTGCATTTTGTTCTGCATCAATATCTTTTTGATATCCCAATTCATCTTTATAGTAATCCTCAGTCACTAAGTCATGTTCTGCTTTTACTTCAGTACTCATTCTAAAAACAAAGAACAGAATAAATGAAATAAATGCCACAAATGCTATTACAATACTAGTACCCCAATTTATTTTCATCTTATTTATCTATAACTTCTAGGTCCTAAAAACCTAGCCGTTGTGGTTTCAATTTTTTTATCACCGCTAAAAACGCCAATTTTTAAATTTGTTTTATCTCCATCTAAGGCGGCGCTATTTATTTCAATAAAAAGTGTGCCCTCAGACATTTCTTGAGCTGGCACTATAAAATTTTCATGCCGCACTAGTTCAATTTTACCTTTATGCGAAAGCAACTTAAAACTTACATCTTCAACATCTTTGGTCGTTTTATTTACCAATTTAAAAGTATATACATTACTAATAATATTGCCTTCTTTATGCTCATACAATTGCCCAGGCAATCTTAAAATATTTGCTTCAAGATCATTGCGTAAAAACAGCATCCCTATTAAGATTCCTGTCAATATAACCAACACAGCAGTGTAGCCTTTTAATCTTGGTGTAAATTTGAATTTTTCTTTTTTAACTATTTCATCTTCGCTAGCATAACGTATTAATCCTTTAGGAAGATTAACTTTTTCCATTATGGTATCACATTCATCAATACATGCAGTACAGTTTACACACTCTAATTGCGTACCATTTCGTATATCTATACCTGTAGGGCATACATTTACACATTGAAAACAATCAATACAATCGCCGTGACCTAATGCAGCTCTATCTTCATTTTTTCTAAATTTCTTTCTACCACTCTCACCTTCTCCACGTTTATGGTCATAAGCAACAATAATAGATTTATCGTCAAGTAAAACTCCTTGCATTCTACCATACGGACAAGCAATAATACACACCTGTTCGCGAAACCATGCAAAAATAAAATAGAAAACTAAGGTAAAAATCAACAATGAAATTAATGTGCTAATATGTTGTAAAGGTCCATCAGTAATATAATTTATCAGCCGGTCACTACCAATAAGGTAAGCCAAGAAAACATTGGCAATTAAAAAAGAGATAATGAAAAAGATTGTCCATTTCAAAACCCTTTTTCTTATTTTTTCAGCATTCCAGGGTTGACGATCCAATTTCATTTGAGCTCCACGATCTCCATCAATCCAGAATTCAATTCTGCGAAAAACCATTTCGAGAAATATAGTTTGCGGACACATCCATCCACAAAAAATACGACCAAAAGCAACTGTAAAAAGCGCAATAAATACTACGCCAATAATCATTGAAATAACAAAAAGATGAAAATCTTGTGGCCAAAAAGGAAAACCAAAAATATTAAATCGACGTTCCAGTACATTGAACATCAAAAATTGATTGCCATTAATTTTAATAAATGGTGCTACAACCAAAAACGTTAGTAAAATATAACTTACTAGTTTGCGGTATTGATAAAATTTACCACTTGGTTTTTTTGGAAATACCCATGCACGTTTACCGTCTTCATTGATGGTTCCAATTGAATCTCTAAAATTTTCTTGATCTTGTGCCATTAATATTTAATTACACTATTCAAATAACTTCTATCAAATTAAAACCATTATTACACCTCAATCAAATATGAAGCACAGTTAGGTTTTATTACTCCTCAGTTTCCTCCCAAATATCACCTTCTGGTGCCTTTGGGTTTGCTGGAGTTTTTCCATTTATTTCAGCAAGAATATAACTCGAAACTTGAGCTCTTTCAATAGGTTTTAAAATTTGTTTCCAAGCAACCATACCTTTACCGTCTCTACCACCTTCAGAAACTGTATTAAATACATTTTTAATACCACCACCTAAAATCCAATATTCATCCGTAAGGTTTGGTCCAATTCCACCTCCTCCATCAGCCATATGACAAGCCACACAATTAGCAGTAAAAATGGCCTTACCTGCTGATAGGTCACCAGCATCTGTTAGTAATTCTACCGTATTAGCATCTACCAAATCTTTTGCAGTTAATTTATATGCTTCTATTTCGGCTCGAGCTTCAGCAACTTCTTGTTCAAATTCTTCAGTTTGTGTATAATCATTAACAATATGAAAGCGTACTAAATAAACAACGGCAAAAATAATGGTCGCGTAAAACATATAAACCCACCATGGTGGCAGTGTATTATCTAGTTCTCGAATACCGTCGTAATTGTGATCAAGAATAATATCGCCTTCTTTTTCTATTGGTTTTGATCCAAGAAGTTTGTTATAAGTTTTCTTTCCCCAGGTCCATTCCCAATTCGATGATTTTACTTCAAGGTATCGTTTCTGAGCCGCTTCATCTAAAGTTCTAAACATTACGGACTCTATGGCCTGAATTATAATTTCAATTGCAACCAATATGAGCAATACCAAAACAAAAAACCAGAGTAATATCGGGTATTCAATAAAAGCTGGTTTATTTCCAGAATCAATAAAATATTCTGTTATTCCTATGATAATAAAGAAAATAACGGGGACACGAATCCACCAAACTGAACTATTTTTCATGTGTACTTATTTACGGTCGGTTAATAGTTTTATAATTTATTAATCTTCTAAAGGCAATTCACTAACTTCTTTTATATGTGCTTTTGATGCAGTAAATACCCACCAAAAAAGAATAGCAAAAAAGATGAAAAAAATTAATAACGAAATCATTGGGTAGGTAGCTACACCATCTATACTTTCTAAATGTCCTTTTACAAATTTTAACATAACTTAATTATTTAGCTGCTGTTTCAGATCCATCTTTAATTTTAATATCAGTACCTAATCGCTGTAAATATGCAATTAGCGCCACTATCTCGCGATCTCTCATCTGAATAAACTCTTCATTATTCTCCATAGCATACTTTTTATCTGCTTCGTAGCTTTTTGCAAAATCTGGATCGGTGTATAGATTTTTTTCAATCTTCGTTGCTTGTTCAATCATAGATTTATTAGCATTAGCCACATCTTCTTCAGTATATGGAACGCCTAAAGTTTGCATTGTTCTCATTTTAGTTTGAATATTGCTACGATCATGCTCGTTTCTAATCAACCATTGATATGCCGGCATTATTGATCCAGATGAAGTGCTTTGCGGATCATACATGTGATTAAAATGCCAGTTATCAGAATACTTACCTCCGACTCTCAACAAATCTGGCCCTGTTCTTTTACTACCCCAAAGAAATGGATGATCATATACGAATTCACCCGCTTTGGCATATTCGCCATAACGTTCCACTTCACTTCTAAAAGGGCGAACCATTTGAGAGTGACAACCAACACACCCTTCTCTTATGTAAAGGTCTCTTCCTTCTAACTCCAATGGGGTATATGGTTTAACACTTGTAATTGTCGGAATATTAGATTTTACCATTATAGTTGGAACTATTTGAACAATACCTCCAATTAAAATAGCAACTGTAGCCAAAATTGTTAATTGTACTGGCTTGCGCTCTAACCATGTATGGAAAGTTTCACCAGATGTTCTTCTTTTTGAAACTTTAGATAATGCTGGTGCTTCTACTAATTCATCTTCTACTGCTTGGCCAGAACGTATTGTTTGAACCACATTATATAACATTACAAATGCTCCTAAAATATACATACTACCACCAATGGCACGCATCCAATACATTGGTATAATTTCGTTAACAGTTTCTAAAAAGTTACCATAAACTAAAGTGCCGTCTGGGTTAAAATCTTTCCACATTAACGCTTGTGTAAATCCAGCTACATACATTGGTAATGTATATAATATTATGCCCAAAGTTCCTATCCAAAAATGAGTATTTGCCAAACCAACTGAGTATAGTTTTGTCTTAGTCATTCTAGGAATTAGCCAATAAATCATACCAAATGTTAAAAAACCATTCCATGCTAGTGCACCAACATGAACGTGAGCAATTATCCAGTCACTAAAGTGTGCTATTGCATTCACATTTTTAAGGGAGAGCATTGGTCCTTCAAAAGTTGCCATACCATAACCCGTAATTGCAACTACCATAAACTTTAATGTAGGATCTGTACGTACTTTATCCCAAGCACCACGCAATGTTAATAATCCATTTATCATACCTCCCCAAGAAGGTGCTATTAACATAACAGAAAATGCAACACCTAAATTTTGAGCCCAATCGGGAAGTGATGAATATAACAAGTGGTGTGGCCCAGCCCAGATATATATAAAAATTAAAGACCAAAAATGTACAATAGACAAACGGTAGGAATAAACAGGTCTGTTAGCTGCCTTTGGCACGAAATAATACATCAATCCTAAAAAAGGTGTTGTTAGGAAAAATGCCACAGCATTATGCCCGTACCACCATTGCACTAATGCATCTTGTACTCCTGCGTATACTGAGTAACTTTTTAAACCACTAACTGGAAGTTCTAAACTATTAAAGATATGTAACACAGCAATTGTAACAAACGTGGCCAGATAAAACCAGATTGCTACATACATATGCCGCTGTCTTCTTTTAATAATTGTTCCAATGAGGTTCCAACCAAATACAACCCAAATAACAGCTATTGCAATATCTATAGGCCATTCGAGTTCTGCATATTCTTTTGATGTAGTATACCCTAGTGGTAATGTAATTGCAGCAGCCACAATTATTAATTGCCAACCCCAAAAATTGATTTTACTCAATATATCGTTGAACATTCTTGCTTTTAATAATCGTTGTGTAGAATAATAGACTCCCGCGAAAATTGCATTGCCAACAAATGCAAAAATAACCGCATTTGTATGTAGCGGTCTAAGTCTACCAAAGCTCAGCCATGAGATACCATCGGTTACATTTGGAAAAAGAAACATAAAAGCGAGTAAAAGCCCTACTGACATACCCACGATGCCCCAAAAAATAGTAGCATAGAGGAAATTTTTTACGATTTTGTTATCATAATAAAACTGCTGTACTTCCATAATCAATCTTAGTGTTTAGTTGGATTTTTTAATTTCGGTCTTAATTTTTTGGGAAGGTGCTTTTACAACTTCGTCTTCAAAAAGCATTCTAACAGAAGGTGTATAGGAATCGTCGTATTGTCCCTTACGTACTGCATAAATAAATGCAGCAAAAAAAACAAGAGCAACCACAATACTTATGGCTAAAAGAATATAAATAGCACTCATACCTACTTACCTAAATTATTATGTAAAAATATATAGGGTCTATGTCAATAAATATGACATATATCAGGTTTTGTAGAATAATTATAAAACCAGACCAAAAAAAACACAAACAAATGACAATCAATATATTAAATCCTAATTAAGTCAGAACAAAAAAGTAAAATATACTTCTGTAGAAAAGAAAAAGATAAAATTCAAGCCTTTCGTGAACTTTGATAAATAGAAATTAACGCGGCTACAATTATTAAATTTTTAATAATATATTGTCCTAGCAAAGTAGGCGCATACGGACTATATGTAAACGAAGCTTCATTTAAAATTAACAATGAAGTAAATGTACAAGCCATATGACCAAGCGTAACTATAATTGTTTGTTTTCGGTAAATATCCAAAAGAAGAAATATACCTATTCCAACTTCCAATATCGCCAATAAAATGATTGTTGTTTCTCTTGGAATTATCCCCATGGTTAAAATACTAATGGTATCTTTTGCTATTTCTTCAGCAGGACTGGTATTGTTAAAGAATTTTAATCCACCAAACCATAAATAAACAATTGCTATTGAAATTTGGAGCAGTGATATTCTCTTGAAATGAGCTTTCAAAAAATTGAAGATTTTCGTGGGCATTTAATTTAAAAACTAACTTGGAAAATTTTAAAGTTCACAAACCTAAGTTTTTAGAACGTTAGGACATGCATTTTTTACCAATAAAATTGAATATCTATTTAAAAAATATTCCTGTTCTAAATTCTAAAAATTGCTAGTCTAATTCTTTGCCTATTAAATTCGTCATAATTGTAGTAAATAAAACAACGCTAATTGAACTCAAAGGCATTAAAATAGCTGCTATTACTGGTTGCAACTGTCCCGTAATTGCAAAATAAAGTCCGACTACGTTATAAATTAAAGACAAGACAAAACTCCATTTAATAATTTGTATACCTTTTTGAGATAACTTTATAAGTTTTGGCAATTGCTGAAACATAGAAGCATCTAATATACCATCACATGCAGGAGAAAATACATTTACATTTTCCGATATAGCAATACCTACCTCAGCTTGGGCTAGAGCGCCTGCATCATTTAAGCCATCTCCAACCATGAGCACTTTTTTATGCTGATTTTGTAACGACTTTATGAATTGTAATTTACTTTCGGGCTTCTGGTTAAAATATAAGGGTGTGAGTTTTGGCAATAGGTCTTCTAAACGTTTCTTTTCACCTTCATTATCACCTGATAATATTGCTATCTGCATTTTCTCTGATAATTTTTCAAATACTTCAGTTGTTCCCGCACGATATTCATTGTGAAAAACATATTTACCCTTATAATTATCATTACTACTAACATGTACGGCAGTATTTAAGGTGTCATTTAAACTTTTATCTCCAACAAATTCTGCCGATCCAGCTTTAATATGTTCTCCATCTAATCTACCTTCAACTCCTTTTCCTAAATACTCTTCATACTCATCTAAACTCAAAATATTTTGCTCTGCAAGCAAATTATATAGTGACCGGCTTAGAGGATGGTTTGAAGCTCTTAGTGTATTTTTTAACAAAGCCTCTTCTTCTATGCTTAGTGGCATACCTTCATAAGTTGCAGTGCTCTTTTTTGAGGTTGTAATAGTACCCGTTTTATCGAAAATGGCGGTATCAATTTGAGCCAACTTTTCAATAGTTTGAGTGTTTTTGAGATAGAACTTTTTTCGGCCAAAAATCCGTAGCATATTTCCTAAAGTAAAGGGAGCAGCAAGGGCTATAGCACATGGGCAAGCAATAATTAAAACAGCAGTAAAAACATTCATTGCTTTACTTGAATCATAAAACAACCAAAAAGTTGTAGCAACAAAAGCAATGGTTAAAACTACAATGGTGAATCGTTTACCAATACTGTCGGTAAGTGTTTGGAAGTTACTTGTTTTGTCCTTTTGAAAAACTGTATTACTCCAAAGCTGTGTTAAGTAACTCTGAGAGACAGATTTTAATACCTCCATTTCTATTGCTCCATCTAATTGTTTACCCCCAGCAAAAATTTTATCGCCAGAATTCTTTTCAACTGGTTCAGATTCTCCGGTAACAAAACTATAATCAATGCGAGCCTTCCCGTTAATTAAAATGCCATCTACAGGAATTAATTCTTCATTGCGAATGAGTAATCGGTTCCCCTTTTTTATATCATTTACTTGTGTATTTTCTTCTTTTCCATTTTTCGTTATTCGGGTTACCGCGATTGGGAAATACGATTTATAATCGCGTTCAAATGACAAAAATGAATATGTTTTTTGCTGAAAAAATTTACCGAGTAAAAGAAAAAATACCAGCCCGGTTAGCGAATCGAAAAAACCACTACCCCAATCAAATATAATTTCTAAAGTACTTCGAATAAAAAGCACTGAAACACCTAAAGCTATAGGAACATCAATATTTAAAATTTTGCTTCGCAACCCTTTAAAAGCAGAAATAAAATAATCATTACCCGCATAAAAAACTACAGGTAAAGAAAAAGTAAACATTAGCCACCGAAATACATTTTGATATTGATTTAACCAAAATTCGCCACCAGTAGATTCACTGGTAGATAAATCAAAATAATCAGGAAAGGATAGAAACATAACATTTCCAAATGCAAAACCTGCTACACCTAATTTATAAATTAAACTACGGTCAATAGAATTATTTTCTTTATCATAGTCATTTAGAGAAATATAAGGTTCATATCCAATTCTTGATAGTAAGAGCACAAGTTCTTTCAACGAAAAATCATCGCATTTATAGGTTATTCTTACCGTCTTTTTAGGAAAGTCAACTTGCGCCGTATTAACACTTGAATTCAATTTATTAAGATTCTCGAGCACCCAAATACATGAACTACAATGTATATGAGGAATATAAAGATTTACAACTTGAACATCTCCATCATTAAATTCTATTAACTTATCTACAATTGAAAGGTTGTCTAAAAAATTATATTTCCCTTCAACTATTTTTGGTGTAGCTCCTGCCGCTGACTGTATATCATAAAAGTTACATAAATCGTTACTAGCAAAAATCTCATAAACGGTCTTACAACCATTACAGCAGAATTCTTTGTCATCGAATTTAATACCCGTTTGACCACAAGTATCACCACAATGATAACAATTATTTTCACTCATTACATTTTACTTATTACACGTGCAAATTTCAATTAACACTTGTGAAATTTATATGACATTTGTCAGTTTTAGAAATATTATTGAATACTACCTTCGCTCTATTATTAAAATTAGCACTATGGAAACGAGATGCGAGAATTGTATTGTAAGACAATATAATTCATTAAGAGCTCTTAGTAAAGATGAACTGAAAGAAGTGTCCAATTCTAAGATATTAAAGACGGTAAAAAAAGGGGAATCTCTTTTTGAAGAAGGTGAAAAATTAGATGGAGTTTATTGCGTACGTAATGGCGTTTCAAAACTGTCTAAACTTAGCGCTACTGGTAAAGAACACATTGTAAAATTAGCAAGCAATGGTGTTATTATGGGGCAGCGCTCAGTAATAGCCGATGAAACTACACATCTTAGAGCAGTAGCCATTAATGATATGACGGTATGTTTTATACCAAAACATACAATAATTAATACTTTAAATACAAATCCAAATTTTGCTATTGAGGTTTTACGACACATGGCTCACGACTTAAAAGAAGCAGACAATGTTATTGTAAACATGTCGCAAAAAACGGTAAAACAGCGACTTGGGGAAGCATTTCTATACCTTAAAAAAAATTATGGTGAGGATAATGATGGCTATTTAACACTTACATTATCTCGTGATGAATATGCTAACATTGTTGGTACAGCTTCAGAATCATGCATTCGAATTATTTCAGAATTTAAGAAAAAGGGACTTTTAAAAACCTCAGGAAAAAAAATTGGAATAGTAAACGAAAAAGGCCTAAGAAATATGATTACTGGTTTCTAGATCTATTCTGACAAATATCATATTTAGAAACTCATTCAAAATTTATTTTTACAAGAAAATCAATAAAAAATTAAAAATGAGAAATATCTTGTTGCCTACAGATTTTTCGGAAAATGCTTTTAACGCGGCAAAGTATGCAACTCAACTTTTTAACCAAGAAGAATGTGATTTTTATTTACTCAATACTTACACCCCATCAATAGTGCATAGTCGATTTTTAGCAGATACCAAGAATAAATCAGTTGGTCATGTTAATGAAAGTAGGGTTTCTATAGCAGGTTTAAACAAGGTTATACAACAAATTAATTCTTTTAAAAATAACAAGTATCATAATTTTAGGTCAATATCATCCTTCGACTTTTTAACTCAAAAGGTTTTAGATACTATTAAAAATGAGGATATTGATATTATAGTTTCTGGTACCAAAGGAGCCTCAGGCTACAAAGAAGTTTTTTTAGGAACGAATACAGTTCGTATGATAAAGAATGTAAAGAACATTCCAATTATTGCTGTACCAGAAATATATGAATTTCAGAATTTGAACCATATCGCTTTTCCAACTGATTTCAAACACCATTTTTCTGCTGAAATTATGCACCCATTATTAAGTTTAGCCAAGAAATTTAATTCTAAAATTCACATTTTACACATTAATGAATCGAATAAAAAGGATAAATTTCAAGAGTCAAATAAATTTACTTTAATGGAATACCTAAGCCCGGTAGAACATGAATTTCACTATGTACCACACTATTCTGCTAAAACTAATGTAATTGCTAATTTTTTAAAAGAATTAGATATTAACTTATTAGCTATGGTGTACAATGAACGAAATTATCTAGACCAATTAATGCGTGAACCTGTTGTTACCAACATGGCCTATCATTGTAAAATACCCTTGTTAGTTCTTCCAAGTTAGCTACTATTTTCTGTATTTTGGCTAAATGCAAAATCCGCTCGTAAGTATATTAATGCCTGTAAAGAATACTAAAGATTTTCTTGAAGATTGTCTTTTGTCCATTGTAAATCAATCTTATCATAATTGGCAACTTATTGCAGTAAACGACCATTCTACCGATACTAGTAAATCAATACTAGAAAATTTTGCATTTAAAGATACCAGGATTTTAGTCTTTGATAATGATAAAATCGGCATTATCAACGCCTTACGAAAAGCCTTTTCTGTAAGTTCTGGCAAATTAATTACACGCATGGATTCTGATGATTTAATGACGCCCAACAAATTAGAGATAATGGTTAAATCGCTTCTAAATAATGGCCAAGGACATGTTGCAATAGGGCAAGTAAAATATTTTTCAGGTGCAGGGATAAAAGATGGTTATGCACGATATGAGAAATGGTTGAACTCATTAACAAAGAAAGGTGAAAATTTTTCGGAAATTTATAAAGAATGTGTTATTCCCTCCCCTTGCTGGATGGTTTACAGAGAAGACTTAGAATTATGTGAGAGTTTTAATCCTAACAATTATCCTGAAGATTATGACCTTGCATTCCGATTTTATAAAAACAAATTAAAATGCATCCCTTGTTCAGAGATATTACATCTGTGGCGCGACTATAACTATAGAACTTCGCGTACAAGTGAACATTATGCCCAAAACTATTTTCTAGAAATAAAACTGAGATATTTTTTAGAGCTAGAGAATCATTCAAATGGAGTGATAGCAATTTGGGGTGCAGGAAATAAGGGAAAAGTTATTGCTAAGAAATTAAAAGAACTGGGTATAAATTTTTATTGGTATTGTGATAATCCTAAGAAAATAGGAAAAGAAATTTATGGTACTACCCTACTTCATTTTTCAAAGCTAGAGGAATTAAAAAATTACAAATGTATTATTACAGTAGCAAACGCTATAGAACAAGATACTATAACAAGTTTTTTTATAAAATTAGGAAAATCTTCAATGGTTGATTATTACTATTTCTGTTAATCCTAGTTATAGACAAAAAAAACTTAAACTTATTATGTAAGATCTAAGGGCAATCAACCAAATTGGCTATATTTGTTTAATTAAAATAGGCAATGCAGTTTAGACATCCAGAATTACTTTGGGCCCTACTTTTATTACTAATTCCTATTTTTATTCATCTTTTTCAACTCCGAAGATTTAAAAACACACCTTTTACTAATGTTGCTTTGCTGCAAAAGGTAGTTTCAAAATCTCGACGTAGCAGTATATTAAAAAAATGGCTTCTACTTTTAGTTAGAATGCTCTTATTAACTGGCATCATATTCGCTTTTGCGCAACCCTTTTTTGCTGAAAAAAAAGCATTAAAAAATAAAGAAACTACAATTTACATTGATGATTCTTTTAGCATGCAAGCTAAAGTTGGTGGTACAACATTATTACAAAATGCTGTTCAAGAATTAATACAAAATATACCTAAAAACAGTCATTTTAATTTATTTACAAATACTAAAGAATATAGAAATAAAACAATTGAAGAAATTCAAAATGAACTATTAAGCCTTAATCACACCTCAAAGCAATTATCATTTGAAGAAATAAAATTAAAGGGAGCAACTTTTTTCAGTAAAAACAATGATACGCGAAAAGAGTTTATTTATATCTCTGATTTTCAGAATAGATTAGGTACCATAAAATTTGATTCTGTAACTAACTTAGAAAATCATTTAGTACAATTACAACCAGATGTTTCGACAAACATTTCAATAGACTCGGTTTATTTGAGTGACGATAATATTCAAGGAACAGAGGTTACCGTACTCGTTTCTAGTAATTCGGAGGGTGAAAACATACCAATATCCTTATTTAATAATGAGCAATTAATAGCTAAAAGTGCTGCTGTAATTGATAGTACAAAAAGAGGTAAGGTAAACTTTTCAATTCCGCAAAACAAGATCTTAAACGGTAGACTTAATTCAACGGATAATGGATTAAGTTACGACAACACCCTTTACTTCAACATTAATAAAAAAGAAAAAATAAAAACTTTAGTAATAAGTGATACTTCTACTGACACGAACTTTCTAAAAAGAATTTTTACTGAAGAAGAATTTGTTTTTAGTACCAATTCTATCAAGACATTAAATTATAGCCAATTAGAGACTCAAAATCTAATTATTTTAAATGAATTAAAAAGTATCAATAACGCTTTACAAACAAGCTTAAAAACATTTAAATCAAATGGTGGTAGTATACTAATAATACCAGCTTTAGAAACTGAAATAAACAATTACAATCAGTTTCTAATTGGATTATCTAACACTACACTACTACAAAGTATTATTAATGAAATTAAAGTTACAGATATCAATTTTTCAAATCCATTATTTAAAAATGTATTCGAAAAAAAAGTAATTAACTTTCAATACCCATATGTAAACAGGTATAATAAAATAAAAACTACCGAACCGTCCATCTTATCTTACCAAGATAAAAGTCCATTTTTAATTGGTTCTAATGGTATTTATTTATTTACAGCTCCATTAAATACTGAAAACACAAATTTCAAAAACTCGCCATTAATTGTTCCTACATTATATAATATTGGCATTAAGAGTTTAGAATCTCCTAAACTTTATGCAACAATAGGCAACAATACCTCTATTGATTTAGCAATTAAATTAGCAACGGATGACATCTTAAAATTGAAAATGAATGATTATGAATTTATACCCCAACAACAATCGTTTAACAATAAGGTGAATCTCAAATTTTTTGAAAATCCAATAAAAGCAGGCATCTATTCTGTTATAGATAAAAAAACAGCCTATCAAAATCTAAGTTTTAATTATTCAAGGATGGAAAGCAACCTAATCTATTCTAACTTAGTGAATGTTAAAGAATCTTTTAAATCGAGTTCAATTGGCAACTTATTTGAAACTTTACAAAAAGATAGTAGCATCACTGAGCTTTGGAAATGGTTTGTTATTTTAGCCCTATCATTTTTAATATTAGAGATTTTTATTCAAAAATTCCTTCGATGAATATACTTTTAAAATCAGCCAAAATAATAGATGCAGGTAATAGTAACCTTCATTTGAAAATTAGGGATATTTGGATAAAAAATGGTAAGATTGAGAAAATCTCTAAGAAAATTGTACCTAATGCCCAAACCAAAATTGTTGATAATAAAAATTTGCATGTTTCACGAGGCTGGTTGGATACTGGTGTAAGTTTTGGCGAACCTGGTTATGAAGACCGAGAAACTATAAAAAATGGTCTTTTAACTGCAGCTAAAAGTGGTTTTACAGATATTATTCTTAATCCGGATACGCATCCTGTTCCTGACAGTAGTTCAGATATTATATTTTTAAAAAATGCTGCAAAAGATAGCGCAACAACCTTGTATCCATTAGGAGCTTTAACCGTGAAATCTGAAAGTGTAGACTTATCAGAACTTTTTGACATGCAAAACTCTGGTGCAGTAGGTTTTTACGATTACAAAAAGCCAGTTAGCAATTCGAATTTATTAAAAATAGCTTTGCAATACGCCCAGAATTTTGACGGCTTGATATTTTCTTATCCTTTAGATAAAAACATTGCAGGGAAAGGAATTGTTAATGAAGGGCCAGTATCTACCAAACTAGGGTTAAAGGGAATGCCAGCAATGGCAGAAGAATTACAAATAGCAAGAGACCTTTTCGTGTTGCAATATACTGGAGGGAAATTACACATACCAACAATATCCACAGCTAATTCGGTCAAATTAATTGCCGATGCAAAAAAGAAAAAACTCGATGTAACATGTAGCGTTGCAATACATAATCTTGTATATACAGATGATAAGCTAGAATCTTTTGATAGTAAATATAAAGTAAAACCACCATTGCGTGGTAAGGCAGATATAAAAGCGCTTATCAGTGGCTTAAAAACAGGTGTAATAGACTTCATAACCACTGACCATAGACCAATGAATATAGAATACAAAGAACTAGAGTTCGATAATGCATTTTATGGAACATTAGGTTTAGAAAGCGCCTTTGGTGTTTTAAACAAAATTTTTGATACTGAAACTGCTATCGCTTTATTAATAAAAGGTAGAAAGCGATTTAATATTACAGATATAGAAATTAAGGAAGGAGCAAATGTTAGTTTAACGCTTTTTGACCCAACGTACGTCTCAGAATTTAAAAAGGAAAATATTACATCATCTTCAAAAAATAGTATGTTTCTTGATGAAGAACTAAAGGGAAAGGTTATTGGTATTGTTACTAAAGATGCTTTACTAATAAATTAAATATGTTTTATGTAGTATGAAGGACGAAGAAATTGAAGGAAAAACAACTGCTATTATCGCATATTTCACAATGCTTGGAGCACTAATAGCTATGAGTATGAATTGGGAACCGAAACACGATTTTGCTCGATTTCATATTAGACAAGCATTTGGACTTCATTTAGGTTTTTTAGGTTTTGCACTATTTTTAAGTCAATGGTTTAATGAATATGCTTGGTATGGTTTATATGTTTTCTATCTAGTTTTATGGTTTTATGGATTTTTAGGAGCTTTAAATAACAAAAAACAATCTGTACCGGTATTAGGGCCATATTTTCAAAAATGGTTTACATTTATTAGTTAATACAAAATACCCCAAATGCTGTCCAAAGAATTATCATTAGAACATTTAATACGACCATCAAAAGAAATAAAAAGCAGTACGCCCTTACTTATTATGCTGCATGGTTACGGTAGTAATGAAGAAGATTTATATTCTTTTGCTACAGAATTACCCGAAGATATCTTTATAATCTCTGCACGTGCCCCGTACCCACTAGAACCTTATGGTTATGCATGGTATGCTATTCATTTTGATAATTTAAATGGTAAATGGAGTGATGATGAACAAGCTATAGAATCGCGTGAAAAAATACGAAACTTTATAAGTGAAGCTTGTTCTGCTTACGGTCTAAATTCAAAAAATGTTACCCTATTAGGATTCAGCCAAGGAACTATTTTAAGTTATGCCGTAGCCTTATCGTATCCAGAAATAGTTAAAAACGTAATTGGTCTTAGTGGTTACATAAATGTTGATATTCTAAGAGATGAATATAAAGAAAAAGACCATTCTCAATTAAAAATATATGCTTCTCATGGACAAGTTGATCAGGTAATTCCACCAGAATGGGCACAACGTATTCCCGATTTTTTAAATAAATTAGGTATAGCACATATTTATGAAGAATTTCCGGTAGGCCATGGTGTGGCACCACAAAATTTTTATTCGTTTAAAAAGTGGTTATTAGCAAAAATTTAATTACTTCTTGTATAAAGTAAATGATCAATTAAAGTAAAATCAACACCTAAATCATCTTTTAGCTCATATTTTACCATAAGTTCACCCCAATATTTTCCATCTGAAAAATCGCAAACTATCCATTTGTGATTAAGAATTTTAATTTTATTAATCTTAAAATCACTTTCCATACCTTCATAAGGTATCAAAGGATTATCACCTTTTTTTTCATTGGTTTCCAATAATTTATCAGCAATATACCTCGCTGGGTCTTCAATATTTAAATGATCGTAATAAGCCAATGCATCGTCATTATTCTCCAAAGAGAAATATTGCATATCTAAGACTTTTAAATGCAACGCCTGTATAGAATCTTGCTGTTTTACATTTTCTTCTTGCAAACTCACAATTTTGGCTTCACCCACAGTTTGCATATTTTTATTACTAACCACTAAATACAAGCAAATTAAAGCGGCAAATACAAATAAGTAAAGGAATAAGCTTTTTTTCATAATTTTTTTAATTATAAATTAATATGTTCTAAGTAGCATATTAACGATAATGAGAATTATATATTTTGGAGTTAAACTTTAATCGTAAGTCCATCAAACGCCAAATGTACATTTTCAGGCAATTCTTTCTCTACAGCCTCATGAAAACCAAGTAAATGACTAATATGCGTAAAGTAAGCCTTCTCAGGTTTTACCAGATCAACAAAATTTAAAGCTTCTTCTAAATTAAAGTGAGAATGATGTGGGTCTAAGCGTAAAGCATTAACTACTAAAATCTTAGAGTTTTTTATTTTTTCAATTTGTACCTCTTCAACATGTTTAATATCGGTAAGGTAAGTAAAACCATCAACCATAAAACCAAAGACTCTTAAACGGTTATGCCAAGCTTCAACCACCGATATTTTCTTGCCGCTGAGTTCTAAAACACTATCTGAATTAATTAAATTAACTTTTACAGCCGGAGCACCTGGATATCTATTTTCATCGGCAAAAATATAATCAAACCGTTTTCTTAAAGAATTAATAACTTCTTGGTTAGCATAAATTGGAATATCACCTTGTTTAAAAAAATAAGGCCGAATATCATCCAAACCAGCTGTATGATCAGAATGTTCATGTGTAAATAATATCCCATCTAAATTCTCAACCTTATGACGAAGCATTTGTTGTCTAAAATCGGGACCACAATCAATAACATAATTATGTTCTTCCCACGAAAGTAATACTGATGAACGCAATCGATTGTCTTTTAAATCGTTACTAAAACAAACCGGATTCTTACTACCAATCATAGGAATTCCGTGCGACGTTCCTGTACCGAGAAAAGTAACTTTTAGGCCTTTTTTCATTTATTTCAAATTTATAACATATTTACCTAAATTAATTCTTGAACTTCTTAACTTTGTAAAATACAAAATATAGCCAATGGCCACAGTGCGTAAAAGAGATACAGCGTTTGAAAACATTCCTTCAATAAAAGCGAAAACACTTCGCATAAATCTAAACCCTGATATTTACGGAACATTTGCCGAAATTGGTGCTGGGCAAGAAACAGCAAGACATTTCTTTAGATCAGGCGGTGCATCTGGTACAATCGCTAAAGCTATGAGTGCTTATGACAAGGATTTTAGCGATGCAATTTATGGTGTTGAAAAAGATGGTAGGTATGTGAGTCAGCCACGTTTAAAGCGAATGCTATCTCATGAAATGAACCTAATGGAAGAACGAATTACGCGGGATAAACATCCTGAAAGATTGTTCTTTTCTTATGCTAATACGGTTGCTACTATTGACTTTTCAAAAAGATATAAAGGACATGGTTGGCAAGGAATTCGATTTCAATTAGATCCTGAACAAAAAGAATTTGATGAAATAATTATGCACGTTCGTTTTAAACAAAACGAAGCACGATTACAACAAGAAACATTGGGAATACTTGGTGTTAACCTGATTTACGGTGCATTTTACAAACATCATAAGCCTGTTAAATTAATAAAATATTTATACGACCATATTGATAAGGATACGGTTGAAATAGATATGGTAAATTTTTCAGGTCCTAACTTTATAAATGTAGACAATAGATTAATCAGTTTACAATTGATTAGAAATGACATGACCGATGCGGTTATGTTTGGCCCCGATGGCAACAATCTTTTGCCCGCTTCAGTCCTTTATAAGAAGAATATCCTTGCCTTACGTGGTAGCTTTAGACCTGTTACTAAGGTAAATGAGGATATGTTGAACAAATCTTACGACATATTTGTTAGAAATCAAACGGTTGATGTAGATAATAGTATAGTTATATTTGAAATTACACTATCGAACTTAAAGGCTTCTGGCGAGATTGATGAGCGCGACTTTTTTGATAGAGCCGAATTACTTTGTTCACTTGGACACACTGTAATGATATCAAAATTTCAAGAATATTATAAACTTGTTGAGTATTTTAATAAGTATACGAAAAAACACATTGGCCTTACAATGGGAGTCAACAATTTGATTGATATATTTGATGAGAAATATTATCGGGACTTAAGTGGTGGCATTTTAGAAGCTTTTGGTAAACTGTTTTTCAAAGACTTACAGGTTTATCTCTATCCAATGAAAAATGCAGATACTGGTCAAATTATGACGAGTAATAATGTTAAAGTTCACCCTAGAATGAAAGAACTATATAAGTTCTTTAAGTACAATGGCAAGGTTATGGACATCATTGATTACGATCCAGAAATTATGCATATTTTTTCAAGAGATGTTCTAAAGAAAATAATAAATAATGAAGAAGGCTGGGAAGAGATGCTTCCAGAAGGTATTCCTGAAGTAATTAAAGAAAAACAGCTTTTTACAAAAAAATTAGAATCTGATAAAAAATTAAAACAAAGAAGTAATTAAATTATTTCTTTGTTTTAATCTTCCAATATTTGAGCGGCATGGTCCTTTGCTTTTACTTTGTCTATTACTTTTATGACCACTCCATTTTCATTAATTACAAAGGTTTTTCTATGAATACCATCATAAGTTCTACCCATGAATTTTTTTTCGCCCCAAACACCAAAAATATTAAGAAGAGTATGATCTTCATCAGCCAGTAAAGGATAAGGAAAATTATACTTGTTCCTAAAATTTGTTTGCCTTTTCTGAGAATCTGCACTAACACCTAAGATAGAATAACCTTCATCAATTAATAAACCGTAATTATCCCTTAAGTTACAAGCCTCAACTGTACACGTTGGAGTATTTGCTTTTGGATAGAAAAAAACAACTAATTTTTTTCCTTTAAAATCAGATAACTTTATAGTATTCCCATCTTGATCAACACTAGTGAAATCTGCTACCTTATCTCCTACTTTCAACGTATTCATAGTCTATTTTTAATTAAATTCGTAATCGTGGTTACGAAACTAAACAAAAATGACTAAAGCCGAAAAAGTAAATTTTGCGATACAAAAATTACAAGAATTATATCCTAAAATTCCAGTACCTCTAGACCATAAAGATCCTTATACACTTCTAATTGCCGTATTACTGTCTGCGCAAAGTACAGATGTGCGTGTTAATAAAATCACTCCTTTGTTGTTTGAAAAAGCCGACAATCCTTATGATATGGTAAAATTGTCGATAGATGAAATTCGAGAAATAATTAAACCTGTAGGCCTATCTCCAATGAAATCGAAAGGAATTTACGGATTGTCTAAAATGCTAATAGAGAAATATAATGGTATAGTACCAAGAGAAATAAAACTTCTAGAAGAGTTTCCGGCAGTAGGGCATAAAACGGCAAGTGTAGTGGTCTCCCAAGCATTTGGTATTCCGGCATTTCCGGTAGATACACATATTCATAGACTAATGTATCGTTGGGGATTTACTAATGGAAAAAATGTAGTTCAAACAGAAAAAGATGCGAAAAGGCTATTTCCAAAAGAATTATGGAATGATTTACACCTACAAATTATTTGGTATGGTAGAGATTATTCTCCGGCACGAGGATGGAACTTAGATAGAGATATCATTACAAAAACTATAGGTAGAAAAACTGTTTTAGATAACTATTTTAAAACAAAAAAGACCTAAAAAAGGTCTTTTTGATATTTTATTCAAAAACTGAAATATTAAACAATATTTAATTCAAGCTTCCTTCAAAAGAGAATTCAGCATGCTTAATAATATGCAAAGATTTAGAAAAGTTCATCAGAAACTGAATAGTTTCCGGTGCAGCCTTGGTTAACCCTCGTCTTTTTGGATATTCTGAGTAAATTTTTTCCATATCGATTATATCTAGTTATGTATTAATAACGGCACCGATATGGAAATATTGCTTAATATGTAATTTTGTAAATTCTAGTTTGTCAAAACTATATTGTGCTTGTCAATTATTTTACGAAGGTTAATTAATGCATAACGCATTCTTCCTAAAGCAGTATTTATGCTAACCCCAGTATTTTCAGAGATTTCTTTAAAGCTCATATCTTTATATATGCGCATTAAAAGTACTTCTCTTTGATCATCTGGTAGCTCATCAATTAAATATCTTAAATCTGTATTTATCTGATCTTTTATAATTTGCTTTTCAGCATTTAACTTATCATCACCAATTACAGAGAAAATATTGAAATCATCACTACCTTCAAACATTGGCATTCTCTTGTTCTTTCTAAAATGATCTATAATTAAGTTATGAGCAATTCGCATAACCCATGGTAAAAATTTACCTTCTTCACTATAAGTACCCTTCTTTAAAGTTTTTATAACTTTAATAAAAGTATCTTGAAATATATCTTCGGTAATATCTCTATCTAAAACTTTTGAGTAAATAAAGCTTGAGATACGTTGGTTGTGTCTGTTAATTAATACTTCAAGTGATTTTTCATCTCCTGAGATATAATCTCTAACTAGTACTGAATCTTCAATTTGCAAGTTCATACAGATTGTATTTTTGGTTAAGATTAGAGCCTTCGACTGAGAAAGCTTTTTTTTAAGTTATTAGTTTAATTATTGAAACAATTTTTATTATTATGAATCGTTTCATTTTTTAATTATGACCTAAAACTAGATAAAAGGGGGTGTCTTAAAAAAACATTGTTGTAAAACGACTACTTTCTGATGTGAAACGCTAGTTTTACGTTTTTCATGACAATTTGAAACAAATTTCAAAGTGATTAGATGTAAGAAAATACAACACTTCTACTGTTTAATTAAATGGTTTTGAACCAATAGAGCAAATAGATGTTTACCGACAAATTTCATCTAATATCTTTAATACTACTAGCATACAAACAAAAAAAACCTCATACTTATAGTAAAGTATGAGGTTTATAACCTATTTATGTACTTTTCTAGTTCAAGTTACTTTCAAACTTGTGACCATCTACTTCTGTGATTTTAAGAGATTTTGAGTAGTTCAATAAAAACTGAATAGTTTCAGGTTTTGCTTCTACTACTTTATTTCTTTTTCTTTTGTTCGAGTATAATTTTTTCATATTGCTTTTGTCTTGTTATATATGGATAACGAAGCATTAGGCAATATAATAATTCTAATCGACCTGATGTTAATTAATTCGTCAAAACTATATCATGCTCCTCAATAATCTTTCTCAAGTTAATAAGAGCATAACGCATTCTACCCAAAGCAGTATTTATACTTACACCAGTATTTTCGGATATTTCCTTGAAACTCATATCTTTAAATATGCGCATATTTAGAACTTCTTGCTGATCTATAGGTAATTCATCAATTAAAACACCTAAATCAATATCTATTTGGTCTTTTATTAATTGTCCTTCAGCATTTAGTCGTTCATCACTAATAATCGAAAATACATCAAAATTACTAGTTCCTTCGAAGTATGGCATTCTACTACTTTTCCTAAAATAGTCAATTATAAGATTATGTGCTATACGCATAACCCAAGGCAAAAACTTACCTTCTTCATTATATGTACCTCTTTTTAAGGTACGAATTACTTTTATAAAAGTGTCTTGAAAAATATCTTCCGTAATTTCACGATCGCCAACTTTCGAATAAATAAAGCTACTTAACCTTTGATTATGGCGATTAATAAGCGTATTCAAGGCACGCTCGTTTCCTTGCGAGTAAAGTCTAATAAGTTCAGAATCGTTAAATAAATGTGTATCCATGGCAATTACTTTTTCTGGGTTAAAACTAGAATAATCAGATACCATTGATGCTTCAATGGTTGTTTAGGTTGATCTCTACGTTTTAAAAAAGTAATTTTATTCTATAGGCACATATTGTGTAAGTGAAAACCAAAGATAGAAAAAATAATATAGTTTTAACAAATTTAACAAGTAGTAAGTTACATTTATATTCCTTTTTGCATATGGTCGTTATTAAAAAACACATATTGTATCTTTGCAATCACATTCTCGCAAATGACTGCAATTAAAGACATAAACCCAAAAAAGAACATCATAATTAAAGGTGCAAAACTGCATAATTTAAAAAATATTGATGTTGTTATCCCTAGAAATAAATTGGTGGTAATTACTGGATTATCTGGATCTGGTAAATCAAGTTTAGCATTTGACACATTATATGCAGAAGGTCAGCGTCGCTATGTTGAAAGCCTATCTTCGTATGCCAGACAGTTTTTAGGTAAGTTGGATAAGCCTAAAGTTGATTATATTAAGGGTATAGCACCTGCCATAGCCATTGAGCAAAAAGTAAATTCTACTAATCCTAGATCTACCGTAGGTACAACTACCGAAATATATGATTACTTAAAATTATTATATGCACGAATTGGCAAAACTTTTTCTCCTATTTCTGGCAATGAAGTAAAAAAGCACACTGTAAGTGATGTTATAGACCATGTTAAAAAATATAAGGAAGGAACAAAGTTATTGCTCCTTGCTCCTATTGTTTTAGATAAAGCACGAGATCCAGTTAAATCTCTTCAAATTTTTGCAAAACAAGGCTATGCTCGGATAAAACATAATGATGAAGTAATTAGAATTGATAAAGCTCCAAAAAACGTAGGACGAAAATTTGATTTAGTTATTGATCGTATTATAACCAAAAAAGATGAAGATTTCTTCAATAGATTAGCAAATGCCATTGATACTGCTTTTTTTGAGGGTAGCGGAGAATGTATAATTGAAGAACTAGAAACAGGAAAACAAGCAAATTTCAGTAATAATTTCGTTCTAGACGGAATGACATTTTTAGAGCCAAATGTACATTTATTCAGTTTTAATAATCCGTATGGAGCTTGCCCTAAATGTGAAGGTTATGGCGATGTAATTGGTATAGATCAAGATTTGGTGGTGCCAAATACTGCATTATCGGTTTATGAAAATGCCATTTTTCCCTGGCGTGGTGAAAGTATGAGTGCCTATAGAGACCAATTAGTAAATAATGCTTATAAATTCGATTTTCCAATACACAAACCATGGTTTGAATTATCAAACGAGCATAAAATTTTAATATGGGAGGGTAATCAATATTTTACAGGTTTGAATAAATTCTTCGAAATGCTCGAAGAAAAAAGCTATAAGATTCAGAATAGAGTAATGTTATCTCGCTATAGAGGCAAAACTAAATGTAATAACTGTAATGGAAAGCGATTAAGAAAAGAAACAGATAACATTAAAATAAGCGAAAAATCTATATCAGATTTGGTAGAATTACCAATTGAAGAATTGGTAGTCTTTTTTCAAAATATCAACTTAACTAAACATGATAGTTTAATTGCAAAAAGACTACTTAAAGAGGTAAATACGCGCTTAGGTTTTTTAACAAAAGTTGGGTTAAGCTATTTAACTTTAAACAGAAAATCGAATTCGCTATCCGGTGGTGAAAGTCAGCGTATAAACTTAGCTACATCTTTAGGAAGTAGTTTAGTCGGAAGTATGTACATTTTAGATGAGCCAAGTATTGGTTTACACCCCAAAGACACTGAAAATCTTATAGAAGTACTTTTATCGTTACGCGATTTAGGTAATACAGTAATAGTTGTTGAGCACGATGAAGACATTATGAAAGCCGCTGATGAAGTAATTGATATAGGCCCCGAGGCGGGTACTAATGGTGGCGAAGTTGTAGCTTTTGGTCCATTAAGTGAAATACTCAAGTCTAACTCGCTAACTTCCAGTTATTTAAATGGAACAAAAGAGATTGAAGTACCTGCTAAAAGAAGGCAAATAAAGAATACGATTAATATTATTGGAGCAAGAGAAAACAACCTGAAAAATATTGATGTTTCTTTTCCATTAAATATGCTCACAGTAGTAACTGGTGTTTCAGGCAGTGGAAAAAGTACCCTTGTTAAGAAATTATTATACCCTATTGTTTTAAAAGAAATTGGTGGTTATGGTGAAAAAGCCGGACAATACACTAAAGCAGAAGGAAATTTTAATACGCTAAAAACAGTAGAATTTGTAGACCAAAACCCTATTGGTAGATCTTCTCGGTCTAATCCGGTAACATACATAAAGGCTTATGATGATATTAGAAGTCTTTTTGCAGCTCAAAAATTAAGCAAAATTAGAGCATACCAAGCAAAGCATTTCTCTTTTAATGTTGATGGTGGCCGTTGTGAAAAGTGTAAAGGTGAAGGAGAAATAACTGTAGAAATGCAGTTTATGGCAGATGTTCATTTAGAATGCGAAACCTGTAAGGGTAAACGTTTCAAGAAGGAAGTATTAGAAGTGCAATTTAAAAATGCATCGATTGATGATGTGCTAAATATGACTATTGATAGTGCCATCGCTTTTTTTGAGACTTACGAACAGAAGAAGATTACAAACAAGCTTAGACCCTTACAAGAGGTTGGATTAGGGTATGTAACCTTAGGTCAATCGTCTTCTACTTTGTCGGGAGGTGAGGCACAACGTATAAAATTAGCATCCTTTTTAGTAAAAGGGAATACTAAAGATAAATCACTCTTTATTTTTGATGAACCCACTACAGGACTTCACTTTCATGATATTAAAAAATTATTAAAATCTTTTGAAGCACTTATAACTAGAGGACATTCTGTAATTGTTATTGAGCATAATATTGAGCTTATAAAATGTGCTGATTACATAATAGACTTGGGCCTAGCGGGTGGTACTAAAGGAGGTCAACTAATCGCTTATGGTACTCCTGAAACTGTTGCTAAAAACAAAACTTCACTTACCGCTAAGTATTTAAAAGAAAAACTTTAATAATAAAAATATCCAAAAAAATTAATTAGATTTTTATTTCATATACTGAGGTTGACTTCAAAATCCTCTATAAATCAAGTTTTTATTTATTTGATATTCAGATACTTAAATAGATTTATCATTTTTTGGCATGCTGTTTGGTATAAACTAATCGAATGTAAATAGTTGCATTCAAGATTTAAAACCTTATATCATGAGAAATTTAGTACTCCTTTTTACAGCATTGATCCTAGGTACTACAAGTACCATGGCAACTGTAGCAACAGAAAACAAGGTTGTGGAAAACACTGCTTTAAGAAATAACAATTCATTCATATTTGTTGAAGACGGAATTACCTTTTCCGTTTATCCTGATGGTGAGTTTGACTTTTATATTGAAAATAGAATTGGCAACCGTAACCGAAATGTAACTTTTAATTCTGGTTATGATTATAGTCCTTATGCTCAATATGATGATTATGGAGCAGTAATTCAGGTTGAAAATATTCCTATTTACTATGATTATTACGGACGTGTAAACCAAATTGGTGATATAAACATTAATTATCGAAGTGGCAGAGTAAATAGAGTTGGAGGCATGTATGTTTTTTATAACAACCGTGGGTTTTATGATTATCATACTGGGTATATCAATTCCTTTAATAGAAGATACATTTGGAGACCGTTTCATGCATTTTTTGCAAGACCAGCAATAGGGTTTTGTTTAGTAAACAGAAATCCATATAGAAGATGGTATAGCCCAATAAGATATACGTACTATAATCCATATAGATTTAATCATAGACGTACCTTTGCTAAGATTGGTAGAGAACATAGATATAATAAGATAAGAAAACAGAGGGCTTCAATTTATAGAAATGATAAGCGAGTAGCAGTTAGACAGAACAGAAGTATTCGTTCTAATAAAACAGCAGCAATAAGACCAAATAAAAACGCTGTTAAAAGTACAAGAACGGTTACAAATCGTGGTAACAATAAGAGAAATGCGATTACTACGAATAGGAAAATTTCAAATAGATCTACCTCGGTAAGGTCACCAAGAACAAGTACAGTTACAACTAAGAGAACAGTAACACGTACTCCACAACGTACCACTGTAAAAAGAAGTACAACGGTGAATAGACCACAAAGTAGAACTACAACGAATAGAAGTACTACTGTAAAAAGAGCTGCTAATACTAGAAATGTAAGTAAAGCGCCATCAAGAAGTAGAACTTCTGTAACAACAAGAAGTACTACTACAAAAAGTAGCGTAAATAGAGCTCCTGCTAGAAAGACTAATACGTATAGCAGCAGAAGTACAGGTTCAAGAAGTGTTGCTAGTAGAGCACCTTCAAGAAGTACATCAAGGTCAACAGGTACAAGTTCTAATAGTACAAGAAGAAGACAGTAATAGAATAAAAATAGTTTTTAGGTTGGTTAGTTGTTTACCCCGGTAGAAGATGCTTCTTCTACCGGGGTTTTATTTTAACAACATTTTCTATCTTGAATTAAATATTTTTTTTCCCTAAAAATCGATGCAATACTCCGAATACATCTTCAGATATTCTAAAGCGATACAGTATTCCAATATACATAGTGGTCATTAAGAACAGTTTTAAAGAAATATTAATGAGTGGATGAAAATTAAATTGGAAAGATGAAAATAATGCTCCAACTAGCACTATTAAAGCAGTCACTTTAAAGGTTTCTTTAGTAAATGGCCACATATTAAACTTAGTCTTCACATAAACTAACTTGCAGGTATTATAAATAAATACAGCTAAAAAACTAGCCATTGCAGCGCCGTCCATACCAAATTCTGGTATTAACCACATATTAAATAATATGGTCATAGCTGCTAAAAAAGCTCCTAACCATAATACCGCTCTATAATATTCCGAATTAAAAAGAATTGCATTATTGCATCCTAAAAATGAATCATATAATTTAATAAGTCCAATCAAAAGCACAACAAAGAATCCACCCCTATACTCAGAAGGTATCATTTGGTACAAATCATTTAGATTTAAAATTATCATTAGAAAAACAAGACCAGCAACTATATATAATGTGAGGGAGCTTTTTTGGTATAACGCTTTTAATCCAACCAAGTTATTGTCATTAAGAAGTTCAGCCGTCATCGGATACGTAATTTGATGCATTGCCCTTGAAGGAGCAATTATAACAGTTGCGATATGAACAGCGACTGCGTAATAAGCAACATTTTCAATTTCGATATATTGATTGATCATAAACTTATCAATCTCCAATAAGATTACAGCTGCAGAACCTCCAAGAATAATTAAAGCACTGTAGGTTATTATTTCATTTGAATTGGTAGGAAAATTGAAATCTAGTTTTGGTTTTTTTAATAGGTAAGCTTGAATTTTCATAATAATGGTTCTTAATAAATAAAGCCCCACTAATGCATTCATAAAAACATCAACCGTAATAAATTCAAAGTAAACTGAAAAAAGTAAAATTGTAACTCCCAACCGTACAAAGACCTCTTTCATAAAATTACCAAAAATTGACTTTAATTGAACGCGAGTCCAAGCATAAAAGACTTCGAAATATGCCATAGCCAACCCGATTAAAAAGATGTGCCATACATAATCTTTTACTATGACATTTTTCTTTGAAAGAAATTCAGATACCAAAGAGTTTCCAAAATAAGAAAAAAGACCAAGAGGAATAATGATTATTAAAGGTAATAACACCATTAATGTTAAAAATGAATCTTTTTCTTCGAAACTACTATAGTATTTAACTAGTGTATTTTGCACACCAAAAGCCATTAATGGCATAAGAATTGCCGATGTAGATAGTACTACTCCAACTAAACCATAATATTCGTCCGTAATAAAATTAGTATATAAGAAAAGAGCATTTACTGCTCCCATCGCAAATCCGAGATAAGTAATAATTGTATTAAAAAAAGTTTGTTTAAGTACTATACCCATTATAGTAATTTCGAAAGTTCTTCCGTTAAAGAACGGCGACTATACTTATCAACGTTTTTAGAAGCAATTGTAAGTTGCCCTTCTCTAAACGCATCAAACCATTTTAAAATTACATTTTTTAATTCAGTATTAGCGTTATAGTCAAAAATTGCACCAGACTCGGTTTCAGCAATAAAGCATTTAACTTCCCAGTTTCTAGGGCCAACAGCCAAAATAGGTCGCTTTGCAGCCATATATTCAAATAACTTACCCGGAATAATACCTTTGGTATCTTCAGAGTCTATTTCAATTAGCAATAAAACTAGTGAGCTTCTCTGTTTACGAATAGCAGCATCATGAGAAACATATCCATTAAACTTAATATAAGGTTCCAATTCAAAGCGATGTAAACTATCCATTACATCTTGACTTACCACCCCCAAAAATTCTATTTGCAATAGCTTTCTAAAAACAGCATTTTCGCGTGCAATTTCCGAAAGCACTTTCCATAAATTTTGAGGGTTTCTACCTGTTAGTAGCGAACCAATATGCGTAATTGTAAATTGCGAATCTAAATTTGAACTTCCTAAATAATCTGTATCATGACCGTTAGTTATAACTTGAATAGGTTTTTTCGTAAGAATTTCAAATTCCTGCTTGGTAGTTGCACTAGTAACCACAATTTGATCTGCATTGTTTAATACTTGATTTTCTAACTGTTTATGTTTTTTTTCGGATGATTTCGTAAGTTTTAATTTTTTGTGATAGCCAATAGAAGTCCATGGATCTCTAAAATCTGCAATCCATTTTAAATCAAATTTGTTTTTTAACCCATCTCCTATTAAATGTACACTATGAGGAGGCCCCGTAGTAACAATAGTCTTAATATTCTCTTTTATTACAATTTCAGATAAATAAAGAATTGATGGCGCAACCCAATTTTTACGTGCATCCGGAATAAAGTAATTCCCTCTTACCCAAAGCATAAGCTTTTCTAATAAACTCTGATTTTTACTTTGAATTACACCTGAACTAATTCTTTTTGTTTTTTTAGATGAAAAGAGTTTAGCTAACTTATAAGGCTCAGAAATTTTATGCTTTAGAATTTTAATACCAACCGGAATCTCTTTCTCTAACGTAACGTCTTCAATTGGATAATTAGGATTTTCTGGAATATAAACTATTGGATCTATATTAAATTCCGGTAAATACTTGACAAATTTCAACCATCGCTGTACCCCTGGCCCACCTGCCGGAGGCCAATAATACGTGATAATTAACACTTTACGCATTAAGCTTCATCTTTATTACGATTCCTCCAGTATGTGAACCCTATTCCTCCAAGAACTACAAGTACGAACAGCATAGAACTAGCAAGTGCTATTTGGCTTCCTTCTTTAATTACTTTTGGTTCAAATTTAAACTCAATAGTATGCGTACCTTCTGGCACTTTTAAGGCTCTCAACACATAATTAACTCTGAAATGATCCTGTGGTTTTCCATCAATATAAGCATTCCATCCATGTTCATAATACATTTCAGAAAATACAGCTACACCAGCATTTTGGTTATTTGATTTATAGGTTAAATGATTGGGTTTATAATCTGTTAAAGTAATTATTGTAGTAGAATCCGTTTGAAAACTAGTGCGGTTTATAGTATTAAATTTAGTTGTATTAACTATTGCTTCATTTTTTTCATCAAAATCACCTAAAGCTAAAATTTCATCATTAGCACTATTCACTTCCTTTAAAGTTTTAACAAACCAAGCATTTCCGTTAGCATCTGGATTAACAGCTGGGTAACTCTGACCTTCTTCCGTCTGCTGTATCACATATTTAACATTCAACATATTTAAAACACTCACATTACCCTTAAAAATATAAAAATAAAATAGGTCTTGCATGCCCGCTGGTTTTGCTGCATGATAACCAGTAATAGATTGATGAAAATAAGATGTACTAGCAGAATCCCATCCTTCTTGTGGATTATACACTCTATAAACACCTTCATCTTTCAATATCTGTTGATGAAGTTGCGTTTTTTGAAAAGGTTGAGTCATTTTTCGTTTTGCAACAAAATCATCATTATTTACATAACGACGCCCTACCCCTACTAAATCAAAAAGTATTAAAGCTGTTAAAGCTATAACGAAAACGTTTTCTTTAATTTTCTCTTTTATGAAAAACCAAATTACAAGCGCTGTTAAAATTACATATATAAATGAACGAACCAAATCGCTTGTATACAATGCTTTTCGATCTTCTTGCAATACATCAGGTAGTCCTTCAAGTCCTGTCATTCGCATACGCTCATCGGTAGGAGAAATAAAATCGAACATACCTTTTACTAAAAATAGCGCAACACATAACCCGGTTGTAATATAAAATGAAAGTTTAAGTGCTTTCATTTTTCTCTCCTTAGAGATGTATTCATTAAATAATACCATTAACCCAAGAACTGCCATAATTGGCACACATAATTCTAAAATAACTTGAATAGAAGATACCGCTCTAAATTTATTATATAAGGGGAAATAATCAATCATAAAATCAGTAAGAAGACTAAAATTCTTACCCCATGAAAGTGTCAAAGACATAATGGTTCCTCCTACTAGCCACCATTTAGCCCTGCCTTTAACAAGCATTAAGCCTAATACAAACAAGAAGCATATAATCGCACCAATATAAGCTGGACCAGAAGTTCCTGGTTGATCACCCCAATACATGGGAAGCGTACTAAAATATTCTAATGCCGTACTTTTAGGAATTTCTTTACTTACAACATATGCGAATGTTTTAGAATCTTCGCCCAATTCTTCTTGACTTCCGCCTCCAAAAAGTCTAGGAACAAAAAGATTGAGAGACTCTGTAATACCATAACTCCATTGAGTTATATAACTTTTATCTAAACCACTTGAATTTTCTTTAAGCGAACCATCTGGATTGATTGTAATTTCAGATTTACCTCTAGTACTCCAATCAGCGTATTCTTTAGTGGCCATAAGACTAGTTGCATTGGCAGCAATTCCTATAAATACAGCACCAAGTAAAATTGAAACAGAAGTAAAATAATGTTTAAGCTTCTTTTTCCTAATAGCATCTATCAAATAAGCAACCCCTAAAATCAATACCAATAACATAAAGTAATAGGTCATTTGATAGTGATTTGCACCTATTTCTAAGGCCATACTAAGAGCAGTTAAGACAAATCCCCATAGATATTCCTTTCGAAAAACTAAAACAATACCTCCTAACAACATTGGCAAATAACCTATAGCATGAGCTTTTGCATTATGGCCAACACCTAAGATAATTATTAAATAAGTTGAGAATCCGAATGCCAGTGCTCCTAGGGCGGCAAGTCTAAAATCTACTTTTAAACAACATAATAAAATGTAAAAACCTAAGAAGTATAAAAATAAGTAATCTGCTGGTCTGGGTAAAAACCGAATAACCTTATCTAATTTTTTAACGAAGTTATACGGGTAATTAGCTCCTAATTGATAAGTTGGCATACCCCCAAAAGCACTATTGGTCCAATAGGGTTCCTCACCTGTAAGTTTTCTGAAATCATTCTGTTCTTTGGCCATGCCAGTATACTGAATAATATCTGACTGTTCAATTACTTTCCCTTGTAATACAGGGCTAAAATATGTTAAAGCCGCAACGACAAACAGAACAAGAACAAAAAAATGTATTAAAAAGGATTTTAAAGTAATTTGCATGGAACTATGTTAATTCCCGCAAATTTACGAATTGATACAATTCTTTGACGGAATATTTTTAATAAGGAACATTCTTAAAAAGTAAAAGAATTTTAATCTAGTTCTTCAAATTCTATATACTCTCCTACTGGTTCTTTTGTAGTTTTTTTGCGAGAACTTTGCTTTTTTATTGAAATATCTCCAATCTGCTCTTCGTCCATTGGTTGTTGACCAAAGCCACCTTGTTGGTTGCTAAAATCACCAAAACGTTCTTTAAATTTTTCTTCTGTTTTTTTTGCAGCATAATTAAACAATTTTGGTCCGTACCATTTGGCAATAATTTTAAGCCCGTAATACACCAAAAGAATAATTAATATAGTTTTTAGTAATACCATTTTTATTCAATCTATATATATCAAAAATACGATTCTAGCGTTGTATAATATGAGCAATTGTCTTAAAAGTTTAATAAAGTCGCTGTTTATGAAGTACCTTTTTCGATTAGAAAAGTTTAACAAAGCATTAATTTTACTAGTATTTTCAATTCCTTTCTTAGGTATTTCACAATATACAGATGTAATTAATTCTAACAGACCAGGTAAAGCCGTAAGTGCATATGCTGTAGGTAAAAATGTAATACAGTTAGAAGGTGGTGCAATTTTTGAACAACAAGATCATACATTATTAAACACGCAATCTGGAATATGGGGATTAGACTATGCACTTAGATACGGGCTTTTATTTGAGCAGTTAGAGATTAATTGGGAAGGAACTTTTCAGAACCAGAACATCACCTACACAAATTTTAATACTTCAGAAAACCGAACCAATTTTTATCGGAATCGTATTGGGCTTAAGTTTTTGATTTACGACCGCTATAAATCACCTTTACGAAATAAACCAAATTTGTATAGCTGGAGAAAAAATAATGTTTTTCAACTAGCTAACTTAATTCCATCTGTATCATTATATGCAGGGGCGAATATATTATTCGGTGACAATCCTTTTTATGTTGGTGATCCAACAATTTCTCCAAGAGTTATGTTAGCAACACAAAGCAGACTAACACCTCGATTTGTATTAATTTCGAATATTGCATATGATCGTATAGGTACCGATTTCCCAGAATTAAATTATGCAGTTTCTATATCATATGCATTTAGAAATCCAAAATGGAGCACATTTATTGAACATCAAGGATTTGATAGTGACCGTTATGCCGATTTGCTAATACGCGGAGGTGTAGTTCATTTACTATCTGAAAAATTACAAGTTGATGTAAATCTAGGTGCTAGTTTTAAAAATACGCCTTCTAGAATTTTTATGAGTGCTGGTGCTTCGTATCGATTTGATTTTCATAAAGATGACCTTAAGGCAATTGAAGATCAAAAGGCGAACGAAAACGGTGGTGAGATTAAGAAAAATAGCATGAAGAAGAAAAGCCGTGAAGAAAGAAAAAAAGCTAAGCAAGCTGCCAACGGTACTGGTGCAGAAGATATTGACTTAGGACCTACTAAAAAACAACTACGCGAAAAGAAAAAAGCAGACAAGAAAAAGAAAAAGAGTAAAAAAGAAGATAACGGCGCTATAGATTTTTAACATCGATTTTCGTCTCAAATTTTATTCTAACCACATTTATACCTAATATTGACCATAGAAAAAACAACTATGGTCAACCTTGTTGAAGTCCAGTCTAAATCAGATTTCAAAAGCTTTGTAAAGTTTCCTTTTACGCTTTACAAAGACTCTAAATATTGGGTTCCGCCAATAATTGCTGATGAACTTGAAACTTTTAATAAGGATAAAAATCCAGCCTTTAAAAATGCTGAAGCCCGTTTTTTTCTAGCTTACAAAAACAATAAAATTGCTGGAAGAATAGTGGCAATTATTAATTGGATTGAAGTAAACGACCAAAAAGTTAGAAAAATGCGCTTTGGTTGGTTTGATTTTATTGATGACACAGAAGTTTCTGAAAAGCTATTGCAAAAGGTCGAAGATATCGGCAAAGAAAAGCAATTAGACTTTATTGAAGGCCCAGTTGGTTTCTCAAATTTAGATAAAGTAGGTGTATTAACCGAAGGTTTTAATCACATAGGAAGCATGATTACGTGGTATAACCATTCGTATTATGTAGCTCATTATGAAAGATTGGGTTTTGAAGTAGCAAAGAAATATGTTGAGAATAAGTTTCCAGCATCCAACGCTGACCCCGCTTTATTCACTAAGCTCAACAGTTTAGTAAAACGAAGATACGGTCTTAAGGAAATAAACTTCACCAATACCAAGGATGTTTTGCCTATGACAGACAAAATGTTTGACCTTTTTAATGAAACATATTCTAAGTTATCATCATTTGTTCCTATAACCGAAGTACAGAAGGCCTATTTTAAAAAGAAATACATAAGTTTTATAAATCCGGAGTACATAAAATTCATTGTTGATAAAGAAAATAAATTAATTGCATTTTCAATTGTAATGCCTTCATTTTCGGAAGCCCTACAAAAGGCGAAGGGTAAATTATTTCCTTTTGGAATTTTTCATCTCTTACGAGCTAAAAAGAAAAATAAAGATGTTTTATTCTATTTAATTGGAATTCACCCCGAGTACCAAAACAAAGGTGTAACCGCTATTATTTTTAACGAATATTATAAAACGTTTAATGACAAGAAAATTGAAATGTGCTATCGAACTCCCGAATTAGAAGATAATATTGCTATTCGTCAAATGTGGAAGCACTTTGAGCCCAAAATATATAAGAGACGTTGTACTTATAAGAAAGTACTATAAAAAAACTTCAAATTTTTAAATTCTAATATTAAAAATTTGAAGTTTTTTTTATTCAATAATAGGTATTATCCTAAATATTATTCTCCCATTGCCGCAGCAACAGCAGCTGAAAGTCTTTTATAAGTTCCGTTTTCTAAACGCTCTCTAATTGCCGAAAATGCTTCTAAAGTTTCAGAAATATCATCCATAGTATGCGTAGCTGTAGGAATCATACGAAGTAAAATTAATCCTTTAGGTATCACTGGGTAAACAACTATAGAGCAGAATATTCCATAATTTTCTCTTAAATCTTTTACCAAAGCCATTGCCTCAGGAATACTTCCATTTAAATAAACCGGTGTAACACAGCTAGTTGTAGTACCAATATCGAAACCGCGTTCTTTTAAGCCGTTCTGTAAAGCATTTACATTTTCCCAAAGCTTGGCTTTAAGTTCAGGTTGTGTACGTAACATATCTAAACGTTTCAAAGCTCCCTTCACGTAAACCATTGGTAGTGATTTCGCGAACATTTGTGAACGTAAATTGTATTTCAAATAATCAATTATTTCCTTATCAGCAGCTAAGAACGCTCCAATACTTGCCATTGATTTTGCAAAAGTTGCAAAATATACATCTATATCATCTTGTACACCTTGCTCCTCACCCGCTCCAGCACCAGTTTTACCCAGAGTACCAAAACCATGAGCATCATCTACTAGTAGTCTAAAATTGTACTTTTTCTTTAAAGCAACAATCTCTTTCAATTTACCTTGTTGACCTCTCATTCCAAATACTCCCTCAGAAATAACAAGAATTCCTCCACCAGTATTTTCAGCCATTTTAGAAGCTCTTTCCAAGTTAACTTCTAAGCTTTCAATATCATTATGCTTAAATGTGAAACGTTTACCCATATGTAATCGAACCCCATCTATTATACAAGCATGACAATCTACATCGTAAACAATAATATCATCTTTTGATACCAATGCATCAATTGCCGACATTATTCCCTGATATCCAAAGTTTAATAAGTAAGCAGATTCTTTGTGTACAAAAGCCGCACATTCTTGTTCTAATTGCTCATGAAAATCGGTATGTCCACTCATCATTCGAGCACCCATAGGGTAAGCAGAACCATATTCGGCAGCAGCTTCACCATCAACCTTTTTTATCTCTGGCAAGTTAGCTAAACCTAAGTAATCATTGATACTCCAAGTTATCACTTCTTTACCTTGAAATTTCATTCGATTTGAAATAGGACCTTCTAATTTCGGAAAAACAAAATAACCTTCGGCCTGTGAAGCCCATTTACCTAACGGCCCTTTATTCTCAATAATTCTATCAAATATGTCTCTCATCTAGCTTTCTGCGTTTGATTACACTGCAAAAATATGGATTTTTTTACTTGAACGTGTTTTATGCAACAGAAAATCTCTACACTTTTAAACCACTTAGAAATTTAATGAGGCATGTATTTTTAATTATCGTTTACAATAGTTAAAAACCATATAAATTGAAAAAGCAACGACAGGTGTCGTTGCTTTCTATTATAACTTATTCTTGTTTATTTTACGGTTTGAATTTTTTGCTTTTCTTCTACATTTTTGGTATCAAAAAAACCTTGATTATTCATCCAATCATCGCTATATATTTTACTCATATATCTCGAACCATGATCAGGGAACATAACAATTACATTACTATTTTCATCAAACTCACCCTCTTCTGCATACTGTTTAACTGCTTGTAATGCCGCTCCACTAGTATAACCGACAAACATTCCCTCAGTTTTTGCAATTTCCCTTGCTGAGTGAGCACTTTCTTCATCGCTCACTTTCATAAACTTATCAATCACTTTGAAATCTGTAGCAGTTGGAATTAAATTTTTACCCAACCCTTCGATGCGATATGGGTAAATTTCATTACGATCAAATTTACCAGTTTCATGATATTTTTGAAGTACTGAACCAAAAGCATCAACACCTAAAATCTTAATATCAGGATTTTGTTCTTTTAAATATCTGCCAATTCCGGAAATAGTTCCGCCCGTACCGCTACAAGCGACTAAGTGCGTAATGTTTCCATTCGTCTGTTTCCAAATTTCCGGGCCTGTATTATTGTAATGTGCCTCAATATTCAATTGATTGAAATATTGATTAATATAAATGCTATTCTCGGTTTCTTCATGAAGTCTTTTAGCAACCTCATAGTACGAACGTGGGTCATCAGCACTTACATGTGCTGGACACACATATACTTCAGCTCCCATGCTTTTTAACATGTCTATTTTATCTGGAGAAGATTTTGAACTTACAGCAAGAATACACTTATATCCTTTAATAATACTAACCATAGCAATACTAAATCCAGTATTACCAGAGGTTGTTTCAATAATTGTACTTTCTTCGTTTAGTATACCCTTTCGTTCAGCTTCTTCAATAATGTAAGTCGCTACTCTGTCTTTTGAAGAATGTCCTGGATTAAAAGCTTCAACTTTTGCATAAAAATTACCAGTAATCTCTGAAGTAATCTTATTAAGCTTAACAATTGGAGTATTTCCTATTAATTCTAGGATACTGTTATGCGCATTAATTTGATTTTCCATAAAGGTTAATCTTGTTTAGGGGAACGTAACATAAACGTTCATTTTGTACTGTTCCAATGACAAAATTACAATTTTTTTCCGATTTACTCGATTTTACCTTCCAAATCTAATATAAAAGCATACTCTTTAGCAACTTCTTTTAGTGCTTCAAATCGCCCTGATGCCCCGCCATGGCCTGCTTCCATATTGGTGTCTAAAAACAAGCTATTATCATCAGTTTTATATTCTCTTAATTTTGCCACCCATTTTGCTGGCTCCCAATATTGGACTTGAGAATCGTGTAAACCTGTGCTCACATACATGTGCGGATATGCCTGCTTAACGACATTATCATAAGGAGAATACGATTTCATATAATCGTATGAGTCCTTATCATTAGGATTCCCCCATTCGTCATACTCACCAGTGGTTAAGGGTATAGATTCATCTAACATTGTAGTAACAACATCAACAAAAGGAACGGCCGCCAATATTCCATTGTATAATTCTGGAGCCATATTTACTATTGCGCCCATTAACAAACCACCTGCAGAACCTCCTGAAGCATACAAATGATCATTACTAGTATATTTTTCTTGTATTAAAAATTTTGAACAATCAATAAAATCTGTGAATGTGTTACGCTTATGAAACATTTTACCCGTTTCATACCATTGTCTACCCAAATATTGACCACCTCTAACATGTGCTATTGCAAAAATAAAACCACGGTCTAACAAACTTAAGCGTACCGATGAAAAATAAGGGTCAATTGAATATCCATATGAACCATAAGCATATTGAAGTAAGGGACTGTTTCCATCAAGTTTAGTGTCGTTATGATACACCAGTGATATTGGAATTTTTACTCCATCGGCAGCGGTTGCCCAGACCCGCTTCGATGTATAATTACTTTTGTCGAACTTGCCACCTAAAACCACTTGTTCTTTTTTAACAATCTTTTCTTTAGTTTCCATATTAAAATCAATTATGGAACTAGGTGAAGTCATAGCATTATAGCCATAGCGCAAAATTTTAGTATCAAAATCTACATTTGTACTTGTATATGCGGTATATGTTTCATTATCAAAAGGAAGATAATAATTATCAAAACCATCCCAACGAATAATCTTCAATTTATTTAAGCCATTTTCGCGCTCCGAGATTACATAATAGTCTTTAAATATGTCCATACCTTCTATAAGGACATTCTCGTTATGAGGAATAAATTCTTTCCAATTCTTTGATGTTGTATGATTTTCATCAACAACCATCATTTTAAAATTCGTAGCACCATCCTTATTAGTATGAATATAAAACTTATCATCATAATGATAAATATTGTACTCAACACCTCTTTCCCTTGGATTAAACATTTTGAATTTTCCATTAGGATTATCTGCGTTTAAAACTTGATATTCCGTCGTTAAGGTACTAGAAGATCCAATTATTATATATTTTTTTGATTTAGATTTATAAACAAATGCATTAAATGTTTCGTCAGTTTCATGAAACACTAATTTATCTTCCGCCGAGGATGTGCCCAAAACATGTTTATATATTTTAAATGACCTCAAGGTCTCTGGGTCATTTTTAGTATAAAACAACGTTTTATTATCACCAGCCCAAACAGAACTCCCTGTGGTATCATCCATTTTATCCTCTAAGACTTCACCTGTTTTCAAATTCTTAATTTGGATATGGTATTGACGTCTAGACACTGTATCTACAGCAAATGAAGCCATAGTATTATCTGGACTTACGCTGACGCCTCCCAATTGAAAATACTCGTGATCTTTAGCCATTTGGTTACCATCGAACATTATTTCTTCTGGAGCGCTTTCACTTTCTTTTTTTCTAGAATAAATAGGATATTCTTTACCAGTCTCAAATCTCTTTAAATACCAATAACCATTTAGCTTATAGGGCACAGAAGTATCATCTTCTTTAATTCTAGATTTCATTTCAGAAAAAAGACTATTTTGAAATTCTTTTGTATGCCTAGTTAAATCATTATAATAAGCGTTTTCTGCTTCTAAATAGGATATTACCTCTTTATCTTCGCGATTGTTCATCCAATAATAATTATCAATACGAACATCACCATGCTTTACCAGTTCTTTTGCTACTTTTTTAGCCCGAGGAGCATCAATTTTTATCATTGTTTTTTTCTGATTTTGACAAGAGAAGGCAAAAGTAAGACTAAACAGATAAAACAATGCTCTTTTTTCTATGTGTTCCATACAAATTCTATTTAATACTGAATTTAGTAATTTTGTATAAAATAAAATCATACTATGTTTGGAGATTTAATGGGAATGATGGGTAAGTTAAAAGAAACCCAAGAAAAAGTAAAGGCTACTAAAGAACGCTTAAATCATGTAATAATTGATGAGACATCGTCAGATAATTTACTAAAAATATCAATCACAGCTAACAGGAGCATTAAAAATATTAGTATAGACGATAGTCTTTTACAAGATAAAGAACAATTGGAAGATTATTTAATACTAACGTTAAACAAAGCTATTGAACGTGCAACTGAAGTTAATGAAACAGAATTAGGCGCTGTAGCAAAAGAAGGAATGCCCAACATTCCAGGAATGGATTCGTTCTTAAAATAGAGTTTGGCAAGTTATTTGTATTTCTGTGAATATTAAATGTTTCATGAATTAAAAATATTATGAAGTATACAATACTATTATTTTTAATACCCTTATTAAGTTTTGGGCAATTAGAGAACGAATCTTTAGTTTTTGCCAACTGGCAAACGGATTATGACACGGCAATTAAGCAAGCTAAGCATGAAAACAAAAAGTTATTGGTGTACTTTACTGGCAGTGACTGGTGTGGTCCGTGTAAAATGCTTAAAAAAGATTTGTTTGCAAAAGAAGAGTTTCGAGCTTTTTCAGATTCTTATGTAATGCTTTATGTTGATATTCCTAGAAATGTTGATATTCTAACACCTAAGCAAATGCAGAATAATAAAGAGTTACTTAAAAAGCTAAATAAAAAAGGTGTCTTTCCTTTTTTTAAAATATTAAACTCCAATGAAAAGGAATTAGATGATTATTCTGGATATAATATGAATGGAGAAATTAGTTATCATTTAGATTTTCTTAAAAAAAATAGCTAATAATAAAAACATGAAATATATAAAAAAGGGCTTTCATATCTGAAAGCCCTTTCTATTTATATGATCTTAGGTATTCCCAATTAATTATTAATCAGTCTAAATTCTGTTCTTCTATTTACAGAATGCTCTCTTTCTGTACAAGAAACGCCCTCTTTACATCTGTTTTTAACTTTATCTTCTCCATAACCATTTGCTACTAAAAGACTAGAATTAATTCCTTTGGTTATTAAGTAATCTGCTACAGCTTTTGCTCTTCTTTCAGATAAATCTTTGTTTGAAGAAGCAGTACCTCTAACATCTGTATGAGAGGCAATCTCTAATTTAACACCTGGATTTTGAGATAATACTGGCATTAATCTAGTATCTATAATACTTTTAGCCTGAGAAGTTAAAGTTGCACTTCCTAAATTCCAATTAATGGGTAAAGCTTGATACTCAACCAATGAACACTCAACTTCTTTCCAAGTAGTTAAGCCACCTTTTTCCTTAAGCACCTCTTTTGTAACCGTTTTAGTAACAGGAGGAATTATTTCTTCTACTGTTTGAGCATCTCTATCTAACACTGTTTTAGTTATCTCAGCATATTCTGCAGGAATTATTTCTTCAACTACTTTAGCAGGTTCCAACATTACAGTTTTTGTATATGATGCATCTTTCGACCCTATTGGTGTACTATTTGTAGAAGCATCATTTGCTAAAACTTGTGTATCTATAGTAGTAAACTCAGCTGGATAACCTTTATAGCACCAATAACGGCAGTCATCAGGATTACCAGAAGCACAATCAGGTGCAGATGCCCCCAATTCCCATTGTGCATACGCAGGTTTAATTTCAATAGTTTCAGATGATGGTGCAAAAGAAGCAGGAATTACTTTAAGGGTATTACCTCCCTGTTTTGCAACATAAGTAACAGTTTCTTTACCCCATTTAGCAGGCACAACTGTTAATTTTTTACCTTCTTCCTTGATTAAAACTCTCTCAGTAACTGTTTTAAAAGTTGCAGGCACTGTTTTTAATACCTTATAACCTGGCTTAACAGTTAAAGTAACCGTCTCATTTACGTAAACATCGGGCGTTGTACAACGCACATAACATTTACCTGGCTCCGGATTTTGTGGTAAATCTTGAGCATAACTAATAGTTGCTGCAAATGCAGCAAGAAAAAATAATACTTTCTTCATTTTAAAATATGTTTATAATTAATGGTAATGCGAAAATAGGCATTTTTAAGCAAAATGTTAATTTTTTTAAGATGTTATTTGCTCACAATGACATAATATTTTCACCTTTTCTACTTAAAACTAATTATTACAGTGTTTACTAATTAGTTTTAAAAAATTGTATTTTTACTAAAAGCCTGTTTAGATTATGATATTTCTAGATAAAAATGAATTCGGATATACCTTTAAAATTCAGGCAGAAAGCCACGAATCACTATTAGAAAGTAAGTTGTTTTCCACTAAAGAAGAAGCCAACCAATTAATAGAAGGTTTAAAAAATACTTCAGTTACGCATTTCACTTTTGAAAGAAAAACAAATAATAACGGAGAATTTTTATTTAACATGAAAGATGCTACTGGAAATTTAATAGGCACAAGTCAATCTTACAACTCAGAAGCTGGCATGCAAAATGGGATAAAAAATTTAAAAACAATCTTGGTTACATTAAAAGCTTAATTATATAGAATTTAAAGTTTCGAGTAACATTTCATGCATTTTTTGGGTATAATCCAAATGAGTAACAATTCGTAACTTTCCTTGCCCCATCCCAATTATATGTATATTTAATGCCTTTAGTTTATTTAGAAATTGATCTTCAAGAACCAAGTCATTATTTATTTCAAAAATTACGATGTTAGTTTCAATAGGCTCAACTTTTTGTACAAAGGATAAATTTTTAAGTAATTCACCTATTTCTCTAGCCCTACTGTGATCTTCGGCTAAACGATTAATATTATTGTCAAGTGCATACAGTCCGGCTGCGGCTAAAAAACCGGCTTGTCGCATTCCACCACCGAGAATTTTACGAACACGCAGTGCTTTATGTATTAATTCTTTACTACCAACCAATACAGAACCTACCGGACATCCTAAACCTTTACTCAAACAAACACTAATAGTATCAAAAAGTTTTCCATATTGCTCAGGAGTTTCATTCTTAGCTACCAGAGCATTCCATAAACGTGCTCCATCTAAGTGATACGCCAAGCCATTTTGTTTGCATACTTCCTTAATTCGCATTAATTCTTTAATATCCCAGCACGCTCCTCCCCCTTTATTTGTAGTATTCTCTATACACACTAATGAAGTAAGAGGGCTATGATAAAAATCTGGAGGGTTAATAGCTTCTTTAACTTGTTCTGCTGTCATCATACCTCTAAACCCATCAACCAATTTGCAAGAAACACCGCTATTAAAACTAATACCACCACCTTCATAGTTATAAATATGAGCATATTTATCACAAATAAGTTGATCCCCAGGATTTGTATGTAATTTAATAGCCGTTTGATTAGTCATTGTACCAGACGGAAAAAATAAAGCTGATTCTTTACCAAACATAGTAGCCACTCTTTCTTCTAAAGTGTTTACTGTTGGGTCTGCTTTAAAAACATCATCACCAACTTTGGCTTTAATCATAGCATCCATCATGCCTCTAGATGGTTTAGTTACCGTATCACTAATAAGGTTTATTTCCAAAATTCCACTTTTTAAATTATTAAACAATTTTAATTAAATATGCATAAATGGCATATCTCAGATATCATTTTGAAAATTTATTTGTTAAAAATCACTATAAATTTTTATTAGAAATGCTATATCAACTACTCATTATTAGCAAATTAACAGCAATAAAAATGCAAAAAACCATTACCTTAAAGAAAAATAAAAATACATGGGCACTGTCGAAAATCAAATTTTTTCTTCTTACGAAAGGAACCCAGATTTATATGATGAAATCTATAAAAAACATGGGGAAATAAAGAAGGTATATAAAAAATTGTTTGAATTATATGGAGAACATTCTATCGAAGATTACGTTAATTTAAACACAAAGGCAAAATCCTCTTTTTTTAATCAAGGTATTACCTTTCAGGTTTACGGTAAAAAAGAAACTCAAGAAAAAATATTTCCATTTGATTTATTTCCGCGCATTATTGCTCCAGATGAATGGGAAGTAATAGAAAAGGGAGCCATTCAAAGAAGCAAAGCCTTAAATCTTTTTTTATGGGATATATACCATGATAAGAATATCATAAAAGACGGCATAGTTCCCTTAGACTTAATTATTTCTTCTGACAACTACTTAGATCAAATGGTCGGATTTGACCCTCCGGGAGGTATTTACAATCATATTTCAGGTACAGATATAATAAAACATAACGATGGCAAATATTATGTACTTGAAGATAACATTAGATGTCCTTCTGGTGTAAGTTATGTTATTAGTAACCGTACGGCTTTAAAACGAGCACTTTTTGGTGTTTTTAACCATTACCAAACCTATTCAGTTACTAATTATGCTGAAAATCTATTGGATATCTTAGAAACAACAAAGCCTAAAGGTATTGATATTCCTATAACAGTAGTTTTAACACCCGGAATGTATAACTCAGCCTTTTACGAACATTCATATTTAGCTAAGACAATGGGAGTTGAATTGGTGGAAGGACGTGATCTTGTTGTTGAAAATGATTTTGTGTACATGAAAACAATAAAGGGGCTTATAAAAGTTGACATCATATATCGTAGAGTTGACGATGCTTTTTTAGATCCTTTAGAGTTTAACCCCGATTCTGCATTAGGTGTTCCAGGACTATTCGCTGCCTACATAAAGGGCAATGTTACCTTAGCTAATGCTCCTGGGACAGGAGTCGCTGATGACAAAGCGGTATATACCTATATGCCTCAAATAATTAAATATTATTTAGATGAAGAACCAATACTAAATAATGTACATACCTACCATTGCAGTAGACCAGATGAGCTTAAGTATGTGCTAGAGCATATTAATGAATTAGTTATAAAGCCAGTAGATGAAGCTGGTGGTTACGGAATTTCTATAGGAAATAGATTGACATCAGAAGAAATAGAAATAGTAAAAAAACAGGTGTCAGAATCTCCAAGAAAATATGTAGCCCAACCTATTATGTCTTTATCCGTACACCCCACATATATTGAGGAAAGCCAATCATTTGAACAAAGACACGTAGATTTGAGAACATTTACTATACTTGGTCAAAACAAAGATTTTGTATTAAAGGGAGGATTAACAAGAGTGGCCCTTAAAAAAGGTAACTTAATAGTTAATTCATCTCAAGGTGGTGGTTCTAAAGATACATGGGTTTTAAAAAACTAATTACAAATAGAATTCAAACTACATTTTTAAAGTTGAACGAGATAGTTGAAATTGAAAAACAAAACATATGCTTGCAAGAGTAGCAAATAATCTTTTCTGGATGGGACGTTATATTGAACGTTCAGAGCACATAGCGCGGTATCTAAACGTAAATTACTTTTCTTCTTTGGATGCACCAAATACAAAATCGCAAAATCGCCAATTTGTGCTCCGATCTATGTTATTTATGGTAGGAACACCCGAGAAAGATGAAAATAAAATCTTAATAGAACAAGATGTATTATTTCAAATAGGATTGGATTGCGATTCTCCTTATTCAATAATTAATAATATTAGACATGCTCGTGAAAATGCAAATAGTGCAAGAGATTTAATTTCAACTGAGTTATATGAATCGATCAATAAATTCTATCATTTTGTATTAAATTATTCTAGCGATGCCTTTGTTAAAAACGGATTACATGATTTTACAAGTAATGTAGCTGAAATGACAGCAATACTTAGGGGTAAAATTCGAGGTACCTTATTACATGATGATATTTATGCCATAATAATGATGGGAGTAAATATTGAACGTGCAACTCAAATAATTAGAATAATAAATGCAAAATATAACGATGCCTTAATTGCCAGAGGCAGCTATGGCGATAAGATTAACAATAGCTTTGAATGGACTACACTACTAAAATGCGCAGAATCTTATGATATGATGCGTCGATTTTACAAAAAAACGCCTACCACTATTTCCACATTAGAATTTTTAATTTTAAATCCTAATTGTCCTAGGTCAATAATGAATAGTTTAAACCAAGTTTATGGTCATATTAAAATATTAGACCCTAGTAGGGCTTATGACAAAAGTACAACTGCCTTTTTAATCGGTAAAGTAAGAGCAGAATATCAATATAAATATATTGAAGAGATTGAAGAGAATATACAAGTCTTCATAGAAAATATTCTTCAAAACTTAAACGAAATAAGCGAGAAAATGGAAAAGGAATTTTTTAATTATTAGTCTATTTAAACCCCTATCTTAGCTTTCCTTTTTAAAAAATAATGTTTCTAGAATATACAATCGTTTACAAGGCTGAAAATAATTATGCTAATTGGGTTAAAAATGCCCATTGGCAATTTCTAATAATTCCGGAACAGAACGAAACTCAAAAATTTATAAGTACAGATTTTAAGAATTCACTTAATACTAAAATTGAGTATTCGATAAATGGATATGGTTTTAAAACTATTCGTTTACATCCTAAAATAGAATTTAAGCAAATTTCATTTGAGGCATCATTTCGTTTAATTAAAAAAGATGTAAATCCGTTCGATTTTAATTTAGATAATCATACTGAAAACCACTACAAAAAATTAATAGAATTAGAATTTCAAATTGAATTTGAACGCTTTTTAAAAAAGTCTAATTATACAAACTTATCCGACTCTCAAAAAAGGTTATTTATTTTTGATAAATCTCTATCAATATTTGACAACCTTCAAAATCTCAATCAATGGACATTTAACTATCTTTTCTTTAATGCAGAAGCAACAGATGTAAACACTAAATTATCTGAAATTATTGCAATGCAAAAAGGTGTTTGCCAAGATTTCACACACTTATTTTGCGCCTTAGCAAGGCAAAATGGAATTCCTTCTAGATATGTTTCAGGCTATCTTCATCAAGGAAATGGTTTTTTTGGGGATTCTCAAATGCATGCCTGGGCCGAAGCATACATTCCTGAAATTGGTTGGATAGGATTTGATCCAACAAATAACATATTGGTAAATTCCAATCATATTAAAGTATCACATGGTAAAGATTATTCCGATTGCGCCCCTTTAAAAGGAATTCTTAATACGCTAGGGGCCAATAAAACTAAACACTCTGTTCAGGTTTTACGTCAACAACAACAATAATTCTTTATAGTACAATAAAGAGTATTATTTTAGCCAAAAAAAATATTAAAATGACAATAACTATAGACCATTTTAAAGGTCTTCAAGATCGCCTTGGTGCGTTAAGGAGGTATCTTTGACATTGATGCGAAGCTTATTGAAATAGAAAACGAGCAAGAAAAAACACTAGCTCCAGACTTTTGGGATAATCCCCAAGAGGCGCAAGCACACATGAAATTCATTCAATCTAAAAAACAATGGGTTGATGATTACAATGCTGGTGAAACAATGGTTGGAGATCTTGAAGTTCTACTTGAGTTTTTCCAAGAAGGTGATATAAAGGAGGAAGAAGTTATAAACCAGTATGAAAAAACATTAAACCTAATAGAAAAATTAGAGTTTAAAAACATGCTTTCTGAAGAAGGCGATGAATTACCTGCCGTACTCCAAATTACTGCTGGTGCTGGTGGCACCGAAAGTTGTGATTGGGCAGCCATGCTAATGCGAATGTATATGATGTGGGCTGAAAAAAATGGATACAAAGTAAAAGAACTCAATTATCAAGAAGGTGATGTTGCCGGTATTAAAACGGTAACCTTAGAACTTGATGGTGAGTTTGCTTTTGGGTGGCTTAAAGGTGAAAACGGTGTGCATCGTCTTGTACGCATTTCGCCTTTTGATAGTAATGCAAAAAGACATACTTCATTTGCATCTGTCTATGTATATCCTTTGGTAGATGATAGCATTGAAATTGATGTAAATCCTGCTGACATCGAAATTACTACCGCTCGTTCAAGCGGTGCGGGTGGTCAAAATGTGAATAAAGTAGAAACCAAGGTACAATTAGTTCACAAACCAACAGGTATTCAAATTTCATGTTCAGATTCCCGTAGTCAACATGATAATAGGGCTACTGCTTTAAAGATGTTAAAATCGCAATTGTATGAAATTGAATTACGAAAAAAAATGGAAGCCCGACAAGAAATTGAATCTTCGAAGATGAAAATTGAATGGGGTTCTCAAATTCGCAACTATGTAATGCATCCATATAAATTAGTTAAAGATGTACGAACCAGTGAAGAATCGGGAAATGTTGATGCCGTTTTAGATGGAGATTTAGATCGTTTTTTAAAAGCTTTCTTAATGATGATGGGGCAAAAAGAAGAAGAATAAACTTTTACTATTCAAAATTTAGAAAAATGATTAAAATATATCACAATCCTAGATGTCGTAAATCTCGTGAAGGTCTTGCTATTCTTGAAGAATCAAATAAAGTATTTGAAGTTGTGAAATACTTAGAAGAAGTTCCTACAAAAGAAGAACTAACCAAAATAATTAGCCTTTTAGGAATTAATACAGAAGATTTATTGCGTAAAGGTGAATCAATTTGGAAAGAAAAATACAAGGGTAAAAACTACACCGAAGAAGAGCTTATTGATATTATGTTGGCAAATCCTAAATTAATAGAAAGACCAATTATTGTTAACGGAAAAAAAGCCGTTATAGGTAGGCCGCCACAAAACATTCTGAAAATAATATAATTGGCATAAGATTTGTATTTTGTCATATAATTTCATTTAACAAAGTTTTAACCAAACTCGGTTAAACCTTCATATTAATTTAGAATCTAACAAAAGTTCGCGATTATGAAAATCAGTATTAAGTTTCTATTTGCAGCAATAATTATTTTTTTATCAGGAGCAGAGTTACATGCTCAGTATGGCTACGGCAATGGTGGTTACGGATATGGTGGAGGAGGATATGGTTATGGATATGGTAGACAACGAAATGCTATTCCACAAGCCACATCAGAACCTAAAGCACCAGAACCAAAAACAGCAGGTGAAATAGTTGATGATGAAATGCCAGGAATTACTGAAGCTTTAGAACTTAATGAGTTTGAAACGGCGGTAATGAGTTCAATTCTTAAGAAATTTATTCAAAAGAGAATTGAACTTCAAATATTGGAATTAGAACCTGATCAAGTTCGTGAGGCAATGGAGAAAATTACCGCACAACAGACCGAAGAGTTAAAAGCGGGCCTATCAGAAGAAAAATATGAAGCTTTTGTTGAACTTCAAAAAAAGGGTTTAGCGAAAGCAAAAAAGGAAAAGAAAAAAGAAGGCAAAAAGAAAAAAAAGAAAAAACCTAAAGACTAAAATGCAAAAAATCCTGACACTCTCCTTAATTTTATTTTGTTCAATAGTTTATTCGCAAAGACCAGAGGGTCAGCAATCCAAACCCATTCACATTACTGGTACCGTTTTAGCCAATGAAGACGGCTTACCTTTAGAATATGCAACTTTAGTATTACAAAGTGTACAAAACCCAGAAAAAGTCACTGGTGGTATTACCGATATTAATGGTAAGTTTGATGTTGAAACATTACCTGGAAAATATAATGTTCGTATAGAATACATTTCCTATAAATCATATAATTTACCAGAGCAGACGTTCCGAGAATCAACAGATTTAGGTACTATAAAACTAGCTTTGGATGTTGCCCAATTAGAAGGTGTAGAAGTAGTTGGTGAAAAAACCACGGTGGAAATCCGTTTAGATAAAAAAATCTACAATATTGGTAAGGATTTAACCAATAGTGGCGCTACAATAACTGATGCATTAAACAATGTACCTTCGGTTGATGTAGACGTAGAAGGTGCCATTAGTTTAAGAGGCAACGAGAACGTAAGAATTTTAATTAATGGAAAACCATCAGCATTAGCTGGTTTTGGCTCTACCGATGCTCTTGGAGCGCTTCCTGCCGATGCCATTGAAAAAGTTGAAGTTATTACCAGTCCATCTGCAAGGTATGATGCGGAGGGTACAGCGGGAATTTTAAACATTGTATTAAAAAAAGAAAAAACTCTAGGTTTTAATGGCTCAATTAACACAACTATTGGTTACCCTACAACAAGTGGTATTTCTGTAAATACAAATTTACGAACCGACAAATTCAACATTTTTAACACCACAGGTTATAGTTATCGCGATGCTCCTGGAAATGCTTTTTACGATAATACTTATACTTCAGGAAGCTATGATAGAATATATGAGGATCGAGAATACAATAGGCTTCGAAAAGGGTTTAATACAAACTTGGGATTAGAGTATTTTATAACTGATAAATCATCGATAACTGGTAGTGTTTTTTACAGAACATCGGATGGTGATGATTTGACCGAGAATACAAATCAGCGCTATATTAATAGCGCTCTCAATAGCTTGACATTTCGTACTGAAAATGAAACCGAAGATGACAAGAATTACCAATTCTCTTTAAATTATGTGAATGATTTAAATGAAGATGGAGAAAAATTAACGGTAGACCTTCAATATTCAAGAGGTGACGAAGAAAAATTTTCCATTATTGAGGAAAATGAAACAATGCCAACCGAAAACCTTATCGTACTTGAAAATGTTTATGAAATTGAAGCCGAAAATGAATATTTAGTACAAGCCGATTATGTACTTCCTATGGAAGATGCACAATTCGAAATTGGCTATAGAGGAAAATTTGAGGAAGACATAACAGATTATAGGTTAGATTCTTTAAACCAAATAACTGGGCAATTTGATTTAAATGAAAATCTAACTAATTTATTTACATATACCGAGAATATAAATGCATTGTACACCCAATATGGTAATAAGTTTGGCAAATTCTCTTTTCTATTCGGTTTAAGGTTAGAAAACACGCAACTAAAGGGACAGTTAGAATCTGAATTCGACACTGGAGAGCTAGAAGAACAGTTAGGTGTTGATGTTGATGTTAATTTTAACAAGAACTATTTAGGATTATTTCCTACTTTAAATCTAATTTTAGAGGTTGCTGAAAATGAAAATATAACTTTGGGCTACAATAGAAGAATAAATCGGCCTCGAGGAAGATATATCAATCCTTTTCCATCCAGATCTAGTAGAACCAATATTTTCCAAGGAAATCCTGATTTAAACCCAGCCTTTTCAAATGCTTTTGATTTAGGATACCTAAAAAGATGGGATAAATTAACTTTAACCTCCTCCATATATTTCCAAAGAGAAACAAATTCATTTGAAAGAGTTCAAGAAGAAACAGGGCAAACTACTACAGATGGTATAGAAATTATTAGATCTATTCCCATTAACCTTTCAAGTAATGATAGAATAGGTTTTGAAGCCGGTATGTTATATAATCCAGCGAAATGGTTACGATTAAACTCAAGTTTTAATTTTTTCCAATTCTCATCTGAAGGTATATTTAATGGAATAGATTATGGCGCAACAAATACAAGTTGGTTTTCTAGATTCAGTTCTAAAGTTTCCTTGCCCGCTAAAGTTGACTGGCAAACAAATGCCTTTTACAGAGGTCCCTCACAAAATGCTCAAACTGAATCTAAAGGAATCTTGTCATTAAATCTAGCATTTAGTAAAGACATCTTAAAAGACAATGGCACCATTTCTATGAATGTAAGTGATTTATTAAACTCTAGAAAAAGAAGATCATTTACAGAAACTGAATTTTTCACATCGGAGAGTGAATTTCAATTTAGACAAAGACAAGTAACCTTAGGATTTGTATATAGATTTAATCAACCTAAAGAACGTAATAAAGGAAACCGAGGTGGTGGCGGAGATGATGGTGATTTTGATGAAGAAGGTTAATTGAAAAATATTTAATGAAAAAGGAGCCAAATGGCTCCTTTTTTTTATTCTAATCGCTTAGCCTTTTTAGCTTCACGCTTTTCTTTCCACATTTCAAGAAGATTTCCCCCTAACCAGTATGGCACAACAAACATCAACAAAAAAAGCATCAGCCAAAAACCGATTGTAAAGATTGTTAAAAACATTATAAAACCTAAATATTGGTCAAATTCAAACATGAGCTATTAATTTATACAACAAAGATAGTTTGAAAAGGATAAAAATTGCAAATCAAAATCAAAAAAACACGAAAATAAATTTCTACTGATGGAAATAATTGCGTTATACAGTACCTTTGTTAACCTAAAATCACTAGAAATGAGTTTCAGAATCGAAAAAGATACCATGGGCGAGGTAAAAGTGCCCGCTGATAAGTATTGGGGCGCGCAAACAGAGCGTTCGCGAAATAACTTTAAAATTGGTGCTCCCGCATCAATGCCATTAGATGTAGTATATGGCTTTGCATATTTAAAAAAGGCTGCTGCATACACTAATCATGAGTTAGGCGTTTTAGAAATTGAAAAACGTGATTTAATAGCACAAGTGTGTGATGAAATTTTGGATGGTAAGCATGACGACCAATTTCCATTGGTTATTTGGCAAACAGGATCCGGAACCCAAAGTAACATGAATGTGAATGAGGTAATTGCTAATCGTGCGCATGAAATTGCAGGTAAAAAAATTGGTGAAGGTGAAAAAACTATTCAACCCAATGACGATGTAAATAAATCTCAATCATCAAATGACACATTTCCAACTGGCATGCATATTGCTGCTTATAAAAAAATTGTTAAAAATACCATACCAGGTGTCACCCAACTTCGTAACACCTTAGCTAAAAAATCTGAAGAATTCAAAAATGTAGTAAAAATAGGGCGTACGCATTTAATGGATGCTACTCCCCTAACCTTAGGTCAAGAATTCTCAGGTTATGTTTCCCAATTAGATCATGGTTTAAAGGCTTTAAGAAATACACTATCCCATTTAAGTGAATTAGCCTTAGGTGGCACTGCTGTAGGAACAGGATTAAATACGCCAAAAGGATATGATGTTTTAGTAGCTAAATATATCGCGGAATTTACGGAACTTCCATTTATTACTGCAGAAAACAAGTTTGAAGCATTGGCTGCCCATGATGCTATTGTTGAAAGTCATGGGGCCCTCAAACAATTAGCTGTATCATTAAACAAAATTGCTAATGATATTCGTATGATGGCATCCGGACCTCGCTCTGGAATTGGTGAAATAATAATTCCGGCCAATGAACCAGGTAGTTCAATAATGCCAGGAAAAGTAAATCCTACACAATGCGAAGCGATGACTATGGTATGTGCACAAGTTATGGGCAATGATGTAGCAATATCTGTTGGAGGCACACAAGGTCATTATGAATTAAATGTATTTAAACCAATGATGGCTGCTAATATTTTACAATCTGCTCAGCTAATTGGTGATGCATGTATAAGTTTTGATGTTAATTGTGCTTCAGGTATTGAACCAAATAATGAGGTTATTAAAGAATTACTGAATAATTCTTTAATGCTAGTTACAGCTCTTAATACAAAAATTGGATACTATAAAGCAGCAGAAATCGCAAATACTGCACATAAAAACGGTACGACTCTAAAAGTTGAGGCTGTTAACTTAGGTTATGTAACTGCAGAGGATTATGATAAATGGGTGAAACCAGAAGATATGGTAGGCGGACTTAAATAAGGTTTAAAATTATACCAAATAATAAAGGGACAATCAATAAAGATTGTCCCTTTTATATTAATGGTTAGTGCGTTTATTACTTCAAAGTAAATTTAGAAGTTCCTAATAATTTTAATCCATCATCATAAACATTTACCATGTAATTACCTTTTTGGAACTCACCAGCTGGCTTATTAATGTAATCACAAACATCAAGTGACTTATTTTCATAATAGAAACTAGTTCCTTTACTGTAAGTAACAGAAGCACCAGAATCGTTAGTTTTAGAATAACTCTCACCCAATACATTACCTTGAGGGTCAAGAACTTCCACAAAGAATTCTCTATCTCCAGCATTGGCAATAACATTATCAGCAACTGTAAAACAAATTTTAAATTTGTCCGTACGCTTAGCTCTCGAGGTAGAAGTTAATTTACCACTTCCTCTTTCTTTTACTGCATCTACGTTAAATTTAGATAAATTTAAAGCAGAACCTTTTTCAACCACATCAGCCAATTGTGTATTCTGTACTACTAAAGAATCATTAAAAACAGTTTGTTTCTCCAATTCAACATACGTACTATCACGTTGCATAGCAATTAGAGTATTCGACTTTGTAAGTGAATCCACTTGCTTTAAAAGTTGCTCTCTTTCGGCCTTTAAAACGCCAACTTGTCTTCTATATCTTGATAAAGAAGCAATATCACCTTTCATGCTTTTTACCGAATCGATGTATTTTGCAATATTATCTCTTGCGGTAACCAATTCTTCGTTGGTAGCATTGCTTTCCAAAATAGCTTTGTCATATTCAGATTTCAAGCTATTTAAATCTTCAACTACTAATTGCTTCTCTTGGGTTAAAACAGCAGTAGTTTTCTTCTTGTCTTGGTAAAGGCTAACAGTGTATATGATAACTCCTAATAGAACTACCCCTAGTAAACCAGCTAGTACCTTTAATCCGTTGTTATTTTTAGTTTCAGTCATAATGTAAAAATTAATTTTACTATTTGTAAATTTTGTTTGTATCAGTCTATATACGATACAATTTTAATATTGGATTTTTTGGATGTTAAAATTATTTTATAGTGCATTTGTTTATAAAAGAGGTTATTCTATCTTTATTATTAATTAAATATTGTAATGCAATCGACTACAATTATACCGTTTGAGCCCCAGTATGCAAGACATTTCAGAGACCTTAACCTGGTATGGATTGAAAAATATTTCTATGTAGAAGAAAAGGATAAAGAACTTCTAGAGGCCTGTGAAAAAAATATAATTAATGAAGGCGGATATATATTTTTCGCAAAATATGGCGAAAAAATCGTTGGATGCTTTTGTTTTATCAAGTTAAGTGACACCTGCTATGAATTAGGAAAGATGGCTGTAGATGAAAACCATCAAGGATTAAAAATTGGGCAAATCTTATTAGATTACGCGGTAAATTTCGGAAAACAAGAGCACTGGGAGCAAATTGTTCTTTATACCAGTATTAAATTGCCAGCTGCACAACACATTTATAAGAAATTTGGCTTTAAAGAAGTAATCATTGATAATGAACTGGATTATGCCAGAAGTGAAATTAAAATGGAACTAAATCTTTAATATCATGAAAAATTATATAGCAGTCCTATGTATTACAATTATGCTATTTGGATGCAAGGAAAAAGTCAAGTCATCACCCATTCTAGATTCAGAACCTGAATATAGTAAAATAGACACCCCTCCACCACCTCCACCATTGATGACGAATACTGATTTAGAAATAAAAATAATTCCTATAGAACATGCTACTGCAGTATTGGAATGGAATAATTATACCATATATATAGACCCAGTCGGGGGAGCGAAAGCATTTGAAGGCAAAAAACTACCAGATCTAATTTTAATTACAGATATTCATGGAGACCACCTTAGTGTTGAAACTTTAGAGGCTTTAAACACGTCTAAAGCTAAAATTATAGTACCTAAAGCTGTTGCTGAACAATTGCCTAAGGAATTTACCCCGCAACTTGATATTCTTGATAATGGACAATCTAAAGAACGCTACGGAATAAATGTAGAAGCTATACCTATGTACAATTTACGAGATGAAGCATTAAAATTCCATGAGAAAGGACGTGGTAATGGATATGTCTTAAATATAGGCGATGAGCGAATTTATTTTTCAGGGGATACTGAAGACATACCGGAAATGCGAGCTTTAGAGAATATCGACAAGGCTTTTATTTGCATGAATCTGCCTTATACGATGACCGAGGAGAGTGCTGCTGAAGCCGTTTTAGCTTTTAAACCCAAACAAGTATATCCATATCATTATAGAGGTAATCCAAATGTTAGCGACGTTACTAAATTTAAAAATTTAGTAAATAAGGGTAATTCCGAAATTGAAGTTGTTCAATTAGACTGGTACCCAAATGACGAATTTTGAGATAAGTATATAGTAATAACTTCTTATTAATTTTACTGAAATATTTATCGTATCAGTTTTTTGTACTTAATTCTTTTTGGCATGATATCAGCTCCTAAACGTTTCTTTCTATTTTCTTCATAATCGGAGAAAGAACCTTCAAAGAAGTACACTTGAGAATCACCTTCAAATGCCAAAATATGAGTACAAACACGATCTAAGAACCATCTATCGTGCGATATTACTACAGCGCAACCCGCAAAGTTTTCCAAACCTTCCTCCAGCGCACGTAACGTGTTGACATCCAAGTCGTTAGTAGGTTCATCAAGTAGTAATACATTACCTTCTTCTTTTAAGGTCATGGCTAAATGCAAACGGTTGCGTTCTCCACCAGATAGCATATTTACCTTTTTATTTTGCTCGCTACCTGTAAAATTAAATCTACTTAAATATGCACGAGAATTGACTTCTCGACCACCCATCATCACTAAATCTTGTTCATCACTAAAATTCTGCCAAATAGTTTTATTTGGGTCTATATTGGAATGACTTTGATCTACATATGCAATTTTTGCTGTCTCCCCTACTTCAAAGCTACCTGCATCGGGGTTTTCTTCGCCCATTATCATTCTAAAAATTGTTGTTTTACCAGCACCATTTGGCCCGATAATTCCCACAATACCTGCCTGAGGCAAATTAAAATTTAAATCTTCGTAAAGTAATTTATCTCCATATGCCTTACTGACAGCTTTCGCTTCAATTACATTAGTACCCAATCTTGGGCCATTTGGAATATAAATTTCCAGTTTTTCATCAAGCTGTTTTTGATCTTGACTCATTAATTTATCGTAACTTTTTAAACGAGCCTTTTGTTTTGTCTGTCTACCTTTCGCTCCTTGACGTACCCAATCGAGCTCTCGCTCCAATGTTTTTTGTCTTTTAGATGCAGTTTTACTTTCTTGTGCTAAACGTTTTGACTTTTGATCTAACCAACTAGAATAATTTCCTTCCCAAGGAATGCCTTCCCCCCGGTCTAATTCCAGTATCCAACCAGCAACATTATCCAAGAAGTATCTATCATGTGTTACAGCTATAACAGTTCCTTTATAGCTTGCTAAATGATGCTCTAACCAATGTACAGATTCAGCATCTAAGTGGTTTGTAGGCTCATCAAGTAGTAAAATCTCTGGTTCTTGAAGCAACAAGCGGCATAATGCGACTCGTCTTCGTTCTCCACCTGATAACACTCCAATTTTTTTATCTGCTTCTGGTGTGCGTAACGCATCCATAGCAATTTCAAGTTTCGTATCTAATTCCCATGCATTTGAAGCATCAATTTTATCTTGAAGTACAGCTTGCTTATCCATAAGCTTTTGCATTTTATCAGCGTCTTCATAGACCTCAGGTAAACCGAACATATCATTTATCTTGTTGTATTCATCAAGAACAGCTACAGTTTCCGCTACTCCTTCTTTAACAACTTCTAAAACCGTTTTTTCTTCATCTAAATCCGGTTCTTGTTCTAAATAACCAACTTTATATCCAGGAGAGAAAACAACATCACCTTGGAAATTTTTATCAACGCCAGCTATTATCTTTAATAAAGTAGATTTACCAGAACCGTTTAATCCTAGAATACCAATTTTAGCACCATAGAAAAAACTGAGATAAATATTTTTTAGAACTGGGGTATTTGCACTTTTAAAGGTTTTAGTAACCCCAGACATTGAAAAAATGACTTTTTTATCGTCGCTCATAACAATAATTTATATTGAGTGTAGTAAATAAAATAAGACTTAAAATAGTAAAAAAGACTTTGAAAATTTAACCAAGTGAAATTTAAACCCTTCCTTTTAAAGCATTAAATACCCAAGCAATAGCAAAGAAACCAACACCAACGGCAGCAAACCCCCAACCAGAAACTTCTGCATATCTAAAAGCTCCCATCGCTATTAATCCTAATCCAACAAATATCATAATCCATGTGGCCCATGCCAATACTGTATTCTTATTCATTCCTGTGTATTTGTTCTGTTTTGGTTGAACACGCAATATCGCAAAATTAAAGAGAATTTTACGAGCTTATCCGTAATTATTATTGTTCAAAAGGAAATGTGATTCCAGCTTTAGCCCGAACAATATCTAAAAGTTCCATTAAATCTATACTATTTTGATGCGACCAAAGTTCACTTTCAATTTTACCACTATTTAAACATTGATGCACTTCTTCAATTTCGTACGTATAGCCATTTCCAATGGTTGGCAGAGCCGTTTCAATTACATTATCATTATGCTCTAACTGATAACCTTGTGCTTCATGCCACCTACCAGGCAAGAATAATGAGCCTTTACTACCCGCTATTTCTGCTTTGCATTCAGCATTTGTTGAATTGCCACTGTACAAAATTGCCTGTGCATTTTCATAATCAAAAATCATTGCAGTTTGAATTTCTACTCCTGTAGTATGAAATTTAGACCTTGCAAGAATTTCATTTGGTTTGCCTAGAATTAAATAGGACAAAAAAATTGGGTAAATCCCTATATCTAATAGTGAACCCCCAGCTAAGTTTGCATTTAATAATCTACCATCCTCTGCTCTATCCAATCCATAAAAAGCAAAATCCGCTTTAAGGTAATTCACCGTTCCAATTTCTTTGGCATCAACCAGCTCTTTAACTTTTTTTATCGCAGGATTAAATCTACTCCAAAGTGCTTCCATATAAAAAACACCTTGTTCTTTAGCAGCATTCACCACCTCTAACAGTTCCGTTTTATTAATACTCGCGGGTTTTTCGCAAAGTACATGCTTTCTATTTTTAATTGCTAAAAGTGACAATTCAACATGCGAAATATGTAGCGTTGCTATATAAACTACATCAATTTCATCACTTTTAAATAAAGCTTCATAGCTATCGTATGCATGTGCCGCACCGTATTCTAAGGCAAAAGATTTAGCTCTATCTAAACTTCTAGAACCAACTGCTGTAAGCTTACCACCACTAACCTTTTTTAAATCTTGCGCAAACTTATGCGCAATCTTTCCAGGACCAGCAATTCCCCAACGTATTATATTTCCCATTTTGAAAATTTTAGGTTTAAAAGTAATCATTTTAACTCCTTATCTTTACTAATATATTTAAAGAATTGTTCATGGATATCGACTTCAACAAAAACGAAGATCATAATAAACTTTTGCTTTCCGACCTTAAAAAGCGAATAGCACAGGTTAAGCTCGGTGGTGGCAAAAACCGATTAGAAAAGCAGCGTTCAAAAGGAAAAATGACTGCTCGTGAACGCATAGAATATCTTTTAGATAAAAATAAAAATAGTATTGAAATTGCCGCCTTTGCTGGTGATGATATGTATACAGAGCACGGTGGTTGTCCGTCTGGTGGAACTGTTGTTAAAATGGGTTATATTGGGGGTAAACAATGCATAGTAGTTGCCAATGATGCCACTGTAAAAGCTGGTGCTTGGTTTCCGATTACAGGTAAAAAAAATCTTCGTGCCCAGGAAATTGCCATCGAAAATCGTTTGCCGATAATATACCTTGTAGATAGTGCAGGAGTTTATCTTCCAATGCAAGATGAAATTTTTCCAGACAAAGAACACTTTGGTCGTATATTCAGGAACAATGCGATAATGAGCAGTATGGGAATTACTCAAATCGCTGCTGTAATGGGTAGCTGCGTAGCAGGTGGCGCCTATTTACCAATAATGAGTGATGAAGCCCTAATAGTTGACAAAACAGGAAGTATTTTTCTTGCGGGAAGTTATTTAGTTAAAGCTGCAATTGGTGAAAATATAGACAACGAAACGCTTGGCGGAGCTACAACCCATTGCGAAATTAGTGGTGTTACTGATTATAAAGCTGAAAATGACAAAGCGGCCTTAGATACTATAAAAAATGTTATAGATAAAATTGGTGATTTTGAAAAAGCAGGATACAACAGGACTAAAGCTCAAAAACCGAAAGATAATCCAGAAGACATCTACGGATTATTACCTGCTTCTAGGGCTGCGCAATATGATATGTTGGAGATTATTAAACGATTAGTTGATAATTCAGATTTTGAACAATACAAAGAAGGGTATGGTAAAACTATACTAACTGGTTATGCACGAATTGATGGCTGGGCAGTTGGTATTGTAGCCAATCAACGAAAAGTAGTAAAAAACAAAAATGGTGAAATGCAATTTGGTGGGGTTATATATTCGGACTCTGCTGATAAAGCCACTCGATTTATTGCCAATTGCAATCAGAAGAAAATTCCCTTAGTATTTTTACAAGATGTCACAGGATTTATGGTAGGTAGTAAAAGTGAACATGGTGGCATTATAAAAGATGGCGCCAAAATGGTAAATGCAGTTAGTAATTCTGTGGTGCCTAAATTTACAATTATCATTGGCAATAGCTATGGAGCGGGTAATTATGCTATGTGCGGAAAAGCTTATGACCCACGATTAATTGCTGCTTGGCCCAGCGCAGAATTGGCTGTAATGAGTGGCAATTCTGCCGCTAAAGTGTTACTACAAATAGAAACCGCTTCTTTAAAAAAGAAAGGCGAAGAAATAACACCCGAAAAAGAAAAGGAACTTTTTGATAAAATTAAGTCACGGTACGATAATCAAATTTCGCCCTATTATGCCGCAGCACGTATTTGGACAGATGGCGTTATTGATCCATTGGATACTCGAACTTGGATATCTATGGGAATCGAAGCTGCTAACCATGCTCCTATAGAAAAACCTTTTAATATGGGGGTATTACAGGTTTAAAGCAATCTTAAGGTATTCGCTCTTTGAATTTTACCTGTATCGGTTTCCAAAAAAGCAGGCACAGATAATATTTCCTTCGGATTTTCAAATTTTTCTAGAGTTTTTAGGCTAGATATTTTTTTTATTAAAGTATGGCTATCTATTTCACCTTCGATTATCAAAACCATTTTCTGGCCTAATTTTTCATCGGGGAGGCCTGCAACAAAAAATCGGTTTGTGATTATAGGTACAAGTTTAGATTCAATTTGTTCTGGAATTAATTTCACCCCACCAGAATTAATAATAGAATCGAAACGGCCTAACCAATCAAATTCAGTTTCTGAAATCAAGCTTACCACATCGTTGGTTACAATTACTTTTTCAGAAACATATGGGGCATGAATGACAAGACAATTTCTATTATCTATGTCGAAGCGCACATATGGTAGCGCCTTAAACGTTTCATCTATAGGGTTCTGCTTATCAATACTATTGTTTACCTTCTTTAGAGCGACATGGGTAATAGTTTCCGTCATACCATAAGTTTCATAAATAAGGCATGAAGTGTTTTGTATTTTGTTTATTAGTACTTTAGAAACTGTAGCTCCACCTACTATTAATGTTTTTACGCTTGATAATCGTGTAATTGAATTAGCTACTTGCAAAGGAACCATTGCACAGAAATCATAATGTTTATTATATGTAGTGTTTAGTGGATCTGAAGAAGGTGGAACACAATCTATTTCCAGTCCTAATACCATTGCCCTAACGAGCATCATTTTACCTGCGATGTAATCCGCAGAAAGACAAAGTAGTGCACTATCCTTAGGTTTTAATTTAAAAAAATCGCCAGTAGCTAAAGCTGAATTGACCATTTTTGATTTATGCAGTTCAATTTCTTTAGGCTTTCCGGTAGAACCAGAAGTAGTAACTTTTATAGTTTCATTAGCGTTAAACCAATTCAGGAGAAATTCGCCTATTGCACGTTCATATAAAGTGCCTTCCCTAACATAATTCTTGCTAAGACTTAGTAATTCTTCAGTTGTATAAGAAGAACCATTTAATTTAAAAGAATTATGCAGGATTTTGTATTTCTCCATTGTTTTGCTCTAGAGCTAAAAATTCTTCCTTTGAATATACTTTACCAGCTAAGCGTTCTCTCCAGTTAGACCAGCCATATTTTTTTGAAAATATAAAAATTAAAATAGGATAGATAATTAGTACTGGAACAAATACATCCCAACTTAAAGCTGGTTCAGAAACATCTCGATATACTGAGTTAGTTTGAAAGGCGGTCCAATCTGCAGTTACTAACAAGGCTGTAATTAAATTATTAGCAGCGTGAAAACCTAATGCCAATTCAAGCCCTTCATCCATCAAAACTAAAAGTCCTAGAAAAAATCCAGTACCTATATAATAAACCATAATTCCATATCCCAACTTTTCTACCTCCGGGTTAAAGAGATGCATCACTCCAAATAACACCGAAGTAATAACTAACGGCGCCCACTTATTTTTTGCCACAACACCTATACATTGCATTAAATAACCACGCATATAATATTCTTCCATACTTGTTTGTATCGGTATCATAAGAATGGCAATTACTGCTAAAATAATAAACTTATCAAAATCAAAATTCCATATATAATCATTAGGTGCTAAAAAAACATCTATTATTACAAAACCACCAGAAATAATACCCCAAACAATAAAAGCAAAGAAAATTCGCTTCCAATCTATTTTACTCCTAGAAGTTGTTAAACTAGTAATAGACCGTTTATGTACAAATTTCACAAATATAAAAAGACTAACAAGTCCTATTACAAATGACAAAAGCATATAGAATAAGAAAGAATTAGAACCTAAAATAATTGCAATTTCCTTTATATCACCTCCAGCTAAGGCGTTCATCGAATTTGATTTAAGTAAAACGGCAATTAATAGTGGAAAACCACCAATTACTTGCCACATTATAAAAATAGTAACAAGACCAACCATATAACGCCAACTCTCAGATAAACCCTTATACGCTTGCTCTATATACATACTTCTTTAATTTTTTTTGTATTCCATTTTTTAGTTTGGCTATAAAAAATATGTCCATTTTCAACAGTTAAAGGACTCTCAATATTATTAGTATACAAAGCTCCAGTACCTAAACCCTGGGGCATTTTGTTGCCTAAAGAATATGTCCATTGAGCAATAGCATTAAGTCCAATATTGCTTTCTAGTGCACTTGTAACCCACCAACCAATATTATACTTATCGGCAAGCGAAATCCATTCTTCACTACCACGAATACCACCAATTAAGCTGGGTTTCAAGATAATGTATTGGGGACGAATTGCCCTTATCATTTCTTCTTTTTTACTAGTTTCAGTTATACCTATTAACTCCTCGTCCAAAGCAATTGGTAATGGAGTTTTAGCACAAAGCTCTTGCATTTTTACATATTGACCCTGTTTTATAGGCTGCTCAATTGAATGTAAATTAAAAGATGCTAGGACTAGTAATTTTTCTAAGGAGTCTTCAGGCGAAAATGCACCATTCGCATCAACCCTTATTTCTAAAATCTCTTTAGCATACTTTTTACGTAGTGATTCTAATAGTTTTATCTCTTGATTAAAATCAATAGCTCCAATTTTCAATTTAATACATTTAAAACCCTCATCTAGCTTTTGCTGAATTTGACTTTGCATAAAATCGAAATCACCCATCCAAACTAAACCATTAATAGGAATGGTGTTTTCATTTTCAGTAAATCTAGACGGAAACAATTTAAATCTGTCTGAAAATTTTAATGATAAAAAGGCCTGCTCTACACCAAACTGAATACTAGGATAATCTTTTAAAGCAATCCACAATTCTTCTTCACCTAAATGAATATTGTCACAGGTCCATCTAATTTTTTGCTCATAGTCCGGAATATCATCATAACTTAAACCTTTTAATAGTCCGCACTCGCCGATTCCGATTTTGTTATTAACTTGTATAGTTATATACCAAGTTTCCTTTTGCTTTAATATCCCTCTAGAGGTGCCGCTTGGTCTTTTAAAGTGAAGTATATGTTTTTTATATGATGCTTTCATACGAAGACATCAAATTTAATTATATTTTACGGCAATATAAGAATTCATATGACTAAGATTGATGGAAAAACTATTTGGATAACAGGAGCATCTTCTGGTATTGGTGAAGCATTAACTTATTCTCTTGACCAAAAAAACTGTAAACTGATATTATCGTCTAGGCGATTAAATGAGTTGCAACGTGTAAAAAATAATTGTGTAAATAAAAAAAACATATCAATTCTAGCATTGGATATTGCAGCAATAGATATGGCCAAATCAAAAGTAGATGAAGCCTTTGCTAAATTTGACAAGATTGATATTCTAATTAATAACGCAGGAATAAGTCAAAGGTCTTTAATTATTGATACTGACATTGCTGTGGACAAAAAATTAATGGACGTAAATTACCTGGGAACAATCGCTTTAACAAAAGCAATATTGCCTTATTTTATTAAACAAGGATCGGGACATTATGTTACAGTAACTAGTTTAATGGGGAAATTTGGATCACCATATCGTTCCGGATACTGCGGTGCAAAACATGCGCTTCACGGTTTTTTTGATGTGTTACGAATGGAACATGAAAAAGATGGAATAGCAGTAACCTTAATATGCCCTGGTTTTGTTAACACGAATGTTGCAAAAAACGCATTAACAGGTAATGGTAACATGCAAAATCAAAACGACACAGCTACTGAAAACGGAATTTCAACAGAACTTTGCGCAAAAAAAATAATTAAAGCTATGGAACACCAAAAATTTGAAGCGTATATAGGACGTAAAGAAAAACTGGCTGTTTACGTGAAGCGCTTTTTTCCAAAACTATTGCATCGCGTCGTCTTAAAAAGTAAGGTGAAATAACCTATTTAAAGTTAAACCAAAATCGTACACCCTCTCTGCTCTTGTCAACATTAAGAACGGTTTGTAATTGATTTGCCAAACGGTTCATTAATCGTAACCCCATAGAACTATTTGCTCGCTCATCGGTATCTTCGGGAAGTCCAACCCCATTATCGGTATATTCAAAGAAACCTTCCTCCCCTTTTGTACGTCTTAGATGAATGTATATTTTACCATTTTCATCATCGTTAGGAAAGGCATACTTAAATGAGTTAGATACGAGTTCATTTAACATTAAACCAAAAGGAATAGCTCTATCAATATCCAATTCTACTCCTTCAGCATCAATAGTAATATTAATATTATGACCTCCTTTTTTATAAACTGACTGTACACTATTTATTAAGCTTTCTATATAACCTTGCATTTCTATTACAGAAAGATCATCGTGCTGATATAGCTTCTGGTGAATAAGTGCCATTGCCTTCACTCTACTTTTTCCTTCCTCAAGTGCCTCAATTGCAGCTTTACTTCTAGTATTCTTCGTTTGTAAACTTAACAAACTAGAAACCATTTGTAAGTTGTTTTTTACTCTATGATGAATTTCTTTTAACAAAGAATCTTTTTCAACAAGAGCATTTTCAATAATACCTTTTTGCTTAGCGATTAAGCGCTGATTCTTTAAACTTCGCATGTAAGCGTATACCAATCCAGCAAGAAAAAGTAATGTAAACACTAAAAATATAATAACATATTCATTACGCTTTTCTTTTGCATCTAATTCATTTCTGCTCTGTTCTAATAAAGCACGTTGATTAGAAATCATTGTTTGATTATTCTTAAAATCGCGGCCCATAACAGAAGCTAACATTTGTTTTTGAACCTCAGATTTATTTCCTGCTATAGAATCATGAATACGTAAATTTCTTTTTAAGTACTGAGTAGAATTTCTATAATCACCTGTTTTCTCATAATATGCAGCAAAAAGTACATTCTTTTTTAAGATGTCTTTCGTTCTTTTAATATCAATATTATCACTTAAATAATCGGTTGCTTTTTCAAAGTCATTCAATTGTATATAACAATCTGCAATGGCTAATGTATTTTCGATATAATCTTTAGAATATTTACCGGCATTATGTTTTTTAATAAACTCTAAGCTGTTTTCAAGTTTTGGAATTGCCAGCTCATAATTTTTCATTTGAGCATAACATTTACCAATATTACCTTCGATAATACCTTTTAATAAAAGTCCTTGGGTTTCACTTTTTTCGGTTTTATCCAACATAAAATCGTTGATATAAACCTCAATATAACCATAAGCCTTTTTGTAGTTACTTAAAGCGGTTGGAGTTGAGTTATCTAATCTTAAAAAATTACCAACGTTGTTATAAAAAAAAGCTTGTTCGAAAGAATTTGTATCATCTAAACCTGGTTTAATTTTATCGTAATAATCATCTAAAGCAGCTTTGAACATTCCCAAATTTGCATAGATGTCATAAAAATATACATTCTCAATTATACCAGATTCTTTCTTTTTTTCTCGAATGTTCATTTGATCATCATACAGTTCGAGTTGACCGTACGTTTGATCCATAATATCTAATAAGATTGTTTTCTGGCTAATATCTAAGCCATCTATATTCTTGTAAACCTCTTTTGCTATGGACAAACCTTTTTCAAAGTCGCCCAAATCATGGTAAATCTGAGATTGAATTAGTTTATAATTTCTTAATGATAGCGAATCCCTTTCCTTTTCAGCAGTATGAACATATTCATTTACTCTATCAATCCAATCGTAAGCTGAATTATCATGATATCTATTTGACGTATTAAAGAAAAAAGTAAATCGTGCAGTAGACCCATCAAGTTTTAAAAAACTATCATACGAATTTACTTCAGGCAACTCTAAGTCTTGACCATATAAGGTGTTTACAGTAAGACTGCAAATTAGAGTAAAGCATAGAATTTTGAAAAGTATTTTTTTCATGGTTTAGTGAACGGAACAATGCAAAACATTATATATTTCAACGCTTTGTCTTAATATTTGTTGTCGCCAAATAACGTTTTTGACAATTAATATTCAATTAAAAACGTTGTTTTACCATGATATTCGATTTTGTTTCATTTTCATAGTTGGTATAATTGAATGCTCTAATACAAAAGGAGCTATAAATTTAAATATCGCACGCCTCTTATTACTACAAAATTAGAGCTTCAACAAAAATTCGTTTTCAATTTGTTGCAAAACCTACGTTTTTTGTGGTGAAATGTATTTTTTAATCCAAATGAAGTATTTTATCGATAAATATAGTATTTAAACGATAATTTTAAAATTCATATATTAACTATTCCTACATAAAAATTAAGAATAAACTTATAAATTAAATCAATTACCAAAGAGATTATTAAATTTTTCAAATAAAAAAGGTGCCTAATAAAGCACCTTTTTTATTTATTTAATATAAGTATTAAGAATTCATTGCGGAGATAATAAACTCTTTAAAATCTTTTGAAATTGGAATTAAAGTTTCATTAATCATAATATCTTTTGAGTTAATTGCATCAATATGGTCTACATTAACTATATATGATTTATGCGCCCTATAAAACTTATTCTTAGGTAACTTTTCTAGATAATCTTTTAAAGGAGATCTTACCAAGAACTTTTTATCAATTGTATTTACCTCTAAATAAACATTATCAGCTTTTATAAATTGTATATCGCCGAATTGAATTCTATAGTAAAGGTGTTGTTTTTTAACAAAGATGGAGTCTTTTAATACGGCATTAGACATGGGGCCATCTGCAACAGGAGCTGGTGCACTTTCCCCATTCTCACCTTTTGGTGAATGAATAAAATTAGAAAGCGCAATTTCAATAGAAGTATATAAATCTTGTTGTTCAAAAGGTTTAACCAAATATCCGTTTGGTTTCACTGTTTTTGCATTTTCTACTGTTGCCCTATCTGAGTTAGAAGTAACGAAAATGAATGGAATATCATAATTCTCTCTAATATGTTTTCCAAGATCAATTCCTGTTTTATCAGATGCAAGAATTATATCAATTAACACAAGGTCAACTTCTTTGGTTTTTAAAACTTCTTCGGCCTGTTCATAGACTATAACATTATCAACAATTTCATAGCCAATCTCTTCAAGCATAGATTGCATATCATCTGCGATGATTACATTGTCTTCAACGATAAGAATTCTAATTGGTTGTTCCAAGATTTAGGTCGTTTAGGTGGTTAGTTAGCATTTCAATTTAGTTTTTATAATAACAGCTGATAAAAATCAGTATAGCCAAGAAAAATGTACTAAGTGCCAATTTCTTTAGCTCTGGGTCTAACAATACTGGTTCTTTGATATTATACACCTTAAACAAATGTACGAAAATCAATACAAATGCAATTAAAGGTAGGTATACAAGCCAATTATTAAAACTTGTAACCATAAAAAGACCAATACATAGAAAAGAAATTAACAATAATAAATAATGGTATTTCTTTCCATTTTCAAACCCCATCAATACTACTAACGTATTCTTTTGAGATTTCTTATCAGTCTCGTAATCTCTGAGGTTATTTAAGTTTAAAACTGCAGTACAAAGTAGTCCAATACTTATAGCTGGCAGTAAAGATAAAAGTGTTATATACTTGGTATATAGAAACATTGAACCTAATACAGCTACAAGTCCAAAAAATAAAAAGACAAATAAATCACCAAGACCACTATAACCGTAAGCAGATTTTCCAACTGTATATTTAATTGCCGCCCAAATACTTAAAATTCCTAATATTGAGAAGAGTATTAAATATTTTGGTTCCTCCAATCCAAAAGCTGCATACAAAAGGAAACTTACAAGAACTATGCAAATTATTATAGAAATTAATATACCTTTCTTTAATTCAGCACGAGTAAGTAGTCCTGATTGCAATGCGCGTTTGGGCCCAATTCGATTATCATTATCGGTACCTTTTACACCATCGCCATAATCATTTGCGAAGTTTGAAGTAATCTGAAATCCAATAGTCGTCAATAGTGCAAGAATGAAAATTAATGTATCACTTTTTTCATGATATTTTGCAATAGCAGAACCTACAATAATTCCGGAAACAGAAAGTGGTAATGTACGTAACCTAGCAGCATTTAACCATGCCTTAATTTTCGTCAAAACTAATAAGGATCTTCTATTTGAATTCGTTTACCTTCTTTATAAGATGCAACAAATGCATCTTGAAAACCTATATCTACCAATTCTGCTCTAAATTTCTGAGCCTCTTCTAAAGTGCCAAAGTTACCAAGAGAATACGAGTAAAACGGATTAGTTTTTACAAACAATGTATTAGTTAAGGCCTCTGAAGCGAGAGCAACATTGTTATCTACAAAAGATTTTACCTGCACAGAATAAATAGTTTCTTTTTCTAAAAACTTTTTTGCTAAGTAAAAATCATTTACCAAACTTAGCTCTTCATTTTGTTGTTTTAGATTATCGATTCTAGATTTAATAGCATCTAAACTATCAATGGATACTAATAAATTGTTCTGTTGTTCATAAGAATTCTTATTCATACTTAATCCGGCTGTTAAACCAGTAACAGCTAATGTACCCGCCAAAAATAATGCTGTAATACCCCCAAGAACATTGCGTTGAATTTTACTAGTTTTCAATTCTTTGTTCTTAATTTTTATTTGATCTAAGAGTCGCTCATTTATTATTTGAGCTTTATCAATATCCTTATGTAATTCTAATAAATCACTTTCTTCTATAAAAGGCATGTATTCAGGGTTTTACAAGGTTTCATATAAAGTTAACCAAATAACATGAATGTTTTTCAATATGGATAACAGAATGTTGTAAAAGTAAAAATTTTAGTGGTAAAACCTAATTAAATCGTGGTCTATTTAATTGCATAAAAAACAATTGCCTAATTCTCAATTTAAGAATAGAATTTCTATTGAATTAAATAAACACCATCATCTTTAATGTCTATTTTACGAGCTTTATATAAAACACCAATCCCCTTTTTAAAAGTTTTTTTACTCATTTGAAGTGCTTTAGAAATTTCTTGCGGATTCGACTTATCGTGCAATGGTAAGAAACCATTTTGCGCAATAATTTTATTCAATATTTTTTCTGCTGTTGGTTCCAAACTTTCAACACCTAATGGTTGTAGCGAAACATCAACTTTATTATCAGGTCTTACATTTTTAATATATCCCTTAATTTTATCTCCTATTGCTATTTTTTGAAAAACCTCGTTATCATAAACAAGTCCTTTATAAGAATTATTTATAATTACTTCCCAACCTAAATCGGTTAATCTAGTGATTATTAAATTTACTTCATCGCCATTTTTAATAGCTAAATTTTCATTGTCAATGAATTTTTCAAGTTTATTTGATCCAACTAGTCTAAATGTTTTCTCATCTAGATAACAGTAAACTACATACCACTGATCTTCTTTCATTTTATCTCGTTGCTCACTAAAGGGTACTAATAAATGTTTTTCCAAGCCCCAATCTAGAAATGCTCCAAATTGGTTGACTTCAGCTACACGTAACAAACTAAAAGTATTTCTTATAATAAAGGGGTCAATATTAGTAGCGACAGGTCTTTCCTCGTGATCGAGATAGCAAAACACTTTAATCACATCTCCTATTTCATAAGATTTAGGCACATATTTATTTGGTAACAATATTTCTGTACCCCCCTCACTACCTAAAAAAAGTCCTACACTGGTATCTCTTAAAATTTCCAGTTCGTTATAATTACCTAATTGAATCATTTTGTAAAGGTATATCTAAATTATAAGCAAAAAAAAACCGTCAAACAATTGCTTGACGGTTTTCAATACTCATTAAAATCTACTTATTGTAAACAGCTGCTTTCTTAAAGTGCTTGCATAACATATAGTAGATAACAGCACGATGTTTGTTTCTATTTGAAGAACCATAAGTATCCATAACACTTTTTATAGCCTCCATTAATTTAGGACTATCATCAAGACCTAACTTTTTCATTAAATAGTTTTTCTTTACTGTATCTAATTCCTTTTGGTCACCACCAGATACTTTAGAAGCATCAAGATTATAAATAGCCGGACCAAGACCAATCGTTACCTTTTTTAAAAGATCCATATCTGGTGTTTCACCAAATTTGTCTTTAATATCCGCTACATACTTTACAATTAAATCGTCTCTTTTTGAACTCATAATTAATGTGTTTAATAAATGTTTATAGTAATATGTTAATAGTTATGTATGGCTAAGATATGAAATCGAAATAATCGAGCAAAATTTGATTGTTGATAGATTTAGGAGTTTTTATTTCTAATAACTTAGGATTTTCCGAAGGAGCGAAAAACTCTTTTAATATATTCTTTAAATTTTTTGAACTATCAGTTGTAATAAACTTTATGTTATAGAGCTTACATAAATGAATGATTTGTAAGTTTTGCGGCGTTTCGAAATAAGTCTGAAAATTGGAAGTTTCACGGTGACCTGGCAAAATTCTAAAAATTCCCCCACCCTGATTATTAATAACAATTATTCTAAAATCATTCTTTAGATAATTGTTCCATAAACCATTACTATCATATAAAAAACTTAAATCACCCGTTATCAAAAGTGTTGGTGAGCTACTATAAATAGAAGCGCCAACCGCTGTAGACACACTACCGTCTATACCACTAGTACCTCTATTACAAAATACTTTTAGTGTAGCATTTAAATCAAATAATTGCGCATATCTAACAGTTGAGCTATTTGATAATTGCAATTGATAAGCATTCGGTATGCTTTCTAATATTTGCTTAAAAGCTACAAAATCAGAAAACGGAATAGTTTTTAAATATTCAGCACGTTTATCTTCGTAATAATTTTTCCTTGTATTCCAAAATCCAAAATATTGGCTACTAACTGGAACTATATCTTTAATAAAGCTTTTAAAAAAAACATTTGGATGAACTTTAAAATGCTGTGTTAAACTATAAAATGTGTTATTGGCTTTTTTTGAATTTATATGCCAATGATGCTTGGGCTTATAATTTCTCAGAAAAGCTTTAATTTTTTTGGAAACAATTAATCCCCCAAATGTTAATAGTATATTTGGTTGAAGCGAATTAAATAGTTCTTCTTTATTATCAGATTTTTCTATAGGCGCAATTATACTATCAATACTGGAAAAAAATCTATCATGATGTAAGTTAGATGTGGTTTCAGTTAAAAAAATTACCGAATCATCTGCTGCTAAAACATCAAGATATTCTTGATCAATATCATTTGGTGGGTTCGTACCAACCAATATTATTTTCCGATTTGCATTATTCCAAATAGAAATAAATTGTTCTAAATCAAACGAAAATGTTTCTTTATTTTTTGGTACAATATCATTGTAAGAGCTAACATTTTTAGAAACCATATTGTACAATGGTTCTTCAAAAGGAATATTAATATGTACCGGAATAGATTTAACACGTGCCATTGTTAATGCCTTTTCAAGCAAAGCATTATTATTTTCGATTACCTTTTTCTGAGCTGTTTCGATATCCTCCATTATTAACTCTGGAGCATACTTAATGATACAATCTGTAGCATGAGTTACATCTAATTTCAAATTTGCAGAATACCCAATATGCCGCTCAAAAACGTTGTCTTGGCGTATAGTTTGGCCATCACCAACATCAATTTTATAACTCGGTCTATCAGCAGATATTAACACAAGTGGAATATCACTATAGAATGCTTCTGCGACAGCAGGATAATAATTTAACAAAGCGCTACCAGAAGTACAAACAGCAGCTACTGGCTCCTTAAGTTGTTGCGCAATACCCATGGCAAAAAAAGCAGCACTGCGTTCATCAACAATACTAAAACATTTAAAAAATGAATCCTCAGTAAAACTTAAAGTTAATGGAGCGTTTCTTGAACCCGGAGAAATAACAACATTTCTAATTCCGTAAATCTTACATTGCTTAACTAATAGTTGCGCTGAGGGTATACTTGATTGATCCATAAATTTTGAACGTGTAACATACAAAAATACGACCCAAGATTATGCTACCCAAAATTATTAATTGGAAAGCACTCGCAACATGGTACGGCTTTTATTCACTGTTTCTTGCCATTCATTTTCTGGGTTCGAATCTTTGGTAACCCCTCCCCCAACATATATTTTCATTTGGTTTTCAACTTGCTGCATGCATCTAAGATTTACATAAAGCGTTGTAGAGTTTTTTTCTCCAAAATTTAACTCCCCTAAAAAACCTGCATAAAACTCTCGATTATAGTTTTCATTTTCTATAATAAATCTCATGGCCTCCAATTTTGGAAATCCGCATACTGCGGGTGTTGGATGCAAAGCTCTTACAATATTATTTAGATTATTCGATTTTAGATTACCTGTGATTTTTGTGCGCAAATGAAGCAAACTTCCGGCTCGAATTGTTTCTAATTCAGATACAAGCAAATTGTCTACTTCTCCTTTTAAAGCATTCAAAATATACTCTGTTACCAATGCTTGTTCATCTATTTCTTTTAAGCCCCAATAAGGTTTACTAACTCTTTTATATGGCAATGTACCCGCTAAAGACATTGTTGTAAGCAAATCTCCATTAGTTTGTAACAAAATTTCTGGAGTTGCTCCTAACCACAATCCAACTTTAGGATGAAACCATAAATAACAAAATGCATTTGTATATAAAGAAATTATTCTTTTAAAAAGTGTTATTGGTGATATATTATTTTCCACCATTATCTTACGAGAAAGCACTACTTTTCGAAATAATCCCGATTCAATTTCTTGAATTGATTTTTTTAATAATGCGATATATGCATCGCGACCAGCATCCTGATTTAATTTTTGAACAATTGAATTTGATTCAGTATCTAAATCACAATTAATTTCAGAATAAAATTCATCAACTTTAATGTAATAGGAATCCTTTTTTAGTTCAAAAGGAGCGAAAACAAAGCCAGTTTCACTATAATCCAAAACTTTATTTAGCACATCATTTTTCTGTAAAACAACTTGAATATCTGAATGTCTAGGTTTTCGATAAACCACAAACGGAAGCTGAGATTTCAACTGTTTTTCAATACGCTGCCACATATTACTTTTTTGGTAATGCTATTGTTGAAAGTCTACAAGAAGATATTAATTTACCATCGCCATTTGTAACTTTTATATCCCACAATTGTGTTGTACGACCTTTATGAATGGCTGTAGCAGTAGCATATACAAGTCCCTCTCTTATACCACCTACATGATTAGCAGTAATTTCGGTGCCACGTATCATTATATCTTTTGCATTTAAGAATATATGTGCAGCAACACTACCAACACTTTCTGCTAAAGCAGCAGTTGCGCCACCATGTAGAACACCATCTGGTTGGTGTACGGCAGGTGTAACGGGCATCGTGGCAGTCAAATAATCAGCTCCAACATCAACATACGTAATACCCAAAGTTTCCATTAAAGTATTTTTTGTGGTTTCGTTACAGATTTTAAGTATCTTTTCTTGAAATTCATTCATAAAATCGAATTTTTGTAAAAATACTATTACCATCTTAATTATATTCAAGACTAGCTTAGCAATTTGAAATAAAATATGAATAGCATCGAAAAACAAAACTCATATACTACTACAAATACCTATACCACTTTAAATACATTAAACTCAAAGACAAAAAATATTTGGATTGTTTTTCATGGCATCGGATATTTAAGCCGTTATTTTATCAACTTTTTCGATACACTGAAGTCTGAAGAAAACTACATTATTGCTCCACAAGCTCCTTCTAAATACTATTTAAAAAACAAGTACAAACATGTAGGAGCGAGTTGGCTCACCAAAGAAAATACAAGAACAGAAATAGCAAATGTTTTAAATTCAATTGATTCAGTTTTAGAAAACGAAAATTTACCTTCTGATCCAAATTTTATTGTTTTCGGGTTTTCACAGGGGGTCTCTATTGCAACTAGATGGGTGGCATTAAGAAAAATAAAATGCTCGCAATTAGTATGTTATGCAGGTGGTATACCTAAAGAACTACACGCTTTAGATTTTAAATTTTTAGAAAAAAATAATACAAAAGTGAGTATTATTATTGGAAATAAAGATGAGTACCTAACAAACGAAAGTATGCAAAAAGAAAACAAAAAAATTGAAATTTTATTTAATGGTAAAGCAAAATTTATTCGATTTGAAGGTGGGCACGAAATTAAAAAAGATATAATTACCCAAATAGTGAAAGAATAATTTTAACGACTACTCTGGTTTCGCAGCCGATTCTTCAGGAAAATATTCAATTTTACGAGTAGTATATAAGTTATCTGGAGCTATAATTTCCTTTACCCAATTACCAGAATCACCATTATCAAATTGATAAATATATTGATGTACTTTTTCTGTATTTCCAATTAATGTTACAACTTTATTCTTAACACCACTTTGTACATAACTAATGCTTTTCTTCTCCAGCGGAACTAATTCCTTTTTTTCAGCTACATAATTAAATTGAGTTTCAGCTATCAATTGTTTATTCTTAAAAACTTTCTCAATAGCAGTAGATGGAATACCATCCATATAATTAGTAGTAAGTTCTGTTTTCGTGTTTTTGGTATCATCAATTGTAATATTAACAGTTTTCTTAATTACACCATTTAATTTATAAATCTCAGATGCACTATTTTCCTTTTTGGAATGTTCAATTAAAGTTTCATTTTCACCATCTGATCCGGAATGTAAAATTGCTATTAGATCTCCTTCCTCATTATAGGTATATTTATAACTATCTAAAAATTCTTTTTCATATGAAAAAACTTTTTCAATAACCAATCTTGGTTTAGTTTGTTCAACTGTATAAAAGTTTCCAAAAGAAATTGCCGGATCAAATTTACCCTCTCTATAATTCTCTGTTCGCTTCTCTTTTAATTCATCACCACTAAAGGTATAACGCGTAATATCATAATCAGTATCACTATAGCGCGTTACCGACTTAATTAATCTTCCTATTTTATCAAATTCATATTCCTCCTTGCCATATTTGGTAACTACTAGGCAGGACTTCACTTTCCCTTTTAAGTCAAAATCTTCAACCTTGAAAATTTGAGTCTCCTGTGCAGACAGCCTATAAAAGCAGAAAACAAAAAAGATGAATATTATTTTAATATTATTATTCATATGGCAAAATTACTTGTTATTCCTACAAATAGAAACAATTACCGTGCTAAATCTATACTAAGTTAATACAACGTAGTCTATTCAATTTTATTGAATAAAGTTTGACTTGTATATTTAGCAACAAATATTTACTTAAAAATTAGAAATATGTTGAAACGCAATTTTGTAATGCTCTTAATAATTAGTGTATGTTCTTGTAAATCTAAAAAAGAAATAGAGCAGAAACCTGAATCTTTTACCATTGGTGTAATTGCGGACTGTCAATATTGCTTTTGTGAACCATCTGGTGTACGTTACTATAAAAAATCTGAAGAACGCTTACAACATGCTGTAGATATTTTAAATGATCAGGATTTAAAGTTTTCAATTCATTTAGGTGATTTTATAGATAAAAATTTCGCGAGCTTTGATACTGTTGCGCCTATATGGAATAGCCTTAAAGCAGACAAATATCATGTTTTAGGTAATCATGATTTTAGTGTTGCCGATTCTTTAAAGCATATAGTCTTCGAAAAAATGAATTTAAAGAGTCGTTACTACAGTTTAGTTAAAAATAATTGGCGATTTATTATTTTAGATGGAAATGATCTAAGTAAGCATGGAGCCCTAACTGAAGAAAAAAGACAACAGACCGATTCTATCTTTGAACTTTTATCAAAAAGTAATCCACCAAATTTAGTCGAATGGAATGGTGGATTAAGCCGCAAGCAATTAACTTGGGTAGAGCATGAACTTTTATTAGCTCAACAGAACAATGAGCGAGTTGGATTTTATTGTCATTTTCCTGCTTTCGGTGAAGAACAGACGCATAATTTATGGAATTATGAACAATTACTTGCCCTTATAGATAACTATGAATGTGTTGAATTTTACTTCAATGGTCACAATCATAATGGTGGCTATGTACAAAGAAGCGGTGTTCATTTTTTAAATTTCAAAGGTATGGTTGATACTGAGAGTTCCACTTCATTTGCAACGGTTAATTTTACAAAAGATTCTATTATTGTTAATGGTTATGGCAGAGAGCCTTCAAGAAAATTGAAATTAAAATAATCCTCCATATAGCATAAAAAAACCCGCAAGATTTTATTCTTGCGGGTTTATTATATGTAAAAAGTAGTACTTATTTTACTTCTTCAAAGTCTACATCTTCAACATTATCACCTTCTGCAGCATCTGCTGTTGCCTCTCCTTCTGGAGCTGCACCACCTTGTTGTGCTTCAGCTTGTGCCTTGTACATTTCTTCAGATGCAACTTTCCAAGCCTCATTGATTTTTTCTAGAGCTGGCTCAATTACAGCTACATCTTTAGTATCAAATGCGGTTTTCAATTCTTCCAATGCTTCCTCAACTGGCTTTTTCTTTTCGTCAGATAATTTATCTCCGAATTCTTTCAACTGCTTTTCCGTTTGAAAAATCATGCTATCCGCTTCGTTTAACTTACTAGCTTTTTCCATTGCAGCTTTATCAGATTCAGCATTTGCTTCAGCCTCAGCTTTCATCTTTTCGATTTCTTCTTCTGTTAAGCCAGAAGAAGCTTCAATTCTAATATCTTGTGTTTTATTAGTAGCTTTATCAGTAGCTGAAACTTTAATGATTCCGTTTGCATCGATATCAAAAGTTACTTCAATTTGTGGAGTACCTCTTTGCGCAGGAGGAATTCCATCTAAGTGAAAGCGACCAATTGTTTTGTTATCTGCAGCCATGGCACGCTCACCTTGCAAAACATGAATTTCAACAGAGGGCTGATTATCAGCTGCAGTAGAAAACACTTGCGATTTCTTTGTAGGAATCGTTGTATTTGCTTCAATTAGCTTAGTGAAAACATTACCCATAGTTTCAATACCTAATGAAAGTGGTGTAACATCTAATAACAAAACATCTTTAACATCACCTGTTAAAACTCCACCTTGTATAGCAGCACCAACAGCAACCACCTCATCTGGATTTACACCTTTAGAAGGTGCTTTTCCAAAGAATTTCTCAACCGCTTCTTGTACAGCAGGAATACGAGTTGAACCACCGACCAAAATAATTTCATCAATATCACTCTTAGATAGACCAGCTGCTTTTAAGGCAGTTTGGCAAGGCTCAATTGTACGAGCAACTAAATCGGAAATCAATTGCTCAAACTTAGCACGTGACAACGTACGAACTAAGTGCTTTGGTCCTGTTGCCGTTGCAGTAACATATGGTAAGTTAATTTCAGTTTGTGCAGAAGAAGATAATTCAATTTTTGCTTTCTCAGCAGCCTCACGTAAACGTTGTAAAGCCATAGCATCATCACGAAGGTCTATGCTCTCGTCTTTTTTGAATTCTTCAGCCAACCAATCAATTATTTTTTGATCAACATCATCACCTCCTAAGTGTGTATCACCGTCTGTTGATAACACCTCAAAAACTCCATCTCCTAATTCTAGAATAGAAACATCGTGCGTACCTCCACCAAAATCAAAAACAACTATTTTTTGATCGGTATCTTTTTTATCCATACCATACGCTAAAGATGCTGCGGTAGGTTCATTGATAATACGTTCTACAGTTAAACCAGCAATTTCACCTGCCTCTTTAGTTGCCTGACGCTGCGCATCATTAAAATACGCTGGTACCGTAATTACCGCTCTAGAAACATCTTGTCCTAAATAATCTTCAGCAGTTTTCTTCATTTTTTGAAGCACCATTGCCGATAATTCTTGTGGTGTATATAATCTACCATCAATATCCACACGTGGAGTATCGTTGTCACCTTTTACTACTTTATAGGGTACTCGCTCAGCTTCTTTTTTAGATTCTGAGTATTTATTACCCATAAAACGTTTAATTGAATAAACCGTTTTTTCAGGGTTAGTTACTGCCTGTCTTTTGGCAGGATCCCCAACTTTTATCTCGCCTCCTTCAACGAATGCGATTACAGACGGAGTAGTTCTTTTACCTTCCGCATTAGGAATAACCACTGGCTCGTTACCTTCCATTACCGAGACACAAGAGTTGGTTGTACCTAAATCAATTCCAATAATCTTGCTCATTTATATATGTATTTAATTAGCGTTTTATTTTACAATCACTTCACTAATGTCAAACAATATGCCAAGACAAAAATACTGACAGGATGTCATTTTTAATTCATTTCAAATGGCAACAACGGATTAATAAGCTTTTTTCAACAACAAATGTCGGTCGAATTAAGTGTCATATGAGACATTGACAGATATAGCACTTTTTCTAATTTTTTCTATCAAAGTTATATAACTCCACTTTTTTTCAATAGCAAACTGTTGCAATCACAAATGAAAGAAGCTAAATTCAATGATTGAATTTTATAACCTTAATTAAAAATGAAAATTTATTTAAGTATCGTATTTCTTTTATTATTTAATACAATAGCATCGGCTCAAGAAAATAGACTTTGCCAAGGGCATTTTTGGACTGAAGATGAAGCGAACGCAATAATGAAAAAATTTGCATCTGAATGGGATGATTTAGAATCTTGGGAAAAGCGACGAAATCAAATAAAACAAGGCATTATTAATGGAATGGAGCTTAACAAAATGCCAAGGATTATTGGTAAGTTCAATACTATCATTCACAGTAAAAGAACTATGGATGGTTATACCGTAGAGAATATTGCTATTGAAAGCTTTCCAGGTTTCTACATCACTGGAAATTTATATAAACCAATAGGTGACGAAAAAAAGTATGCTGCAGTATTAAGTCCTCATGGACATTTGGCTGATAAGCGCTTTACACATTATGTTCAAAAAAGAGCAGCAGTATTAGCACGAATGGGAGCAGTTGTTTTTGCATACGACATGATAGGGTATGGTGAAAATGATCAAACCAAACATAAAATGCCAATTGCCCTCTTATTACAAACCTATAACAGCCGACGAGTGCTAGATTATCTCATATCAAGACCTGATGTAGATTCTAATAGAATTGGCATGACAGGTGGCTCTGGTGGAGGAACACAAACTTTTATGTTAACTGCTCTTGATGATAGAATAAGTGTAGCTATACCAGCAGTGCAAATATCAGCTCACTTTTTTGGTGGGTGTGTTTGCGAAAGTGGAATGCCAGTACATCAAAGTGCAAACCACCAAACAAATAATGTTGAAATTGCTGCTTTATGCGCACCACGTCCAATGCTAATGATTTCGGATAGTGGCGATTGGACTAGAAATACCCCACGAATAGAATTTCCGTATGTTCAAAGGGTTTATGCACAATATAATGCTGAAAATAGAGTTGAGAATGTACACCTACCGCTTGAGCGTCATGACTATGCTTATTCGAAAAGAGCTGCTGCATACAATTTTTTCAAGCATCATTTAAAATTACCCTATAACACGCCGTATAACAATGGTTTTGATGAAAGTTATGTTACAATACTTTCTTCTGATGAATTAAAAGTTTTCAATGATAAGCATAAACGACCAACGAATGCTTTAATTGGAGAACAAGCAATAATGGAATATTTAAAAATAGGATTGTAGTTTACTTAGTACTACTTAAATTTTAAGAGTAATTCTCATATGTTAAAACCAAAAAATCATAAAAACGAAAAAGAACGTTTAAAATCTTTAAAATCATATTCAATTCTTGATACTTTATCAGAGACTGATTATGATAATATTACTGCTATTGCTTCAGAAATATGCGGCACAAACATTTCTTTAATTAGTCTTATAGACCGAGACCGACAATGGTTTAAATCTAAACATAACTTAGATGCAACGGAAACACCAAGAGACTTGGCATTTTGCGCTCACGCAATAAATGATCAAGACAATGTACTTATTGTACAAGACGCTAGAAAAGATGAGCGTTTTCATGACAATCCATTGGTTACTGGTGGCCCAGAAGTAATATTTTACGCTGGTGTACCATTAATAAGCGATAATGGATTACCCTTAGGCACTTTATGTGTAATTGATAATAAACCAAAATTATTAAGTCAAAGTCAAATACATTCTTTAACTGCATTAGGAAAGCAGGTAATGAACATTTTAAATCTTAGAAAGACTAAAATTTCGTTAGAAAAAACACAGCAAACTTTAGAAGAAAAAAACCAAGAATTAGAACGTTTTGCATTTCTCGCAGCACATGATTTAAAATCTCCACTAACACATATTAATGGTTTCTCACAACTTTTAATTAAACAATATGGAGATAAGTTAGATAATGAAGGTAATGAAATGTTAGATTTAATGGCAAAATCTTCCGAAAAGCTTAAAACATTAATTACTGGTTTATTAGATTATAGCAGAAGTGAAAGCGTATTAACAGAGAATAAAACACCGATCAATGTTGAGGAAATGATTAAAGATATTAATGGTCTTTTTGCTTTTGAAAATGATATGATGTTCAACTTAAAATCTTCAATTGCACAAATTCTCACAAATAGAACCGCTCTTGAACAAATATTAATTAACCTAATTACAAATGCTATTAAATATAATGATAAAGAAAAGGTGAAAATCGAAATAGGATTAACCGATTCTAAAACACATTATGAACTTTATGTTGAGGATAATGGCCCCGGAATAGCAAAGGAAAACCAAGAAAAGGTTTTTGAAATATTTAATGTTCTTACTAGTAAGGATAAATTTGGAGTTTCTGGTAATGGTATAGGTTTGGCAACAGTTAAAAAAATAGTAGAAAAAAGTGGCGGACAAATAAAACTAGAATCGGAAAAAGGTAATGGAGCAAAGTTCATTTTTACAATAGAAAAATAGATTTTTCAAATTTAATTTTACCATTATCAGCAGCCTTCTTTTCTACGAGTATCAATTAAATAAACTATTTTCCAAATTTCACCTTCTTTTAATAACTGAAAAGAATTAACGCCACAATGGTTTAACGCACCATTAATCCAAAATTCATACTTGGTCCAAGCATTAGCCATAGGGCCATCAATTTGTACATTATAACTTAAAATTTTCTCTTCAAACTTCATTTCAGTTGGAATTTTAGAAATACTTATTAGAAAATCACTGAAATCATCAGTTTTTATTTGATGACTACCATCAGAAACATTAATAATGGTCTGCAAAATAATTTTACCATGTACAACACTTTTCATTTCTATAGAATCTTGAGCATGAAAGCCTTTAAAAAATGTTTCAATAGTTTGTTGTACAGCTAATTTTTCTTCAGATTGCGCAGAGATTTTTAAGCATATGAATATTATTATTACGGAAATTAACTTTTTCATACTTCAAGAATTTAAATTCAATCAAAAATAACAGAATAAGACAAACCTATAAATCTTTAACTTTTACCTATTTTTATCCTTCTAAATAAAACTTAATGTCAACTGCAAAAAAAGAATATAAAAGAGTAACTGTAAAATCGTTAGTTGAAATGAAACAGCAAGGAGAAAAGATATCCATGCTTACATCTTACGATTATTCAATGGCAAAAATAGTAGATTCGGCTGGGGTAGATGTCATCTTAGTTGGTGATTCTGCTAGTAATGTTATGGCCGGTCATGAAACTACATTACCAATAACTTTGGATCAAATGATATACCATGCGTCCTCCGTAATTAGGGCGGTAAAACGAGCCTTAGTTGTAGTAGACATTCCTTTTGGGAGCTATCAAAGTGATCCAAAAGAAGCTTTACGCTCCGCAATACGTATAATGAAAGAAAGTGGTGCGCATGCTGTAAAATTAGAAGGTGGTATTGAAATAAAAGAATCAGTAAAACGAATATTAAATGCGGGAATTCCTGTAATGGGACACTTAGGTTTAACCCCACAAGCAATTTATAAATTTGGAACTTATGCTGTTCGTGCAAAAGAAAAAGGCGAAGCTGAAAAACTAATAGAAGATGCAAAATTATTAGAGCGGCTTGGATGCTTTAGTATTGTTGTTGAAAAAATTCCTGCAGATTTAACCAAGCAAGTATCGGAAAGCATATCAATACCAACAATAGGAATTGGAGGTGGAAAATATGCAGATGGTCAAGTTCTAGTAATACATGATTTATTAGGAATGACACATGAATTTAATCCACGTTTTTTAAGACGTTATATGAATTTATATGAAGACATGGGTAATGCTATAGCTCAATATGTTGGTGACGTAAAAAGCAAAGATTTCCCGAACGATGAAGAACAATATTAGCCAAGTATTAATTGAAAATAAACATCTTACTCTTTTAGTTTTTATAATAAACAAAACTCTCTTATCTATAATAATTGTAAAATGCTAACAAATTCTATTTTACGAAATATGTTAATAATTACAATTGTATTACTTAACATTGGCTGTGATCAAATCTCAAAAGAAGTGGTTCGTAAAAATGTTGAAACTAGTGATTATATTCAACTAATTGGAGATAACTTTATTTTAACCAATGTAGAAAATTCGGGTGCAATGCTAGGATTTGGAAGCAACCTCTCCCCTATGCTTAAAGTAATATTTCTACAAGTAATACCTGTACTAGTTTTATTAGTTTTACTCTACAGAATTTTAAGAAAAAAAGATTTAGACAAATTAATGGCATTAGCATTTGCAAGTGTCATTGGTGGGGGTATAGGAAATCTTATCGACAGAATTGTTTATGGTTCTGTTACTGATTTCTTTTTTATAGAAATAGGAATATTTAAAACTGGAATATTTAATATGGCCGATGTTTCTGTTACCATGGGTGTCTTACTAATATTATTTATTACGCTAATTACTAAGAAACAAATTCTGTAACGATGCAAAAAATAATTTCTTCTGCATCTAATTTACAAGTGCTTTACGAGGATAATCATCTGATAATAGTAAATAAAAGACCAGGTGACATTGTGCAAGGTGATAAAACAGGTGATACCCCATTAAGTGAAGTTGTTAAAGAATACATTAAAATAAAATATCACAAACCAGGAGCTGTTTATTTGGGCGTTGTACATCGTTTAGACCGACCAACATCTGGAATAGTAGTTTTTGCACGCACGTCGAAAGCATTAACTAGAATGAATAAACTTTTCGCAGAAAAAACTGCAAATAAAACGTATTGGGCAGTAGTAAAAAAAAACCCACCTAAACAGAAAGATCGGTTAGTTCATTGGCTAAAAAGAAATCCAAAACAAAATAAATCGTACGCTCACATTAAAGAAGTTAAGGAAAGTAAAAAAGCTATATTAGATTATTTTATTTTAAAAAAACTGGATAACTTTTATCTTTTAGAAATTGATTTACATACAGGTAGACATCATCAAATACGAGCACAATTAGCAGCCATCGATTGTGCTATAAAAGGCGATTTAAAGTATGGAGCTGACCGAAGTAACAAAAATAACAGTATACATTTACATGCTCGTGCCCTTTCTTTTATGCATCCTGTAAAAAAAGAACCTTTAAATATTTTGGCTCCACCACCTGAAGATCCAGTTTGGAACGCTTGTTGTTAATAGTCTATTAGACACGTTTTCATATATTTAACGAACTAAAAAACACTATACCATGATTAAGCGAGCACTTTTGATTCTTAGTTTTATTGCATTTTCTGCTTGTGGGACATACAATTCTATTGACACTTTTTACGAAGCTCATAAGAATGATAACCATGTTACCGCAGTACGAGTACCTCATTTTATGTTATCTATGTTAGGTAATATTTCACCCGAGATGAATTCTTTAATTGGTAATACAAAAGATTTACGATACATGCAATTTCCTAGTGCCACCGCAGAAAGAACAGAATTTCTAAATAAGCAAATGAATGGAATTACAGGTAACTCTTTCATTGAAGTTTATCGAAAAAATAATGAGTTAAAACGCAATGTTGTATCAATACGTGAAAAGCGTGATGCAGTCAAAGAAATTTTAATTTATAACAATAATACAGCTACTGGTTCTTTCCTTTATTTTAATGGGAATTTTGATCCTGTTAAAGTAAGAGAAATGGCCAAAAATGAAGAATTTCAAAAAATAGGTGATGGCCTTATAGGTCAATTTGGAATGGGAACACCAAGTATTAATCAAGAAGAATCAAATAATTAAATTAATGCTTTTTTTCTGGATCGCAAACTTTCAATAATTACTGAAGCCAATATAAGCGCTCCACCAAAAACAGTGGTTATTGTGGGAATTTCAGAGAGAAAAAGAGCTCCTAAAATAATTCCATATACGGGTTGAATACTACTTAATATACTTGCAGTGGTAATAGAAAAATGTTTGAAACTATTTAAAAACATAGTATGGCCTATAGCGGTTGTCAATAAAGCTAACGCTAATAAACCTTTCCATTGTGTAGCTACAGTTTCAAAATCAATAAAAAACAATGCAGGAATTAAGAGTACCCCACTTACCCCCATTTGATAGCACATTAAAAAAGAACCATTATACTTCTGCACTTTAGACTTCATCAAAATATTTCTTAGAGCATAACATACAGCTGCTACAATACCAAATATAACAGCTATTGAATACGAATTATCTAAATTAAAATTAGGTACTAAAAAGTATATTCCACAGAGCAATAATGCAGCTAAAATTAAATGAATTTTTTGAAATTTTGTGTTTAACAAAATGGGCTCTAAAAAAGAAGTAATTACCGGGTATGTAAATAATGAGAGCATGGCAATAGCCACATTCGAATATTGTAAAGCATAAAAATAAGCAACAAAATGAGCTCCCATTAAAACAGCACCAACAAATAAATGCAGTCGGTCTTCTTTATAAATTTTTAAAGAGAATTTACGCCATTTACAGTAGACATATAATATTGAAAAAGCTAATAATGTACGTAAACAAATGGTTACCACTACTGGCAGTTCAATATATCTTCCGAGTACACCTGATGTACTACCAAATAGCATTGCCACATTCAACTCCAACAAATGTCTAGTATGTAGTTTTTTAGTGTTCAAAGTAGCCTAACGTGTGAGCAATTTAGCCTTGTTTTGTATAATTTGTGCAACGGGTTTATTTTGTAAGTGACTTTCAAGCCAAGAAATAATATCCAAATACAAAAATGGTCTTTTTTCGTAAGGATGATCTTCATACTTTTTTAACTCTTTATGCAATTTTTCAAACTCACTTCGCAACTCATGAGGATATATGTTTCTTAAGTTCCTCAGAAAATTTAGCATCTCTTTTTGAACCGCATGCATATCATTCATTTTCAATAGAAATTTATAAGTGCTTTTTAACTGAACTTCTAAGTGATAATCCATACCAGCCTCATAATGAGCCACTAAGCTTAAAACTCTAGCAAAGCACATTAAATCTTCGCGCATCTTAAGGTTCTTATTTTTAATGATTTTATTTAAATATAATATACAGTTCTTATTATCGGCATTCCCAAAATAAAGAGAAGCAATTTTATAATAAAGTACCATTATGTGATGCTCATCAATTCGATCTTTATGTTTGTTAATTCCATACTCTATAATTCTAACTAAATAAAGTCCTTTTTTAAAAGTACCTTCCATAAAGTGTAAATTCAATTTATGGGAATTAACATAGAGAAAAACCAAAGACGAAATATTGTCATTTTTAGGGAAATTCTTTTCTGAAACTCTCGTTTCTAAATCCTCGAGTGTTTGCTGAAATTGAGAACTGTATTTTACATTAAACAAAGATTCCAGTAGGTAGTTATTTCCTTTCAAAAAGAAAACCGGATGCATTTCAATCATATCAGGTCTTTCATCAAATAGATCCACCCATTTTCTAGAATATTTATAGCAAGAAAGAAAGTCCTGAGTTAAAAAACTATACCATAAATAAGATTTATATAACCATAATTTTTCGCGAAAACCCAATCTATCTAGGTTATAAGCAGGTAATTGTTTCTCAAAATATTTTTTTACTCTTTGAAAATCATCATCACTCCGCACATATCCAACCTTCAACATCCAACCATACAATTGTAATGATAAATTAGATAATTTACTAGTCATTACATTTTGAGCCGATAGTTCTTTAGCCTGTATTGCTAATTCGTCTGCACGATCAGGAATACTACGTGTAATAAATTGAGTTTCAATAATCTTTTCTAGTTCCACTATTTCATATGCAATATTCTTTTCTTCATTCTCAATTGCAATATTTTTTGCTTTATCTAGAATTTTTAGACTTTGTTTATATAAGCCTTTTTGATACAAAATGGTTGCAAAATCAAGTTGCTCCCTAATTTGAACCCTAATATTTTGGTTCACAGGGTTCAAACGAAGGCTTACAAGAATTTGTTTATAGAGGTGTGCTTTAAGGTTAGATAACTGAGCTTTTTTAACAATGCCACTGTCTAAAATTGCAGTTTCATCATAATTTTTTAATTTATCTAAAAGGATAAAAAGCGATAAAAATTTGGCATCTGTATTAACGCCTAATCGACCTACATAAAGCTTGAACTGTCGCTTTTCTGATTTAGAAAGCGATTTCACCAGAACAAATAATGCATCTTTGTGCGTATTTGTCATCGTAAAAAATAAGGGTTAAACAATTGTTTTTCAATGTTTTAGTTAATACCAAAAGTACATCGGCATTGTAATAATTTCACTTAAATAGTGTACTTTTCACCCAAGGGCCATATATTCGTATAGTGCCGCTAAACTACACAAATATAATGAGCAAAGATATAGTACAAATTTTTGACACTACTTTACGCGATGGAGAGCAGGTTCCTGGGTGTAAACTTGACACTACTCAAAAGCTAGTTATTGCCGAAAGGTTGGAAACTATGGGGGTTGATATTATTGAAGCAGGTTTTCCAATTTCAAGTCCCGGTGATTTTAAATCGGTAAATGAAATTGCCAAATTAGTTAAGAATGCTACGGTATGTGGATTGACAAGAGCTGTTAAAAAAGATATAGAGGTAGCAGCCGAGGCCTTAAAACCAGCTGTAAGACCAAGAATTCATACCGGTATTGGTACATCAGAATCACATATTAAGCACAAGTTTAACTCCAATAAAGATGCAATAATAGAACGAGCCGTAGCAGCAGTTAGCCATGCAAAAAACTATGTTGATGATGTTGAGTTCTATGCGGAAGATGCGGGCAGAACTGACAACGAATTTTTAGCTCAAGTTTGTGAAGCCGTTATAAAAGCAGGAGCAACAGTTTTAAACATTCCGGACACTACTGGTTATTGCTTACCCTCTGAATATGGAGCAAAAATAAAATACTTAAGAGACAACGTAAAAGATATTGATAAAGCTGTTCTATCTTGTCATTGTCATAATGATTTAGGTTTGGCTACAGCAAATTCTATAGCTGGTGCAATTAATGGAGCTCGACAAATAGAATGTACAATTAATGGTATAGGAGAACGTGCCGGCAATACTTCTTTAGAAGAAGTTGTAATGGTAATGCGTCAACATCCATCATTAAATATCGATACAAATATTGATAGTAGACTATTATATAGTACAAGTCAAATGGTTTCTCAAAAAATGGGAATGTTAGTACAACCTAATAAGGCCATTGTGGGTTCTAATGCGTTTGCTCATAGTTCTGGTATTCATCAAGATGGCGTAATAAAAAACCGAGAAACTTATGAAATAATCAATCCTGAAGATGTCGGTGTAAACGAATCTTCTATTGTCCTTACTGCTAGAAGTGGAAGAGCTGCATTAGCCTATAGAGCTAAAAAGGTTGGTTATGATTTAACTAAACTTCAATTGGATGAAGTATATCAAGAATTTTTGAAATACGCTGATCGTAAAAAAGAAGTTATAGATGCAGATATTCATGATATAATTTCTTCTTCTAAGGTTAACATTCAAAGTGTTGCATAATGCAGTTAGAAATAGCCCTATTAGGAGGAGATGGTATAGGGCCTGAAGTTCTAGAGCAATCCGTTAAATGTTTAAAAGCAGTAGAAGAAACTTTTAATCATGATTTTTCATTTAAAGAGGCCAATCTCGGAGCAATAGCAATATCAAATACCGGAAAACCATTACCCGAAGAAACCTTAAGAATTTGCAAAAAAGCAGATGCTGTATTATGTGGTGCTATTGGAGAAATAGAATACGACAACAACCCTTCTGCAATCATAAGGCCAGAACAAGGTTTATTTCAATTACGAAGAGAATTAGAACTTTATGCATGTATAAGGCCTGTAAAAGTATTCCCATCTATCACTAGAAACGCCATATTAAATAACAAAGCAATTATTGGCACAGATTTAGTGATTTACCGCGAGTTAACAGGAGGAATTTATTTTGGTAAAAAAGAAATATCTGATGATGGTCGCACGGCTTCAGACCTTTGTAAATACACCGAAAATGAAATTAGTAGAATTGCTCACTTAGCTTTTAAAGCAGCAAAAAAGAGAAAACGAAAGGTAACATTAGTAGACAAGGCAAATGTTTTGGCTACTTCTAGACTTTGGAGGAAGGTAGTAACCGAGATCGCAAAAAGTTATTCTGATGTTCAGTTAAACTGCATGTATATCGACAATGCTACCGTTCAGATGATGAAGAACCCTGCTCAATTCGATATTATATTAACCGATAATATGTTTGGTGATATTTTATCTGATCAAGGAAGTATTATTATTGGATCTGTGGGATTATTGCCTTCAGCTTCTGTCGGAAAAAATAATGCAATGTTCGAGCCCTATCACGGATCATATCCACAAGCTAAAGGAAAAAATATCGCCAACCCTGTTGCTTCCATTCTTAGTGCTGCAATGTTATTAAGTCATTTTGACTTAATTGAGGAATCCAATTCCGTTGTATCAGCTGTTAGAAAATCTTTCCAAAAAAAGATAGTTACCACAGATATTATGGGAAGCAGTAAATATGGTACTGATTATGTTGGAAACTTTATAGCAAATAATATTGTTGACTCTGATAATTCTGGAAATATAAATGATGAAAATATTGGTCTTGGTAAATCTACCATTATATAAAATCAACAAAACATTCAATCAATTTATTCCGCTTATATATTAAAAAAATAAAGATTGCTACAATTAAAAACAAGGCGTTTTAATTTCTGATATATTGAATTATCTTTGCCCTCTACAAAACTAACCAATGAAGATTTCATACAACTGGCTTAAACAGTTTATTCCAATAGAATTTGAAGCAAGTAAAACTGCAGAAATGCTAACCGACTTAGGTCTAGAAGTTGGTGGAATAGAGAAATACGAATCTATAAAAGGTGGATTAAATGGTGTGATTGTAGGCCATGTTCTGAGTTGTGAGCAACACACAAATGCTGACAGATTAAAGGTTACATCAGTAGATATTGGTAAAGACAAACCTATTCAAGTAGTTTGCGGAGCTCCCAATGTAGCAAAAGGACAAAAAGTCCCAGTTGCAACAATTGGCACTACCCTATACGATGATAAAGGTGAAGCTTGGAAAATTAAAAAAGGAAAAATTAGAGGCGAATTAAGTGAAGGTATGATTTGTGCCGCTGATGAACTCGGTTTAGGCACTGATCATGAAGGCATTATGGTGCTCGATTCCAAATTAACACCGGGTACTCCTTGTGCTGAAATTTTTGAGATTGAAAATGATGAAGTTTTTGAAATAGACCTCACTCCTAACAGAGCCGATGCTATGAGTCATCTTGGTGTTGCTCGAGATTTACAAGCAGGATTAGAGCGACGAAAAATTAGCAAAAAGCTAATTACACCATCCGTGGGTAAATTCCATATTGATGTTCGCTCCCGAAAATTACAAGTAACCGTAGAAGATAGCAAACTCGCACCGCGCTATTGTGGAATTACGATAAGTAATTTGACAGTACAACCTTCTCCTGATTGGCTTAAAAATAGATTACAAGCTATTGGGGTTTCTCCAATTAATAATGTAGTTGATATAACGAATTATGTGTTACATGATTTAGGTCAACCCCTACATGCTTTTGACGCAGATCGAGTATATGATAAAAACATTATTGTAAAAACTGTAGAAAAAGGCACCAAGTTTATGACATTAGATGGTGTTGAACATATACTACATGAGGATGATTTAATGATTTGTGATGCAGAAAAGCCAATGTGTATTGCTGGAGTTTTTGGAGGAATAAATACAGGTGTTACTGAAAAAACAACATCTATATTTTTAGAGAGTGCCTATTTTGACCCGGTAACTATTAGAAAAACGGCAAAAAGACATGGTCTTAATACTGACGCATCATTTAGATTTGAGCGAGGTATTGATATTGAAAATGTAGAATATGCTCTTAAACATGCCGCTTTATTAATAAAAGAGGTTGCTGGAGGTGATATCACATCAGATATTGTAGATTTTTATCCTAAACAATTTGAAGACCATCAAGTTTTTCTTTCGTATGAAAAAACAAATAAACTAATTGGTGAAGAAATTTCAAAAGACACAATTAAATCAATCTTAGCATCATTACAAATAAAAGTAAAAAGTGTTACTGAAAGTGGATTAGGATTGGCCATCCCTTCCTATCGTGTAGACGTACAAAGAGAAGTAGATGTAATAGAAGAAATTTTAAGAGTGTATGGTTATAACAATATAAAATTTGGACAGAAACTTAATGCTTCCGTTGCAAAAAGCTCAAGATTTGATACCCATAAATTAGAACAGAAAATTGGAAATCAATTGGCTTCTCAAGGCTTTTATGAAATAATGACAAATAGTCTTACATCGCCAGCATATCAAGAACTTTCTAGTAAACTAACTGCTTTAGAATCTGTTAAAATGTTAAATCCTTTGAGCAATGATTTATCTGTAATGCGTAGCTCAATGTTATTTAATGGATTAGAAACTATTTCGTATAACATAAATCGAAAAAAACCAAATTTAAAACTTTTTGAATTTGGGAAAACGTATAATCAGAGTGAAAAAGGGTCTGTCGAAAAAATGCATTTATCATTATTTTTAACAGGAAATCGCTCGGAAGACAGTTGGGTTACCCCTCAAAAGAAAAATGATTTCTTTTATCTTAAAACTGTAATCGAAAATACATTAAATAGACTTGGCATTAAGACTAGTTCTGTCTTGCCAATTGATAATGATTTATTCTCAGAAGGCCTTATAATTACTGAAAAGAAAAAGGAGTTTGTAACTTTTGGTATCGTTGCATCATCAATCTTAAAGAAATTTGATATTAAACAAGAAGTTCTTTATGCAGATTTTAATTGGAATAACATTTTAGAACAAGTCAAGAAAAATAAAATAGTCTTTCAACCTATCCCGAAATACCCAGAAGTTAAACGAGATTTTGCGCTATTATTAGATGATTCCGTTCCATTCAAAAAGATATATGATTTAGGATTTCAAACAGAGAAAAAACTAATCAAAAGCATAAACCTTTTTGATGTTTATAAAGGGTCAAAATTACCAAAAGGGAAAAAATCTTATGCAGTTAGTTTTACTTTACAAGATGAGAAAAGCACCTTAACAGATAAACATATTGATAAAATTATGTCTAAGTTACAATCTAAATATGAAAAGGAATTAAGTGCTGAACTTCGGTAATAGTTTTAATTAAAGATTACCAGGAGTAATAACACCATCTATTTCATGTATCACACCATTACATTGATTTGCATCGGCAGATGTTATCTTAGCTGAATTTCCGATACTGTCACTCAAGACAATATCAATACCTTGCATTGTAGCAATTAATTCTTTTCCTTGTACCGTTGTAAAAGTTGCAGTACCATTACCTCGGCACATAGCCTTTAATATTTTTGAAGCCGAAAAATTACCCGCAACTATATGATAAGCCATTAAATCTTTTAACTCTTTTCTGTTTTCAGGTTTTAACAACTCTGCCACTTTGTTTCTAGGTAGTTTTTCAAATGCACTATCATTAGGTGCAAAAACAGTAAAAGGCCCATCATCAGCTAACAGTTCTTCGAGCTCCGACGCCCTCATTACTTCTATAAGAGTTTTATAATTTTCAGAATCTGCTGTATTAGTAGAAATAGACTTTTCTGGATCCATTTCGGTCAACAATTCATGATTATTGTTTTGTGAAGTAACTTTACACGAGAAAAATAGAAAAAATAAGATAAAAGGAATAGCTAAAAATTTCATAGAATGTTCGGTGGTCTGTGTTCTAAAAAGGGGCTAATCAAGATGAACGGTTCATTTTATCCGACTAAGTTACAATGAAAATGGTAATCAAAGCAATAACTATTAACTCCTTACAACTTAATTAACATTTTATTAACGTGTTTTTCATTACATAAAACGATTACATTTATATAATATTTTATATTTGATATAGAAGGGGTTTTAAATTTCAGAAAATGAAGCGAACAAATATTCAAGAAAAGCTAATTAAAGCCAAAATAAAATCTCCTATTAAGCAAGTAAATATATCATCGATATACGAGATTCTAGAGCAAAACCAATTTGAACGCGATACAATAAAAAATAATATTTCGAATTCTACTGAAGTCAATTCAATCAATTACAATTTCAATTTATTACGAGCAGAAAACATTTTTCATATTGAACAAATAAGAAGTATATGTGTCACTTATCGTTTACGTTTCTTAGATTCGAGTCTATTTAAAGGGACCATTCCCGAAGAAGCTATTTCAAAAATAAGGCAAATTGAAAAAGAACATAATACAGAACTAAATGGGTATAAAATATTGGCACCTTCTAAATTATTTAAGTTAAAAGATAAAGACGATCCTATCTTATTTGCTCCATTAGGAAATGGCTATTATTATTTAATACATAAATGGGGAAACGATTTACACCCTTTAAGAAAACTACTAATGTGGCCATTTAAAGATTTAGTTAACTTAGTGTGGTTTACAATCTTTTTAAGTTTATTTATTACTTTACTAATCCCATCTGGCTTATTTTCAAAATCTACAACTTTTGCTCAATTTGGATTATTATTCTTTTTTAGCTTTAAATCTATTGCAGCCGTAGTAGTATATTATGCTTTCGCACAAGGCAAAAATTTTAGTAATGCTGTATGGAATAGCAAATTTATAAACACTTAAATAAGTTGTTCAATTAATCGCAATTGATACTAAAAAATATTTAATGCACAACTATCTTACATAGAGCTTGTAAGGTATACCATCTACATCTAAATTATCTATTAGTGCAGGTTCTGGAGCAGGTTTTATTCTTAAAATACCACCTTTATTAGCGCTTTCCATTTTCTTATATCCAACAATTATGAAATCATTTTTATCGTCATATGAAACCATAGTAGTGTTTTCAATTTTAAATTCGAAAATACTTTGAGCTTCAGTCAAAAAGTTTTCATAAGCATATAGAATAGCCAATTGATTGTCAAAATCATAAACTGCTGGTATAATTGCGTAAGAACTATGGTCTCCTGGGGGCATTTCATAATACATTCGCCCATTTTTATCAAAATAGTTATATTTTGAATTAATAAAGTTAGGAGCAGTACTTTCGTTGTAATTTGTATATTTAATTTTTAAGGTACTGCTATTTACTTCTGAATGTAAATTATTATAACTTACAATAATATTCTCTGAAGGATTTTTAAATATTTGCTTTACTTCAAAACCTAGATTAATATCGCTCATTAAAGTATTGTTGCTACTACCCATAATTAAAAGATGATATTCATCTGTTGCCGATGCATCATGTCCAAGTATAAATAACTTTTCATTTGCAAATACTAGCTCTTTAGGTATATAAGTTGGATCGTAAGATTCACTTTTTAAGGGTACATCAATGAAATTTGATTCTGTAATACTCGAATCTATAATTCTAATAAAATAATTGTTACTATCATCTAAATGATAGGTGAGATAGAATTTATCATTAGAATGTGTAATTGCCGTAACATTTAAATTACAATCAGATAATTCTGTAAATAAATCTATTGTAGTCATTGTATTATCTGTAAAATCAAATTGAGAAATAACACCACCACAATTTGTATCCTTGTGATATGTAGTAAAAATAGATTGATCACTATATACTAAATCGGGAATAGAAATATCTTCAAAAGCGCTGGTAGCAGGATTCTTAATAAGAACTTCTGCTGTAGCGTTAATGAGTGTGCTTGATAATTGGCCATTATCCTTAACTAATAAATTGTAACTAGCGTCTGCACCAGATGTAACACCATCTCCTCCGTTACCTTCATTATTAGTATCAGATTTACTGCAGCTCAGAATAGCGCACGCCAAAAGGGCATAAAATAAGTTGTAGGTTTTCATAAGTTGTAAAATTTGGGTTTTACAATATCATACAGATACAGCGTACATTTTATCACGCTGTACTTTTATTGTCTTGTCAGACATATAAGAATCAAACGTTAAATATCTGTCAATGTTGCCTTTAGGTGTCAATTCTATTATTCTATCGGCAACGGTTTGAGCAAATTCATGGTCATGTGTAGTAAAAAGAACGGTACCTTTAAAATTCTTTAAAGAATTATTAAAGGCGGTAATACTTTCAAGATCTAAGTGATTAGTGGGCTCATCAAGCATTAAAACATTAGCTCTAAGCATCATCATACGACTTAACATACAACGAACTTTTTCACCTCCAGACAAAACTGAACATTTTTTTAAGGCTTCTTCCCCACTAAATAGCATTTTACCTAAAAATCCACGAATAAATACCTCTTCACGTTCTTCTTCAGTTTTAGCCCATTCTCTTAGCCAATCAACCAAACTATCATCAGATTTAAAATAACTTGAATTATCTGCAGGTAAATACGATTGATTGGTGGTAACTCCCCATTGAAACTTACCTTTATCTGCTTTTCTTTTATCGTTTATTATTTCATAAAAAGCGGTAGTTGCTCTTGCATCTCTAGATATAATTGCAACCTTATCGCCTTTCGATAGGTTAATATTTACCTTATCAAATAATAAGTCGCCATCTTCTGATGTTGCTGAAAGTCCTTCGATATTCAATATTTGATCACCTGCTTCTCTTTCGCGTTCAAAAATAATTGCAGGATATCTTCTACTAGAAGGTTTAATATCCTCAACATTTAGTTTATCCAACATTTTTTTTCGTGAAGTAGCTTGTTTACTTTTTGCAACATTCGCACTAAAACGGGATATAAATTCTTGTAATTCCTTTGCTTTTTCTTCAGCCTTTTTATTTTGTTGAGCCCTTTGTCGCGATGCCAACTGGCTACTTTCATACCAAAACGTGTAATTTCCAGAATAGAGGTTCATTTTACCGAAATCTATATCCGCTATATGGGTACAAACTGTATCTAAAAAGTGTCTATCGTGTGATACAACAATAACAGTATTTTCATAATCAGCTAAAAAGTTCTCGAGCCAATTTATTGTTTCATAATCAAGATCATTGGTTGGCTCATCCATTATTAATACATCCGGACTGCCAAATAAAGCTTGAGCTAAAAGCACACGAACCTTCAATTTTGGATCTATATCTGCCATTGCCGTATGGTGCAATTCTTCTGAAATTCCCAAATTAGATAATAGCGCAGCAGCAGCACTTTCCGCATTCCACCCATCCATTTCTTCAAATCGAACCTGAAGTTCCCCTATTTTATCTGCATTCTCATCAGAGTAATCTGCATATAATGCATCAATTTCAGTTTTAATTGCAAATAAGGGTTTATTGCCCATTACAACAGCATCTAAAGCACCTGTATCATCGTAGGCATTATGGTTTTGTTCTAATATTGACATTCTTTTTCCAGGCTCTAAATTTACACGGCCAGAAGTAGGATCAATTTCCCCAGAAAGAATTTTTAAAAAAGTAGATTTACCAGCACCATTTGCACCAATAATTCCATAACAATTACCTTGTGTAAAGGACACATTTACCTCATCAAAAAGTACTCTTTTTCCAAATTGTACTGATAAATTTGATACCGACAGCATAGTTTTCTAATTTAAAAATTGGCGCAAAAATACATAATATTATCGCTTGAGCTTCGATTTTATCAGCAAAAATGCAGTAAAATAGTTTTGGAACAAATCAATATATTAACTAATTACTTCCATTTTTAACTACCATTTAACAGGCTCGCCTATACCGGTTTAGTATTTTTGAGTGTTATAGGTGTAGCAATTTTTATATGAATAAAAAATTACTTTATCTTTTAGTTATAGTTTTAGCCAGTTGTGGAAAAGGCAAAAACAGTTCTTCCAATGTGTATTTCACGGGAGAAATTGTTAACCCTACCGCCAGTCATGTTGTACTTTATAAAGGTGATAACATTATTGATTCTGCCCAATTGGATGAACACAATAGATTTATATTTCGATTTGACTCAATTACTGATGGTTTGTACCATTTTAATCATGCTCCAGAATTACAATATGTATATCTAAAAAAAGGAGATAGTCTTGCTGTTCGATTAAATACGGTCGCCTTTGATGAGTCATTAGTTTTTTCGGGTGATGGAGAAGAGATAAATAACTTTCTACTGGAGTTGTTTTTAGCAAACGAAGAAGAACGATCTGGAATAAATTCGACATTTAAATTACAGCCAGAAGAGTTTATCAAAAATTTAGACTCTTTAGCAAATCAGAAATTAGAAATTCTTAATACACTTACGGAAGAAGGTAATTTTTCTGACCGGGAGGTTAAAATCGCTAAAGCGAGTATTAAGTACGGTTACGATTCCTATAAGGAGAAATATCCTTTTGTACATCGAAAATATACTTCAGACAAAAAAATTCAAAAAGTACCTGAAAATTTTTACGATTACCGAAAAAATATAGATTTCAATGACAGTGATCTAACTTATCTTAGACCATACTATAATTTTATGAACAATCATTTTGGCAATGTCACCTACATGAATTGCAAAACCGATTGTGAATTACAACAAAATTTAGTTAGAAATAGAATGCATTTCAATAGTCATAAACTTTATTTAATTGATAGCATTGTTATTGATAAAGAACTAAAAGACAATCTATTACGCAAAGTTGCTTTTGATTATTTATTAAAATCACATGATTCTGAAAAGAATAATGAAACTTTTATAGAAAAGTTTCATACGTTATCCAAAAATAGCAGACATCATAAAGAGGTTGACGAGCTATATGAGGGAATAAAAAATATTCAACCAACGAAATCTATTCCGGAAGTATATGTATACAACGGTGAAGGTGTAAAAATGTCATTGCTGGATATTTCAAAAAATAGAAAAACTCTATTCTATTTTTGGTCAGGAGAAGACAAAAGGCATTTAAAAGAGGTTAATAAAAGAGTTAAGTGGTTGGAGAAAAGAAAACCCGACTACCAATTAGTTGGAATTAATGTAAAAACAGAGGAATCTAACTGGAAAGGAATCGTACAGACCTCTAATTTAAAGCCTGAGATGCAATACCGTTCCGACAACTTCGAAGAACTTACAAAGGCACTTATAATATTTCCAATCAACAAATGTATAATTACTGAGAATGGTAAGATTATTAATGCATTTAGCAATATTTTTTCAAATACTATTGAGCAACAAATGAGCGGTTATACCCAGCTTGCCAAAAACTAAAAAAGCAGCATATTAATATACGCTGCTCTCAAGTTTATTTGAATCTTATAATCTTTAGTTTCCTTTCTGATAATCTGCCAAAAATTTAGCAAGTCCACTATCTGTAAGCGGGTGTCTTAATAAACCTTCTATAGATGACAAAGGTCCTGTCATAACATCGGCTCCTAATTTAGCACAATCTATTACATGCATGGTATGTCTCACAGATGCTGCTAATATTTGAGTTTCAAAACTATAATTGTCATATATATGACGAATTTCAGCAATTAGGTTTAATCCATCCGTAGAAATATCATCTAAACGACCTATAAATGGAGAAACATAAGTTGCGCCAGCTTTAGCTGCCAAAAGCGCTTGACCTGGTGAGAAAACCAATGTACAATTCGTTCTAATACCTTTATCAGAGAAATACTTTAAAGCTTTAACACCGTCTTTAATCATAGGTATTTTTACAACAATTTGATCATGCAATTCGGCCAAAGCTTCGCCTTCTTTAATCATCTCATCAAAATCGGTAGAAATTACTTCAGCAGAAACATCACCTTCAACTATATTACAGATATCCACATAATGTTTTAAAATATTGTTTTTTCCTGTAATTCCTTCCTTTGCCATTAAAGATGGATTGGTAGTAACTCCATCAAGAACACCTAATTCTTGCGCTTCACGAATCTGACCTAAATTGGCTGTATCTATAAAAAATTTCATTTATCTCGTTTTTAAGTTTAAGTTATTCCTTTAACACAAAGGAAATTGCCATACAAAACTACAATTTATAATGGTTCATCAATAATTTCTCATACAGTTTGTCCGACAGTATTTTTTTAAGAATTAACGAAAATTTTTGCAAAAAGGCCCCTACTTTATAATGTACCTTAGGCTTTTTCGTATTTAAAATCTTCAAAACTGTTTTTGCTACTAAAATAGGATCTTGACCATCAGCAACATGTTCGTTCATCATTTCGAGACTTTCGGCATATTTCTTATATGCAGAATTCTTATCAATAGGTGCATGATAACGACCACTGGCTATGTTTGTTACAAAATCACCAGGAGCAAGACTGCAAACTTTAATATTAAACTCTTTAGTTTCCATCCGAATTGCTTCTGTAAGAATACTTAAGGCACCTTTTGATGCAGAATATATCCCACGAAAAGGTAATCCCATATAACCTGCAATAGAAGTAATATTTATGATGAAACCCTCACCCTGTTTTCGCATATGTGGCAATACTTCTTTTATAACATGCAATGGTCCATTAAAATTGGTTTCAAAAGCACTTAAAATTTCGGAGTGTGGTGTTTCTTCAATTGGTCCGGTAATACCTACACCTGCATTATTGATTACAACATCTAATTTACCTTCTTTAGCGATTATTTCATTAACGGTATGTTTAATAGTTTCAATATTTCTAACATCCATTTCTAAAAGATCAAATGCACTAAAGTTTGAATAATTTGCAACGTTTCTTGTTGTTCCATAAACTTTGTAACCATTAGATGCTAACAATAAGCATATAGATTTACCGATACCTGAAGAACCGCCTGTAACAAGAACTACTTTTTGTGACATAAGGCTTACAAATTAATAATTTTTAATATTCTAACACTAACAGCTTTTTGGAATAAAATTAGGGCATAAAAAAACGGCAAGCTACCTACATCGCACCGCTACAACCATATACCCTTGCTGCGTTCCCACCCTGGGGGATTCTACAGGAGCTGGTCGTGTAGGACTTGCCGAACTGCAAATATACAACGAACTAAACGCAATATCAAAAGGAGAAATGCATTAATTATTACCTAAACAACTAAATAAATGATATACTGATATTTACTTATAAATCTACTAAGGAAGAACAGAGTTCAATTTGTTAAAAAACAATTACCAAATCAATTCCCAAACATTTGTTGCAGCTACTAAATAGCTTTTAGGTCGGCAATCAGTGTTTTACGACTCCCCTATTTCTCCTCTTTCCATAATCAACGATTAATAAATTACGAGTTTTGAACCTTTAATTAGAATCGTTTAACTTTACCATTTATAATTCAATGACCATGTATTATGCTTAAATTATTAGTTTCTTTATTTGCTTCTATACTTTTTATGGCCTGCGGAGACGGAGGTCCTAAAACCAATCTATTTAGTATTGATTTAGAAGGTGGAAAAAATATTTTCCAAAAAAATCAAACCGTTGGTATATCCATCAATAATAAAAAGGAAAAGGAAATATCTAATATCGTTTATTCTGTTGATGGTGAAGAGTTACCGATTGCAGACAATAAAATTACATTTAGCACCTCATTATTAGGAAATAGAACCTTAAATGCCGCAATTACTTATGAAGATGGCACCGTAAATATTTCACAAGAAATTAAACTTTTAGCCGAAAATGCTCCAGAAGTTTATAGCTATGAAATTATAAATACTTATCCGCATGATACAGGTGCGTATACGCAAGGCTTAGAATTTTATAATGACACATTATATGAAGGTACTGGTAAAAAGGGAAGGTCATTTTTAAGAAAATTTGACTACAAATCGGGCAAAGATTTTGCTCGTATAGATCTCGACAAATCTTTTTTTGGTGAAGGCATAACCATAATGAATGACAAAATTTATCAATTAACATGGCAAGCCAAAACGGGGTTTATTTATGATTTAAATAAATTTGAACGAATTGATAGTTTCCAATATGGAGAAAGCACTCAAGGATGGGGGCTTTGTAATGATGGTAAAAAATTATTCAAAAGCGATGGAACTGAAAAGATTTGGTTTTTGAATCCAAATACAATGGTTGAAGAGGGACATATAGAAATTGTTACTAACAAGTCTATTTTTAATAAAGCTAATGAACTAGAATATGTAGATGGTAAAATATATGCTAATGTTTATCAACGCCCAAGTGTAATGATTATAGATGCCGAAAGTGGTGCTATTGAAGGTGTAATTAATTTTAGTGGATTAGATAAAAAAGTTACTAAAGGAGAAAATTGGAATCCCACAGATAATGTATTAAATGGAATTGCCTATCACCCTACCAGAAAAACTTTCTTTGTGACAGGAAAGGATTGGGACAAGCTATTTGAGGTAACTATCTCAAAGAAATAGCATGCAATTCTACGAAAAAACAATCATTGTAGGTGAAAAGGATTTAGATGAACTAGATCATGTTAACAATGTTAGATATGTGCAATGGATACAAGATATCTCTAAAGAACATTGGCGAGCTAGAGCAACTAAAGAAATTCTAGAATCAGTAGTTTGGGTGGTAATGAATCACAATATCTCTTATAAAAGTGCAGCCATCTTAAATGACACTATTTTAGTAAGAACGTATATTGAAAAAAGTAGAGGTGCTATTTCAATTCGAATTGTTGAGATGTACAACGCTAAAACAAAAACCCTTTTAGTTCGTTCAAGTACTGAGTGGTGTTTACTAAATGCAAAATCATTTAAACCCACAAGAATTTCTCAAGACATAAAAGAAATTTTTTTACATGAAACTCGATAAAAACTATAGCGAATAAGCACTAACAAATGCGACTATTCCTCTACTCCATACTTACTTTTATTTTAATCACTTCCGGTATGGCATGTCGCAAGAATTTTGAATATGCACCTAGTGCCGGAAATCTAGAGTTTTCTAAAGACACTGTTTTTCTCGATACCATTTTTAGCAATATTGGTAGTAGCACATATAGTTTGAAAGTATATAACCCTACCCGAGATGATATTGAAATTCCTTCAATTAGACTGCAAAATGGAATTCAAAGTGGTTACCGTCTCAACGTAGATGGGGTATCAGGTAAAGCATTTAAAAACATTCCAATTCTAGCGCAAGACAGCATGTTCATTTTTATTGAAACTACTTTAGACATCTCAGCAAGGTCTGTAAACGAAATTTTATATACAGATAAATTACTTTTTGATGTCGATGTAGATGAACAATCCGTTGAATTGGTTACCCTAGTAAAAGATGCTATTTTTTTATATCCTAGTAAAGATTCAGCAGGAACAATAGAAACCATTAACATTGGCAATAATTCTGATGGAAATAATATTAGCGTAAATGGGTTTACATTAAAAGATAATCAATTGCATTTTACGAATGAAAAACCATATGTTATTTATGGGTATGCTGCTGTTCCTGATGAAAAAACGCTAATTATAGATGGCGGCACGCGCGTTCATTTTCATAAAGATTCAGGAATATATATTAATGGTGGAGCAAAATTAGAAATAAACGGTAGCCTCAGTACCGATAAAAAAATATTAGAAAATGAAGTCATTTTTGAAGGAGATCGTTTAGAGCCACAATTCCAAACAATTCCCGGACAATGGGGTGCTTTATTAATTAATAATAGCAGTACAAATAATACCATAAATTATTTAACGATTAAAAACGCTACGGTTGGAATAAAAATATTTGGAGAAGACATACTTAATCAAACATTGATTGATACAAAGAACTTAAAAATTAAAAATTCCCAAATTTATAATAGTGCCAATATAAATCTTTGGGCACAATCTGCCAGAATTGATGGCGAAAATTTAATACTAGGATCGGCCGGAAGTCAATCGCTTTATTGCAATATTGGTGGAGACTACTTCTTTACGCATTGTACAATTGCAAACTACTGGTCTAATGATTTCAGATTAAAACCAGCATTACAAATTGATAATTTTTTAAATGATAAAAGTTATGATTTGATTAATGCAAAATTCACGAATTGTATTATTTACGGAACACAATCAAAAGAAATTTCAGCATTAACAAATGGTACCAATACTTTTAATTTTTCCTTTACGAATTGTTTAATTCGATATGCAGAAAATTCAATTTCTTCAGAAGGTATTGTTTTCGATTTAGATGATGAGAATCATTTTAAAAATAATACTTTTAATCAACCGCCAGAATTTTTTGATTCTTTTGGTGGAGATTTTCGAATTAACGAATTATCTTCAGCAAAAGGTAATGCCAATTTTGAAAGTGCCCAAGAGGTACCTTTAGATATCTTAGGAGTGAATAGAATTAATAATCCAGATATAGGTGCATTCCAGTCTACCCTACAAGAATAATTAGAAAATTATATTTTTTGAAAGAATTTTCTTTCAAATATGTTCATTTTCAGTAAATTGCACACTTAAACCCTAAAATTTATACGGGAAATCTACAATCAACATGTTAGTTCTATTACTAATTTGCATGTAGATAAAAGGTACATGGAATACTCATATGCTATTATTGATTCCGACGCAACTTCTAACTTGCAATTACAGCATTATTTAGAAGAGTATGGTGACTTTTGTCTTGTCTCGCATTCAAAAAATTCTAACGAAGGGATAGACAATATTCTCAAATTTTCGCCAGATGTAGTTTTCATTAATTTAAACGATAAAGCTCAAGAACATTTTCAAATGGTAACCGAACTTTATCAATACATAAAAGAGCTTCCGGTTTTTATTGGTATATCAACTACTAAAGCTCATGCATACGATGCTATAAAAAATAATTTCTTCGACTATTGGTTACTTCCATATAACGAATTCAATATTCGTAAATCTATTTTAAAGCTTAAAAAGTTAATGCCGAAACAAAAGGAATTGGAGACCTTATGTTTAAAATCATATCGCGATTATCATTATGTAGATACCAAAGACATTCTTTATTTACAGGCAGATAATAATGCTACAGATTTTATTATGAAAGATGGCTCTGTTATAAGTGCTTATAAAACTCTTAAAACCTATCAACAACAATTACCAAAAAATTTCGTTCGTATACATCAGAGCTACATTTTAAATACCAACTATGTATCTCGTATAAATTATGGCAAATCTATTTGTGCTTTAAAACTGAGTAAAGTACAATTACCGTTCTCAAAATCATACCGAGACAATGTTGACCATTTAAAAAATATTCTTTCAAAAAGTACAATTCATTCAGTTAATTAATCAAATACTCATAAACTTCATTCACTTACTCACAAAACAGTTCTATTTACTATTAGATTTTTTTAATTCCCTTCATCAACTAACATTCATGGTAGTTTAGTCGTGTACTAATTATCCAATAACAATTAAATAATAGAACCATGAAAAAAGTAGCAAGTATTGTAGCTGTAGTAGTAATGACAATGGGCATGTTCTCATGCGATAACGACAGCGCAGAAAATGACGTATATGAAAACATAACTGCATCTGCCAATGACGACAATGGTCATGGTTCTTCTGGTGGCAGTGGTGGTGAATAATAGCAAAAAATAGATTACATAAAAAAAGCCTTGAATATTACTTTTAAGGCTTTTTTTATATCTTGTAATTAATGAACAATCACCTTGCATCTTTCTTAAATCAACTGCGAATATTTATCACAACGTTTGTTGTGGTCTTAAGCATTACTTCTTGCAATAATGCTATAAAGAATAAAGAGGAGTTTGCTAATACAAACGAAAAGGATAGTATTCTTGACTATATTAATTTGGGTTCAAACAAAGCTTTGTCTAAATCTGATAGATTACTCCTCTTAAATAAAGCATTTAAGTTAGCGCAACAAATTAAGGAAGACACTATACGTATAAAACGCTTGACAAAGCTACAATGGCTATACTCACAAATGAACGACTCCACCAATTTTAGAGTTACCAACAAACAAGCATATAATTTAGCCTTAAAACTTGAAGACACTTATCGGCTTAGTCTTAACTATTGGGATTTAGGAGTTTATCTAGAAAGAATAGATGTACAAGACAGTGCTTTTTATTATTTATCAAAAGCGCAAAAAAACTTAATTCTATTAAATGAGACCAAACGCGCAGGGTTTATAACCTATGACATGGCTCGAATTCAATCAAAAGTAAAAGATTATTCTGGTAGTGAAATTAATACTATAAAAGCAATTGAGTTATTAAAGCCTTTGAATGAGAATTTGATGTTATACCGCTGTTATAATTTGTTAGGTGTACTATCTAAAGATATAGGAGAATATGAACAATCATTTCAATATTATAAAGATGCTGAAAAATATTTAAAAAAAATTAATACACCCCAACTCCTCCAATATGAACTTCACAATAACGTCGGCGTAACCTACTTGGAACAAGGTGATTTAGAGCAGGCCGTAAAACAATTTAAGAAAATAATAAAATTCGACAGTGTTTATCATAAATGGCCTGCAACCTACGCAAGAGCATTAAATAATTACGCAAATTCTATATATAAAAATAATACAAATGTAAACGTGCCAAGTCTAATTAACCGAGCCATACAGATACGAGATAGTCTAGATGATAAATCTGCTTTAGCTGGTAGTTATCTTAATTTAGCTAAATACCACTTGTTTAATAAAGATTCATTAAATGCACTTGAGCCTCTTTTGTTTGCTAAGCAATTTGCAGAAGAAAGTAGTAATAATGAAAGGCTACTAGAATCTTTAGGAATGTTAGCACAAATTGATAAAATAAATGCCGCTCGATATAGTCAACGCTACATAAACCTTAACGATAGTCTAACACATGCTGAGCGTATTTTAAGAAATAAATTTGCTCGTATTCGTTTTGAAACGGATGAAGTTGTCGCTGAAAATAAATTATTAGTTCGTGAAAAACAATTATGGGCTGGTATAGCGATAGCTATTATATTATTATTCACTGCTACTTATGTAATAATTAACCAACGCATAAAAAACCAAAAACTAAGGTTTATTCAAGCACAACAAAAGAGCGATGAGAAAATATTTAGTTTAATGCTTTCTGAAAAACAAAAACTTGAAGAAGGCAAAAAAATTGAACAAAAAAGAATATCTGAAGAATTACACGATGGTATTTTAGGTAAAATGTTAGGTGCTAGAATGATACTAACCGGATTAAATAAAAAAGTTGATTCAGAGGCGATAACCGTTAGAGCAGATGCTATTTCTGCTTTAAAAGATGTTGAAAGCGAAGTAAGATTAATTTCACATGAACTTAGTCATGCCGCATATAAAGACATGCATAATTTTATACGTTCAATAACCGAATTATTAGAAAATACGACTACAACATCCAATATTTCGCACACTTTTAATTACGACAATGAATTTACCTGGGATAATTTAAGTGGTGAAATTAAAATTAATTTATACCGTATTATTCAAGAAAGTGTTCAAAATGCAATTAAACATGCGCAGTGCAAAACGATAAATTTAGATTTCTCGGTTCAAAAGAACGATCTGCAAGTAATAATTTCTGATGACGGAGTCGGATTTGATTTAAACAATACCAAAAGAAATGGAATAGGAATGTTAAATCTAAAATCTAGAGTAAATAGACTAAATGGAGAATGGACCATAGATAGCAAAATAGGTGAAGGAACTTCGGTGAGATTATTGATTCCAATTACATACTTCTCAGAAGAAAAGCATAATTTTGATATGCTTAGCCAACAAACAAAAGATTAAGACTCTAAATTTCATGGAAACGTTAAAAATATTTGCTTTAGATGACCACAAAATGACGGTCATGGGTTATAAGTTTATTCTTGAAGATGCCAATTTTAACGATTTTGAAGTTCAGGTTGATATTGCTACAACTTTTGATTTAGCGAAGCAAAAAATTAAACAATCCTTAAGTACTGGAAAATATGATATTATTCTCCTAGATATTCAATTGGTCTCTTTAGATTCTGATGATAAAAGAACAGGTGAAGATATTGGAATATATGCAAGAGAAGTTTCCAAAGAATCGCGTATTGTTTTTATGTCCTCTTACAGCGATAGTTTACGAATTCAGAGTTTATTCAAATCAGTTACTCCAGATGGCTACATGGTTAAATCTGAAATTGATGAACACACTTTAATTGAAATGGTAAACACTGTAAAAAAAGGAATTCTTTATTATTCACCAAGTGCACTTACCGCTATGCGAAAAACAATGTCGCGACAATTTCAAGTAGACGATTATGATATAATGATACTTCAAGAATTAGCAAAAGGTACCCGAACTAAGGACATTACAGACAACGTACCTCTTTCCCAAGCTTCTGTAGAAAACCGTAAAAGACAGCTAAAATTAAACTTCGGAATTAAAGATGAAAATGACCTTGCCTTAATAAATGAAGCTCGTAAAAAAGGTTTTTTGTAAGACATAGGCTACAATTGAACCAAATTAATTAAAAACCCTACTTTTTTTAAGGTTTTCACGTAATAAGTGCACCCGATAAAAATATACATTTACTTTCAGAGGAAAGTTTTATATTTTTTTGATGTCAAAAAACCGATTAAATTTTAATTCGAGCGAATTAGCTAGGTTTTCGAGCAACCTAAATTTAAATGGTTTGCAAGAATTTAAACGAAGCTTAGAAAAATTCTTTATTTCGCAAGTAACGCTTCGAGAATATCTTACTAATGATGATAACGAGGTAAAGTTAATTATCGAAGTAGCAAGTCCATGGAAATTTACGGAAAACGTTAAATATTTTAGAAATTCAGCACTAAGTGATATTGGATATAATTCTAAAGTTTTATTGAATATTCTTGCTAGTTTACAAGAAATAAATGATGTTTTAATAGATATTGAAGAACTATCAATTGTTACTGAGGATACTACAGTAGTAATTCAAAGAATCGGAAACTTAAGTATTGCTCGACAATACGACAATATACTTAGAGTAGTCTTAAATTCATACAATTACATGGTTTCGCAGATTCGCGAAGTACCCGAAGAAATTCACATTCCGGTTTTAACCGATAATAGCAATGAAAGTTATACTATACTTTCCGAATTAACCAATAAAAAATCTGAAAAAGAGTATTTTTCTTATTGGGGCTTGTGTTATGCATCTAATTTCGATACAATAATTTATGATGTTAAAAATTCGGACTTCATTTTTGAAGAACTTACATTCTTTCCACAATAGACAACCAAATGGTCTAGTAATTAAATAATTTCTTACCAGCCATTAATGCATTAACGCTTTCTTTTACTTTAGCTATCTTATCTTCGTTATTCGCATTAGTTAAAACTTCGTCAACTAAATCTACAACTGTAACCATATCTTCTTCATTTAATCCTCTAGTCGTAATAGCCGCAGAACCAAATCGAATACCAGAAGTTATAAATGGAGATTGGGTATCAAAAGGTACCATATTTTTATTTGCTGTTATATCAGCTTTCACCAGTACAGCTTCAGCATCTTTACCAGTAATACCCTTATTACGTAAATCAATCAACATCATATGGTTATCCGTACCACCTGAAATTAGATTGTAACCCTTGGCTACAAAAGCGGCTGCCATTGCTGCTGCATTTTTCTTCACATTAATCATGTAATGTAAGAATTCATCAGAAAGAGCTTCTCCAAATGCAATAGCTTTAGCAGCTATAATATGCTCTAAAGGTCCTCCTTGGTTACCCGGAAATACCGCCAAATTTAATAAGGCAGACATTTTTCTTAGTTTTCCATTTTTTAAAGTAATTCCAAATGGATTATCAAAATCTTCACCCATTAATATTAATCCGCCTCTAGGACCTCTTAGGGTTTTATGTGTTGTTGTAGTAACGATATGACAATGTGGAATAGGATCAGACAATATTCCTTTTGCAATTAAACCAGCAGGATGAGAAATATCAGCCAATAAAAGAGCATTAACACTATCAGCTATTTCACGAAATCGCTTAAAATCCATATCTCTAGAATATGCAGAAGCGCCGGCAATAATCATTTTTGGTTTTTCGCGATTTGCAATTTCTTGTATCTTATCGTAATCTAGAACACCAGTTTCTTTATCAACGCCATAAAAAACAGGATTATACAAACGACCCGAGAAGTTTACAGGTGAACCGTGTGTTAAATGACCACCATGCGATAGGTCAAAACCAAGAATTGTATCACCTGGTTTCAAACATGCATGATAAACAGATGCATTTGCCTGTGAACCAGAATGTGGTTGCACATTGGCATAGGCAGCACCGAAAAGCTCCTTTGCACGATCAATAGCTATTTGCTCAACAACATCAACAACTTCACAACCACCATAATAGCGTTTCCCAGGGTATCCTTCAGCATATTTGTTGGTCAATACAGACCCCGCTGCTTCCATTACTGCCGGACTTGTAAAATTCTCGGAGGCTATTAATTCAATACCATTTATTTGGCGTTGTTCTTCCTCTTTTATCAAATCAAAAATTTGGCTATCACGTTGCATAACTATTGTCATTTAATTAAGCGGCAAAAATACAAATAGAAAGGCTTTAAAAGCAATAAAAAAATAGTTTTGATTATATTTTTATTAAATAACAGTTAACAACCTACATACGGTATTTACACACTACAAAACGACTCAAAAATTACGCTATTTTAATAATTTATGGGTAATAGTCCATTAATCAATTCTACTCAATAGAATACTTGAATTTCACTGCAAATTATGTCGCATACCTGATTTGTACTAACATTCAACGTTTTACGTTATGGTCTAGACCCGTTTTGGCATAGCTATTGAAAATACATGCAAAATCATAAAGTCTAATATCATGAAAAAAACACTACTATATTTAGCAACAATATTCGTAATGCTATCCTGTGGCGGAGTTAAAAAGACGCAAAAGGCAATAAATACCGGCGATTATCATAATGCCATAAACCAAGCGATTACCAATTTAGCTAACAATAAAGCAAAGAAAAGTAATCAGCCTTATATAATTCTTTTAGAAGAAGCTTTTAAAAAGAATACCAAAAGAGAGTTGGATCAAATCAACTTTTTAGAAAATGATGAAAATCCTGCGAATTACGAAACTATTTATAATACGTACGTCAATTTACGATCAATTCAAGAACGCATAAAGCCACTATTACCGTTATATATTTATGATGAAGATAGAGATGCAAGATTCTCTTTTATAGATTATCAAGATGATATTTTAGATTCTAAAGACGATTTATCCGAATATCTATACGACAATGCATCAGATTTATTAGCAAATGCAACGAGTAAATACGATTATAGAAAAGCTTATAATGATTTTTCCTATTTAGAAGAAATACATCCGGGTTACGATGATGTAAAGGCCAAGATTGAAGAAGCTCATAATAAAGGAATTGATTTTGTGCTAGTTAATATGAGTAATGATACTGATCAAATTATTCCATCAAAATTAGAAGAAGAACTTTTAAATTTCAACACTTATGGTCTTAACGATTTATGGACTAGATACCATACGAATGCCATGAACAATATTGACTATGATTACGAAATGCAAGTTGCTTTTAAAGCTATTTCAATATCGCCAGAACGAGTAACCGAAAAGCAAATAAGCAAAGAAAAACAAATAAAAAATGGTTATAAATACTTATATGATGACGACGGTGCAATCGTTAAAGATAGTTTAGGAAATAAAATAAAAGTAGATAAGTTTAAAACGGTACGATGTGATTTTTACCAGTTTACACAAAGTAAATCGGCACAAGTTACAGGCAATGTTAGCTATATTGATTTAAATTCTAAACAGCAATTAAACACTTATCCACTAGCAAGTACTTTTATTTTCGAACATGCTTACGCCAATTACGATGGAGATAAGCGCGCATTAGATAATGATCTTGTTGCTCAATTAGATTTAGCGGCAATAGCATTTCCCAATAACGAGCAAATGATTTATGATGCAGGTGAAGATTTAAAAGCGAGAATTAAAAATATTATTACGAGGCATAAATTTGATTCAAACAGAAATCTATCTGCGCGATAAAATATTCTCTAAATGAATAATAAAAAGGGTTTTCTTAAATTAAGAAAACTCTTTATTATTTTATAGCTTTTGTTAAGCAAACTCAATCAAATTAATATCATTTATACTTCCATGTGAAGCATTGGCAACTGTGTTACCATTCTTAATAATAAGTAATTGTGGTGATTGATGTATCACTTGAAACTTATATCCAACTTCATTTGAAAGATTGCGATACTTATGTAAATCCAAATAATAGACATCTGCTTGTTCTGGTGTTAAACTAAAGGTATCGGTAAAAGTTCGAATAACCATTCTACTAATTCCACAGGTAGTAGAATGTTTAAATATTAATTGTGTTTTGGCTTTAGATTTTTCTTTAATTTCATCAAGCTGATCAAGCGATGTTAATTCTATCCACGGAAAAACAGGACTTTCCTTTTTTTCATTTGATGAGTTTCCGAAGAATGTTGAGAACAACCCCATATAATTATTTTAATCAGTAAGTCGTAACTTAGTTATTAGCTTACAAACTGCCGAAATGTCCTATATTTCTTTAGTATTCAAGACATTTTGTCGTGTAGCGTGTATTGGTAAGGTTGTTGACCATACCATTTAAAACAAAGATAAAACAACAAAATATATATTTATGAACCCAAACAATTTTACAACTAAATCGCAAGAAGCGCTACAGTTAGCGCAACAGCTTGCACAAGAATTTGGGCATCAACAAATAGAGAACGAACATATTTTCAAGGCGATTATGCAGGTTGATGAAAACGTGTTACCTTTTTTATTAAAGAAACTAAGTGTAAATGTTTCTTTGCTCAATCAGATATTAGATAAAGAATTAGAAAGTTATCCGAAAGTTACCGGAGGTGAAATTATGCTATCTCGAGAAGCAGGCAAAACTGTAAATGAGGCGAGTATATTTGCCAAAAAAATGGATGATGAATATGTATCGATAGAACATATTCTACTAGCTATTTTTAAATCTAAAAGTAAGATAGCTCAAATTTTAAAAGATCAGGGTGTTAATGAAAAGCATCTTAAATCAGCCATTGAAGAATTAAGAAAGGGAGGAAAAGTAACTTCACAAAGTGCTGAAGAAACTTATAACTCTTTGGATAAATATGCACGAAATTTAAATCAGATGGCAGATAGTGGTAAGCTAGACCCTGTTATTGGTCGTGATGAAGAAATCCGGAGAATCCTTCAAATTCTTTCTAGAAGAACAAAAAACAATCCTATGTTAGTTGGCGAACCAGGTACTGGTAAAACTGCAATTGCAGAAGGACTAGCACATAGAATTGTACAAGGCGATATTCCAGAAAACTTAAAAGATAAAGTTATTTATTCTTTAGATATGGGCGCTTTAATTGCAGGTGCCAAATATAAAGGAGAATTTGAAGAACGCTTAAAATCAGTAATCAAAGAGGTAACAAGTTCTGATGGCAATATCGTTTTGTTTATTGATGAAATTCACACTTTAGTAGGTGCTGGCGGAGGACAAGGTGCAATGGATGCTGCGAATATTTTAAAACCTGCCTTAGCACGTGGTGAATTACGCGCAATAGGTGCGACTACTTTAGATGAATACCAAAAGTATTTTGAAAAAGACAAGGCTTTAGAACGGCGTTTTCAGAAAGTAATCGTTAATGAACCAGATACCGAAAGTGCAATATCAATTCTTAGAGGTATAAAAGAAAAATACGAAGCTCACCATAAAGTAAGAATAAAAGATGAGGCGGTAATAGCTGCTGTAGAATTATCACAGCGCTACATTACAAATCGTTTTTTACCCGATAAGGCAATTGATTTGATGGACGAAGCAGCATCAAAACTGCGTATGGAAATCAATTCAAAACCAGAAGAATTGGATGTGCTTGATCGCCGAATAATGCAATTAGAGATTGAAATTGAAGCCATTAAACGTGAAAATGATAAAGCAAAATTAAAATCTTTAAATGCAGATTTAGCAAATCTAAAAGAAGATCGCAATGAAATTTTTGCAAAATGGGAAAGCGAAAAAACCGTGGTTGACAATATTCAAAAAACAAAAGAGAATATTGAAAATTATAAAATTGAAGCAGACCGTGCCGAGCGAAATGGCGATTATGGGAAGGTAGCTGAATTGCGTTATGGTAAAATAAAAGATGCACAAGAGAAGTTAGACCAGCTTAATCTTGAAATGCAAGAACAGCAAAATGGAAACACACTAATTAAAGAAGAAGTAACCAATGAAGATATTGCCGAAGTTGTAGCAAAATGGACAGGTATACCTGTAACAAAAATGCTACAAAGCGAACGCGAAAAGTTATTACAATTGGAAAATGTTTTACACAAACGCGTAGTTGGACAAGAAGAAGCAATACAAGCTGTTTCAGATGCAATTAGAAGAAGTAGGGCTGGGTTGCAAGATGCCAAAAAACCGATAGGATCTTTCTTATTTTTAGGAACAACAGGAGTTGGTAAAACAGAGCTTGCAAAAACTTTAGCTGCATATTTATTTGATGATGAAAATGCCATGACTCGTATTGATATGAGTGAATATCAAGAGCGTCATTCTGTAAGTAGATTGGTAGGAGCGCCTCCTGGATATGTTGGTTATGACGAAGGCGGACAGTTAACAGAAGCTGTTCGACGCCGCCCCTACTCTGTTGTATTATTAGATGAGATTGAAAAAGCACATCCTGATACTTTTAATGTTTTATTGCAAGTTTTAGATGAAGGCAGACTAACTGATAATAAAGGTAGAGTTGCAGATTTTAAAAACGCAATAATTATAATGACTAGTAATATGGGAAGTCATATTATTCAAGAGAAATTTGAAAATTCTAAAGATATTCACAGTGCAACAGAAGCTGCGCGTGTTGAAGTTCTAGGATTACTCAAGCAAAGTGTAAGACCCGAATTTTTAAATAGAATTGATGATATAATTATGTTTACTCCTTTAAATAAAGAGAACATAGCAGAGATTGTACGTTTACAAATTGATCAATTGAAAAAGATGCTAAGCAAGCAACACATTACAATTGATGCTACTGAAGATGCAATCATGTATTTGGCAGAAAAAGGTTACGACCCCCAGTATGGAGCTAGACCAATTAAACGTGTAATACAAAAAGATGTATTGAATAATCTTTCGAAAGAACTGTTGAAAGGTGCAATAAAATCTGAAAGTATTGTTTTAATTGACAGTTTTGACAATGAATTAGTTTTCAGAAATCAAGATGAGTTAGTACAATAAAAACACTATAATGTAAAAACACCTTTTATGAAAAATCATAAAAGGTGTTTTTTTTATGGGATATAAATACCATGCAGTATATAGTTTTTTTATATTCGTATAAAAATAATATACATGTCAAGCAAGGCGGAAAGAACTTCACAATACATCATTGAAACCGTCGCCCCTGTTTTCAATAAACACGGTTATATTGGAACCAGTATGAGCGACCTTACGGAAGCAACTGGATTAACTAAAGGAGCCATTTATGGGAACTTTGAGAATAAGGAAGCTCTTGCACTAGCATCATATGAATATAACAGTAAATTACTACTGCATAAAATTGACGAACTGTTAGGAATACAAGGTACTGCATTAGATAAGATTTTTAATTTAACCAAGTTCTATAAACAGTATGACGTTTTTACTATTGAAATGGGTGGATGTCCTGTTTTAAATACAGGAGTAGATTCATTTAATAACAATCGATTATTAACTGCTGCAAATCGTGAAATTCTTCGTGAAATTGAAGGTAAGATTGCTTTAGTATTAGAAAACGGAGTACATAACAAAGAAATAAATTTACCAGTTACTCCATTACAATTTGCCAAACAGCTTTTTACAATGCTTCTTGGAGCAATATCAATGTTTACTATTACACAAGACCGTAAATATCTCATAAACACGGTGGCCTATCTTGATTTACTTATAAAGAATGAACTTGTAAAATAATTACTTGTTATTCAATAAATAATTACCTCGAATAAGTTATAAGTCAGTTATTTCATTCCATTCTTACTGTATAAGATTATGTAGTGTATTTAATTTTACACACATAATTTCTAATACATATATCACATAAAAACAGCCTTAGTATAAAACTAAGGCCATTTTAATTTAACATTATATTTTGTAGTACTATTTACCAACTACTCTAAATACCCAAGTCTTTTCTGCATAGCGACCATTATAATTACTATCTCTTGCTTTACGTGCTTCAGACATCGTATTATAACGCTCTAGATATACATAGTTGTAATTGTTTTTACTTCGTAAAAAGGTCTGAGCATTAACGCCCTTTCTTTTTAAATCCGCCAAAAATGCATCATGGTATTTTTTAGTTCCAAATACGTTGGCAATTAAATAGAAACCAGGTTCTAATCCATCTTCGGTTTGTACTTCTTCGTACTTCTCACCCGCCTTCGGTTGAACTTTTTCTGGTTCTAATTCTACAACGGCAGCCTTGGCTTTTGCAATAGAATCTTGTACCCTTTCTAGTTCTTTTGCTCTTAAGATTTCTTGGGCTTTATTAACAGCTGCAATTGAATCAATTCTTTTTTGTTCAATAGCTTTTTCAGCTTCTGCTTTTAAATTGGCTTCACGTTCAAGTTCAGCTTTTTTCGCTTCAGCCTCTTTAGCATTTGCCACCTTCATTTCGTTTGCTTTCTCCTCAGCCTTTCTTAATTCTTCTCTTTGTTTTTCTTCTAAACTTGCAACTTTTGCTTCCGCCAATTCTTTATCCTTAGCTGCTTTTAAATCTTTATTAATTTGTTCTTGTTCAGCTTTTGCAATTCGAGCTTGTTCATTAGCTTCTTTTTCTAATCTTTCCTTTTCGGCCTTTGCTAAGTCTTCCTGTTCTTTCTTCAAACGCTTCGCCTCCGCAGCGGCTTCTTTCTCTGCTTTACGTTTTTCCTTTTTATCAATTGTTGATTCAACAACTTCATTGGTTTCTTCTATTGATTCTTCAGGTTTTGGAGTTTCAATTTCATTCGCAACAACTTCTTCTGTATCAGGTTCTTTCGATTCATTAGCAAGTTCTTCTGCCTTTTTAAGTTCCTCTTTAATTTCTTCTTCATCACCTATAACAACTTCCTCCTCAATATCTTCACCATAAACAGCAGTAACATCTCGCTCATCTGGCTTACCTAAGAAGTAAGACATAACAAGTTCAAAAGAAGGGTCTTTAGAATTTATAGAAGCACTTGTACCAAATTCAAATACAGCACCTAGATTAAACTTTTTTAAGAAAGTGCCACCAGCACCAATACCAACACCATAAAAATTGTTATACCCAAGTTGAGCCCAATATTTTGTTGTACGTAATAAAGAAAGTATCCCTATTTGATTTTGTTGTTGTGGTATAGTTCTCAAATACAAAGAAGGTCTTATTAAAGCTTTTTGTTTTCCAATGTTTAATGGAAAATCATAAGACATCATCCCCATAAAAATCTTATCTGCAGCTGGTGTGTTAGATTCTTTTGCCCTAAAATTATAATCAATTAAATTCTCTGAAGCCATACTCAATGTAAGTCGCTCAACACTCAAAGAAGCCCCAGGAGCCCATTGTAAAATAAAATCATTTGTTGTACCAGAAACTGGTAAAGGTAATTGAGAATCTTCTTCAAAACGAGTATCCGCTAATTCTTGTACGAAACCAAATAGGTTAAAACCATAAGCCAACCGAACACTTTCACTAAATTGAATTTGTCTTGAGTAATTTAAAACTCCCCCTGTGTTAAAGAATATACCAGTATTATGCTGAAAAAAAGCAGCACCAACCGCCGATTTTTCATTTAATTTTCTTGAATAATTTACATATAATGTGGTTGGATCTGCATCGATGTCTTGCCATTGCCAGCGAGTCCATACAGCAATTGATTCTGGGTCATTTCTATCTAATGTAAATACCGGATTAAATAAACTCGAATTATAGCTTGTAAGATTATGCTGTCTGAGGTCAGCGGGAAGACGCACTTCGTCTTGAGCTGAAATCTTAAAAACAGATAAGAAAATTAAAATAGGTAGTGTGATTCTGAGCATATGCAAAAAAACAAAAAACAACGAGTTTTGCATACTATTTTACGATTATTTTAGTTTGAATATGAGAAAAGTTGTCAACAATTCTTATTGACCTCAATAATACCTAGCAAAATACGACGTTATACCATTATAAAAAATTTAAAATAGTAGCTAACATCTACCGTTTAATAAAGTAATAAATTACCAATCAATGAAAATAATTCGACTTTTAATTTTGTTGTCATTAACCATTGGTTTTTTTGGCTGTAAAGACGAGCCTAATAATGATGCAGTTGAACAAATAGTTGATGAAGGCACTTCTACATTTTATTTAATTCGCCATGCTGAAAAAGATCGTTCGGACCCAGATAATACTGATCCAGAATTATCTCAAAAGGGTTTAGGTCGTGCTATGCATTGGGCAGAAATACTATCTGAAGTACCTATAGATGCTATTTACTCTACTGATTTCCAACGCACAGCAATGACTGCTGCGCCAACTTCTGTAAAAAAAGATGTTGATGTAATTTATTATGATCAAAGTAGCATAGATATTGCACAATTTAAAACAGACAATTTAAATAAGAATGTTTTAGTAGTCGGACATAGTAATACAACACCCGAATTTGCAAATCAATTATTAGGTGTTGATAAATTTTATGAGTTAGACGATAGCGATAATGGAAGTCTTTTTATTGTACAAATAACAAATGGCATTGCTTCAGCTCAAAAATTAAATTTTAATTGTAATTGCCCTGACTAACTTTTATATTTTTTAATTCTATTTTAGAGAGTAATTCTAAACTACCAGCAGCAAACAAACTATCTATTTTTAAAATAGAATTGTTTAAATCTTTTGTTTTATAATTTTTGTAATCTACAAAACGAATACCGTTAATATACCTTTCATTAAAGGCCTCTCTAAAGCGCATTCCACCTCCATCAGTATGAAATTCATACGCTAAATAATCTGGCACTTTACTTTTAACATTAAACCAATACACATAAATATCATCAAAATCATCCCCTCCATTTTCTTGTTCAAAAGTCACTTTTATTTTATGATAAATTTTCCCTTTTAAATTTACCACCCCCAACAACTCTTTTTTAACAGCAGGATCGTTAAGTCCATTGGGCAAATTTGCAAAATAATGCACCGAGTTTATTGAATTTGCATATTTAACGGCCATGGTATCGGCAACCTCAATTAGATTATTATTTACAAATCTTTTAAACTCTTTATTAGAATAGACATCTAATATGGTGTCTACTTCACTTATACGAATACGTTTTAGTACTTTTTTATCCTTATAATTTTCGGATACATAATTTATATTTCTAAAAAAGAAACTACGAGTAGAATTTTGATACAGCTCCCCCCCACTCACTTCAATACTATTATCTACTATTTCTTGAGCTGTTAAATGTTCTTCACTATTTGATTTACATGCTGCTAAAACTAGAATTCCTATAAAAACAATTAATCTATTCATACTTTATGCTATTTACTTCATCTTTTATAGAACCATGACATTATTAATCGAAAAAAGCATGCATTCATTACACCAACTTTTAGGAAGCTTAGAATATTTGTTGCTATTTTTACATTGTGGTACAGAAAAACATCAATATAAAAAATAAGAAAGCTCGATTTGAATATGAACTGCTTGACAAATATACAGCAGGAATTGTTTTATCGGGTACAGAGATAAAATCGATTCGGCTGGGAAAAGCTTCAATAACTGAAAGTTTTTGCGAGTTTAATGATAATGGCGAACTTTTTATTATTAATATGCAAGTAGACGAATATTCGCATGCCTCACACTTTAACCACAAGCCAAAAGCAGCTCGTAAGTTATTATTAAACAAACAAGAGCTGAAGAAACTTTTAAAGGAGGTTAACACTTCTGGTAATACAATTGTACCTTTAAATTTATTTGTAAACGACCGCGGATTAGCAAAATTAAATATTGCTTTAGCAAAAGGTAAAAAACTTTATGACAAACGCGAAACCATGAAGGATCGCGACAATAAAAGAGATTTAGCTCGTATTAAAAAGAACTTTAATAACTAGTATACCTCGCACAACTTTTCTTCAAAAAATACTATTCGTAAAACAGAAATGCAATTTCGCTATTTCCACATCTTAACAAAATATAAAAACTGCTTACTTTTTTATTTGGTTAAACTTGTTTAATTTGGAATACAATTAAAAACCAGACCACTAATGAGTAACAAAGACAAGAATAACAACAAAAATTCTCGTAGAAATTTTATTAAACAAGGGGCATTAGCTTCGTCCATTTTCATTGTCCCACGACATGTTTTAGGAGGACCAGGATTTGTTTCTCCAAGCGATCGATTAGCACTTGCTGCAATTGGTGCAGGAGGAAAAGGAGCTAGTGATATAAAAAATGCATCGGTAAATGGACGTGAAAAAGTAGTTGCTTTATGCGATGTAGATTTTTCAGGTTCTGCAAAATCATCTGTAGAGCGTTTTCCAAAAGCAAAACTCTATGCGGACTATAGAGAAATGTTAGATAAGAAAAAAAACATTGATGCAGTGACCATTTCAACACCTGATCATGTTCATGGCCCTGCAGCTAAATATGCAATGGAACGCGGAATTGATGTTTATGTTCAAAAACCTATGACACATAATATTCGTGAAGCCCGAATACTAACCGAAATGGCTCGAGAAAAAAAGATTGTCACTCAAATGGGTAATCAAGGTGGTTCGAATCCGTATTTAGATATCGTTCAAAAATGGATAGATGAAGATAAAATTGGTGCGGTTTCTAAAGTACAAGTTTGGACCAATAGACCGGTTTGGCCGCAAGGAGGACCTTTTCCAACTCCAGATATTAACACAAAACCTAGTGCTTTAAATTGGGATCTTTGGCTCGGCCCCTCACCTACTATTCCTTACACACCAAACTTGCATCCTTTTAGTTGGCGGGGTTGGTGGAATTATGGTACAGGAGCCCTTGGCGATGTAGGTTGTCATTTAATTGATATTCCATTTAGAACTTTAGGTCTTAAGTATCCCACCGATGCCGAGTGCAGTGTAGGTGCTGTTTATTCTGACATGTGGACAGCTGATTATAACCCAGACGGTTGTCCCGCTTCATCTTTTATCACTTTACATTTTGATGCAACAGAAAAAAGTAAATCAAAAATTGAATTAACATGGAGTGATGGTGGTATACGACCTTCACACCCAGATATAATACCTGCCGATCATGATATAGGAGGAAAAGATAGCGCAAATGGCGTTCTAATCATTGGAGAAAAAGGAATTATTTCTACTAATATAAACGATAGTTCACCACTAATGCCAAAATTATATTTAAATGATGGCACCACCGATTTCGGACCTGAGGTAGAGAATTTTGATGAGCCAGAATATGGTCATCAACGCTTATGGGTTGATGCTTGTAAAGCAGGTTTTGGCAGTGCAGAACATTTAGGACTCACTTCGTCTTTTGATTATGCTGGACCAATGACCGAAACAGTACTTATGGGCAATTTGGCCATTCGTTCGTATTTATTGCGACGAGAAAATGAAGAAAAGAAAATGGAATTTTTTGGGCGCAAGAAACTACTCTGGGACGGTGAAAATATGCGCATCACCAACTTTGAAGAAGCCAACCAATTTGTGGGTAGAACATATCGAAAAGGGTTCGAAGTTTAATAGAAGATAATAAAAAGTTACAAATACATCGTTTGCATCTGTAGTAGGTGTATAACGATGTATTTTATTTACATATAAATATACTGTTAAGCGGAATCAAAATAGTTCTGGTAAAATTGTGGTGCAACACCTAATTGTTGAGCACGTATTTTTTACCACTTTAGATCGTTTAAAAAGCCCTACTAAAGAGTTTTGCGAAACAATAACCGATTGTAAACTATTTACCGAAAGAACATTACATCATCCTATTCATAGAAATCTTCGATTCTAAAAATAAAGAGTAAATTATATTAATGGTAAAATTACTGAAAATACATTAAGTAATATATTTCCTACAACATGTGTGCTGTTTTTCATAAACATTTTATTACTGTTCACAACAATTCTTATTGAATCAGGCATAAAAAGAATTAATTAGCTTCTTAAGACCCATAAAGCTATGCTAATTAAGAAATCTCAAATAGCCTTTTATACGCTATTATTATTCACTTGTACACTTATAGCTCAGGTGAAAATAGGTGATGATGTAAGTACTATTCATGATGCCTCACTATTTGAGCTTGAAAGTACTTCCAAAGCATTTGTTTTAACAAGAGTTACCAATGCCCAAATGTTAAACATTGTGCCTTTAAGTGGTGCACTAGTATATAATATTGACGCCAATTGTGTTTATGCTTATGATGGTAATAATTGGCAAAACCTCTGTGACAATTCTTCTAGTTCCATTTCTCTAATTGATAATGAAGATGGTTCTTTTACTTTAACTACCACTGATGGTACCAATTATACAATACCCAATTTCTCAGATTTACAAGGAGAAACTGGACCACCAGGTCCGCCAGGTGAAGACGGGAGTGCGGTACAACAAGAGCAAACCTTGTTTGTGGCAAGTTATGGTCAAACCCAGTTCACCACACCAGTTTCAATAGTGGACAGCAAAAAAATTGAAGTTTACAGAAATGGCGTTCGAATAGAATTCATCACCATTGATGAAAATACAATAGAATTAGCAAGTGACATAATTTGTTATGAAGATGACAACATAAGAATTGTACAACTGTATTAAATTTTAATCCTTAATAAAATCATTAACATTTTAAATAAAATAACCATGAAGATCAAAAATTTAGCAACTAATCTAAAACACATAGCAATTGGGTTAGTTTTATTTTCGAGTGCAATATTAAGCGCCCAACAGACCTCTGGCGATGTTTCAAAACAAGCCGATATAGACCCAGGCACAACAACAACAGCAGGTGCCGTCCGGGTTATTGATAACAAGGGAACCATTAAGTATTTACAAGCTAAAAATGGAATTACAATGCTATCTAACACTACTAATGATGTTACTACTACTACATGGCAATTAGGTGGTACATTAACCGATAGTACATCAATAGATGTAAACGGAAATGTTTTCGGTTTAAACGGATTGGAATTAATTTCAACCGAAACTCCTTCTACCGACGCTACTACAGAATCTGATGGTGGAACAGGAACTGGTTATACCATTTTAGTACGCGATGAAGAAACAGGTGCCGTAAAAAAATTATTAGCTACGGACCTTATTCAAAGTGGTCAAGAAGCATTTACTGCAACAGCAGCCCAAACCGCATATGCACTTACAGGATCACCAGTTTTACCAAATTTTAGTCAAGTATGGGTGTATAGAAATGGTGCAAAATTAGTTGCAAATACAGATTATACTGTAGCAGCATCAACAGTAACCTTAATAGAAAATGACTATTCAATTTATGCAGGTGATGTTGTAGAAGTGCAATTCATTAAATAATTGAAACCACTGTAATTCAAACTCAAACAACTGTATTATTTCTCTTGAATAATAATGTTTCCTTATGCGAAATAATTATAGGAAAATAACTCTTCTCTGTGCTGTAATGATACATTTTTTTATCACGGCACAACAGGTTGAAGCTATTGATAAAAAAGGAAGTCTTGTTACCATAAATAATAACACGGTTACTACTGCAAATTCAGCACCAGCTAATCCCATTGAAAATGATATTTGGTTCGATACTTCAAATGGAGATAATACAAAACCCAAAATATGGAATGGCACAACTTGGGTAAGCCTTGAACAAACGGGTATCCCTGGTGCTATTTTTTACGTAGGAGCAGATAATAATCCGAGTCAAGATAATAACAATTTGTTTTGGGATGGCCCTAATTCCCGTTTAGGGTTAGGTACAAAAACCCCGGAAGAGAGGTTAGATGTAAATGGTAAGGTTATAATCAGGGACTTACCAACAGGCGAAATAACTGATCAATTGATTACGACAGATGCAACTGGAAATTTAAGAAAACTATCTATTGCAAATATAGAAACCAAGACTACAATTTCTCAAAATACAAGTACAGGACAAATAACAAATAATAGCGAAGATGGCACCACACAAACTGTAAACGTAATAAGCACCAATTCGGGTAATAATATTAGTTCTGGTTCAGATGGTGGTGCCTATTATAATAGTCCAATAAAAGCCTATGGAACACTTGATGCCTCTACTACTAATTACACAGCAAATGGTATAAGTAGTGTGTCTAAAACCGGAACTGGCAGATTTACTTTTACCATGTCTAGTGCACGATCTAGTAATAATTACCCCATTCAATTAAGTGTTTTAGAAACTAGCACACATAATATTCACATTTACATTACAGCGCAAACAACAACAACATTTAGCATTTCTATTGTACATGAAGGTGGTGGGTTTCTTGGGGCAGATGTGTATGTAGACAGAACTTGTTATTTCACCATATTAGATTTTTAAGGTCATGCGTAAAGCCATTACTATTGTAATTAGTATTTTTATAACAAATAGTATATATACGCAAACTATTAGAAATTTTGGCGATTTAGAAATTCATACTAATGGTCAAATTGGATTCTATTCTTCATTTGAGAATGATGGTCTTTTTTACAACACTGCTGGGCTCGCAGGTTTTTATGGCAGCTTTAAAAATTCCATTTCTGGTTCTGTATCGCCGCTTTTTTATGATATTGAAATCAATAATGATAATGGAGTAGAATTACAAGTACCGGTTACTATTAGCAATAATGTTAATTTTATTTTTGGGGATTTTATAACTTCTAAAAATAGAATTACTAATTATTTAGAATTGAATTCGAATTCTTTCTATAATGGTGAATCTAACTTCTCTAAAGTTAATGGGTATTTATCAAAAGTAAATGTGCATAATTTTCTATTTCCAATTGGGGATGAATCTTATCTCAGACCGCTACATATAAATTCTGGTGGAATTCCTGCTTCATTTAAAAGTGCCTATTTTTTCGAAAATGGGACTACAACTTTTTCAAACAATTTAGAAAAAGATACTGATTTAATGTTAATCAGTACTAAGGAATATTGGGTCTTAGAAGGTGAAGCAAGTACTGTTATTACAATAGGTTGGAATGCGCGTAGTGCGCTTCAAAATATAACAAATGACATCAATAACATAACAATAGTAGGCTTAGACAAAGCATTAAAGCAATGGACCAATCTTGGCACTACAGATCGCACAGGAAATATAGAAGAAGGTTTTATTTCTTCTACTGAATTTAACCCTAATAATTACGATGCAATAACATTTGGAATTGCAAAATCTCATAGTAATATATTACAAAAGGGATATCATTATTTAGTTACGCCTAACGGAGATGGAATAAACGATTTTTTGTACATACCAGAATTGGAAAACTATGAAAGCAATCACTTATTAATATTCGCAAGAAACGGACTTAAAGTTTTTGAACAAGAAAATTATTTTAATGAATTTAATGGAATTACAGGAATAAATATATCAGCCATAAATAAGAATAAAGGCTTGCCTGAAGGCATCTATTTTTACATTGTTACCATGGGTGAAGAGAACTTAAGTATACAAGGTTTTTTATTTTTAGATAGATAATTACATCACCACTTCATTAGAATATTTTTGTAAACCTTGACTGGAAGCTTTGCTTATAATTGTTATGTTATTCTTATCTCCTTTCACTTCTTTTTGTTTATTCAAATAATAACCCAAACCAAGAGGATCAAGATTAACATTGCTATTTTGTATTATAAAAATTAATTTTTTTGGTGCAATATGAGTCATTAAATCCTGCTAATCGTAATTGGGTATTGCCTCTGCCACTATACAGGGTATGTTTTCCAGGTTATAATTTTTAACTAAAAAATAGATTAAAAAGATGACATTGGATTGACTAGTGCTATTTCATAAAAATTTACACCTAAAGTAGTTGTGGGCAAATTTTTCTTTTTTTCCATCAGGAATAAAAAAGGCAGTAGTAATTTTTACTCCAGGCAAAGATTCAAAATAAAGTTTATCAACGCTATATTTTTATTTCTTTAATTTCTCTACTATAATTGGATTTAATAGTGATTTTTAATTCAAAATCTATTTTCTTTAACTTTGGTCAGCATTATAATTTAGTCGTACTTCCACTCCCTAAAATTCAACCATTTGAGATAACCAAAAAATATTGGTACTCGCTTAAATTGGTATTATTACTTATTTTTTTGAAAGACAATTCAATTAAAAATCGATTAACATTCCACTGATTATTACAAATAGTTTAAAAGCTTTAAATTTAATGATTCAATCTTTTGTAGTGGAATAAACAAATTATGCTCAGCTCTCTAAATCAGATGTTAATAATTCCTTCAAAGTTTTGAATTAAAATGAACAAAAATATCTAAACACTTAATACTAAGAAAATGATAAAAAAGAATAAACTAGCCGCATCATCAATTTTCATGCTTAGTATTATACTATGCATAAGTAGTTGTAAAAACAAACCTGAAAAATCTACAGAAACAACAGCCGAAAATGAAATAGCTAAAACAGTATATGCAAGTGATGTTATTCCGTTTTTCGATGATTGGAAATTAATTTTAGGTGATGGTTCTAATGTAGGTATCGCTAATAAATTTCAAAATAAAGAATTCTTTTATACGGTAAATGACAATGAAACAAATTGGGTAGTTTTTAAAGCTCCAAATGCTGGTGACACTCACGGCACTTCTAATAATACAAGAACTGAATTGGCCCAAATTAAAAAATGGTATCCTAAAACTGCAAATGATAAGTTGACTGCTACATTAAAAGTAATGAACGTTTCTGCTACTGGTGATGCTCGTGTTGCTGCTTCGCATGCAGTAGTTGTTGGACAAATTCATAGTGCTGATGCTCATGAGAATGAACCGCTTAAAATATTTTACAAAAAATTTCCGGGTCATACCAAAGGTTCGGTTTTTTGGCATTATGAAATAAATACCGATGGTGATGATAATTCTGTTCGGTGGGACTATTCAACAGCTGTTTGGGGGAATAACTTTTCTGTTGTAGGTAGTACTGAAAATACATATCCGGAAGAACCTGAAGATGGTATTAAACTAGGAGAAGAATTCAGTTATGAAATTGCTGTGAAAGATGGAATAATGAATTTGAAATTTATTAGTGAAGGACATGAAACCAAAACGTTCACAAAAAACTTAATAGAATCAGAATATTCTAAGAAATCTGATATTCCAGAGCAAACAGAAAAACTGTTTGTACCAATTGGTCAGGATGGCGTTGAGCGAAAAACTGCTTATGCAGGCGAAGGTTGTTTTTTTAAGTTAGGTTGTTACAATCAAACTAATGGCAAGTCTCCTGATGTAAATAAGAATTGGTGTTCGGGTGCAGAAACCCATGATGGCGATATTTTAAAACAATATGCTGATGGCAACTATGCCGAGGTATGGTTTAAAACTGCAGATATAACAGTTAGTGAGGCTGCAGTATCAAACGAAGGCTATTTTACTAAGAATGATTAGGTACATCCCATATTATTTGGATTAGCTAATAATAATTTAAACAGCGATAAGTGGTATTATTATCTTTTTCAAAGATATTTTATAAATGTAGAAAAGTCCAAAAGGACTTTTCTACAACTGAGGAAAATCAAAACTTCGCATATAAAGAAAAATTAATAATCATCTTCTGGACTTATTAATTCTGAATGATATTTATTGAGAAAATTTTTCTGACGGTCTATCATTTGTTGTCGAATTTTATCTATATCCATAAAGTCCTTACCAAAATTGCTTCCGAAAAAATCTTCATTAAAAAAGTGTTTATTAAAAAGTGAATCTTGAGAAAAAACATCTTCGAATCCTTCATCTTGAAATCTTGAAAAATTAGTATAAAATCGCGATTTAAAAGTCTGCATTAAACTATCTCTTTTTGCATCTGTGAGATTTTTATATTCATTTTTCGAAGACCAAGAATAAACACTATCATAACGAATTAAATTTCCAAGTTCATCAAATTCTTTATCAACTTTCCAAGACCCCTTAGGTGCTTCAGTCAGTTTTTGTTTTTCGTCACTTAAATCATTTTCAGACATACCTTCTTTTTGCCCGTTACAACTAATAGTTAATGACGCGATTAATAAAAATAATATATACTTTTTCATATTCTTAAAATTTAAACTTAGCATTTCTAATTAACATTTAAGTCTTAAACAAACCACCAACATCAATCATTTTTATGAGATTATTTTGGTGGAACACTTCAGATTGGCGCTCACCATTTTCATACCACACACATTCTAAATATCTATCATTAATTAGTGAACCTAAAAACGGATCTTTTTTTAGAACATATTTAAGTACTACCATTTTAGGAGCGGTAATTTTACCTTTTCGTTTTACCCATTCTCCTGGTTTGAACTTTCTAGGCATAACAATTTCATATTAAAGATTGAATTAATTCATTTGAGTATGAGGCTGAATAAATTCAGCCTCATATCAACTTCATCTAAAATCCAATAAAATTCAATTATGAAATTTTAATTGTTCTTGCAGGCTTTTGTTTTGCCTCTTCTTTTTTCGGTAAAAAAATACTCAGAATACCGTCTTGATAATTAGCTTTAATTTTTTCTTCGTCTACACTTTCCGGTAAATTAAAAGTTCTTTTAAAAGAAGAGTAGCCAAACTCTCTTCGCGTGTAGTTTTCTCCTTTCTGCTCACTTTCATTCTTAGTTTCCGTTGAAATGGATAATAACTGATTATCAAGATCAATTTGAAAATCCGACTTTTTTAAACCAGGTACGGCCATCTCTACCCTAAAATCGTCAGCAGTTTCTTTAATATTTACCTTCGGCAAAGTTATGCCCGTGTTAAAGTTAGAAGTAAATACAGACGGTAAATCTCTATTAAAGATATCGTCTATCCAATGTGATAAAGTTGGGAAGCTTGTATTTGAATTAGTGTTTGCCAAACCTCCGTTTTTAGGAACATTTACTAAATTGCTCATAATAACAAAATTTTAAATTAAACAATATTTCAAATTTGAAATCAACAACGATTTCAAAATTTTCTGGACAAAAAAAATGCCAAAAATAAATTTTTCAAATTGCTACCCTTCATCCCAACCCCACCCACTGAAAACTTGTCATATTTATGAATAATTGTCATCTAAATAACAGATTATTATGACATAATTTCTTTTTCATTTTAACAGATTATTTACACAAACAACAGGCTTTATAATTCTTTTAACTAGTAGAGAAGCGCTAACTTTGTTTAACAAATCTTATCAAAAAAAAATAATGAATTTAACGATTGAAAACATACTTTTAGTTGGATCTTTACTTCTTCTTATAAGTATTTTTGCTGGTAAAACATCTTACAAGTTTGGTGTTCCTACTTTATTGCTTTTCTTAGCAATTGGCATGTTAGCAGGTTCAGACGGAATTGGAGGAATTCAGTTCGACGACCCAAAATTAGCCCAGTTCGTAGGAATAGTTTCCTTAAATTTTATTTTATTTTCTGGGGGACTTGATACGAGTTGGAAAGCCGTTAAACCAATTTTATGGGAAGGTATAGCATTGTCTACATTAGGCGTTTTATTTACAGCTGTTTCTTTGGGCACTTTCGTTTGGTATATAACTGACTTTACTATTTACGAAAGTTTATTATTAGGTTCAATAGTTTCATCTACAGATGCCGCAGCTGTATTTTCAATCCTACGTTCAAAAAGTCTTGCCTTAAAAACTAATCTTAGACCAACCTTAGAATTAGAGAGTGGTAGTAATGACCCCATGGCTTATGTATTAACAATTGCGTTTTTAACTTTAGTAGTTAATCAAGATCAAAATTTTCTATCAATAATCCCTATGTTTTTACAGCAAATGATTGTTGGTGGTTTAGCAGGTTTTGCATTCGGCATGCTTAGTAAGTACATTATAAATAAAATTAAACTAGACTTTGAAGGGCTATACCCTGTTCTAGTTATTACTTTAATGTTCATTACATTTTCTGCAACTGATTTTGTCGGCGGTAATGGGTTTCTTGCCATTTACATCTGTGCTGTTTATTTAGGAAATCAAGATCTTATCCATAAAAAGACAATTTTAAAAATGTTTGATGGTCTAGCATGGCTAATGCAGATTGTACTTTTTTTAACCTTAGGATTACTTGTTTTTCCTTCGCAAATAATACCATATATGGGTATAGGTTTGCTAATCTCATTATTTCTAATAGTTATAGCAAGACCCATTGGTGTATTTCTTAGTCTTGTATTTTTTAAGATGAGACTAAGAAGAAGGTTTTATATTTCATGGGTAGGTTTACGCGGAGCTGTTCCAATAGTATTTTCAACTTATCCACTTTTAGCAGGTATTGACAAAGCAAATATGATTTTTAATATTGTTTTTTTTATTTCTGTTACCTCCATATTAATTCAAGGTACTACGCTTTCAGTTGTAGCTAAATGGTTTAACGTAGGTATGCCCGAAAAGGCCAAAAAACTAAATGCTACAGATTTGTTATTAGCCGAAAATCCTAAAGCTGAAATGAAGGAAATATTAATTACCCCAAACTGTATCGCAGTGAACAAAAAATTAGTTAATCTGGGCTTTCCAAAAAATGCAATAATCGCAATGATTAAAAGAGATGACAGTTATATAATTCCCAACGGTACAACATTAATAGAAGACCAAGACGTTTTAATAGTTTTAGCTGATAGACCGCAAATATTTGATGAAGTTTACAAAGTACTGAACGCGTAGCCTCGAATATCAATTCAATAAAAATCGGCTAGAAATAATTAAATTTAGCATCTTATATATTTCATTCTACTGTAAAATTGAATGTTTAAATCCGTTTAAATAAAAATCAAAATCATTGATGAAAAATTCAACAATAAACAAGATACTTCTAGCCTTTGTAATTTTTTTTGGTCTCCTTCTAATGTATCTATTCATCAATAAAAAACAAGAAAAATCAGATGTAACGACGAATAATTATTCAGTTGAAAATATTGATATACTACAAAGAGAATTACACGATTTCTCCCTTAACAATGGTGAAGAATTTAAATTAGTAAATTCAGCTATCAAGCAGAATTTTTTAATTCATTTTAAAGGCATGATTAAAGAATTTGATAGTCTAATTATTGGGAAGGGATCAGGTAGATATCTTTCAAGTAATATAGTAGTTACTAAAGACAGTGTTATTTTCACCAAGATTACAAATATTGCAATAAGAAAGGCCTACGGTCATAATTTAAGGCTTCAAAACAATTTAACTATTACAATTGATCGGAAAGTAGATACGACTTATACTACTATAATAAACGAAAAAGACACATTAAAGTTTAACACAGATTTCGTTGGAATGAATAATCCATTTATTCGTTCTATTGGAAGTGAAATTAAAGTTGATACATTTAGTTTTATGAGTGATGAATACTTTTCTGATGTATTTATTTTTGGCGATAGTTATGTAAATGTTGGAAGTAAAAAAAGATGGCCTTATTATATTTATAATGCCAATTATAAATTTTTATGTGATGGATTACCAGGTGGAAGATCCGTTGATTCATATAGTTTCCTTAACGCTGCAATTTCTATTCACAAGCCTAAATTTGTGATTTGGTGTTTGGGCATGAATGATAAAAGTGATGTATTAACGGTTGATAAAGATTGGATGTTATATACGAAAAAGGTAATCAGTTTATGTAAACAAAATAATATTTCTTTAATTCTATCCACAATACCATCCGTGCCTTCTAGAAATCATAAAGAGAAAAACAATTTTATTCGCGAATCTGGATTTCGATTTATTGATTTTGACAAAGCAGTTTCAGATGGGCAAGGAAATTGGAATAGCGAGTTATTGGCAACTGACGAAGTACATCCAAGCACTAAAGGTGCAAAAACATTAGCAGCGCAATTTCTCAAAGATTTTCCGGAGATTAAAAATTACTCAAAATAAACCATTTACTCATTATTTTATTGATCTACAAACAATAAAAGATTCATCACCTTTTTTAACAGAGAAAGCTAAAACCTTTGGATTTTCGTTTTCTATTAAAATATATGGTCGTTCCATTCGATCTGGTTTAATAAAAGTACCATCTGAAAGTGGTATTTTCTTAGTCATTAAAACATCTTCTTTGGCTTTTTGCCAATTTAATCCATCACTAGAACTTACTAAACCAAGATAAGTATGAGCATGAAACACACCATAATAATAATCACGTTTTTTATCATACCATAACGACATATCTTCTGTGTCTAAATAATCAATTACAGGCTTATCTTGAATTTTAAAATTCCCTATGGGGCTATCTGCAATAGCAATTGCTTGATTTCTAATAAAGCGCTTTTCATTTGGCTTATCTCCTTTTACTATAAGATAATAAAGACCATCTTTTCCTTGATCAATAGCAGGATTCACTGTAATAGTTGTAATAGGACCTGAAGGTTCAATAATAGGTTTTGATTGTCTTACCCAAGGGCCGTTTAAACTATTAGAAATAGCAACACCTGTCCTCATATTACTTCTTAAAATATTACGCTCTTTATTCAAAGCTTTTTGTTTGCCAAGTTTTATAAGTTTTTTTTCATTTATTTTTTCCAAATTATAATTTGTGGCTATATAATAAAGATAATATCGACCTTCAAAATATTTAATTTTAGGATTATGAGCTGTTATTGCATCCCAATTCTTATCCCGTGTTCCCATCAAAACAACCTCTTTAAATTGCCATGGTCCAGAAGCTTTTTTTGAAACTGCATGCGCAATTTCTGAATGAGTTAACCACCCTGAAAATTGGTATTTTTTAGGCCATCGGGAGTAAAACAAATGATAAAAGTCATCATCACCCTTTATTATTGAAGGTCCCCAATTAAAGTAATCATCCGTTTCAAATATGTTTTCTGAAGAAACAGGTTGAAGTTTATTTTTTATAGAAAGGGTATCAACTTGGACTTGCCCTAAAATAATGATTGAAAAAAAATAAAAAACTACGTTAAAAACCTTTTTAATAAGCATAAATAAATAGTAATAAGTATAGGTTTGAGAAGATAGTAGTTTTATATTTACTTTAAATCAAAACAGCGTTTTAAAATTGAATAATTTTCATCAAAGCATAACTCTTAAAGATGGAAGAAGATTAGCGTTCGCTATTTATGGTAATGTAGATGGTTACCCAATAATCTATTGTCATGGTTCTCAAAGTTCCAGAATAGAAATGCATTACAATATGTCGTTCGCAAACGAGAACGGTTTGAAAATAATAACCGTTGACCGTCCTGGCCATGGAAATTCAGACTTTAATCCTAAAGGTTCTATACTTAGCTTTGCCGATGATGTTTACGAATTAACCAATCATTTAGAAATTGATAATTTTTCTGTGGCGGGAATGTCTGCCGGGTCTCCTTTTGCATTAGGTATTGCTTATCAATATCCGCAACAAGTTCAAAAGACAGCGATTATTAGTGGCTTTGCTCCTTTTAACTCGGACAGTAAAAAAGTACTGACGAAAGAAGTGAAAGTAATGTTGAACCTTGCAAAGTACTTCCCATGGCTTTTAAAATTAATGCTTTCTATTCAAGCCAAGCAATTGAAGAAAAAACCTAAAAAAGCTTTACAAGGTTTCCTAAAAATAATGAGTAGTCCTGATCAGGAAATTTTGAAAAACACATCGGTGATGGATATCATAGAAAGAATGTTTGTTGAAGCTTTCAGACAAGGAAGTGCTGGGGTTTCTTATGAAATATCAAACTTATTGGTAAAAGACTGGAAATTTAAATTAAGTGATATTCAAGTACCTGTTAAATTTTGGCAAGGTAAAAAAGACAACAATGTACCTTTTGAATGGGCTCAGTTAATGAAAAAAGAAATTGAGAATTCCGACATTATACTCTTTCCTGAAGAAGGACATTTAATAATTTTTCAACATGCAAAAGAAATATTTACAGAATTAAAACCGAGCATTACCATTCCATAAAAACTAAAGGGAAATCATGATACTAATAAAACAATGTAGCATTCCCCTTATAATTGTTGTGTACTTTTTTTCCACGCAGATTTCAGCGCAAAACTCAATTTTAGATAATATAAATTCCCCAATATTATTTAAAGGAAATGATTCAGTTGCCTATCGTGATCCAGCAATTCTATATCATAAAGACGTTTTTCATCTATTTTATACACAAGTAAAATCGGAAAATGGATACATCTATTCCTACACCGTCCAAAGCACATCATCAGATTTAAAGCATTGGAGTATTGGAAAAATAATTACACCAAAAGGTCAGAATTTAAACTACTGTAGTCCTGGAAATGTTATACGCTTTAAAGATGAGTGGATATTAAGTTTGCAAACGTACCCTAGACCAGGCTTGCGAGTAGAAGATAAAACCCGCTATGGTACCGCTGATGCAAGAATTTTTATTATGCGAAGTAAAGATTTAGAACATTGGAGCGAACCAGAATTATTAAAAGTAAAGGGGTCAGAAATAAAAGAAGCAGCAATGGGAAGAATGATTGATCCATATCTAATTGAAGACAAAGATGAAAAAGGAAAATGGTGGTGCTTTTACAAACAAAACGGAGTTAGTATGTCTTACAGCTACGATTTAAAAAATTGGACCTACTGTTGCAATACGGAATCGGGAGAAAATGTTTCAGTTTTAAAAAAAAATAATGAATATATCTTATTCCATTCACCGCCAAATGGTATTGCAATAAAACGCTCTGACAACCTAAAAGATTGGAAAGATTGGGGTGATGTAATCGTATTAGACCAGAATCATTGGTCTTGGGCTAAAGGTCGTATTTCCGCCGGAACGGTAATTGATCTTAGATCAAACTCAAAATTCGGCAAATATCTTATGTTTTTTCATGGTTCCGGACCCAAAACAGAAGAAGAAGGAGATTTTGACAAAAATGCTTCTTTGGGCATTGCATGGAGCAACGATTTAATACATTGGAATTGGCCACGAAAAGATTCCAAATAGTACTTTATTAAATTAGAAAAGATAATAGAACCAATTGATAAGTGCACAGTTTTACTTCGTTACAGCTCCCCTATTTTCAACAATAAATAATAGTGAAAATCATAGGCAACCAATTAATACTAGTATTAGACTATATCAATTTGTAATGATCCTTTTACATAACTCTCAAATTTGAATAAATGAGTTCCGATTACGACCACTATCATTAACCTCATCGATATACTACTCACCGAAAATTAAGGGAAATAATACAATAATAACTTCTTTATATTGTTATATTTTCCTACAATGAAAACAATTAAAAAAACAAATACGTTATTGATTTTAGCTCTAATCGTTGGAATAGCATTTCACGGTTCAGCTATCTTTTTTACATTGGAATATACCTATGATGCTTTAATACATTTGTTTTTTGCTGACCACTATGCTTCAAGTTGGTTTGACCCATGGGAATATAGGTGGTATACAGGATTTACTGTGCAATCTTACCCACCCTTAGTACATCAATTAATAGGCATTCTCTCATACATTGGTGGATTAAAATTTGGAATGTATACTGTAGGTTTATTGGCCATAGTTTTATTTATTACGGGAGTATATCGCTATACTTTATTAATGACAGGTAGTCGTAGAATAGCGGGATACGGTGCCGTTTTGGCTGTATTCTCCTCCACCTTTGTTGAAACGCTTCATATTTTTGGTCAACTACCAAGTGTTTCCGCCTTATCAATTTTACTGCATGCAATGACCGAAATTTATCTCTATATAAAAACTGGAAAAACTAGATACTTTATTACATCGGCGAGTATGCTTGCAGTAACAGTAACATCGCATCATGTAACGCCACTTTTTGGCATGGTGTTTTTCATTGCCCCTTTAATGGGAATGACAGTAATGGATGCCGCAAGAGAAAAAGTAGCCTCGTATAAAAAACTTTCATTCAAGGTATTCTGGAGTTCCACTTTACAACATTTTTGGCGCATTGCCAAATTTGGAGGAACTGCCATTTTTTTACTTGTGTTCTGTATTTTTCCGTATTGGTATAACTCAAAAAGAAACCCTATTACCCAAGTTGCAATTCCTCATGGTTCTAGAGATAATTTCTTGGAAGTGACCTCATCTGGACTCGTTTTTTTTGTAATTCCATGGGGAGTTTTTCTATTTGTTTTACCATATTTCTTTTACAGATACTTTAGTAAAAGATATTTGTTTTTTGGTTTATCCTTTACACTATTAACTATATTGGGAACTGGGGGTTCTACGCCTATTCCACGTTTAATGTTAGGCGAAATGGCCTTTAACATTCTAACCTTAGATAGGTTTACATTATGGGCTACAATAATGGCGCTACCAATATTTGCTGAATTTGCATTTAGAATGGTCGAGGGTGATTTAAAAGCTTTAATTCAAGCAAGGTTCGGTGGCGTTTATCATCGGGTTTTAGGAGGATTAATTGCCGGTGGGCTGCTATTTATGGTGCTCTTTACAATGACATTAGGTTATTTCCGACCTTCGCAGCCTGCAAAAATAAAAATGTTGCCTATTGTTAATTTTCTTGGGGCAGATTCTCATGATTCTTGGCGTTATTTACCTTTGGGGTTTGGTGATCAAATGGCATGGCTTTCTGCACAAACTAATGCAATGACTGTTGACGGTAATTATCATTCAGCAAGACGATTACCGGAGCTAACCACAAGAGCAATAGAACGCATTGAGAATTCTAAATTTAGAGGTGTTGAAGGTATTGGGTCTTTGCAACAGTTCTTAACCGTACCAGAGAAGTATAACCTTAAATACATTTTCTCTAATGACAAGTTTTATGATCCCATACTGTATTATTGTGGTTGGCAGCGCTTACAACAATTAGAAAATGGTATTATGGTATGGGAAAAACTGAATGTGGCACCCATACCACAAATTTTGCCCAAACAAGATGTTCCAACGATAATGAAATTAATGTGGGGATTAATACCATTATCCACAGTTCTAATAGCAATTTTTATTAATATTCAGATGATTTGGGTAAGGCTCCTAAAGTCAAAAAAGACTGAAGAGCATTCATTTATGAAACTTGCTTTACCTTATAATAAGTTTTCTAACAAGCTTCTAATTTTCTCCCATTGGTGGGCCCTACTAATGCTTGTTATACTGGGTTACGGTATCTTTCTTTTTTATGTTAAGAATGAAGAGCAACTTTCTCCAAACAACGTAGTTGAATCTTATTATGATGCTTTAGATTTTAAAGAATTCTCAAGAGCACATTCTTATCTTGATCCAGAAAACAATATTGATATTGCTCAATATATGCTTGAAGTTTCGGTTACCGACGGTATATTAAGTTCATATGCCAAATTAGATTCTTTAAATATTGAAATTTATGATGTTACTAAAACGAGTGCTAAAGCAAAAGTAGCTACAACTTGGATTACTCCTTTAGAAAACGTTTTTAATAATGATTATCATGAGTTAGTAAAAAGAAATGGCAAATGGTATATAGAACCTTCAAAAGTAGATAATGACATACCGCCTGATCAACTATTTACAGCAAATGGCACTACATATTACAATCATGGTAGGCGTAAAATTACTACACAAGAAACTTATCATGAGGATGTTTTAAAACAACCTGTTTTGGAAATTCTATCAGCGAAGCTTGTAAAATTTAAAGGTCAATATAGTATAATTGGCGAATTACAAAATGTTGATGATACCCCTGCCGATGTTGTCATTAAAGCCACCCTTTATAATGACCAAAACAAAGAATTAGCGAATTACAATGCGAAGCATCATATCAAGCATAAATTAATGCCAAAAGAAACGACAACCTTTAAAATAAATTTTGAAGGTATTGCTTGGTCTTCTACAAAAGACACATTGCCACCCACTTTTAATCCTGATGAGTTTACTCCTGTTAGTTTTGAAGAACAACCTACGAAGTTTAACTTGCAATCAGCGGGTAATACTGCTAATACAGACTTATACAAGCATTTAGCACTACAAGATCTTGAATATACCGAACAAGGATTTAATGGTGTACTATTTAATTCAGGAGTTCAGGAAGTTACCATACCTCAGTTGATAATTTCTTATTATAATAAAGATCATGAATTACTCTGGGTAGATCACAAATTTGTCACCTCAGGTGTTCGAATTCAACGAAAACAATTTTTCAATTATCAGCCATTAGATTTAGATAGTCTTAGCATTATAAATAGCAGTCTTAAAAATTGTTTTGTAAACGGATTGCCAAATGAATCAATTGCGGAAAAAATGTTTCCGAATAGAAATAGTGTTCATGGACTTAAGCAAACCCAGCCATTTAAGGGCAAAGGATATGAGTACATAAAATTTGAACTAAACAGTTATATAGGAAATCCCAAATAGCATGTACATAAGAATTGTTATTATTTTATGCGTACTTCTTGCTAGTTGTTCTTCTAATGAAAAGGAACCAGTAATAAAGACTGTGCTTCCAGACGTTATGTTAGAATCTAAAAAAATCGACTTTATAGCTGGCGATTCTATTAGCATAACATTTAAAACAGATTCCAGTTTCGAAAAATTAAAACTACAAGTTAAAAACGCGTACGGTAGTACTCTATTAACTCCCAAAACTATCAATGAAAATAAAATAAATTTTTTAGTGCCCAAAAATTATTCAAGACTAGCGGGTCCTTGCCGATGGCAACTATTACATGATACTGAAATAGTTTTAAAGGGCGTTATTAATATTACAACTAATGATATTCATCAAACGCATATAGAATCGTATTTTGGACCAAGAAGTATTTCTGCGGGACCTATAGATTTTTCCATGCTTACAGTAGCTCCTACCGACATTTATGATAATCCGTTAAATGATGGAACCGAGGTAACTGTTAAGTATCAATTTCAAGAAAAAATTAATGAATTAAAAATTACCACTAAAAGCTTTTTTGCTTGGTATAATGTTAATTCAACAACTAAATCTGGAAGAATTTTGGTAACCTCAGAATGTAATAGCACTACATCAAAAGAACTTGCTACTATTGTTTTTCCTGCTAATGCTACAGATTTCTCTATTAATGCTACAAGCGCACATAATTTTGCAGACGGCAACCAAATAATAACTTTTAAATCTGATATAATTCGTGACCAATTTGGAAACATAGTAAGTAATGGAACACTCGTAACTTTCGTTATAAAAAATGAAAATGATGCTTATTTGTATACTATCGGCACTACACTTAATGGCATTGCGGAAGCAAAAACTTTACATCCCGACAAAGCGTCAAAATGGGAAATACAAGCTTTTATTACTGGTGCTGCTGAGAGTAATACTACCAATTTTGATTTTAAACCTGCTATACATGATTATCCTGTTCTTTTCTCTAAAGGAAATAGAAATATTGATATTGGCCCTTTCGAAAGTTTCATGAAGCAATTAATTCCGGATGGTCTACTTGTTCAGCTTGATATTTATGATGCAGATGGTAAGTTCATTCAGTCTGAAAAAACAACTACTAAAAATGGAATTTGCAATATTTTTTTAGGTGCTCATTACCTCCCAGAAGGCAATTACATCTTAAAATTACAAGCAGCCGGCATCAAAAAAGAATTTAGAATAAATATACATGGCAATTAAATTAAATAAAGTATTCTACAGATCAGCATTAATAGTCACATTTTTGGCCATAAATGCACTTGTTATTTATGGTTTGGGTGCTGCCTGGTCTTTTATGAATACCGGAGCAGATAAAACTTCTTTATTGCACTTAGAAGTACCTATGGAAGATGTCTACAAACCAAGTATAAATTGGATTAATACGGATAACCCCGGAAGGTCAATGGATAAACAAGCTTTGGGTGAGATTACCAATGATTACATGAATGCTTGGCATGTACGTAACATTGCTTATAAAAAAAATGATAAGTACGGTATTGAAGATTTTTATACAGATAGTGCTAGAGTTCGACTATATGATAATATAGCCATGAATTTAAAAAACAATAACTGGTTTAAACGTACCACCTTAAGCCATAATTCTGCTTTAGACTTTTACACTGCCGACGGAACAATGGTAGTTTTTAAAGACTATAATGTTGAAGAGTACCAAGAAACTTATGAAGGAGATCAACTTGTATTTAAAGAAAAAGACACTACCAGTTATCAGGTAATGATGCTGTTAGAAGATGGGTTTTGGCGTATTAGACACTTAAAGGAAATACCAAACCTTAAAGACACTTCGAATGTTAGCCAACGAAAAATAGATGATAAAATAGCAAAAATTAAAAAATCGAAAGGTATTAACTATTATCCTAAAGACTCGCCGTGGGATACCTTTGGAAAAAAATTTAATGATAGTATAATTAACCAAGATTTTAATATTATTAATGACATGGGGTTAAATACTATCCGTGTATTTATACAATACGAGGATTTTGGAAAAAATCGTGTAGATCATAAAAAATTAGCTTTATTAAAAACGCTTTTAGATACTGCTGAGAAGAACAACCTAGATGTACTTATCACTTTATTTGACTTCTACGGTGATTATGATGTATCTAACTGGACACTGACACACCGACATGCCGAAACCATTGTAAAAGCTATAAAAGATCACCCGGCTCTTTTAGGTTGGGACATAAAAAATGAACCTGACCTCGATTTTGATTCCAGAGGAAGGTTACGCGTACTAAGTTGGTTAGAGCAAATGATAGAAAATATTAAAAAATGGGATAATAATCACCCCATAACTATTGGCTGGTCATCACCTGAAGCGGGTATAGAACTTGCTGATAAAGTTGATTTTGTTTCGTACCATTATTATCGCGAACCAGAAGCCTTTTTGGAAGAACACAACAAATTAAAATCAATTGTCTCAGATAAGCCTTTAGTTTTACAAGAATATGGCTATTCTTCATATAGTGGAATTTGGAATTTCTATCAAAGTAGTCCTGAAGCACAATTTGAATATTATCAACTAATGCAAAATCAGTTAGCGGATGCGTCTATACCATTTCTTTTTTGGACACTATACGATTTTGAAAATGTACCCACATCTGTTGCAGGTAGTCTACCATGGAAGACGCAAAAGCAACATTATTTCGGATGCATTGATTTAAAAGGTAACAAAAAAGAAATATTTAATATTCTGAAGCAGCACTAAAAAAAGGGAATAACAATACTGCTACTCCCCTTCCATTAACACTAACCTTTTTTTTAAGCGTGCTGTTCTTCTAACTCACTAATTTTTTTCGGTAAATCGAGCTCAAATCCTTCACTTTTAGAAAGTTTTATAGCTTTAAAATACTCAACATACATTCTTGTAATTTCAGACATTGGTAATGAACATGCAGCTTTATAATTTGTTTTACCTAATTCAATTCTATAATTATCATTAACAATTATTTTCTCGATTGCATCAGCTAAAGATTCGGTACTTGATGGATCAAAAAATTCACCAGTATAACCTTCTTCACGTACTAAAACTCCTAAATCGCCCAAGTCCGGTAATACAACGGCATTACCATAACTACCTGCCTGATGCAATACACCAGAACTTCCAGTTGTTGATGTATATGGAAATACGGTAACTGCACTCTCACCAAATAACCCTGGTACATCTTCCTCAGCTACATAACCCGTAAATCTAATTTGTGGTACATGGCTATATTTTTCTTTCATCTCGTCTAAATAACCTGGGGTATTTGGACTATCAGTACCAGCTATTACTATTTCAATATCTACAGAAGTTCTTGCTCTTATTATTTCAACAGCTTCTATTAAAATCTCCACCTTTTTATAAGTACCAAATTTACCAAAAGCCATAACTTGCTTAGGGCCAGTTGGTAATTCATAACTAGGTTCTGGAGGAGTTTCAAAAGAACCATGCGGAATTAGTGCAATATTTCTAGCTTTATATTTCTCCTCTAAAATAGTAACATACTTACTTATTGTTACAGCTAAAATATCAGAAGCTAAAACAAATTTAGTTAGTGTTGTTCCAATAAAATTATAAACTTTCTGTAGTAATCTATTTTTAGTAAATCCAGCATTTTCTAAATCTACTTGTTCCAAAATATTATGAAGTAAAGAAATAGTTGGTATTCCTTTAAATTTACAAAACATAGGTAACATTAAGCCTAAAGCCGCAGGAACCTTTTTATCACCAAACTTTAAAAATTGTAAATTAAATAAAACCGCATCTGGTTTGGTTCTAGAAATTGTTTTACTAACATCAATAAGGTTGGCATAACCATTAAATTTCCAACTTTGCACTACTGTGATTTTACATCCCTCCTCCTCAAAATCTAAATCTTTAGGTTCTTCGGTATAGTCAGTAATTAATATTAATTCTGTTACATCTTCTTGTAATCTAAAATGCTTTACTAAATAATAGGCATATTCAGTTAAAGTAACTTTACTAGGCGGATATGCGGTAACTATTGCTAATTTCATTTCGGTCTATTTTTATGGTTAGATAGATTTTATTTCATTATTAAAACTTGAATTTTTAAATACAAAAAATAGTAGTTGAGCAACTAATAATATGACCATGGCTAAAATTTGTACTTGTACTACTATCGCTAAACTATTATGGAACATTATAATTAATAAGACCTGCGATAATCCTAATATTCCTGATAGTATTACCGGTGCATATTGATTTAATGAAAGAAAATAGTATGCAAAAATATTAGAGATTGCAAACAATGAAGTTGCCAGCGCGTATTGCCACAATAATGGAGAAACAGAAATATATTCCTTGCCAAACATAAGACTTATAATAGTCTCGGGCATTAAATAACAAGTAAGTACTATTAAAGCAGATAATCCACCAATAAAGAAAACATATTTAAAAAGAACTGGTGCCGTAGGTTCTCCATCTTTTTGTTTTTGCATTACAGTTGGCATTAAAAGCATTACAAACATCCAAGCAACAAAATACACCACACGGCCAATAAGTGCTAAGGAGGCATATAAACCTGCATCTACAGAATTAAAGAAGTGCTTTACTAATAATACATCACTATTATTAATAATAATTTGGGTTAATTCATAACCTACAGTTAGGCCAATAAAAATCCATACTTCCTTTAATTGTTCACCTGCTAATTGATTTTTTGAAAAAAGTTTTATTGATTTTAAATCGGAAGGTATTAAACCAAAAACAAAAGATATACCTATTCCCAACGCTATTAAAATTCCTGGTTGTACAGGTAAAAACCATAAAAATGCAAAAGTTAATAGCAAACGGCTCCACATTTCAGTTTGGTAAGTACCAGCTAATTTGGCAAACTCTTGTTTTCCTTGAAATCTTCCTCGGTTAACACTCATAACAAAATACAGTGGAATACCAATTGCAAAAATTACAAACATCCAATGATTTTGAGTGTGAAAAAGTACTTGCAATGACTTTGAAAAAGTAAGTATAACCACTCCAGTAAAAAGACCAAAAATTAAAGCATATTTGTAAATTGTATTTTTAAATGCTGACCAACTATCACCAGAAAAAAGAACGGCGAATTTTGTTGTAGCCAATTGAAAAGTCATACCTACAAAAGATAAAACTAACAAAAGCGTAACAAGCAAAGCAGCATCAGCAAAAGCTTCTGGACCCAACAAACGACCTAATAAAAGGTTATATAAGTAATTGCCCCCATTAACAATGAGAGCACTACCCATAAATAATTGTTGGGGAGTTACTTTTTTTAATACAAGTTTAAACGCGGTCATTACATAATATATATGAGGTTTTCGTTTGCTTCATAACTCCGGCAATATGTTGATTTTGTTTTCCAATTATCTGAATACCTTTTCTATTTTGAATGTATTCTAAATACATTTGTTCCATGGTAATTGCACTACTTTCTTCTAGTACTGTTACATTTTCAAGATTGAGAATGATGTTATCAAATTCATTTAAAAAATTATCAAGATGATCTTTTAAGATTAATGTATTTTCCGAAGTAAGCTCCCCTAGTACTTCTAACATTTGATTTTGAATTTTTACTTGTAACGCCATTTTATTAAGTTAAGTTAAGAGGTTAGTTAACACATCATGATACGAATAGCAGCAGATCCAAAAGACCGTTTAAAAACAATTATTCTTCCAGAAATACTGTGAGCCTATAGTATTAATTATTATCTATATGAAATGGCAATTTTAGCCAGCTGTCCAACAATTTTAACGGAATCTTTCATAGAGAGTTTAGATCCATCAGCATGTATCCAACGTTTTAATGGTTGTTCGCAAATTAACTGTTGAACTTTGGCCTTACCATAATGCTTTCGCATTCTCATGAAAATTTCAACGTCGAAAATCCATTTGGTTATAAAGGGTTTTGTAAAAAGCAAAGGAATAATATCGCGCTCCATAATCTTTGCACCACATTGTGTATCATTAAACGGCATTTTTAAAATAGAACGTATAATTAAATTAATAGTCATACTAATAATCTTTCGGGCAGATTCTTTAGTTATATCTGCACCCATTCTACTCATTCTAGAACCACTAACAATTTTATAATTAGACTCATCTAAAGTTTTTACCAAATCGTCAAAATCTCTAAAATCTGTCGACAAATCTGCATCTAAGAACCCTAGATAATCATATTGTTCATCTTCGTATAAATGAAGCATACCTTGTCTTACGGCTTCAGCTTTTCCACCATTCTTTTTACAATCGTAAACGCTTATATTATTTTCGTTGCCCTTTCTAAGCTCTTCTAAAACTTTTAAAGTATTATCTGTAGAACCATCATTAACGAAGCAAAGATGATACCCTAAATTTCTAGTTGCAAAATCTTTAAAGTCATCACTTGATAAACGTTCTTCCTCATTATAACAAGGTATTACAACTCCAACTACATTTTTTTGTAGTATTTGCGTATCATTTGTACTCTCAATAACATTATCTGTCTCAGGTACACCAATAAGTCTTTTAATTCTTGCTGCCATTTCATCGAGACTGACAGGTTTTTTCATATAGTCGTCTATACCAAGGTCAAAACCATCCATAATTATCTTTTCTTCTGTATTGCCAGACATTACAAGAATTGGAGTTTTTTCCTTTTCATTTGCACGGATATGCTTTACCACATCAAGTCCAGACATGTCACCCATATTAATATCCACCAGTACCAAATCTGGTTGAAAAGAATTAAAAAGTTCAATTCCAATTTCACCAGAACTCGCTGTTTCAACAATATATCCTAGTTCTTTTAATCTTTTATCTACAGAAAGTAGAATTAACTCTTGATCATCAATGGTTAAAATTTTCATAGGTTAGTTTATTTAGCAACAAAATATCTGCACTTTGCTCTTATTTTTTAATTGACTCAAATATTGATATAGAATAACGAATAATGTAAATATTAAACACTTGTAGGTATATTCTTACTTATAACGTAGTGGGTAGTAATTATTGTTATAAAGCCTATATATTCGATGAAATACAGTTAACTATATCTATACTTTAGAAGTTGTCTGGGCAATTACTTCTTTTTAAAGAAAATAATCACCCATTAACAACAACTCGGGGGAAATTACCGATCTAGTCTTAAGACATAACTTATATTTTATAAGGCAAATATCTTTAAGTTTCAATTCAATAATTAGTCAAAATCGTTAGGTAACAACTATCTATAGACGGATGGTAGTTTAGCAACTTTAAAGGTGAAATCTTCCCTCCTTTCCTTTTAACATAAAACAAAGACTAATAAATGCGAACAATTAGCGTTATGTGTTTGTAGTAAAAATCTCACTTATTATATGATTCGTTTTTATCTCTTTCTTTTTGCCATGCTAACATTTGTAGATGCGAATGCTCAAAATAGCATGCAAGAAGGCTTTTCACTCCTTGAAAAAGGGAATTTTGAAGAAGCTGAGTCCTTTTTTTTCGAATATCTTAAAACTGATGCTGAAAATAAAACAGCTAAACTTTGTTATGGAAGGGCGGTTGGTCTAAGTGGAGAACCCGATAAAGCAACCAAATTATTTGCAGAATTACTAGAATCTTATCCTAATGATTTTGAGATTGCTATTAATTATAATGAATCTTTTTTATGGGCAAAAAAATACACTGAAGCAAAACCATTGTATGAACAGATGGTTAAAGATAACCCTGAAAAATTTGCAGCTGTATTAGGATATGCCAACACTTTGAGTAATTTAAAAGAATACAAAGAAGCTCTAAAAGTTGTTGAAGAAGCAATAAAAATAGAACCTGATAGCGAAAATGCTAAAGTATCTCGTAAATATATTCGCTTAGGTTATGCTAATGAATTTGTACAAAAGCGACAATATTCAAAAGCTGAAAATACATTAAAAGAAATATTTGTCGATTTTCCTGAAGACAAAGATGCTCTTCTAAATTTAGCCAATTTATATCTTATTATAAAAAATACCAAAGGTTCCAAAAACACCTACAAACGCTATGCAACAACAGCTAAAGATTCAATAACCGCATTAAACGGAATTGCTTTGGCAGAACACATAGGCGAAGAAGATAAAAAGGCATTAAGAGTTGCCAAAATTTCAAAATTTAAAGTCTCTAAAATTAACGATAGCGAACTTACTGAACGTACTTATAACATGTATATTCAAGCACTAATATGGAATAGTAAATATATTTCTGCTAAACAAAAAATAGATAGTCTTGAGGCCTTATACCCAAACAGAAATTGGTTACATGCACTTAGAGCCACATTAGGATTATATACTGGTGATTCCAAAACAAGTGTAAAAAGTTACAATAACATTTTAAAGAATGACAGTGCCTCTTTTGATGGAAATTTAGGCAAAGCAAATGCTTTATTTGCAGCCGATAAAATATTACCAGCATATAAGTCTGCATACAACACCTTAAAATTTTATGATAATCAAAAAGATGCATTGGGTTTTATAGAGAAACTTAACTTAATGCATACCCCAACTATTGAAGAACATGTTGCATATACATTTGATAATGGTAAAAACTCAGCTTTTTTTACGAATACAACTGCTGAAGTACCACTATCAACTAAATTTAGAACAACCTTATCCTACTTCTATCGCACTACCGAAAATAGTATATCGGGTAATAAAGCAAATTCACATGTTTTATTAGCAGGGTTACAATACAAGTTATTACCAAAAACTACTTTAAAATCAGTAATAGGTTTAAATAAATCCAGTTTTACCACAGATTCTTATACACAGCCTGTACTTGATGTAAAGTTAATGATGCAACCTCTTAAACTACAAAATCTGTCTTTCGGCTATCAAAGAGAAGTTCAAAATTTTAATGCTGACTTAATTGAACGTGAAATTGTACAACACCATTATGGGCTTACTTATAATTTAGGTACCAATGTAAATTTTGGTTGGTACACACAATTAATGCATACACAGCAAAGTGATGATAACGTTCGTAACCTATTATTTACATCCTTGTATTATACATTATCAAAAAAACCAGCATTAAAAATGGGTGTAAACTATCAATATATAACATTTAAAGACCAGGTTCCAACCATATATTTTAGTCCTGAAATATATCAGGCATTCGAAATATTCGCAGATATAAGAGGTGAAATAACTAAAAAAACAACCTATATGGCTAGTGCTGCTACTGGTATGCAAAAAGTTGAAAAAGATCCTTATAGTGCAATATTTAGAGCAGAGGTCGCATTAAAACATCAATTTTCTAAACGTTTAAGTGGCAGCATCTATGGAAAGTATAGTAACATAGCATCTGCGACTGCCGCTGGATTTGAATTTACTGAGATTGGTCTTAAAGTAAAGTGGTTATTTCTTAAAAAGCCATTGTTCTATAAAAAGATTCAAAGTTTAATTACCACTAATGCTAATTAAGGAGAAACGCGAGTTATCACTTTTGAATAATTAAAAAAACAACCAATTTATGACATGGTTGTTTTTTAAGAAAGTTTCCCCCGAGCCCAAATTTACAAAGGAAAACTATGGGGTTTGAGCCCACTTTTAAATGATTTTAGGTTATTATTTTCTAATGAATACTCCAAATATATAATAGAAAAACAGCCTAAATAGAGTGCTAAAGACCAGCAAACAATTACTATAGACGAATGGCAAATAACTAGTGAAGAGTAATTTATAGCAAATTTAAACGCCGCATAAGTTCGGGACGGTTAGAACGGCTAATAGGAATAACATTTTTATCTATAAGTACACTATTATCTTCAATATCAATAATTTTAGTAAAATTAATAATATAAGACCTATGAATATGTAAAAAGATGTTATCGGGTAATTTATCTTTGATATTTTTCAATGTAGTGTGTACTCTAAAATTCTTTTGTTGGGTTTTAACCTCAATATAATCACCTTGAGCTTCGACTACTAAAATATCGTTGTACTTAAGCTTAATTAGACGACGATCAATATTAATATACAAATCTTCATTGACATCAATATTCTGATCGGTCGATTGCGATGTATTCGTCTTTTTCGATAGTTCTTTTTTAACCTTCTCAATACATTTTTCAAAACGATCAAAGGTTATAGGTTTCAACAAATAATCAACAATAGATTCATATTCATAAGAGGCTATAGCAAAATCTGTATCCGAAGTAGTTAAGACTATTTTTGGCGGGTTCTTTAGTGTCTGCACTAAATCTATTCCACTAAACCCGGGCATATGAATATCAAGAAAAATAATATCGATATTTTGATGATTTAAGAACTTAATAGCTTCAATTGCATTATCAAACTCCTGAATTACATCTAATTCGGGTATTTTAGAACAAAGTTGACTAACTACGGCTCTTGCTGTAGCCTCATCATCAATGATAATACAATTCATAATTAAATAGTTTTTAGAAATTCTTCTATTTTATCAAGTACTTTAACAAACTCATTTTTAAGTCTATCATTTCCCAAACGAAGTTCTTCTTCAAAAATTACAGCCAACTTATAACTTTCTTGAAGCCCCAAGATGTTAAACTTATGTTTTAATTTATGAACGTTTTGCGAACCTTCTTCGGTTCTTTTATTATTTATATTATCTAAATACTCTAGTTTCTCTACAGGAAATTCCATTTTCAAAATCTCTATGAATTTATTCTTAAACGGTTCATCATTACCTGCTAGTTCATCTATATAATTTATATTCGGAATTTCCATAATTTATTTTTTAATCGTAAAAAAGAAAGTAGCTCCTTTCCCTTCTTTTGAATCTAACCATACTTCACCATGGAAAGAGTTAACTATTTTCTTAACAAGAGCTAATCCAATCCCTGTAGCTTTAAAGTCATTTTCAAGTTTTTTAAACATTTTAAAAATATCTTGTTGATATTTCTCGGCAATACCTTTGCCATTATCGGAAACACAAAACTCCCAATCTTCTTTCAACTCATTTGCTTCTATCTTTATTAATCCATTTGGATTTTTCTCTGTAGCGCTAATAGCATTAAGAATCAAATTTTTAAATAACTGTTCAAGTTTATATTTCCCAATTAATAAAGTTGGTAATGTATCTGAATATTCAATCTTAATATTATCGGGAACATACATAGTTTGTACTAATTCATCTAACAACTCCTTAACATCAATTAATACTTTCTTTTCTTCTAAATTAGTAATAGTGGCATGCTTTAAAATACCATCTACCAAGGCATCCATCTTCTCCAAATTCTCACTAATAATCATACAGTTATCTTTTGTTTGATCGGAGAAATTATCGATATCATCTTCCTTAATACAGTCAATAAGAAAACTGATATTTCGCATTGGAGATTTTAAATCGTGTGAGACCATGTGCGCATAATTATTTAAAGCCTCATTTCGTTCTTCTAAATTCTTTAACAATAAATCTTTTTCCTCAGATATTCTATGTATTTCAGAAGATTGCTCTTCCAGTTTTTTGGCTAAAACTAATGGGTCGAATGATAAGTTTTCCTTTGAATTAAAAGTAGTATCAGTATCAGTATTAGTATCCTTATTTAACGATGCAATAGAACGCTCTAAAGATTCTATTACTTTTTTTTGAGAATCTGCACGCTGTTTTAATATTTCATTGGCCTCAGAAAGTTCTTGCGAACTTATTATGGTTGAACGTTGCAGCACCTCAAGCTTAGAGTCATTATCGGAATAAGACTTACTAATTGCCTCTAAAAAATTAGCTAAAGATTCCTGCTCAACCCATTGAGTAGGTAAATATTTACGAATTTGTCTGACTAATAATTTATGCATTATTCACTAAATAGAGATAAAGTCATTGTTTGATTATGCAATTTACACTCTTTCTGACCAGCAAAAGGTGCTAATTCACCATATGAATAAAAACCTACAATTTTTGCATTTGATCCAATACTTCCAATTACTTCTTCAACTTCTTCTTCTGTACGTTGATCTAAAACTAATTTTCTACCAACACAACTTACTAATAATGCAAGTTCTGGTTCATTTTTTCGTCCCCGCATAGCATAATCTCCTGCCACTGAAGCACCTTCTGCAATATCATCTACAGTAGACATCATTAGCTGAACTTTAGATCCCTCGGGCACATCTCCTGCCAAAATCATTGCATTGTTTTCCTCATCAATATTTAAAATAGTGCGAACAATAACTTCTTTACTATCTGGCTTTTGTACACTTAGTGGAAATAATAATGCTGCTTCTGGTAAGTCATTAGCTTTTTCCCCTAAGTAAAGTTTATATAAGTCAAGTGCTGGTTTACCGTCTAATTCATACAAAATATTATTTTTAGATTTTGTAATTGTTCGTTGTGGCCCAAAACTAGTCCATCCTCCATAATTTGCACTTGTAATTTCTAGCGTATCACCATAAAATCCTATGCAAACAACTTCGCCTTCTGCTGGGTTTTGGTTGTATGAAGCAAGCGTACGTTCAAAACGCGCATCATCACCACATAATCCTCCTGAAATAGAAACTCCAACATTTAAGCTTTCTTCCAAACCTTTAATTAAACCACTTCCGTTAACGTTGGTGCCTTCTGAAATGATAAAAACATGATTTAATCCCTCCATGGGTAAACTCTTAACTAAACTATTACCTAGTTCTTCAACATCCATATCGAAAGACGACATATTTTCTCGAACAACTTTAAAGCTATTTTTTTCAAATTCAACCGCAGTTAATACCACACTTTCATCATAAACATTACTATCGAGAATTTCACCAGATGTTGTTCCAAAAACAATATGTCCATTCGGATATATTGTTTTAATCTCCTCGTAAATATTCTCAGATTCTAGAGCATATCTGTTTCCAAACACAAAAACCAATGGTTCTTTAAATTCTTTACGAGCTTCTAAAAATTGCCAATCTTTATTTTTCTCTTTAATACCCTGCTCTATTATCATAACTATTTTTTTAATGTAAAATAAAATGTTGTACCCTCACCTGGAACACTTTCTAACCATACTTCACCTTCATATAAATCGATAACTTTTTTTACAATTGACAAGCCAATACCGGTAGAACGCTCGTTATTACCAACCGATTGAAAAATCTTAAAAATTTTCTCGTGATACTCTTTAGGTATGCCTACGCCATTATCTTCAATACTAAATTGCCAATGCGTGGTAGTCTCAGTAAAATCAATATTTACAAGACCCACTTCATTTTCAATATGTACAACAGCATTACTTAAGAAGTTTTGAAACAATTGATGAATTTTAGTTTTATCAGCAAAAAGTGTAGGTAACTTTTTAACTATTTTAACTTGCACATGGTCTGGAATGTAAATAATATCTGTTATTTCTTTAATAACTTGATTTACATCTACATCTGTATTATTAACTGTTTCACTACTTACTGTTGAATACTCTAAAATTCCAACAATTAATTTGTCCATAGATTCAACCTTTTCCTGCATCATTCGCAATTGGTTAACTCCATTTTCGTCCAAAACGTCTTTATAATCTTCGTAAAGCCAAGTCGCAAGTGCACTAATACTTCGCAATGGTGATTTTAAATCGTGTGATACAATATGAGCATATTCTTGTAGGCCCTTATTACTTTTTTCTAAATCCTCTAATAACTGTTTTCTTTCAACTTCAAGTTCATGTTGAGCGCTAATATCTTCAATCATGGCTACTTGATAATCTATGCCATCATCTTCATTTTTATAAACATTAACTGAAGTTTTTGCCCAAAGATGTGTACCGTCTTTACAATTGTATTGTTTTGAAATAGTAAAATTATCAATCTCACCTAATTGCATTTTTTTTAATAGCGTAGTCGATTCTTCAACATCATCGGGAGTAGAAATAGCGTTTACCCCTAAACTTTTTAACTCCAATTCGGTATATCCTATTAGATTTTCAAAAGTTTTATTAGAGCGTATTATTTGATTTCCATTTGTTAAAACAATACCTAATGGTGAATTCTCTACTATTATATCTAGCTGTTTTTTCTGAGCAGATAATAAATGTTTAACCTCTTCATCTCTTGTAATATCTCTTACAATGCCTTGGGCAGCAATAGGATTTTTGTCTCTATCATAAATTAAACTACCATTAATTTCAACAAGTTTAACCGATTTATCTTTAAGTATAAGTTTAGATCTATATTTATTAAAAGTACCATATTGAAGTAAATTCTTCATATAGTTAACATTGTAATCTAAATAATCGGGGTGTACAAGTTGGGACAAATTAACGAATTCTTCACCAGGATTATATCCAAAAAATTCTTTTGCAGATGCATTCATAGATATAACGTTAAATTGTAAATCCATAACCACATAAGGGTCTATAATATTTACAAAAGCACCATCAATCTCATTTGATTTCGTACATATCAAATTCTCTAATCTGGCATTAGAAGCTTCTAAATGACGCGCAACCTCATATAATTCCTTAGATTTATTTTCCAAGATTTGCTCAGCTTTAAAGCGCGCTTTTTTTTGACGTTCTAAGGCTTTTTTCAGTAATAGTACTTCTTTATTATCCATTTTGCCGAACATCAAATTGAACTTCAGTACCATCTTCTTTTAATAGCTTATATTCTATAGTAGCACTGCCATTAAAATGTTCAAAACACTTTTGCATTAAACCTTCTGCTAAGCGATATAACCCCCTAGAAGATGAATAAATCATCGAAATTGAAGTATCTGTTTTATCTAAAATTTTAAAAGAGGGAAGTTCAGCTTCAGGGTATAACTTTTTAACATGTACATGAATGTGATCTTCTATTGAAAATAACAAGGACAACGGTGACTTATAATTTTTAACAACATCTGGATGTGCCTTAGCAAGGCTATTAAATAAATACAATCCGAATGTATAGATTAAATCACTAACAGGAATATCAACTTCATGACTCAAATTAGTAATAAGGCTAACCATTTCATTAAAATCGTAAGTACCAACTGCGGTATAAATACCTTCCGACTCTAAATCTGAATTTTCAATAATATTATCAGTGATCTCAAGTCCAAATTTAGACTCAACCATTTCTAAAAACTCAGTAAAAACTATTCCTTTCATTATTCTATTTTAATTTAGAATAAAAGTAGGAAATGTATTACTTTTAATTTAATTTTTGTTGTGAAACGGGATTTTCTTGTTATGCCTTCACAAGTTCATTGGTTTCCCAATAATCGAGAACTTTACGGATTTTTTGTTCGTAATCATCATATTTTAAAGGCTTTAGAACATATCCAGCAATACCAATTTTATAGCATTCTAGTAGATCAGCCCTATTTTCAGATGTTGTCAAAATAATTGTTGGCAAGTATTTCATTACATCGTCCTTTTTAAGGATTTGTAAGAATTCTATACCACTCATTTTCGGCATATTTAAATCTAAAAGAATAATATCTGGTAAATCTGCATCTGATTTTAAGAAATTTATTGCTTCTTCCCCGTTCTTCGCCTCTGTTATATTATGTTTAGATTCTAATTTTGAAACTGTTCTAAGCAATTTCATTGTTTCAATAGTATCGTCTTCAATAAAAAGAATATTCATAGCATTTAGGTTTTTTGTATGATGCAATATTCTTAATTAACGAAGAAATAGATTTAGAAGTGTAGACGAATGGAATTTTACTGTCGACGAATGGTTTATTATCGGCGATTAATGATTCGCTAATTCTCGTATTTTTAATAGTTTACGCATATTTTTATAGCAATTAATAGATAGAAGTTTAATCCGATTAATAAAAATAATTTCCATTTTAAAATTTAAAATAGCTCAAAAATCCGTTTCTTTAAACCAAAATTGTTACCAATTATTTAAAGAGATAACGATAAATGTTGATACGAAAATTATTAAAATCTGACAATGAAGCTTTATCGCAAATCATTAAATCAATTTTTACAGAATTTGAAGCACCAAAAGTTGGTACAGTGTACGCTGACCCAACCTTATACGACCTATATAAACTTTTTGAGCATAAAAAATCTATTCTTTGGGTAATTGAAGAGAATGATGAAGTTTTAGGATGTTGTGGAATTTATCCTACCCATGGTTTACCAAAAGATTGTGCAGAACTAGTAAAATTTTATTTATCACCGAAATCAAGAGGAAATGGGTGGGGAAATGAATTAATGAATTATAATATTAAATCTGCTATTGATTTCGGATACAAACAACTCTATCTTGAATGTTTACCTCACTTTTCAAGTGCTCTAAAAATATATGAACATTTTGGGTTTAAATATTTAAATAAACCTATGGGTGCTTCTGAACATACATCATGCGATATATGGATGGTTAAGAACCTTTAGTTATTAATATTTTATTTTATAAAAATATAAATTTACTTTTCTTACTAAGAATTACTTAAATTGGTAGTCCAAAATTTCAATTCACACTTTTTTATTCGGTAGCTCAAACCAAATAAAAAATACCACTTAACGAACTTAACTTTTAAATGGACACCAACAATAATTATAAACAGTTTGAAAACCTAGAGGAAGAACAGTTACCTGTTGCTAAGCACAAATTGCATGATTGGTCGCATTTTGCAGGCCTATATGCTGCAGAACATGTTGCCGCCACAGAATTTGTAATTGGGGCAACATTTGTAGCACTTGGTGCTAAAACTATGGATATTCTAATTGGACTTTTAATAGGTAATATATTAGCAGTTTTAAGTTGGACATTAATTACTTCGCCTATTGCTGTAGACACAAGGTTAAGTCTGTATACGTACCTTAATAAAATTGCTGGCGACGCTATGACTAAGCTCTACAATTGGGCTAATATTATTATTTTCTCTGTTATTTCTGCGGCAATGATAACAGTTTCGTCTACAGCTGTAAGATTTGCATTTGACATTCCGGCTCAACTAAACTGGTATCCCACAAATCTTTGGTTCATAGTAATCGTTTTTGTTGTTGGTATTGTTGTCGTTTCAATCGCTTTATATGGTTTTAAGGCTGTATCAGAGTTCTCTGGTATTTGTGCCCCTTGGCTATTTGTTATGTTTACCAGTGGTGCAATGGTTCTTATGCCAGCACTTTCTTTAGACGTTCTACAAAAGACTTTACCAACTGGTATGAGTGATTTTATTACTTTAGGAAATCAATCTATTTGGACGGGTATTGACAGTAACGGAGAACCTGGAATAGGTTTAATTGAAGTAATCGGTTTTGCTTGGGCCGCTAACACTATTACTCATTTCGGCCTTATTGATATGGCGCTTTTACGTTTTGCCAAAAAGAAATCTTATGGATTAGCAACAAGTACTGGAATGATGTTCGGCCATTATGTAGCTTGGATAGCAGCTGGTATTATGGGAGCCGGTGCAGCTGTAATAATTGGTAAAACCATAGTGGAATTAGATCCAGGTGATGTTGCCTATTATGCCCTAGGTTGGTCTGGGTTTGTAATAGTTATCGTTGCAGGTTGGACTACGGCAATCACCAATCTTTATAGAGCCGGATTAGCCGCCCAAGCAGTTTTTAATAAACATTCAAGAAAGAAAACTACCATTGTTGTAGGTATCGTAACAATTATAATTGCATGTTTTCCTTTCGTGTTTTCGCAAATATTACCATTATTAACCTATGCAGGTTTATTAGTTGTACCTGTGGGTGCTATAGTATTTACAGAGCATCAAATATTTCCTCGAATTGGTTATACACGATATTGGTCATCTTATAAAAATTTAACCTTTAGTACTCCTGCTGTAGCATCATGGGCTTTAGGATTAATTTTCGGGTTTGGATTAAACGCTCTTAATGTTATGTCTTTCTTTTATCTTTTCCTACCCACATGGGTTTTTACAATAATTATTTATACACTTTTGGCAGGACGTTTTGGAGCTAAAGAAAAATACCCAATTGAAGTGGAAAAAGAAAAATTGAGAAATGAAAAAATCATAGAATATCAAGCACAAAAAGCGACGGAAGAAACAGCACCCGTAAAAGATAAGAGCATATTATCAAAACTTCTGAAGATTGTATCAATTACAGTATTGATTATTACATTATTATTAGCAATTAACGTAATGTTTGGGTCAGTTGATGAAAATGCGTACATCACAAACAGAGCTATGTTTTACTCATATGCTTTTATATGTACCCTGATATATTTTGTTACTGCCTATTGGGCTTTACAACGTGGTAAATTAAAAAACAAATAAGTATTAATGGAAAATTATACTCCGCTAAATCAATTTAATATAAAGGATCTTGAAGAAAAAATAAAAGTTCCTACATATGATAGATCAGCAATTAAAACGGGAATAGTTCATGTTGGTGTTGGTGGTTTCCACAGAGCCCACCAAGCATATTATATGCATCGCTTACACGAACAATTTAGTGCTACCGACTGGGGCATATGTGGAATAGGTTTACGAGAAGGTGATAGAAAAATATATAACATATTCAAAAAACAGAATAGTTTATATACATTAATCATAAAGCACCCAAATGGTGAAATTAATTCAGAAGTAATAGGTTCAATAATTGATTTCGAATTAGGAGTTGACACTCCCGAAACTGTAATTAATAAAATGACCAAAGTAGACACTAAAATTATTTCACTAACTATAACCGAAGGTGGATATAATTTTAACCCATCAACTGGGGAATTCAATTTTGAAAACAATGACATTAAACACGAATTAAAATACCCTAATGAACCAAAAACGATATATGGTTATTTAACCGAAGCATTAAGAAGGCGACGTGATAAAAACCTACCAGCATTTACAATAATGTCTTGCGATAATATTGAACATAATGGCGATGTTGCTCGGAGAATGGTACTAGCTTTTGCCGAACGCCAAGATTCAGATTTGGCAAAATGGATAGCTAAAGAAGTATGTTTTCCTAATAGTATGGTAGACCGTATTACACCAGTAACAACACCATCAGATTTAGAATATTTGCTGGATAATTATGCTTTACAAGATGAATGGCCGGTTACATGTGAGCCTTTTATTCAATGGGTAATTGAAGATAATTTTTCTAATGGAAGGCCAGACCTTGAAAAAGTTGGGGTGCAATTTGTTTCTGATGTAAAACCCTATGAAAAAATGAAACTTCGCTTATTAAATGCTGGTCATTCAGTTCTAGGAATTTTAGGAGCATTACACGGTCATCTTACAATAAATGCATGCATGGAAGATCCATTGTTCGTGTCGTATTTAAGAGAATTTATGGATGCCGAAGCTAGTCCAGTTTTGGATGAAGTTAAGGGTATAAACCTCGAAAGTTATAAGGATAGCTTAGAAGAACGTTTTGCAAATCCTAATATTAAGGATAGTGTGACCCGGATTTGTTCTGAGAGTTCTGCTAAACTACCTAAGTTTTTAATCGCAACAATCCATGAAAATCTAGAAACTGGCGGGAATATTAGCCTAGCCACATTAGTTATAGCTGCATGGTGCTATTACCACGATAAAATTATTGACGAAAACGGAAAATCAATTGAAATAATAGATGCACAGAAAAGCACTTTGCAAAAAGCTGCTAAACAAACAGAACAAGATCCCTTAGCATTTATTAAACAAGAATTATTTTTCGGAAAACTTGCAGAGAATGAACGTTTTGCTAATACGTATTCAAATTTAGTGATGAAAGTATATGAGACCAACAATATAAAATCGATTATGGAACATCTTTTAACCCCTTAAGTTCGTGCAAAAAAAGTAAATCAATTTTTATCTTCTAATAGTGGAACAAATCTAAAATTACCAAACTCTTTTTTCTCAAATTCTGTCGCCGAAGTACGAACATATAGCGTCATTATTTGATCATCTACTCCTACAGGAATTACCAATCGCCCACCTACTTTTAATTGTCCTAATAAAGCTCTAGGTGTTTCGGGTGCACCGGCTGTAACAATAATACTGTCAAACGGAGCCTGTTCTGGCAGACCTTTATATCCATCACCAAAAATTAGCTTTTTCGGGCGATATCCCATTTTTTTAAAAAAAAGTTTCGTTTTTTTAAAAAGTTCCAATTGGCGTTCTATAGAATACACTTGAGCTCTTAACAACAAAAGTACGGCTGTTTGATAACCACTACCAGTACCTATTTCCAAAATTTTTTGTCCTGGTTTAACTTCTAATAATTCAGACTGAAAAGCAACAGTATAAGGTTGCGATATTGTTTGTCCCGCAGAAATTGGAAAAGCTTTATCTTGGTAGGCATGGCCTTCAAAACTACTATCCATAAAAAAGTGGCGCGGAATTTTACGAATAGCATCAAGTACTTTTTTATCGACAATGCCCTTATCAATTAGCACTTCTGCTAATTTATTTCGCATGCCACTGTGTTTTAAGGTATCCTTCAATGGTTTGGTTTTGGACTGTAAAGTTAGCGAAGAAAATTAAATTTTTACAAACAGATAATACGAAATGGCGACGAATTTTTGCTTTTTGTTTAGTATTCTACATTTTACATTTTTATGAAAAACCTTAAGCACTAAGCATTAGCGATTTAGTCAAATTTATAATCCCCCAACTATTCCCTATTTTTGAATAAAAATTTAAATATGCTAAAAGTTGGTGTTTTGGGAGCCGGACATTTGGGTAAAATTCACTTAAGATTACTGAATGAATCGGACAAATATAATCTCATTGGATTTTATGATGCAGATGCCATTAATGGAAAGAAAGTTGCTGATGAATTTGGTTATACCTATTTTGACAACATCAATAATTTAATTAATGCAGTTGATGTTGTTGACATTGTCACCCCTACCCTTTCTCATTTTGAATGTGCTGAAAAATCAATAAAAAAATACAAACACGTATTTATAGAAAAACCGATAACTAACACCTCTGAAGAAGCAAAAGAGCTTCTAAAATTAGAAAAAGAATATAATATTAAAGGGCAAGTTGGCCACGTAGAGCGTTTTAACCCCGCTTTTAGCGCAGTAAAAAACAAAATAAAAAACCCCATGTTTATTGAGTCTCATCGTCTAGCAGAATTTAATCCGAGAGGCACCGATGTACCAGTAGTTTTAGACTTAATGATTCATGATATTGACGCAATTTTAAGTGTTGTAAATTCTGAAGTTGTACATATTAATGCTAGCGGAGTTTCCGTAATAAGTCATTCTCCTGATATTGCAAATGCAAGAATCGAATTCGAAAATGGTTGTGTCGCTAATTTAACAGCAAGTAGAATATCATTAAAAAATATGCGCAAGTCTCGCTTTTTTCAAAAAGATGCATATATCGCTGTTGACTTTTTAGAGAAAAAGGTAGAAGTTGTAAAAATGAAAGATGCACCAAAGGAAGTTGGTGATTTTGATATGGTTCTGCAAAATGCAGAAGGTGAGAAAAAGCAAATCTATTTTGAGAATCCAGAAATAGAAACTAACAATGCCATTAAAGATGAATTAGAAGCTTTTGCAGATGCAATAGAAAATAATACGACACCTGTGGTATCGTTAAAACAAGGTGCAAAGGCCTTGGAAGTGGCACTACAAATAATAGATTCTTTTAAGAAATAATATATGGTAATAGCAGTAATAGGTGCAGGAACAATGGGCAATGGTATCGCCCATGTATTTGCACAACATTCATACAAAGTTAACTTAGTTGACATCTCTGAAGATGCATTAAAAAATGGTGTCGCAACGATAACAAAGAATTTAGACCGAATGATTGTAAAAGGCAAAATTTCGGAAAGCGACAAACAAGCTACATTAGAAAATATAGCAAAGTACACATCAATTGAGAAAGGTGTAAGAAATGTAGATCTTGTGGTTGAAGCTGCTACAGAAAATCTAACATTAAAATTGAAAATTTTTAAGGAACTAGACACTTTTTGCGATACAAATACAATACTTGCATCAAATACTTCATCTATTTCAATTACGCAGATAGCCGCTGTTACAAATAGAGCAGACAAAGTAATCGGAATGCATTTTATGAACCCTGTACCTATTATGCAGTTAGTTGAAATAATTAGAGGTTATAATACTTCAGACAATACCACTAAAACAATCATGCAACTTTCTAAGAAACTTGGTAAGACGCCAACCGAAGTAAATGATTATCCTGGTTTCGTTGCCAACCGTATTTTAATGCCCATGATTAATGAAGCCATAGAAACTTTATATAATGGAGTTGCCGGTGTTCTGGAGATAGATACAGTAATGAAATTAGGCATGGCACACCCTATGGGTCCATTGCAGTTGGCCGACTTTATTGGAATTGATGTATGTTTATCAATATTAAATGTAATGTATGATGGTTTTAAAAATCCGAAATACGCCCCATGTCCACTACTTGTAAATATGGTTAGGGCTAACAAATTAGGTGTGAAATCTGGCGAAGGGTTTTACGATTATTCTAATTCTAAAAAAGCTGAAACAGTTTCTTCACAATTTAATTAGCTTTTAAAATGGCCATAGTAAAACCTTTTAAAGCTACCAGACCTGCTAAAGACAAGGTAGCTTTTGTTTCATCAAGATCTTATCAGGAATATTCTCGCAAAGAATTAAATGCAATTTTAGCTTATAACCCGTTTTCATTTCTGCATATTATAAATCCAGGTTATCGCCGAACTAAAAATTTAAAAGGGCAAGATCGTTATAAATTAATACATCAAATTTATTTAGAATTCCAATCTAATAATGTGCTTGTAAAAGACACTCAAGAATGTTTTTATCTGTATCAAATTAAAAAAGATGATTATATCTGTTGTGGGATACTTTGTGGAGCCAGTATCGAAGATTACCAAAATAATACCATTAAAAAACATGAAGCTACTTTACAACGAAGAGAAGAGTTATTTGCAAATTATTTAAAAACTGTAGAGTTTAATGCAGAGCCAGTTTTAATGACCTATCAGGATAATGCTGCCATTGCAGAAATAATAAAAAAAGAAAAAAGAAAAGAACCCCAATATAATTTTACGACCCGTGATAAAATAAGTCATAAGCTCTGGGTAATTTCTGATCTAGAGACCAAAACACAATTAGAGTTAGAATTTAATAAAACAAATTCTTTATATATAGCAGATGGTCATCATAGAAGCGCTTCTTCATATCTGCATGCGAAAATTGCTCAATCAAGTAATCCAAAACATACCGGTAAAGAACCATATAATTATTTCATGAGTTTTTTAATACCAGAATCAGAAATTAAAATTTATGAATTCAATAGAAAAATAAAAGATCTTAACGGTTTAAGCAAAGAAGAGTTCTTGGAGAAATTGGCTTTAACTTTTGATGTAGTTATAATCGGTAAAAATCTTTTCAAACCAAAGCAAAAGCATCAAATTAGCATGTATTTAGATGGTGAATTTTATTCACTTACATTATTAGAAAATAACTATATTATAAATGATGCATTAAGTACTTTAGACACTCAAATACTTTACAAAACAATTTTAGAACCCATATTAAATATAAAAGATTTAAGAAAAGACAAACGTATTGTCTACGGTTATGGCAAAAATAACATCGCGATTATGAAGGATGAAATTGACAATGGTAAATTTAAAGTAGGGTTTAGTATGATGCCTATTAATATTAAAGAAATAAAAGCAATCGCCGATGCAGGTTTGGTAATGCCACCAAAAAGCACTTATATAGAACCCAAATTAAGAAGTGGTATAACCATTTACGAGTTGTAAAAAACCTCTTATATTAATTGATTTAGAATAAAAAAATAATGTCGATTAAAGCAAATCTAAAAGAAATACGCTCGAATATACCAGAATACGTAACATTAGTTGCTGTTTCTAAAACTAAACCAAATACAGACATATTAGAGGCATATGATGCTGGCCAAAGAATATTTGGTGAAAATAAGGTTCAAGAAATGGTGCAAAAATGGGAAACTTTACCAAAAGATATCGAATGGCATATGATAGGGCATTTACAGCGAAACAAAGTTAAATACATGGCTAATTTTGTATCGTTAATTCATGGTGTTGATAGTTTACGTTTATTACAAGAAATAAACAAGCAAGCAATAAAACATAATCGTGTAATCGATTGTCTTTTTCAAATTCACATAGCAGAAGAAGACACCAAATTTGGTTTGGATCAAAAAGAGATAGAGGAAATTACAGCTTCTGGACAACTTAAAAAACTAGAAAACGTGCGAATAGTTGGATTAATGGGCATGGCTACATTTACTGACAATCAAAGTCAAGTTCGTAAAGAGTTCGAAAATTTGAAAGCTATTTTTAACAACCTAAAAAACACGTTACCAAGTATTTCTATACTTTCTATGGGGATGAGCGGTGATTATCAGTTAGCTATCAAAGAAGGCAGTACAATGATCCGCGTGGGAAGTAGTATCTTTGGCTCAAGAAATTACCACTAGACTTCAGCGGTTAAATTACCAACGGTCTGATAAAAATTATATGTATACAGTTCTTGATATAGAGACAACCGGCGGCAAATACAATGAAGAAGGCATAACTGAAATTGCCATTCACAAATTCGACGGTCATAATGTAGTTGACAAATTTATAAGTCTGGTAAACCCAGAGAAAGATATTCAACCTTTTGTTGTAAAGTTAACAGGTATCAACAATAAGATGTTACAATCGGCGCCTAAGTTTCATGAAGTTGCCAAACGAATTGTTGAGATAACAGAAGACACAGTATTGGTAGCACATAATGCGCAATTCGATTATAGAATTTTAAGAACCGAATTTCGTCGTCTTGGTTATGAATATGAAAGAAAAACCATTTGCACTGTAGATTTATCTAAAAAATTATTGCCCGATGCTGAATCACATAGTTTAGGTAAACTTGTACGATCTTTAGGCATTGCAGTAAGTGATAGACATCGTGCCAACGGTGATGCCTTGGCTACTTTAAAATTGTTTAAACTTTTATTAGCTAAAGATTCTGAGAAAGAAATTATTAAAACCGTATTAAGAGAAGCTAGTACTGGAGAACTTTCGGAACGATTATTAGATATTGTTGAGTCTTTACCCAGTGCCACAGGTGTTTTTTATATGTATAATAAAGATGGAGAAATAATTTACTTATCTAGGTCTAATAATATAAAAAAACGGGTAAATCAACAATTCATAAAACCCGGTTCCCGAGCTAGGAAACTCCAGAAAGAAACGCGAAAAGTAACCTTTGAAAAAACCGGAAGTGAACTAATAGCGCAATTAAAAGAATACGAAGAACTTAAACGCATACGTCCAAGATATAATCAACCTAAAGGAAAACTTTTTACCCATGGGATTTACAAAGAGAAAGATGATAAAGGTGTAATACATCTAAAAATAAATATGCTCTATAAAAACTCGAAACCAATTATTACCTTTAATGGTACCGAGTCCGGAGCAAGTTTTATGCAAAAATTAAGTAATGAAATTGCTTCTAAGAAAGACAACATTTGGGCCTATAATGATGAAATTGAGAAATTACTTTTAAAATATAGTATAGGCAATCGGTCTTTAGTAATCATTGACAATGGCAGAGAAATAGGAGAACAAAGTGTAATATATATACGTAATGGCGTATATATTGGATATGGATTTTGCGAGCTAAATCATCAAATAAATAATATTCATATCTTAGAATCAATTATTACGCCTGCAAAAGGAGATGCTAACACCAATCATTTTATAACATCGCACCTACGTAAAAAAGGCAATCACAAAATTGTTGAATTAAATCCATAAAAATGGAAACTAGTGCAAGAAAGCATGGCTGGAGAGCAAAGCTTCATGAAATTATCTATGGAACTCATACTCCAGCTGGTAAACTTTTTGACATTGCCTTATTGATATTAATACTTTACAGTGTAATCATTGTAATGCTAGAAAGTTTACCAAGATTTGATGTAAAATATCATAAATTTTTAGATATATCAGAATGGGTTGTTACCATTCTATTTACCATAGAATATATACTACGTATAATTTGTATTAATAAGCCTAAAAAATATGTTTTCAGTTTTTTTGGCATTGTTGATTTACTTTCTACTATACCAAAATATCTTTCATACTTTGTTGTTGGATCTCAATATATAACAGCATTTAGAGCATTAAGATTATTACGAGTCTTCAGGATATTAAAACTAGTTCGTTTTGTAGGAGAGTCAAATAATTTGGTTAGAGCATTAAAAGCGAGTCGAACCAAAATTTTTGTTTTTGTCTTTTTTGTTTTAATTGTTGCTGTTTTATTAGGTACAATTATGTATTTGGTTGAAGGGCCCGAACACGGTTTCGAAAGTATTCCTCATAGCATTTATTGGACAATTGTAACCCTAACTACTGTTGGCTATGGTGATATTTCACCCGAAACATCATTAGGTCAGTTTATTGCCACTTTTATTATGATAATTGGATATGGTATAATTGCTGTACCTACCGGCATTGTCTCAGCAGAATACGCAACAAAAGAAGATAAGAATAAAGAAATTAATGGTAGTTCTTGTCAAGATTGCGGTACTCACATTATGAGTATTGATGCCGAATATTGTAGAAAATGTGGCTGTAAATTAAAGGAGGATTAATGCAAAATAAAACGCTTATTTCAATAGTTGGTCAAACCGCTATTGGTAAAACCAAATTAGCAATTAACCTAGCCCAGCATTTTAATACCGAAATAATTTCTGCAGATTCTCGTCAATTTTTTAAAGAATTATTAATTGGTACAGCTGTTCCGTCAATTGATGAATTAGCAGCGGTGCCTCATCATTTTATTCAACACAAAAGTATTTTTGAGAATTATTCGGTTGGTGATTTTGAAAAAGAAGGTTTGGCCTTAATTGAAAATTTATTCAAAAAAACTGATATACTAATTCTTGTAGGTGGAAGTGGACTTTATGTTGATGCTATTACAAAAGGTTTAGATGTCTTTCCTGAAGTAGCACCTGAAATTCGCAATGAACTTAACACTAGATTATCGAAGGTAGGCATTGAAGCACTGCAGTTAGAACTGAAGGAAAAAGATCCTATACATGCTAATAGGATTGATTTAAACAATCCACATCGATTAATTCGTGCTTTAGAAATTTGTATTGGAACAGGTAAGCCTTACTCCTCTTATTTAAATAAAAAAAAGAAAGCTAGACCTTTTAAAACAATTACTGTTGGAATAAAGGCAAATCGCGAAATAGTTTATGAAAGAATAAATCAACGAGTTGACATTATGATGAGCTCAGGACTATTAAATGAGGCTGAAGCACTAATACAACACAGAGATTTAAACGCCTTACAAACAGTAGGTTATAAAGAATTATTTAATTATTTAGATAAAACTTGGGATCTTGATTTCGCTGTATCTGAAATTAAGAAGAATACCCGAAGATTTGCAAAAAGACAGATGACTTGGTTTAAAAAAAATGAGCATACAATTTGGGTCAATTTCGAGTATGATATAAAAGATGTAATGGCTAAGATTAAAAGTAAATTAAGATGAATAATTCCAATATTTACATTGTAATGGGCGTTTCTGGCTGTGGTAAATCTACAATAAGTCAGTTATTAGCGAATACGTTAGACTTACCATATTTTGATGGAGATGATTTTCATCCAGAAGAGAATGTATTTAAAATGTCTAAAGGACATCCATTAAACGATGAAGATAGGCAAGCCTGGTTAATAGCTTTGAATGAATTAGCAATTAATCACATCAACAAGGGAGCCATAATAGCCTGTTCTGCGTTAAAAGAGAAATATAGAGATATTCTTCGGAAATCGATTAATGATGAGATTAAGTTTATTTATTTAGAAGGAACTTTTGATGAGATAAACCAAAGAATGCAAGCTCGTAAAGGGCATTTTATGCCAGCAGGACTGCTAAAATCACAATTTGAGACGCTTGAACCACCTAAAACTGCGATTAAAGTTTCAATTGTTGGTACACCAGAAGAAATAGTTCAAAATATTTTAAAACAGGTGTACTAAAAAAGGCATTCCAATACCGGAATGCCCATTTCAAATAAATCTATTTTATTGCTATTCACTTTCGGTTTTAACAACTAATCGGAAACCTTCACCGTGAATGTTTAATATTTCAACGGTATCATCTCGTTTAAGATATTTTCTAAGCTTAGCAATGTAAACGTCCATACTACGAGAAGTAAAATAGTTATCATCGCGCCAGATTTTAGTTAAGGCCAATTCTCTAGGCATTAAATCATTTTCATGCAAAGCTAAAAGACGTAATAAGTCATTCTCTTTTGGAGATAATTTAATAGTTTCTTCGTCTTTATACTTTAAGAATCTTAGCTTCGAATTTAAATGAAAGTTACCTACTTCAAATTCAAATTTCTTACTATCGGCAAGCGTATTAGACGATTTACGCTGTATTATAGCTTTAAGCTTAACTAACAACACCTCTGAATCAAAAGGTTTATTTAAGTAGTCATCTGCTCCTGCTTTGTACCCTTTTAATACATCTTCCTTCATTGTTTTAGCAGTTAAAAAAACGATAGGAACCTCTTCATTCTTCTCTCTAATTTCCTTGGCTAATGTAAATCCGTCTTTGTAAGGCATCATAACATCAAGAATACATACATCGTAATTATCTTTCTTGAATTTCTCAAACCCTTCCATTCCATTTTTCGCCAATGTGACGTCAAAATCATTCATTGATAGATAATCTTTTAGTACTATACCAAAATTTGGATCATCCTCAACTAATAGAATCTTCTTGTTTACTGTTTCCATATTTATTTATATTAACGGTAATTTTATGAAGAACGTGCTTCCTTTATCCTTTTCACTTTCCGCATACACCTCACCTTGGTGATCATCTATAATTCGTTTTACGTACGACAAACCTAATCCATGTCCTTTCACGTTATGAATGTTACCAGTATGTTCCCGGTAAAATTTCTCAAATACTTTTTTCAATACAGCCTTACTCATTCCAGCTCCTTGATCCTTTACTTTTATTATAATATTGTTATTGGCAATTTCCGTATAGACATCTATCTTTGGTGCATCTGGGGAGTACTTTACAGCATTATCAAGCACATTTACAATTACATTTGTAAAATGCATCTCGTTCGCTAAAACATCTGCTCTCTCTGCATTTAAATGTGTTTTAATATAACCACCTCTATCTTCAACAATCAATTCTACATGTGCGATGGCATCAGTTATTATGTCGTGTACATCTACCCTATCCTTACTTATATCTAACTGATTTTTTTCTAATCTTGAAATTCGTAATACATTTTCAACCTGTGCATGCATTCTTTTATTCTCATCTCTAATCATTTCCAGATAACGCAACGTCTTTTCTTTATCACCCATAATTTTTGGGTTTCTAATTGCCTCTACTGCTAAATTAATAGTGGCAATAGGCGTCTTAAATTCGTGGGTCATATTATTTATGAAATCTGATTTAATTTCAGAAATTTGCTTTTGACGAATTAATTGATAGATTGCACCGGCATAAGCCACCAGAATTACCAAAGTAAATAAGAACGATAAAAATGCCATACCCAGTATAGAACTGAATAAAAATCCTTCTTTCTTTGGAAAGTTAATCAACAACGAGAAATCTGTATTACCCTCCATATCTTTAAAAATTGGGGCACTATAAGAAGTAGACTCCGCAGGTTTAAACTTCCTAGATTTTACTTTAGTTGGCAAACCCTTACTGTAAACTCCATATTCAAAGGCAACATCTAAATTTCTGTTCTTAAGTTCACGGTCTAATAATAATTCTATTTCTTGTGTAGACACACGCTGGTGAACAGGAACTTTTTTTGCATATTGACTAAAAATATCTTCCCATTGAGCTTTTTCAATAGAAGATAGTCCTCCAATTTTTTTTAAGGTTTGTACCGGGCTCAATCGCATTCGATTTCCGTCGATATCAAAATCTTCTTTTAAAATTGTAGTAGTACGTTTACTTGTAAAATTCTTAATAGTGCTACTATCAGAATTATTACCAATATCAAAGAACGTAGATGCGATGTTATAATCTTCTTCTAAAATACCATGTTGATACAGGCGTATTTCATTCGAATTTTCATCACTATCAATAATTAAAATATTGCTTAATTGAGAACTCTTTAATTCACCTATGCTATCTTTTAAACTTAAATAGCGATCGGAGTAATCTTTTTGTTCCCTTTTTTCTATCTTGTCAGTAACCCGATTGAGTACCTCTGAAACTGTATTCGAAAACTGATCTTCCTTATCTTCCATCGATTTTTTGATCCAAAAAACCTGAACAAAGATGATTCCAATTAACGAGAGGCTCATCAAAATCACTAAAAGCACAAACAACCTCTTATTCATCTGAGTGTAAATTTAGAAATTTAACAAATAGTAGTTCTTTGGTTTAACCTAAACTTAACAGTAATGCTAATTCCTCAATTTGCTAATTTCAAGTAATAAAATTTCGTGAATAGCTAAAACTTGCTCTTCTGTTGTTTTAAGTTCAACATTTTCAATCACAAAATCTGTAAGCTTAATTTTTTCACTATCGCTCAATTGGTTAGCCATACGAAGTTCTATTTGGGCGCTATCTAAATTAGAATCTCTTTGCAAAACACGCTCAATTCTAATAGATTTAGGAGCTGTTACTAAAATAACCTTATCATAAAAATCATGATTATTTTGCTCAAAAATAATCGCTGCCTCTTGAATTACATAGGAAGATTCTTGTCTGGAGGCCCAATCTTTAAAATGCTGACGTACTGCAGGATGAACTATTGCATTTAAATTTTGTAATAATTCTTTATCACCAAAAACCTTTTCGGCAATATAAGAACGATTCAATTTCTTTTTATTATAAGCCTCTTTTCCAAAAAGGTCTATAATTGAAGAACGCAATACTTTGGAAGAGTTCATCAACTTTTTTGCTTCCTTATCTGAATTATAAATAGGAACTCCTAACTTTTCAAACATTTTTGCAACAGTAGTTTTACCGCTTCCTATCCCACCAGTTAAACCAACTAACTTCATTCTTTATTCAAAATATATTCAACCTTAGTTTCCATCAATGTAGCACTAAAAATATTATTAGGTTTTTGCACTATTTTTAAGCCCATTTCATTGGAACGATTACTACTTAATTTAGAATAGTCTGCGATTACCTTAAAATCTGAGGCTTTAATCACTTTTAATTCATGTATTTTAGCCTTACATAGCACAGAAACAACATCTGGAAAAGTACGAATTAGTATATTTTCTGGTAGATTTATAACATCTATTGGAACATCAATAAGTTTCTCTGAAAATTTAGAAACCTTACCCTTTATTAGCACTTCATTAATTGAATAACTAGTGTTTACCAATTGTGGAGCCTTATATAAAGAAATCCTTTTATTGAAATCAGCTGTTAATTCATTTAATTTATTTTCAGCAACATTTATTTCTTGAATAGTATCTATTTCATTTTTGGGCCCGAATATTTTAATTTGAGCAGGTACAATCTGCAAAACTCCTTCCAACATATGATTGTGAGCAAGGTTTATATTAATATTTGTTGAAATAGGAACTTCTTTCGAAGTCATCTCTAAAAACTCAAAAAATAAGGTATCCAAAGCCATTTCTACCAAAACCATAGATTTAGGCAACTGCCTTTCTATCTGGCTTTTATATTGATTTGGAGCCAAATAATACATATTGTTATTTCTTTGAACTTCGTCCAAATTAAGTTCAATTGTTTTCTTTTGTAGATTAAATCCTAGAAACTTAAATCCTCCTGTTTTTAATTTAACCACCAGCCTATCTGTATAGAACTTCTTAAGTTTTAGGTTTTTATTCGAATTAGTGTAATTGACTTTAAAAGTAGCATTCGCGGAATAGGTTTCCGATAATGTACTTAAAAACCAAATTAAACTAGATGCTAGTACAAAAAGTACGAACACCTTGGCTTTTCTTTTATTAATTCTATTTTTGAGAAAATTCAACAATTGCTTATTTAAAAAATAAATTAGGAAAAATTTCTTGTGGTTTTCGCTTGCTAAAGTTAATTAAGAAGCTCGATTTTAAAAAACCAGTTCCATAACCGATAAATTGAACTATTACTGCAAAAATGGATAATACTGCAATAGATAAGCTTTTATTTCTAATAATTGAATCTGAAAATATTAAAATAAAGTAAACACCAAAAAACCATAACGGTAATTGAATGCCTAAAAAATATAATAGTACAGCAACTATAAAGGATAAACAGAAAACCGTAGGAAACCAATAAGTAATTTTAGCAGTTTCTGGATGCCATTTATTTAAAATTGGCCTAACCATACCAAATTTATTTACTTGGGTATAAAACTTATTCCAATTTATTCTTCGCTTGTGATAAACAAAAGCTTTTGAAAACAAGGAAGATTCATAACCTGCTTTCCAAATTCTAAAAGTTAAGTCTGGGTCTTCACCAGGGTGTATTTTACCATATCCACCCACTTTTTTAAATACTTCTTTTGAAAGCCCCATATTAAAACTTCTGGGTTGAAATTTACCAATAGAAGCTGTATTACCTCTAATTCCACCGGTTGTTAAAATAGAAGTCATAGCAAAATTAATTGCCTTTTGAACAGTTGTAAAAGATTGGTTTGCCGCATCGGGACCACCGTAACACTCTACAAAATTAGCATGCAATGCATTATTAACTTCAACCAAATATTGAGGAGGTAATATACAATCTGAATCTAAAATAATAAAGTAATTGCCATTAGCCCTTTCCATACCGTAATTTCTAGAAGGTCCAGGGCCAGAGTTTTCTTTCTCGTAATACGATAAATGCAAACGGTCCGAAAAATCTGCTATCACATCTTTTGAACTTAAAGTAGAACCATCTTCAACAATAACCACTTCAAATGGTTTGTTATATGTTTGTTGGCACATACTTTCAAGAAGTTCACGTACTTCATCCGGTCTATTATAAACAGGAATTACAAATGAAAAAGAGAGGTCCATATGTTACTGCCCATTTAATCTATTCGAAGGATGAAAAAAAATCTAATTTTAAAAAAGTGCTTTTAGTAATTATGAAAATTTATCAATTACTTCTTGACTTACGCCAGTATTCGAAAAGCCACCATCATGAAATAAGTTCTGCATGGTAACTTTTTTCGTTAAATCGGAAAATAAAGTAATTGTATAATCTGCGCATTCTAACGCCGTGGCATTTCCTAATGGAGACATTTTTTCTGCATAACTAATAAACCCATCAAAACCTTTTATACCCTGCCCTGCAGTAGTTGCAGTTGGCGATTGTGATATTGTATTCACACGTACCTTCTTTTCCTTACCAAAGAAGTAACCAAAACTACGAGCTACAGATTCTAAATAAGCTTTATTATCTGCCATATCATTATAATCGGGAAATGTTCTTTGGGCTGCCATATATGTTAAACCAACTATACTACCCCATTCACTCATTGCGTCAGCCTTGTACAAACTTTGCATCATTTTATGGAAAGACAATGCTGAAACATCCCAACCTTTTTGAGTAAAATCATATTTCTCATCTGTATATGCACGACCTTTACGTACATTAACCGACATCCCTATTGCATGCAAAACAAAATCAATTTTTCCACCTAAAATTTCTAATGATTTTTCAACAAGATTATCTAAATCTTCTTCTATAGTAGCATCTGCTGGTATAATTTGTGATCCAGTTTCTTCTGCCAATTTTTTAATTTGCCCCATTCGCATTGCTATTGGTGCATTTGTTAAAACAAAAGCACCTCCCTCCTCATGTACACGTTCCGCAGTTTTCCATGCAATAGAATTTTCATCTAATGCTCCAAAAATAATTCCTTTTTTTCCTTTAAGAAGATTGTAAGACATATACAGTTTTTTCTAATAATTCGTTTACCAAAGATATTTAAAAAAGTTGGCAGTAAAATTAAAAAAATGGTACTCCAAGAATAATTGAAAATCAAATAAATCTGAAAGTTTATTTAGTTTAGTAACTGTTTTGCATGAGCTAGAGCAGAATCTGACAAATCTTTTCCTCCTAGCATTTCTGCTAATTCTACAACTCGCTCTTCGTTAGTTAATTTACGCATTTGCGTATTGGTCTTAGAACCTTCCTCCTGTTTAAAAACTTTATAATGCTGATTCCCTTTAGATGCTACTTGTGGCAAATGCGTTATTGAAAAAACCTGCATAGTTTTGCTCATTTCTAACATAATATCACCCATCTTATTTGATATTTCACCAGATACACCACTATCTATCTCATCAAACATCATTGTTGGCAACTGCTCGTATTTAGCCAAAATTGATTTTATAGTCAGCATTATTCGTGAAAGTTCACCACCTGAAGCTACCTTTTTAAGTTCGCCATAACTACTACCTTTATTTGCTGAGAAAAGAAATTCCAATTCATCTTTCCCAGTAATTTTAAAAGATTTAGAAGGGTTTACTTCAATTTTAAATGAAACGCTAGGCATACCAAGAATAGTTAACTTTTCGATGAGTTGCTTCTTTAAGTTTGGTATTGTTTTCCTTCTTCGTTCTCGTATCTTAACCGCTATACGATCCAACTCTTCCTCTTGAGTCTTGAGAAGACCTTCTTTTTCTCTTATTTGTTCTTCAATATTTTCTGTTAAACCAACTTTCTTAGAGAGCTCTTCACGAATAGTTATTAATTCTGAAATTTCTAACACCCCATGTTTTTTCTGTAATTCATAGATACGCTGTAATTTCTCACTCACTTCATCTAGTAAATTTGGATTAGCTTCAATACTATCTTGCATCGTTTCTAATTCCGAAGAAATATCATCAAGCTCTATAAAAGCAGAGTTAATACGTTCATGCAATTCAGCATACCCACTACCAAACTCGGTCAATTTACTCACTACCTGTTTTAATTGACTTAACATTGTTACAACTCCAATTTGCTCATCATTTAATATTTGATGACTTTTGGATAGTTCTTCGGTAATTGTTTCAACATTATTCAACTGCTCGTATTGTACTTCTAATTCTTCTAAAATTCCAACATCTAAATTAACTGACTGTAACTCAGCAAACAAAAAACTATTGTAATCATATTCTTTATTAGCATTGTTCTGAATATCAATAAGTTCTGAGAGGTCTAATGAAGTTTTATTATATTCTTGAAGTGCTTTTGTATATGAGGTTAGTAATTGTTGATTTTCAGCAAGAGCATCTAACATTTTTAACTGAAAGTCATTCTCAGTTAATTGCAATGTTTGATGCTGGGAGTGTACATCTATTAATCTGCTACCTAATTTTGATAGAACGTCTAAAGTAACGGGGGTGTCGTTAATAAATGCTCGCGATTTTCCACTAGGGTTAATCTCTCGTCTTATAATTGTTAATTTCTCAAAATCAAGATCATAAGATTTAAAAAATGATTCTAAATTGTACTTATGTATTGAAAATTCTGCTTCAATCACACACTTTTGTTCTTTGTTTCTTAATGACGAAAGGTCTGCTCTTTTACCTAAAACTAAAGAAAGCCCACCCAACAATATAGATTTACCAGCTCCTGTTTCTCCCGTAATACTGGTAAAACCTGAACTAAATGAAACGTTTAACTGATCAATTAACGCGTAATTTTTTATGGAAAGATTGCTTAACACTTTTGTTCTCTTTAATACAAACAAAGATATACAAAGCAACAGGAATTATTTGAAACAAATACAATCAGTATTTAATATCGTTCCAAGTACTTGAATAAAGCGGGGCAATACTATTTAATGTCTTTTTTAAGCTCACAACATCATACTTTGGCCCATCTGAGAAAATATTTTGAATCTCTTCAGATTTTGCATCAAAAAAAGTTGTGATTAAAAAGGCATTTGGTCTTCTTTTAGTGATAGTTTCAAACAATTTCATAGTACCTGCAATTACTTGTTTTCCAGTACTATTATTATCACCTAAAATATCCAACCCTTTACGATGGTATTGATACATTGCTATACGATATTCTCGATATGTATTTGATAATAAATTGTCGATCAACTCAAACCTACCACGATTACTAGATTGGCTCCAGCCTGCAGAATTATTGCCTTGAGCTTGTGTTACAATTTTTTGTGCAATTCTAAAGTCATCATTACCACCCTCTAAAGCAAATGTATCTGCATCTAATCCCAAAATAATATAAACGTAATAAGCTATAACACTTGTAAGATTTCCTTCAAAAGAATTCTCATTAAAAATTAAAGGTTGAAACTCGATATACTCAAAATTAAATTGATTGTCCTTATAATTAAAAACAGGGCTTTCATAAGAGGTATTGTAAACTGGTCTCGAAGATTGAATTTGAATATTTCCTTTAAATTGATTCGAATCGTAGTCGGTAATTGTAATAAACATTTGACCATTTACGCGTTCGTTTTCATTATATACTCTGTTCGTCCACTTTGTTTTATTAACAAAGTCATTCAGAGCACGTTCTAAAGTTTTAAATATCTGTTGATTCGTTTGAGATACCTGATCAGAATTGATAGTTACGGTACAATTAAGTTCTTGAGCCTTAGCTACAATTGCTAAACAGATAAAAAGAAAAGTAAAAATTAACTTACGCATGAATACGATTTACGATTTCGCCCCAAATATCGGCTGCTACTTCAGCCTTTGTCTTAAGTTCAAACGCTTTTATCGTCAAATTCTTATCTATAAAGGTAATTTTGTTTGTGGGCTTACCAAAGCCTGCCCCATCATCGTTTAATGAATTAAGTACAATAGCATCTAAATTCTTCTTTTTTAGTTTCTTTTGAGCATTTTCTAATTCATTTTCTGTTTCCAAAGCAAAACCTACTAAAAACTGATTTATCTTTAGTTCTCCAAGAGAAAAAAGAATATCCTTATTCTTAATCAATTCAATACTTAAATCGTCTTCTGATTTTTTTATTTTCTGATTCGCAACTGTCTTTGGGCGATAGTCAGCCACAGCTGCTGCTGCAATTGCTACGTCTACTTCGTTGAAATATTGATGAGCGGCATCATACATTTCATTTGCAGAAACAACCTTTATTAAGTTAATTCGGCTATTGCTTAGTGATTGATTAGATGGACCGGAAACCAAAACAACTTCTGCACCTAAGCCGGCGGCAGTTTTGGCTAGTTCGTATCCCATTTTACCCGAAGAATGATTTCCAATAAATCTAACTGGGTCAATAGCTTCATAAGTAGGGCCAGCAGTTATTAAAACTTTTTTACCACTTAATGGTAAACCCGAAGCAAGGTGGATTGAAATGAAAGTTACGATATCCTCTGGCTCAGCCATTCTACCTTCACCATGTAATCCACTTGCTAATTCACCTGCAGTAGCTGGAATCATAATATTTCCGAAAGATTCTAGTCTTTCAAATGAATGTTTTGTAGAAGGATGCTTATACATATCCAAGTCCATTGCCGGTGCATAATAAACTGGACATTTAGCGGATAAATAAGAGGCAAGTAATAGATTATCACAATTACCATTTGCCATTTTAGAAAGCGTATTCGCAGTTGCAGGAGCAATGATAATTAAATCGGCCCATAGTCCTAATTCAACATGATTATTCCAATCGATACTATGGTCATCCTCTTTCGCAAAATTGGTTAAAACAGGATTTTTAGATAAGGTGGCTAAGGTAAGTGGAGAAACAAAAGAGCTGGCACTCTCGGTTAAAACAATTTTTACCTGAGCACCAGCTTTTATCAATAATCGTACAAGAAAGGTTGTTTTATAAGCGGCAATACCTCCAGTAATTCCTAAAAGGATATTTTTTCCACTTAACATGAGCCTTAATTTAAAACTCGATTAATTATCTTTTTCTGTATTTCTATAATATATTTTGTCCATTAACCACTCTTCAACTGCTAGTGCATGTGGTTTTGGTAATTTTTCGTAGAATTTTGAAACCTCTATTTGTTCTTTATTTTCAAAAACTTCTTCTAGACTATCACTATAAGTAGCAAATTCCTCCAGCTTTTCTAATAACTCTTTTTTGATTTCAGAATTAATTTGAATTGCTCTTTTAGCAGTTATTGAAATTGCTTCGTAAATATTTTCGGTTTTCTCGTCAAACTCATTTTTGTTAATGGTGGTTGTACTAACCGCTGCTTTCGAATTCTTTAAATCGTTCATATTCATGATTACATAAATTTATTTCGCACTTGTATCTGCGGGTTTCTCAATACTAGCTAATTCCTTATCTAGTTTTTCTATTAAACTATTAGCCTTATCAGCAAACTGAGTTTCAGGAAAATTCTTAAACAATGTTGCATAAGCTGTTTTTGCTGACTCAATACGCTCTTTTTTCAAAAAGTCATAGCTATTCAAAGCCAAGTTAGCATTTGCTTCAACTCTATAATATAGTGCTTCTTCTCTATAAATAGATCCAGGATAATCCGAAATAAAATTGTCAAAAGCAGCAACGGCAGTTTTTAACAAATCGTATTGAAACTTTCCTAATTTATTATATTGTTTAGCAATCTCAAAAGCTTTTTGCTCCTTTTTAGTTGTTAACTCAATTGCCATATTATTGGCTTCTTCAAAATATTCTGACTCTCCAAAAGTATTAATGAAATTCTGCAGCTTTGCTAACGCTTTATCTGTATCTGTTTGATCTAGGGAATAGTTGGGCGAAAGTTCATAATAACTTTTCGCTCCCATAAAAGCTGCCTCGGGTACTTTATCACTTTTAGGGTATTGCTTTAAAAACCGTTCAAACTGATACCCGGCCATATTGTAATCATTTCTTTGGAAATAGGTATCTGCTAAAAAGAACATAACACGCTCTCCTTGAGGTTTTCCTGCATATTTGGGAGCAATTTGCTCAAATAAGCGATTTGCTCTTTTAAAATCTTTTTCCTCGTAAAACTTTTGTGCCAAGTCATATTTAGGTTTGACATCCTCGTTTTTGAGTACCTTTTGGTATTCACTACACGAAGCTAAGGTGACCATAGCAAACAAGAAAAGAAGTAATTGCCTCATTTTTAAAAACATTTTGCAAAATTAGGAATTATAGTTGGGTTTTAAAAACATTTTCCAAATCCGAATTTAGGCCCATTTCTTCAATGAAATGGGTATTTAAGCAAACTTTAACTTTCAAATTCGAGATTAGTACTTAAGCAGTAATCTTAGCAAACGGTTTAATAAAAGAGGAAAGTTCTGATTTTAAACTGGCTGTCGCTTCTATAAGAGGTAGTCTAACCACAGCATTAGAAAGGCCTAATTGTTCAAAAACACCTTTAATACCTGCAGGATTTCCTTCTTTAAATATTAAATTCATTCCATCTTGTAGTTGGTAATGCAACTCGTAAGCTTTTGCAACTTTCCCTTCCAAGGCAAAATTTATCATTTTGGAAAATTCAACTGGTACTCCCTGACCCAATACAGAAATCACTCCTGATCCTCCAGCTAAGACGGTAGGTAATGCTGTGATATCATCGCCAGATATTACCATAAAGTCAGCTGGTTTACGTTTAATAATTTCTTGTACTTGCACCATATCACCCGAGGCCTCCTTAATTCCAATAATATTTTCAAAATCATGTGCTAGTCTTAAGCTCGTCTCTGGTAACATATTACTACCTGTTCTTCCAGGAACATTATATAGGATAATAGGTTTGTTAGTAACTTCAGAAATTGCTTTAAAATGCTGATATATTCCTTCTTGTGTTGGTTTGTTATAATAGGGTGAAACGGAAAGAATTGCTGCAAAATGTTCAGATTCAAACGATTTAATTTCGTCTACAATTCTATATGTGCTATTTCCACCAATACCTAAAACCAATGGCAATCTTCCTGCATTTGCTTCAACAACAATGTCCATCACCTGCATCTTTTCAGCCTTGTTTAATGTCACAGATTCACCTGTTGTTCCTAAAACAACCAAGTAATCAACACCTCCATCAATACAAAAATTAACTATACGTGTTAACGCAAGCGTATCAATAGATAAATCTTCATTAAAAGGGGTAACTAATGCTACTCCAGTTCCTACCAATTCTTTCATTATATTTCGTTTAATACACCGAGGTACTTTTTTAGTTCTGACTTAAATATTTTGAATTCCTTTAAAGGGGAATCTAAAATTATATCATTATATATTTGATCTACTTCTTTAAAACCTACACGGACTCGTGCTTTTGTTTTTACACTCATTAATTGAATCATAAGACTTTCTCTGTTGTAATAATTTACCAATAAATCATATTCCCTACTCAAAAATTCATGAACATAACTATTTTCAATATCACCATTCCATCCTAAATCTTTATCAGAAAAAACTGGAGTAGAATATGGAGAATTCTTATCATAAAAACTCTTGTATCCTATTATTTTAACAGCATTTGGCCTCAATTTATAATCTTCAACAAATTCATAAAACAAATTAGCATCATCAAAATTATCTAAATCAACTATACATGCCAAAGAGGTAATACCTTGTGTACGTTGTATTGTTGGCATCGGTTTCTTTAATTCTTCCTTCAGAAATTTTTCTGCCGATCTATGCTTAAATTTATCTTTTATTCCCTTAAACATGTATTTTTACATTTTGAACAATCACACAAATGTAAAGAATTCTACATGCAATTCTCATACGAAGATAAACAGACCTATTTTTTTAAAATAAAACAAATTGTTATATTTACAACAATTTGTTTTTTAACATCTTGCACACCAAAGAAAACAACGTTAAACGATGTAGTAGGTAAAGAAATTACTATCGATAGTGCACTCATTGTTGATGTTGAAATTGATAGCTTTATAAAACCATATTACAATAGAATTAATAAGGTTTTAGATAGCACTTTGTCCTATACGCCCAAGATGCTTAGCAAAGATGATGGTAGATACAATAGTTCTTTAGGTAATTTAATGGCAGACATTTTATTGGAACAATCGAATCCCACCTTTACTTCACGAACTGGAAACAATGTAGATTTCGCATTATTTAATCATGGCGGAATACGTTCTATCATATCAAAAGGAAATATATCAGCTAGAACGGCTTATGAAGTAATGCCTTTTGAGAATGCAATTATCGTAGTTGAATTGAATGGAAAATCAATTCAAAAATTAGTGCAATACGTGATAGACTATGATAGTCCTCATCCTGTTGCAGGGGTTCAAATAATTATTAATAAAAATAATACGCCAAAAGAAATTAAAATTCAAGGCAAACCACTGGACCCAAATAGAAGCTATTTTGTGGCAACTAGTAGTTATTTGGTTACCGGGGGCGATAATATGGTATTTTTTAAAGATGGTTTATCCTTTACTGACATTGATTATTCTATTCGAAATTCAATGATTGATTATTTTAAAAAAATAGATACTATCAAAACTTCAGTAGATAATAGAGTTATTAAGTTATAACTGTTATGGAAAGAAGAAAATTTATAAAAAAAACGACAGCAGCTAGTACTTTAGTAGGTTTAGGAGGACTTCCTTTAAATGCTTGTAATATAGAATTAAAAAAACATGTTACCATACTACACACCAATGATGTACACAGTCATATTGATGTTTTCCCAAAAAGTCATAGTAGATATGCAAATTTAGGCGGAGTGGCAAGACGAGCTACTTTGGTTGAGCAGATACGCAAAGAAAATAAAAACACTTTACTTTTTGATGCTGGTGATATTTTTCAGGGTACCCCCTATTTTAATTTTTTTGGTGGAGAACTTGAATTTAAATTAATGAGCAAATTAAAATATGATGCCGCTACAATAGGCAATCATGATTTTGACAACGGATTGGAAGGCTTACTTGCTCAAATGCCACATGCAACATTTAAAATGCTTTCTGCAAATTATGATTTTTCAAATACGATTTTGGATGGGCAAACACATCCGTATCATATTTACGAAATAGATGATTTAAAAATTGGAGTTTACGGTATTGGAATACATTTAGAAGGATTAGTAACTAAAAAATTATATCAAGAAACCAAATATTTAAATCCATATGAAATTGCGCAAGATATGGAGCGTAAATTAAAAGACGAATATGACTGTGACTTGGTAATTTGCTTATCACACTTAGGTTATGACTATAAAAATAAAAAACGCCCTTCAGATATTGGTTTAGCAGCGCAAACCGAACATACCAATTTGATAATTGGCGGTCATACACATACTTTTTTAGACAAACCAACCATCGTAAAGAACAGAAAAGGCCATAAAATTTTAGTTAACCAAGCAGGTTGTTATGGCATCAATTTAGGTAGAATAGATTTCTATTTTGACGATGCTAAAAATATAGCTAGTGACGGTGTTAGTATAACAGTTTAATTCTTAAGTACAAATTGCACTAGCTCCTTAAGTTCATCATCAAAACTTAGTTTTGAAAATGGTTTTCCGGCTTTTCTATACCAGTAGCCAGCGTTAAACTCATCCCCCTCTTTACGATGTAAATAGGCATGTATCCAACTTCCTAAATTATTGTAAATGTCTTGGGCTATGATATGTGAAGATTCCCAATCGCCTTTTGCATCAAACCACAATGCTTTTAGGCTTTCAGGCCAATCTTTTGGTGGATTTTGCTTTAAAAGTGAATCTTGAAATTCCGAATAGTCGATGGGTATGCTCATTATTAGAAAAATTAGAGTTGACTGCTGCAAAGATAGATAGTCTTGCTAAAAATATAATATGGAATTTGCCGTTAAAAAAACCAAGTCAATAACACCGTCAGCCAAATAAAACCATAAACTTATTAATGAAGAATTTTATACTCTCATTTTTTTTAATTTTTTCAAGCAATTATTTTTTTGGACAATGCCCTACAATGGAAATTATCATAAATAATCAACAAGACATTGATTCATTTGCAGCTAATTACCCCAATTGTACCGAATTAACTAACAATCTAGTGCTACAAGGAGCAGGAATAACTAATTTAAATGGTCTTTCACAAATTACTGAAATTAGCGGTAATCTAGTTATTGGAGGTTTTAATGTGGGCACATCGTTAACTAATCTAATTGGTCTTGATAACCTTGAGACCATTACAGGTAAACTTGATATTAATAGAAATGCTAACTTAGAAACACTAACCGGCCTTTCTAAATTAACAGTTGTTGGTAGCACCCAAATTGGAAGTGGCATCTCTATAAGCTTAAACCCGTCTTTATTGAATTTAAATGGCTTAAATAGTCTAAATAGGGTTAACAATAGTTTTAATATTCTTAACAACACTTCATTACTTAACATTGAGGCTTTATCAAATCTAACAACGCTTCTCCTGGGTAACTTTCTATCATTAACTATTCAAGGAAATAATGCTTTAGCAAGTTTAAATGGTCTTGAAGGATTAACAACGATTAACGGTGGTTTAGTGATAAGTGGCAATAGCCTTGTTAATTTAACAGGATTAGAAAACTTAATTACGATAACCCAGCGATTAACTATAACAAATTGCGATTCCTTATTAAATTTCCAAGGCTTAAATTCATTACAAAGTATCGGTGCAGAATTTCAACTAGAAACTAATTCTTCCCTTGTCAATTTTCAGGGCTTAGAAGCATTAAATAGTATTGCAGGTAATTTTAGAATCGCTCATAATAGTGAGCTGTTAAATTTTAATGGTTATCAAAACTTATCTTTAATTAATGGTGATTTTACTGTATTTAACAATGAAAAATTAGACGATTTTACTGGACTTGGTAATTTAGTCACAATTAACGGAAATGTTGAAATAAGATCCAATCAATTACTTCAAGATTTTTCAGGCCTTTCTTCGTTAAGTACAATAAGCCAAGAATTACAGATTCGTGACAACCCATCATTACAAAATTTAATTGGTTTAGAATCCTTGGAATCTATAGGACTAGACCTTCAAATAAACATTAACCCAAGTCTTCTAAATTTAAATGGACTAGATAATCTTAAAACAGTTTCACGTCATTTAGAAATTTCACAAAATGCTACTTTAACAGAAATAAAAGCATTAAAAAATCTTGAAACAATCAGTGGTGATTTAAGTGTAAATCAAAACCCATTATTATTAAATTTATTGGGCTTAGAGAAAATTACAGAAATCGGTCGTCATATGTATATCGGTTTTAATACCTCGTTAATAAATCTCAATGGATTGGACAACTTAGAATCCATTCTTTCAAGTTCAAATATTAATAATAATACTAAACTAAAATCATTAGACGGTCTTTCTTCACTTAAAAGTGTAAATGCATTTGAATTTGAATTATTAAATAATACAGAACTCACGAATATAAATGCACTTGAAAATCTATCGCAGATTAAAGGTGATCTTATACTGCAAAACAATGATTCTTTAGTTGATTTTTCAGGTCTTGAGTCCTTAAATTATATCGAAGGAACGCTTTCAATAAAAGATAATGAAAAATTAGAAAGCTTATCTGGAATTCAAAATATAGACAACGAATCAATTGCTAACTTAGTTATAGAAAATAATCCCGCTTTAGCAATTTGTGAAGCGCTAAGCATTTGCAATTATTTAGGCGGCAGTAGTCCAAGAAACATTCTTGACAATAAATTTGGATGTGACACTGAAATAGAAATTCTAAACCGATGCGATGGTGCTTTAAACCTTATTACCGGACAAATTCTTTACGACCAAATCGATGACGGATGCGACCCAACTGATTTTCCTGTTAAAAACCGCGTTGTAGAAGCTACCAATGGCACAAAAGTGTTTTCTAGTGTTACTGATAGTACAGGTGTATTCAATATATATGTTTCCGAAGGGAGTTACACTACCAGAAGTTTTCTGAATGAAGAAATTTTTAACGTTTCGCCACCATATAACTATTCCACCTATGAGAATTTAGTTGCCAAAGACACAGTAGATTTTTGTATAACAAAATTAATTGAAGCTAATGATGTTCAACTTACCATTTTACCAATTACAGAGTCAAGGCCTGGTTTTAATACCAGTTACATCATAAATTTTGACAACAAAGGCACCGAAACAATTTCAGGAGATATTACAATGCAATACGATGATAGCAAACTTACTTTTCTAGAAGCTAGTGAAACCACATCGTCACAAACACAAAATTCAATATCATTTAACTATTTAGATTTAAAACCATTTGAATCTAGAACAATCCGAGTTAACTTCAATATTCTTGCGCCACCGACCGCTAATATTGATGACATCATAGAATTTACTGGCACAATTAATCCAATAAACAATGATTACTTACCTGAGGATAATATTTTTCACTTAGAGCAAACTTTAATTGGCTCATATGATCCCAATGACATTGTAGTTGTAGAAGGAGATTCAATTTCGATTGAAAATAAAGACAACTATCTTAATTATATAATCAGGTTTCAAAACACAGGTACCGCATCAGCAATTAATGTGAGAATAGCACATGATTTAGATTCGAATTTAGATTGGTCTACATTTACTTTTACATCTTCAAGTCATAGCAATAGAACATCGATAACAAACGGTAATGAGATAGTGTTCGCATTTGACGATATCAATTTACCTGATAGCAATTCTAACGAGCCAGAAAGTCATGGTTATATAGCGTTTAAAATAAAACCAAAATCTGATATTCAACTTGGAGATATAATTTCAGGAATTGCTGAAATATATTTTGATTTTAATCCTGCAATAATTACCAATACAGTAACAACAGAAATTGTTCAAAAATCAGACCTACCCTTACAAATACAACTTTCAAGTTATTCTAATATCAACTGTAGTGGAGAGAATAATGGAATTATACAAGTGAATGCTATTGGGGGTATACAACCCTATAGTTTTGAGCTATTTGATAACAATAACATACTAATTAACAGCAGTACAAGTGCGATATTCACGGACCTTCCTCCAGGTCAATATTCAGTTTTGGTAACTGACACTAATTTAAGGCAAGAACAAAGTAGTATTGTTAGTATTACTGAACCAGAAATATTAACAGCGACTTTTACAGTCAAAGATGTTTCTTGTTTTAACAACAATGATGGCCAAGCAAATTTTAATGCATCCGGAGGAACTGCTCCTTATGAGTTTTCTATAGACTCAGGAACTACTTTTCAAACAGGCGCTACTTTCCAAAATTTAGCAACAGGAACGTATTCTGGAGTTATTCGTGATGCAAATGACTGTCAAGTTGAAGTCATTTTTAAAATTAGTTCAGGGTCAGAAATAAATGACTGTAACGCTTTTTCTTTGCCTTCAAATAATTTTAAAATACTTGTAACCAGTGAAACCTGTTCTTCTAGCAATAATGGTTCAATACTAATTACAGCTGTTGAAAATCTCAATTATTCAGTCACATTAGATTACGGTAGTAACACAATTAATAAAACTTTTAGCACTTTTACAAGTTTCGAAAATCTAGAAGCCGGCAACTACGATATATGCATAACTGTTACAAGTGAAGTTGATTATAAAAGATGTTTTTCGGTACAAATTAGCGAGCCTGAAAAACTTATAGTTGAAACTGATTTAGACCCCTCAGGTAAATTGGTTACATTAAAAATGAAAGGTGGAAACAAATACAACATAAATATAAATGGCAAGAAATATAGTACTACAGAAAATAATATAACAGTCCCGATTTCATCAGAAAATAATTCAATAACAGTTTCAACGGACAGTGAATGTCAAGGGATGCATACTGAAAGAATCATTTCAACGAATAACAAAATATTAGTATATCCAAATCCTGTTGAAAAGGGCGATGTAAGTATCCACTTGCCCAACACAACCGAAAACGAAATGCTACTAACCATGTTTTCACCAAGTGGACAACGGGTATTAGAAAAAATGGAAAAATCTGAAAATGGATTTATTAAATTGAATATAGATAGAATACCCGCGGGTATATTTACCCTTATCATAACTACGGAATCCTCAAATGAAACAGTTAAAATTATTAAAAAATAATGGAGAGAAGAACGTTTAAAAATTATCTTTTAAGCATAGTGATATTGTTTATTTTCTGGTCTTGTAGTCGTTCAAACGATACTATTCCAGAAGAGGTAATAGATAGCCCAACGGCTGCTATACTATCTTTTCCAGAAAACAATACGGAGTGTAATGAAGGAGTGATTATTAATGATAATCAAAGTAGGGTGAATTTTCAATGGAAAGCTTCAGAATTCACAGATAACTATACTGTTGTCCTTAAAAATTTAACTACAAATACTACCCTCGAAACTGAAAGTAAAACGAGTACTGTCGAAATAATTATTGATAGAAGTACCTCGTACCAATGGCATGTAATATCAAAATCAGAAATTAGCAATGAAACGACTCAAAGTGACATATGGAAATTTTATAATGCGGGTAAAGGAACAGTAAGCTACGCTCCTTTTCCAGCTGATATTGTTGCTCCCGAAAATGGTAATACAATTTCTCAAATAGATAATAAAATAATCCTAGAATGGAATACTGTTGATATCGATAACGATATAAAGGAATATGAGGTTTTCTTTGGAACTGAAAATACATCAAAAGAAAGTCTAGGTATCGTAAACAAAAATAAATTTGAGGTTAATGTAGCATTAGGAACAAAATATTTTTGGATGATAAAAACAATAGACGAAGTTGGAAATTCATCGACTTCAGATGTATTTAACTTTATAGTTAATTAGTTAAAAGTTAATTTTAATTAAGCCAATATTCGTTCTAGTTTATCAAATAGAAATGAATTCAACGCAATTCTTTTTTGGCAACTTAACTGTTTGCATTTGTACACCTCCTCACTTTTCTTTGCGGAAACAAAGCATTTAAGTATCTTCAAATCTTTTGTTATATACAATTAATAAACAACAATGAAATTTATAATCGCTCCTGATAAATTCAAAGGATCCTTAAGTGGATTCGAATTTTGTGATGCCGTTGCAAAAGGTTTACAAAAAGTCTCTGGTGATTTTAAAATAGTTAAATTGCCATTGGCAGATGGCGGCGATGGCACCATTGATGTGGTGAATCATTACCTCAAAGCTGATAAATTTTCTTTAGAAGTTAACAATCCATTTTTCAGACCAATTCAAGCGCATTATCTCTACGCTGAACAACGAAAAATTGCATTCATAGAAATGGCAGAAGCATCTGGACTTAAATTGTTGCAACCATCAGAATTCGATTGCAAAAATGCAACATCATATGGCACTGGTCAATTAATAACTGATGCTTTAGACAAAGGTGCTAAAATGATTATTTTAGGAATTGGTGGAAGCGCAGCAAACGATGGCGGCATGGGCATGGCAAATGCTTTGGGTTTTCGATTTTTAGACGAAAATGACAAAGAATTACAACCAATTGGAAACAATCTTAATTTGGTTGCACGAATTGATGATTCAGAAATAAATTCAAAACTTAAGAATGTAAAAATTAAAGTTGCCTGTGATGTATCAAATCCATTTTACGGTGAAAATGGTGCGGCGCATGTATATGCAAAACAAAAAGGTGCAAATGACGAAGAAATAAAGGAGCTAGATGCCGGACTTCAAAATTTAGCCAAATTAATTTCTAAAAAATATAATTTAAATCTTCAATCAATTTCAGGTGCAGGCGCTGCAGGAGGAATTGGTGGCGGAGCAGTTGTATTCTTAGATGGCCAACTAACTTCTGGTATAGAACTCATTAAAGAATTAGCAGATTTTGATTCTAAAATTGCCGATGCCGATTGGATAATTACAGGCGAGGGTATGATTGATATTCAGACATTGGCAGGAAAAACAATTTCGGGAGTTATCACTTCTGCTGCCAAAAAAAACATTCCTGTTGCTGCATTTTGCGGTTCCGTAAATCTATCACTAGAGGAACAAAGTAAATTAAATTTAACCTATGTAACTTCTATAGTTCAAGGTATTTCGAACTTACAAGAGGCAATGGATTCTAGTTATGAGAACCTGGTTAAAGCAAGCTATAATTTTGCTAGCCTAATAAAAAACAAATCGTAACTATTGTTCTTAGAAACACTACGCTTTTATTCATATTTGCGAACCATATATTTTAAAATAGTATTAAGAATATCCTCTTCTGATGTTGTCATATCCACAGTTAAAGCACGTTTAGGTGTTTCCAAAATCTCAAAATCTGCTTTTAATAACGAAGCAGGACGGTCGTGATCTTCATTCTTTTCGATACGTTCTGCAACAAATTCGTAGGAACCTTTCATAAAAATCCAATCCAGTTGATGGTCTATATTTGCATCTAAGTATAAACGGTCTTCCTTTTTTAAAACTGAACACGAAACAACACATCCTTTTTGTTTTGAATGTGTACTAACTAATTCTTTTATCGAGTTCAACCATTGATTTCGATCCATGTCTTGTCCAAGTTTACCTTTTGATAAATCCTCGGCAAAAAGCTTATCGGCATCAAAGAAAGGAGTTTCCAAAACCTTAGCAATTTTCTGCCCAATAGCACTCTTTCCTGTACCACACACTCCTACTAGAACAACAACGTAATTATGATTTTTCATATAAAAAAAAATTGGTTTACCAGATTGGTTTACCAAATATAAATAATTTAACTTATCCAAACCAAAAATTACACAAAAACAATTTCGTTAAATGATTCATTATCAATTTCTATTGGCCACGCAACCAAATATCGGGGTTTAAATGAAACATTTTTTTCCAGCCTTGAACGGCAACAGAATCGTATAATTTTGGGTATGGAAAAGGTGATGTTATGGCGAAATGTAAATGAGGTGGCTTTCCTTTTGCATTGCCAGTATCACCGACAGTACCTATTGCACTACCTCTTTTTATAGGCTTTAATGGAAAGGTATTTATTTCATTCAGGTGTGCGTAATAATGAAAACGCCATTTGGGACCTAATATCATAACGGACTTCCCTCCTTTTCCTCCTTCGTATGTATAAATCACAATTCCGTTTGTAGCTGCCAAAACATTAGTCCCTTTCACTGCAAAAATATCAATGCCCTTATGAATTATAGAAGTTCCCCACGGATAGGCCCAAAACGATTTTTCATCCCAACTTTTTTGTGTAGCATTTTCTACTGGGATTACCATCTTCTGTGGCAATAAAAAACCAAGTGCAATAATCGCCAATGGCACCCAAAACCACTTACGCATCGATTTATTTCGAATAATAAATGCGAATGCTGATAAAAGCACAAACCAAAACCTATTAGTTGTGTTGGTAATCATTTGTTCGTGAAAAATAAATTTTAATTTGAACCAGACATTCCGCGATCAGAAAATAAATTTTACACCATAGCTAAAAAGTCATCCTCCGTAATAATTGAAATACCTAAATCTTCGGCTTTTGTTCTTTTACTTGGCCCCATTTTATCACCTGCAACTACATACGAGGTCTTTGAAGATATTGATGAGGAAACTTTACCTCCATTATCTTCAATTAACTTTTTAAGTTCGTTACGACTCACTTTTTCAAACACCCCCGAAACCACGAAAGACTTACCTCTTAGTGCATCAGTCTGATTTTGTAACTGTTCTTCGGAAAGTGAAAATTGAAGTCCGTATGATTTTAAACGATTTACGATTTCTTCATTTTTAGCGTTGCCAAAGAACTCTACTACACTTTGAGCAATGCGCTCTCCTATTTCATCAACCGCAGTTAGATCAAGAATATTTGCCACCATTAAAGCATCAATATTTTTATATGCTTTTGCCAATTTCTTTGCCACGGTTTCGCCTACATACCGAATGCCCAATGCGAATAATACGCGTTCAAAAGGAATATTTTTAGATGCTGCTACACCTGCTACTAAATTCTCCGCCGATTTTTCCGCCATACGTTCTAACGGCAATACCTGTTCCTTGCTTAACGTATATAAATCGGCATAATTGGTAATTAATCCACCTTTAAAAAGCAATTCAACAGTTTCACTTCCTAAGCCTTCAATATCCATGGCTTTACGCGAAATAAAATGCTGAATACGGCCTGTAATTTGAGTTGGGCAACCATATTCATTGGGACAATAATGTTTAGCATCGCCATCTTGCCTAACCAATTCGGTACCACATTCAGGGCATTCTGAAATATATTTAGTGGGAATTGAATTTACATTTCGCTTAGTAAAATCCACTCCAATAATTTTCGGAATAATCTCACCACCTTTTTCAACAAAAACTGTATCCCCTACTCTGATATCTAATTTTTCAATTTGATCTGCATTGTGTAAAGACGCACGTTTTACCGTAGTACCTGCCAACAAAACAGGCTCCAAATTTGCAACAGGTGTAATTGCACCTGTTCGCCCCACTTGGTAGGTAATTTCATTTAGTACAGTAGAAACCTGTTCCGCTTTAAATTTATACGCCATTGCCCAACGTGGTGCTTTAGCCGTATACCCTAATTCCTCTTGCTGTTGCAAGTTATTTACCTTAATTACTACGCCATCCGTTTCATATGGTAAATTGTGACGTTCAACATCCCACTTTTCTACAAAGGCTAAAACATCGTCTGTTGACTTGCATAGTTTTGCAATTGAAGGCACTTTAAAACCCCATTCTCTTGCTTTTTGAAGCATTTGCCATTGCGATTCAATTCCGGTATTTTGACCCACAATTCCATAGAGCAAACAATCTAACGGACGTTGTGCAACCAACGCGCTATCTTGCAATTTTAAACTTCCCGAAGCAGTATTTCGAGGATTCATATAAGGCTCTTCACCGTTTTCTATACGCTCTTGGTTCATTTTTATAAAACCCTCGAACGGTAAAACAATTTCACCTCTAATATCAAATTTTGAAGGATAATCGCCTTTGAGTTGCAAGGGTACCGAACGAATAGTCTTTATATTGGTAGTCACATCATCTCCTTGAAAACCATCACCTCTCGTTACGGCTCTAATTAATTTACCATTTTCATAAGTCAAATTTATACTAGCGCCATCGTATTTTAATTCACATGTAAATTCAACTTCCAAATTCCCCAAAATTTTTAAAACTCGCTTTTCCCACTCTTCTAAATCTTCTTTTGAATAGGAGTTTTCAAGTGAATACATACGTTGCTCATGAGCAACCGTTTCAAAGTTTTTTGTTACTTCACCCCCTACACGCAAAGTTGGTGAAGAGGCATCGAAAAACTCCGGATGCTTTTCTTCCAATGCCTGAAGCTCTTTTAACTGCATATCGAAATCATAATCCGATATTGTAGGTTTGTCAAGCACATAGTAATTATAATTGTGTTCTCGCAATTGTGCTCTAAGCATATTAATTTGCTCTTCTATATTCATTTTAAAAATTCTTCTTGTTCCTTAAATAAAGTTTCCACTTTATATCAATTACTTAATTTATAAACTAATGAAAGATACTATTTTACCGATTTTATCATTCGATGATTTCCAAAAATATCTTTTCTCAGTTCAATTTCTCCAAAATTATTTGCTTTCAAAAGTTGTTGTGTTTCATTTGCTAAATATTGATTAATTTCAAAAAATAAGGTGCCATCATCTTTCAAGTTTTGGTTGGCGAAAGCAACAATATTCTCATAAAAAATTAATGGATTTTCGTCCGTGACAAACAAAGCCAAATCAGGTTCATGCGCCAATACATTTTGAGCCATTTCCTTTTTCTCTAATTCTCGCACATAAGGTGGATTGGAAACAATAACGTCAAACTTTTCATCGATAGCCACTTCTTTTAAAATATCAGCCAATATAAAAGTTACTTCAACTTCATTCAAAGTCGCATTGTTTTGTGCAACGGCTAATGCAGCATCAGAAACATCTAATCCATAAATTTTTGAACCTGGTAAATTTTTAGCTAAAGCAATTGCAATACATCCGCTGCCTGTGCCAATGTCGAGAATTTTTAATTGCTTTTTGAAATGTTTAGTTTCATCAATAATCCATTGAACTAATTCTTCTGTTTCGGGTCTTGGTATGAGTACATTTTCATCCACAAGAAAATCCAGCTCCATAAAAGTAGTCTGTCCTATTATATATTGAATAGGATGATTCAATTTTAACTTTGCCAAACTTTCAAAAAGCGGTTGTTCGTCTTCCTTAGAAATTACAATATCGGGGTGCAAAGCCAAAACAAAACGTTCCAAGTTTAAGTAATGCTCAATAAGTATGAAAAAAAAACTGGCTACTTCTTCTTTACCATACAGCGTGTCTAATTCCAAATGGAAGATAATTTTTATTTCACGGAGCAGCATAGTTTAATTTATTTTCTGTTGATAACTACCCTTAAAATAGTTTACGACCAACCTAATAATTTGTATTTGAAAATCGCAAAATTTAATATTCTATTTTTGCGAAGTGAATATACATACAAAATACATGTTGCGCTGCATAGAATTGGGCAAAAACGGATTAGGTAGTACCTACCCTAACCCAATGGTGGGTAGTGTAATTGTTACTAACAACACTATTATAGGTGAAGGATTTACAAGCGCTTATGGCGGCAATCATGCGGAAGTAAACGCCATCAATTCTGTAAGCGATAAATCACTTTTAAAAAGTGCGACAATTTATGTAAGTCTTGAGCCTTGTTCGCATTACGGTAAAACACCACCATGTGCCGATTTAATTATTAAAAATAAAATTAAGAAGATTGTTATTGGTTGTTTTGATCCCCATGAAAAAGTAGCCGGAAAAGGAATACAAAAATTACGCGATGCCGGTTGCGATGTTGAAGTTCAAATTTTAGAAAAAGAATGTCGAACACACCACAAACGTTTTTTAACTTTTCACGAAAAAAAACGCCCTTACATTATTTTAAAATGGGCAGAAACTTTAGATGGTTTTATTGCGCCAGATAAAAATTTACGAAAAAAGAATCCAGAACCCTTTTGGATTACCAATAAAAAATCGAGACAATTAGTACATCAATGGCGTGCTGAAGAGCATGCAATTTTGGTTGGCACTAATACAGTTTTAGAAGATAATCCAAAATTAGATGTACGCGATTGGCAGGGCAATTCACCTATTAGAATTGTTATTGATAACCATTTAAAAATAACTAAAGTTCATAATGTATTCGATGGTAGCGTTAAAACATTCGTTTTAAATTCTATAAAAGAGTCAACAAATTCAAACGAAAATATTGAATTTCTAAAATTAGATTTTAAAAATAATCTAGCTCAAGAAATTTGTTCGGTTCTTTATCTCAAAAATATAGTTAGTTTAATTGTAGAAGGAGGTGCAAAAACTTTACAATCATTTATTGATGCCAACCTTTGGGATGAAGCCAGAATATTTAGAGGAAACAACATGTTTGAAAAAGGATTAAAAGCGCCCAAAATAAAGGGAAATAAGCACAGTGAACAAAAAATAAAACAAGACACTTTAACCACATACCGTAATGATTAAAAACATAATATTTGATTTTGGCGACATATTTATTAATCTAGATAAGCAAATAGTTTTTAGGGAGGCTGAACGGTTTGGAGGCACTGCTGCTCTAATGCCACAATTGCAAAAAATTAATAATGAGTTTGAAGTCGGAGCAATATCACCAACTGAATTTGTTTCAGCATTACAAGAAGTCTATCCAAAAGCAAGTGCCTTAGAAATTGAAAATATCTGGAATGGTATGTTATTAGATTTTCCTGATTACCGGCTGGAGTTTATTACCAAGTTAGCGCATGAAAAAAAGTATCGGTTGTTTTTATTGAGCAATACAAATGCAATGCACATTCCTTTTTTAGCCGATAGATGGGGTGAAGAAAAATACAATCAGTTTAAAAATTGTTTTGAAAAATTCTACCTTTCTCAAGAAATAGGTATGCGCAAACCAAATGCAGAAATTTTTGAATTTGTACTTAATGAAAATGGATTAATCGCAGAAGAAACTTATTTTATTGATGATACCAAAGAAAACACAGATGCCGCCAAAAAACTTGGAATTAACTGTTGGAACCTCCAAGTTGGCAAAGAAGACATAGTCGATTTAAAATTGAAATTATAAGATGCAAGATTTAGCATTAAGCGTTTTTTTTGCAACTATAATATTTGCGATTTTTAAATTATATGATACTTATAAAGTAGAAACTATTTATGCAATTATCGTAAACTACTTTATTGCCTGTCTCTGTGGTTTTACATTTTATAATGGTGATATTAAGCTTCAAGAAATCCCTGAAAAAAGTTGGTTTATTGGAACAGTAGCTATTGGAATATTATTTATAATTGTTTTTAATTTAATGGCAATAACCGCACAACATGTGGGTGTTACTGTTGCTTCAGTTGCTACAAAAATGTCGTTAGTTATTCCTGTAATTTTTGGTGTTTTTGCATATAACGAACAACTTAGTCCTATTAAAATATTTGGTATTATTCTAGCTTTGGTTTCCGTTTACTTTACATCGCATAAAGAGAAGTCTTTGCAAATAAAAGGTTCAACATTACTATTACCATTTCTAATTTTTATTGGGTCAGGAATAATAGATACGGGTATTAAATATTTACAAGAAGTACATCTTAAAGCGTCTGAATTTTCATTGTTCTCAGCAACGGCTTTCGGTTTTGCTGCCATTACTGGCTTACTCTTTTTAACTACAAGATTTTTAAAAAAACCAATAAAGTTAAATTTTAAAAATGTTATTGGCGGTATCGTACTAGGTATTCCTAACTATTTTTCCATTTATTTTTTAATGCGTGCTTTACATAATGACGAACTTACAAGTGCTGCCATTTTCACCATTAATAATGTTGCAATAGTTATGATTTGTACCTTATTAGGAATTTTATTATTCAATGAAAAAATTAGCCTAAAAAACTGGGGAGGAATTGTTTTAGCAGTAATAAGCATTTTATTAGTAGCACTTTTCTAAATGGAAAAATTAAAACATTCATACAAGACTATATTAAAACCATCTAATGAAATACTTTATAAAGAAAAGAAAAGTAAGTTTTACGGCTATGCCTTTCCTATACAAACAGAAGACGAAGTAAAAACCATTATTGCGGAGATAAAAAAAAATCATCCATCGGCTAACCATGTTTGCTATGCATGGCAACTTGGCATTAATGACATAAGGTATAGAGCGAATGATGATGGTGAACCAAACAATTCTGCAGGTATGCCAATTTACGGTCAAATTCTATCTTTCGAACTTACTAATATCCTAATTGCCATAGCTCGAATTTTTGGAGGAACCAAATTAGGAGTTGGAGGATTAATAAGTGCTTATAGGGAAACGGCTAAAATTACTATTCAAGAATCAAAAATTATTGAAAAAAAAGTTAAGTGCATATACAAGGTTGAATTTGATTATTCAGAGATAAACTTAGTTATGGGTTTAATAAAAAAATTACGATTAAATATTACATCTCAAAAAATGGAAATTCGATGTGAAATAATTACTTCATTTGAAAAGCGAAATGAAAATTTTGTGCTTGAACATTTCGCTCCTTATCACAAAATACAATTTTCAAAATTGAATTAGATCTTTAATTTTTTGCAGCACATAATCAGGACATGCAGTGGGTCTATTTGTCTTCATGTCAATAAAAGCCAGTACTGTATTCGCAGTGATTAATAATTCATGTTTTTCATTAAAGATTTTATAGTCAAATTCTATCTTAACTGAGGGCATTTTTTTAAGATAAGTTTGCACCGTTAAAAGATCATCGTATAGGGCTGGTTTTTTATAATTTATTTGCAAGGAAATTACAGGAAGCATTACGCCATTTTCCTCCATCGTTTTATATGACACTCCTAAATCACGCAACCAAGAAACCCTACCCATTTCAAGGTATTGTGCGTAATTTCCGTAGTAAACATACTTCATCTGGTCTGTTTCCGCATATCTAACGCGAAAAGAAATTTCTTTAAAATTTGACATTATAAGTGTAAATACTTTATATTTAAGAAGTAACGATATGAAGAGCTTTAACTTGCAAAAAAAAAACCGAATAATCAACCCCCATTTGATTTTTTTTTTAGATAATTTGTTCACATATTTGTCAACCCTAAATAAGCCTAGAACTTACCAATTTTAGACCAGCAAAACTTAATCACTAACCAGAGAAAAGAGAGAACAATATCACATGAGTGTAACTGCAATTTCGGTATGGAACAATTGTTTGGTGTTTATCCAAGATAACATTCAACCGCAAGCATTCAAGACATGGTTCGAACCTATTAAGCCGGTCAAGCTATCAGAAAATGCCTTAAGTATTCAGGTACCAAGTAAATTTTTTTACGAGTGGCTTGAAGAGCATTATGTGAAGCTTTTAAAAGTAGCCTTAACTAAAGAGTTGGGTGAAACCGCAAAATTAGTTTACATCATTAAGATGGAAAACACCTATGGGAATCGAGAACCATTCACTGAAAAAATTCCAAGTTCAAATAGGGCTACAATGAGTCCACAAGAAATGGATGTACCTATTAAATCGAAAAATCCAGAATTAAAGAATCCTTTTGTTATTCCAGGAATTCGAAATATCAAAATTGAATCACAACTTAATCCGAATTATAACTTTGATAATTTTTTAGAAGGTGATTCTAACCGATTAGCACGTTCAGCAGGGATGGCAGTAGCCAATAAACCTGGAGGAACATCATTCAACCCACTATTAGTTTTTGGTGGTGTTGGTTTAGGTAAAACCCATTTAGCCCATGCAATTGGTGTTGAAATAAAAGATAAATATCCAGAACGAACAGTTCTTTATATTTCAGCCGAAAAGTTTACTCAACAATATATAGAGTCAGTAAAGAAGAATACACGAAATGATTTCATTCATTTCTATCAATTAATTGATGTTCTAATTATTGATGATGTTCAATTTTTATCAGGTAAGTCGGGTACGCAAGATGTCTTTTTCCACATCTTCAATCATTTACATCAGAATGGCAAACAGGTTATTCTAACTTCTGATAAGGCACCTGTTGATATGCAAGATATTGAGCAACGCTTATTATCTCGATTCAAGTGGGGCCTATCTGCAGAATTGCAAACCCCTGATTACGAGACGAGAATTTCCATTCTTAAAAATAAATTATATCGAGACGGGGTTGAAATGCCAGATGATATAATTGAGTATGTTGCAAAGCATATTAAGTCTAATATTAGAGAATTAGAAGGCGCTATCATTTCATTAATTGCACAATCTTCTTTCAACAAGAAAGAAGTTACTATAGAACTTGCACAGCAAGTTGTTGAGAAATTTGTTAAAAATACAAAGCGAGAAGTCTCTATAGATTACATACAAAAAGTGGTTTCAGATTATTTCGAAATGGACGTAGCTACATTGCAATCTAAAACTAGAAAAAGACATATTGTACAAGCAAGACAATTGGCTATGTTTTTCGCAAAAAAATATACAAAAGCTTCATTAGCAAGTATTGGTTCTCAAATTGGAAAACGAGATCATGCAACAGTTTTACATGCGTGTAAGACAGTAGACAATCTTGCGGAAACAGATAAGCAATTTAGAAAATACATTGAAGACCTTACTAAGAAACTAACATAGTTATTTTGATTCGCACTAACATATTAATGGTGTGTTTAGGAAATATTTGCAGATCACCATTAGCCGAAGGCATTTTAAAAAGTAAGGTAAATTCAGCAAACGTATATGTAGATTCCGCTGGTACTGCTGGTTATCATATTGGTGCTAAACCTGATAGTCGCTCCATCGAAATCGCACAAGAATTTGGAATTGATATTACTAATCAGCGTTGTCGTAAATTCTCCTTAAATGATTTTAAAAAGTTTGATATTATTTACGTAATGGATGAAAGTAATTACGAAAATGTTTTAGCTCTTGCCCTATCGGCATCTGACAAACAAAAGGTAAAATTACTTTTAGATGTTTTAGATTATGGCCCTCATGAAGTTCCCGATCCGTATTATGGTGGCAAAGATGGTTTTAAGAATATTTATTACATGATAGATGAGGCTTGTTCTAAAATCGCCAATAGCTTAAACCAACTCAATTAATTCGATGGCAAAACCAAAAGATTATCCTGGTAGTTTATTTTTAATACCTAGTATTTTAGGTGATAACGAACCATTAGAAGTGTTGCCAATTTCTATAAAAGGTGCCATAGAAGCTATCGACTATTATATTGTTGAGAATGAAAAATCGGCACGTCGATTTATCAAAAAAATCAGTCCTCGAAAGTCACAAGCTAAATTAAATATTGAGACGCTAAATAAATTTACCGAATCAGCCGCAATCCCTACATACTTAAAACCCTGTTTAGAAGGATATGATGTGGGTGTAATTTCAGATGCCGGATGTCCAGGGATTGCGGATCCCGGTGCAGAGGTAGTGAAAATTGCACATGAAAAGAATATTAAAGTTGTACCAATGGTAGGACCATCATCAATATTATTAGCGATGATGGCAAGTGGGTTTAACGGACAGAATTTTGCATTCAACGGCTATTTACCAATAGATAATTTAGATCGCAAAAAAATGATTAAAAAGTTGGAGCGAAATTCTAAGGAGTTAAATCAATCTCAAATATTTATTGAAACACCTTACCGAAATGACAAATTATTACAAGAATTATTAAAATCTTTAGCACCAAACACTAAAATATGTGTAGCCTGTGACATCACTTTACCAACTGAGCAAATTGCCACAAAAACGGTGAAAGATTGGAAGCATGCTAAATGGGAACTTCATAAAAGACCAGCAATATTTATTATTCAAGCATAAAAAATTCCCTAATTACATGGCAGTACAATCAGGGAATTTTATTAAACTTAAACTAATTATTTATTTGGCACTTTAGGGTTTCTTATTGGGGAAACGTGCGATACATCATACCCCGAAAACTTTCTCATATAATGTTTCATATTTGTGCCATAACTGTCTTCAAAATCTAGAGCTCCATAAGAACGTAAGTATTTTTTTACATTTCCTGGACCAGCTAAATGAGCTGCTGCTAAAATTCCCGATTCCGTGACTTTTATTCCACCCAATCTTTTACCTTGAAAACGAGCAATGTCTTTTCTAAGAATCCATTTATTCCGGGCAATATTGGTTTGGAAAGCTTCTTCTTGTAATTCTGGATCATTCAAAAAACGGGTCGCATTATAAACTCCCATCAGTTGTAATGTTCCAATACCAAATTGGTATTTCCCCAAATAACCCAATGTATTGGTTGTAAAGTAATTTCCTTGCGATTCTTTAAAAGCTAAGGCTTCACGAAAACCAATAAATGACGTTCCTAAAAATGGCGGAACAATAGTCATTATATCATACCTAGTTACTTCTTGCTTTGGGTAATCAACAGCCAGTGGCTCTGTTACCTTTAATGTTTCTGGTACTTTTACTTCCTTAGTAGTAAATCCATAACTCAATAAAACAAACACTACTACCAGAGGAATAACCCAATTAATCCACTTTTTCATAGTTCCCTACTTTTGTTAACCAGATTAAAAATCTTGATTAACTATGAACTTACAAAGATACGCCTCGTTTTATCTATGTTCTTAAAGGCTTTGTTAAAATCAGGCAAATTTAGTTAATAAGTATATAAAATCGGCTGATTGACCTATCTTTTAATATTTTGACTATTTATCCAACGGATATATTGTTCTTTATTTCGGCTATGTTGAGCTAAATTTTTAGCGAATTTATGATATCCAAAATCTTCAACATTTGCTACCATATATAAATAATCATGTTGTTCAGGCGATAAAACAGCATCTATTGCAGATATATCTGGCATTGCAATCGGTCCTGGTGGTATACCTGCATATTTGTAGGTATTATAGGGGGAATCAAGTTCTAAATCCTTATAAAGTACTCTTTTTATTACCATATTAAAATCACCAGCATTTTTCTTGATGGCATAAATTACAGTAGGATCTGCTTGCAATAACATTTTCTTACGAACTCTATTTAGGTATAATCCTGCTACACGAGGTCTTTCATCAACTTTTGCAGTTTCTTTATGTACAATTGATGCTAAAGCAACTACTTCGTTTGGGGTTAAGCCCAATTTATTAGCCTTTTCTTTCCTGTTTTCATTCCAAAATCTATTGTATTCAGTTACCATTCGATCCCTAAATTTTTCTGCCGAAGTATTCCAGAAAAACTCATAGCTATTGGGTATATAGGGTATTATTTCATTACCATTGTCAAAACCATTTTCTTTTAAAAATTCTTCATCTTTAAAAGCAATTAACAATGATGTGCTATCGGCTTCTATTTGCGATGCAATGCGACCTGCTAATAATTCTAAAGTTTCTTGATTATTAAAAGCTACTTTTACAGCGATATTACCACTTCGTAATGCCCCAATAATCTCGTTGTTATTCATTCCTTTCTTAATGGCATACTTCCCGCCTTTAATATTGTTTGAATAACCCTTTCGATCTGCAGCCTGCTTAAAAGAATCTAAATCATTTAATAATGGCTGAAGCATTTCTTGTACTTCAATAAATGTGTCATCAGATTTTATAAACACAAAGGCTTCTTTGTTTTCAAATTTTGTATTCGGATTAAAAAATGTACCATATACTTTATAGGCAAATAGTCCACCACCAACTAAACCGGCCAAAACAATAAACAACAAAATCTTTTTGATATACATTACTTTTTAATCTTTTGAAATAGTATTTCGTTTTTAAAACCGTCAATGGTAAAATTCCAATCTTTCTTTATTCCCGCTTGATCAAAACCCATTTTTTCAAATAGCTTAATACTTGGCTTATTATCACTAGCCACATTAACAAATATTTGGTGCAAATTTAGGACTTCAAATGCATACTCAATCATTAATTTAATTGCTTCTGAGCCTATCCCTTTATTTCTATTTACTGTTTGTTTGATAATAATTCCCATTCCAGCTCTTCGATTTTTAGGATCAAAATCAAATAAATCAATTAATCCAAGAACTTTACCTAAGTTATTACATATACATAATCGCAATTGCTTAACATCATAAATATCACGATGTGCATTTTCTAAATACAATTTAAGCACATGTTTAGAATAAGGTGTAATTGTACCACTTACTTCCCAAATTTCGGGGTCATTTTCAAGTTCATATAAAAACTCTAAATCCGAAGGCTCTAAAGCCCTTAAATATATTTGGTCACCCTTTAATATCATAATTCTATAGTACCTTTAAATACTTGTTCAGCAGGACCTATCAACCAAATATTCTTATAACTATGATTATCAACTTCGAATCGAACTTCTAATTCACCCCCAAGTACCTCAATTCTTGCTTTATTACACTTTAGTTTTTTTATTTGATACATTGCCAATGCAACTGCTGTTACACCAGTACCACAAGCCAAAGTCTCATCTTCCACTCCCCTTTCATACGTTCGTACTTGAAAAATATCATCTTCTTTTTGTTCAACAAAATTTATATTACTTCCTTTCTGTCCATATAGTCCGTATCGTAATTTTTTCCCTTCTGAGAAAACATCAAACGAGGCCAAATCTGAGACTAATTGCACGTGATGTGGAGATCCCGTATTCAAAAATTGATATTCTGGCTTTTGACGAATTTGATCTACATCAATCATCTGTAAACTTACCTGTCTCTCTGTTATTTCCGCTTTATGCAAACCATCTGTTGCCATAAACGTAGTTTCAGAATTTATGATACCCAGAAATTTAGCAAAGGCAACAATACAGCGACCACCATTACCACACATACTACTCTCATTGCCATCGGCATTATAATAGACCATTTTAAAATCTGTGGCCGCATCATTTTCTAAGAGTATTAGTCCGTCTGCTCCAATACCAAATTTTCTATCGCAGAAACGTGCAACCAACGCGTTATTCTCCTTTGGAAATTGTTCCGACCTATTATCCAACATAATAAAGTCGTTACCTGTACCCTGGTACTTATAAAATTGAAATCGCATGAAATAAAATTGAAGAACAAATATATGTAACTTTATTAAGGTTTTTTTAGCAGTTAAAAAGTAGTTAAAGCAAATTTGATGAATAGTTAAAATAGGTAAATTTGTAGTACCAAATGAATTAATTGCAAATACTATGAAAAAAATTGGAAGTATGTTTTTGGTTTCGCTTTGTGCAGGAGCCATAACATTAGGAGCTTATAAAATGTTTTTTGAACAACCCAACATTTCCGTTGTAAGCGAAAATGATGGCATCAGCACCTTCAATACGAGTTTAACTCCGACTTCTGCAAAAGGGTCGGGCATAAATGAAGTTGACTTTACTACAGCAGCTGAAACTACAGTACATGCGGTAGTGCACGTTAAAAATGTAACTGTAAGTAAGGGACCAAGTAGTTTAAGAGACTTTTTCTACGGTTCTGGTGGGTCTCAAAGAGCTCAAGTAGGTACAGGTTCTGGGGTCATTATTACTCCAGATGGCTATATTGTAACCAACAATCATGTTATTAAAAATGCAAGTAAATTAGAAGTAACATTAAACAATAATAAAACGTACGATGCAGAGTTAATTGGAGCGGATCCTAACTCAGATATCGCCCTAATTAAAATTGACTCAGATGTAAAATTACCATATTTAGCTTTTGGTGATTCAGATAATACTAAAATTGGCGAATGGGTTTTAGCCGTTGGCAACCCATTTAATCTAACCTCCACCGTTACTGCTGGAATTGTAAGTGCAAAAGCAAGAAATTTAGATCAGATGCTTAACAATCAATCCTTTATTCAAACCGATGCTGCCGTAAATCCAGGCAACAGTGGTGGCGCACTTGTTAACACTAACGGTGATTTAGTAGGTATTAATACTGCAATTAGCTCTCAAACAGGATCTTACGTTGGCTATTCTTTTGCTGTGCCCAGCAATATCGCAAAGAAAGTTGTTGAAGATATAATGGAATATGGCAATGTTCAAAAAGGCATTATTGGAATAAAGTCTGTACCAATTAATACGCCGTATGCAATTAAGAAAGGTATCAATGATATTGAAGGGGTTTATATTGATGGGGTTGAAGAAGAAACTGGAGCCGCTGAAGCAGGATTATTAGCTGGAGACATTATTAAACAAATTGACAATATTAAAGTAACCAAATATCCAGACTTAACAGGTTATTTATCTACAAAAAGACCTGGAGATGAAGTAGAAATTACTTATGAACGTGATGGTGAGATGATTTCTGTGCCAGTTAAGATAATAAAACGTCAAACCACCATATTACCGGTTATGAATTTGGAAGTAAAAAATCTAAACGAGAAAACAAAGAAAAAATACAAAACCGACAAAGGCGTATTAATTACTGGTGTTCCTGAAACTTATCGCGGTTATGGTCTTGAAGATAAGGTAATGATTGCAGTAGATGATGAAGAGATTGATGACATTCAGGAGGCAAGAGACTTATTCGGCGGTATTTCAAAATATGGAAGAACAAGTATAACACTATTAGGTAAAGACGGTGAACGTGAAAGATTGATTTTCCAATAATCATCTACAGCATTCAAATAAAAGGCGATCTATATAGATTGCCTTTTTTAATGCGAAAGGTTTTAGCCTGCACTTTGAAATATTTATTTTTGCAATCAAATTTCACTTCTAAATAAACAACATGGCTTCTGTAAAATCTTACGAAAAAGAATTAGCATTTCAAGCCGACCGGCGTAAAGCAACCACAGAATTTATAAAAATAACTAGCGATTTGTGGTATGATAAGGCCATAGAAATATTGATTTTCAAGAATCAAGTTATAGACAAAAATGTAAGCGATATCATTAATTTACATGAGTATGCTGGGGAATTTGTTCAAAAACCCATTTCTATTTTTGACTCAGTAGAATTATTAAGAGCAATTAATGACATTAAACTACCGCCATCTAAATTAGATATCGGTAAACTTACTTATGAATATCATTCCGATGAAAATAACTACTCAAGCGTTACCTCATTCATAATAAGCAAGTTAGAAGATGCCAATAAAACTAAAAATATAGAGCCAAAAGATGTTGTACTCTATGGGTTTGGAAGAATTGGGAGACTGTTGGCTCGAGAATTAATGGCAAAGACAGGCAAGGGTAATCAACTACGCTTAAGGGCAATTGTGGTTAGAGGAATACTAAATGCCGATATATTAGAAAAACGAGCTGCACTTTTACGAACCGATTCAGTTCATGGACAATTTCTAGGAACGGTTGATGTAGATTTGAAAGCAAAAGCACTGATAATTAATGGAACAACGGTGCATCTAATAAATGCACATTCTCCTGAAGAAGTTGATTACACCAAATATGGAATAAAAAAAGCCTTAATAATTGATAACACTGGTGCCTTTAGAACCAAAGGAGAACTAGAAAGACATTTAAAATCTAAAGGAGCCGAAAAAGTATTATTAACTGCACCAGGGAAAGAAATACCCAATATCGTACATGGAGTCAATCATTCAGAATTTAATCCAGATAAAACTCATATTTATTCCGCAGCTTCGTGCACAACAAATGCCATTACTCCTATCCTCAAAGTTATAGATGATTCGCTTGGTATAATTAAAGGACATCTCGAAACCATTCATGCTTATACCAATGATCAAAACCTTGTTGATAATATGCATGGTAAATATAGAAGAGGTAGAGCCGCTGCCCTTAATATGGTTATCACCGAAACTGGAGCCGGTGCAGCTGTAGCAAAAGCCCTTCCATCCTTAGCAGGGAAATTAACATCAAACGCCATTAGGGTACCTGTACCAAATGGCTCTTTAGCAATTTTAAATCTTGAAATAAAGAATAAAACATCTTTGATTGGCATCAATACAATTTTAAAAAAATATGCACTTGAAGGCGACCTTGTAGAACAAATTAAATACTCCTTAAATAAGGAAATGGTTTCTTCCGATATTGTCGGAACTTCTGCACCTTCAATTTATGACAGCAAAGCAACAATTGTAACAAAAGACGGAACCAATTTAATATTATATATATGGTATGATAACGAATATGGCTATTCACATCAAGTGATACGATTAGCCAAATATATTGCGAAAGTTAGAAGATATACCTACTATTAAGTAAGATACGAATTTAAAGTTTAAAGAGTTTGAACTAAGCTAATTATCATTTTTTTTTCTTAATTGATATTATTCAATTACTTTAGTCGTTCTCTAAATCATATATAATTAATATTTAAGACCTATTTTCGAAATGAAATGCATCAAAATTTTCACTTTAATAATTGCATTAGGCGCGTTTAACCTACAATTCGCGCAAGACACTGAAGACGATAATTTGTCCTTAGACAAAGGCACAATAGATAGTCAATTTGAATATATCGTAAAAAAATCGGGTAACTTCAAAGGTGTAAATGGTGCACGTTATGAAGCAGTTCGTTCTTTAAATTTAGATAAATTACGAAAAAATGTAATTGACACTCTTAAAGCTCAGTATACAAATGCTGCATCGCTACAGGCAACAATCTCTGGTCACGAATCAACTATAGAATCTTTAAATAAAAAATTAGAAGAAACGACAACAAATCTTACTGCGGTAACAGAAGAAAAAGATTCCATGTCCTTCTTAGGTATATTAGTTTCTAAAATAACCTACAACACTATTTTATGGTCCATCATAGCTGGACTATTAGGTTTTATGTTATTTTTCATGTACAAATTTAGAAACAGCAACATTTTAACTCAGGAAGCTAAAACTAACTTGTCAGAATTAGAAACCGAATACGAAGATCATAGGCGACGAGCTCTTGAGCGAGAACAAAAAATAAGTAGACAACTACAAGACGAGATTAATAAATACAAAAAAACAAAATAATTTTAAAGCTCCATTAGGAGCTTTTTTTATACACTATGATTACTATTTCGAAAGTCACTATAAAAAATATAAATGAAGTAGCACCACTATTTGATGCCTACCGAGTATTTTACAAACAAGAAACTGATTTAGAAGCTGCTTCACAATTTCTTCTCAATCGATTAACCAATAATGAGTCTTTAATTCTTAAAGCGACATTTTTTAACAAAGTAGTAGGCTTTACGCAATTATATAGAACATTTTCTTCTGTTTCATTACAATCGACATATATTCTTAATGACTTGTATGTTGAAGAAGATTATCGTAAAAATGGAATCGGAAAGGCACTTTTAAACGAAGCAAAAAAAATTTGTATAGCTGACAATTATAAAGGTTTGGCATTAGAAACTGCTATTGACAATCCTGCCCAAAAGCTCTATGAGAAATTAGGATGGGTAAAAGACTCCGGGTATTTTCACTATTTTTGGTCAGCAAAATAACAAGCGTTTTTAAAATACATTTAAGATGAGCACATGGCTTGAAGAAGTTGAATTAACCGATGGAAATATAAAGCTTGTATCTCTAAAAGCTTCACATAAAAAAGCGCTTTTAGCTGCAGCTAGTGATGGCGAATTATGGAATTTATGGTATACTTGGGTTCCCTCTGAAAAAGATATTGATTCTTTTATCGAAATAGCCTTATCCCAAAAGGCTAATAAAATGGCACTTCCATTTGTAGTCATTGATATCAAAAGCAATACAGTAATAGGAACTACACGTTTCTTGAATGCAGACGCACAGAATAGAAGATTAGAAATAGGGTCCACTTGGTATGCTAAAAGTTGGCAACGTACAGGTATAAATACAATTTGCAAATATCTTTTATTACGACATGCATTTGAAAAATTGAACTGCATTGCAGTTGAATTTAGAACTAACTGGTTTAATTATAAATCCAGAAATGCTATTTTAAGGATTGGTGCTAAACAAGATGGTGTCCTTCGAAGCCATAGAATAGATGCAAATGGCATACTAAGAGACACTGTAGTGTTCTCTATACTAAATATGGAATGGCCGGTAGTAGAAAAGTCTTTGAAATATGAAATGGACAGATTTAATTAAATAAACTAATGCGAATTGACATAATTACAGTATTACCTGAATTACTAAAAAGTCCGTTTGAAGCCTCAATTTTAAAAAGGTCGATTGACAAAGGTATAGTAGAAGTTCATTTTCACAACCTGAGAGATTATACAGATAAAAGTTATAATCAAGTTGATGATTATCAGTTTGGTGGTGGAGCTGGAATGGTATTAATGATAGAACCGATAGACAAATGCATAACGGCCTTAAAGTCAGAACGAGATTATGATGAGATAATTTATATGACTCCCGATGGACTAACATTAAATCAAAAAATGGCGAATAGCATTTCTTTATTGAAAAACATAATTATTCTTTGTGGTCACTACAAAGGCGTTGACCATCGTGTTCGAGAGGCTTTTATCACAAAAGAAATTTCAGTAGGTGATTATGTACTATCTGGTGGTGAATTAGGTGCTGCAATTTTAGCTGATGCTGTAATTAGGCTAATCCCTGGTGTTTTAAGCAATGAAACTTCAGCATTAACAGATACTTTTCAAGACGATTTATTAGCTCCACCTGTATATACCAGACCTGCTGAATACAAAGGAATGGCAGTTCCTGAAGTACTATTAAGTGGTAATTTTCCAAAAATAGAAGCCTGGCGTGAAGAGCAGGCACAAAAAAGAACAGAGGAACTCAGACCTGATTTACTTAAATAATTTAAAATTAGTAATTACGCATTAATTGAAAATTCCATAAATATTTCTTGTAGTTTCTAATTTTAGAACTATTTTTGCATCCTCATTAGCCAACCTCTGACGAAATACGTGAATGTTGCCTAAGATATAATCCTAAATTTAAGCAATGGATTCATTAATAAAGTTTGTAGAAGACGAGTTTGTTCCTAAAAAGGAATTCGCTGAATTTTCAGCTGGTGATACAATCACAGTTTATTACGAAATTAAGGAAGGTGATAAAAAACGTACACAGTTCTTTAAAGGTACAGTAATTCAAAGACGTGGCTCAGGTGCTACTGAAACTTTTACTATTCGCAAAATGTCTGGTACTGTTGGGGTTGAACGTATTTTCCCTGTAAATATGCCTGCATTACAAAAAGTAGAAGTTAACAAAAAAGGTAAAGTACGTAGAGCTCGTATTTTCTACTTTAGAGGTCTTACTGGTAAAAAAGCAAGAATTAAAGAAGTACGTTCTTAATAACAATACCTAAGTTATATTAAAAATCCCATTTCACATTTGTGTCATGGGATTTTTCAGTTTTCAACAATTGTTAACTACTACAGTTCATAATATGTTGATTACTAATTTGTTAAATGTTTTGGTCAAATGAAAGATATTTACTACATTTAAAATGTGATTGGATAGTAAGCCTGTCGATGGTTCACTAAAAAATCACTATAGAGTTAACGTTCTTTATATTGTTTTTTAATTTCAAAATAGTTTAGGCTATTAATTGAAATGAGTATAAATTCTTAAGGCTGTGGCTTTTTGTAATCGATATGAATACACTATTATTTTATATTCAAACTCGTTTGGAAATAAAATATTTAGGTATAAAAGAAACAAGAAGAAATACATTTAAAGTTGCTTGGTTCAATAATTAAGAACTTATGTATTTTAAACGTAGACATAGCTTGATAAATGCAATCATTGGTTGCCTTTCGTATGAATACGAAGTAGAATGTTTATCAACTATCTCAAAAAACCCAAAACAATGTATTATTACACTGTTTTGGGTTTTATATTTTTCTTCACTTAATTATAAAATTAACACAAAAGCAAGTCGACAATTATCAATTTTACATTTTAAATAAAAAGTGCTTGATATTGCTATCTACTAATGTTTTCGACACATTAAAAATCGTATATTTGCTCCGCTTAAAACAAAACTAAATTAACGAATGCCAAAAATTCTATACACCCAGACCGACGAAGCTCCTGCTTTGGCGACACAGTCTTTTCTGCCAATAGTAGAAGCTTTTACTAAAACTTCAGGAATTGAAGTAGAAACAAAAGATATTTCTTTAGCTGGTAGAATAATTGCAACATTTAATGATTTTCTAAATGAAGATCAGAGACAAACAGATGATTTAGCCGTATTAGGTGCAGCAGCTAAAACAGCAGATGCTACTATCATAAAATTACCTAACATTAGTGCTTCCATACCACAATTAAAAGAAGCAATTGAAGAACTACAACAAAAAGGGTATGCTCTCCCAAATTATCCTGATGAACCCAAGAATGATGATGAAAGGGAAATAAAGCAGAAATATGACAAAATAAAAGGAAGTGCTGTAAACCCAGTGTTACGTGAAGGTAATTCAGACCGACGCGCTCCTAAAGCAATAAAGAATTATGCTAAAAAGAATCCACATACAATGGGTGCTTGGAGTCAAGACTCTAAAACCCATGTAGCGACTATGGGCGTTGGAGATTTTAAAGCAAATGAAAAATCAATTACCATACCATCTGCAACTGAAATTGCAATAATTTTAGACGCCAAAGATGGCAGCAAACAGGTGTTGAAAGACAGTCTTAAATTATTAGAAGGAGAAATAATAGACGCTACCGTCTTAAGTAAAAAAGCATTAATTGACTTTTTACAAGAACAAGTGAAGGATGCTGCTGAAAAAGGAATATTGTTCTCCTTGCACATGAAAGCAACCATGATGAAGGTTTCAGACCCTATCATTTTCGGTCATGCGGTAGAAGTTTATTTTGCTGATGTCTTTAAAAAACATAGCGATACTTTTGAATCTTTAGGCATTAACGCTAACAACGGCTTAGAGACCTTATTAAACAAACTCGAAAGCCTTCCTGTAGCGAAGAAAAATGAAATAAAGGCAGATATAGCTGCAACAATTGAAAAAGGTCCAGATTTAGCCATGGTAAATTCTGATAAAGGAATTACTAATTTGCACGTACCTAGCGATATTATTATTGATGCCTCAATGCCAGCAATGATACGTAATTCAGGCAAAATGTGGAATGCAGAAGGCAAGGCCCAAGATACTAAAGCTGTTATACCTGATAGCAGTTATGCAGGTATTTACACGGCAACTATTGATTTCTGTAAAGAACATGGCGCTTTTGACCCAACTACTATGGGAACCGTACCAAATGTTGGGTTAATGGCCCAAAAAGCTGAAGAATATGGCTCCCATGACAAAACATTTGAGATAGCGAATGCTGGTACCGTAAATGTAATCGATAAAAACAATGGTAAAATTTTACTTTCTCATGAAGTAGAAGAAGGTGACATATGGAGAATGTGTCAAGTAAAAGATGCACCAATAGCGGACTGGGTAAAATTAGCAGTCTCGAGAGCAAAAGCATCAAACACACCAGCCGTATTTTGGTTAGATGAGAACCGAGCTCACGATGCCGAATTAATTAAGAAGGTAAATAAATATTTACCAGAACATGACACTAGTGGCTTAGACATACGTATTCTATCTCCAATTGATGCCACTTATTTTACGCTTGAAAGGCTTAAGGCTGGTAAGGATACTATTTCTGTCTCAGGTAATGTATTAAGAGATTATCTAACAGATCTTTTTCCAATTCTTGAAGTAGGAACTAGTGCCAAAATGCTATCAATAGTACCATTAATGAATGGTGGTGGACTATTTGAAACTGGTGCAGGTGGTTCTGCTCCTAAACACGTACAACAGTTTTTAGAGGAGGGGCATTTACGCTGGGATTCCTTAGGCGAATTTTTAGCATTAGGTGTTGCTCTAGATTTTTATGGAGAAAAATTCGATAACCAAAAAGCACGTGTACTAGGTGAAGCATTAGATGCAGGTACTGAAAAATTTCTACTGAATGATAAATCTCCATCCAGAAAAGTTAATGAGTTAGATACTAGAGGAAGTCATTTTTATTTAGCTATGTATTGGGCTGAAGCAATAGCCAGCCAAAATGAAGATGCGGAGTTAAAGAAAACTTTTTCAATGGTAGCTGATGCATTGAAAACTAATGAAGATAAAATTGTTGCTGAATTAATTGATGCTCAAGGTAAAGAGCAAAACATAGATGGGTACTACAAACCATCTGACAGCTTGCGCTCATCTGCAATGAGACCAAGTGCAACATTTAATTCTATTTTAGGTAGTATATAATTAATTTTTAATAAGTTATATTAAAGACCTTTATCGTTAAGATGAAGGTCTTTTTAGTTTTAATTATTATCATACTTCCGCATGGAGTTTATAATCATTAATTTTATATAAAATTGCTTCCTATATGAATCGATTGCCCCTGTTTGCTACCCTCTATATTTTTCTTTTCTCAATAGTAACTTATGGTCAGCAAAAATTCACTTTAAGTGGAACAATTTCAGAGGCATCAAGTAACGAAACGCTTATTGGCGTAACCATTGTTGTTCCTGAATTATCTACAGGGGTGACTACAAATGAATATGGTTTTTACTCAATTACTTTGCCTGAAGGCACATACAAGTTAAATGTTAGTTATTTAGGTTTTCACGAGATAATTAAAGAAATAACTTTATCAGAAAATAGAAAGTTGAATTTTCAGATGGTAGAATCTGCGGAAGCCCTTGCAGAAGTTGTCGTTACCGAGAATATTGAAAAACTTGATATTCGTAAACCACAAATGAGCGTTAACTCATTAAAGGTTGAAACCATAAAGAAAATACCTGTTATTTTAGGTGAAGCCGATGTAATTAAAGCAATTTTACTTTTGCCTGGTGTTACCAATGCCGGTGAAGGTTCTTCTGGCTTTAATGTTCGTGGAGGTTCGGCAGATCAAAATCTTATTCTTTTAGATGAAGCAACAATTTTCAATTCATCGCATTTATTCGGATTTTTCTCTGTCTTTAATCCAGATGCAATAAAAGATATTAAGCTATACAAAGGTGGAATACCAGCCAGATATGGTGGTAGAGTTTCTTCCGTTTTAGATATTTTTCAAAAAGAAGGAAATAGTAAAGAGACTAAGATTAATGGTGGTATTGGTGCAGTAGCAAGCAGATTACTAATAGAAGGTCCATTAATAAAAGATAAAGCTGCTTTTTTAGTAGGTGGTAGAGGGTCTTATGCACATTTATTCCTTCCGCTTTTTGATGTTAGTAATTCGGCATATTTCTATGATTTAAACACTAAATTAAATTTCAATATTAATGACAAGAATAGTGTTTTTCTTTCAGGTTATTTTGGTAGAGATGTTTTCAGTATATCAGATAGTTTTGTGAACACCTATGGCAATGCTGTGGGTAACTTTAGGTGGAATCATTTATTTACTGATAAACTCTTTTCTAATTTATCCTTAATTTATTCGGACTATTATTATGGCTTAAAATTGGACTTTGTAGGGTTTAATTGGAATTCAGGTATTCAAAATTTTAATATAAAATACGATCTTAAACATTACAGTAGTGATAAACTTCAAATAAACTACGGTATAAACAACATATATTATCAATTTAATCCTGGAAAAATAGAACCGAGCAACGAAGATTCAGGTATTGTAGAGGAGCAACTAATTGAAAAATATGCAAATGAATTTGCAGCTTATATAGATATTGAACATGACATCACAGAAAACTTAAGCTTAGAATACGGTTTACGCTTTAGTAATTTTGTTCGTCTTGGTCAAGATGAAATAAATATATATGCAAATAACGAACCTATTACATTTAATCCACAAACACTTGTTTACAGTGAAGCTACGCCAATTGCAACAGAAAACCCAGGCAGAAAAAATAGTTTAGCGACATTTAATAATTTTGAACCCCGTATATCTGCATCCTACATTATTACTTCAGAAGCATCTTTAAAAGCAAGTTATACGCGACTAGCCCAATACCTACACTTAATTTCTAACACTAGCTCCCCTACTCCTTTGGATGTATGGACTCCCAGTGGACCATTTACCAAGCCACAGTTGCTTGATCAATACGCGTTTGGTTATTTCCAAAATCTTAAGAAAGGTGATTATTCTTTAGAGACTGAGATTTTTTACAAAAACATTCAAAATAGAATAGACTATATTGATGGTGCCAACCTAATAGCTAATAATGCTATTGAACAAGTAATATTGAATGGCAAAGCAAGAGCATATGGTCTTGAATTGTTACTTCGAAAAAATGAGGGGTCATTTCAAGGCTGGTTAGCCTACACACTATCCAAATCTGAACAACAAACTCCCGGTAGAATATCAACTAATGCGAATCAAAGATCAGAGTTAGAAACAGGGATTAATTATGGAAATTGGTACAATACACCATATGATAAAACTCATGACTTTTCCCTGTTTGGTAGTTATGAACTTAATGATAAGTGGACAATTAATTCAACTTTTGTGTATCAAACTGGTCAACCAACAAACTATCCCATTGGTCAATTTAATTTTCAAGGTTTAGCTGTGCCTTATTATGGTTTGCGAAATAGTGAACGCTTACCAGATTACAACCGTCTTGATATTTCTGCCACATTAACCCCGAGAAAAAATATCAAAAGAAAAAGGAAAGGTGAATGGGTATTTAGTATATATAATGTATATAATCGGAGAAATGCAGCTTCAATTAATTTTAGCAGAAACCAAGATACCGGTGTAAATGAGGCTGTGCGAACATCAATTTTTGGTATTGTACCAGCTGTTACTTACAATTTCAATTTTTAAATTATGAAAAATTTAATTCGATTAGTCATTTGTATCTTCTGGTTGTTAATAAGTTGTCAAGATGTAATAACAATAGATCCGCCTTCGGATCCACCAAGACTTTCAGTCGATGCATTGATTAGGATTAATGAAACTAACTCAATTACCAATGCTGTCATTAAAGTTTCTTTAACCAATTCTTTTTTTGAACAAACTAAACCCATAGATGTCGATTTAATTACCATTAAAAATTTAGATTATCCTTCAGACAGTCAAAATATGAACATTTTAGAACTTAATAAAACCAACCAAGGTGAGTATTCCGCATCAACGGAAACAGAATTTTTCACAACCGGTACTCTTCAATTATTAATTGAATATAATAATGAGAGATACTTTGCAGAAACGAGTTATGTGCCAACTGTACCTATTGAGACTCTAAATGAAGGAGACCAAACTCTGTTTACTGGAGAAGAAACAGAAATAGTACTAAGTCTTACCGATGCTCCAAATCGAACAGACTTTTATCTTTTCGACTTTTCTTTTAATGAATATTTGGTCTCCGAAGACACTTTTTATAAAGGTCAAAAATTCGAATTTTCTTATTTTTACGAAGATGGTTTAAATTCAGGATATACCTTAGAAGTAAGTATTTTGGGAATCGACGAACAATTTTATAATTACATGAATCAAATAATTGTACAATCTGGTGGAGATCAGGGTCCATTTCAAACACCAGCAGCAACAGTACGAGGAAACATAATTAACATAACAAATGGTTTGGATAATTCTTCAAACAATCAGGAAACAAATTATGCACTAGGTTATTTTTCAATATCCCAAGAATTTAAACAAACAATTACCTTAAAATAATTATCATTTTAGAAACACTTAAAGAGTAAGGTTAGAAATCTCTACATTTGTCTTAATCTAAACTTAAGTTATGAAAACAGATAAATATCTTCTTGTTAAAGGTTTAAGATTTGCTGGCATAACTATAGCATTAATGTTCACGGCCCCTGTAATTATTTCATCTGCATTTAAGAATCAAAATCACGCATACTTTTGGCCGGTGTTAATTGTTGGCGGCATCTTAGCAATAGGAGCTGTAGCAGGAGGGTTTTATAGTATAAAGCTAATGATGGATGCACTTTTTGGGAGAAAAAAGCAAAATTAGTCAGCCACAAGCTACCATTTCCACATCTATTTATTAAATTAGGGCTTGTAGAATACATAGCTAATTATTTAGTAGTATTTTACTTATTTTTTCTTAGGTAATACAATATTCTAAGTTCAAAAATTCATGATAATTTTAGTGCAGATGATTCTAAAACCAAATTGATAAGATTGAAACATCTTGCAAAAAAAATAGAAATCCAAATTAAAATTTTTGATTATAATTTCAGAATTGAAATCTAGGATGCTATTGATTGATATGAATTACTACAACCAATTCGAAACAAATAACAATTTAAAAAATCACCAATGAGCAAATTAAACAGAAGAAATTTCATAAGGAAAACATCGCTAGCTGGTGCAGCAATATCACTAACCCCCAACATTGGAAGTGCTGGTATTACTTATTCAGAACGACCTTTCATGCATAAGTATATGGGCGATTTTGCAGCTCCTAAGTTAGAAAAAGTTAGAGCTGCATTCATTGGTGTTGGCAGCCGAGGACCAGCTCATTTAAAATTTTTTGCAGGTCTTGAAGGAACAGAAATAGTTGCAATATGCGATCTATACGAAGATAATGCCAAGAAATGGGGTGATAAAGCAAAAGAAATTGGTAAAGGAAAACAACATCAAAGTATCAAATTGTATTACGGCGAAGAAAATAAATGGCGTACGATGCTTGATGAAGTAAAACCTGATGTAGTATTTGTAATTACGAATTGGGCTAATCATGCTCCTATGGTAATAGAGGCAATGAAAAAAGGCGCTCATGCATTTACCGAGGTTCCTATGGCCTTAACCATAAAAGAAATGTGGGATATTGTCGACACCTCAGAAGCAACCGGTAAACATTGTATGATGATGGAGAATGTTAATTACAATCGTGAAGAATTGATGTATTTAAACATGTGTAGACAAGGTGTTATTGGAGAAGTAATTCATGGTGAAGCAGCTTACATTCATGAACTACGTTGGCAAATGACAGAACAAGAACGTGGAACTGGTTCTTGGAGAACACCTCAAATTGCTCATAACAATGGTAATTTATATCCCACTCATGGACTTGGTCCTGTGGCACAATACATGAATCTATGTCGTAAAGATGATAATTTCAAAAGTCTTGTTTCTTACTCCTCTCCTTCTCGTGGGAGAAAATTATACGAAAAAAATGAAATGGCCGCAGATAACAAGTGGAGTAATATGGAATTTACGGGAGGTGACATCAACACATCAATAGTTAAAACTCAACTTGGCAAAACTGTTATGGTTCAATGGGACGAAACTAGTCCTAGACCCTATTCAAGACATAACTTAATACAAGGTACAAAAGGAACTTTAGCCGGATTTCCAAATAGAGTTGCTTTAGAAGGAGGTGTTCTTGGTATAACAAAGGATCACCATGAATGGGTTGAAGGTGATAAGTTAGCCGCGGTTTATGAAAAATACGACCACCCATTGTATAAGAGGTTAAATGAAGCTGCAAAAGGCAGTGGTCATGGAGGTATGGACGGTATTATGATGTATCGAATTGTAGAGTGCTTACAAAAAGGACTTCCTTTAGATCAGAATGTTTACGAAGGTGCTTTCTGGAGTGCAGTTACACCTTTGAGTATTGCCTCTGTTGAAAACGGTGGAATGCCACAAGAATTCCCAGACTTTACTCGAGGTAATTGGAAAAACACTAAACCGTTAAATATAATTAGTTAACAATTTTAAATTAAATATAACGAATGAAGAAAACAATTGCATTAATTACAATAGCACTAATACTGTTTGCTTGTAAAGAAGAAAAAAAATCTGAAAATTCTGAAGTGGTAGTCGATGCTGAAATAAAATCTGATGATTGGATTTACCTCTTTGACGGCACAACAACTGAAGGCTGGCGTGGTTATAATGGTAAAACTTTACCTCCAGGTTGGGTAATAGAAGATAGCACCTTAACCTTTAAAACCGAATTAGGTTTAGAACAAGATTATGAAGGAGGTAAGGATATTATATATGCCGCAGAAGAATTCGAAAACTTCGAACTTTATTTAGAATGGAAATTACCTGAAGGTGGTAATAGTGGAATTTTTTATCATTTAAAAGAAGGACATTCTGGTCCACCAGAAATTTCTCCAGAATATCAATTAATTGATGATGAAAACTATGCACGTATACATGATTTAACAGAATATAATACTAGTTTAGGCTACACTGAAAAACCTGAAGAATTAAAGCCATTACAATCTACAGGTGCCGATTATGCAATGCATCCAGCTCCTTCAGAAAAGATATTACATCCGGTAGGCCAATGGAATTCTTCAAAAATCGTTTTTACTCCTGAAAAAGTAGAACATTGGCTTAATGGAGAAATGCTATTTTCTTTTGTTCCTTGGGATGAAGAATGGACCGAGAAAAAAAATTCAGATAAATGGAAAAATTCTCCTAATTATGGTAAATACAAAACTGGATATATAGGCTTACAAGATCATGCTAGTCCAATTTGGTTTAAAAACATAAAAATTAAAAAATTGTAACAAAGACTTAATGAAAGAAAAATATATAGGATTTCTATTAGTAACAGGTTTACAGTTTATATTAGTTACTTCATGTATTGCTCAAAGACTAGATTCAAATTTCACCTCGCTATTTAATGGTAAAAATTTAGAAGGCTGGGAAGGTAACAAAGACTCATACAAAGTTGAAAACGGATTAATTGTTATTGATCCTAACGGTGAAAGTAGTGGTGGAAATTTATACACAGCAAAAGAGTTTAGTGATTACATTTTTCAATTTGAATTTCAACTTACCCCAGGTGCAAACAATGGATTAGGAATTCATATGGCTCCAAATGATCATGCAGCTTATGATGCAATGGAACTTCAAATACTTGATAATTCAGCAGAAAAGTATTCAAAATTAGAAGCTTATCAATACCATGGATCTGTATATGGAGTTATTCCTGCAAAAAGAGGATTCTTAAAACCTGTAGGTGAATGGAATCACCAAGAAGTAACAGTCATAGGTTCAAAAATTAAAATCATTTTAAATGGCACTATTATAATTGATGGTGATTATCAAGAAGCAAGTAAAAATGGCACTTTAGATCATAAAGATCATCCGGGTTTGAAAAAAACATCTGGTCGAATAGGGTTTTTAGGTCATGGCGATGTAGTACGTTTTAAAAATATAAAGATTAAAGAATTAACTTCAAATAAATAAAATATACCAAACAATATGAAGAAGAACATACAAAACAAAGACCGAAGAGAATTTATAAAGAAAAGTGGTCTAGCGGGTATGGCAATAGCTTTAGCTCCGTCGTTTATTTTGAAAAATGCTGGGCCTCATGATCGCTTAAGAACTGCACATATTGGTGTTGGAAATATGGGAAAGGCTGATTTAGATGCGATTTCTTCTCACGCAAAAGTAGATGTTACAGTACTTTGCGATGTTGATGCCAACAATTTGGCAGCTGCTAAAAAATTACACCCAAATGCAAAAACATATTCCGATTATAGAATAATGCTTAAGGAAATGGAAAATGAAATAGATGCAGTAATTGTTTCAACTCCTGATCATACTCATGCCCCAGCTTCAATGATGGCCATGAATTTAAATAAACCAGTATATTGTCAAAAGCCTTTAACTCATTATGTTTCGGAAGCTAGGGCAATGAAGAAACTTGCAGCCGAGAAGAACTTAGTAACACAAATGGGTATTCAAGTTCATTCATTTTATGATTACAAATTAGCAACATTATTAATTCAATCTGGCATTATAGGTAAGGTACACACTGTACATGCATGGTCTCCAAAAAGCTGGGGTTACGATGGACCTGAACCTGTTGGCGAAGATCCAGTACCAGAAACTTTAGATTGGAATCTTTGGTTAGGAACATCAGCAAAACGGCCATATAAAAAAGAGGTATATCACCCAGGCAATTGGAGAAAACTAATGGACTATGGTTGTGGCACTCTTGGCGATATGGGCGTGCATATTTTTGACACACCGTATAATGCTCTCGAATTAGATGTACCCAGAACTATAAAGAATGAATGTAGGGCTTCAAATGGATTTGGTTACCCAGAAAATAATGTTGTAACCTACGAATTTCCTGAAACCCAATATACTACTGAAACGTTGAAATGGGTTTGGTATGATGGCCCAGGAGCTCCAAATGAGCATCCAGATTTAATTTTACCAGGGGCTTCAGATGCATCAAAAAAAGGAAAAAAATCGAAGAAAAAGAAGAAAAAAGAAACTGTAGAAGATAAGATATCGCTCGATGCTAAAATTGCTGGCCCAGGAACTCTTCCAGATCAAGGTGCCATGTTCGTTGGTGAAAAAGGACGTTTATTATTACCACACTTTATGCAATTACCGACAAAAATAGTTGACGGAAAATATGTGGATATTACATCAGAAATAGATGCGGTAAGCAAGGCGAATAATATTGGTGAAATTGTACGAAATTATGAATCTGAAGGACCAAAACATTACCATCAATTTGTTGATGCTTGTTTGGGTCATGATAAAACAACTGCCCCATTCTCTTATGCTTCAAGATTAACAGAAACTATTTTGCTTGGTGTAATAGCTGGTCGTTTTCCTAATAAGACATTACATTGGGATAGCTCATCTGCTCAATTTTCTGAAAGTGAAGCCAACCAGTATTTAGAAGGAGAATATAGAGACTTTTAATTAATAACAGTAAATAAAAATTATGAACGTATCTAGAAAAAATTTTATACGAAGTATTGCGTTGGGAAGTGTTGCGGCAGGTACTTCCTCATTTACTGTATTATCTAAAAGTAAGAATATTAACCTATCTAATAATCATGAACTAAACATTGGTCTTGCGTCTTATACATTACGTAAATACAGCTTAGATGAAGTAATTGAAATATCTCAAGGCTTGAATATTAAAGATGTTGCTTTTAAAAGTTTTCATCTGCCTTATGAATCCACTCCTGAAGAATTAAAATATATTGCCGATAAGGTAAAAGCCCGAGGGCTAAATCTTTATGGAGGTGGCGTAATTTATATGAAAACTCCTGAAGATATTGAAAAACATTTCAAATATGCTAAAGCAGCTGGTCTAAAAATGATTATTGGGGTTACAACACACGAACTATTACCACAGATCGAAAAAAAGGTTAAAGAAACAGATATTAAATTAGCTATTCATAACCATGGTCCTGAGGATAAAATTTTCCCTTCTCCAAAAAGTGTTTATGACAAAATAAAAGACCTAGATAAGCGCATTGGACTCTGCATCGATTTAGGGCACACTTTTAGATTAAATTTAGATCCAGCCGAAGAGGTGAAAAAATATCAAGATCGTTTGTTAGATGTACATCTTAAAGATATCAACGAACAAATTCCGGAAGGAAAACCAGTTGAAATCGGTCGTGGAAAAATGAATATACCTAGCATACTTAATGCTCTTAAGGAAATAAAGTATACGGGTATTGTTGGTGTTGAATATGAGAAGGATGGTGACAATGCAAAATTTGGCTTGGCTGAATCTATAGGTTATGTGCGTGCTGTTTTAGATATGATTTAGAAGTTTAAACATACCCTCTATTTTTTAATTCTAAATATAGAGGGTTTTTTATTTTCTATTTACAATAAAGTATATGAGAACATTATTTATTTTTATCCTCTGCTTTCAACTTAGCAGTAGTATAGCTCAAGAATCCGATATAGTTTGGTGGAATCCGATAGCTAATGAATTTCCCGTTATTGAAGGACAAGCTTGGCCAAACGAAGTAGAATCAGCATATGACAGGCTCCCAACAAGAGCAAAAAATACAGTGCGCAATTCTGTATGGAACTTATCAAAACATGCAACTGGATTAAAAATAAGATTCCGTTCAAATTCTGAAAAAATTATAGTTCGCTATACTGTTAGCCATAAAAAGGAGATGGAGCACATGCCCGCTACTGGTGTGAGTGGAGTCGATTTGTATGCAATTACAAATGATGGTGCAACATTATGGGCAAACGGAAAAAGAGAGTTTTCAGACACAATTACATATCGCTATAATGGTTTACTTCCTAATGATACCTATCATAAATTAGGGCGAGAATACAGATTAAATTTACCATTATATAACCATGTTAAATGGTTAGAAGTTGGTATTCCGAAAGACACCTATTTTGAACCCTTACCAGTTCGCAAAGAAAAACCAATTTTAGTATACGGAACTTCTATAGCACATGGGGCTTGTGCCAGTAGACCTGGAATGGCCTGGACTAATATTTTAAGCAGGAAAATGGATAGACCTTTGATTAACCTTGCATTTTCCGGAAATGGCAGACTCGAAAAAGAGGTTGTAGATTTAATAGAAGAAATAGATTCGAAAGTTATTATTTTAGATTGTTTACCAAATCTTGTACGTGAAAATGAGTTTAGGAATGAAGAAATTGAAAAAAGAGTTTTAAACACTATACATCAACTACGACACAAAAGACCTGAAACACCAATTTTGCTAGTAGAACATGCGGGGTATACAGATGGTTATATTCAACCAGCTAGATTACAATCTTACACCAGAGTAAATGAAATACAAAAAGCCACTTTTGAAAAACTCAAAAAGGAAGGCATTAAAAATCTACATTATTTAAGCTATAAAGAATTAGGACTGCAATTAGATGATATGGTTGATGGTACGCATCCCAATGATTTAGGCATGCTACATTATGCCGATGCCTATGAAAATAAACTACGTAACATTTTAAATGAGCCTATAGGAAAAGCTACCACTACCCTACCTGTTACCCAATATAGAGAACCTAACAATTATGATTGGGAAAACAGACACCGAGAAATTTTAGAAATGAATAGAACTAATCCTCCAAAAAAGGTGTTTTTAGCTAATTCTATAATTCATTTTTGGGGCGGTATGCCAAAAGCTAAACTTGCTAGAGAGGAAAAAACTTGGAATAAATATTTCAATCCCTTAGGATTGGGAAACTATGCTTATGGGTGGGATCGATTAGAAAATGTATTATGGCGAATATATCATGGTGAACTAGATGGATTTAAAGCTGAACAAATTATAGGAATGGTTAGCACTAATAATCTACATTTAAATACGGATGAAGAAATTATTGAAGGACATAAATTGGTACTACAAGCGATAAAATATAGACAACCTCAAGCCGAAATAATATGGTTTGGGATTTTACCGAGAAGAGAAAATGAAACTCGTGTAGTTAACTTAAATGAAAAGATTAAAGAATTAGCTCAACAAATGCATATAAAATATGCTGATATTGGATCAATATTTCTGCGGGAAGATGGTAAAATTGATGAAGAACTTTTTTCGGATGGATTACATCCTAATAAAAAGGGGTATTTAAAAATGCGCCAAGCTTTACTACCTTTTATAGCCAAATAGATTTACTTTTTTTCTTCTATAGGGTTACTCCATTTATCATTCAATGCAGCAAAATCAAAGTCTAATACCGATTTTTGTCGTTCAAGTTTAAATGCTGCAAATGCTCTTTGCAAAATGTCTTCTATTAAATAGTCGTCATGTACATGCACTGGATCAAACTCTTCTTTAATACTAATTTTAAACATTTTAGCCGTTGTCTGGTACCAAAATGCGCGCCAACCATTTCGCAATTCTTTCACTAAATCAAAAGCAGTTATCCCGGTTTGTCTATGCACCAATTTAACGAGTATTTGTCCTTCTGTTCGCGTTAATTTTTTCAATTCTTCCGAGAATTCTCCTTCAATATATTTTTGGATTTTTTTGGTATACTTTTTCTTTTTACGAGTTTTCGTAATCTTCGTTAAACTGTCATTTAATTCTACCAGTCTTTCTGCAGCTAATTTTGCATACGGGTATACTTTCAACGTTTTTCTTCGTAAAATGTAATAATGTAATTTTTCTTGGTAATTATCAAATTTCAACTTACCAAAAACATAAACTTCATCTAAGGAAACTGAACTTCTAAAAATAGAATCACCTTCTAACATTATTAAACGCTCAGCAATAGAATCTAAAGGTTGATCTTCTTTCTGTGCTTTTATTATAGAAGGTAATGCAAATAATAAAATCAATAAAAAACTACGTATCATATACTACTTAGTGCAATTCACTTGCCAAAGTTAACTATTCTGCAAGCATGATATTATTAAATAAACGTGAATATGATTAAGTTTGTATTCAAATTTGAATTAAATGAGTGTAAAAAAAATATTGACAAAAAAATCACTAGACTTTTTAGAAAAATATCTAAATAATGCTGCTCCAACCGGATATGAATGGGAAGGGCAAAAATTATGGATGGAATATCTAAAACCATACGTAGACACTTTTATCACTGATACTTACGGTTCTGCGGTGGGTGTTATTAATCCTGAGGCTAAATATAAAGTAGTTATTGAAGGTCATTCTGATGAAATTGCCTGGTACGTAAACTATATAACAGATGACGGATTAATTTATGTAATTAGAAATGGAGGTAGTGACCATCAGATTGCACCATCAAAATGGGTTAATATTCACACAAAAAATGGTGTGGTAAAAGGTATTTTTGGATGGCCTGCAATTCATACGCGAAGTCGTGTTAAAGAAGAACCCCCTAAACCTGATAATATTTTTATTGATATCGGTGCAAAAGATAAAGAAGAAGTTTTGAAAATGGGAGTTCACGTTGGTTGTGTAATTACGTACCCCGACGAATTTAAAATTCTCAATAAGGACAAATTTGTTTGTCGTGCATTAGATAATAGAGTTGGTGGTTTTATGATTGCAGAAGTTGCACGACTTTTACATGAAAATAAGAAAAAACTACCTTTTGGTCTTTATATAACAAATTCTGTACAAGAAGAAATTGGTCTAAGAGGAGCAGAAATGATAAGTCACACAATTAATCCGGATGTTGCAATTATCACTGATGTTTGTCATGATACCACTACACCAATGATTGACAAAAAGAAGGAAGGACATATAGAAATTGGATCGGGTCCTGTAATTTCTTATGCTCCTGCGGTACAAAACAAATTACGTGAACGTCTAATTGAAACTGCGGAGAAAAACAAAATACCTTTTCAACGTTTAGCGGCTTCTAGATCAACGGGTACTGACACTGATGCTTTTGCTTACAGCAATGGTGGTGTGGCTTCAGCATTAATTTCATTACCATTACGTTATATGCATACAACGGTAGAAACAGTACATAAAGATGATGTTGAAAACGTAATCCGATTATATTACGAAACATTATTAGCTATTGAATCGGGTGAAACTTTTAGTTATTTCGAATAATCATATTCAGCCTCCTTTTAGGAGGCTTTTTATTTTATGGATGAGTTAATTGATATATTAGATGCAAATGGTAACCTAACGGGTAAAACTGCCATGAAAACTGATGCCCATAAAAATGGGTGGTTTCACCAAACTATTCACGTATGGTTTTATACTTTAAATGGCGAAATTCTATTGCAACAACGCGGAAAAGATAAAGATACTTACCCTTTGTTATGGGATGTATCTGTAGCCGGTCATATTAGTGCAGGAGAAACAATTAAAAAGGCAGCAATAAGAGAAATTGAAGAAGAGATTGGAATAAAACTTAAAACCGAACAATTAGAAAAAATTGGTGTTTTTAAATCCATACACAAACACAATGATAAACTTATTGATTGTGAGTTTCATCACACATATATTTCAAAACTTAATATAGCCTTAGAAAAACTGATAAAACAAGAAAGTGAAATTGAGGAGTTAAAATTGGTCCCAATAAAACAATTCAATATACAGCTAAAGGATATAAAGGCATCTAATTATGTTCCGCATACCAAAAAATACTATGAAGCTATTTACACACATGTAAAAGAAAAACTATAAAACACAAGACACTGACAAATAGCGTTTTAAAATGATGTATCAAACAACAACTTCAAGCATTTAAAAACCACTTTCTTCTGCCATTTTTACCACCCCAACAGTTAAAATTAAATTTGCAAAACGTCTTTGCTCACCTGTCTGAATTATTAAAGTGGTATTTTGATCTCTTATTTTATCGTAAAAAGCCCAACGTTCCATTTCGTCCCATGTAACATCCCCTAGTAAATTTTTAAATTCGTCATGGATTTCGGCATTTGCTTCAGCAGGTTTCTCCATAACTGTAGCTCCTTGAATAGGACAAACTTCTAAAATTCCCTTAAGTACTGTAAGCGCATCTAATAATCCTGGTCGAAAATTTAGATGCACTGTGGTAGAATTAGGGCCACTCATAGCTGCAACAGGTAAATTACCATCGGCAATAACAACCTGTGCAAAATGACCTGAACGAGCTAAAACTTCCATTATTGTCGGATGGATTACAGGTGTCTTAAGCATTTCTATATGTTTTGAAAATAAAATAATTAAAACACATGGAGCTAAATTGCCCCAAGTGTTCAATAATATTAAAAATCCATTGCAATTGATTCATCAATTGCAATTATAGATGAATTACATATTGTAAACACCTCCATTAATGTCCAAAGTAGCACCAGTAATAAATCCGTCGTATTCTGAAGCAAGATACAATACTGCACGAGCAACATCTGCTGCATTACCTGCTCTCTGAATTGGTATGCCAGCCGTTGTAGCTGCTGCTGATTCTTTGGTTGTATGCGTATTATGAAATGAAGTGCCAAGAATAAGACCCGGAGCAACAGCGTTTACTCTTGTTCCTTGAGAACCTAACTCAGTAGAAAGTGCTCGTGTAAATGTTAATATCGCTCCTTTACTTGTAGAATAAACTAATGATCCTGGATGACCACCTTTACGACCAGCAAGTGAAGCCAAGTTAACAATGCTACTATTTTCATTTTTAGCTAGATAAGGAGAAGCTGCTTTAGTTACAAACATCATAGAGGTCATATTAATATCCATAACCTTATGCCAAAATTCAGCTTCCATTTCACTTAGCATTTTACGAGCAACTAGCGAGCCAGCATTGTTAATCAATATATTCAATCCTCCTAGGGCTTCCACCGATTTTTCAACCAATGCAATAGCGTCGGATTCCTTTGTTAAATCTCCACTAATAGCTGCTGCTTTCAATCCTTTACTTTTAGCATACTTCACTAATTCATTCGCAGTTTCGGCACTAGAAAAATAATGTATTGCAACATTGGCACCACTATCAATAAAATGTCTTGTAATAGACTCTCCTATACCTTGAGCTCCAGCAGTTATGAGTACATTTTTATCTCTTAATTTATCTATATTTTCCATGATAGTTTTAATTAAATAAGTTCTAAAGTAGTTATTGTCAGCTACTTTTATTAATAGTTAATGTGTTTAATTTTCTACGAATATAACTTAATCTCCTAAGCTAAACTTTTAATGAAATCTTCAATGGAACTTAATTCATATTTTTCTTGCGATCCTTCTACCATATTTTTAACAACAAATGAATTCTCCTTTAGTTCCTGCGCACCAATTAGAATAACAAAAGGTACTTTTCGGTTATTGGCATATTTCATTTGCTTCTGAATCTTAACATTCGAAGGATATAAGTCCGACTTAATTCCAGATTCTCTTAGAATATTAACCAATTTCAAGGCACTTAAAGCTTCGTTATCCCCAAAATTTAAACATAAAACTTCTAATGATTGGTCAACGGCCTCTGGGAATAAGCAAAGCTCTTCTAATACCAAATAAATACGATCTAGTCCAAATGAAATACCAACACCACTTACATCTTTAAGTCCAAATATACCTGTAAGGTCATCATATCTACCTCCACCGCCAATAGAACCCATTTTAACACCATTAGGTGGACTAACTTCAAAAATAGCGCCTGTATAGTAATTAAGACCTCTAGCTAAGGTAACATCAATAGCAAGATTAGCGGATTTGAGTCCCATAGCCTCAATAGTTTCTATTATAAATGAAAGTTCTTCAACACCCGTGCTCCCCTCCTCAGAACTTGCTAATAATTGTTTTAAAGCTGCTAATTGCTCTTTGTTACTACCCGATAAAGAGAATAGCGGTGAAACCTTTTCTATCGATTCTGGTGAAATTCCTTTTCCAAGCATTTCTTTAACAACACCTTCTTCGCCTATTTTATCCAATTTATCTAGTGCAACTGTAAAATCGATTAACAAGTTTTTCGCTCCAATAGTTTCTGCTATTCCAGATAAAATTTTCCTATTATTTAATTTAATTGTAACACCTTCTAATTTCAAATCACTAAAAACAGCATCATAAAGTTGAATAAATTCAATTTCCTGTAAAAGGGAGTTCGAGCCCACTACATCGGCATCGCACTGATAAAACTCTCTAAATCTTCCTTTCTGTGGGCGGTCTGCGCGCCATACTGGCTGAATTTGATAGCGTTTAAAGGGAAAATCAATTTCATTCTGATGCATAACGACATAGCGCGCAAAGGGTACGGTTAGATCGTAACGCAAAGCTTTTTCGGTAATTTTAGGAGCAATAGTACTAGAGTTCTTAGAACTGTATGTTACGTCATCTACTTTATTTATAAAATCACCAGAATTCAGAATTTTAAAAATTAAACGATCCCCTTCCTCTCCATATTTCCCTAAAAGTGTACTCGAATTTTCAAACGAAGGAGTTTCTATCGGTTGAAAGCCAAAAGTTTGAAAATGTTTTTTAACGATATTAAAGATAAAATCGCGTTTAGCAACTTCACTAGGAGAAAAATCACGTGTTCCTTTAGGTATACTTGGTTTTTGAGCCATTTATTAGTATTCTTATAAAGCATGCCTTTAATTAATCTCAGGCAAGATAAATTTGTATAATTGTTACAAATATAGTCCTCATCATTTAATCAATCTTAAATGATGATGGTTTTAAACTTATAATTAGTAGTTATTTTTTACTTAGGTTGATTAAGAAGTTTCTATAATTTTATCAAACCATTGATAAAGTTCTCCTTTGGTTATTATAGCCCCTTGTTTTATGAGGTTAAATTTATCCAAATTTTTATCTTCAGTATAAGCCTTTGAAGCCGTCAAATATTCAACAAAATCCGACTGCCAATTCTTTTTAAACCATAAAAAACCAACTGTTGTTGTTAAATCTATTTCAGGATTCATCACTTTTACCGATATTAATTTCATCTCCTTTTCAGTGCAATGAAAAAGATGCATTTGTTTATCTGAAACATTTTCTAGGTAAACAACTTTATTAAGTACACCCTCCCAAATTAAATCGCTAAATACATCAATTTCATCTTCAGCTACTTCAGGTTTTTCTTCCTTCAACTGTTTCCATTCATCCCCTGTAACCGATTGGGTTGCAAGAAAATTGATAAATTCTTGGTGAAGTTCTTCCAATTGTTGTTTTGTAAGTCTAACGTATTTCAAAATTAATTTTGCTTTTAATTAATAGAATAAAAAAAAGAGCCATGCGAACACAGCTCTTTATTAATATTATTAAAGAAATCTAATTGATTTATTTAGCCTTAGCGTCAGCAACTACATCAAATGTGAAATCTACTAATACTTCTCTATGCAATCTTATTTGTGCATTAGCAGTACCGGTACGTTTTACAGAACCACCTTGTATTTTAATAAATTTCTTATCAATATTATGACCTTGCTTTTCAAGAGCCGCAGCTAAATCGATATTGGTAACAGAACCAAACAATTTATCACCCGCACCAGCTTTTGCAGGAATTTTCAATTCTAATTCTTTGAGTGCATTAGCGGTTTTATTAGCGCCATCTACAACCTCTTTCTCTTTATGAGCTCGTTGCTTTAAATTTTCAGCCAAAACCTTTTTAGCAGAGGTAGTAGCCAAATGTGCCAATCCTCTTGGAATAAGGTAATTTCTTCCGTAACCATTCTTAACGATTACAACATCATCTTTAAAGCCTAAATGCTCTACGTCTTGTTTTAATATAAGTTCCATTGTTCGTTTCTTTTATTTTAACAAATCACCAACATAAGGCATTAATGCAATGTGACGAGCGCGCTTAACAGCTTGCGCCACTTTTCTTTGATACTTTAACGAAGTTCCAGTAAGTCTTCTTGGAAGTAATTTACCCTGCTCGTTTACCAATTTCATTAAGAAATCAGCATCTTTATAGTCGATATACTTAATACCCGACTTTTTAAATCTACAATACTTCTTTTTAGTATTAGTTTCAATATTTAGAGGAGTCAGATATCTGATTTCCCCATCTTTTTTACTTTTTGCTTGTTGTTCTATAGATGCCATATCACTTACGTTTTAGCTGTTTTTAACCTTGTTCTTCTTTTTTCTGCCCACGCAACAGCGTGTTTATCTAATTTCACAGTAAGAAAACGCATTACGCGCTCATCTCTACGAAATTCTTGCTCATAAGGTAAAATTAATTCACCTGGAGCAGTAAATTCGAACAAGTGGTAAAAACCACTTTTCTTATGCTGTATAGCATAGGCCAATTTTTTTAGGCCCCAATTCTCTTTAGAGACCATTTTGCCTCCGTTCTTTTTAATGAAATCTTCAAATTTCTTTACTGTTTCCTCTATCTGAGTATCAGAAAGAACGGGATTCAAAATGAAAACAGTTTCGTAATTGTTCATATTAATTTAATTTTAGGAGCGCAAAAATATGAATATTTTAAGACTAATTCACACGAAAACAGTTTTTTCTTCGTTATAAACAGGAATCATAAAAATTAAACTTAACCTAAATCTTAACCTATCGTCATTGAAAACTACACAGAAAACCGTACAATGTTTACAACTTTTGTTGCAACTCAGCGTCTTTATTATGTAATTTGTCGATGATTTAACCCCACAAATCAAACCTTTTATGAAACTAAGAAGTATAATTGTTGACGATTCATCGATGCAGCGAATGGCAGTGGCAAAATTAGTTAATAATCATCCTAATTTAGCTATGGTAGCCGAATACAGTAATGCCATCGAGGCCAAGAATGGAATCAAAAACAATCAGATTGATGTGATTTTTCTAGATGTTGAAATGCCCATAATCAACGGATTTGACTTACTTGAATCCTTAGAAAACCCACCTCAAGTTATTCTGATTACCGGAAAACCAGATTACGCACTTAAAGCTTTTGATTATGATGTTACGGATTATTTGCACAAGCCAATAACAATGGCTCGTTTTGATGCATCTGTTAAAAGAGCTGTAAGTAAATTTGAGCAAATGCACCGAGTTAATGAAGACGAAGAGCATATTTTTGTAAAGAGTAATCTAAAGAAAAGAAAAGTAATTCTTAATGATATTAAGTGGATAGAAGCACTTGGTGACTATATTAAATTGGTTACTGATGAAGCAAATATTGTAATTCTTTCTACTATGAAGTCTTTTGAAAAGCAATTACCAGAAGACAAATTCTTAAGGATTCATAAATCTTATATTGTTAATTTAGAGAAAATTGAAAAATTCAACAGTAAAAATGTTGAAGTTAGTGGAAGATCAATACCTCTAAGTAGAAACAAGAAGACTGAACTTGCAGATGCATTGAACAACTTCTAGTTTTTAATAAAATTTATTAACATTAAAAAAGACGCTGATTTATTAAATCAGCGTCTTTTTTATATATGATCTACATTATAAATTATTCTCACGGAACGGAAACTAGCAATTGCATTAAAAGATTTTTCTATTCTTTTAATACTACTTTTGGTCTTTGCTAGTGATTGCCCAGTAGGAATTTTAAGTAAAACATGTTTTATATATTGATTTCGGATACGCGAAACCGGGGGAAACTCAGGCCCTAGTACATTAGATTTAAACATATTTCGAAGTCCATTACCGAACCAATCTGCAGCTTCGTTTAACCGATTATATTCTTTATGTTTAAATGTTATTTGAATAATCTTGTTATGCGGCGGATATTTAAATTGCTCTCGTTCATATAATTGCTCTTTAAACATTCCTTCAAAATCTCCATTCGTAACCTGTCTTAAAATTTGGTGGTACGGATTATAGGTTTGTATCAGCACTTTACCTCTTTTTTGCGTTCGGCCTGCCCTACCCGCTACTTGTGTTAACAATTGAAAGCTTCGTTCGTGAGCGCGATAATCTGGAAAATTAAGTAATGAATCAGCATTCATTATTCCAACCAAACTTACATTTCTAAAGTCTAACCCTTTTGTAACCATTTGTGTACCTATAAGAACATCAACCTCTTGTTGTTCGAAGGATGTAATAATTTTTTCATAGGCATGCTTTCCTCTTGTAGTATCTAAATCCATTCGAGCTACTCTAACATCAGGAAAAAGTACTTTTAATTCTTGCTCTACTTGCTCAGTGCCAAAACCTTTTGTATTAAGTGTAGCGCTACCACATGCTTGACAACTTTCTGGCAAGGCAATATGATGGCTGCAATAATGACATCGCAACTGTTTTTTATATTGGTGATACGTTAAACTAACATCACAGTTCGGACATTGTGGTGAATATCCACACGTAGTACATTCTAAAATTGGTGCAAACCCTCTTCTGTTTTGAAAAAGAATCACCTGCTCACCTGCATCAAGTGTAGCAGTAATTTCATTAAATAGACGTTCCGAGAAGTGCCCTTTCATTCTTTTTTTACGGTGCTGTTCTTTAATATCAACTAACTCCATTTCCGGCATTAAAACATTGCCGAAACGTCTAGATATTTTAGCATATCCATACTTATTCGTCCTTGCATTTTGATAACTTTCAATACTTGGGGTTGCTGAACCTAAAAGAATATTTGCTTGATGCAAATTACTCAATACCACGGCACTATCTCGTGCATGATATCTAGGTGCAGGATCAAATTGTTTAAATGAGCTTTCATGTTCTTCATCTACTACAATCAAACCTAAGTTTAAAAACGGCAAAAACATAGCAGAGCGCGCACCTATTACTATTTGTGCTTTAGACTTATTAGCCAAAACGTTATTATAAACCTCTACCCTTTCTTGTACATTATATTTAGAATGAAACACAGCTACTTGTTCTCCAAAATAATCCTGTAAACGTCCGATAAGCTGAGTAGTTAAAGCAATTTCTGGGAGCAAATACAATGCTTGTCTTCCTTCATTTAAACATTGCTCGATAAGCTCAACATAAATTTCCGTTTTACCAGAAGACGTTACACCGTGCAACAAGGTCACCTTTTTATTATCAAAACTCCTACGTATATCGGATAAAGCTTTTACCTGATATTCGTTTAATTTTTTAAGATTAGCAGCTTCTCCTTCATTTATGTAATTGACACGATCTGTGCGTATAAAATATTCTTCTAATATTTCTTTATCTATTAAAGCTTTAATTATAGCTCTAGAGGCACCACCATTTGTTTCCAATTCCGATACTTTTATTGGATTTTTAGAAGTAGCTTCCAACTGAAAAAGTGATAAAATAACCTCACTTTGTTTTGGTGCTCGTTTTAAATTATCCAGCAAACTTTCTAATGCAGATTCTGATTGATACGATTCACCTAATTTTATATATCGTACCAATTTCGGACGATATTGCTCGTACAGTTCTTCTTTTAAAACAATAATACCTTTTACAATTAATCGATTTAAAATTGGTAATGTATTTTTCCTTTCAATAATAGCTGCAACCTCATGTACGCGCAACATTGATTGATATTGTAGTGCTTCAAATACTAGAAACTCATCATCTTTTAAATCACTTTCATCTATTTCAACTTGTTTATTCAGCAAAATCAAAGTTTCGCTTTCCAATAAGAAAGCACTAGGAATAGCACTTCGAAAAACTTCCCCCAAAGTACACATATAATAGTCTGCTATCCACTGCCAATGTTTTAGTTGTATTTCAGTTACTAAGATTGAATCATCTAAGATTTGATGGATGGGCTTTGCCTCATAAATTTCGGGAGGAGTATTATGGACCGAAAAAACTAAACCAGTATAAATCTTAGATTTTCCGAAAGGAACAGCCACGCGCATCCCAACAAGAAGAATTTGAGCCTCTTCCTCAGAAATTTCATAAGTAAACTGTTTTTCTAAAGGAATCGGAAGTATAACATTTACAAAATACTGCATAGTCCCTTATATCAAACATTAATCCACACGAATCCAAGTCTGGGTGCGATAAATAAATGCTAAATACCCGCGTACTTTTAATTCATCAGAATTATCAGGGTTTAACCAAATTTTACATCGAAAAGTCATGGCTTGTTCAGGATCAAAAAGAGTTTTTCCTTTCCATTCCCCATTATCATGCTTTTCTAAGCCATCTATTATGGTCATGCCTAAAACTGGTTTATCTTTTAAATCACCATCACACTTAACACATAGTGCATTTTCTTTACCTGGCTCAACAATTTTATCTACAACACCGTACATTAAACCATCTTTCTTAAAAATATTAATAATAGCTTTCGGATTACCCGTTCTATCATCAATAGTTTTCCATTTTCCAAAAATTGATTGCGAGTTTACAAAACTAGTGGTTAAAAGCAATATGAATAATAAGGCGAATTGTTGGAGGAATTTCATTCTTTTTTATATCTATTTCTTAATGAATTTAGCGACGCATTTAGCTCAAAGCCGAGTAGCAAGATATTGGAATTTAACCAAATAAATACCATTAATATCAACAAACCACCCAGTGCACCGTACAATTCATTATATCTAGCGAATTTTTCGACATAAACACCAAACAAATATGATGTTAAAATAAAGAGAATAGTGGTCATTAAAGCCCCAGCTGAAAAGAATCTAGCTTGTTTTCCTTCTGCCGTACCAAAATAATATAATATGGCAGTTGTAAAATAAGAGAGAATGATAAAAAAAAGAAATTTAGCAATTTGCACACCTAAAATTTCATCCTCACCTAAGACATATCCACCTTGTCGTGCAACAAACTCACTCAAATATTTTAGTACATAAACTTCAATATAGACAAAAGCAACAAATCCAATAATAATTAGTACCGATAATAATAAGCCCACCATTAAGGCATATGCATATTGTTTAAAAAGGTTTCGAGTTAAGCTTACATGATACGAAGTTTCAAAACCACCAAAAATAGCATTAACACCATTTGCCATTAAAAAAATAGACAATAAAAAAGTAGAGGATAAAATTCCTCCATTTTTTTGATTTTTAATCTGTTCGTATATATCACTAAAATAGTCTGCCGTACCAGAGGGCAAAAACGATTCTAAAAAAGGCAAAAATTGGGCATCAAAACTTGAATCTCCTATACTAAAAAAAGAAACTAAAGTGGGCACCAAAGTAACCAAGAAGATTATTAAAGGAAAGAGAGCCATAAATAGACTAAAAGCAATTGAACTTGCTCTTGTACCTAGTGCTCCATTAATAATGCCACCCACATACATTTCAATAAGGTCGTATATCGAAAGCCCTTCAAAACCCGGAAGTTTAATTTGCTGTAAAAGTTTTACTGCCCAATTAAGAATTGGAATTTTTTCTAGCTTTTCTTCGATTTCTTTCGACATTTATACAGCTTTTAAGCTAAGGTCTAAATTATAAACTGAGTGCGTAAGAGCTCCAGAAGAAATATAATCTACACCACATTCTGCATAATTGCGAATGGTTTTTTCATTTATACCACCAGATGATTCTGTAAGGCATTTTTCTCCAATTAATTTAACTGCAGTTCTTGTATCTTCATAATTAAAATTATCGATAAGAATTCGGTATACACCATCAGATTTTAAGATCTCTCTAATTTCAGTTAAGTTTCTTGCCTCTACTATTATTTTTAAATTTCGATTAGTTGCTTTAAGATAATCTTTCGTTTTGTTTATTGCGCTGGTAATGCCACCAGCAAAATCAATATGATTATCTTTTAGCATTATCATATCGTACAGTGCAAATCGATGGTTAACTCCTCCACCAATCTTAACCGCCCATTTTTCAATGGCTCTTATTCCTGGGGTAGTTTTACGTGTATCCAATATTTTAGTATTAGTACCCTCCAACAAGTCTACAAAAAACTTAGTTTTTGTAGCAATCGCACTCATGCGCTGCATAGCATTTAAAACAAGACGTTCAGCTTTTAATATACTTTGAGAATTGCCCGACACATAAAAGGCAATATCACCATAAGAAACTTTTTGACCATCTTCTATAAGCACTTCTATTTCAAGAGAATCATCAACATAAGCAAAAACTTGTTTCGCAAATTCGACACCCGCCAATATACCGTCTTCTTTTACTAATAGTTTTGCTTTACCTTTTGCCGAAGTCGGTATACAAGACAAGGAACTATGATCGCCATCTCCAACGTCTTCACGAATAGCATTTGATATAATTATGTCTAATTCTTTTTGAAATTGTTCTTCTGTTATCATAGATATTTTTTGCTTTAGGCTAAATTAACAAAAACATAGTCCAAAAAAGAAAAACCGCTAACTTTGAAGCATGACTATTAAACTTCTTGCAGTAGGAAAAACTGACCATAAAGAATTGCAAACATTGATTTCTATCTATGAAAGTCGACTACAGCATTATATAAAATTTGAATTACAAATAATTCAGGATATCAAAAATTCGAAAAATCTTTCAGAAAATCAACAAAAAGATAAAGAGGGCGAGTTAATTTTAAAAAAATTGAGTCCATCAGATGTTCTAGTGTTATTAGATGAAAACGGAAAGCAATTTTCCTCTCTTGTATTTTCTGATTATCTACAAAAGAAAATGAATTCAGGTATTAAGCAATTGGTTTTTGCAATTGGTGGACCCTATGGATTTAGTGAAGAAGTGTATACAAAAGCACAAGGAAAAATAAGTCTATCTAAAATGACATTCTCTCATCAAATGATTCGCTTATTTATGGTTGAACAGCTATACAGAGCTTTTACTATTTTAAAAAATGAACCTTATCATCACCGATAAAAAAAGTGATAAACGTAACACCGCTTATCACTTTTTAATTTCAGCACCATTTAAAATTAATAAAGTACTCTAAATTTAATAGTATTCTCAACTTTCTTTAAAGCCTTAATTACTTCCTTATTATATTCTTTATCTAAATCTGAAATAACATATCCTACATCACTATCGGTAGAAAGATATTGACCAATAATATTCATTTCATATTCAGCTAAAACCTTATTTATCTTAGCCATAATACCAGGTACATTTTTATGAATATGTAAGAATCTATGTGCATTATTTTGTTTTGGCAATCTTATATTCGGGAAATTAACTGCATCAACGGTATTACCAGAATTTATATAATCCATTATTTTATTGGGCACAAAATCTGCGATATCTCTTTGAGCTTCTTCTGTACTACCACCTACATGCGGTGTTAATATAACGTTGGTTAAACCTTGCAATTCTGTAAAAAATTCTCCATTACTTCTAGGCTCCTCAGGATAAACATCTACAGCTGCACCTCCTAATTTACCGGATTTAAGGGCAACAACTAATGCTTTAATATCCACTACAAAGCCTCTAGATAGATTTATAAGAATAGCTCCTTTTTTCATTTGGCCTATTTCTCTTTCACCAATAAAGTTTTTGTTAGCTTTATTATCATCGATATGCAAAGTAACTACATCAGAAACGTTTAATAAATCTTCTAGCGTATTACATTTAACGGCATTACCTAAGGCTAATTTGTCATCAACATCATAATAATAAACACGCATACCTAAAGCCTCTGCCAATACCGATAATTGCTTACCTATATTACCATAGCCCACAATTCCAAGGTTTTTACCTCTAACCTCTCGCGAATTTATAGCTGTTTTATTCCACTGGCCATTATGAATCTCTGTACTTCTCGGAAATACATTCCGCATTAACATAATAATTTGACCAATGGCCAATTCAACCACCGAACGCGTATTACTATAAGGAGCGTTAAAAACAACAATACCTTTATTTCTTGCTGTTGTCAAATCGATTTGTGTAGTACCGATACAAAAAGCACCAACTACTAAAAGTTTATCAGCAGCGTCTAAAACTTTTTCAGTTACCTGTGTTTTAGAACGAATTCCTAAAACATGAACACCTTTTATTTTTTCAATTAATTCTTCTTCAGGTATTGCTTTATCAACTAATTCTACGGAAAAACCATCTCCAGAAAATTTATCAAATGCTGCTGGATGTACATTTTCTAGCAACAAAATTTTAATTCTGTTCTTAGGATATGAGATATTACGTGGTAAATCGTTCACAAAAAGAAATTCATCTAAATTTGGGGTAACATGGTCAGCATTTTTTGCAGCCTTATCTCTATGTACATTCTCAGTATATGCAAAAAACTTATCTGCTATTCCTGCTTCACGCATAACATAATCGCTATATCCATCTCCAATAACTTGGACTTCCCCTTCTAAATCCATGTCTTTTAGACACTGAATCTTACCATTGTGTTGTGACAATGGGTTATTTTCATCAAAACCAACAATATCTCCAGCTTCATCAAACTTAAATGTATTAGCATAAACTCGTTCAGATGGAATGTTATATTCTTTTACTATAGGGTCTATAAATTCTTTAAATCCACACGAAATAACATAAATATCATCAGCGAATTTTTCAAAAAATTCTTTATTTGATTCAATTGACTTTGAAATCTTTTGGCGTAATTCTGAAACTAATCCGTCTAAATCAGATTTATTAGCTTTTAGCAATTTAATTCTTCGTTCTAGCGATTCTGTAAAGGAAATATCACCATCAATACCTAAGTTAGTTATTTTTTGAATTTCTTCAATTACTTCGTCTTTGTTGGATTTTCCTTTTAATGTCATTTCCGCTAAAACATCAAGTGCCTCAACTCTTGTTAATGTGCTATCGAAATCGAATACGTATTTTCTACCCACTTCTACCATAATTTATTTTCCTGATGAGCCAGGATTTCTTTTTAAATGAAATTTGGATTTCTGTTCACACAGAAATAGTATCTATTGAAAATAATAAGCTGTAAAAATAAAGATTAATCCCTTTGGTATCAGTCAAATGTTATTAAAAGTTATTGGTATAACCAATCGTTTACATTTTGATATATTCTATATTTCAAATATTTCGTAGAATACTATTAAAAACCCAAAGGTTATTTCAAGTATGTAATTGTGCTATTTAAAAAAGATTCAGTTCAATTCGCGCCATTAAGGTCTTGCTGTACTATTTGTAGTTAGTCTTTAATAGAACATTTTGTAATTCTTGTGGTTTGCATTTTTTGAAATCTCAATCTGTAGCTATGTAGAAATACCTTCTACTTTATCGTAGTTAGCTCTTTTTATTTTTAGATGGCCGGTCTAAGGAAATACTTAGAAAGTACTTTTAATGAATATAATATCAAAATTGTCATTGGTCTACTCCTTATAATTAAGAGTTTTAATCTTAATTTATTAACCCTTAATCGGCTTTAAAAACCATTAAATTATACTATAGTGTGATTTTTAAACTTTAAATGCTTTTATAGACTATCCCTGTAATTATTGCTATACCAAAGCTCATTAAAGTACCAATAAGAATATACTATGTTAATTTTCGGCTATTACTTTCTTTTAAATCATTAAATCTAAATACCGATTTAGCGGTAATTAATAATCCGATAGCTTCCCATCTTCCTAGGATAATAAAAACAAGTACAAACAAGCGTTCAATAATTCCAATATATTTCCCAGCATTGGGTAGCGACTTATGATCAAATTCTATTTGATTTGACATACTTTCCAATAATTTCCCCATAATTATGGCTGCCGGAAAAGTCACAAGCACAATAGCAGTAACAAAAGGCCAATCCATATTTTGAAAAATAGCAATTGTATGTTGTGTTAAATCTCCATAGAAAGCACAACAATATAATACCAGAATATGAAGAAGTTGATCAATAAAAAAGGGAACACTTTTTAGTTTAAAAAGTGGGTTTGCATACAATTTAGCGAGGTCGATTATATAGTGAGTAATAGCAATTATTAGTATCATTTTCCATGCAGATAGCTCCCATATTAATAACATACTTATTAAAAAATGCAACAGAACATGATAATATAAATACTTGGAGGTCGCTTTGTTTACTTCTTTATGAATTACCCAACGACTAGGCTGTAATAAAAAATCGGCTATTAAATGGGCTAAAAATAGTTTTACAAATAAAATCATGGGGCGATTTTTTTAGTTGATTCTTCGTAATAGGCGAGTAATTCTAGAACTAAATCTAATCTTGCTCTTTTTTGACGTTGACTCACAGCAGATTGTTTTATATTTAATTGCTCCGCTATTACCTTTTGTGGCGCATTTGGATTTTCTAAAACTAAGGCCACTATTTCTGCTGATACTGGAGACCAATCATCAATAAAATCTAAAGCCAACTTTAACATTAAATTTAATGCTCGGTCGTTAAGCAAACTATTTGAAGCAAAAGACAAATTTAGTTTATTAGCTTTCAACGATTCAAAACTTCTACCCGACAATATGTATGCAGGACCATTAGATTCGCTAACACCATTTCCTACAAATGTAATTTCACCAACGCCAATACCCATTCTTACATCCAGCCCTTTAATAGATTTTATTAATGCTTTTATGTGCAGCGCAACTTCAAGAGCCTTTTCTACCGGTACTTTTAATTGAAATTCATCTCCTCTATAGATTTCCCAATCACGCGGTGGCTGTCCTATTTGATTAAAGTATTTCTTTAAAATATCTAGCCATGTTGAGGCCTTATACTTTTCGGAATTGATAATATCACCTGTTATTATTGCTTTCATGTATAAGTTAAAACGCTAATATAGTAAAATATAAGCATAAATAGTAATATTTTTAAATATAAGTCATTAAACTTATATTTGCTTAATAGTTTTTCAAAACAAAATCAAAACCAACGTCTTACACTCTTACGATATAATTGATACTCATTGCCAAATATTTTAGCAAGTATTTTTTCTTCTGGTACAATCTGAAATCTATTCATATAAGAAACAAAAAAAGCAGCTAGTAATGCATTAAAAGCATTTCCTAAATGCATAGCAAACCCAATTAACACGAATAAAAGCCCTAAATACATAGGATTACGACTAAATGCAAATATTCCACTCGTAACTAACGAAGAGGCCTTTTCTGGTTTTCTAGGGTCAACAGTTGTCTTATCTTTAAAAAAATGACCCACGGAAAATAAGCCAATTACAACTCCAAAAGTAAAGAAGCAATAACTTAACACATCTCGTCCAAAAAAATCAAATTCTCCAAAAGGCAAAAAACAAGCAAGTAAATACATCAATAATCCAAAAATAAAAAAAACGGCAACGGGCGGTAATTTTAATTCCATCTTATAAAATTACTATTTTCGAAAATATTATATCAACTAAATATGAAACTTGTATTTGCCACTCATAATCAAAACAAATTAAAAGAAGTACAATTACTATTGCCAAATCATATAACATTACTATCATTAGATGATATTGGCTGCACTGAAGAAATTGCAGAAACAGCTGAAACACTTGAAGGTAACGCAAAAATAAAAGCCGATTACGTAACTAAGAACTATGGTTTATCCTGTTTTGCTGATGATACTGGACTTTTAGTAGATGCGTTAAATGGAGCACCAGGGGTTTACTCAGCAAGATATGCAGGCGAACAAAAAAATGACGAAGACAATATTAATAAACTACTAAAAACACTAACCAACGAAAACCGATCAGCTCATTTTAAAACTGTTATAGCATTAAATTTAAATAATGAAAGTTATTTTTTTGAGGGTAAAGTTTTTGGTACTATATCCAAAAAAAAATCAGGTATTGAAGGCTTTGGTTATGATCCAATTTTTATTCCTAAAGAATTTAAGAAAACATTTGCTGAACTTCCGATTAGCATAAAAAACAAAATTAGTCACCGTGGAAAAGCCATCCATAAATTGATAACATATTTAAAAACAATAAACTAATGTCACAAAAAAATACCAATATAAAAACCGTTGAAGTATCAGTAGCATCTGAAAAAGCGGAAGCTATTGGTGGAGTGTTAATTGCATTCTTCGCAGCGTTAATGGCTATATCGCAAATGATTAATGGCGAATTTGAAGAAGAAATGATGATTGCTCATAACCGAGTAGTAAACTATTCTAGTTGGTATCAATCAAAGAGTATAAAAGAGAGCCTAAAAGAGAGCGAACTAGATTATTTAGAAGCTTTATTGCAAACGAATTTAATTGCAGAAGAAAATAAATCAACGATAATAGCATCAATAAACAGTTCAAAAGAGAAGATAAGTAAGTACGACGCAGAGAAAAAAGAAATATTAGTTGGTTCGGCAAACATTCCAAAAGAAAAATGGACACAAGATCTTGATGGTGAATTAGGCAAGATAGTAGGCGTAAAAGAATGGGAAGAATTGGCAAAACAATACGACGATGCAACTAAAAAGTTTGATATCGCCATGCTTTTTTTTCAAATCAGTATTGTACTAGGTGCTGTTTGTATTATAATTTATGATAGCCCTAAACTCCAAAAATCATTTATAGTACTCATGGTAATTTTTGGGATTACTGGTACAATAACGGCTATATATGGCTATATGATAGCACCTTAGTTAACAATTGAATAATTAGCTGTACCTTTGCGCCTTTATTAACCGCCGCCGGTATGGCAGGTGTTGCGCTGAGTTCAGTAGGTTATATGCGATAATCGCTCTATGCAACACACATATTTGCGATTTAGTATAACATAAAATGAACAAATTTGAAGCGCTAGGGTTACAACAAACCTTATTAGACGCAGTTGCTGACATGGGTTTTGAAAACCCTTCAGAAGTACAAGAAAAAGCAATTCCAATTTTATTGGAAGACGAGACCGACTTGGTAGCTCTCGCACAAACAGGAACAGGTAAAACAGCAGCTTTTGGTTTTCCTCTAATTCAAAAACTACATGCAGATAGTAGAACTACTCAAGGTTTGATTCTCTCTCCTACTCGTGAACTGTGTTTACAAATTACTAATGAGTTAAAACTTTACTCAAAGTACGAGAAGAATATAAATGTAGTTGCCATTTATGGTGGAGCAAGCATTACAGAACAAGCTCGACAGATAAAACGTGGTGCACAAATAGTAGTTGCAACACCAGGGCGTATGAAAGATATGATTGGCAGACGCTTGGTAGATATCTCTAAAATTGATTATTGCATTCTAGATGAAGCAGATGAGATGTTAAACATGGGCTTTTTTGAAGATATAAAAGAGATTCTTTCAAATACTCCAGATGAAAAATCCACATGGTTATTTTCAGCGACCATGCCGAAAGAGGTTTCGGTAATTGCGAAGAAATTTATGCACAAACCACAAGAAATAACGGTTGGTGCTAAAAATTCCGGTACCGATACTGTACAACATGAGTACTATGTAGTGAGTGGACGAGATCGCTACCCAGCATTAAAAAGGTTAGCAGATGCTAATCCAGATATATTCTCAGTAGTATTTTGTAGAACTAAAAGAGACACTCAGCGTGTAGCCGAAAAGTTAATAGAAGACGGATACAATGCAGGTGCTTTACATGGAGATCTTAGTCAAAACCAAAGAGATTTGGTGATGAGTTCGTTTAGAAAAAAACAAATTCAAATGTTAGTTGCTACTGATGTGGCAGCTCGTGGTATTGATGTAGACGATATTACTCATGTAATCAACTATCAATTACCAGATGAAATTGAAACTTACAATCACCGCAGTGGTCGTACAGGTCGTGCAGGTAAGTCGGGAATATCGATGGTAATTGTAACGCGCAGTGAAATGCGTAAAATAAGTGCTATTGAGAGAAAAATAAAACGTGATTTCATCAGCAAGAAAATTCCAACTGGAATCGAAATATGCGAAACACAGCTGTATCATTTGGCAAACAAAATAAAAGATACGGAGATCAATACCGACGTTGAAAATTATTTACCAGCCATTAATGACGTTCTTGAAGGTATTGACCGCGAAGAACTTATTAAAAAAATAGTTTCAGTAGAATTTACAAGATTCTCTAATTATTATAGTAAATCGAAAGATTTAAATAGTTCTGGTCCTGATCGTGAACGAGGTAATGACAGAAGTGACAGAGGTAGAAACGACCGAGGGAATTCATCAGATGGCTCTGTTCGTTACTTCATCAATGTTGGTGAAAAAGACGGTTATGATTGGATGACTTTAAAAGATTTCTTAAAAGATAAATTAAGTTTAGGTCGCGATGATGTGTTTAAGGTAGATACTAAAGATGCATTCTCCTTTTTTAATACCGAAGCAGAACACACCGATGCCATCTTAGCATTCTTTACAGAATATAAAGAGAATGGTAGATTTATAAATGTTGAAGTTTCTAAGAGTCCGGAAGGCGGACGTGGTGGCCGTAACAGAGGTCGTAGAAGCTACAAAGGTGGTTCAGGCGGAGGTAACTCCGGACGAGGTGGATCTTCAAGAGGTCGCGATCGAAAATTTTCCAAAGGAAGTGCTTCAAATTCCGGTAAAAGGAGAAGCAGTAGTAAGAAAAAAAGTGGTTTTTACTAGGAGATAAAATATAACTCGTTTAAACTATTTTGGTTTAAACGAGTTAATTCTTTATTAAAAATCTGCTCAAAACCTTTTTTTTCATTTGTTTAGCACTCCGAAACAACTGATTTAGTGTCAATGCGTAAATTTATACTACTTTTCACCTTATTATATGGAATAACTTCTATTGCACAAGATATAGAAGAAGAGGCCCCTCAACTTAGAGAATTTAATGCTATTGTAGTAAACGCTCAAGATGAATCTGTAATGGAATCAGTACACATTGTTAACTTGAATCAAGTTATAGGTACCATTACCAATGAAAAAGGTGAATTCAAAATTGATGCCGCTGTTAATGACACGCTTTACTTTTCTTTCTTGGGGTTTAAATCCCAAAAAATTAGAATTACTAATGACATGTTTAAGTTTAAAGAAACTAAAATTTCTTTAACTGAGTTGGCCTATGCCTTAGAAGAAGTTATAGTAAAGCCATACCAACTTACAGGGTATCTAGAAATTGATGTAAAGAACATTCCTATAAACAATGCTTATCAATATAGTATTTCTGGTTTAAACGTTAGTTATGAGGCAGGAAATAAAAGTCCAAGTGCTGTTACAAAAGTTCTAGGCGCAATATTAAACCCTGCGGATCAACTTAGAAATTTATTTGGAAGAAAACCAAATAACATGCGAAAGCTCCGAAAAGTAAAAGCAGATGACCACATAAGAGATCTTTTGGCCGCAAAATTTGACCGTGAGGCATTAACAGAACTCTTAAACATGGAAAAATTAGATATTGAGGATATCCTAAACAATTGTAATTATTCTAAATCATTTATACGAACAGCTAACGATCTTCAAATTTTAGATGCCATAAGTAGCTGTTATGAAGATTTCAAAGTATTAAATCGTAAAAAATAAATTTTCTTTTCCCAGCATCATTTTATAGTTTTAGGAAAAATAGCTATAAATGAAGAAACTTCTGATTGCCCTTGCAGTGTTTTCTTTTGTAATTAGTTGTAAGCAACAAGAAAAAGAATCAATAAAAGCAACTGCAGTAGTTAACGATTCTATTAGCTATCCTAAGCGAAAGGCACCTTTTATTTGGAATGCTGCTAATGTTTACTTTCTTCTCACAGATCGCTTTAATAATGGTGATACAACGAATGATATTAATTACGAACGAAAAGATTCAACAGCTCTATTAAGAGGTTTCATGGGTGGTGATATCGCCGGAATAACAAAAAAAATAAAAGAGGGTTACTTTACGGATTTAGGTATAAATGTAATTAGGTTTACACCAGTAGTTGAAAATATTCATGGAACAGTAGATAATGGTGCAGAAATAACCTACAGTTATCATGGGAATTGGACAAAGGATTGGACGACACTAGATGCCAATTTTGGCACCAAGAATGAATTTCAAACCCTTATTGATACGGCACACAAATATGGTATTCGAATACTTATGGATGTTGTTTTAAACCATACAGGTCCAACTACAGAGCATGACCCCTTATGGCCTAAAGAATGGGTTAGAACATCGCCTAAATGTGAGTTCACTAATTATGAAAACACAACTAATTGTTCGCTTTTCGAGGGCTTACCAGATATACTTACAGCATCAAAAGAAGCTATAAAACTACCTGATCATTTATTAGCAAAATGGAAAGCCGAAGGCAGATTAAGTCAAGAGCTTGATGAATTACAATTATTTTTTGAACGTACAGGTTATCCTCGAGCACCTAAATATTATATAATTAAATGGCTTACAGATTATATAAAAGAATTCGGAATAGATGGGTATCGAGTAGATGCAGTAAGAAATGTAAATGAAGAAACATGGTTAGAATTATATAAAGAAGCATCGTATTCATTTAATATGTGGAAAAAAAGAAATCCAGATAAAATTCTCGATAACAATCCATTTTTTATGACAGGTGAAGTTTATGGATACAATATTTCTAATGGACTTGAATATGATTTTGGAGATAAAAAAGTTAATTATTTCAATTACGGATTTCAAAGTTTAACAAACTTTGAATTAAAGAATGATGCCCAAAAAGACTACGATAATGTTTTTCAAAAATACAGTAAGCTTTTGCATGGTAAACTTAAAGATAAGTCTGTATTAAATTATATGACATCATACGACAATAGCTCACCTTTTGACTTAGACAGATCAAAACCTTATAAAACTGCGAACTATTTATTGTTGACACCCGGAGTATCGCAAATCTATTATGGAGACGAAACTACCAGAGATATAACAATTGAAGAGGCGAAAGGAGATGCTACTTTTCATTCATTCATGAATTGGGAAGAGTTACAAAGTTCTCAAGAAATTAAAAAAATACTCCAACATTGGCAAAAATTAGGAAAGTTCCGAGACAACCATCCCGCTATTGGAGCAGGTCGGCATCAAAGATTAGCTAAAAAACCGTACGTATTTAGTCGCACATATATTAATGGTAATTATAAAGATAAGGTAGCTATTGGACTCGATTTGCCAATTGGAAAAAAATCACTTTGGGTAAAGGGTTTTTTTGGCAACGGAACAAAATTAATTGATACTTATTCAAACACCGAAGTTTTAGTAGAACATGGTAAAGTACTTTTGGATAATAAAAACACCGTGGCTTTATTAGAGTTGGCTCCATAATATTTGTACTAATAAAAATTTATTTTTTTCATTTACTTATCCATACTAAATTCTTAAAACTATTGCTCTAAAATTTCTTTCATAGCAGCCAATCCAGCTTCAAAATCTTTACCTACCATTTTATCCATACTCATAAATAAAGTCATGATGCTCATTGGAAATTTATTTTTCCCAGTAAATCCCCATGTGACTATTGTATTATTAGGTGTAGTATCATTAACAGTTAAATAGCAATCAGAAGTTGATTTCCAAGGTTTCAAAAAGCGTAATTCAGAATCAATACGTTCACCATTAACAATCTTTTTGATTTCTTGTTCTCCCTCTCCTACTTCTTTATTACCTACCCAATGACTTATACAACCCACTTCACCATCGATCCCTGTAAATGTCTTTTTCATATTCGGATCTTTTTTCGCCCACGGAGACCATTCGTCCATTTTTTTTAAGGACCTTAGATAATCAAAAACTTCTTGTTTGGGTCTTGAAACTTCAATAGAACGAGAGACATTATAGTTGGTTGGGGCAATTAATGCCAAAAGTAATATCAACGTTAAAATTGCCAAAATTATATAAAGAACTAAATACATGATATTGATTTTTAGATGGTTAACAATTAAATATAATAATAAAGTTAGTTCTCTTTATAATATCTATCTAAAATTTCATTTATACTTTTAATTGATTTTTTTGTCCAATCTAAACGCTTTTCAATTTTCTCATTGGGGCTAAGTCTCCATTTTAAATCAGAACCATTTAATTGCGTTCTTAAGTATTGCAAAATAATTGCAGCTGAAACCGATATATTTAAACTCTCGGTGAAGCCCAACATGGGTATCTTCAAAAACCCATCTGCCTCTTTAAAAACTACTTCACTCAAACCTTCTCTTTCCGTTCCAAAGAATAGAGCTGTTTTTTTATTCAGTGTAAATTCATTTAAATGGCAAGAGTTATTATGTGGAGTAGTTGCAATTATTTGATAACCATTATTACGTAGTTGATTAATACAATTTCTAGTATTTGAATACCTTATAACATCCACCCACTGCTCTGCTCCCATTGCAATATTTTTGTCTAACCGTTTACCATAGCGACCTTCGATAACATGAGCCTCTTGAATACCAAAAATTTCACAACTCCGAATAACAGCGCTAGTATTGTGAAGCTGAAATACATCTTCAATAGCAACCGTAATATATTTAGTTCTATCGTCTAAAATTTTTGCAAAACGATCCTTCCGTTCAGGTGTAATAAATTCCTCTAAATATTTTAAAAGTTGATAGTCAATCATAATTCGAATATACAAAAACACTATTTTTAGAATTATGAAGAAAAAAATTGTTGTACTCACAGGAGCAGGAATAAGTGCGGAAAGCGGTATAAAAACATTTAGAGATGCAGATGGTCTCTGGGAAGGACATGATGTTATGGAAGTGGCATCGCCGCAAGGCTTTGCAAATAATCCTGAATTAGTACTGGATTTTTATAATCAAAGAAGAAGGCAATTGCTCGATGTCAACCCTAATGCAGCCCATGTTTCACTTGTCTCTCTTGAAGAATTATTTGATGTAACCATCATTACTCAAAATGTAGATGATTTACATGAACGAGCAGGAAGTTCTAAAGTTCATCATATACATGGCGAACTACTTAAAGTTAGATGTACAAGAAACGAAAATCTAATTCTCAATTGGAACAGTGATCTTGTATTAGGAGATTTAAGTAGTGAAGGCTTTCAACTTAGGCCGCACATCGTTTGGTTTGGCGAGCAAGTACCCTTATTGGAAACAGCAATAGATATAACTTCACAAGCTGATATTCTTATTATTATCGGCACGTCTATGCAAGTATACCCTGCTGCTGGTTTAATTCATGAGGTTACACCAAATACACCAATATTTTTTATTGATCCAAAGCCTAGTGTAAGCCAAAATGATTATAGGAATATTAAAATAATTACAGATTCTGCGGTTAACGGAGTACCTAATCTTGTAACATCTTTGCTTGATACAACAATCTAGTAGATTTAGCCCATATCACAACATCATTTCTTTGTTCATCAGTAAGTCGAGCATCATTATGAGTCCATGTGTATTCCTTTAAAGGCATTTCTTGGTCAGTGACGGTTTCTACAATTTCCTCTAATTTATGATCTTTCTTTTTTGTATCATATGATTCCCACTCCGAAAAATTTAAATGTTTTTTTCCATCTTTAATATGATCCGACAACCAAAATGAAACTGGTGCAATATTGTTATACCACGGATACAAAGTATTATTACTATGACAATCGTAGCAAGACTGTTCTAGAATTAATTTTACTTCATTTGAGGGATTAGTTTCAGCTAAAAACAACCTTGTATGGTCACCTTGGGTTGTATTCTTTTCAGGTCTAAAAAATTGTAAAACAACTAAAACTAAAAGCAGGCCCAAAAGTATTTTTTTGAGTAATTTCATTCCATTATATTAAGTTCAATAATTTGAGGTACAACTAAAGTACGATAATAATGACTAAAGCGGATCTTATTATTAAACTAGATTATGTGAATCATACTCGAGAGAAACGAGGTAAAATGTCAGAATTAGTTTTAATGACGCCCGAATTAATTCCGCTATTATTAGAAGTGGCTTTTGAAAACAATAATCATATATCAGACAAAGCCATTTGGATTACCGAATACACCATAAAACAAAATGTAACATTATTACTTCCCCATTTAAATATTTTCACCAAAAATTTGAATAAAATTACAAGAGAAAAGGGCATTAGGCCAATAGCCAAAATGTGCGAAATATTACTATTAGATTATTACTCAAAAAAAGAAACACTTTCGAAAAAAGCAATAAAAAATATACATTTAAAAAGACTCTATACAGCCTGTTTCGATTGGTTAATTGGAGCACATAATGTTGCTCCAAAAGCCCATGCGATGACCTGTCTTTATTTATTAGGTCTGGATTATGAATGGATTCACAACGAACTTAAACTAGTTTTAGAACAAAATTATGCGAATGGCAGTGCAGCATATAAGGCAAGAGCAAGAATGGTTTTAGCTAAAATAAAAGTGTAAGAAACAAACTTTCAAACTCTATTCCTATTAGGTATCTTTGCAGCTTTTAATAAACCACCTATGTCTTTAAATCAATTGAATGCCATATCGCCTATAGATGGGCGCTATAGAAACAAAGTAGATAATCTAGGACCTTTCTTTTCTGAAGAAGCACTAATTAAATACCGTGTTCAAGTAGAAATTGAATACTTTATTGCTTTATGTGAAATTCCGCTACCCCAATTATCCGAATTTGACAATAGTAAATTTGACACGCTAAGAGAAATATATAAAAATTTTGATACTGCAGATGCACAAGAAATCAAAGACTTAGAAAAGGTTACTAATCACGATGTAAAAGCGGTCGAATATTTTATTAAAAAGAAATTTGATGTTTTAGGATTAGAGGTTTTTAAAGAATTTATTCATTTTGGATTAACTTCTCAAGATATAAACAATACAGCTATTCCACTTTCTATGAAAGAAGCTATGAATGCCGTATATGTACCGCAATATTTTCAATTATTAGAAAAGCTTGAAGAATTAGTTATTGAATGGGCAGACATATCAATGTTGGCTAGAACACATGGACAACCTGCCTCACCTACCCGTTTAGGAAAAGAAATTGAAGTTTATGTAGTTCGTTTAAAAGAACAATTTAATTTACTTAATGATATACCCAGCGCTGCAAAGTTTGGTGGCGCAACTGGAAATTATAATGCACATAAAGTTGCTTATCCCAAAATTGACTGGAAAGCATTTGGACAAAAATTTGTGCAAGAAAAATTAGGTCTTTATCATTCTTTCCCAACGACACAAATAGAGCATTACGATCATATTGCTGCTTTATTTGATTGTATGAAACGTATTAATACTATAGTAGTAGATTTAGACAGAGATTTCTGGACTTATGTTTCTATGGATTATTTTAAACAGAAAATTAAAAAAGGTGAAATAGGATCTTCTGCAATGCCACATAAAGTAAATCCAATAGATTTTGAAAATTCTGAAGGAAACTTGGGAATTGCAAATGCAATCTTCGAACACCTTTCAGCAAAATTACCAATATCTAGGCTACAACGAGATTTAACTGATAGTACAGTTTTAAGAAATATTGGTGTCCCATTTGCGCATACAATGATTGCTTTTCAGTCTACTTTAAAAGGTTTAAATAAGTTGCTTTTAAATGCTGCCAAATTTGAACAAGATTTAGAAAATAATTGGGCGGTAGTTGCTGAAGCCATTCAAACTATTTTGCGAAGAGAAGGTTATCCTAATCCGTATGAAGCATTAAAGGGATTAACAAGAACTAATGAAAAAATAAATCAACAATCAATTTCAGGGTTTATAGATACTTTAAATGTTTCTGATATAATTAAAACAGAGCTAAAAGCAATTACACCAAGTAATTATACGGGAATTTAAAATCTAAATATTAAACATAAAAAAAGACCGCAATCGCGGTCTTTTCTTTTTTGTAATTTATTATCAATTAAGCTTCTTTGTGAATTTCGACAGCATGTGGGTAAGGAATTTCGATACCTGCTTTGTCTAAAGCTATTTTACAATTCTCATAAGTTGCAAAGTACACATCCCAATAATGCTCTGGGGTACAATATGGTCTTACTGCAAAGTTTACCGAACTATCTGCAAGTTCCATAACATTTACAGATGGCGCTGGATCTTTAAGTACTTTAGGATTCGAAGTAAGTACTTCTAACAATACTTCTTTAGTTTTTTTAATGTCTTCGTCATATCCTACACCAATAACAGTATCTACTCTCATTTTACCTTCAGCAGTATAATTGATAATATTTCCATTAGCCATTGCACCATTAGGTACTATCGCTAATTTATTATCAGGTGTTACCAATTTAGTGGTGAAAATTTCAATTTCTTTAACCACACCCAAAGTTCCTTGAGCTTCAACCAAATCACCAATTTTATAAGGCTTAAATATTATTAAAAGTACACCTCCTGCAAAATTAGAAAGCGAACCTTGTAGTGCTAAACCAATGGCAAGACCAGCTGCAGCAATAATAGCAGCAAAACTAGTTGTTTCTACACCTAGTTTAGAAATTACCATTATAATCAAAAAGATTTTAAGAGCCCAACTAACAAGGTTCAAAAGAAATTTTTGCAAAGATTCATCATAATCTTTTTTCAACATTCCTTTACGCAGAACGCCAATAAGTTTACTAATTATCCATGAGCCTATAATGTAAATGAGAATGGCACCAATTACTTTTGGTCCATATTCAGTGACAAATTCTATGCCTTTATTAATCCATACTTGTGCGTCTTCCATAATGTACTATAATTTTTTTAGGTTTTCGTTATGATTATAAGACACCAAAATAAACAAGAAGTCACAATTTGAAAGATATTTTTTAAAAATTCATAATTTCCTAACATAAAAAAAGTCTCATCCAAAAAAATGAATGAGACTTTTTTATAGTTTTTATATCTATTTTAAAAAATCTACTATTTGTTCAAGGCCTTCTCCTTTATAGTTAGATTTTTGTAATGCTTTTAATAGTTGTGCCAAATGAGCAGGATTCATATTATCACCTAAAATACGTATTAATGCAAAACCATTATCATCGCTACTACCATATATAACAACCTCATCTATAGCATCATCATCACCAAGATATTGCACACTTGCTTTACCAGCTCCAAAATTTAATTTCATTAATTCATTAAACTTATCATTTTTCAAAATATTACTTACCACTTTTTTTTCTGCAGTATACTCAACATCGTTATCTGCGGTTTTTTTGAATGCCAAAATATTCAATTTTTTAAAAGACTTTAAAGCATCTCGCTGTGCTACCGTTAAATCTGCTTCAGATAAATTTAATACACTTGTAGGCAAATCAAACTTTAAAAAGTTAGGATTATCAGAATTGTCTACATAATATTCTTGAAGGCTTTGGGTTGAAGAGCAAGCAGTGATTAATACTACACTCCACAATGCTATTAATTTAGAAATTATTTTCATGATGTTCTTTTTTTGATTGATTTAATAAAGTTAACAGCAGTCAAATTTTCATTTGACTACTGTTAATAACCTAAAGCTTTTAACGCTTACTTTTTCTCTGCTGCTTTGCTCAATTGTTTACCTCCTGGCAAGTCCATTTTATCTGTAAGTTTTCCAATTTTACGCAAGTCGATATCGCCAGTTAATGAAAGTAAAACAGTTTCCATATTTTTTCCTTCAATTTTAATATTCTTATCCGCCATGCCTGTTACAAACATTAAGAGTTCTTTTACATGATCGTCGTCTTTTCCTTCCTTAACATAAAACTTCACATTAGAATCACCGTCACGAACACGCATTAATTCCTCGTATGTTGATCCTTTTAATTTAGAGGTCACCCAGCCATTCATATCTTTTGATATAGAATTATTAGCTGTGGTAATTACTCTAAAACTAGTAATAGACTTTACCAAGCTAAAAAATTCCTGCGCTTCGGGATCATCTGAATCTACGCTAATATTTGCTAACATTTGAAACATTTTAGGCTGCATAGCCACAAATGTAACATCGCTATTATCTTCATATTTTTCAAATATATCTTGACTGTATATGAAGGTTGGCAAAAGTGCCAGTAAAAATATTGCTATTTGCTTTTTCATTTTATTTATTTTTAATGTTTGCATTTTAATTGATGTAATCTATTTACTATTTATGTATAAATCTTGTGGTGTTTTTCTCAAACTCATCTAAATAAGAAATCTGATTCGAACCTTTACTAAAATTTGTGCCAAGCAGTGCTAAAGCCTCTTGCGCTGCTGCAATTTCTTCAGGTGAGTACTGGTCTTCAATTGTTTTAGGCTGATTAAAATAAAGCCCTGCACAAATTGCGACTGCTCCCGCGGCAGAATACCAACCAAATCGTTTCTTTCTAACCGCAGTAACTTCCGAAACTATTGGAACCTCTTTGGTAAAACGTTCTTGTTTTGCACTTTTAAAGTATTGAAACATGTCTTTATACTGTTCAAGATGTGGTGCTACACTTTCTTGTGAAAAGTATTTATGTAATGTATCTTCTTCAGTAACTGAGGTCTTCGCCTCAAAATACTTTTCTAATAATTTTTCTATGTTATTTAATTCCATAACTATGTTTTTCCACTAATTTTTCTCTAACCATTTTTCGTGCTCTTGAGAGCGCAACTCTAACTGCCGTAGGTTTCATTTCTAACATTTCAGCAATTTCATCATAATCATACTGTTCTACATCTCGTAATTGTAATACCATTTTTTGCTGTTCGGGCAAATCTTCCATAATTTTCTGAACCCATATTACACTATCCGATGCCTCTACTTGTTTTTGTAATGAGCTATTCTCATCGGTATAATTGCTATGAACTAGTTTCAAATTTGATGCCTGTTTCGATTTTAGTCGATCTAGGCAAAAGTTTTTTGTCATGGTCATTGCAAAAGCTTCAACATTCTTATATGTGCCAATAACATTTTGCTTAGTCCATAATTTTAACAATACTTCTTGCGTTGCGTCTTCTGCTTCCTCCGTCGAAACCAATAATCGTTTAGCCATGCGAAAAAGCTTGTCTTTAAAGGGTGTAACAATATTTACAAATTCTGATTGATGCATTATTTTGATTGATGTTTGGTTGTCCGTTTATAGGGCTACAATAGGAAGACGAATTATATCTAAAATTGTTACAAATTATTTTTTTTCACCTCAGAAGTAAGTAATTTCACCACTTTTAGAGCCAAGTTATAAACCTACATATTTTATAATCATTTTAAAGTAGGGAATAAAAGAACTCGGTTGTTATATTAAAAATTGCTTTTTAATCAAAGAAAGTGAACCCAATATTATGAAAAAACCCCTATATCTACTTTTAAGTATTTCCATATTTATAACCAGTTGTAAAAAGAATGATGATCAACCAGTTACCCCCGAAGAAAATGAAGATGTTGTAATTGAGAATGAAGCCAATGATTTTACTTGGAAAGCCATGAATTCATTTTATATATGGCAAGATGAAGTAATAGAACTTGATGAAGACAGATTTGCCGATGAAAATGATTACAATACTTTTTTAAATAACTTTTCAGCTCCGAATATATTATTTTCATCAATCCTATCGCCAAAAGACAGATTTAGTGCAATTGTCGATGATTACGATTTATTATTCAATTTTTTATCTGGAGTTTTTAAAACCAATGGAGTTGAGTATGTACTAACAAGACCACCAGAGGGTGGTAATAGAATTGTTGGTGTAGTAAGATATGTTGTAGCTGGGTCAGATGCGGCTGAGAATAACATAAAAAGAGGAGATATATTTTATGCGGTTAATGGTACCGAATTATTTGCAGAAACCGATAGTGACGGCTTTATCACTTCCAGTAATTTAGATTTACTTGATCCTGATACCTTTACTTTAAATTTTGCAGAAATTACAGAGGAAAATTTAACAGTTCCTAACGACGTAAATATCGAATTAACAAAAGCTGAAATTACCGAAAATCCAATTTTAGTGTCAAAGACATTAGAAGTAAATGGGATAAAAATTGGTTATTTAATGTATAACAGTTTTCCTTTCGGTTCCGATATTGAATTAAATAACGCTATTGGAGCGTTAAAAAATGAAAATATCGATGAATTGATTTTAGATTTAAGGTATAATGGTGGTGGTAGTGGTCAAACTGCACAAAGGCTTTGTAGCATGATTACGGGTCAATTTACTGGTGAATTGTTAGGAAAAGATACTTGGAATAGTAAATGGGATGAAATTTTTGGATCTGAAGATTATTTTGTAGACAAAATTGATGAAACCCCATTAAATCATCTTAATCTTGACAAGTTATACGTAATTGCAACCGATGACACTGCTTCAGCTAGTGAATATGTAATGAATAATTTAACACCTTACATTGAAGTTATTCATATTGGTGACGTTACGGTGGGTAAAAACCAATTATCAGTAACTTTATTAGATAATGAAACGCAAGATGGTGGGCCAGTCGGCCAACCTAATTTAGAGCTACCATATATAGCTTTAAGTGAGGAACTTGGATTTACGACCCTTGAAGATGCGAATCCTAACCACAAATACGCACTGCAACCAATAGTAGGATTAGCTGAGAATTCTGCAGGCTTTGGTGAATTCACTGATGGTTTACAACCAGACTACTTTTTAACCGAGGTATTAGGAAATTTAGGGCAATTAGGTGAACAAGGTGAACCCCTACTAGATTTAGCAATTGAAAAAATTACTGGAACAAGTTCAAAATCACTAAAAGCACCAATATCCGAAAAATTAAAGATTAAAACTATAAGTAGTTCCAGCAGAAGAAAACCATTGAATGGTATATTACATAAAGGTTTTATAGGTATTCAATAATAATGTTTGCGCGTATATAACTATAAAGAAAGAAATCTAAAAGAGATATTCAAACCATAAATTTTAAGTTAGCTGTTAAACTTTAAACTAAACAGGTACGTATATACGTTAACAATAATAAAGAATTAAGATAAGAACAAAATTTTCCAGCGCATTTTAAAAGGCCTCTTCTTTTAAAAAGCAAATAAATAAACTATGAAAAATAAGTATTTTGCATTATTCTGCTTAATAGGTCTAGTAGTTATTGGTTGTAAAAATGATGACGATTTATTGGTTAACCCCAATATTCCAGTACCTGATGCAGCAGCAAATGTAGGTGTCCAAGACTTTATGTATAGAGCAATGAACACATGGTATTTTTGGAAAGCTGATGTACCTAATCTTGCAGATGACAGATTTACAAGTTCAGAAGAGTATACCGCCTTTTTAGAAACAGAAGAAGACCCCAGTGACTTTTTTGATGAATTACTATTCAATGAAGATCGATTTAGCCGTTCTAGTGATGATTATAAAACATGGACCAATTCATTATCAGGTATTTCAAAAAGTAATGGATTAGAATTCGGATTAGTACGCTTAAATCAATCAGATACCATATTTGGTATTGTACGATACATAATACCAAATTCAGATGCTTCTACAAAAGCAATAAAAAGAGGTGATGTATTTATGGGGGTAAATGGAACTACCTTAACTGATGAGAACTATTTAAATCTCCTTTTTGGAGACGCTGACTCCTATACTTTGAATATGGCTACAATTGAAAACAACGAGTTGATGGCTAATGATATTGAAGTTAGTCTTACAAAAAATGAAGGTCTTGCTGAAGACCCTATATTTTTAGACAAAATATTTGAAATTAATGGTAAGAAGATTGGTTATTTAGTTTATAATAGTTTTACCGATGAATACGATGAAGAATTAAATGAAGTATTCGGCAGGTTTGTTTCAGGTCAAGTGGAAGAATTAGTTCTCGATTTACGATACAATTCTGGTGGCGATGTAAATACAGCCCGAATACTCTCTAGCATGATTCATGGTTTACATACGGATAAAGTATTTTTAACACAACGTTGGAATAACCAGTGGCAGGAGTTTTTCGGTAAGGATTTAACCGATTATTTTGCTGACAAAACTAGAGCAGACACACCACTAAACACTTTAAATTTGAATAAAGTTTATGTGATTGCAACCTATGGTTCAGCATCTGCAAGTGAACTATTAATTAATAGTCTAACTCCGCATATGGAAGTAATTCATGTTGGTGAAAAAACAAGAGGAAAAAACGAATTTTCTTTAACCTTTGTAGATGACGTAGAAAGTCCAACTTATCCTTATTTATTCTCAAGAAGTAGAGAAGACAAAATAAACCCAAATAATAAATGGGCTCTTCAACCTTTATGCGGTCGTAATGAAAATGCTGATGGATTTTCAGATTATACATCAGGACTTCTCCCAGATATCGAATTACAAGAAGATTTATCTAATTACGGAGTTTTGGGCGATCAAAACGAACCACTGCTCGCCAGAGCAATACAAGATATTACCGGTGCTACTGGAAAAAGAAGTTTCGAAGTTCAAATGCCGGCAAACATATTTTCAGATTCGAAAATGTATTCTCCTTTGGGTGATAGAATGTTTATCACACATTTGTCTGAATAACAGATTAATATTATAAAATAAAAAGCGACTATAGTTATTCATAGCCGCTTTTATTTTTTTAATGCATTTTTTATTATAATTCTACATCACCATTAAAATAAACACCATTAGGTATAATGGAGATTTCTACCGAAGACAATAATGTATTGTTTTCAAGACTATATATTTCTAAAGAGCCATTACTTGCATAATCTTTGGCATCTACACCAAAAAGTTTACCGTCAGCAACCGTCATATTAGAAAAGCTAAGTCCCGTAATTTCTGCGGTTGTTGGTAAGCTTGTACTAGATGCATCCATTTTATATACAGAACCTGACAGGAAATAATATAAATTACCATCTGCAATAGACAATGCTCCTGGATGTTCGGTAGCACCAAAACTTACGGTTTGTAAAACAGTATTATCAGCACTATTTATTTTATCGAATTGACCAGCCGTTTCGATTCCTGTCCATGATGGATTACCCCCAGAAAGCACCCAAAGATTACCATCGGTATCAAATTGAATAGCATTGGGTCGATCACCCACCGTAATGGTAGTACTCAACGTATTGGCAGTAGCATCGATAACAGAAATTATATTGTTTTGAGAATACCCGCCCTGGTGAGCAACATAGATTTTGTTATCGTGTGCCACAATTTTTTCAGGACCTTCTTCAACCGAAATGGGTGTCGCCACGGTATTATCCTCCAAATTTATGACCGCTATAAAATCGTCATCCGGGTTACTACCATCACCCCAATTTGTAACATAGCCTTTACCATTCGCTATTGCCATATACCTTGGGTTTAAAAAATCAGCTGTGGTTGGTCCACCAATGGTAGCCACCGATTTAAATGTATAGCGATTAACCACTTCTATTTTTTGAGAATTATTAACTATGATATACGCTAAGTCTTCGTAAAACGTAATACTTTGGGCGGTATCTCCCCAGCTATCTACCCCATTAACCGTTTTAAATATTCCGTTCTCTGTTACCGAAAAATCGTTAGACACAAAAGAAACAGAAGCATTTCCAGCACCAAAATTACCCTCATGTAAAACAATTATTCCATTTTCATAGGCATAAGAATCATTGTCTGTAATTGTTATGGTAACCGAATTACTGGTAGCAATAAGATCTTGACCGCCGTCTACAGCAGTAATTGTAACGATAATTTCTTCAGAAGCCTCTACATCGGTATCATCTATAAGTGTAATATCTTGTGTAAAAGTAGTTTCCCCAGCCACCAAAGTTGCACTACCAGTTGGCGTTGCGTAATCTTCGTTGGCAGTAGCGGTTCCAGACACCTCATAGGTTATCTCAATATCGTTACCATATGCCGAGGCAGTCGTAAAAGTAAGCGCTACAGTGCCATCACCTTCATTATAGGTATTACTATTTACCGATAATGCAACAGTACCGAGTTCAGGTTGCGCATCATCATCGTTTTTACATCCTACAAATACAATTGCAGCAAGTGTAACTGTTAACATTAAGCTTCTTAGTTTCATCATTTAAAAATTTAAAATTAATTGTGTTTGAATATTTCTGTTTGGCATTGGACGCAATGCAACATTCTCGTAGTAGGTATTGAAAAGATTATTTAAGGTTATTCCTATTTTAAGTTTTAATTTCGTCTTGCCAGAAGGTGCATAATTTAAACCCACATTGGATACTTGATATGCTTTTAATTCACCACCAATAATTGCTACCGATCCGGTATATAAATACTGATAGAAAAATTCTAAATCGGTAAAAGCATAGCTTAAACCTGCATTTGCTTTGTGATACGGAACATAAATAAGTTGCGTTTTGGTTTCGCGGTCCTGCGATACGGTATAAGCGTAATTTGTTTGAATAGCCAGAGTTTGCTTTTTACCCATCGGAAACTTTTTGCCGATTTCGGTTTCAATTCCATAAATCTGTACTTGATCTACATTGGTCGGAGACCAAATACCACTATTTTGTGGCAGCCATCGTATCATGTCTTCTGTAGCGATATAATAACTATTCAGACGAATAACTAAATCGTTAAAACTTATTCGATGACCTAAATCTACCTGATAAGACTGTTCAGGAATCAGGTCTAAATTCCCACCAGGTTTCCAATAGAGGTCATTAAAAGTAGGAGCTCGAAAATTTTTAGAAGCATTTAATTGTAGCGAATAATGCGCATTAAATTCATAACGACCATCAAAAGAAAATAGCATTGGGCTCGAAAAATCAGATGAAAAATCCTTTCGAGCACTCAAGTTGAGCACCCCTTTTTCTGTCCAATTATACTTCAAAATAGTGCTTACCGAAGCATCGTTACGACGTGGATTTCCAAAGCTACTCCCCTCACCTTTGTAGTAATCATATTCTAAAAAAGAATTTATTCGAAATCGATCATTGAGTTTTACATCTAGGGCGTATCGTGCCAATAAAGTTGTAGCACGACCTTTAGAATAAATAGCACTGTCTTTGTTTTCAAAATATTTAAAAGTTTCATCGAGATGCGCTACTTTTAATTTTGAAATTATGGTTTTTCCAAATCTCGTCCATTCTAGTTGAGAGCGGTAATGATTGTCTTTATAGCGACTTCTTCCTAAGCTTGTTAAATTCCCCGATAAATTTCTATCACCCAAAAGGCTCTGATGGTAGAATCGTAAAACATCATCATCAGTTACGATATAGCCCGCATTAAAATTTAGACTCAAGTTTTCGAATTCGCCATTGCTATTGGTTTGATCTTTTCCTAAATATTCATAGTCGTTATCTGATGCGGTATAATTGACACCAACACTACTAGACCATTTACCATTTCCGAGGCTTTGATTATAGTGCGCAACTTTCGTATTAAAACTACCATACCTTAAAATAAATCGATTCTTAAAGTGCTTTTTAAAATCTAAATCGTTGTTCAGATGAATGCTACCCCCGATAGCTCCGGTGCCAAATTGAACACTTCCTCCCCCACTTCGAATACCTACAGAACTATAGTTTAAGGTATTAATAGTATTGAAATCTACCTGGCCATTCATTTGAGAATTTATATTAATTCCATTCCAAACTACGGCGGTGTGCGAAGCATTGGTTCCTCTAAAAGCCGGAGATGAAACCATGCCAAATCCGTTTTCCTTGAAATAAATATTGGAATTAAAATTTAGTAGAGACGTAAGGGAAGCTCCATTTTTCAATAAGGTACTATCAACTAACACCGATACTTTATGTCCGTCTGCATACGCTTTCAAACGTAAATCAGACACAACAACCTCATTCAACTTCCAGATGGGGAATATCTGAGCGGACAACTGCCCATAACAAGACAGTGTTACAATAAGTATGCATATAGCGTTTCTCATATATTAAACTTTTATCCCGAAAGTTTTTAATATTGGTTAAGTTCGCCAAAGGCAAACTATTTCTGGCAGGTCTCCTGACTTGCTTTCTGCTACTTACCTTCCCATTCGCTTTGTACGGACAGTGGTTTGAAGATTGTAGCGAAATCCGATAAATCGGCAAAGCTTACAGTTGCGGGAACAGCTCTAGATTCTCACTAGATTCCCTTTTAATCGATAAAGCCTATTGACCTTATCGAACCAAAATTCGCTGCAAACATAGGCATTCTTTTATTCTAGACCACTACATAATTCACTTAAATTAATAGGCTAAATCAAACAAAAACAAGAAACCCAACTACTTCAACGTAGTGCACTATTTTAAATCTTTAGATTAACAGTACATTTGACGGAAAATAAAAATCAAGATTTTGAAAAACATATTTTTACTGTTTGTCTTCGTGCTTTTTTCATGTAAAACTGAAAAGAAGCAAAAAGAAAACACCTTACCAATTACAAAAAATGAGCAGGTTAATATCAGCCATGCTACAGGCTTTTCCATTGAAAAATCGGGCGAAATTACCCTCTTAAAAATAGCGTCGCCATGGCCCAATGCTGAAAGTGAATTTACCTACGTTTTAGTACCAAAAAGCAAATTGGCATCTATTACATTAAATGCGGATCAGTACGATGCTATTATTGCCACACCCGTAGAAAAACTGATTGTTACCTCTACCACCCATATTCCTGCTTTAGACGCTTTGGGGGTATTAGAGAAATTAACAGGTTTCCCGGATACACAATATATTTCGACACCAAAAGCGCGACAATTAATTGCTGAAAATAAAATAAGAGAACTAGGTAACAACCAATCCTTAAATACAGAAATAGTAATCGAATTACAGCCAGATCTTGTAATAGGTTTTTCTATCAGCAATGAAAACAAAGCTTATGAAACCATACAACAGGCCAATATTCCCGTTGTTTATAATGGAGATTGGACCGAGCAAACACCACTCGGAAAAGCGGAGTGGATTAAATTTTTCGCAGTATTCTTTGGCTTAGAAAAAAAGGCGGATGAATTATTTAAAGAGATTGAAAGTTCCTATATCACCGTGAAAAATTTGGCGACAAAAGCAGAAACCAAACCTACAGTTTTAAGTGGAGCACTTTATAAAGATGTGTGGTATTTACCAGGTGGAGACAGTTGGGGAGCTCAATTTATTGCCGACGCAAATGCCAATTACCTATATAAGAACACCAAAGAAACCGGTAGTCTATCCCTTGGGATTGAAGACGTATTAGTTCAGGCAACTAATGCCGAATTTTGGATTTCACCTTCTCAATTTACGACTTATACTGACATGGAAAAAGCAAGCAAGCACTACACACAATTTGATGCTTTTAAGAATAAAAAACTTTTTACTTTTTCAAAAACTATCGGTGAAACTGGTGGATTATTATATTATGAGTTAGCTCCCAACCGACCCGATTTGGTTTTAAAGGACTTGGTACATATATTTCACCCGGAATTATTACCAAAACATAAATTATACTTTTTTAAACCTTTAGATTAATTGATGTATCAATCTAAATCTTATCGCATTACTTTTCTGCTATTACTATTGGTTTTGCTGCTAGTATTTGGATTAAATATAAGTTCTGGGTCAGTTATAATTCCTTTAAAGGATACTTTTAATGCAATTTATGGAGGAAATTTACAAAATGAATCTTGGGGTTATATTATTTGGGAGTATCGAATTCCGAAAGCTTTAACAGCCATCATAGTTGGTTCTGGATTAGCACTATGTGGATTATTAATGCAAACTTTATTTCGCAATCCATTAGCAGGCCCATTTGTGCTTGGTATCAGTTCTGGTGCTAGTTTAGGTGCTGCATTATTAATTATGGGTTCATCATTATTCTTAAGTATATTTTCATTTAATATTATTAGCAATGTTACTTTGGCATTTGCTTCTAGCATAGGTAGTTTTTTAGTTCTACTAATTGTGATGGCAGTAGCTACGAAAGTAAAAGATACTATGGCCCTTTTAATAATAGGTTTAATGTTTGGTAGCATTACAGCAGCCATTGTAAGTGTACTTTCTTACTTTACAAATGCTGAAAAATTACAACAATATATCTATTGGTCATTTGGAAGTTTAGGAAATCTGTCTTGGCAACAGTTACTATTGTTATTTGCTTTAGTATTAGTTGGGGTAATCTTAAGTATTATTTCAATAAAATCTTTAAACGCAATATTACTAGGTGAAAATTACGCACGTAGTTTAGGGGTAAATATTAAAAACTCTCGTTATGTAATTATTATTTCTACTGGAGTATTAGCCGGTAGTATAACAGCTTTTGCTGGTCCGATTGCTTTTGTCGGTTTGGCTGTGCCGCATCTTACCAGACAAATTTTTAATACAACGAATCATAAAGTTTTAATACCAGCGGTTTTAATTTATGGCGCTATTTTAATGTTGCTTTGCGATACTATTGCACAATTACCAAGTTCTGCTAATGTATTACCAATAAATGCTATTACTAGTATTATTGGTGCTCCAGTAGTAATTTGGTTATTATTACGAAAAAGAAAAATGATGTTTTAATGGCAATTAAAAAGCAACATATAACTTTAAGTGTTAAAGATCTAAACGTTGGTTATTCCTCAAAAAAAGAGAAAACAATTATTGCAAAAAATATAAATTTCAATTTACATACAGGGGAGTTAATTGCTATAATTGGTGCTAATGGCATAGGAAAATCTACATTGATACGAACCTTAGGAACTATTCAACCAAAGCTATCTGGTAGTATAAATTTAAATGGAAAATCTATAGAAGATTTTAAACCCATAAAACTAGCTGCCGAAATAAGTCTGGTACTAACAGAATCAATTGCTTCTAAAAGCATGACAGTTAATGAACTAGTAGCTTTAGGTCGTTCTCCGTATACAAATTGGCTAGGTACGTTAACTAAAAATGATATAAAAATTATAGAAAATTCTATAAAACAAGTTGAACTTAATTCACTTCGGAACAAAAGGTGTAATGAGCTAAGTGACGGGCAGTTACAACGTGTAATGATTGCAAGAGCATTAACTCAAAACACCGCTGTTATTTTATTGGATGAACCGACGAGTCATTTAGATATATATCATAAAGTACAAATTTTAAAACTACTAAAAACTATTGCCAAGGAAATTAAAAAGACCATAGTTTTTACAACTCATGAAATTGAAATGGCTATACAGGTAGCAGATAAAATACTAATACTTGATGGCGAAAACAATCCATTTGGTACACCAAGTGATCTTATTAATAAAAAATCATTTGAAAAATTATTTCCAACTGATACGGTAGTTTTTAATCCCGATACAAATTCATTTAAAATTAAATAACAAGACTTCAAATTAAAACTTAATCATCCTCCTTTTTCAAAATCTCTTATCTTTACTTAGAATACATTATTAGAGAATGAACGAATATTTAATCTACCTTTTCATAGGACTTATCTGCTTAGCAATTGGTTATTTTATAGGAAATTACATAAATGCACTTAAAACAAAATCTGAGCAAAGTGCTTTAATTGAACGCGAACAACAATTGGGAAATAATTTAGCAATTATTGAACAACGTTTACGAGATGCAGAAGAACATAAAATGCATTTACAAGCTGAGAAAGAACAATTGGGTAACCAAATTGTGCGAAATGAAGCGGATATGGCAAATCTTCAATTAAAGAATAAAGAACAAAAAGAAGAAGTTGAAAGGCTACAAGAAAAGTTTACGAAAGAATTTGAGAATCTTGCTAATAAAATTTTAGACGAAAAAAGCAACAAATTCACAGAGCAAAACCAAAAGAATATTAAAAATATATTAAATCCACTACAAGAAAAAATCCTGTTGTTTGAGAAAAAGGTCGAGGAAAGCAGAAAAGAAAATTATGGAATACATCAAGCATTAAAAGAACAGCTTTTAAACTTACAGAACCAAAATCTTAAAATTACGCAAGAAGCTGAAAACTTAACTAAAGCACTTAAAGGCGATAGTAAAATGCAAGGAAATTGGGGAGAATTGGTATTGGAACGTGTTCTTGAAAAATCAGGACTTGAAAAAGACCGTGAATATTTGGTGCAGCAAAGTTTTACGCTGGAAGATGGTACTCGTGTTTTACCCGATGTTATCATTAATTTACCGGATGGCAAAAAAATGATTGTAGATTCAAAAGTATCGCTTACCGATTATGAGCGCTATGTAAATGCAGAAGACGAGTTCAAGGATAAGTTTTTAAAAGATCATATAAATTCACTTAAAAAACATGTCGATCAACTTTCCGCGAAAAAGTATGAGGACCTTTATGAAATGGAAAGTCCAGATTTTGTTCTAATGTTTGTACCAATTGAACCTGCATTTGCAGTCGCAATAAACAACGACAATGCCCTATACAATAAAGCCTTTGAACAAAACATTGTAATTGTTACACCTTCTACATTATTAGCAACTTTACGTACTATAGATAGTATGTGGAACAACGAAAAACAACAACGAAATGCCATTGAAATCGCGCGACAAGCAGGAGCGTTATATGATAAGTTTGAGGGGTTCGTAGGTGACCTTACTAAGGTTGGCAAAAGATTAGATGATGCCAAAAATGAATATAAAGGTGCTATGAATAAATTAGTTGATGGTCGTGGAAACATAATTACAAGCATTGAAAAATTGAAAAAAATGGGTGCTAAAGCAAAAAAATCAATTCCGGAGGCTTTTTTAAAACGTGCAGAAGAAGGAGATTTTGATGAAGAACCACGGTTACTTTAACATCTGATTGTATATTACAGAACTAAAAACAAACAATAGCGATATTAAGATAAAATCTCTAATATGAAGAAAGTATTACTTCTTGGATTATCATTATTATTAGTTGCAATAGCGGCATATTACGCTTTTATTTATTTTGTGCCTTATAGCCAAGGATATCGCTCTGGTGAATTAATAAAATTTAGCAGTAAAGGAGTATTAGTTAAAACTTGGGAAGGTGAAATTAGTCAAGGTATTTCTGGTGCTCAAATTTTCTCTTTTTCAGTATTAGATAAAGAAAAAGAAGTTATTCAAAAATTGAAGGATTATCAAGGTAGATATGTAAAAATAACTTATGTTGAGCGCTATGCCACTTTTTTTTGGTTGGGTGATAGTAACTATTTTATTACCGAGGTCGTCGAAGAAAAATCTCCACATTTTAATAAATAACGAATGCATAAATTTAAATCAGCAAAAGAATCAAATGTTTCAATAACGGAGTTAATGCTTCCCTCCCATTCCAATTTTGGAGGAAAAGTACATGGTGGTCATATTTTAAATTTAATGGATCAAATAGCTTTTGCCTGTGCCTCCAAACATTCGCAATGTTACTGTGTAACTGCATCGGTAAACCGTGTAGATTTCTTATCGCCTGTAGAAGTAGGAGAATTAATTACCTTAAAAGCATCTATAAATTACACGGGTAGAACGTCTATGGTTGTGGGTGTTCGTGTAGAATCCGAAAACATTACTACTGGAAAAAAGAGGCATTGTAATTCTTCTTATTTTACAATGGTTGCAAAAGACACCAATGGAAAAAACATACCAATTCCGGGTTTGCTAGTTGAAAGTGAACAAGGTATTAGGCGTTATTCTAGAAGTAAATATAGAAAAGAATCAGCCTTTGACCGTGATAACAAATTCGATGCTAGTAATTTTAAAGCAGAAGAACATATTCAACTGTTAAAAACTGAAAATGTTAAGATTGAGTTGAAATAACCTGTGCAGCTGCTGCTTCATCTAAAAACCATTCTAGATTACCGCTTATTGGTACAACTAAACTAGCTGGATATATTTTTGCAATATCATTTTTATTTAAAATTTCAGCTACTCGATCGGATTTACTTTCTCCGGTAACTAAAAAAGCAACAACTTCTGCATTATTAATTAACTGACCTGTAATCGTAATTCTTTTTTGACCACTAATCGGATGTACGGCAACTTCACAATAATTTTCAGAATTCCATAAATCTATTTGATTCGGGAAGATAGAAGCAGTATGTCCATCATCACCCAAACCCAATATAACCAAATCAAAAGTTGGAATTTTATTTGTCTTAGGCAAAACAATGTTTAAAAATTGACTGTAATGTGCTGCCTCGTATTGCGGACCATTTTCCCCTTTAATTCTATGTATATTTAATTCCGGAATATTTATTTTAGACAATAAATGTTCATTTGTCATTTTATAATTACTATCATCTTCATATGGCCAAACACAACGCTCATCGCCCCAATATAAATGTACTTTAGACCAATCTATCAAATTAGCATAATTGGCAGCTAATTCATCAAAAACAATTTTAGGAGTACTACCACCAGACAAAGCAATATGGACAATTGGTTTTGATTTACAAATAGTTACAAAATAGTCAGCAAAATTTTTAGCAACTTCAACTTTCGAACTTGAGATATTTAAATTCATTGTTATTTATAGAGGATTAGTATGTCTACTATTTAAGTACGCAAAAACCGGGATCATCGGCTAGGTTCGCACTAGGATTTCTCCACATTGCAACTCCTTCAATAAGATCATCTGCATTCTCAGGCCCCCAAACACCTGCGGAATAGCCATAAACTTTGGAATCAGAATTTTTCCAATAATTTAATATGGGATCAACAAATTCCCAGGCAGCTTCAACTTCATCAGCTCGTGCATAAAGCGTAGCATCACCTTGCATGGCATCTAATAATAACCGCTCATAAGCTGTCATCACATAAGTATCTACTAAACTAGAATAATAAAAATCAAGATTCGCCCGTTCAACATTAAATCCTTGACCAGGAACTTTCACTCCGAATTTTATTAAAATACCTTCATCAGGCTGAATTCTTATTACTAGTTTATTGTCATTATTACCTATATCAGATTCTTTAAAAATCTGATGATGAGGAGTTTTAAAATGAATAACAACTTCGGTTACTTTGGTCGGCATTCTTTTTGCTGTTCGAACATAAAAAGGCACATCCGCCCATCGCCAGTTATCTACAAAAAACTTTATTGCTGCATACGTCTCTGTAGTAGAATTTGACTCAACTCCATCTTCTTCCCGATATCCTTTAACATGTTTACCGTCAATAATTGAAGAAACATATTGTGCTCTTATTGTATGATCGTGTAAAGTTTTATCATCTTTCATAATTCGTAAAGATTTTAATGCCTTTACTTTTTCATTTCTAATTTCTTCGGCATTTGAACCTATCGGGGGCTCCATAATAATTAAAGAGACTATTTGTAATAAATGGTTTTGAAACATATCTCTTAAAGCGCCAGATTTATCATAATAACCACCTCTTTTTTCAACACCCACACTTTCTGCATTAGTAACTTCAACATGGTGTATATAATTTCTATTCCAAAGGGGTTCGAAAATACTATTAGCAAAGCGAGTAACTAATAAATTCTGCACTGTTTCTTTTCCTAAGTAATGGTCTATTCTAAAAATTTGCGGCTCTTTAAAATATTTATGAAGCGCATGATTCAAATTTCTTGCAGTTTCCAAACTATAACCAAAAGGTTTTTCAACAATTAACCTTTTCCAACCGATACCTTCTTTGCTTAAATCTTGTTCATAAATATTCTTTGCAAGAGACTCATAAATAGAAGGGGGAACTGAAAAGTAAAAAATGAAATTATTATCAGTTCCATATTCATTATTTAGTTTTTCAATACGATTTTTTAAACAGCTATAATCTTCTTTTAATGGGTGATAGAATAGTTTATTACAAAATTCTGAAATAAACTCGTTATCAACATTTTTCAATTCATCTTCAAGATATTTACTTTCTTCAACAACATTTTTGCGAAAGTCAGCATCCGACCAATCACTTCTACTAGCTCCCAGAACCACATAATTTTCAGGTAAATGGTTACCCTTGTATAAATTATAAATAGCTGGAATTAATTTTCGAGCGGTTAAGTCACCTGAAGCTCCAAAAATGATAAGCATTTGATTTTCGGTATTTTCCATTTACACTTTTATTTATTATTCAAATACAAGATTCATTTAAATATAACCAACCTTATGGAGTTTAAAAGAACTAAATCCGGATATTTTCATTTAATTTTGAGTTCATTGAAACATTCAAGAATTATATTATGGAAAATATGTACGATTTTGGATTAGTGGGATTAGGTGTCATGGGTCGCAATTTTATTTTAAATGTAGCAGATAATGGTTTTAAAGCATTTGGAAATGATGTAGATCCTATAAAAGTTAATGCCTTAATTGAAGAAGGTGGAGATACAAATCGTGTAAATGCTTCAACTGATTTAAAAACTTTTGTTGACTCATTATCTTCTCCTAGAAAAATAATGCTTCTAGTACCCGCAGGAAAAGTCGTAGATATTGTAATAGAAAATTTATTACCGTTTTTAAATCATAACGACATTATTATTGATGGTGGAAATTCCTTTTTTACCGATACTGATCGTAGAGAAGCATATTTACAAGAAAAAGGGATTCACTTTTTTGGCTCTGGAGTTTCAGGAGGAGCTAAAGGCGCAAGACTAGGACCAAGTATTATGCCTGGTGGCAATAGAGAAGCTTATCAACACGTAAGACCCATTTTTGAGGCTGTAGCGGCCAAAGCACATGGCGAACCCTGTGTAGCATACCTTGGACCAAAATCTGCCGGGAATTACGTTAAAATGGTACACAATGGTATTGAGTATGGTTTAATGCAATTGACCTCTGAAATTTATGATTTACTTAAAAAGGGAGGTGAATACTCCAATGAACTGCTGCATCAGACATATGCGAAGTGGAACTCAGGACGTTTACAATCCTTTTTAGTACAAATAACAGCAGAAATATTTGAACAAAAAGATGAATTAGGTGAAGGCGATTTGATAGATAAAATTTTAGATAAAGCAAAACAAAAAGGCACAGGAAAATGGACAAGTCAAAATGCTATGGATCTTGGCATTCCTATTCCTTCAATTGATATTGCAGTAAGCATGCGTGAAATTTCAGCATTAAAAGAAGAGCGTGTTAGAGCAGATGCATTATACAATAGACCTGATATCACCACTATGAACAAAGCTAAGTTAGGAACACTTGCTGAAAAAGCACTTTTCTTTTCATTTATAGTAACTTACGCTCAAGGGCTGCATCAATTATCAGATGCATCAAAAGAATATGGTTATGATTTAAATATGGCTGAAATTGCAAAAATATGGAGAGCAGGATGTATTATAAGAGCTGGGTTATTGGGTGATATTATGCAGGCTTTTCAAGAAGATAATGACTTGCCCAACCTGTTGCTTTCCCCGCGTTTTGTAGAAAAAATACAAGATACCATTGAAGCTGCTAGAGAATTAGTTAGTTATGCCGCCCAAAATGGTATAGTTGTACCGGGATTATCAAACTCACTTACATATTTTGATGCATATACCTCTGCTCGCCTACCGTTAAATTTAATTCAAGCACAACGTGATTATTTTGGTTCACATACGTATGAACGGTTAGACCGTGAAGGAATATTTCATACCGAATGGGAGGAGTAAAAAAGGAGTAATCTTTGGGAGTATAATAGTTTAATTTATTGCTATAAAAGTTAGAATTAACACACTTAATATATGTGGATAAAACGAATTATAGTTTCTGTTCTCGTATAAACCTTAATTCACAAGTTGATTTTTAAGTTTTGCGTTAAAATTCGATAAATTTTTATAATTATAAACTATGAAAAATATACTCTATTTAAGTATAGTCCTCTTTTTTTGTTCTTTCACAACTTTTGAAAAGAATATAGTTTCTAACAATTTTATTCTTACTGTCAATGGAAAATCAAATTGTACAATTATAATTCCTGAAAATGCAACAACCACAGAGGTATTGGCAGCAAAAGTTTTCCAAGATTACATTAAAAGAATTTCGGGAGCCTTTATTCAAATTAAATCAGACACGAATCCAAAATCGAATAAAGAGGTTTTAATTGGGTCAGTGAATAGGATACCTAAAACTCAAATTAAAGACTTGGGTTCGGATGGATTCCATATACTTTCTAATAAGAATAATTTAATTATATCTGGAGGAAATAAAAAAGGTGTAATTTATGGTGTTTATACTTTCCTAGAACGATATTTAGGTTGTCGTAAATATTCTTCAAAGGTTAGTTACATCCCTAAACTAAAGTCAATATCCTTGAATTTTATTGATGACTTGGAATTGCCTGCTTTTGATTACCGAGAGGTGTATTATAGTGATGTTTTAGATCCAGAATATGCAAACTGGCATAAATTAGACTCTCACGGCAATCAACCTACTAACAAATCTGAATGGGGAAGTTTTGTTCATACTTTTCACACCTTACTAAATCCTGAAGAATATGGTGAATCACATCCAGAATATTTCAGCTATTACAATGGAAAACGTCACGCAGGAACTATGCCTTCTTGGGATGGCACAAGCCTACAACCCGAATCTCAATTATGTCTATCAAACCCTGATGTTTTAGAAGTAGTATGTGCAAATTTGAAGATTGAAATGGATAAAAATCCAAATGCAATTTATTGGTCGGTTAGCCAAAATGATAATGTAAATTATTGCAAATGCGATTCTTGCGCTGCCTTAGATAAAAAATATGCGGCATTTACACCGGAACAAAAAATGTATGGCACACATGTTGGGCATAATTACCCTGCTTTAAGTATGGGCTCTATGCTAACATTTGTAAACAAAGTTGCTGAGCGATTTCCAGATAAAATTATATCAACTTTAGCTTATCAACATACCCGTGTACCCCCAAAAGAAATTCTTCCTGCATCGAATGTTAACATAATGCTCTGTAATATTGAAAGTACAAGAAATGTTCCTATAGAAATTGGTGATAAAGCATTTACGTCAGACTTAGAAGCTTGGGGCAAACTAACCGACAATATTATTGTATGGGACTATGTAATTCAATTTAAAAATTTACTTGCCCCGTTCCCAAACCTTAAAACTCTTAAGCCCAATATTAAACTTTTTAAAAAGAATAATGTTAGTGCTTTGTTTGAGCAAGGAAATCGAGAAATCGGCGGTGAATTTGCGGAATTAAGAGCCTATTTGCTAGCTAAATTGATGTGGAATCCAGACTTAAATATAGATACAATAATAGATGAATTTCTCACAGGGTATTATAAGGAAGCTGGCCCGTATATTAAACAATATATCGAATTACTACACCAAAATAATCAAGCGAATACTGATAAAAAATTATCAATTTTTGGAAGTCCAGTTGATGAAACAAATACATTTCTAACGCCGTCGTTAATCAATCAGTATAACGCTATTTTTGACAAAGCCGAAAAAGCAGTCCATAAAAATGAAGAAATTTTAAATCGAGTTAAATTAGCTAGATTACCTGTTTACTATGCCATGTTAGAGATTTCAAATGCAAAACTAGTAGATCAAACTAATTTTAAATCAAACTCCAAGACAATTAATATTCTACATGAATTCGTATATCAGTGTGTAAAGAATAACGTTTCACGAATTTCTGAATGGCATACGACACCTGAAGAATATTTAGAAAAATGTATAAACCTTATTAATGAATCATCAAATTAAGCAATTCCTTAAAAGTTTAAGTTATCTTCTTGATTTAAATAAGTTGTATTTTCAAAAACTACTCAAAAGAGTTTACGGCTGTTTCTGGAAGATGAACAGATATTTTTTCTTGGTTTTTAAAATAAATCTCTTCTACAATTTTATGTAAGTCAGGTATTACTGTTCTAGCAATTGGCGAATTACTGTTTAAGAGAACGCAAATACCAATATCAGCAGATGGGTACACAGCAATTTCATTTCGAAAACTATTTACACTACCACCATGATGCCATATCGTTTGTTGTTTCTGAGTAATTTCATCTTTAAACTTATGAATACGCCATCCAAAGCCATAATAAGAAGCTAAGTGTCCAGGCCAACGTTTATAATACTTTCGTCCAATATTTATATCTACCCTAGGTTTAAATACTTCTTCCAAAGCAGCTTTCTCTAGTACATCTGGGTTATGGCCTAATAAAAAACGCATCCATTTTGCCATATCTAAAGCACTAGCATTTACGCCACCAGCAGCAATAGCATTATCATAGTGATCATTTAGTTTTTTACTACGCCAACCTCTTCTACTTTTAGAATGAGGAACAGCAACATTTTTATTTTGTATTAGTGTCTCATAATTTGTGCTAGCAGAACACATTCCTAATGGTCTAAAGAATCTATTTTCTAGTGATACTCCAATATCATTGCCTGTAATTTTCTTTGTAACTTCTCCAGTAAGTGCAAACATAGCATTTTGATAGCTATACATTTCTCCTGGTTTATTTATAGGTGTAACTTCATTAAAACGACCGGCAATCTTTTCTAAAGGAATACCTGCTTCAACAAGATTTGTAAAACTGTGATAAGGGGTTCCTGATGTATGAGATAAAATATGGGATAATTTTATGTCTGCAGTATTCTCTTGACTACCTAATTGAAATTGGGGTATATAATCGCTGACTCTATCTTGATAACTTAATTTACCTTCATTCTTAAGTTCTGCAGTTAAAACTCCAGTAAAGCCTTTCGACAATGAACCAAGTCTAAAAACAGTTTCGGCATTTACCTTTGCCTTTGTATCGATATTTTTTTTACCAAAACCACTTGAAAGTAAAATTGAATCTCCTTTCACAATACTCACCCCTGCCCCTACTATATCACCCGCTTTTAAAGCTTTATCAAAATAATTAGAAATAGCAATTAGTAATTTTTGTTGCTGTTCTTTATAAATTCGAGATTCTTCTGCATTTAATGCAAATTGTTTTTTATCAAGAAGATTAGCAGATTCCATTTCTTTAGTAACAGGTTTGTGACCACTAAGAACTAATAAAAACAGAAGTAACATTATTGAGAATGTAAAAACGACTAGAATTTTAAATCGTCGCATAGGTTAAGCTTTTTTTGACGTGGTTATAAAGTTAAATTTAGGGCTATATTACTTTATAAACGGTTCATTCTACTTAATATTTTATTAAATTATCCGCATCTAAAACTACTAACGAATGAAAACCAGATTGTTAATAATATCAAACTTGCTTTTACCCTTACTAATTTCGGCCCAAACCGAAAAAGTTTTAAAGACCTATAGTGCAGAACAATTAATTGAAACGATTATTGATAAAACTGAAGCAAAAAAAATAATCAATACCGTAGATGTAATTAAAGCGGGCAACGCACATGAAAAAGTAAATGGCATTGTAACCTGTATGTTTGCCACTATGGAAGTACTTAAAACAGCAGTAGCTGAAAAATGCAATTTAATAATTACACATGAGCCCTTATACTATAACCATTTAGATAGTGCTGATAATTTTAAAAATGACCCTGTATATTTAGAGAAAAAGAAATTTATTGAGGATAATAATTTAGTGGTTTGGCGATTTCACGATTATATACATCGTATAAATCCCGATGGCATAATCTCAGGAATGGTTGACAAACTGCACTGGAAAAAAAATCAATCAAGCAGTAATCCTTATGCATTTAGTTTTGAAAAAATCACATTAGAACAATTTTTAAAAAGTTTAAAAAATGCCTTTCCAGAAAATGCTTTTCATGTGGTGGGTAATCCAACTATGAATTTGACAAATGTAGTGATGGTCCCTGGTGCCTCAGGAACATTGGCGCAAATTAGTCAGTTAAGAAAAAACGAAGTAGATGTTGTAATCGCGGGTGAAGTACCTCAATGGGAAACGTACGAATATGTTAGAGACGCCAATTTGCAAGGTCGAAAAAAAGCCATTGTATTTATTGGACATATTAATTCAGAAGAAAGTGGAATGAAATTTTGTGCAGATTGGTTAAGTAAATTTATTACCGATATACCAATTCATTTTGTTGAATGTGGATCTTCTTATTGGAGTTATTAAAACATTTCAATAATCATATATAGTCAAAATTTTAATATGACAAATTCTCCTTTAATCAATTATTCTTCGAATAAAAATGAAGGAAATATATTTAAAAACTACCCTACTCCAACCCAAGCAAATCTATGGTTAGAATATAGTACAAAAAAAACAATATTTAAGCTTTGGTCACCTACTGCTAATGCAGTTAAGTTAAATTTATACCAAAATGGGTATGGAACCAAAATACTTAAAAGTCATTCACTTAAGTTAACAAAAAAAGGTATTTGGGCCATAGAACTGTTAGGTGATTTAGACGGTATTTATTACACTTACCAAGTTATAATTGCAAATAAATGGTTAAGCGAAACACCAGGGATTTATGCTAAAGCAGTAGGTGTTAATGGGCAACGAGCTATGGTTTTAAATTTAAAAAAAATAAATCCTTCAAACTGGCATTTAGACAAAGGTCCGCAAATAATGCACCCGAATGAAGCCATTATTTATGAGTTACAAATACGAGATTTCACAATAAACAAGAATTCAGGTTCGTCCAATCCCGGAAAATATTTAGGTCTTGTTGAAGAGAATACAAAAGGTCTAAATGGTATTAAAACAGGAATAGATCATCTAAAAGAATTAGGAATTACACATGTACATTTATTACCAATTTTTGACTTCTACGCTATTGATGAATCCAAGTTAGAAATTGCCCAATATAATTGGGGATACGATCCGCAAAATTATAACGTACCTGAAGGTTCGTTTGCTTCCGATCCTTATAATGCGGCAATTCGAATTCAAGAATTTAAGAAAATGGTAATGGCATTTCACACCCATGGTATTGGAGTAATCTTAGATGTGGTTTATAATCATAGTGGAAAAACCGAATCATCAAATTTCAATAAAGAAGTTCCACATTATTATTATCGAATGCATAACAATGGTACGTATTCTAATGCTTCTGGTTGCGGAAACGAAACCGCATCAGAACGGTTAATGATGCGTAAATTTATAGTTGAATCTGTATGCTACTGGGCAAAAGAATATCATATAGATGGCTTTCGATTTGACTTGATGGCAATTCATGATATTAAAACTATGAACGTAGTAAGTGATGCACTAAAAAAAATTAATAAAAGCATAATTATTTATGGTGAAGGATGGACTGCAAATAAATCCATGCTTTCACAAAGCAAAAGCACCTTAAAATCAAACATTAGGAATACACCTTCAATAGCTGTGTTTTGTGATGAATTAAGAGATGCACTTAAAGGGTCTGTTTTTGTAGAAAATGAAACAGGATTTGTAAGTGGTAAAACAGATGTAGAGGAAAGTATAAAATTCGGGATTGTTGGTTGTGTAAAACACCCTCAAGTTAATAATGAACTAGTGAATTACTCTGATACTTCTTGGGCAAGTAATCCATGGCAAGCTATATCTTATGTTTCATGCCATGACAATCACACTTTGTATGATAAATTAAAATTATCCCAACCAACAGTTTCAGAAGAAGTAATTATTGCGATGGATAAGTTAGCTACTGCTATTGTTATAACATCACAAGGCACAACTTTTCTACATGCAGGAGCCGAATTTTTACGGACAAAAAAAGGAGCAAACAACTCTTACAATTTACCAGATGAAATTAACCATATCGATTGGAATTTAAAATTTAAAAATTTAGAAGTATTTGAATATTATAAAAACTTAATTGCATTTAGAAAAAAGCACCCTGCTTTTCGAATGAAGACAGGAGAAGAAGTTCGAAATAATTTAGAATTTTTAAAAACAAAAAAAGGATTAATTAGCTATAAACTTAAAAACAATTGCAACGGAGATATTTATAAAAACATTCTTGTTATTTATAATGCCGGAAAAAAGGAAGTAAATTACAAGCTTAAAGAAAAATGGCATATTGCCATTTCTGGTGACCATTTCTTTTTTGACCAAAATAAACGTTGCGAATCCCAAATAAAAATAGCTCCTATTTCTATGACGGTTCTATTTCAAAAATAATTTTAAATGAAATCTATTACGCTAATAAATGTACTTTTTCTTTTCCTAATTATAAACGTAGATGCACAAGAAAGTGCATTTGGCGCATTCAAAACTAATGAGTTTACCTTTAAAGGAAAGAATGCCAAAATTGTATTTCCAAATAAGGCCAATGAAGAACGCTTGTGGATATGGCGTGCACGATTCTGGGGGCATGAACCACAGACAGATTTAGCTTTGTTAGAAAAAGGATTTCATATCGTTTATGTTGATGTAGCCGGATTATTCGGCAATAATGAGGCTGTAATATTGTGGAATGACTTTTACAACTATTTACTAAAAGTTTACGACCTAAATTCAAAAACAGTTTTAGAAGGGATGAGTAGAGGTGGTTTAATTATATACAATTGGGCCAGCCAAAATACCGAAAAAGTATTTTGTATTTATGCTGATGCTCCCGTTTGTGATATTAAAAGTTGGCCAGGAGGACTATATGCTGGCCAAGGAAGTGAAAAAGACTGGAACGAATGTTTAAAAGTCTATGGTTTAAATGAAACAACAGTTTTAGATTATAAGAACATTCCCATAAACAATGCAGTCAAAGTTGCCGAGGCAAAAATTCCAGTTTTACATGTTATTGGAGGAGCAGATATTGTAGTTCCTTATAAAGAAAATACAGCCAAGCTTGAGAAAAAGTTTAAGGAAGCTGGTGGAAACATTCAAATAATTATAAAAGAAGATGTGGGGCATCATCCGCACAGTTTAATGAACCCAAAACCTATAGTGGATTTTATTTTAGAACACACGAAATAATATTCAAAAATAATAGAGTTTATTAACCTTTAAAAAATACGTATGTATACAAAAAAAATATTCACCGTAAAACAATTGGTAATATGGACAAGGTATGAAACACTTTTTTTTCTATGTATTATAATTGGTTTCGTATCGGCTTATTACTTTCTAGATTTATTTTGGGTGAAAATTCCTTGGACACCTTTGGCACTTATTGGTACCGCCGTAGCTTTTGTAATTGGTTTTCAAAACAATTCGGCCTACGGAAGAATTTGGGAAGCGCGAAAAATTTGGGGTGGTATTGTAAATACATCAAGAACCTTTGGCATGTTTCTACAAGACATGATTACAAACGAATATGCTGAAAACCCAGTCCCAGAAAAACAGCTTAAATCTGAAATTAAAATAATTACATACCGGCACATTGCTTGGATGACCGCATTACGACATGCAATGCGCTTACCTAAACCATGGGAAACCACTTCGGCTCACAAAACAAATCAAGAATTTAGCGTACGGCCTCCAGAGTTAAATTCTAATTTAAGTGACGACCTACAGTCCTATTTGTCGGAGGCTGATTTAGATTCAATAATGAACAAAAACAATAAACCTACTGCCCTATTATATCAACAATCGCATCATCTTAAAAGACTCAAAGAGCAGGGTATTTTATGGGAATTTTCATTTTTAGAATTGGAAGCATTACTTCAAGAACTATTTACGCTTCAAGGGCAAAGTGAACGCATCAAAAATTTCCCATATCCACGGCAATTTGCAACAATGAATCACTTTTTCATGTGGGTATTTGTATTATTACTTCCGTTAGCATTGGTACCACAATTTGCAGATATTGGCATTGAACTTAAGGATACATACCCAATAATTGGTAATTTATTTGTGTGGCTATCCATTCCGTTTTACATAATAGTTGCCTGGGTTTTTCACACTATGGAACGTATTGGAAGAACAGGTGAAAATCCGTTTGAAGGTACTGCCAATGATGTGCCAATTTCAACCATTTCAAGAGGAATCGAAATTGACCTTAGACAGAATTTGGATGAAGACCACAAAGATATTCCATTACAATTTCCTGAAAAATTCAACACTCAGTTTTAATTCATGCCAAAAACAGAATATCGTGTATACGTTATAGAACTTTCTAAAAGGGTATTTTCAGAAAACAGGAAGTTTAGAGAAGCCAATCCGCAGTTTAACGGAGTACTCGAATGTTTATATGTGGGTATGACAAGTAAGTCACCAAAAGAACGATTTATACAACATAAAAAAGGAACCTTAAGTAAAAAAGGTTACAATTTATCTTCTAGTATTGTTCGTAAATATGGTGCTTATTTAAGACCTAGTCTGTATAATCATATAGACCCTATGCCAACACGAGCTCAAGCATTAAAAATGGAGAAAATACTAGCATTAGAATTAAGAAGAAAAAAATATGCTGTTTGGTTTAACTAAAAAAAATAAACCATCCTAAAATTTTAGGATGGTCTATTTTTTTTTAACCTCTATTAATTACTTGCTCAAATACATCTTCCTTCTTGCATATAAATTGTAAAAAGCATCATCTTTCAGACTATCTATAAACAAAATACTCTCACCAGTACTCTTCATTTCTGGTCCTAAGTTTTTATTTACATTAGGAAACTTATTAAAGGAGAAAACGGGTTGCTTAATAGCATAACCTTCTAATTTAGGATCAAAGTTAAAATCTTTTACTTTCTTCTCTCCCAACATAACTTTGGTAGCATAATTTACATATGGTTCTTTATATGCTTTTGCAATAAATGGAACTGTACGAGATGCACGTGGATTCGCCTCAATGATGTACACTGTATCATCTTTAATAGCAAACTGTATGTTTATTAAACCAACTGTATTTAATGCCAGAGCAATTTTCTTGGTATGATCTTTAATTTGTTGCATAACAAACTCGCCTAAATTAAAAGGAGGTAATGTCGCATTAGAATCTCCCGAATGAACACCACAAGGCTCTATATGCTCCATAATCCCAATGATGTAAACATCTTCACCATCGCAAATGGCATCTGCTTCTGCTTCAATTGCACCATCTAGATAATGATCTAATAATAATTTATTATTCGGAATTTTACGTAACAAGTCCACAACATGCTCTTCTAATTCTTCTTTATTAATAACAATTTTCATGCCCTGACCACCTAATACATACGACGGTCTCACCAATAAAGGAAAATCCAATTCATCTGCTAAAACTAAAGCTTCATCTGCAGATTCTGCAACACCAAATCTTGGGAAAGGGATATTGTTTTCTAACAATAATTCAGAAAAGCTACCGCGATCTTCGGCTAAATCTAAAGCTTCAAAACTAGTACCTAATATTTTAATTCCGTATTTAGATAATTTCTCAGCAAGTTTTAAAGCTGTTTGCCCACCTAACTGTACAATTACACCTTCTGGGTTTTCATGTTTAATTATATCATATATATGTTCCCAAAAAACAGGTTCGAAATATAGCTTGTCAGCAGTATCAAAATCAGTAGAAACCGTCTCAGGATTACAGTTAATCATTATAGTTTCATAACCACACTCAGCAGCCGCAAGCACTCCATGAACACAGCAATAATCAAATTCTATACCCTGTCCTATTCGGTTGGGTCCAGAACCTAATACTACCACTTTCTTTCTATCAGTAACTTTACTATCATTTTCTACAAAACGTTTACCATCTACTGACTCTATTTCTGCTTCAAAAGTCGAATAGTAATAAGGCGTCATTGCTTTAAACTCTGCAGCACAAGTATCAACCAATTTATATACTCGGTTGATATTCATCTCTACTCGTTTCTCATGTACTTCACTTTCGTAGCAATCCAACATATGTGCTATTTGGCGATCAGCAAATCCTTTTTGCTTCGCTTCAAGCATCAACTCACGAGACAAAGTATCTACAGTATAATTCGAAATTTCTTTTTCTAAATAATGAAGTTCTTCATATTGTCTTAAGAACCACATATCTATTTTTGTAATATCATGAATGCGACTCAAAGGAATTCCCATTTGTATCGCATCGTAAATAACAAATACACGATCCCAACTTGGGATTGTTAATTTACTTATTATTTCATCGTAATTTCTATATCCTTTTCCATCTGCTCCTAAGCCATTTCTTTTAATCTCTAAAGATTGAGTTGCTTTATGTAAGGCTTCTTGAAAAGAACGGCCTATACCCATAACTTCACCAACGGCTTTCATTTGTAAGCCTAAAGTTCTATCAGATCCTTCAAACTTATCAAAATTCCATCGCGGTATTTTTACTATAACATAATCTAAAGTTGGTTCAAACAAGGCAGAAGTTGATTTTGTAATCTGATTATCAAGCTCGTCAAGTGAATAACCTATAGCTAATTTTGTAGCTACTTTTGCTATTGGATAACCTGTTGCTTTAGATGCTAATGCAGATGAACGAGAAACTCTTGGGTTAATTTCTATAGCAATTATATCTTCCTTTTCATCAGGACTTACAGCAAATTGCACATTACAACCACCTTCAAAATCACCAATACTTCGCATCATATGTATAGACATATCTCGCATTTTCTGGAAAGTTCTGTCAGATAAGGTCATTGCTGGGGCTACCGTAATAGAATCACCAGTATGAATCCCCATTGGATCCATATTTTCAATTGTACAAATTATAACGACATTATCATTTTTATCTCGTAAAAGTTCTAATTCATATTCTTTCCACCCCATCATGGCTTTATCAATCATCACCTCATGAATCGGTGAAATTTCTAAACCACGACTTAAAAGTTCATCAAAATCTTCTTGTTTATAAACAATAGCCGCTCCTGCACCACCTAAAGTATACGATGCTCTAATTACTAATGGAAAACCAAATTCTTGAGCAATTTCTTTACCTTTTAAGAAAGATGTAGCCGTAGCTTGTGGAGCCATAGGCACTCCTATTTTAAGCATTAACTCACGAAATTTTTCTCTATCTTCAGTAATATTAATTGCAGCGATATCAACACCAATGAGTTTTACGTCAAAATCAGCCCAAATTCCTTTCTCATCAGCCTCAATACATAAGTTTAATGCTGTTTGACCTCCCATAGTAGGTAGTACAGCATCAATTTCAGGATGTTTTTTCAAAATCTCAATAATCGACTTTGTTGTAAGTGGCTTTAAATAAACATGATCCGCCATGGAGGGATCTGTCATTATCGTTGCCGGATTACTATTGATTAAAACAGTTTTGATTCCGTCTTCGCGTAAAGAGCGTAAAGATTGTGATCCGGAATAATCAAATTCACATGCTTGACCAATTACAATAGGGCCTGAACCAATAATTAAAATAGTGTTTAAATCTTCTCTTTTTGGCATTCTGATACTTCTTTATTAAGGATACTAGTTGATTAACAAATTTTTCTAAAATTTGAGCAAAAAAAAAGTGCTACTTCTAAAAAAGTAACACTTCAATATTATAAAAAAATACAATCATTATTTTTTATGTCGTAATTCAGATGATACGGTAAGCTTCTTTCTTCCTTTAGCTCTTCTTCGGGCTAATACCTTTCTTCCATTAACTGATGCCATACGCTCTCTAAAGCCGTGCTTATTTTTACGTTTTCTTTTTGATGGCTGATATGTTCTTTTCATTTTTTGCTACGTTTATTAAGAATCTCACCTTGGTAAATTCCGGCTGCAAATATACAAAGACTTTTTTCTTCTCCAAGCCTATATAAAAAAATATTTTTTAATTATTGATTCGCTCCCCCGAGTCGCTTTTTATTACTTTTGCAAGAATGTATTTTTGGCACAAAGTTATAATGAAAAAGCTACTACTCGTAATGTGTTGTTTAATGGCAATAACATCAACATTTGCACAAACAACCCTTAAATATAATCTAAAACAAGACCAATTGTTTATGATTAAACAAGAAGCGGAACAAATAATCATGCAAGAACTAGATGGTGCAAGTCATATTTTAACGAACCTAATTAATGGTGTTATAAAATTTAAGGTGATTGAAGTTTTGGAGAATGACTATAAAATTGAATTATCATTTGAAGACCTAAATATGAAGATGAATTCAAGTATTCAAGGTGAGATTATGAATGTACGTGCTAAAGAAGTCGCAGAAGACGATATGCAAGCAAAAATGTTTAATAGCCTTCTCGGAAACCCCGTAAACATTACACTTTCTAAAAATGGTAAAATTATAGAGGTATCTGGAGGGGATAAATTAGTAGAGAACATGGTATCTAAATCGGGCATTGAAGATGAATTTACCCTAAATATGATGAAAAAGTCATTAGAAAAAGAGTTTGGTTCTGATGCCCTATCAGAAAGTTACGAACAAATGACCTATATATATGATACTAATGCAGTTAAAATTGGAGATACTTGGCAAAATGAATTCTCAGGTAAACTAAATGCAAAAAACAATTGGACATTAGATAATCTTACGGAAGAACACGCCACAATTACGGGTCTTGCAGATGTCATTATGAAAATAGAAGAACCTGCATTAACCATGAACCTTACCGGAACTCAAAGTAGTTCTATTACCACTAATGTTGTTTCAGGATTTATCAACAAAATGACTGTAGAAGGTACCTCGGTGGGTACTTCAACGATGACACAGATGGCAGATCAAGAAATACCAACAACTATAAAATCAACAATTACTTACGAATTAATTAGAGAATAACATGTTCAACAAAAACTTAAAGCTGGTAATAGCAGCCTTAATAATAGCCTACGCTATTTATCAATTTATAGAAGGAAATATTGGTAATGGTATTGCATTAATATTACTTTCCGGTATTTTCATTTTCCTGTATTTTAGAAATGAAATTATTCTAATGGCGTTTCTAAGAATGCGAAAGCAAGATTTAGAAGGTACTGAAAAATGGCTAAGTAAAATTAAAAACCCCGAAGCAGCGCTTATTACCAAACAACAGGGTTATTTCAATTATTTACATGGCATTATTTTCTCGCAGAAGAACTTAACAACTGCAGAAAAGTACTTCAAGAAAGCTCTAAAACTAGGTCTTACCATGGACTATGACATAGCTATGGCAAAATTAAGTTTAGCAGGGATAGCCATGCAAAAAAGAAGAAAACGTGAAGCCACCACCCTACTTCAAGAAGCAAAAAGACTTGACAAAAATAATATGCTTACAGAGCAAATTAAGATGATGCAACAGCAAATGAAGAAAATCTAAAGTAGCGGAGCCAATAACCTGCTGAAAGATTCTTTTAGTTTTCGTAGCAACCCTCTATTTTGCCAACGTTCTAAATCAACTTCTTCACAGTCGTTTAAATCGTTTAAAAAAATAGCTGACATCTTCTTATTTATAGCTTCATCGTAAATAAGAGCATTCACTTCAAAGTTGAGCGAAAAACTTCTATAATCGAGATTTGCCGTGCCTACAATCGACATGGTTTCATCCATAATCATTGTTTTGGCATGCACAAATCCTTTGGTATATCTAAAAATTCGAATCCCAGAATCTAAACAATGTGCTATATAAGAATCTGAAGCATATTGTGCGGCCCAAGAATCGGAGTCATAAGGTAAAATAACACGAACATCTATTCCACTACGTGCGGCAGTAGTTAAAGCGGTCATTATAGAATCGTTCGGCATAAAGTAAGGTGTAGTTATATAAACACGTTCTGTAGCGGTATTTATAGCACAAAACATGGCTTCCATAATATTCGCCCAATCCGTATCCGGACCACTAGCCGCAATTTGAATAGCTGTACTATTTACATTTTCTGAATTACTTACTGGGAACATTTTATTATCAATTACCAGTTCTGATTTGGACACAAAATTCCAACTCAATAAAAAGGTAGCCTGAAGCGAACCTACTGCACCCCCACTAATTCTTAGGTGTGTATCTCTCCAAAAACGCTCATTTTCAAAGGTGTTATCATATTTTTTGTCAATATTAATACCACCTACATAACCTATTTCACCGTCAATAACGACTATTTTTCGATGATCACGATAATTTAATTTACTGGTAGTATTGGAGAATAAAACAGGCATAAAGGCAAAATGCTGAATCCCACTTTCGGTCATTTTTCTTTTGACTTTTGAAGCGATAGAACTTCCTACATCATCATAAATTACCCGTACATGCACACCTTCTAATGCCTTTGCACAAAGAATATCTATTAGCTCATTGCCAAGAATATCGCTAAATATCACAAAATACTCAATGTGAATATGATTTCGAGCGGCATTTAAATCTTCTCGTAAACGTTTAAACTTTTCCTCCCCATTAACTAGAATTTTAGCTTCGTTGTCGAAAGTTAAGATTGCCTTCTCATTATTTTTTAAAAGTCGATAGATTTTAAAGGTACCTTCACCATATTTTTCCTCAAAATCTTCCTGTTCCTGTTGATCTAGATGAAACTGCTCTCGCCATTCTTTAATTTTGGCATTGTCTAAAAGGTACTTTTTTTCAAAAATTTTTGATTTCCGATAGTCTTGTCCAAATAGGTAATAAACTAGCAAACCAAAGCCTGGTAATACGAGCAGTGTGAAAAGAAAAGAAAAGGTTTTAATGGGATTCTTATTCTTAAGAATCAAAAGGACAGCAAAAAATAAAACAAATAAATAGTAAGCCAATAATAGAAACAGCCAATATTCATTTAGAAATCCCCACATTACTTCGATTCACGATAATACCCTTTATTTGGTATTTGAATAGTATATTTTTTACCCGACTTATTATTCAAGTGTGGTTCACGTAACCAAGGATTATGACGTTTAAGCACTTTATAATTGATTTCGTACTGTTGTGCGAAATCAGTAATACTAAAGATTGGAGCGTCAATTTCAACTTCAAAAGTTGGAACATTCACATACAAATCTTCTTTTTGAATATCAAAACCATATTTTTCGGGATTTGAAAGAATCTCCTTAATAGCCATTATTCTAAAAACGTATCTACCCGTTTCTTGCCCTAATAACAAGTCGTAATAATCATCAACTTGTTGAGCTCCTAAATATTTATTTATAGCTCCTGGTCCAGCATTATATGCAGCTGCAGTAAGAGTCCAATTTCCATACTTACTTTTCCAACGGTTTAAATATTTACAAGCTACCTCGGTAGATTTTACCAAATTGTATCTTTCATCTACGTTTGAATTTATTTCTAAACCATATTCACGACCCGTACCTTTCATAATTTGCCAAAAACCTGTTGCACCCGCATGAGATACTACATTAGTTAAACCACTTTCGGCAACAGCTAAATACTTAAAATCATCAGGAATTCCGTTTTTAGCTAAAATAGGTTCAATAATTGGAAAATACTTATGCGCTCTTTTTATTAAAAGCACTGCGTTTGATTGCCAATAGGTATTTACCAAAAATTCCCGGTCTATTCGCTCCAATATCTCCGGATCATCTTGCGGTACTTTTTCACCAGCAAAGTTTAAATCTTCAGGTATTTCAATAGATGTAATTCTATATTCTTTAGCAACACTTTTGTCGCTATCATTAGCTAAATCGGTAGATTGTACAGCAACAATCGTTTTATCTTGTATAGCGAAAATTAGGGTGCTCACCACTAAAACAAGACCTAATCCCATTAAAATATTCTTCAATAGCTTCATTTTGGTAAATTTTGGAGTTACTCAAAGGTAATATTACAACTCACTTATTGCAAAATAATTGTTGCTAAGTGTTCATTAAACCATTTTGCCCTATGAATAATCATAGTGTGCGTCCCATTTTTCACAGGAATACAATTCTTAATTCTTTCGAACGGAAATACCGGATCTTTATCGCCATGTATATGCACAAGATTCTTTGGAGGTATTTCCTGTCGCCAGTTTACCATTTTGTCTATCGCCCAATTTAAATAAGTTTCATCTCTAACATCAAGGTATTTCTCATACAATTCTAAGCGCTTGGTAACTGTTTCCCCAAAAGCATACTTTGCAATGAGCTCTACATTACTAACTAAACTAGTAGGTAAAAGTTTGTGCACATGTGTAAAACTAGCAAATCGCATTTTATTCGGAAGCTCTTCACTCGATTTAACACTCGAAATAATTACAACCTTTTTTACTTCTTTTAATTTAGCCATTTCCTGAACTAAAATACCACCAAAAGAAACACCAACTAATACCACATTATCATGCAATACATGCCGATTCATTTCTGCCGCATATTCCGCTAAACTCATATTTGGACTGGGCACAAACCATTTTAACAAATGCGTTTCAAAATTTTCTTCCGGTAATTTTAGGTACTCAAAAATAGAAGTACTAGCCGCTAGGCCAGGTACGAAATAAATATGAGTTATGTTGCCTCTATCCGTCATCAAATGAACTTTTTTATAGGAAAATAGCTTATTTTTTTATACTTTTGACTTTCGGCCATATTTCAACTCTTATTTTAAGAAGTTTGACCGATTTATTGGAATTACGCCAATAGAACAGCGTAATTTTTTTTCTAAGAGACCAATTAAAATCAAACTATATGAATGAAATGGAAATTAATGACAACAGTTTCTTGCGCCAATTTGAAACCAAAAATGATGGCCATCTAGCAAAGATCGAATATTCTTCACAAGAAAGAAAAGTATTTTTGACGAAATTAGTCATCCCTGAGGGAATTACCACAGAAGGTTTTAAAGAGAATTTCATTAAGGCAGTATTACACCACATACAAGATCAAAACTTGAGAGTGGTACCAACAAGTCCTCAAATTGCAGGATTTGTTAGAAAACACAGACAGTACAAAGAAATGTTACCTGTAGGTATTAGAATCTAACCTTTGTATGACAACATTAAAAAAACTCGTTTAGTTTCCTAAACGAGTTTTTTTATACGCTTTATTTAAGTGCTTCACTTCTATTTAAGGATCTTTCCTAAGATTTCAACCGAAACATCCACAAAATCAAATCGTACACTACCGTCAATATCAATTTCCTTTAATTCTATTTGATGTAGTGTATTTACTAATGCAGGATTCCAAGGTGCTTTAACTTTTACATAATTCTCTGTAAACCCATAAATATAGCCTTCTTTATTTTCGCCTTCAAAAAGTACAGTTCTCGTAGTTCCCAACTGACTTTCATAAAAAGCACGTCTTTTTTTCACCGATAATCCCCGTAACATCTTACTTCGCTTACTTCGTACATTTTTAGGCACTACATCATCCATATCAGCTGCAAGCGTATTATCCCTCTCAGAATAAGTAAACACATGCAAATAAGAAATATCAAGTTCATTAAGAAAATGATACGTTTCTAAAAAACGTTCTTCCGTCTCCCCCGGAAATCCAACAATAACATCTACTCCAATACAAGCATCTGGCATAGTTTGCTTAATACGACCGACACGGTCGGTATACAAAGCACTCATATAACGCCTCTTCATTAGCTTTAAAATAGCATCACTTCCACTTTGTAAAGGAATATGAAAATGAGGCACAAAAGAACCGCTTTGTGCTACAAAATCGATAGTTTCATTTTTTAAAAGGTTGGGCTCAATAGAAGAAATTCGCAATCTATGTATACCCGCTACCCTATCTAATGCTTGAACTAATTCTAAAAAAGTATGTTCGTGTTTTTTATTACCAAATTCACCTTTGCCATAATCCCCAATATTTACCCCCGTTAGCACAATTTCTTTAATTCCTTTAGCAGAAATTTCAGCAGCATTTTTTAAAACATTTTCTAATGTATCACTTCGAGAAATCCCTCGAGCTAATGGAATGGTACAATACGTACATTTATAATCACAACCATCTTGCACCTTTAAAAAAGCGCGTGTACGATCTCCAATAGCATAACTGCCTACATAAAAATCAGCTTCCGTAATCTCACAGGAATGCACCTGACCAACTTCATTTTTAGTGAGGTCATTTACATAATCGGCAATTTTAAATTTCTCACTGGCACCGAGTACTAAATCTACACCGTCTACAGCAGCCAATTCTTCTGGTTTTAATTGAGCATAACAACCAATAGCAGCAACAAAAGCTTCAGGGTTGACCTTTTGTGCTTGTTTTACAATGGTTTTAAAGCGTTTATCAGCATTTTCTGTAACAGAACAAGTGTTAATCACATACATGTCTGCTTTATCACTAAAATCAACACGTTCGTAACCATCATCTTGAAAACCTCTCGCAATAGTAGAAGTTTCAGAGAAGTTTAGTTTACAACCAAGTGTGTAAAATGCTACTTTTTTCATAAACTATTGAATTTCCTTAAAAAAAGGATTGCAAAGATAACAAATTGCTCTCGCTATAATATATGGGTTTAGTTAGGGTTTGTTAGTTGTTTAAACCGCACTAATAAAAAATAATGCGTACGAACATTAAACTAAAGATTTCATAAAATCGATATGCTCACCTAATACTTTCGCCACTTTTTTGTCGATTCAAAAACATGTTCTAAAATTCGAGCTTCTTGATCATCGAACTCCACTCCTCTTCTAGCCATCATTACTTTAGCTGCTTCGAAAGCCTTTTTGGGCAAATAGGTAGAAAATCCTGATGCCCCACCCCAACTAAAACTTGGAATAAAATTCCGAGGAAATCCAGGCACGTAAATATTCACATTCACGCCAACTACCGTACCGGTATTAAGCATAGTGTTAATTGCCGTTTTACTATGATCCCCCATCATAAGTCCACAAAACTGTAACCCCGTTTGTTCGAACTTTTCAGTAGCATAGTTCCATAGTCGAACTTTAGCGTAATTATTTTTTAAGTTTGAATTATTGCTATCAGCACCTATATTACACCATTCACCAAGAACAGCATTACCTAAATAACCTTCGTGCCCTTTACTAGAATAGCCAAATATTACAGCATTACTAACCTCTCCTGCTACTTTAGAATACGGGCCTACGGTAGTAGCACCATACATTTTACCACCCATTTTAACCGTAGCGTTATTACACAATGCAAAAGCTCCACGAATAAGCGCACCTTCCCAAATTTGGGCATTTTCTCCAATATATATAGGGCCATCTGTAGCATTTAAAATACAAAACTCTACACTGGCGCCTTCTTCTAAAAAAATATTTTCCGGATTAATCAATCTATTGGTATCAGAAATAGGTTGACTTTTTCGACCTTCGGTGATAAGGTCAAAATCTGCTTGTAAAGCTTCTCCATTTTTTGAGAAGATATCCCAAGTATGTTCTATGCGAAGGACATCACCATCAAATTCCAACTGCTCATAAGTAGTAAAATCTACTTCATCCTGCTTATCGCTAGTAAAAAAGGCAACCACCTCTTCTCCATAAAAAATAGCTTGATTTTCCTGTAAATCTTCTATCCTTTCCACCAAAGATTTGTTAGGTAAAAAAGAAGAATTAATCAGTACATTTTCTGGCATTTCTACCATTGGGTATTTTTCAGAAAGGTATTCTTCAGTAATCGTTGTAGTGGTATTACCCAAATATTTCTCCCATTTCTCGCGAATGGTCAATATTCCGATACGAATATCAGCAACAGGCCTTGTATAAGTGAAGGGGAGTAAATTGTCTCGAACGGTACCATCGAAGAGAATGTAGTTCATGGTTAGCAATTTTCAACAAAAGTATACAAAAAAACGCCCCCGAATATTCGGAGGCGTCACTTATACTTTAAAAAAGTAAAAGAAATTATTTTTTATCTGCATCAGTTTTAGGAGCTTCTTTCGCTGCTGCGACTGGTGCTTTTTTAAATTTATTATATTTATTTTTGAATTTATCAATTCTACCAGCTGTATCTACTAATTTAGCTTTACCAGTGTAAAATGGATGTGATGTTCTTGAAATTTCTAATTTAACTAATGGGTATTCAACGCCATCTACTTCTAAGGTTTCTTTGGTTTCTGCAGTAGACTTAGTTAAAAATACATCTTCATTAGACATGTCTTTAAACGCTACTACTCTATAACTTTCTGGGTGTATATCTTTTTTCATTATTTTAAAATTTTACGCACCCATTCCGACAGGCACTCATTTTAAGGCTGCAAATTTACTTATTTTTTATGATTTCGCAATTATATTGGCTAAAAAAACTCATACTTACCTGATATTAAAAATAATGTATCTTTAAATGTAACATTATCAGTAATGTTATTACTAACCATACAAAGCTAAAAACAATATAAAATGAACGACAATCAACCAAAAATCGGAAAATTTTCTTGGACATATGGACTATTATTAGGTGCTGCAAGTGTAGTCTTTGGTATTATACTATTTAGCATGGAAATGCATTATGAACAAGGCTGGGCAATACGAATTGTGGGTGTGGTATTGATGATTGCAGCAATTGTATTGGCTGTTTCGCAATATAAAAAAGCCAACCTTGGGTTTCTTAAACTCGTTGATGCCATAAAACTAGGGGCTGGAATTGGTGTAGTATCAGCTATTATAAGTTTAATTTGGTACGCCTTATTAACTAATGTAATTGAGCCAGATTTTATGGATAAGGCTATGGAAGTTGCTAAAGTACAAGCAATGGCTCAAAATCCACAAATGACTGATGAACAATGGCAAAAAGGTGTAGAAATTCAAAAGAGTTTTGCATGGTTAGCATACCCTATAGGAATTGTAGTTAATGTTATTTTTGGACTTATTATCGGTGCAATAGTGGGTGCAATCATGAAAAAATCCGACCCAAATAATTAATATTCGTACTTTTGAAATGCTTTTCAAAGGTATCAAATGAATTTATCGATAGTAATTCCCTTACTAAACGAAGAGGAATCTCTCAAAGAACTACATGATTGGATTGTTCGCGTAATGCAGTCCAATCATTTTTCATATGAAATTTTATTCATAGATGATGGTAGTACAGATCATTCTTGGAACATTATTAAAAAGCTTTCTGAGCGTGATTCAAATGTAAAAGGCATTCGCTTTTTAAGAAATTTTGGTAAATCGCAGGCTTTACATGCTGGTTTTGCAGCGGCCCAAGGTGAGGTTATTATAACCATGGATGCAGATTTGCAAGACAACCCAGAAGAAATTCCGGAATTATATGCCATGATAAAAAACGAAGGTTTCGACTTGGTATCGGGTTGGAAGAAAAAACGTTACGATTCCCTTATCGCCAAAAACCTACCTTCTAAATTGTTCAATTGGGCGGCAGGCAAAACATCTGGTGTAAAACTACACGATTTTAATTGTGGTTTAAAAGCATATAATAAAGCGGTTGTTAAAAATATTGAAGTGTCGGGCGAAATGCATCGTTATATTCCTGTTTTGGCAAAAAATGCTGGCTATTCCAATATTGGAGAAAAAGTTGTACAGCATCAGGCCAGAAAATATGGTAATACAAAATTTGGTATGAGTAGATTTATAAACGGCTTTCTAGATTTAATAACAATTTGGTTTGTTTCTAAATTTGGTAGGCGTCCAATGCACCTTTTTGGAGCTTTTGGCGTTCTTATGTTTGTAATTGGTTTTGGCTTTGCTGCCTATTTAGGCATAGATAAGGTTTTTATCAATAAAACCGGGCGCTTAATAACAGATAGACCACAGTTTTACATCGCATTAACGGCCATGTTAATGGGGTCGCAATTATTTCTTGCAGGTTTTATTGGGGAGATAATTATTCGTTCTCGCAAAAACGAGTCGCGCTACAATATTTCTGAAAAGTTGGACCAAAGCACCCAAAAAGAAGAGTAATCTTCGTATTTTTAAATACAGAATTTAACAATTAACTATGGAAGACTTTATTACTACTGCCAAAAGCTGGCTTACCGATTTTTTTGATACAGATGTAAAAGCTGAAGTTCAAAACCTTATTGATAATGATACCGAAGAACTAAAAGACCGTTTTCATAAGAATATGGAATTCGGAACAGGTGGTATGCGCGGTTTAATGGGCGTTGGCACCAATCGCATCAATAAATATACTTTGGGAAAAAGTACACAAGGTCTTAGTAATTATTTAAAAAAGTCGTATGCAAATGAAGCTTTACAAGTAGCAATTGCATATGATTGTCGACATAATAGCGATACTTTGGCAAGAACTGTTGCAGAGGTATTTTCTGCAAACGGCATCAAAGTTTTTCTTTTTTCTGAATTACGAACCACACCAGAACTGTCTTTTGCGGTTCGTCATTTAAAGTGTCATGCTGGTATTGTATTAACAGCATCGCACAACCCACCAGAATATAATGGATATAAAGTTTATTGGAGCGATGGAGGCCAAATAGTTCCACCACAAGATGGTGAAATCATTTCAGAAATAAACGGATTGAATTTTGAAGACATTAATTTCAATGGAAATGATAATCTCATTGAATTAATTGATAAAGATGTAGATGAGGCATTTATGGAGGCTTCCGTAGCCAACGGAAATTTCAATGCTTCTGGTAAAGATAATTTTAAAATAGTATTTACATCGTTACACGGTACCTCTATAACTGCTATTCCAGAAGTCTTAAAACGTGCAGGTTATAAGAATGTAACTGTAATTGAGGAGCAAGCAAAACCAGATGGCAACTTCCCAACTGTTAAATCTCCAAACCCTGAAGAATCTGAAGCCCTTTCTATGGCAGTTGCTAAAGCGGAAGAAATTGGAGCTGATATGGTGGTTGGAACAGATCCTGATAGTGATCGTTTGGGTATTGCCGTAAGAAACTTGGATGGAAAAATGGAAATTGTAAATGGCAACCAAGCCATGATTTTAATGACCAAATTCCTTTTAGAGAAACAAAAACAAAAAGGGTTTAACGGCAACGAATTTGTAGCCACTACCATTGTTTCCACACCGATGATGGAAGTAATGGCAAAAGCCTACGACGTTGAATTTAAAACTGCGCTTACTGGTTTTAAATGGATTGGTAAAATGATTAAAGATTTTCCACAATCTAAATTCTTAGGTGGTGGTGAGGAAAGCTTCGGATATATGGTAGGCGATTTTGTAAGAGATAAAGATGCGGTAACCTCTACCCTACTCGCTTGTGAAATTGCAGCTCAGGCAAAGGCGAATGGCAGTTCTTTCTACAAAGATTTAATCGACTGTTATGTAGATTATGGCTATTATAAAGAGCATTTGGTTTCAATAACTAAAAAAGGTATATCAGGAGCAGAAGAAATTAAGCAAATGTTAATCGATTTTAAAGAAAATCCAGTTAAATCGGTAGCCGGTTCTAAAGTAAAATGGATTGAAGATTACAATACTTCTATTTCCACGAATATTATTACTGGAGAAGAAAAGTCTATAGATATTCCTAAGTCGAACGTATTAATTTACGAAACTGAAGATGGTACGCGAGTTGCAGCAAGACCAAGTGGTACAGAACCTAAAGTCAAATTCTATATCAGCACTAACAGTGTTTTAGAAAACGCTGAAGATTTTACTAAGGTTACAAAAGAGATTAATGGTAAAATTGAACGTATTCTGAGTGAACTTAACCTCGGTTAATGGACTATTTTAAAAAAATCCTTCGCTTTGCGAAGCCTTACAGTACTTACGGTTATCTAAATATTTTTTTTAATATACTGTATGCCTTATTCAGTGCTCTCTCATTTGCAGCACTAATTCCAATGTTAGACGTGCTTTTTAAACCTGAAAAAAAAGTGTTTAAAAAACCCATTTATGAAGGAATGGCCCATATTAAAGACTATTTACAAGAATATATTAATTATAGTGTTACAATATATTCTGGTGATGATGACATGAAAGGTTTAGTCTTAGTTATTGGACTAGTTTTGGTATTGTTTTTATTGAAGAATTTTTTCAATTATTTAGCCATGTATTTTATAACCTTTCTACGTAATGGGGTTTTAAAAGATGTGAGGAATAAAATGTTTCAAAAAATCACAGACCTCCCAATTTCTTACTACTCAGAGAAAAAAAAAGGTGATGTTATCGCTCGGATTACTTCAGATGTTTTAGAAATACAACACTCATTTCTTTCAATATTAGAACTAATAGTACGCGAACCATTAACTATTTTGTTTACTATTATAATAATGTTTGGTATTAGTGCTAAACTAACATTGTTTGTTTTTATTTTTATACCAATAGCAGGAGCTATTATTTCTAGAATTGGAAAGTCCCTCAAAAAACAATCAGATAATGTTCAATCTGAACAAGGGCAGTTTTTATCGATTGTTGAAGAAACCTTAGCAGGCTTACGTGTTATAAAAGCTTTTAATTCGGAATCACGCTTTTATCGAGTTTTTTCAAATTCAACGCAACGTTTTTTCGATTTTAGCAATAAGCTCTTAAATCGTCAGAATTTAGCATCGCCAACAGGTGAATTTTTAGGAATTTTAGTTATTGGGGTTTTATTGTGGTTTGGAGGAAAGATGGTATTAGTCGATAAAACTTTAGACGCCTCATCATTTATTGCATATATGGGCTTAGCATACAACATACTTACACCTGCTAAATCAATTAGCAAAGCTTCTTATGGGGTTAAACGAGGAAATGCCGCTGCAGAACGTGTCCTAGAAATTTTAGAAACTGAAAATCCAATCTGTGATAAACCAAATGCAATAGTAAAATCGAGTTTTGAAACTGGAATAGAATTAAATAACATTTCATTTAAGTATGAAGATGAATATGTTTTAAAGGCTTTTAACTTGAAAGTCCCAAAAGGTGAAACTGTTGCGCTTGTAGGACAATCTGGAAGTGGAAAAAGTACTATTGCAAACTTGGTTACGCGGTTTTATGATGTTAATGAAGGGGAAATTAAAATTGATGGTGTTGACATCAAGGATATGACAAAGCAATCGTTACGAAGTCTGTTAGGCTTAGTAACCCAAGATTCTATTCTTTTTAATGATACTGTTGCAAAGAATATCTCATTAGGCAACGAAAACGCTTCAATTGAAGAAATAACCGAAGCAGCTAAAATAGCTAACGCACATGAGTTTATTTCTGAACTTCCTGATGGATACTACACCAATATCGGTGATAGCGGGAATAAATTAAGTGGTGGCCAAAAACAACGATTATCAATTGCTCGTGCGGTTTTAAAGAATCCTCCGATTATGATTTTAGATGAAGCCACTTCAGCATTAGATACAGAAAGTGAACGCTTGGTTCAAGATGCACTAGAAAAAATGATGCGCAATAGAACTTCGATAGTCATCGCTCATCGCTTATCTACCATTCAAAAAGCAAATAATATTGTAGTATTACAAAAAGGTGAAATTGTAGAACAAGGTTCGCATGAAGAACTTTTAGCAAAAAATGGCATGTATAAGAAGCTTGTAGAAATGCAATCCTTAGGATAATAGTAATTTATTTACTTATATCATTTATTAATAATTTCTTTATTAGAATCAAATTAAACCTTTTACTTCAATTAAAGTCTAATAACTAAACACAAGAATTAAATATTGGTTGCAGAGGAAGACTTAGTAGCTCAATTAAAGCAAGCGGATTCGCAGTCCAAAGCTTTTGAATTGCTTATAAACACTTATAAAGAGCGTTTATATTGGCATATTCGTAGAATTGTGTTAGATCATGATGACGCTGACGATGTTTTACAAAATACTTTTATTAAGGTATTTAAAAACATAGAAGGCTTTAAAGGAGATAGCCAACTGTATTCATGGATGTATCGTATAGCCACCAATGAATCTTTGAGTTTTATGAAAACCAAAGCAAGAAAATTGGGCGTTAATAACGAAGAACTACATGACCGTATGGCACAAAACCTACAGGCTGATGTTTATTTTGAAGGAAGTGAAATTCAACTCAAATTACAGCAAGCCATAGCTACTTTGCCTGAAAAGCAAAAGTTAGTATTTAACATGAAGTATTTTGATGAGATGAAATATGAAGAAATATCGAAGGTTTTAGATACTTCTGTAGGCGGATTAAAGGCCTCATATCATTTAGCCGTTAAAAAATTAGAAAAATATTTAATTGAAGATTAAACCATTTAACATTTTGATAGTCAAAGAATAAGATGAAAGCATCAAATAACAATAACGGATTTAAAACCCCAGAAGGTTACTTCGAAGGTCTAACAGGTAAGTTGCTTAACAACATATCTGAAGAGCAAGCTGCATTACCTAAAGATGATGGTTTTATAGCACCTGAAGGTTATTTTGATGGAATACAGGAGAACATTTTACAGAGGCTAAATCTTGAAAAGGAAGAAACTAAGGTTATAAAATTAAATTCATATAAAAAGTATTATTTCGCTGCTGCAGCTGTAGCAGCGGCATTTATTTTATTTTTTGGACTCAATTTAGAGACCGAAAGTAGCCCAACATTTGAAGAGTTAGCTGCTGCCGAAATAGAAAATTACTTTGAAAATAATGATATGGAGTTATCTTCATATGAACTCGCAGAAGTAATGTCATTTGATGAGTTAGATATAAACGACATGCTAGATAACCAACTTGTTGATGACCATATCATTGATTATCTCGATGATAATATTGATTATTTAGAAGAATTAAATCTTGAAACAGATGAATAGCTTAAAAAACTTAACCGTAATAATATTTCTGTTTATCACAACTGCCTTTTATTCACAGAAAAAAGATTGGGATAAAATTAAATCACTTAAAGTAGCTTATTTCACAGAGCAACTAGAATTAACTACCAATGAAGCTGAGGCGTTTTGGCCAGTTTATAATGCTTATGAAAAAGAAAGATACTTACTTCGTAAAAATGGATTAGATAAATTGAAAAATAAAATGAAAGATGCTGATTCATACTCTGAGAATGAAGCCAGTAAACTTTTAGAAGATTATCTTGATTTTGAAGAGGAAGAGGAAGAATTAGACAAGAAGTTTTATGCTAGTATTAGTAAAAAAATTACGGCTAAAAAAACACTAAAATTAATTCGTGCTGAAGAAGATTTTAGACGAAAATTAATTCGCGAATACAGAAAAAAGCATACTAATAAAAAGTAGTATGCTATGAATAGTTAGTACACTTTAAAAGAACTACCTAAATATTAATTTTGATATTCGATTTTTTCCTGCTGCATATGCCAAGGTATCATTAAAAAATCGAATAGTATAAAACGATTCATCAGATAATTTCTTCCAGCTCTTTCCACTGTCATAAGAATATGATATTCCTGTAAAGCCTAATGCAACAATTTCTTTTCCTTGAGAGTTAGGAACAAACTGCACGCAACTTTTGTAATTCGGTTCATTACTATCCGCAATTAAGTTCCATGTTTTTCCTCCATCTATAGTCAATGCTTTATTCTGTGCATTTAATTCTGGTTTGGTATAATCGCCACCAATAGCAACACCAATTTTATCGTTATAAAAATCAATCGAATAAATACCTTGAGTAGCCTCTGAATTAACTATAGGAGTTTCTTGAATTTCCCATGTTTTACCTTTATCTGGTGAATAATAAATACGACCACTGGTAGTGGCTATCCACGTTTTATCACCTTTAACCTCAATGTTTGTATTACTTGCGGCAAAGGCCCCTTCTGCTGTGATTCCTGCTGGCAACTCATCACACGTCAGTTTTCTCCAATGGTGACCACCATCTCTGGTTATAATTACTGATAAACACCCATCCATAGAATCACCAACAACAATCCCTTCTCTATTATTCCAGAAAGTCATTGCATCGTAAAAAACATTTGGATCGTTTTCGTAATACACTAAATCCATCACATCATCTTCCCCCGTTTTATATAACAATGCTGGAGATGCTACTGAAAGCATAAAAAAATCAGTTGCATTATGAGCAACTGACCGATATTCAGGCAAAATCGTATTAAATTTTTGAACACTAGTTCTAACTTTTCCATTAGATAATTCTATTGTACCAAACACACCTTTGTCAGCAGCAAAAGCTAAACTATTACCCATTATCTCAATTGCTCGTATACTTAAAGAATCTTCATATAAGTTTTTAACAGTTACTGATGTAAATGGTGGACTACTTACATTTTCAGTACATGCCACCAAATTGAATAATAAGAAAACAATAAAAAAGTACCTCATAAAGTAAAATTTATCAAAAATAAAAGGAATAGGAACGAATACAATACCTTTGCAAACTTAATTCACAAGAATGAAATTGCACAGAAATTTGGTTTTTGCCGTAATCGACGCATTGAATTTAACGTTCAATGAAGGAGAATATGCCGATAAAGTCATTCAAAAAGTATTAAAATTAGACAAACGTTGGGGATCGCGAGACAGGGCGTTTATAGCCGAAACTACCTATGAAATGGTTCGCTATAAAAGGCTCTATGCAGAAATTGCTGAAGTAAAGACACCATTCAGTCGTCAAGATTTATTCAGGATGTGGGCAGTATGGGCAGTTTTAAAAGGAATAAAATTACCCGACTGGAAACAAATAGAACCTACGCCAGAACGCCGTATCAAAGGTAAATTTGACGAATTATCAAAAATTAGAAAATTCAGGGAAGCTGTACCAGATTGGATCGATGAAATTTGTGTTAAGGCGCTCGGTGAAAAATTGTGGACTGCTGAAATAGCAGCATTAAACCAACAAGCAGAAGTAATTCTACGTACCAATACTTTAAAAATATCAAAAGAAAAACTAAGAAAAACTCTTTTAGATGAAGGAATCGTTACCGAACCGGTTAAAGGTTATGCATCTGCCCTTCGTTTACCAGAGCGTGCTAATGTATTTGTAACAGATTCATTTAAAAAAGGATATTTTGAAGTTCAAGATGCTTCTTCTCAACTAGTTGCCGAATATCTTGATGTTAAACCCGGACAACGTGTGGTAGACACATGTGCTGGTGCTGGTGGTAAATCACTGCATTTAGCAGCTTTAATGGAAAATAAGGGGCAATTAATAGCCATGGATATTTATGGCAGCAAATTAAAAGAATTAAAACGTAGAGCACGAAGAAATGGAGCACACAATATAGAACCTCGTGAAATTGATTCTACAAAAGTATTTAAGAAGCTCTATGGTAGTGCCGATCGTGTTTTAATAGACGCACCCTGTACTGGTTTAGGTGTTATAAGAAGAAACCCAGATACCAAATGGAAAATGCAACCTGAGTTCTTAGATAAAATCGTAAAAGTTCAACATGAAATAATTCGAAGTTATAGTAAAATTGTAAAACCAGGAGGGAAAATGGTATATGCAACTTGTTCAATACTTCCTAATGAAAACAACGACCAAGTTGTTTCTTTTCTCGCTTCTGAAGAAGGTAAAGATTTTACTTTAATAAAGGAGAAAAAGATTTACGCTTCAAAAGATGGTTTTGATGGATTCTATATGGCCTTATTAGAAAAGGCGAAAAAATAATTTTTTCGCCTTTTAAATTAGTTTTATCCGAAAAGTGATTGTTGTCCTGTATCGGCCGGTGCGCTCGATTTAGGTTTTGCTTTAGTTCTAGGTTTTGCTTTAACAGTTGCTTTTTTAATAGGCTCAACCACCACTGGTTCTTCAATTACAGTCTCTTCCAGTTCAAGTCCCCCATGCTGCTGCTTATATCCCCATCTGTTCATTGCCTGTACAAGAGGCAATAGCGATTGTCCTTTTGCAGTAAGTTCATATTCTACTCTTGGCGGAATTTCGGAATAAACTTTACGTACTAATAATTCATCACGCTCCAATTCTTTTAATTGCTTACTTAACATTTGACGGTTTATACCCTCAACATTATTAATTAGTATACCAAAACGGTTCAATCCTTTAGAAATTCTATCTATTAAAATCGGTTTCCATTTACCACCGATAAATTGCATACAATAGGTAATACTACAAGCATCTGAATTTAATGATACTCTTTTCGAGTTATTTTTAGTAATAGCCATATCAAATATTTTAGGGGCAAGCAAATTAACATACTTTATTCAAAAATCATACTGTTTTATAAAATTAAATATTAGTCACAAAAACATACTAAAGTTAACACCTTAATAATCAAATCAATTGATAAAAAAAATTTTATTCAATTAATGCACTTCATTAACAATTACTGTTTACAAGTGTTTTAAAATTACGTCTATAGATATCCAGTAAAATCTTAAATTTGTGCTTTCTTAAATCTAACAATTCGCGCTGTTCATGATTCACTTTTTCGGGGATGCAAGTACCAAAGTTTTTGCGGTGGAAACTACTCAAGAACTTACAAAAGAAATTACTGATAAATTAATTTGGTTATTTGGCAACCAATCTAAGATAAATGCGGCGTCAATAGACGCCTTTTTTGTTGGTCCTAGGGCTGCAATGATTACTCCTTGGAGTACCAATGCCACTGAAATAACTCAAAATATGGGGATTTCTGGAGTAAAAAGAATTGAAGAATTTTATAAAGTTGATTCAGATTTTACAAATTTTGACCCAATGCTTTCTCAAAAATTCGAAAGTCTAAATCAAGAAATATTTAATATAGATGTTACCCCAGATGCCATTAAAGAAATTACAGATATAGCAGCGTATAATCAACAAGAGGGATTAGCTTTAAGTGATGAAGAGGTAAGCTATTTAAAAGAATTATCGAAGAAAATTGAACGTCCGTTAACAGATTCTGAAGTATTTGGTTTTAGCCAAGTGAATTCTGAGCATTGCAGGCATAAAATATTCAATGGCACCTTTATCATTGATGGTAAAGAAATGTCAAGTTCTTTATTTAAATTAATTAAGAAGACATCACAAGAACATCCTAATGATATTGTATCAGCATATAAAGATAATGTAGCGTTTGTAAAAGGTCCTAAAGTTGTACAATTTGCGCCAAAAACTGCTGACAAACCTGATTATTATGAAGAAAAAGAATTTAACTCCGTTATTTCACTAAAAGCAGAAACACATAATTTTCCAACAACAGTTGAGCCTTTTAATGGAGCTGCTACAGGCTCGGGTGGAGAAATTCGCGATCGCTTAGCAGGTGGAAAAGGCTCTATACCATTAGCAGGCACTGCTGTTTACATGACAGCATATTCGCGTCTTGAAGGAAATAGAACATGGGAAGAAGCCATGCCGGCACGGCCATGGCTATATCAAACTCCAATGGACATTTTAATAAAAGCTTCCAATGGAGCATCTGATTTTGGTAATAAATTTGGTCAACCTTTAATTTCTGGATCTGTACTAACATTTGAACACCAAGAAAATTCTACCATAGAAAATGAACCTGGACGAAGATTAGGGTTTGACAAAGTTATTATGCAAGCCGGTGGAATCGGATATGGGAAATCTGAACAAGCATTAAAAGAAACCCCAAATAAGGGTGATAAAATTGTAATTCTTGGAGGAGACAATTATCGAATTGGTATGGGCGGTGCTGCTGTTTCCAGTGCTGATACAGGTGCATTTAGCTCGTCAATAGAATTAAATGCGATACAACGGTCTAACCCCGAAATGCAAAAAAGAGCAGCGAATGCTATCCGTGGTATGGTAGAGAACGATGTAAACGCTATTGTTTCTATTCATGATCATGGTGCTGGTGGACACCTCAACTGTCTTTCTGAATTAGTAGAAGATACAGGTGGAAAAATTGACCTTGACAAGTTACCAATTGGTGATCCGACATTATCAGCGAAAGAAATTATCGGCAACGAATCTCAAGAACGTATGGGACTGGTTATTGGTAAAAACGACATTGATTTATTAGAACGAATTGCGGAAAGAGAACGCTCACCCATGTATGATGTTGGTGATGTTACCAACGATGATCGTTTTACTTTTCAATCGAAAACCACAGGTGAAAAACCGATGGACGTTCACTTAAGTGATATCTTCGGAAGCTCGCCAAAAACTATTTTAGCAGACTCCACAGTAACAAGAACATACCCAAATGCTAAGTATTCCTTAGAGTTTTTTCATGACTATTTGGATCAAGTTTTGCAATTAGAGGCAGTTGGTTGTAAAGACTGGCTAACAAATAAAGTTGACCGATGTGTAGGAGGTCGTGTTGCAAAACAGCAATGTGCAGGCCCATTACAATTACCTTTAAATAATGTTGGTGTAATGGCTTTAGATTTTAAAGGTAAAGAAGGTATTGCTACAAGCATTGGCCACTCCCCCATTTCTGCACTTATAGACCCCGCTGCAGGAAGTAAAAACAGTATAGCTGAAGCATTAACTAACATTATTTGGGCACCATTAAACGAAGGGTTAAAATCTGTATCACTATCTGCTAATTGGATGTGGCCATGTAAAAATGAAGGTGAAGATGCAAGACTTTATAAAGCTGTAGAGGCAGTTTCAGAATTTTCAATTGCATTGGGTATTAATGTTCCAACTGGAAAAGATTCACTTTCCATGAAACAGAAATACAAAGATGGTGACGTGATAGCACCAGGCACCGTTGTAATTTCTGCTGCAGCTCATTGTGATAATATCAATAATGTTATAGAACCTGTATTAAAAAAAGACGGTGGTCCTATATATTATATTAATCTATCGCAAGACAATTATAAATTAGGTGGATCCTCTTTTGGTCAAATATTAAACGCTGTTGGCACCGAAACTCCAACTATTAAAGATGACGCCTATTTTAAAACCGCCTTCAATACAATTCAAAATCTTATTAAAAAAGGTCAAATAATTGCTGGTCATGATGTTGCCTCTGGCGGGTTAATAACTACATTATTAGAATTATGTTTTGCTGATGTAGATTTGGGTGCCGAAATAAATCTTACTGATTTAGGAGAATCTGATACCATTAAATTATTGTTTTCAGAAAATTCAGGAATTGTGTTTCAAACAAAAGACACTGCTATTGAATCTGAATTAGCTGCAGCAAATATTGATTTTAAAAAAATAGGAAGGGTAATTTTAGAACCGCAATTAACCATCAAAAATGCTGGTATGGAAATGGGGTTAAATGTGGCTTCCTTAAGAGATATTTGGTATAAAACATCCTATTTATTGGATGCTAAGCAAACAGCAAATAATCTTGCCACTGTGCGTTTTGAAAATTATAAAGTACAACCCTTAAATTATATTTTTCCTAAAAAATTTACGAATAAAATTGTACCAAATAACTCGCATAGACCAAAAGCTGCAATACTAAGAGAAAAAGGAAGTAACTCTGAAAGAGAAATGGCAAACGCCTTGTTTTTAGCCGGTTTTGATGTTAAGGATGTACATATGACCGACATAATATCTGGACGTGAAACTTTAGAAGATATTCAGTTTTTAGGAGCTGTAGGTGGTTTTTCAAATTCAGATGTATTAGGCAGTGCAAAAGGTTGGGCTGGTGCAATAAAGTATAACAAAAAAGCAAATACAATTATTAAGAATTTCTTTGCCCGACCAGATACGCTTTCCATAGGTATTTGTAATGGCTGCCAACTATTTATGGAATTAGATCTTATCAATCCAGAACATGAATCACATGGAAAAATGACTTATAATGAATCTAACAAACATGAAAGTAATTTTACATCAGTAAAAATTCAAAAGAATAATTCTGTAATGCTTTCTTCTTTGGAAGGATGCACATTAGGTGTTTGGATATCGCATGGTGAGGGTAATTTCAAGCTTCCACTTACTGAAGATAATTATGATATTGTAGCCAAGTATGGATATGAAGAGTACCCAGCAAATCCGAATGGTAGCGATTTTAATACCGCTATGCTTTGCGATGCTACGGGCAGACATTTGGTAACAATGCCACATATCGAACGTTCAACTTTTCCTTGGAATTGGGCGTACTATCCTACAGATAGAAATGATGACGTTTCTCCATGGTTAGAAGCCTTCATTAATGCCAGGAAATGGGTAGCGACGGTTATTAATTAAATTTCAATTACAATTAGCCAATTTTGCATCTATTTGCTCAAGTAAAGGCCATAAATACGTGGCATAATCTTTAGTATGATAACCCCAAAAATCAAATAGTAGACTTTGTTCTTCAATTGCTAAGTCATTTATTCTTTGATCACTTGTCGCGGGGCTGTAAGTTATATTCAGTCCAATTTCCGTATTAGAATCTCTTCGCATTCGGGATAAATACAAATTGTCATGAGCAACAAAGTTGTACCCATGATCCTCATTTACATTACTAGAAAGTGCTATATACCGAACATATTCTTGGTTTTCTGTAAGATAATTTTCATCCATAATAAACCAATCATTTGAAATATCTACAGTACGATTAATAACACCATATTTAACTAACTCTTCATTAAACATTGGGAGCGTATTTTTAGTGTCACTATAAGTTTGACCTTCTTCATAACTTCTCCAGGCTTGAATACAACCACACTCCTCAATTTGTTGACAAAGTGAAATGTTCTCAAATTGCCCTCCAACAAATTCTCCTTCCTTTGCATATACATGTCCCATGCCTGCTAATGCAGCCGTTACTAACTTACTTTGTAAATTTTCATTTTGATCAAAAAGGTCTCGTACTAACATCGACAATAAATAGGCTCCTTGAGAATGCCCAGCTAGTATTATTTTATTGCCGTTATTATAATTTTCAAAGTAATTAAGAAAAGCTGCTTTTATATCGCTATAAGATTGCATGATTACTGATGCTTGTAATTCTTTATTAACAGTATCATCAAGATAAGTATAACCGGTACACTGCCTATATTTAGGTGCAAAAACTCTACCGTATTTTGCTAAAAGCCCACCTTGAGCAATAATTGTATAGTTTATTCTTTCCGTAGGTTGATCCGCCAAAGATATTACTTCTGGACTAGCAGGTGGATTATCTAAGATTGTTGGATGCACAAAGAAAACATCAACACCTGTATCCGTTTTTGCGTTATTGGTTATTTCTATTGAACCATCTAATTCTAAATCCTTATTCACAATACCAATATCTAAATTATACAACTGTAAAAGGTTTATATTCTGCTCTGGGTGAAAAGCCCAATTGTCAATGGTATTATAATCTAAAATAGAAGAAGGTTGCTCCAGAGTTTCCTCAGTTTCTGGGTTTTCTACAATTTCCTCAATTTCTTCTGTTTCCACTTCGTTTGGATTGGTAGAAGTATCATCTGAAGAACATGAGACTAAAAACACAAAAGCAACCATATATAAAAGAAAATTTTTCATCAATATGAATTTTGAAGACTATTATCAAAAAAAAAGTAACGTACAATTTCTTTTTAAATTGCTTACATGTAAGAGTTTATGAAAATAAAGCAGTATCCACTTTATTGTCAATTGTCATTATTAAAAACTCATTCTCCTAATTCTAGAATGACTATAACTTCAGCTAAAAATAAAGTTTAAAAACTGCATTAATACATACAACTATTTTATTAACATCTTACCACTCCAAGTTTTATCATTTGTACTGGTAATTTTGTATAAAAAGATACCTGACGGCAAATTCTGTTTGTGCACAGCAATTTCATTTTGACCTTCATAAGTGTCACCGGTTAAGGTATGTGATGACAAAAGGTGCCCACCAACTGTAAATATTTCGAATGTATAATTAGCTGCTCTTTCCTCATAGAAATATAAGACAGCCTCAGATTCAATTGGATTTGGCATTAACACAGATTTTTTCGTATCAGTAAGAATGTACTCATAATTGGTTTCTGTATTATTAAAATCAACATTTGTAAGGTTTAAAGACTTTTCTTCTAATTCGCCATTATTAGATGGTAAAATAAAAGTTAAGACTTTTAGGCTTGAGAAATCAGCTTCATTTCCAGCACTATTTTTAAACTCCTTATCTGCTATGCTATAGGTTTGCATTTCTTCACCCAGCTGTACTTCTGTACTATACTCTTCGCCGTCTCCTTTTTGTAATTTTATCTCTAAAGTTCCTGTTCCTTCTGCTTCAAAAGATAAGTATTCATATTCAGATAAATCTACAGCAAGGAATCTTGGACTAAAAGCTCTATACACACCTATATAATCGCTAGTAGAACCTGTTAGATTAATATTTCTTTCTATTCTATATCCATCGCCTGTATATGGACCGGTGTTTTGTAAAACTTCATAGGTATCAACGGAAGTTCCATGGGAAGAATCGTCCAATCCCCATGGAGCATCAGCTACAAATAAATCATCTGGTGTTCCACCTTTTAGATTGCTAATTCTAAATCCAAAATCGAACATACTTCCTGTTTTTAAAGCAACAGAATCTAAATATCCATCTATAGGTGTTGCAAAAGTTAAGCTTTCTGTAGGCATAGTTTCTGTACGCTTTAAACCACCTTCGAGATCTATTTGCTCAGATTTATTATTATTTACCAAATTCAAAAGCACTTCACCTTTTGCGTATTTCGCCGATTTCACAAAAACGGGAGGAGGAGTTGAACCTATATATTCATTAATATCTGAATGCACCTCCAATAGATTCAAAATTTCATCAGCTAACATTAGTAAATCATCTACAGTATTAGACCATATTTGAAAATTATAATACGAAGTATTTTCTTGATAATAATCAATATTCCAATGCGATTCAATAACAAACTCGCTCTTGTTGTTTAATCTTGCTGAAAAGGTCAATGCAAATTCGGTATTTCCATCAGGTTGTTTAATAATTGATTTAATAAAATCTTTTTCACGTAATTGAATTGTTGAAACCGATAACAATTGAGCTCCTAAAAACCTATCGCAAATAAATTTACTATGTTCATAAACTTTATTATCAGTTTTAATCACCATCAACGCGCCAATATTCTCCGAATCTTTTAAATAATCAACCGAATATATATCTGAGGCATTTGTCAAGTCTAAAAGATCTGAAGGCGAAGATTCAATAGTACTGGTTTCTCCTATTACCTCTAAAGGAACTAATTCATTCAATGGAATACTATCGGATGAAAATTTACCACTTTTAGCATATAAAGAATTTTTGGTAACAACTTTAGCGGTTTTTTTATCAAATACAAAATTGGTCTTTGCTCGTCTATAGTTTCTTTGACTAATTAAAGATGATAATCTATCATTACTTTCTAATCCACCACTATTTGCGCCGGAAGTTAGGGTGATTTTCGGGCAAGTTGCAACCCCAGAACACGAAGGATCATCACAATCAATAAGTCCGTCTCCATCATCATCAATACCATTAATACAATCTTCTTGTGGTACTGGAGCTGTAGGACATCGCGCCCCATCATTACTAGATGCAGCAGGTCCAAAAGCAAAAATATTTGACTTTATTAAACCCAGTGTTATATCCTGAACCCTTTCTATTTTATAAACAGATCCAGTTTGATTAGCGGATATATAGAAATTACCCTCCACATCAAAGTATACTGCCCCAAATGTATAACTTAAGCCTTCTAAAATTGGTACAATTCCTAAGGTAGTTACTTCACCATTATCAGGATCAATTCTATACAAAAGATTACTACTCCTTTCCACAGTATATAACATTCCATCTGCGGCATTAAAGGCCCAGTCTGCAATAGATAAACTCTTACTTAGTGTAAAAGCACCCAAATATTCTAAATAAGTATCCGATTCTGGATTTAAATCTATCTTATAATAAGATGCTCCGCCTGCTTTAAAGTAATAAATACCATCAATTGAAATATCTCCAACATACTTATTACCTGTTGGTAAATTCGGAATGGTATACTGATCAACTTGAAAATTTTTCCCTATTCTCACTATAGTACTTTGTGGAGTAGATAAATACCCCCACAAATAACCGTCTGTTGAATTGTACCCTACACCATTAATATTACCAGGAGTAACATTTTCTGCTACTAAATAAGAACTGCCCGAAGCTAAGTCAAGCGCATAAATGTCATTATATTGAAACAAATAAGCATTGTAATCGCAATTAAAAGGTTCAGCTTGAGCGCTTAATTCTATATTAAAAAATAACAAAAGTGCAATAATACTTATGTACTTGTACAGATAATTTAAAGTGTAAATTGATTTCATAACATCTACGATTTGGGTAAATTCTTTAGCAAACCTAAATAAAAGTTTCTAGGAAATTTCCTACAAACCAACAAACTGTTTATATAACCCGTTCAGTAGCAATTTATTGTAGACAAATAGTAAATAGTAAATACTAAAATTGCAATAATTAAGAAATTTATAATTTTTGTAATGTATATTTATTAATACAATTTTAAAATACCAATTGCTTTAACTAATTTGCAGTAACTCTTTTTAAACTTAGTATGCAAAACGTAACTCGACTTTTTGATTTTCCTTATCACCAACTCGAAAAGTATAATTTAGATAAATCTCTTGTCACCAAATATAATGGTGAATGGGTAACAACTTCTACTCAAGAATATATAAATCGCGCAAATGAAATAAGTCGCGCTTTATTACGAATGGGGGTTCAGAAAGATGACAAAATTGCTGTTATTTCTTCTACAAATAGAACAGAATGGAACATTACCGATATAGGTATTTTACAATTGGGTGCTCAAAACATTCCCATTTACCCTACCATCTCGGCAGAAGAATATGAATATGTTCTTAACCATAGCGAATCAATCTACTGTTTTGTTTCAGATGTAGAAGTTTTTGAAAAAGTAAAAAAAGTAATAAAGACAACTCATTTAAAAGAAGTCTTTAGTTTTGACAAAATTGACGGTTGCAGACACTATTCTGAATTACTTGAATTAGGAAAGGACGATAGTAATCAATCTGAGGTCCAAAAAAGGATGGATGCAGTTTTACCTTCTGATTTAGCAACAATAATATATACATCGGGTACAACGGGTAAACCGAAAGGTGTAATGTTATCGCATAATAATATTACTAGCAATGCTATTGAAAGTTTTAAAAGAGTACCAATCTCCGGATCTGGTACGAGAATTTTAAGCTTTTTACCCATATGTCATGTATTTGAAAGAGTACTAATTTACTTATACCAATATGGGGGGTGTACAATTTATTATGCAGAGGGACTTGATAAAATAGGTGATAATGCAAAAGAAATTAAACCAAATCTAATGTCTGTTGTTCCAAGACTAGTAGAAAAAGTTTTTGATAAAATTGTTGCCAAGGGAGCAGAATTAACTGGTGTTAAGAAAAAACTATTTTATTGGGCAATAGAAATAGGTGAGCAATGGGAACCTTACAAGCAAAACGGATGGTGGTATAGTTTTAAACTCTCAATAGTAGACAAATTAATATTTAGTAAATGGCGCGAAGCACTGGGAAGTGAATTAAGCACCATGGTTTCCGGAAGTGCCGCATTACAACCAAGATTGGCCAGAGTATTTGGAGCTGCTGGTATGCATGTAATGGAAGGGTATGGGTTGACAGAAACTTCACCAGTCGTTTCAGTAGGTATGTATGCCAATAATATGTATAAAGTTGGTACCGTTGGGAAGGCCATTAAAGATGTTGAAATAAAAATTGCAGACGACGGAGAAATTCTAATAAAAGGTCCAAATGTTATGATGGGTTATTATAAAGATCCCGAACGAACTAATGATGTTATGACCGGAGATTATTTTCATACAGGTGATAAAGGTGAAGTTGATAGTGAAGGATTTCTTAAGATAACTGGTCGTAAAAAAGAAATGTTTAAAACATCCGGTGGAAAATATGTTATTCCTACATTACTAGAGAACGAATTAAAACAATCACGATTCATTGAACAAGTAATGGTGGTCGGAGAAGGTGAAAAAATGCCTGCAGCTTTTATTCAGCCTAATTTTGAATTTGTAAGCGAATGGCTTGCAAAAAAGAAAAATATATCAAATGCTACTGAAGAAGAAATAGCATTATCACAAGATGTAATAAGTCGTATTCAAAAAGAGATTGATAAATGTAATGCTAGTTTTGGTAAATGGGAACGTATAAAAGTATTTAGATTAACCAAAGATGCTTGGACACCAGAAGCTGGTCATCTTACCCCTACCATGAAAATGAAAAGATCGGTAATAAAGGAAATGTACCTACATCTATACAATGATATGTATGGTCGCTCATAACTGAAATTTCATTTAATATGTATCGACAAAGAGGTTTACTTTATAATTTCTCGTAAATTTATTATGCATGCATAATAAATTTACGTATATTTGGTTATACTTATAAAACCAATCATGCGAGAAATTACTATTGATTATGCCCTCCGCGAAACTTGGTTATCTGTGGCCAAAATGTACAATGAAGAAGCTAAAAACTATGAAAGTACCATGGCAATGGGTTTTACACTTTTAAGCATTGACCCAAAAACAGGTACTCCTTCAACTGCATTGGGTCCCAAAATGGGTATGGAAGCTACCAGCTTGACAAGAATATTAAAAAGTCTTGAAGAAAAAGGATTTATAAAGCGTAAGCCTAATCCAAAAGATGGAAGAGGCGTTTTAATACATCTTACAACAACTGGATTAGAAAAAAGAAATTTATCCAAAAATGCAGTTTTATGCTTTAACGAAATGGTGTTACAAAATGTTTCAGAAGAAAAGATAAAAGCCTTTTTCGAAGTTACCGAAACTATCAATAAACTAATCTTAGAGAAGAATATATTTTCAGATAATACTACAAACAAATAATATAGTAAAGCAATGCGTAGACACATTAATAAGGTTGCAGTTATAGGATCCGGAATTATGGGAAGTGGAATTGCTTGCCATTTTGCCAATATAGGGGTTGAAGTGCTTCTATTAGATATTATCCCAAGAGAGCTTAATGATAAAGAGAAAGCCAAAGGGTTAACTTTAGATGATAAATTAGTAAGAAATAGATTGGTAAATGATTCACTCACTGCTGCATTAAAATCCAAGCCTTCTCCTATTTACTCGCAAAAGTTTGCTTCTAGAATTACAACAGGAAATTTAGAAGATGATATTTCCAAAATTTCGAAAGTAGATTGGATTATTGAGGTGGTAGTTGAACGCCTTGATATAAAGAAAACAGTTTTTGAAAATATTGAAAAATACAGAGCTCCGGGTACATTAATTACCTCAAACACTTCTGGTATTCCTATTAAATTTATGAGTGAAGGTCGCAGTGAAGACTTCCAAAAACATTTCTGCGGTACCCACTTTTTTAATCCTGCGCGATATTTAAAATTATTCGAAATTATCCCTGGTCCTAAAACAACTCCAGAAGTTCTCGAATTTTTAAATGGATATGGCGAGCAATTCTTAGGAAAAACATCAGTAGTAGCAAAAGATACACCAGCCTTTATTGGAAATAGAATAGGAATTTTCAGTATTCAAAGTCTTTTTCATATGGTAAAGGAATTGGATATGACTGTGGAAGAAGTAGATAAACTAACTGGTCCAGTAATTGGTCGTCCAAAATCTGCAACATTTAGAACAGTTGACGTTGTTGGTTTAGACACCTTAGTTCATGTCGCAAATGGTATTGCTGAAAATTGTAAGGATGATGAGCGTCATTCATTGTTTGCTTTACCTGATTTTATTTCCACAATGATGGATAACAAATGGTTAGGAAGTAAAACAGGACAAGGGTTTTATAAAAAATCTAAAGATGCTTCTGGTAAAACCGAAATTCTAACATTAGACTTAAACACTTTAGACTATCGGTCGAAGAAGAGTGCCAAATTTGCCACACTAGAATTAACAAAAACTATTGACAAGGTTATTAATCGTTTCTCAGTATTGGTAGATGGTAAAGATAAAGCTGGTGATTTCTACCGAAAAAGTTTCGGGCAATTATTTGCTTATGTTTCACATCGCATCCCTGAAATAACCGACGAGTTATTTAAGATTGATGACGCAATGAAAGCCGGTTTTGGCTGGGAACACGGACCTTTTCAAATATGGGATGCAATTGGATTAGATAAAGGGTTAGCGCTAATTAAAGCTGAAGGACAAGAAGTCGCTTCTTGGGTCAATGAAATGAAATCAGCCGGAAACACTTCTTTCTATAGTGTTAAAGATGGTGCAACCTATGCATATGATATTCCGAAAAAAACGATGGAAAAAATTCCTGGGCAAGATGCATTCATCATTTTAGACAATATAAGAGAATCAAAAGAAGTATTTAAAAATAGTGGAGTTGTAATTGAAGATTTGGGAGATGGCATATTAAATGTTGAATTTCAATCTAAAATGAACACGATTGGCGGTGATGTACTCTCCGGTTTAAATAAAGCAATTGATTTAGCCGAAAAAGATTTTCAAGGGCTAGTAGTTGGCAACCAAGCTGCGAATTTTTCTGTTGGTGCCAATATAGGCATGATTTTCATGATGGCCGTTGAGCAAGAATACGATGAATTAAACATGGCAATTAAAATGTTTCAAGACACCATGATGCGTATGCGGTATTCATCTATTCCGACTGTTTCAGCTCCACATGGAATGACATTAGGTGGTGGCTGTGAACTTTCATTACACGCAGATAAAGTAGTTGCAGCCGCTGAAACTTATATTGGTTTAGTAGAATTTGGTGTAGGTGTAATTCCTGGCGGTGGTGGTTCAAAAGAATTTGCAGTACGCGCACAAGATACCTTTAAAAAGAATGATGTAGAATTAAATGTATTACAAGAATACTTCCTAACCATTGGTATGGCAAAGGTTTCAACTTCAGCATATGAAGCATACGATTTAGGTATTTTACAACCTGGAAAAGATATCGTGGTGGTAAATAAAGATCGTCAAATTGCTACGGCTAAAGCACATGCAAAATTGATGGCAGAAGCGGGTTATACAAAACCTCCTAAACGAAAAGACATCAAAGTTCTCGGTAAACAAGCCTTAGGAATGTTTTTAGTAGGAACAGATTCCATGGAAGCAAGTCATTATATTAGTGAACACGATAAGAAAATAGCAAACAAACTAGCTTATGTAATGGCTGGAGGAGACTTATCAGAACCTACCTTAGTAAATGAACAGTATTTGTTAGATCTAGAACGTGAAGCATTTTTATCACTTTGTACAGAAAAGAAAACATTAGAACGTATTCAACATATGTTGAAAACAGGTAAACCACTTAGAAATTAAATAAATGAAAACTGCATATATAGTTAAAGCATATAGAACAGCTGTAGGAAAAGCACCGAAAGGGGTTTTCCGATTTAAACGAACTGATGAGTTAGCAGCAGAAACCATCGCATACATGATGAATGAGTTACCCGATTTCGATAAAAAACGAATCGATGATGTTATCGTAGGTAATGCGATGCCAGAAGGCTCGCAAGGTCTAAATATGGCTAGACTTATTTCATTAATGGGATTAGATATTGTTGATGTACCAGGTGTAACGGTAAATCGGTTTTGTTCTTCCGGAATAGAAACAATAGGAATTGCAACGGCTAAAATTCAATCGGGTATGGCAGATTGTATTATAGCCGGTGGTGCAGAAAGCATGAGTTCTGTACCGATGACCGGTTATAAAACTGAATTGAATTACGATTTGGTGGCAGAAGGACATGAAGATTATTATTGGGGAATGGGTAACACAGCAGAAGCTGTAGCGAATGAATTTAACGTATCAAGAAAAGACCAAGATGAGTTTGCTTATAATTCACACATGAAGGCACTAAAAGCTCAAGCCGAAAATCGTTTTCAAGATCAAATAGTTCCTATAGAAGTCGAACAGACATTTATTGATGTTAACGGTAAAAAGGCAACAAAAAAATATACGGTCACAAAAGACGAAGGGCCAAGAAAAGGTACTTCTGTAGAAGTACTAAACAAACTTAGACCAGTATTTGCTGCAGGTGGAAGTGTTACGGCAGGTAACTCGTCTCAAATGAGTGATGGTGCTGCTTTTGTAATGATTATGAGCGAAGAAATGGTGAAAGAATTAAACCTTGAACCTATTGCTCGTTTAGTTAATTATGCTGCCGCTGGAGTGCCCCCAAGAATAATGGGGATTGGTCCGGTTGCTGCGATTCCAAAAGCACTAAAACAAGCTGGTTTACAACAAAGCGATTTAGAATTAATTGAATTAAATGAAGCTTTTGCTTCGCAATCTTTGGCCGTAATTAGAGAGCTAGATTTAAATCCAGATATTATTAATGTAAACGGAGGTGCAATAGCACTTGGTCATCCTTTAGGTTGCACAGGTGCCAAACTTTCTGTCCAGCTTTTTGACGAAATGCGAAAACGAAAAATGCAGGGAAAATATGGTGCAGTTACCATGTGCGTAGGTACCGGACAAGGGGCATGTGGTATTTATGAGTTCTTAAATTAAATGCACTCACCTAAATTAACTATTAAAATATATAATTAAAATTACCCCGTAACAGTACTTTCCTTTGGGGAGTAAAAGAGGCTTAGAATATGGAATCAATAGAAGAAAAAGAAATTTTAAGAGGAGGTCAATTCCTCGTTAAAGAAACTAAATGTGAAGATGTATTTACATTAGAAGATTTGACTGAAGAACAAAAAATGATGCGCGATAGCACTAAAGAATTCGTAGACCGAGAACTCTGGGCGCATTGGGAACGTTTTGAACAAAAAGATTATGCGTATACCGAAGAATGCATGCGCAAGGCTGGTGAGCTAGGGCTATTGAGTGTAGCTGTACCTGAATCTTATGGTGGTATGGGAATGGGCTTTGTTTCTACTATGCTCGTTTGCGATTATATTTCTGGAGCAACAGGATCATTTAGTACTGCCTTCGGTGCACATACTGGTATTGGAACTATGCCAATTACGCTTTATGGAACTGAAGAACAAAAACAAAAATACGTTCCAAAATTGGCTTCAGGTGAATGGTTTGGTGCATATTGTCTTACTGAACCAGGTGCAGGTTCAGATGCAAATTCAGGTAAAACAAAAGCAGTATTATCTGAAGATGGAAAACACTATAGTATTTCAGGTCAGAAAATGTGGATTTCAAATGCGGGATTTTGTAGCATGTTTATCGTTTTTGCACGTATAGAAGATGATAAAAATATTACTGGTTTTATCGTTGAAAACAATCCAGAGAATGGTATTACGTTGGGTGATGAAGAAAAAAAGTTAGGCATTCACTCCTCCTCTACCCGTCAGGTATTTTTCAGTGACACCAAAGTGCCCGTTGAAAACATGCTATCGGAGCGAGGAAATGGATTTAAAATAGCAATGAATGCGTTAAATATTGGGCGTATAAAATTAGCCGCTGCATGTTTAGAAGCTCAAAGACGTGTAATAAATGAGGCTGTAAATTATGCAAATGAACGAATTCAGTTTAAAACACCAATCATGAATTTTGGAGCAATAAAATCCAAAATTGCAACAATGGCAACAAATGCATATGCTGGTGATTCTGCAAGTTATAGAGCAGCCAAAAATATCGAAGATAGAATTGCACTGCGCGAAGCCGCCGGAAATTCTCATCAAGAAGCAGAACTTAAAGGTGTAGAAGAATATGCGATTGAATGTTCTATTTTAAAGGTTGCAGTTTCTGAAGATGTTCAAAATACAACTGATGAAGGAGTACAAATTTTTGGGGGTATGGGGTTTAGTGCCGATACGCCAATGGAAAAAGCTTGGAGAGATGCAAGAATTGCGAGAATCTATGAAGGAACAAATGAAATTAACAGAATGCTCTCAGTTGGCATGTTAGTTAAAAAAGCTATGAAGGGGCATGTTGATTTACTTGGACCTGCAACTGCTGTTGGTGAAGAGTTAATGGGCATTCCTTCTTTTGACACACCCGATTTTTCAGAATTATTTGCTGAGGAAAAAGATTTATTAAGAAGATTAAAAAAAGTGTTCTTAATGGTAGCAGGTAGTGCTGTACAAAAATATGGTCCAGACTTAGAAAATCATCAACAATTGATGTTAGCAGCTTCGGATATTCTCATTGAAGTATATATGGCAGAAAGCACATTATTGCGTACAGAGAAAAATGCCAAACGTTTTGGAGAAGAAGCACAAGCAACACAAATTGCAATGTCTAAATTATATTTATATAATGCGACTGAGATTGTTATTCAAAAAGGAAAAGAAGCAATAATTTCATTTGCTGAAGGTGACGAACAACGAATGATGCTCATGGGCTTAAAACGTTTTACAAAATATACTAATAACCCAAACGTAGTAGCTTTACGCACGCAAATTGCAGATAAAGTAGCTGTGGATAATGGTTATACCTTTGACTAATTCAAATTATTAATTTAATTGGATGAATAAAAATCCGACCATTGAATGGTCGGATTTTTTATTGAATACAATTTCATTTTTACAATTACTCCCTCATCGATTCCAAAATGGATTCATCAGAATCTTTATTCGAAAATAAAATGGCACATTCAATAAGCGCTAAATGAGAATAGGCCTGTGGAAAATTACCTAACAACCGTTTAGTTTTAAAATCAACATCTTCACTAAACAGACCCAAATGATTACTATAACTTAACAATTGATCAAAATACTTCATAGCCTTTTCCTCCTCACCTATTTTATACAAGCTATTTATAAACCAAAATGTACAAATGGTAAAAGATGATGAAGGCAACCCAAAATCGTCTTCATTTTTATAACGATAAAGAAGACCATCATTATTTAAATCTTTTTCAATTGCTTTTACAGTACTTATAAATTTAGGATCCTTAGCAGGAATAAAACCATACGATTCCATTAGTAAGACAGAAGCATCTAAATATTCAGATCCATATGACTGCACAAATGATTTTACTTTTGGGTTCCAAGCATTAGCATGTATATCTTCTCTAATTTCCTGTTCTAATTGTAACCATTTTTCAACTTTTCTAGTTTTCTTAAAGATTTTAGCCACCTTTATTGCACGGTCTATAGCTACCCAACATAACACTTTTGAAAAGGTAAAATGTCGATCCTCAGCTCTAAATTCCCAAATACCTTTGTCCGGTTCTTGCCAATGTTTCGATACAATCCAAACGATTCCTTTGGTAATACTCCAAAGTTCTTCACCATTTTCTATATCAATACTAAACTTTACCAATTGCGTATATATAACATCCATTAAGATACCATAGATATCATTTTGCTTTTGGGCATAGGCAGCATTGCCCACTCTAACCGGTTTCGACCCTTTATAGCCAGCCAAATGCTCCAATGTTTCTTCTGTCAGCTTTTTTTCTTTATTAATTCCATACATGATTTGCAATTTCTCATCTTTATCAGGAATTAAATCAATAATAAACTGCAAATATCTTCGGGCTACATTTTTATGCCCTAATTCGGATATAACTCTAACTACCATTGATGCATCGCGAATCCAGCAAAAACGATAATCCCAATTTCTTACCTCACCAATAGTTTCGGGAAGCGATGTGGTTGCGGCGGCCAATACAGCACCTGTTTTATCGTAACTTAATAATTTTAGAGTAATAGCACTTCTACTTATTTCAGCATTGTATTTTCTGTATGTAGGCGTTGTACTGCTCCAATTTAACCAATACACTTTTGTACGCTCTAATTCTAGGTAAATACTTTTTGTATTGGGCATAAGAATTTTCTCATTATAACCCATTAAGAAATACCCATCCTTTTTAATTTCAATCTCTCTACCCTCTACAACTGCATTTTTATTGAATGAGGTATAAAGAAAAACTGTGTCAAATTTATCGCCATGAGTTAGACTGGCAACGAAGTTATGTTTTACAAAAGTTTCAGTAATGCCAGCGGCATACTCTAGTTTAGGATTATACTTAACCTTAAATTTTGGTCTTCCAGAAATGTGGCGTACATACCTCACTAATTCTGGCGGCGAGTGATAACTACCATCTTCTTTATGATATCGAGGCATAAAATCACGTAATTCAAAAATATTTTCTCCATCAGAAAATCTTGTAATTAAAAGTGCTGTATGTTTTTTATAACGCTGGGTAATGGTATATGAATCATCAACCAATATTTCAAAACTTCCACCAATTTCTTCATCCAACAATTTTGCCAAAACAGACGAAGAGTCAAATTCTGGCAAACAACACCAATCAATACTTCCTGTTTTTGAAACTAATGCGGCACTTCTACAATTTCCTATTATTCCGTAGTCTAAATTATTCATTCAATAAAAATATCTATTCAATCTGTTTAACAATTGGTTTTGCGCTTCAATTTGTCGAAATTTAAAGACAAAGAATTTAATAGCAGTCAAAAACGCCCAAAATATGAGTAAAACTATCATAATCTCAAATAGACTACCAGTTCAATTACAAATTAGCAATGGCAACATAACAGCTGTGCCAAGTGTTGGTGGTTTAGCTACAGGAATGAAATCGGTACACTCTAGTGGTGATAGTCTTTGGATTGGTTGGAGTGGCTTGACGGATGAAGAAATACCAGATGAACTTTCAGATAAGATAGACGAAGCTTTGGCCATGCATGGTTCTTCTAAAGTTAGATTAACGGCAAATGAAGTTGATGGTTTTTATTATGGTTTTAGTAACAGAACTATTTGGCCTCTTTTTCACTATTTCTTAGAATATTCTGAATTTGAACTTGATAGTTGGAACACATACAAAGCCGTAAATCAAAAATTTGCAGATGCTATTTTAGATAAAGCAGCTGATGATGACACCATTTGGGTGCATGATTATCAACTAATGCTAGTACCACAAATGGTGCGTGAAAAACGTCCAAATATAGCTATCGGATTCTTTTTGCATATTCCATTTCCTTCTTTTGAAATTTTTAGAACTATGCCTTGGCGTGAAGAAGTTTTACGTGGTTTATTAGGTTCTGATTTAATCGGTTTTCACATCTACGATTATGAAAGACATTTTTTAAGTTCTGTGCGAAGACTATTGGGGTTAGAAGTTAGCTTTAATGATATTTATTTAGATAATCGTGTTATAAAGGTAGATTCTTTTCCTATGGGCATTGATTATAAAAAGTTTCGGGGAGCAGCTGAAGAACATGCAAAACGTAGTCCTAATCAACTTTCAGAATTACAGAAAAGACTAAATACACATAAACTTTCAGATCCCGATAATAAGTTTTTGTTATCAATTGATCGCTTAGACTATTCTAAGGGAATTGCAAAGCGCTTAAATGCTTTTGAATATTTTTTAAACAAATATCCACAATACAAAGAAAAAGTTAGACTTATAATATTGGCCGTTCCATCACGATCGAATGTGCCACAGTATCAACTACTGAAAAAAGAAATTGATGAATTAGTTGGTCGAATTAATGGAGAATTTTCAACTGTTAGCTGGACGCCTATTTGGTATTTCTACAGGTCTATGCCATTTGAAAATCTTATAGATTTATATACCTCTAGTGATATTGCATGGTTAACACCACTTAGGGATGGTATGAATTTAGTTGCCAAAGAATATATAGCAACAAGAACTGATAAAACGGGAGTACTAATATTAAGTGAAATGGCTGGTTCTGCTAATGAAATGAACGAATCATTACTAATTAATCCAAATAATTTTGAGCAAATTTCTGATGCCATTTATGAAGCTATAAATATGCCTATAGACGAACAAAAAGCAAGAAATGAACAACTTCAGCAACGGCTAGAACGATACAACGTTGAAAAATGGGCAAATGATTTTATGACCTCATTAAAAGAACAACGTGATCGCGAAGCAGCTAATGTTTCAACCAGAATAACTGAAGAAAGGTTATCTACGATTGTATCAGATTATTCAAAAGCAAAAAAACGAATACTATTTTTAGATTATGATGGCACATTAGCTGGCTTCCACAATGATCCACAAAAAGCAGGGCCAGACGAAGAATTATATAAATTATTGGACGCGCTTCATAACCAAGATGGTACAGATCTATTTCTAATAAGCGGTCGTGATAAGAATACCTTCACTAAATGGTTTTTACATAAGGGGTATAATATGATTGTCGAACATGGTGTATGGATATCTAGAAAAGGTGAACAATTTAAACTCCTTGAAAATGTCAAAAATGATTGGATGGAAAAAATACGACCTGTATTAGAATCCTTTGTAGATCGTACACCAGGTAGTTTTATTGAAGAAAAGAATTATTCACTGGCATGGCATTATCGCAAAACAGATCCCGATTTTGGTAGTTTAAGAGCCACAGAGCTCTCTACAGTTCTCACTAGTTTAATTGGCACAGATGATTTAAGCGTTTTAAATGGAAATAAGGTTATGGAAGTAAAAAGCAGTAATGTGAACAAAGGCCGTGCTTCAATGCGAATGCTAGGTGAAGCCGATTATGATTTTACTTTTGCTATTGGTGACGATTGGACAGATGAATTCATGTTCCAAGAATTACCGGAAAGCACTGTAACTGTTAAGGTAGGCAGACATAAAACTTCTGCCAAATATTTTGTAGAAGACACTAAAAAAGTCCGAATATTATTAAAAGCTTTTATAAAAGTTTAGAAACATCCAATTAAACTTATAGCTTTGGCATATTTAATGATAAATCAATATATCGAATGATAATAGAACCGAAAACACGAGGATTCATTTGTATAACATCGCATCCTGACGGATGTGCTAAAAGTGTCTCAAATCAAATAGAATATATAAAATCGAAGGATAAAATTAATGGAGCTAAAAAAGTACTTGTAATCGGAGCTTCAACTGGGTTTGGACTTGCATCTAGAATTACCAGTGCATTTGGTTCTAATGCAGCAACTATAGGTGTATTTTTCGAAAAACCACCTTCAGAAGGAAGAACAGCCTCATCTGGCTGGTATAATACTGCAGCTTTTGAAAAAGAAGCAAATAAAGAAGGTCTCTATGCTAAAAGCATAAATGGTGATGCGTTTTCTCATGCTATAAAAGATGAAACAATTGCATTAATCAAAGAAGATTTAGGGCAAATAGATATGTTAGTCTATAGTTTAGCATCACCCGTAAGAACACATCCAGATACTGGTATACGATATAAATCAACTTTAAAGCCAATCGGTAAAAAATACACAAATAAAACTGTAGATTTTCACACCGGTGAAATAAAGGAAATTAGTATTGAACCTTGTACCGAAGAAGATATAGCCAATACCATTGCAGTAATGGGCGGTGAAGATTGGCAAATGTGGGTAGATGCTTTGAAGAATGAAAATTTACTTTCTTCAAATTTTAAGACCGTTGCATACTCTTATATCGGACCTAAACTCACTGAACCAGTTTATAGAAAAGGCACAATTGGTAAAGCAAAAGATCATTTAGAACAGACAGCATTTACAATTACCGATTCGCTTAAAGACGTAAATGGAAAGGCATACGTATCTGTAAATAAAGCACTTGTTACCCAATCAAGTTCTGCAATTCCTGTAATTCCGTTGTACATTTCCCTTTTATACAAAGTAATGAAAGCGAATGGAGTTCAAGAGGGGTGTATAGAACAAATACATAGATTATATTCTGAGCGATTATTCATTGACCAAACTCCAACCGATACTGAAGGTAGAATTCGTGTAGATGATTGGGAGATGCGTGACGATATTCAAGAGCAAGTTTCTAAATTATGGGAACAAGCAACTACCGAAACACTTTCTGAAATTGGCGATTTAGAAGGATATAGAACAGAATTTTTTAATCTTTTCGGCTTCAATTTTGATGAGATTAATTATAAAGCTGATACTAATGAAATAGTTGAAATACCAAGTATTAAAAGTTAATTATCGAAATTGTACTTTCATTTTATTTAGCACAATTATAATAATAAAGCAAATAAACATTATAAAAGTCTATTTATTAGACTTTTTGCAGGGGTAAAAATTAACAAATGAAAAATAACATTTTATTCGCAGCAATTTTTATTTTAATTATGGGCAATGTATTTGCTCAAGAATTTACAATGCAAGACACTTTACGAGGAAGCATTACACCAGAACGAGCATGGTGGGATTTAAGTTATTATCATTTAGATATAGAATTAAAACCAGATGAAAAATTCATATCAGGATCAAACACTATACGATATAAAGTTTTAGAAGATAAAAACAAAGTTCTGCAGTTTGATTTACAACCACCATTGATAATTGAAAAAGTAACACAAGATGGCAAGGTACTAAAGGTAAGTTCTAAGGGAAATGCGCATTTCGTTCATTTAAAAAAGAAACAAATTAAGGACATGTATAATGAAGTTATTGTTCATTATTCAGGAAAGCCCAAAGAAGCAGTACGAGCACCCTGGGATGGTGGTTTTTCTTGGAAAAAAGATGATAATGGCAAACATTTTGTCGCTACATCTTGCCAAGGTTTAGGAGCAAGTGTTTGGTGGCCAAATAAAGACCATATGTACGATGAAGTAGACAGCATGCTTATGAGTGTTACTGTGCCTAAAGATTTAATGGATGTTTCTAACGGACGTTTAAGAAGTGTTGATGATAATGGAAGCACAAAAACGTACCATTGGTTTGTAGATAGTCCAATTAATAATTATGGTGTAAACGTAAATATTGGAGATTACGTTCATTTTGGCGAACAATTTTATGGTGAAAAAGGTACTTTGGATATGGACTATTATGTTCTACGTGACAATTTAGAAAAAGCAAAAAAACAATTTAAACAGTCACCAATGCTGATGGCTGCTTTTGAATATTGGTTTGGCCCTTATCCTTTTTATGAAGATAGTTTTAAGTTGGTTGAAGTTCCATATTTAGGCATGGAACATCAGAGTTCTGTGACCTATGGAAATAAATATAATAACGGCTATTTAGGACGTGATTTATCAAAAACTGGATGGGGTCTGGAATTTGATTATATACTTATACATGAAGCAGGTCATGAGTGGTTTGCAAACAATATTACATATAAAGATATCGCAGACATGTGGATACATGAAAGTTTTACAACCTACTCCGAAAACTTATATGTAGATTATCATTTTGGAAAAAAGGCCGCACAAGAATATGTTATTGGTTTACGAGGTAACATAAAAAACGACAAACCTATTATTGGCAAATACGATGTTAACAATAGAGGCAGTGGTGATATGTATTCCAAAGGTGCAAATATTATTCACACAATCCGACAGTTAGTTAATGACGATGAGAAATGGAGACAAATTTTGCGTGGCTTAAATAAAGATTTTTATCATCAAACAGTAACAACTGCTCAAATTGAAAATTATGTTAGCAAGAAATCTGGAATAGAGTTATCAAAATTCTTCGACCAATATTTAAGAACTAATAAGGTACCACTATTGGAATACAAAACTATGGGCAATACATTGCACTATAGATATTTGAATGTAGTAGAAGGTTTTGATATGCCAATAAAAGTTAGTCTTAATGATGATATCAAGTGGATAAAACCAACTTCAGAATGGCACACTGAAGAAATAAATGGTGATTTAACTACTATTAAAATCGACCCAAATTTCTATATAGAATCAAAATTGGTAAATTAAAAATACGAACTATTAGTACTCATAATACCCACTTGAGTGAATTTAAGAAAAAGGTGAACGGCTATATGTCGTCTGGCACACCTTTTGTTTTTCTTGTTGATTTTAAAATGCATAATCCTTTGGTTTTTCCTTTAGATGAACTTAATAAAAATGGATTTTTATATGATATAAAAGGTAAAACAAACAGTTTTAAAAAGCTCGCATCATCGGAAGTGATCCAATTAAAGATCAACCCATTATCATATCACACCTATTCCAAAGCTTTCAACGAAGTACAATCAAATATCAACAAAGGAAATTCGTTTTTATTAAACCTTACTTTCCCATCAATTGTTGAAACCGAAGCGACTTTAGAAGCTATTTTTTATGCGGCTCAAGCACCATATAAACTTTATTCAAAGAATAATTTTGTCTTTTATTCTCCAGAATGTTTTGTGAAAATTAAAGATGGATTCATTTATTCGTATCCCATGAAGGGTACAATAGATGCCAATTTACCTAATGCAGAGGAAACTTTATTAAACAACCAGAAAGAAATTAGAGAGCACAATACAATTGTTGATTTAATACGAAATGATCTTTCTATGATTGCCTCTGAAATTACGGTAACTAAATTTCGTTATATAGAAAAAATAAAATCTGGGTCAAACGAAATTCTTCAAACAAGCTCAGAAATAAGAGGAAAACTACCAAAAGATTGGAAAAGTATATTTAGTGAATTATTATTAAAATTACTGCCTGCCGGCTCAATAAGTGGTGCACCAAAGAAAAAGACCGTTGAAATAATTTCAAATGTTGAAATTAAAGAGCGTGGTTATTATACCGGTGTTTTTGGAATTTTTGATGGTCATAACATTGATAGCGCCGTTAACATTCGCTTTATTGAACTAGACCAAGATAAATTATGGTATCGCAGCGGTGGTGGTATTACTTCGTTAAGTAATGCTGAAGATGAATACAAAGAACTGATAAAAAAGATATATGTACCCACTAATTGAAACCATTTGTGTTGTTAACGGTGCAATTCAAAACCTTGAATGGCATCAAAAACGTTACGAATATTCATTTAATAAACTATATGGGTTAAAACCAAATGATAGCATTATTAATGGTTTTCAACTTTCACAAAAAAATTTAACGGGCTGTTATAAATTACGTATATCATACAATGCGCAAAACAAAAACTATGAGTTAGAAAAGTATATTTCACGTCCAATAAAAACGCTTAAACTTGTACAAGCCGATACGCTAGATTACCAACTTAAATATGCCGACCGAGAACCTTTAACCAAACTAGTACAACAAAAATCTGCTTGTGATGACATACTCATTTTAAAAAATGACAAAATAACGGATGCATCCTATGCAAATATAGTGTTTACAGATGGCGAAAAATGGTTTACCCCTACTACTCCACTTTTAAAAGGCACCTGTAGAGCTCGACTTTTAAAAGAACAAAAAATAATAGCAATTGATATTGGCCTTCACGATTTGTCAAAATACTTGGGTTTCAACCTTATCAATGCAATGAATGATTTAAACACCAGTAGTTATGTGAAAATTGAGAATATTATTCTTTAAATATCTTTTTCATATTACGCCATGTCATTAATAAAAAGCGGCCTGAAATTTTATTCAAACCGCCAATACATCTACATATTTTTAAAATAGATTTTATTATTTCACTACTGTAGCTTCTAATTCAACTGATAAGGTAGCAAAAAGACCTTTTACTTCTAACAAAGTAGTAGCCTGTTTGATTCCATACTTCTGAAGAAAAGGAAAATAAACATCCATACAAGTCGAGAAAAAATCTTGCGTTGAAATAGTATAAATATTTAATCTAATTATGTTTTTACATTGATAATCAGCTTCATTTACTAGTTTCTCTAAATTGGCAATAGTTTGGATTAACTGGGAGCGCATATCAGCACTACTTGGCACACCATTAGAATCTATTGCAACTTGCCCTGAACAGTAAAGCGTACCCTCTACTTGTTTCACCTCTACAGCTTGTGCTGAGTTCGTGTTTTTACCCCATTCCCAGGGGTCAATTGTCCTTTTTTCCATTTTTTTGTTTTATTTAAAAATTGAAATACAAAATTAAATGGCAAGTGTGACAACCTTATGGCAAGGGTATAAACCAATTAATGATATTTATCAAAGAATTCTTGTAAGGTCATTTTATATGGAGTAAAATTACTAGTTAAAATTTCCATTTTAGTTATCCTATCGAGTCGAAAATATCGAAACTCATTTCGTAATCCACACCATGCAATCAAGAGCCAATTTTCTGTGCTTAGTAAAGCAAATGGATCAATTATTCTACTAGTTGAATTTCCAGATTCATTGGTGTAATCTATCTTAACTTGAAAACAATTTGTAAGCGAAAATTGTAAATTCGATAAATTATTACTGCTTCTTTCTTGATTTGTATTTTGATCATATCGCGTTCTATCGGCAAGCAGATTAGCCTTGTCCTTTTCAGTTGGTCTTAATACCGATTTTATTTTATCAATAGCATCTGAATAATCTTTGATTAATGAAGCATCCTTATTTTTATAGACCAACTGTTCTGCAAGAATTAAAGCATTAGCTTGACTTTCAGTAAACATTACAGGCGGAACTTTATAACCTTCCATTAAAGTGTAACCTATTCCTTCTTCCGTCAATATTGGAACACCCGCTTGTTCTAATGCTCTTATATCTCTATATATAGTTCTTTTACTCACTTGAAACTTATCAGCTAAAATTGAAGCCGTCATTAAACGTTTTGTTTGCAATTGAATTAAAATCGCTGTTAATCGAGACAGTCTTTTTGTGTCGTTTTCGTCCATTTATTACTTCGCTATAGAATCAGAAAATTAAATAACCAACTGAACAATTATACAAAAAAAGCATCCGTCAATTGACGAATGCTTTTTTATTTGGTGTTATATATTTTAATTAAAAGTAGCATTAACAAGGGCAACTGTAGCTGGTTCTTTACCTGCTTCTACGGCTCCAGTAATTACCAAATTATTTTTCCCTTCAGGTATAGAAGTTAATGCAATAGCTATATTGGCACCATTTGCACCGGCCTTCTTAGCTAATAAGGTGCCACTACCCAAAATTTCTCCATCAGCAGAATTTAATCGAACATCAAAATTATAATCTACTTTAGGAGCATCTTGCCACATAGCAGTTAACTCTATATTTTTCACCCCTGTTAAATCAATATCGTCTAATACAAACCAACCTTTCTCTCCATTCAAAACCAGTAAATCATTTCCATCATACGTCACGGCCATCATTCCATCAGTTTTGGTAACCTTTGTAAAACCAACGATATTACTTGCTAAAGCCACAGATTTAGCACCAGTAAGTGGAATAGCCCCTTCTGCCCCATTATCAGTATAACTAGCAGTTAACACCATCAAATCACCAGAATTATCCTTAATAGCTTTTACAGTTCCCTTTGATAGTAAAGAAGCTTTCATAGCAGTATTACCACTTAAAGACAGTATGTAAGTTGCTATTTGTCGGGTTTCATCTGAAGTAATATTTGGGTGAGCAGGCATTGTTACTTCGCCCCAAACACCAGTTCCGCCTTCAGCCATTTTCTTTTGTAAATAAGACATTGCATCTTTATCGTCTTTGTACTTATTAGCTACTGCAATGTAATTTGGTCCAATAGAAGCTTCTGCTTCTTTATGGCAAGTTTTACAATCCATAGCTTGTGTGAGTGCTTTTCCTGTCACAGTAGCAGAAACTTGTTGGTGACCTAATGACATAGCCACTTCATCCATTCCTTCTAAATAATCTACGGAAACAAAAATATTATCTTGATTAATTTCCTCTCCTTCGGCATCGGTAACAGTTACCTCATAATCAACATCTTGTCCAGGAATATAGAAAGATGAATTACCTCCTTTAATATCAATATTTAGTACAGGTCTAGAATTACCGGCCACCACAGATGTAATTGCACTCTTTGTTACTTCACCCTGATTATCTTTAACTTCTACAGAAATCTTGTAATCACCAGCTTTTTCATAGGTATGCGAAATTTTAGGTTCAGATGTTTCTTTTTTCTCTCCATTTCCTAAATCCCATACATAACCTAAAGCATCACCTTCGCGATCCATCGCATCCACATTGGCATTTACGGTTAAAGGTAATTTTCCTGAAGTGTGATCAACAGTCAAATTATTTATTACCGGAGGTCTATTACCACCATTAAATTCAATATAACTTAGTGCAGCGTTTTCATTTGCAGAAAACCAGCCACTACCATACTCTAGTAAATACATTCGACCACTAGGAGACATTTCTACATCAATTAAGTTATTAACTTTTATGTCTGAAGCAAAAGGTTCCATTTTATTAAAACTTCCGTCTTCGAACAACGTAACCGCCATCATCCAGCCTCGCATCCATTCGTAAATTATAGTTTTACCATCGTAATAAGATGGTAATTCACCACCGTTAGGATACATATCTGAATAATACGTTGGTCCGGCCATCGCATTTCTTCCACCAGTACCTACCTGCGGAAACAAAGAAGTTTCGGCATAAGGGTAATAAATATATGCAGGAGTTGTAGGCGGTAATTCACGCAATCCTGTATTATTTTTTGAATCGTTAATGGGTTTTAACGGATCGTAGGCTTCACCAAATTCACCAGTTTCATAATTATATGCGTGGTAGGGAAAATTATCTCCAATAAATAGTGGCCATCCAAAATTTCCTGCTTTTAAAGCAAGATTCATTTCATCGTAACCTCTGGGGCCTCTAGTTTCAAGAGAATCTCCTCGTGCATCGGGCCCAACTTCTCCCCAAAACAGATAATTATTTTTTGGGTCGACAGAAATACGATATGGGTTTCTATGTCCCATGGTATAAATTTCAGGTCTTGTTTTTTCAGTGCCTACTGGGAACAAATTATCAGCAGGAATATCATAACTACCATCTTCGTTCATTTTTATACGAAGAATTTTTCCTCTTAAATCGTTTGTATTGCCTGAGGACCTTCGAGCATCATATTGTTCATGACCAGGATTATCATTTAAGGGTGCATAGCCATTATTCACATATTTTTCTCCTTTTTCATTAAAAGGAGTTGCATTATCTCCGGTAGATAAATATAATAAACCATCACCACCGAAAGCAATTGAACCACCAGTATGACAACAAATTTCACGATCCGAATGAACATCAAGTATTTTTTGTTCAGAAGCCAAGTCAAACTTACCATCTAAATATTTAAACCTAGACAATCTATTTACTGACAAGTCTCCTGTTGGAGCATAGTACACATAAATCCAGTTATTAGTTTCAAAATTAGGATCTTTTTGCAAACCCATTAATCCTTCTTCTGCATTTACTCCAGGAGTATTTAACGTTTTATGGTAAACATTAAGTTTTGCAATTTCAGTTACTTCTTCAGTTTCTGCATTATATCTTAAAATTTCACCACGACGCTGTCCGATAATCACATCATTATTGGCTAAAATTGTCATTTCTGTAGGTTCAAAAAAGACCCCTTCCGCCAAGGTAACTTTTGAAAAACGGTCTATATCTGGTGGTATTTGAGTTGTAGCTTTGCTATAATCTAGTTGACTATTTTCTCCAATTGCATACTGTATACCACCTAGCAAATGCTTTAAAAAAGCGTCTTCACTATACGTCTCATCTGTGTGACCAGCACCTGTGTAAAATGCTCTACCACCATCATACTCGTGATACCATGCAAATGGATGATTTTCACCATTTTTACCACCTTCATAGGTAGATTCATCTACTGTCATTAAAACATTTACATCGGGATTAATATTTTTGTAATTATAAATCTCGTCTGCGCGATGCCAAACATCTTCAGTAAAATGTTTTGTAGCAATAAAATTTTTATCCTTTATAATAAAATCTGCTTCCGGAGTACCAGCTGGGTGACTTAAAAACTGCGCCCCAACTAGTTTTGTATACCAACCCCAATCGTATTCCGTATCTGTAGCTGCATGAACTCCAACGTAACCTCCTCCGGATTGAATGTAACGCTCAAAAGCAGCTTCTTGCTTATGGTCTAAGACGTTCATAGTAGTACTCAAAAAGACAATTGCTGAATATTGCTTTAAATTATCTTCATTAAAAAGTTCAGAATTTTTAGTGGTATCAACTTCAAATCCGTTCTCCTTACCTAATTTTTGAATTGCCGCAATACCTGTTGGAATTGACGCATGTTCATATCCCATTGTTTTAGAAAAAACCAGTACTTTGGGCTTTCCATCTCGTTTATTACCACATGAAGTAATTAGAAGACTAAAAACTAATGTGATTGCTAAAAGTATCTTTCGCATATAATATTTAATTAAGTTGTTTTAGTTGAGCTTCTAAATGTAAGGCATCTATACCCTTTTTACCAAATTAGCACTGTTATAAGTAGTATTTTTATAGACTTTTTTGATATAAATGAAAAATTCTAAAGAATATTATTTTAAAGACCAATCAGAATTTAGAAAATGGCTTCATAACAACCATATGCAGACAGAGGGTATTTTTCTAATATTTTATAAAGTTGAACATGAAATGGAAAGCATGCGCTGGGAAGAAGCTGTTCGGGTTGCACTGTGCTATGGTTGGATAGACAGTACTGTAAAAAGTTTGGGTAATGGAAAACGTCGACAATACTTCTGTCAGAGAAAAGCGAAAAGTGTTTGGAGTAAAATTAATAAAGACCATATTAAAGATCTTAAAGCTAAGAAGTTGATGCATAAAAGTGGTTTAAATTCCATAAAACTTGCAAAAAGTAATGGTTCATGGAATGCCTTGGATGATGTTGAAAGGGGAGTGATTCCTCTAGAATTACAAACTGCCTTCGACAAAAACCCTTTAGCATATTCAAATTTTAAAAACTTTTCTCGAAGCCAACGTAAAAGTTATTTGTATTGGTTAAATCAAGCGAAAAGAGATATTACTAAAGAAAAACGTATTTCTGAAATTATAAAACTTTGTGCAAGAAACATAAAGTCAAGAGACAGCAGGTAAAACGATTCATTTTAGGAAGAAGAAAATTTAACCTTATATTTAGCTAAGCTTTAGAAAAGTGCATCGAGCTAGCGTGTTTTCGTTTCCGATATTGTTTTCTCTAGTAATCTTCATGTCGAAACTACCTAAAAAGCACCAATTTATTGATTTATCCGATTATGGTAGGCCATTTGCAAAAAGTGTTGCACGAATATTAAAGGACACTTCGTTCACACCAATAGATTTAACTTTATGTTTTGTTGTGGCGGGATTTCTAGCTATTATTTGTATTCTAAATCACAGCTATTGGGGCACTTTGTTTTTTCTAATATTAAAGTCTATTCTAGATGCGGCCGATGGAGAATTAGCAAGGATAAAGAATACACCAAGTTACACTGGAAGATATTTAGATTCTATTTCAGATATAATTCTCAACTTATTAATAATTTTAAGTATTTGGCATATTACCAATGATACTATTCTTAAAGCAATTTTAGCTTTTATTGGACTACAACTACAAGGTACATTGTATAATTATTATTATGTGATATTAAGAAACAAGTATCATGGTGATACCACAAGTAGAATATTTGAAAAAGTGGCACCCTTAGCATTACAAGGTGAAAAACAAAAAAATGTTGACACCCTATTTATAATTTATCAATTGTTTTATGGAATTTTCGATAAAATAATTTATTACTTAGATCGTAATGCCCCGAAAGACAAAAATCTACCAAATTGGTTCATGACTTCGGTATCGATTTTCGGATTAGGTTTCCAATTATTAATTATTGGTGTAATGCTGGTTCTAGGATTAAAACAATATATTATTTCCTTTTTAATTGGGTATACAACTTTAATTTTTGTTTTCATTCCGCTGCGTAAAATAATCAACAAATAGTGTATTATTTGATTCTATAAATTTTATAGTATGCCATTGAAGCAAGCCCACCAATTAATGCAAAGACTGCCAGCATAAAAAAAACATATTGAAAACCTAGCTCACCTGGGTAACTATCTAACAAATAACCATACAGCAACCCAGCAAAAATATCAGGTGTAAAACCCACAACTGAAATTAACCCTACAGCTGTTCCTGTATAAATTAATGGTATTTGGCCTTCTTCCATAACCGCAAAATATAATGCACGAGCAGCGTAAACACCGATAGCCACAACAATAACTGAGAGCATAAACATTGTAATTCTTGTAGGTTCAATAAAACCAAAAGCAAATAATAACCCGCCAAAAACAGCAATAGCAAAACTATAAACCAAACAAAGTGATATTCTAAACCGATCGATTATTAAACCGACCAAAATTCCTATTGCAGGTCGGAGAAATTGAAGAAAAGTACCTAGCTGTCCAGATTTTACTTGATTATAAAGCATCACTTCATTAGCATATTGTGATAAAATATCCGTGATTTTATAACCAACATAGGCACATAAAATAATAACCATTAAAAGTCGAACAGCTGGTAATTTCAAAACAACACCTATTTGGTCAATTGTAATTTTCTCAATCTGCAACTGTTTTTCTTCAATTCCCGGCTTCATAAAAAACCAGGTTAGTGTACCAACAATGGCAATTATAATAGAAGAATAATAAATAACATTTTTAAACGCATACTGCCGACTTTCTAGTGTAGCTACATCAACATTTTCTGTTATAAAAAATGAAAAAACAAAAACTCCTATTAGACCAAATAAAGCACCCGTTAGACCTCTACCACCATCTAAAAACCCAAATGCTTTTCCTTGAGAATTGGCACCACCCCAAACTCTTGTAGCTTTAATCATCGGTGCCCAAAACAAAAAGATTGTTGTAAAACCCCAATAACCATATAAGATTTGAAGCATTTTAAATGATGGAAAAGTAGCAAATAGAATTCCTCCAAATGCTGTGAACCATAATGCGATTGCCATTAATTTTCGTGGTAGATAACGATCGGCCAATGGTCCACCAAATAAATAAGAAACGAGTGCTACTATACCATAAACAAAAAAACAAGCTCCTAATTGAACATTATCCAATTGAAACACTTCCAATACGGTAGGTCTAAATATTCTAGGCAATACAAAAGGAAGAATGAAGACTGATTCGCCAGCTAAAATTAATAATGCTAAATAATACCAACTTACCTTTTGTTTCATACACGATAAAAATACCTAAAAAAACAGGTATAAATTTTATACAAAACTAATATTGAGAACTATATTTTATAGAACTTAAAGTTTTTGATATCTTTAAATCGAATGATAAAATGTTGAGAATTTCTTTATTCGCAATTTGGAAAGTTCTTAGTATGAAAACGTTAAAACTATGGTACAAATCAGTTTAAAATCGTCGTTAGTATATTTAATTACTTTTTTATTGCTATCCATATTTAATTCTATTTGTGCTCAAGACGATTCAAAAGACCAAGAACTATCTAAGGCACTTATTGGCACATGGATTTATCAAGATAATTTAAATGGTGAAGATGTTAATTCAGCAATTGGAAACCGTATCAAATCATTTACAGGAAAACATTGGCAAATAAACCAATCAGATCCTCACACCGGAAGAGTTATATTTCATCATGGTGGCACGTATGAAATCAACGATGGCATAGTTATTACTACAACCAAATACGCTAATTCCAATACGTTTAATTTGGTTGGAAGCACCAACTCTTTTACCATGAAAGTCGAAGACAATACTCTTACACAAACTGGAATAGATAATAAGTGGGATGAAATTTGGATTCGTATAGACTGATATTACTATTCCAATAAAGAATGCAAATGCTGGCATAGCTACAGCATCACAATCTATATTTTTAATTACTCCATTTAAAATTTAAATATTTTTATGAAACATTTTTTCTTAATTATTGCAATAATCTTCAGTGTTGATATAGTTGCTCAAGAAAATGGCGAGAATAAATTAGGTTCTTGGCATATGTATTTTGGAACCACCAAAATAACTGATAAACTTAGTATTCATACAGAAGCTCAATTGCGATATTTTGAACAAGGTAAAAACTTTAACCAACTACTTTTACGAACTGGATTAAATTATCATATTAGTCCAACCGCAATAGCAACCGGTGGATATGGTTATATTACTACCGATGGTACTTTTGAAGAATTTCCAGATGAAATAAACTCCAAAGAACATCGCATTTTTGAACAGTTAATACTAAAAAATAAAATATCTAAAGTCGCTTTTGAGCATCGGTATAGGTTGGAACAACGCTTTCTTGATTTTGGAGATAGTAATGACACGCAACATAGAGCAAGATATCGACTACAAGTAACTGTACCCCTTTCTAAAATTGTGTTTTTAAACTTCTATGATGAAATATTCTTAAACCTACAAGATGAAGTATTCTCTCAAAACAGATTGTACGGAGCCTTAGGTTTTAATGTTTTTAATAACATTTCACTCCAAGTTGGCTATTTAAAAAATCATTTTAAATCTGCACATTTTGATCGCTTACAGATAGGTGTCTTTATAAATACCGACATAAGAAGCAATAAAAATAAAGCAAATGAATCTTCATAAAATTGAATTTGAAAATATAGACGGACAACTATTAAAAGGTCGATTAGAATTACCATTAGACCAACAACCCCATAACTTTGTGATTTTTGCACATTGCTTTACATGCACTAAAAACCTTTCAGCAGTAAAAAATATAAGTAGAGCATTAACTGCAAACGGATTTGGTGTTTTAAGGTTCGATTTTACGGGGCTTGGAGAAAGTGAAGGTGATTTTGAAGACACAAATTTCTCTGGTAATATTGATGATCTTATTGCTGCCTCCAAATTTCTTGCAACAAACTATAAAGCTCCAACACTTTTAGTAGGTCACTCTTTAGGTGGAGCTGCTGTAATTTTTGCAGCCAATAAAATTAATTCGGTAAAAGCTGTTGCAACCATAGGTGCTCCTTCTAATCCCATTCATGTAAAACACCTGTTTAAGAGTGATTTAGAAGAAATAAATACTACTGGTGTCGCTAGAGTTAATTTAAGCGGTAGAGATTTCACTATCAAAAAGCAGTTTTTAAATGATTTGGAATCCAATTCTTTACCAGAAGTTGCTAAAAATTTACGAAAAGCACTTCTAATAATGCATTCTCCGCAAGACAATACGGTTGGAATAATAAATGCCGAAGAAATTTACCGCGCTGCCAAACATCCTAAAAGCTATATTTCGTTAGATGGAGCTGACCATTTATTAATGAATAAAAAAGATTCTATTTATGCAGGAGAAGTCATAGCAGGCTGGGCAAAAAGATATGTTGAAATACCAGACAATAATGAGCTACGAACAAAACATCAAGTTGTTGCGAGTCTTGATAATTCTGATGGATTTACAACAACTATGAAAGTAGGTAATCATCATATGATAGCAGATGAACCTGAATCTTTTGGTGGTAATGATTATGGTCCTTCACCTTATGAATTAGTTTCAGCAGGCCTATCTGCATGTACGGCAATGACTGTACAAATGTATGCCAAACGAAAAGAATGGGATTTACAAAATATAGAAGTACATACTTCATACAGCAAATCACATGCCCAAGATTGTGAAGATTGTGAATCTGACAGTGCTAAAATTGACACATTTAGCAGAGATATTAAATTAATAGGAAACCTTAACGAAAAACAAAAATCTAGAATATTACAGATAGCCGATAAATGTCCTGTACATAAAACATTACATAGCGAGACTCAGGTAATTACCAATCTAATATCTTAATGAAAAGTAAGGTTTTTGATATTTCAATAACAGGTAAATACTTTGCTTTAGAACTTCCTGTTGCTATAATTAAGCCATTTATTGATAGGAAATTGAAACGAGTAAAAGTTGTGGCACGTTTTAATGAAAAAGAAATAATTTTTCATGCAGCTTTTCAAAAAAGAAACAACAACTATTATATGTTATTTGGCAAACGATACCAACGAGAACTAGGAGTGCTTAAAAATGATATTTTCCAATTACAATTTTTTAAAGACAATTCTAAATATGGTGTAGTAATGCCCGAAGAATTGGAAGCTGTTTTACAAAGTGATTTTGATGCAAATAAAATTTTTGAATCCTTTACAGCTGGAAAGAAACGTAGTGTTATCTATGCTATTTTAAGCTATAAGACTTCTCAAACCAGAATAGATAAGTCACTATTATTATGTGAGAATTTAAAAAGAGGTCTTCATAAGAACACTGAATTACTAAAATCATTTTAGTTGAACCTTGAAATGCTTTTTTTTAATACTTAACTTTGATTCTTTATAATTCGTAATACGAACAAATCATCTGTAAAAAACAAAATAAGTATGAAAACAATTAAAATGGCTGTATTAGCATTAGTTCTAATAGCCTCCTATAACTGTAAAGAAACAAAAAAAGAAGCCAAAGAAGATTTGGAAGCTATAGAGGCCGTATCGGCAGAACAATTTAGCTTAGTTCAAGATTCTACTAAAGTGAGCTTTACAGCTTATAAAACATCAGAAAAGTTACCTGTAGGCGGCCAATTCACTGAAATTAATTTTACAAAAAGTAACTCAGGTGCTACACCATTAGAATCACTTAATGGTACAGAATTTTCTATACCCGTAAGTAGTTTATTTACTAATGATGCCACTGGAACTAGAGACCCAAAAATTCTTGAATTCTTTTTTGGAGTAATGGAAAACACCACATTAATATCTGGAGTGTTTAAGGTTGCTTCAGGTGATGCATGTTCTATTGATATAACTTTAAATGGGAACACCAAAAATATCCCTTTAGAGGTTGAAAAAACTACAGATAACCATTATACATTTAAAGGCATTATGGAACTTGAAAACTGGGATGCATTAGCTGCAGTAGCGTCTATAAACAAAGCTTGTGAAGCTTTACATACAGGCAAAGATGGTGTAAGCAAAACATGGAGCGAAGTAGCTGTACAAGCTGAAGTTTTAATACAAAAAGATTAAAACTAGTTTTCTATATTGTAAAAAATAAAACTAAACTAACAAAAAGGCTGCCAAATGGCGGCCTTTATTTATTTATACGATTATGGTATCGCTTCCTAATAAAATAAAAAATTCAATTTAAAATTGCTTCTTTAACAAGTTTAGTTAAATTACACATCGCTAGAAATAGATTTATGCAATTAGAACAAATAGTAGAACGCTTTCAATCTAAAGACCCCAGAGCTTTTGAAAAGTTGCATAGTATGTACGCCGAAAATATTTGCGGTGTGATTAATACAATAGTGAGAAATGATTTAATTGCCGAAGAGATATGTCAAGATGTTTTTGTAAAAGCATGGAATAACGCCGATAAGTATAATACCTCTAAAGGCCGGTTTTTTACTTGGATGTTAAATATAGCCAGAAACGCTGCAATAGATGAACTGCGCTCTAAATCCCATAAACAACAAAAAAAGAACCTCTCAGTTGAATACTTCGTAGATATTGCAGAAGACACCAAAACAACCGAATTCACCGTTGACAAAAAACGACTTAAAAGCCTGATTATAAACCTAAAAGAAAAGTGTATAAAAATTATAGACCTTTTATATTTTAAAGGTTATACCCAAAAGGAAGCCTCAGAAGAACTTAATATTCCTGTTGGTACAGTAAAAACTAGAAATAGAAGTTGCATTTCACAATTACGTGAGAATATGAGTAATTAAGATGGATATAAAACAATACATAGATTCTGGTATTCTTGAGCTATACGTAGCCGGAAAACTTTCTGATGCTGAAAATCTAGAGGTTTATAAACTATCTGTTGAAAATCCTGAAATTCTTTCAGAAATAATAAGTATTGAAAATGCAATTCTTGAACTCACCAAAACAGCTTCGCCGAAAACTACCTATAATTTTAGCCCAATTAAAGCTAAGATTTCAATTTCTGAAGACAAAAAAGTAATTGATATTAACAATAAAGGTTCCAATTGGTCACAATATTTGGGTTGGGCTGCAACTGTTTTATTCGCGATAGGTCTCTTTTGGATGTACAATCAAAATGAAAGTTTAAAATCAGAATTAGAAGTTGTAATTCAAGAAAATGAAAAGCTAGAACAACAAATATCTGAATCAAATACTTCTTTAGAGAAATCTAAGGAATTGTTAGCTACACTACGAGACAAGAATATATCGGTAATTCCCCTTGGTGGTCAAGCGGTATCCCCTACTTCTTTTGCCAAAGCATATTGGAATACTGAACAACAGAAATTATATATCGATGCTCAAGGCTTACCAGAGCCACCAAATGGTTTTGTTTACCAAGTTTGGTCTTTAAAACTTGATCCTTTAACACCAACAAGTATTGGACTCTTAAATGATTTTAATGGCGATGAAAATAAAGTGTTCACCTTAAACAATCCTAATGCCAATGGCTCTGAAGCCTTTGGTATTACCTTAGAGCCCGATGGTGGTAGTAAAGCGCCAAACTTAGAACAATTATATACCTTGGGTGTAGTTTCGCCATCATAGCTTAAAATTCTTAAATCTTAAGATATTATTTTCAGTGCTTTTAGATGTTGCTAAAGACCTATGTTTTTCAATTACAATTAATTATCTCGCAAACTTTTAACACAAATTGGGTTTTAGGCTCATTAAATATTATAGATATTTGAAAGAGACAATTCATAGTAATGACATCTACAGAGGCAAAACTAAAAGAAAGAATAAAAGAACTAACATGTTTATATGATGTTACTTCAATTATTGTAAACTCCGATTATGATCAATTAGAAACTTCTTTAGAGGCCATAGCCTTTTGTTTAAAGAATGCTTGGCAGTTTGAGAAAGAAACGGAGGTATTTTTAAGTTGTGGGCAATACCAAGTTCAGACTAAAAATTTTAATGAATCTATGGTTTGTTTGCAATCTGGAATCAAAGTATTTAATAAAGATAGTGGTGAAATAAAAGTTGGTTATCCATCAAACAAATATACACTTGCAGATTTTTTAATTGAAGAACAAAAATTACTAGATAGTGTAAGTTTAGCTGTTGGAAATCTCTTTGAACGAAAACAAATTCGGGATAGTGAAATAACTGTAAAGCGACAAATGGAACGTACAGACCGACTTTACATACTTGGTGAAATTACAGCAGGAATTGCTCATGAATTAAATACTCCCCTTGCAAATATTCTTGGTTTTACGGAATTATTAAAAGATAGAATTACCGATAAGCAAGCCATTCGCGATTTAGAAAAAATAATTGACAACACCATTTTTAGTCGCGAAATTGTTAAAAAATTAATGTTTTTTGCTTGTGAGATGCCACAAGAAATGAAAACAATTCAATTAATTCCTATTATAGAAAACGTTCTAAAACTACTACAACCTTCACTTCAAGAAAAGCAAATAAAAATTATTAAAACGTTTAATAAGGACGCAATAGAATTAAAATCGGACACCGTACAGGTAACGCAAGTACTATTTAATCTGATTATGAATGCTGTTTTCTATTCACCGAAAAAAGGTCATATTAGACTTAATGTAATTGATAAACCAAATAACATTGAAATTAATATTTCTGATGAAGGAATAGGAATACCCAAAAAAAATGATGACAAAGTATTTGAACCATTTTTTACAACAAAGCCTATTGGCGAGGGTTCAGGGTTAGGCCTCAGTGTAGTTCATGGAATATTAAATAGTCATAAGGGGTCTATTAGGCATAAACCCAACTCCCCAAAAGGAACAATTTTTACCGTTGATTTTCCTAAATTGTAGCTATGGCATTACGTAAAGAAAATATTTTATTAGTTGATGATGATATTAACATTTTAGAGCTACTGCAAAGGCATTTACAAGCTATGGAATATCATACTTATAAAGCTATTTCTGTTAAAGAGGCTGTTGCAATTTTAGTAGATACTAGAATCGATTTATTAATTACTGATATTCAAATGCCTGAGGTAGATGGCCTTCAATTGTTAAAATATACAGAAGAACACTACCCCGATATGCACAAACTTGTTGTTACGGGTTATCCATCAGTAGATGGCGCTTTAAAGGTTATTAAATCTGGTGCTACAGATTATTTAACCAAGCCTTTTACAAAAGATGAATTAAAACATTCTGTACAAAAAGCCCTATCGCATACCCACAAGAGTAAAATAATTAAACCAAAAACAGAGGGGGTACAAAACAATTTATATGCCGACATGGTTGGTGCATCAGAAGGGTTTCACAAAGTGATAAATATTGTTGAGCGAGTAAAAGACAACAAAGCAACTATTTTAGTAAAAGGTGAAAGTGGAACCGGAAAGGAGCTTGTTGCAAGAGCCATACATTATTCTGGTAAATTTTCTCATGCCCCTTTTATCACAGTAAATTGTGGAGCAATACCTGAAAATTTACAAGAAGCTGAACTATTTGGTTATTTAAAAGGAGCTTTTACAGGTGCAGATGAAAACCGTAATGGATTTTTTCAGGCTGCTGAAGGGGGCACCTTATTTTTAGATGAAATAGGTAATGCTTCATTAGCGGTTCAAACCAAAATGTTACGAGCATTACAAGAAAAAGAAATTAGCAAAGTTGGTTCGCGTAAAATAGAAAAAGTTGATATCAGAATTATAGCCGCCACCAATGCCAATTTATTAGAAGATATTAAAAACAAAAAATTTAGAGAAGACTTATATTATCGTCTAACCGTTGTAGAGATTGAAGTTCCACCATTGCGAGATCGTAAGTCCGACATTCCGCTACTCGTCGAAAAATTTTTACGTAAATATGGCATCGAATACAAAGATCGATTATTAGGAATTTCTGCCGATGCATTGCGCATTTTAAATAACTACAACTGGCCTGGTAACATAAGAGAACTTGAAAATATTATGCAACGAGCCATAATAATGAGTGATGGAACTGTAGCTGTTAAAGATCTTCCCGAACACCTAAAATACCAAATAAATTTTCCTGAAAAAGATTTTGTTTCTCTAAAGGAAATGGAAAAAGAATACGCAAAAAAAGTACTACTACACACAAAAGGCAATAAGACAAAAGCTGCTGAAATTCTACAAATAGACCGTAAAACACTGCGGGAAAAATTAAAATAAAATTTGAGTAATATTTCCCCGGTTGTGGAATTTCTCTCCATACAGCTAAAAGGTCCCAAAAAAAATATTTTACATAACTAATTGACTATCTGTATTTTACAATTAAAACTACAGCGGTTAATTTAATAGGCATAGCATTTGCTTTTTTAGAGTCAATACAAAAACTTTAAAAATTAGAACTATGGTAAAATATGTTATTGCTCTTTTATTTTCAGTTAGTACGCTACAAGCACAAAGCACGGTAGATCAGCAATCTACAATTGAGATTGGTGATACTTATAAAATCGGAAATCCTGAAAATAACAAATACAAACACATCAACTTTCCGCGAGCTAATTTTATAATTAAACGCGGTGGAATAGCAAATTTTAATGCAATACCAGGAAATTTAGTTGAGATTACTGCTGTAAAAGAAAAAGCTGATGGTACTACAGAAGTAAAACTAAAACGTAAAGATGGCAAACGATTTTTCGGAAGCCATAAAGTAATAGAAGCAGATATCTATGCAGCTGTAAATTCGGGGGAATTGCAGGCTAAATAGATAATTGGTTTTCTTGAAATATCCGCTTAGCACATTATCAGTATTAGTTAGTTCAATTAAATGGTAATTGTTAGGTGGATTTTTTTTACATAAAATTTATTCCGCATCAGAAATAACATTAAAAATTATACCAATATGAAATACGGAAATATTGTTATTGAAAAAAAAGAGTATGTACTTCTTAAACGCTTAATGAATCTTTCTGGCTACTATAAAGATGCAACACTTAGAACCTCTGTAAAAAAGTTAGTCGGTGAAATGGCACTTGCAATTATTCAAGATGAAGCTGATATGCCAACAGATGTAATTCGGTTTAATACAACTGTAACTATTGTTTCTGAAAGTGGGTGGAAAAAAACCTTCAAATTAGTGATGCCTGTAGATAGTGATGTTAAGAACAATAAAATTTCGATTCTAACACCTATGGGAACTGCTGTAATAGGCTATAGTGAAGGCGATAGTATAGAATGGGAATTTCCGTCAGGAACACAAGAATTAACCATTGAAAAAGTAATACAAGAAAATGAGCACATTAACTTAAATATGATATTATGAATATAGCGAAGTCATTTTATCCATACAAATCTGACCAGACTGCAATTATTAAGAAAGATAAGGCAGAGATAAATAATTGGGCAAATAATTTAGAATATATAAGTGAAGAATTAGAACAGTTGATAACTCTAGAAAGACAACTGCTTAACAATTCAGATTTATTACAACAATTACATTCAATAAGGCGGGAGAATACACTGAGGCTTGGATCATTATATAAGTACGAAGGTGCAATAAGAAATTCTATAAATGACGACAAAGTATCTTGCGATACGTTCTATTTAAACAATCATGAAAAAAATCGCAATATGTATGTAGAGCATATAAAAAAATATAGAACAATTAAAACAAAAGTGTTTACCAGAATAGTTGAACATGCAAAAGATGCAACTTAATAATGGCATAAAACTCAATAAAATGTTTCCCGTTTTATGTCTTTAAAACAAACAACATGGGAAAGAAAATTTTATTACCAACAGATTTTTCAATAAGTTCTTGGCATGCTATTCAATATGCCATTACACTTTTTGAAAACTACGAGTGTGATTTTTATATTTTAAATACCTATGTAAAAAACGCACATGGTCTTGACAACATTAATTTATTAGACCCCGATGAGGCTTTCAACAAAATGTCTGAAAGGAAATCGAAAGAAGGGCTTGGTGATATATTAACCCAATTATTGTATTTAAAAACTCCACTAAACCACCGTTTTCATGTACTTTCCAGGTCAACTGATTTAGTTAATGCAATTAAAGAAGTTACCGAAAAACTTGAGATAGACATTATTGTAATGGGCGCAAAAGGCATGACTAGTAAAAAAGGGAAATATGGTAAAAACACCCTATTGGTCATTGAAAATAATAGAGAATGTCCAATAATAATTGTACCAAAAAATGCCAGTTTAAAAGGTATTAAAGAAATAGTTTTCACCACTAATTTTAATGTAAATCTAGGTCAAAACAAAGTGCAATCCTTAGTTGAAATTGCCAAGATTTACAATGCTAAGATTCAAATATTAAGTTTAGTTACAAACAAAAAATTAACTAAAGTCCAAGAGCAAAACAAATTGCTTTTACAAAAACAGCTCCAAGAAATTAATTTTGAATTTAATGTAATACAGCATGTAAAATTAGCAACCGCTTTAAGCTGTTTTATTGCTATTAAACAAAGTAATATGATAAGTTATATTAACAAAAAACCTTCGTTCTGGAAAACCTTAGGTTTTGGCAAACCAAATTTACAACGCCTAGGCTTTTATAAAAATGTACCTGTACTGGCCATACAAGAATAACCTAACCTCTTTGCTTTAATTTTGAAAACTTTAAGAAATATAACTAGTTCTAATAATTCTTAAATACTATCTCAAGATGTAATTTTGTATTTCAAACAAAATAGAATGAATACAGGGTTGTCTCGAATAATTTATGAATACCTTTTAAAGCTAGGTTTAAGTGAAAACCTAGCAGTGTATTTAAATTTATTTATAATTTTAGTAGGTGCTATAATATTAGCTTGGTTTTTTGACTTAATCATCTGGAAAATACTACGCTATTTATCCTTAAAGTTTGCAAAACAATCAAAAACAAACTTTGATAATTTTCTTGTCACCAATAAGGTTCCAAGATATTTAGCACATATCATACCTTTATCTATTCTATTTGAATTTATACCTATTGCTTTTATTGATTTTGAATACGGCGGTAATATTGCATTAAAAACACTTCGGATAATAGGGGTTGTATTAGTTCTTTATATTGTTAAGAGTCTTTTTAGAAGCACCAACGATTACCTAAAAACAAAACCAAGGTTTCGTGACAAACCGATGGACAGTTACATTCAAGTTTTCATGATATTTGCGTGGTTCATCGGGTTCCTAACGATTTTCGCGATAATTACTAATGTACAAATCTGGAGTTTTTTCACAGCTTTAGGTGCGGGTTCTGCTGTTATTTTATTGATTTTCAAAGATTCTATCCTCGGTCTTGTTGCAAGCATACAAGTGAGTATAAACGACATGGTCCGAATTGGTGATTGGATTACTTTTGAAAAATATGGTGCTGATGGCGAGGTGAGTGAAATTACACTAGCAACTGTAAAAGTTCAAAATTTTGACAAAACAATTACAACAATACCCACCTATGCTTTAATTTCAGACTCGTTTAAAAATTGGCGTGGAATGCAGGACTCAGATGGTCGACGTATAAAGCGTGCTTTAATTATTCGTCAAAAAAGCATCCGATTCTTAAGTAACGAGGATATTATTTCATTTAAAAATATTGAACTTATAAAACCATATCTCGAAACAAGAAATGAACAAATAACATCATATAACGTTTCGAATGAAATAAATAAAGAATTGGCGATAAACGGAAGAAACCTTACCAACATTGGTGTCTTTAGAAAATACGTCACTAATTATTTACAAAACCATTCTGCCGTAAATAAAAAAATGACTTTAATGGTACGACAACTAGAACCTACACCACAAGGAATACCATTAGAAATCTATGCCTTTAGTAGCGATAAACGTTGGGAAAATTATGAATATGTAATGGCAGATATCTTTGATCACTTGCTAGCGGCACTTCCATATTTTGATTTAGAAATTTTTGAATTACCAAATTCCATTGATGTACGTACTCAATAATTTAGCGGCTTTAATTAAGATACAAGTTAATTACTCATCTGATATGGCGTACGAATCAACTTATTATGTATCAATCTTAACCTTTTTGGGGAATACCCTATTTTAAATAATACCACCAACAATAAGTTAGATAAATTTACACGTAAATACGAATTGTATTCATACTTTCTAGAAGAAACAATTAAGTCGTTTTTAATAATCGTATACTTAATTTGATTTTCTTTCATGCGCTCAAAAAATTCAAAATCCTCCATAAGGAATTGTTTTTCATCAAAACCATTTAAAAGTTCAAAAGTTGTTTTCTTAATAAAAAGGCATTGATCTCCGCCTCCCGTAAAAAATCCTTTGTTACGAGTAAAGGAAGCATTAATTCGCAATAAAAAACTCTCCTTATCAAAACGGTACGAAAAAAAACCAGCTTCAAACCCCGTACTTAGAGCATTTCTAATATCTTTTAAAAAGGACTTTGGTGGAATTACATCTGCATGAAGAAAAACCAATATATCACCATTAGAAATTTTAGCAGCACAATTCATTTGAACTGCCCTACCCTTTTTAGTACATTCTAGAAAACGTACCTTTTTTTGGTTCAAGATTAATTTTGAGTCATCCGAATTTTGTGCGGATAAAGCAACAATAATTTCAACATCATCTTTTATTGAAAGGTCAACCAATAAAGGCAAAAGACTCTTTAAATTATTATGCTCATTATGTGCTGGAATGATTATCGATATCATTTAATTCGTTCTTATACTTTAGCTAATTTTGAGTTTCAAAACTAGTTTCAACGTATCTACGTAGTATTTTAAGAAAGGTTTTAAATGAATAACGACAAACCTTTTATTCATTTCTTCGTAAGTAACAATAATACAATTCTAATTTAAAAAAGATGAAATCATTTTTATTGAAAACATTTTTAATTGTGCTGATTTCAAGTAATAACGTTGAAACGATATACTGTCAAAACCACAATATAGAGAACATAAATTTAAATGCACTTTCTGAAGCGTTTTTATATAACATTAAAAACGGTAAACCAACTGCCAAAATACAGTCAAAATTGTCCTCCATTTCTTTAGAAGATTTGGATAATGGTTTAATTACGGATAATGAAAAACTAGCCTTTTGGTTAAATATTTACAATGCTTACATTCAAGTTATTCTTAGCGAGCATCCCGAAAAATATGATGATAGAAGGTCTTTTTTTAAAGCAGAACAAATTCCAATTGCTGGAAGATTTCTATCATTTGCAAAAATTGAACATGGTATTATTAGAAAATCGCAATGGGAATTAGGGTTGGGAAAAATTAGAAAATGGTTTCCGAATAAATTAGAGCGAAAATTACGTGTAGATAAGCGAGATTACCGAATACATTTTGCTTTAAACTGTGGAGCAAAAGATTGCCCACCGGTTGCCATTTACGAGGCAAATCGCTTAGATGAACAATTAAATCTGGGCACCAAAAAATACTTAAAATCGTCTTCAGAATATAAAAAAGAAACGAATGAAATTGCAATAACTTCACTATTTAGTTGGTTTCGTGGTGACTTTGGCTCAAAAAAAGAAATCAAAAAAATACTAAAATCTTATGGAATTATTCAATCCTCTACAGTTTCGATAAGCTATAAAAATTACGATTGGACATTAGACCTAAACAATTGGGTACAACTTTAATATATTTAAAAATATAGTCTTTGTTACATTCCCCAGTATTATCTTTGTTAATAGATTTTCTTTTTAAAAAGTAACCCCACTATATGCAAAAAATAATAGCATTAAAAAAGTTCATATTGGGCTTCTTTTTGGTGCTAACCATTATAGCTATTTTACTCTTACCCAATTTAAAATTCTCTTTTGATTTTAGTCAATTTTTTCCTGAAGGAGATGAAGATTTAATTTTTTATCAGGAATTTATTAATGAGTTTGGTGTTGACGATAGCTTTCTTTTAGTGGCAATAGAAAGTGAAAACACAGTTTTTAATCAAGATTTTCTTAATCGTTTCAATGATCTAACACAAGCTTCAAAAGAAATTCCATATGTGATTGAAAACCAATCATTAACAAGCTTATTCTACCCTTTAAAAACCAGTTTTGGATATACCAAATTACCCATAATTAGAACCACAGATTCTACAAAATATGCCACCGATTGGAAAAAAATTAAAGATGATGGACTGTTTATTAATTCGCTAATTGATAAAAATGCTACCTCACTAGTACTTTCTTTAGAGACCGAAGATAAAATTGATTATGCTCAAAGTATAGAATTGCTAACAGCATTACGACAACTTTTAATAGCACATGGCTTTACAGATTACCATATACTAGGGCGGGCGTATTTTTATGAGGCTTTAATTGCCATGCAAAAAGAAGAGTTAATAAAAACATCCATTGCGGCTTCTATTTTAGTAGTAATCATCTTATTTCTGGTGTATAGAAGATTTTTAGTAGTTGCCATAACCATGACTTCTATAATATTAGCTTTAATATTATTTTTAGGTTTACTCGCCCTATTGGGTAAGGAATTAACCACACTAGCATCTTTTTACCCCATATTAATATTAATTGTAGGTACATCTGATGTTATTCATATTTTAGATGACTATCTCAGTAAATTAAGAGCAGGTTTAGAGAAAAATGAGGCGATGCTGCGCACACTTAAAGAAGTTGGCATTTCTACCCTACTAACTTCAGTTACAACAGCCATTGGTTTTGCATCACTGCTAACCTCAAAATCTAGTGTGGTTAGCAGTTTTGGAATTAATTCGGCCATTGGCGTTTTGGTAGCTTTCATTACCATTATTTGCTTTACCTGTACACTATTACTTCTGGTTAAAAAAGAAAAAGTATTACCAAAAAATGGTGTATCACCGAAATGGATAAATGGTCTAAATAAAGTAAACGTAATAACCAAACGATATCACAAACCAATTTTAATACTGAGTTTGGCGTTTACAGCAATTTGTATTTTAGGAACATCGAAAGTCAATACAAACTACCAGATAAAAGAAAGCTTACCAACAGGAAGTCCAATTGCCAAAGATTTTGACTTTTTTCAAAATAATTATGGTGGATTTAGACCATTAGAAGTAGCGGTAATTACTAAGAATCCTTACAAAATAACAGACTTTATAATAACTAAAGAAATAGAGAAGGTAGAACAATATTTAAAATCTTTAGGACCAGTACGAAATGTACAATCCGTAAATTCCTTTTACAAAGGGTTACATAAAGCCAACAACTTAAATAAATCTGATTTTTTTGTACTTCCCGAAACGGAAAAAGCTTTTGTGAAATATAAAAGTGAAGTCAAGAAATTAGCACGAAAACCATTTACCAAATTTGTAAATGAAGATGAAACAAAATCAAGAATTACCGCCAAAGTATTAGATGTAGGTCTGGACACACTAAATGTTGTTTACAATAAATTTTACGATTTCACAAAGAAGAATACCGATTCAACAATGGTTAAATTTAAATTAACAGGAACTGGAATCTTATTAGATAAAAATGCATTTTACGTTAAAGACAGTTTGTTGCAAGGTCTTCTTTTAGGACTATTATTGGTAGCGATAATTATGGCTTTACTATTTAAAAACCTCAAATTGTTACTCATTTCATTATTACCAAATATGTTGCCCCTACTATTTGCTGCAGCCCTTTTAGGTTTCTTAAGTATACCATTAGAAGCTACTATATCTGTAGTTTTTGCAATAGTTTTTGGTATTGCTGTTGATGACACCATTCACTTTTTGGGTCGATATAAAGTGTGTATTTCAAACGGCTTAACAAAAGAAGAGGCATTACAGGTAACTTTTACCGAAACTGGTAGGGCTTTAGTAATAACTACATTAATTCTCTTTTTTGGATTCTTGGTATTATTACTTTCTGTACACACGCCGAGTTTTACTATAGGTTTATTAATTAGTGTCACACTTTTAACAGCTTTAATTTTAGATCTATTGCTATTACCAGTATTAATGCGAAAATTATTATAACACAAATGTCGCATCAATATGATGCGACATTTCCCAAAAAAAAAATCAACCTAACCTAAAAACTAAAATGGTATTACAGACTTAAAATCTTACTTTCCATAAGCGGTCCTAATTCGTAAAACGCACCTGTAAGTTCTTTTTTTAATTCACTCACTTTGTCTGAATAACCAACTGCTTTATATACCTCAGCAGCTCTAAATAATATGGCTGGCTCAAATGTTTTATCTACAATGTACTGATCTATAATACTTAAAGCAATTTCATTTTCACCCATTTTTAAATATGTTTTTGCCAAAAGACTATATGCTTCTGGTGTTGGCCTATTTAAAACTTCTTGTTTAGCTAAGTGTAATGCTTTGCTATATTGCTCAGTAACATCAAGATATAATGGTATAGTATAAGCACTGTACATGTGATTTAATGAAGGGGTTTTAATTACTTTAAAATAGTCTTCCATAAATTCTATACGCTCTAGTTCTTCTCCCATATATTCCGCTATTTCCGATTGTAAAAGCACATAATCTGGAGACTTATTATTTTTTACGACGGCGTTAAGAATACGTAATGCCTCTTTAGGTTTATGCTCATAAGAAAAAACTATCCAAGCTATTCCCTTTTTTGCGTAAGCATTGCTAGAATCTAATTGTAAAGTTTTAATATAATGGTCGTACGAATCTTTAATTCGTCCGGCATGTCCGTAATAATCTGCAATATTTGAATATGACCAAATTCTTAATCCTATATTTTTAGAGTCTTCTGCTTTCGCCATAGCTTTTTCCATAAACCGAATGGTTGTTTCTAAATCACCCTTATAATCATTCCATTTTGCCACCCGAATTAAGTAGCCAAAACTCGATATGTTTTCGGTACTATCTAAATATTTTTTAGCAACATCGTAGTTACCAAGTTCCATATGAATATCAAATAATAATGCTTGTGATTCCTTTACCCCACTTCCGATATAACTAGCAGAATCTGCTAATACCAATGCCTCATTAAATCGATGTTGTGAAATATAATTTCTTGCTAGTGCCCTTAAATATCCTGCTTTACCAATATTGGCCACTTCAACAGCTTTTTTAAGTGCCTTTTCAGCTTTCTTCAAAAATTTAATATCACCCGTATTTTTGAAGTACCTATTATATTCACCAGCAACAACTCCAAAACTTAAGAGTTGCGAACTATCGGGCTTAATTTTATTATTCCAAATCTCGAAATACTTTGAAGAAGTATCTTTTTTGCTCACAGTTAAATACTTATCGTAGTCGGATGGATTTGTGATATTAATTACAGGCTCTGTTTTACAGGATAGTAATAGAACTAAGGAAAATGATAACAAGACAAATTTCATATTCTTTTAATTTAGTTAGAGTTGATAATTTAAAATAAGGGAGGATATTTTTCAATCCTCCCTATATGCTCCCTTTTTCATAGACTTATTCAGGAGCTCCCAAATAAGGGAAGCTTGTGGCAATATCTGCAGAAAGACTAACTCCATCTGAGGTTAAACGCGGTAGGTTTCCACCATTACCATCATCTTGACCACTAAAGCGCTCACCATCCATTCCTCCAAAAAGAAGAATTAAAGAAACATCGATAACATCATCTTGAGGAGTTCTTCCGGTTAAGGCTACTTCATCACCATCAGGAACTAAAATACTTCCATCATTATTATTATCAGTACCAGGGTTAAAATAAGTAGTAGGTAAATCAGGAGCTACTTCTAGAACATCAGCAGCCAAATACCCAGTAAGTGTGGCAGCGTCTAATCCTAAAATATTATTCTCATAATTAACATCCTCAGGATCAAGCCCTAACAAACCAGCATATACGTCATGATATTGTTCCAATCGAGCTTCAAAACCTGCTTGAAAAATGGCGGCCATTTCTGAAGGAATAGAAACATTATGTGCATCTTTAACACTGGGTTGCCCATCAATATCAAAACTTAAAACTGTATTAATTCCAGGTCGCCCCATAAAATCTACTTGCGAATAAGTACCTGAGAAATCTGGTTCCATATTTTGCATATCTTCACATGGTGTACAAGAACCACCGCAATCAACAGCTGTCTCCATACCATTCATTATTCCATCATCACAAGTAGCAGTGGGCATAATCTCCATTCCGTTATCGTCTTCCGAACATGCAGTAAAAGCAAACATTGCTACTGCAGATAACACTATATATTTAGTAATCTTCATCTTTTTAATTTTAAAATTGTAATTATTGTTTTCTGTTAGTTGTTACCCAAGTTTTATAAACCGTTAGGCCTAGAGCATTTTGCCCTGTTGTTGTACCTAACATGGCATTGGGTATTTCAATCACCAAAGACATTGTATTTGTACCGTCAAATGGGTCTGAAGCTTCTTCAGGAGGCAAGAATCCTTCTGGTGCTTCTCCACCTATTACTTTGTTAAACTGAAAAAAGTCAAAGAAAAAAGCATCTTGTCGAGGTCCTGCAAATAAAGAAACTCCATCATTAGTAGTTTCCACTATTGCTGTTTCTGCAGAAATCTCAACCTCACCAAGCGGGTAATCAGTAAGTACTGTACCATTTAATCCGGTTTCTGATGGTGCATAAGGACCAAAAAAATACATCATACCATTTCTAGGAATGGCTTGAATTACTAAATCTTCAATTAAATCATTATCGGTATCGATATTAATTTCGGTTAAAACATCTTCATCAAATGTTCCAAATGCTAAATCTGGAAGGATATTAGACTGAAGGTCCACTGCAAATACAGTATTACTAGAACCTTCAGTTGGTTCAAATGCATAAAAATCTGCTATATCTGCAGACGTACCTGTTGTTGATGGAGCATCAATATGATCTGCTGCGATCAATATTACCCCTAAAACTGTCAGAATAGACAGTCCAATTAAAAGCTTACTTTTTTTCATAATACAATTTTTAGATTAAATATTCATCTTTACCTACGCAGTAAATATCTAGGGGTTCATTTTTTGGTAAACAAAAAGAAAATAATTTCAAACGACATGCATTTCTAAGACAACTAATGCTATTAAACTGACTCAAATTACTTTATCTTGCAGTCTTTAATAAAGTAAGTATGAACCCTTCGGCGTCTGGTTGGATAGACAAATACGGTCATCTTGTTAAGGATAACCTTGACATTTATGATGATTTTCGTGAGTTATATGTCGACTTAAAAAAAACTGGATTTGTTTATGGGATCAATGTAAAAACACCAAATTTTATTGTTCCCGAGCATACATTATCAGAAGATGAGATTGCTAAAATAAACTTACTTACTTCATTATTTTTTACCTATAAAATTGAAACTAAAAATTCAGATTTCAACTCTTTTCTAGAAAGTGTTTTAAGGTTTTATGACCAACTAGAAGTTAGTGGACTAACTTTTTTAAGTAAGCTATTTTCAGGAAATAAAACATCAACTAAGCTTGAAAAACTTATTGAATCTAGGGTGTACTTAGAAGATAATATGTTGAGTAAGACATTTAATAGTATCATCACAAATTCCTTATTATTTATTGATGTATTAACCTATAAATATCATCTTACCAATATAAAAGGAACAAAAGAGCATGCTCAATTACTAGAGTTTTTGACTATCAATACTACTTACTACGCACTAAATTCTAAGGAAATTAATAAAAGTGATGAGCGCCTAGCACAACTTTTTGAAGCATCATTAACATTTGTAGATTTTGAAAAGCAAACTTTTGATGGCACCTATCGCGAAAAGTTAGTTACAAATAAATCGGAATGGGAAAATCGTTATTTCTTAGATATTGCTTGCCTAACAGTTTGGGAAGACCAAACTTTCGAATACCAAGAATCTGAATTTATTCACGGTATAGGAAGAGATTTAAAAATACCTGAAGTTTCAATAAAGCGCGCCTTAGTTGAAATCACCGATTTTTTTGCTAAAAATGCGCATATCGTTCCCTTTTTAAAAGACAACAATTTAGCCGTGCAGTTTTATGAAAGTATGGCCAAAGTTGTAGACAAACTTATTTCTAGAAATAGCAAACGTTTAAAAAAAGAACTCTTAGAAAGCAAAGAACTGGTAGCACTCTTAACAAAATCTACAATTAAAGATTTAGATGAAGAAGAGAAAAAAAAGGTGCAAAATCAATTGATAGATATATTTAAAAGCATACCTTCGCTAGCAATATTTCTTTTACCGGGGGGCGCAGTTTTATTACCAATTTTTATTAAATTAATTCCTAAATTACTTCCCTCCGCTTTTGATGACAATAGAGTTGACAAAACAAAGTAAATGGTTGATCCTGAGCGATATAAGTAAAATCTATACCGCTTTTTAAAATATTGTGATCCAATACATTAAAACACGTTATGCCAACCAAAGCTTAAAGTCTCTAACACGGTCTCTACTCACAATAATTTCTTGCTCATTAAAGTGATTTAATTTGATTTTCAACCTTGAATTTGAGTAAGTTATAATGTCTTTTATGTGATCTACATTTACATAAAATTTTCGACTTACTCTAAAAAATTTTTGTGGAGACAATTCATTTTCAAGACTTTCGAGTGTAGTATCTAACAAATAATTTCGAATCTCAATTGTTGCGGCATAGGTACCTTTATTCTCACTATAAAAACATTCAACCTCATCTGCATTTATAATTTTTAAGTGCTGCCCTACTCTCGCTGTAAATCGTTTTTTATATTCTCGCTCAATTGGGTTAACAAGTAGTTTTTTAATATCATCAAAATCTAGACTTAATTTGGTAGCTGTTGGTCGTAATTCTTTATACTTTTTTACTGCTTTTTCTAAGTCTTCATCATCAATTGGTTTCAATAAATAGTCGATGCTATTTAATTTAAATGCTTGCAAAGCATATTCGTCATAAGCTGTTGTAAATATTATGGAGCTTTTGACTTCAACAGCATCAAAAATTTCAAATGAAAGACCATCTGACAATTGAATATCTAGAAATATTAAATCTGGGTGCTCATTTTGTTCAAACCATAAAATAGATTCTGCTACAGAATGTAGCATTACAGACACATTGACATCCAATTCTGCCAAAAGCCTAGACAATCTTCGAGCAGCAGGTTTTTCGTCTTCAATAACAATTACTTTCATCTTTCAAAGATACTTCTTGGTTAGTCCTTAATATTTTCCTCTTCGTTCATAAACTTTTGTAGTTGGCGTTCTTCCCAATTTTTTAAAAATTTTGGTGTATATTCTTTAATTGGTTTAGACTTCATTACAAAAACGTGAAAGGCATGTACTCCTAGTACTATTCCCCAAATTACAGGTGTACCAATAATATTCCAATCTAACCACTGAAAAAATCCTTCATCTGTAATACCCTGTTCAGCAAAAAAATCGTATGCTCTAAATTTAAAAATCAGCAATAGAATATTAGCTATAACAAAAATCCTCAAGTGTTTATAAAACTTCTTTATTTGCTTTACTCGTAGTTCCGCTCTCCTTAGTTTTTCTAGGTGATCCATTTTATTTGTTCTTTAAAATGAAATTATTCTAATACTGTTACTATTAGATATATTTCGTTGTTGTTTGCTTCTGTTCTGCAATATGTTTTGAAATCTGTCTTTCTTCCCAATTCTTACCAAACAAGATTCTTTTTTCAAACACTCGTAAGTATTCGATATAAACGATAACCGTAAATACAATTGGTGTAAATAGAAATATTAAAATGGGCACCTTGGCATAAGGTTCATCATTTATAAAAATTAAAACAGCCATGCCCACCATAAAGATTGATCCTATAACGGAGGTGGTTAAAAAAGTATAGAATTTTTTAATTTCCTTTACTTTCGCTATTGCATCTGTACGCTTTATGTATTTATTTGCTATCATTACCTAAATCTTTCGATACGTTCTTTTTCTTGTTGCATGTATTTTTGAATTTGTTTCTCTTCCCAATCTTTACCAAATAAAGATACTAGAGAGAATACTTTTACGGCATGAAATGCTAAGCCTATTCCCCAGAAAATCCAAATAGCGAAAGTTCCAAAATCAAAAAACGCCTCTGCAAAACTTTCTCCTGCTGCTAGATTTCGAATAATTTTAGAAATACTTATAAATAAATTTACTCCTAAATACGAAGCCAAATGCCAATAGAATCCTTTTAACTCGGCAATACGTTTTTTAGCTCTATTTAATTTTTTACGATCTGCTCTTGTTTTTATTTCCATCGGTTTGCCTCTTTATCTTCATTCATTAATTCTTTTATTTTACGCTCTTCCCAACCTTTACCAAGAAAAGGATCTGATCCAAACACTTTTATTGCATTAAAAATTATTCCGATTCCCCAACCAAATGCAGCCCACAAAAACCAAGGGTAATTCCATTGATCGGTATAATAATTAATTCCTGCTAACATGGCAATTACAAGTACGTATGAGATAATGTTAGAATAAAACTTCTTTAATTCATCTACGCGCTCTTGAGCTCTTAAATACTTACTTTCTTTATCTGAATAGTCCATAGTGCTTTTATTATTTGTTTCTCCAAATCTCTAATAATTAAGGGCAATATTTAAATATACTTTTCTGAATTGTTGTTTTCTATGGATGGATTGTAAATTCCATTAATTATTGCTTTACTGCACTTAAAAATTATCATCATCCATATATTTTTTTATTTTACGTTCTTCCCATCCTTTGCCTAAAATAGGATTGTAGCCATAGGCTTCCATACCATGTGTAATTAACCCAATACCCCATCCTACAATAGGAAACAGTACCCAAGGAAATTCTGTAGTTTGATAGTTTAATATGATTAAAAATGGAATAACAATACAATATGAAATAAGATTTGCATAGAATTTTTTAATTCGTTCTACTTTTTCTTTTGCCTTTTTATAATATTTATCATCAATATAAATTCTTTGAACTTCAACATTAGAAACTTGTTTGGTAAGCATCGGCAGTTCTACACTAAAAGATGAAGTATCTTTATTAATATTTACTTTTCTATCTGTTAAAATTTGATATCGCTGTTTAATATTTTGTAATCCTACGCCACTACTTTTACGCACTACCTGTTTCGCCTGCAGATTATTACTAACTACTAACATATTTTCTTTTTCAAATACTTTTATGTGTAGCGGTCTTTCAGAGTTTACCACATTATGTTTTACAGCATTTTCTAATAGCAATTGTAGCGACAAAGGAATTATTTTGGCCTCAGGGTCAATACTTTGTTCAGGAATTTCAAAAACGATGCTATCTTCAAAACGCATTTTTAATAAGCGAACATACGTTTTGGCAAATTGTAATTCTTCATCTACCGATATTAAATCTTTGTTTTTCTGTTCAAGTACATACCTGTAAACCTTTGATAATGAGGTTGTAAATTTTTGAGCTTGATTAGGATCTTCTTCAATAAGGCTTGTTAAAACATTTAAACTATTAAATAAAAAATGTGGGTCTAACTGATTTTTTAAGGCATCGAATTTTGCCGAAGCGGTACCCGCAATAATCTTTTGTTCTTTAACTTTATTTTCTTGCCAGTGTTTGTAGAAATGAAAGGCATAAAATGCTAAAGTAATGATCACCGCTATAAACATCGGAATCCAATACGAATAGTAACGCTGACTTGCTAAAAACGCTCCAATAGAATCGCCAGCAATTACAACCTGAATAATAAGTCGGGAAATGAATATGGCAATAAAAGATGCAAGCATATTCAATAAAAAACCTAATCCTAAATTCTTAAAAGAGCTAATCAGACTACCATACTTAAGTCGAAATAAACGCCATGCGTATATATTTGCTAAATAGATAAGCGTGGACATAATTAAATTCTGATAGTATTCTTCCCAAGCTTCTTCCAAAGCATAACTACTATCTATAGCTCCTGTTGCATAAAGAATAACTAGTACTACGAAAAAAATTACGGTACCAATTATTAAGGAATTGATGATATCCTTTACAAATCGCTGCATACTATTAGTAGTCTATTGTTAATTTTAAAGATTCGCCATTAACCACAAACTTAGCGGTATCCCATTTAGGTGGACCCAATTTAGCCGGAGCATTATTAGAAGAGCCTACAGTTTCTTTTGGAAAGCCTAACATATTAGAGTCCAATTCATTATTGCTATTTTCATCATGGTAAGACGATATGGCATAAGTACCATTAGAAACGTTTTTGAAAATTACTTTACAAGTACCATTTTCAATGGTACCATTAAGCCCCTTATCTATATTTTTCAACCAAGAATCGGCAGAATTATAAAGTCCTATTCTAATCTGGCCTTCATCGTTTTCAATATTATTAATAGTTACTTCAATATCATATGCATTTATGTCTTGTGCAATAGCAGAATTAAAACAAAATAAAAATAACAGAATAGCAAATAACTTTTTCATATGCATTTATTTAAAACAAATATTCATAACAAGTTAGTAATCTTAAAGAAATAAATACCGAGTTGTAGCATTTTAAGGATAGATTGTAAAAAAAGCAAAAGCGAAAATTAGCTATGTGCCACATGATCAAATTGCATTAGTTTTGCGGTATGGTTAGAAACATTCAATTACGAGTTAGTCTAAAAGAGGAAGCGCAATTTGGGCTAAAAGCTAAAACAGCCAAATATTTAAGTGTTTCTGAAAGTGATATCGAAATTAAAATACTTCGGAAGTCTATTGATGCGCGTAAACCAAGCATCTATTTCAACTACAAATTAGAGGTTTACATTAACGAACCCATGCCCACTTCAAATGAGTATTCTTTTGATTATAAAAACGTTTCAAAATCCAAAGCCATTCACATTATTGGTTTTGGACCTGCAGGAATGTGGGCTGCACTACGCTGTTTGGAATTAGGATTCAAACCAATTGTTTTAGAACGTGGCAAAAACGTGCAAGACCGACGTCGCGATTTAAAAGCTATTAATCAAGATCACAATGTAAACGAAAATTCTAATTATTGTTTTGGCGAAGGCGGCGCAGGCACATATTCTGATGGCAAATTATATACCAGAAGTTTAAAACGTGGCGATGTACGTCGTGTTTTTGAAAGCTTAGTCTATCATGGTGCAACTGAGGAAATATTAATAGATGCGCACCCACATATTGGCACTAATAAACTACCAAAAATTGTAAAAAACATACGCGAAACAATAATTAATTGTGGTGGCGAAGTTCATTTTAATACCAAAGTAACTGATTTTAAAATAGTAGCTAATAAACTAAATGCTATAGTAATTAACCATACTAATGAAATAGAAGTAAATAGTGTAATTCTAGCAACAGGTCATTCGGCACGCGATATCTTCTATTTACTAGATAAAAAAGAAATAGCATTAAAGGCTAAGTCTTTTGCGATGGGGGTACGTGTAGAACATCCTCAGGAAATTATTGATGCCATACAGTACCATTGTTCAGGCAAAAGAAATGAATTATTACCTGCAGCAGCATATAGTTTAGTGCATCAATCAAAAGGGCGTGGTGTATACTCCTTTTGCATGTGTCCGGGTGGGTTTATCGTACCAGCTGCAACAGCACCAGGTGAAGTTGTAGTAAACGGCATGTCACCTTCAAAAAGGAACAATCTTTTCGCAAATTCGGGCATTGTTGTAGCAATTGATGTAGAAAACGATTTGTTTAAATATGAAAAATTTGGAGCATTAAAGGGATTGGAATATCAAAAAAATTTAGAGCGTTTAGCATTCACTTCAGGTGGTAGAACGCAAACAGCACCAGCGCAGCGTTTAACAGATTTCGTTGAAGGCAAGTTATCAAAAGACCTTAACCATACTTCCTACCAACCGGGACTAAAATCAGCTCCTTTACATTCTTTACTACCTAAATTAATAGGGAGTCGCCTTCGTGATGGTTTTGCCGAATTTGGAAAAAAAATGAAAGGTTATTACACATCGCAGGCGAATATAGTTGGCGTAGAATCGCGCACTTCATCACCAATAACCATCCCAAGAAATAAGCAATTAGAACATCCACAGATAAAAGGATTGTTTCCTTGTGGCGAGGGTGGCGGCTATGCTGGTGGAATAGTATCTGCTGCTATGGATGGCGAGCGTTGTGCCGAAGCAGCAATAGCAGCATTGTAGTAAGTTATTTCGCTTAAAACCTTAGAACCAAAAAATATAACTATTAAAGTGCCTTTTTAGACTTACCTTCGCAGCTTATTTATTTATATGACATTCAAAGATTTAGGCCTTGCAGCGCCAATATTAGATGCCCTCGAAGGTTTAGGGTACTCCAACCCCACTCCCATACAGCAACAAGCGATTCCCATATTACTAAAGCGTAAAGACTTATTAGGGGTTGCACAAACAGGTACTGGTAAAACAGCAGCCTTTGGCATTCCCATACTACACCATTTATATGAAGCTAAAAAGCAAAATGGTACTAACGGTGGGCATTCAAACAAAAGAAAAATAAAGGCATTAATAGTTACCCCAACGCGAGAATTAGCCATACAAATTGGAGAAAGCATAACCGATTATGGCAAGTATACCGGTATACGAAATACTGTAATTTTCGGAGGCGTAAAACAAGGAAAACAAGTTAATACACTTAAAAATGGAGTAGATATACTTGTGGCCACACCAGGTAGACTTTTAGATCTAATGAATCAAGGGTTTATCACATTAAGAGATATTGAATTTGCTGTTCTCGATGAAGCCGATCAAATGCTTGATATGGGTTTTATACACGATATCAAAAAAATAATTGCCAAACTACCGTCGCAACGTCAGTCTCTTTTCTTTTCGGCAACAATGCCTAAAGACATCGTTGCACTTTCTCGAAAGATATTGGGAGATTTTGAGCAAGTAAGCATTCAACCAGAGCAAGCAACAGCGGAAAAAGTTGAACAAGGAGTTTATTTTGTAAGCAAAAAGAATAAAACCAAATTGTTGGTTCATTTATTAGAAGAACATCCACGAGATTCCGTTTTGGTATTTTCGCGCACCAAACATGGAGCCAATAAAATTGTAAAAAAATTGGATCAAGCTGGTATAAGATCTGCTGCCATACATGGTAACAAATCGCAAACCGCAAGGCAGAAAGCTTTGGGAGCCTTTAAAGAAGGAAAATTAAAAGTTTTAGTAGCCACCGATATTGCCGCTAGAGGTATTGATGTAGAAGAATTAGCATTGGTCATTAATTTTGACTTACCCAATGTATCTGAAACCTATGTACACCGAATTGGAAGAACAGGTCGTGCAAGTGCAAGTGGTATTGCTTTATCTTTTTGCGATGTAGAAGAAAGAGCCTACTTGCGCGATATTGAAAAATTAATTAAACAAGAAGTACCAAAAATGCCTGAGCATCCGTTTACCGATAGTGATGAAGATGCGCAAGAACCAGCGCATCAACCGCGTAAACCTCGCAATTCAAATCAGTCTAGAAACAACAATAGAAATCGTAACCGCAACCGGAATAGTAATCGATCAGCGAATTCTAATAATCGGAATTCTAGAAGGCGCTCCGGCAATAAAGGCAGTGAAAATAGATCGTAGTGATTTATTATATAACTACACCACCGAAATTTTTAAGACCCGATAATTGCTATCGGGTTTTATATTTTAAAAAGCATCTATATTTGTAGGCAACTATGAAAAGACAACTATTTATTTATGGCAGCGGAAGGCATACTGTTCCTTTTTTAAACTATATGGCGAAAGCTACAGGAAAAGAAAAACCCAACTTTTGTTTTATTCCAACAGCAAGTGGTGAAGACCAAGATTATATTAATTCTTTTTACGACGTATGTTCTCAAATAAATGTAATACCCCATGTGTTAAGCGTTTGGATAAATTCTTATGACCAAAAAGAATCTTTTGAAGAAATCATCCAAAAAATGGATGCCATAGTTGTAGGTGGTGGAAATACACTAAATATGCTCGCTATTTGGAAAGCGCAAGGTATAGATACCGCTTTAAAAAATGCTTATAATAATGGTGTTGTAATGGGTGGTGGCAGTGCAGGTTCATTGTGTTGGTTTAATGCAGGCACAACCGATTCTAGACCGGCAGCACTTAGCATTGTACAAGGAATGAAATTTCTTGATAAAAGCCATTGTCCGCATTACAATTCAGAAAAGTCGCGCAGACCATTGTATCATAACAATATTCTTTCCGGAAAGTTAACCGATGGTTATGCTTGTGATGATCGTTCTGCTATTCATTTTATAAATGAGAAAGTACATACTTCGGTGACTTTAAATGATGAAAATCAATCGTATTATGTCTATGTAAAAGACGGTGAACTTATAGAAGAGCAAATACAGGGTACGGTTATTTCGTAGTCTTCGCATGCTGAGCTATGGAAATGCGACATCATCGCAGCGCTATTTGTAAATAGAACAAAATGATAAAATGCTTGATATTTGATTGTGATGGTACTTTAGTTGATAGTGAATATCTCTGCAACCTCGGACTTGAAATTAAATTAAGAGATTATGGAATAGAATCTTCAGCTAATGCAATGATGGAGAAATATAGAGGAGGAAAATTGGCTGAAATTTTGCAGTCTATTGAGAAAGAGCATAACATTAATTTAAAAGAAAATTTTATTTCAGAGTATCGCAAATTAGTTGATGAACTTTTTGAAAAGGAGTTAAATCCGTGTGAAGGAGTATTAGAATTTTTAAATCAAAATACACTTTCAATATGCGTTGCTTCAAGTGGTCCGGCAAAAAAAATTAATAAAGCACTTGAAATAACCGATTTAAAAAAGTATTTCGGGGATAATATATTTAGTTCTTATGAAATAAACTCATGGAAACCTGACCCTGATATATTTCTTTATGCAGCGAAAAAGATGGGAATGAATCCTGATGAGTGTTTAGTAATAGAAGATAGTACGAAAGGAATTGAATCTGGATTAGCAGCAGGAATGAAAACCATACTATTTAACCCAATGAATCTACACGAAAACATAATCAGAGTCCAGACTATTTATAATATGAACAAATTAAAGGATATAATATCAGCACATAATGCAGAGTACAAGTAATAGTAGTTAAGTGTTAAGACTAAAGTACAAACATAAAAAAAAGGTCAGTGTTAAACTGAAAAGTTAGTAAGTAAAGAACCGCTACTACTCATACACAAATCCGAATGATGTAGCATTATTCATATCATTTTTATTGTTTTTAAAAGTATTCAAATGTTCGCTACGCTCGGAACACCTGCGTCAACCAAAACCCCTTTCTCTTGCTTCGCATGTTGGAGGCACTAACATATCAAATCTTTTTACGCAATCCGAATATCAATTGTTTATTCTCAAAACCACAAAATCCACATGTCACGCCCCTAAATAAAACGACGAACTGCCCATAGGGCTGGGTTAAGCATTAATTTGGTCAATATATCTGCAAATAAATCGTTAGAAACCTAAACCAAATAATACCTTATGAAAAAAGTAAGTTTCTTTTCCTTATTAATTTGTGTTGTATTCAGTATGTCATGTTCGAAAGAAGAAGATAATAAAACAAAAACATTTACATACCCTACCGCATGTTTAAATATCGCCAATACTGAAATAAAATTAGGGGAAACCCTAGTTGTTTCAAACTGTTCAGAAGATGCAATTGAATACGAATATTTTTGGGGTGGCGAAGAAACGAGCTTAGATGAATTAAATAGTAAAATTTTTAATGAGTCGGGTACATTTAACCTAAGTTTAAATGCGATTAATGAGAATAATGCAGTTGACGTCTTTTCTAAGTTAATTACTATTCTACCGGCTGAGAATTCTGCTTACTTGCCAAGTTATATGGATCAAGGTAATTATTATTCATTAGCATGTGATATCAATCCTATTAATGGTGCAATGTATTATATAGAAAAATCAGATTCTTTTTATTATAGAGAAATTGATGAAAATTTTGAAGTAACTAAATCAATAAACTTAGGTGAAATAACAACTCATAATAATACTTCGAGTTATCGTCTTGCATTTGCAATGTTTTTAGAAGATGGAGCTAGTTTTATACAAATTCCTTATAACACAGCTACATCTATAAGTAGAAAAGAATTTAAAGTAAATAACAGCGGAATTAGTGAAAGTAATTTCGACCTATGGGAATTCGATTTAAACTATTTAAAGTTAAACGATAATTTGTTTTCTGTTGGTGGGCGTTATATGGAAAATGATGCAGGTAAAAATGTATATCATGCAACAGTAAATGAACTTGATCTATTAGGTAACATTGTTGAAAGTCATAACTTTTCAATCGAAGGTAGAGATGCTCTTATAGGAAACCTAATTAGTACCTCTGATGGTTATATGGCATTCGGGGGTGTTTATGATGTTATTAAAGCAGATCAATATAATTTTGCAAATTACAAATCAAAACTTTTCTATTTTAACAATGATTTTGAATTACAAAATACAATTGATTTAAGCGACGAATCTGTAAGTCGCTCGGCAACTTCATTTACAATCAATTATCATATAAAGGAAGTACCAAACTCAAATAATTTATTATTATATGGGCCTGGCACGCTTTATATAGTTAAACCAAATGGAGAAAAAGTAACTACAATACCACTTGATTTAAGTTTTGGTACAAATTCTATTTTAGTGAAGGAAGAATATTTTATTCTATCAGAATTTGACCATCTGAAGAAATACGATTTTCAAGGTAATCTTTTGGCTCAAGTTAAACACCAAGCACTTACAACATCAGGAATATTTGATTATCACGGTGAAATTCTTTTCATGGCTACAAAAACCAGACAGTTTGATGATGGACATGCTGCTTGGCAAATGTACTTTAGCAAAGTAGATGACAACTTAAATTTTTTAAGTTTTTAATTAGTAAAACTGTGCCTAACAATGGCTAAAGCAAATAGGGCAATAAGTGAGTAACTTTATGGTTTGGATTAATCTACTAAGTCCGCCAAATCTTTTGGATCTACTCATGTGATTTCTATTTTTAAAAAAGTAATTTGTGATAACACTGCACTAAGTTGGCAATTAAAAAAATAAGATAATTACAAAACAAAAAGCTCGGGATCGCAGGCCAGACAGAACTGAAAAGTTTTCTTGCCTGCCCTGCTTGCCATAGCCGAATCGATGATGTAGCATTATTCATATCATTTTTATTGTTTTTTACAAGTATTCAAATTTTCGCTACGCTCGGAAAGCATGCATCGACGAAAATCCATTCTTCTCGTTTCGCTCGTCAGAGGCACTAATATAGCAAGTCGTTTTATGCAATCCGATTATCAGTTTTTTATTCTCAATACCACAAAATCCACCAGTCACGCCGCGTAAAAAGAACGGGGCTACTTGATAAACGATCAAAGCGGGATCCAAATTCATAATTAGTAACTTACCCATTACATCGTTGTTCGATTTTACTATATTTCCATAAAAAAACGACAAACTGCCCATAGCACTGTGTTGGCAATAATTAAATCAGCAACTTCAAACAGAACCAACTAAATGAAAGAATTTAAGAAATTGAATATTATTATATCGATTTTATTTATAGGATTATCACTATCGTGTTCCGATAAAAGTCAAACGAACGAAAACCAAGAGAATATATTATGGAATTTGGAAGAAGAATATATAAAAGCTCATAAAGATGCTGACCACTCAAAAATCTTATCAATGTGGGACGAAAATTTTCTTGGTTGGCCTAGTCGTTTAGAAAATTCTGCGCAAAAAAATTCTGGTTCGGAATATTTGGAAAAATACTTTTCGAAACCAATGTCAACGGACACAAAATTCCGAATTGAAAAACAAGGAATTCATATTGAAAATAATATTGCAATTCTACATTACCGCTTTCTTCTATTTGAAAGTAGCACCAGAATAACACACACGTGGATAAAAAGAGAAAATAAATGGTATATCCTTGGAGGAATGGATTGGAATGAATAAACCGAATTAAAAACTATTGCTAACACCGTATCATATGAAAAGCCCTAGTCCGGTTCTCTAAAGTTAATTAATTATCCTACCTTCCCATAAATCGAAATGCCAATCAACAAATGATTAAATTCTTTAGAAGAATACACAATCCAAAACACATTAAAGAAGTGAAAATTAAGACTAACAAGTCAAACTTTAAATACCCTTTAAAAATGCTATCGTTATTCGTCTTTATGCTTTATTCGACGTTAACACTCTCACAAATCAAAGATTATAGTGAAGAGGTTACTAAAAGAGCAAATAAGATTGAGCAGAAAGTTATCGATTGGCGACACGATATTCACCAAAATCCGGAATTAGGAAATCGTGAATTTCGTACAGCAGCCCTAGTTGCCAAACATTTAGAGTCACTAGGTATAGGTGTCCAAACAAAAGTAGGTGTTACAGGTGTTGTTGGTATTCTCAAAGGAGATAAGCCCGGTCCTGTTGTAGCACTTCGAGCAGACATGGATGCCTTACCTGTTGAAGAGAAGAATGACTTAGCATTTGCCTCAAAGGTAAAAACCATGTACAATGGTAATGAAACTTCTGTGATGCATGCCTGCGGTCACGATGGTCACGTTGCTATTTTAATGGGAGTTGCTGAAATACTTTCAGAAATGAAAAGCGATTTAAAAGGCACCGTAAAATTTATTTTTCAACCAGCCGAAGAGGGTGCACCTATCGGTGAAGAAGGTGGGGCCTATTTAATGACAAAAGAAGGTGTACTAGAAAATCCAAAAGTAGATGTCATTTTTGGGCTACATATGGATGCTTTAACGGAAGTTGGAAAAATCACCTATAGACCAGCGGGTATTATGGCAAGTGTTAATGATATGAAAATTACCGTTAAAGGAAAACCAGCGCATGGCTCATCTCCATGGTTTGGCATTGACCCAATAGTGGTTTCCGCTCAAATTATCACTAGCCTACAAACTATTGTAAGTCGTAATGTTGCATTGACTGATAATGCTGCAGTTGTAACAATAGGAGCCATCAATGGTGGGAATCGAAGTAATGTCATACCAGAGCAAGTAGAAATGTTAGGTACAATTAGAACCTTGACTGATGAAGACGAAGCTTTTGTACTTAAAAGAATAAGAGAAATTGTAGAATTTACTGCAAAAGCTGCTGGAGCAACTGTTACATTAGAGCTTCCCTACTCTATGCGTTTTCCAGTAACCTTCAACGATGAAAAGTTAACAGAAATGATGTTGCCAACTTTAGAAAAATCTGCAGGAAAGGAGAATGTCACTCTTATTCCTGCCATTACGGGAGCAGAGGATTTTTCATACTTTGCTCAAAAAGTGCCAGGACTTTATTTTTTCGTCGGTTCAACGACCATAGGTAGAGATATAAAAACCGTCGGAGACCATCATACGCCACAATTCCTCATGGACGATAGTTCGTTTAAGACAGGCGTTAATGCCATGTGTAATTTGGTGTTTGATTATATGGAGTTGAACAGTAAATAAATGATAAATCATTTATTGAAATTTAAGGACTAGCTTATCGTGTTTTAAGCAAAGATTAAAACGAAAGCGCAACAAAACCTATGAACAATATGACCTTCGTGCTTAATCGAAAGGTTTATGTGTTTTTATAAAGTCCGCAAAATTTTTTAGATTTTGCACTGGACAAGAAAAAATAAATCAAAATAAAAAATTCACTACGTGCATATAGGAAAGCAAACGCCAGTTTGCTCCTGTACTGTTCAGAGCCCAACCGATGATATAACATTATTCATATAATTTTTATTGTTTTTTAAACGTATTCAAATGTTCGCTACGCTCGGAACACCTGCGTCAACCAAAATCCCTTTCTCTTGCTTCGCATGTTGGAGGCACTAATATAGCAAGTCGTTTTACGCAATCCGATTATCGATTTTTTATTCTCAATACCGCAAAATCCACAAGTCACGCCCTGTAGAAAAAACGGGGATACTTGATAAACGATGAAGGCGGGATCCAAATTTATTATTAGTAACTTTCCCGTTACATCGTTAATGGATATTACTATATTTCCAAAAAAAAAAGACCAACTGCCCATTGCGTTGAGATGGCAACTATTTGTACCAAAAAAACATTCTTCTATTTTATGACGAAACTTTCCCTAACCCTTATACTTATAGGCTTCCTTTTCGCTTCTTCCAATAGCAAGGCTCAAGAAAACTACCTGAACTACCATTCAAAAGTGATTGAATGCGAAAAGTTAATAGTTGAAGGGAAATACACTTCTGCAATTAACATATTTGATTCTCTATTCAAACAGTTTAATTTCCTGTTTCTAAGAGATGTCAAAGTTGCTACTGAACTCAGTGCATTTGAAAAAGATTATAAATCAGGATTAAAGTTTGCTGGGCTAGGGATTAAGGCTGGTTGGACACTAGAAAGCATTAACAAAAATGACAACTTACAGTCTTTTAGGGAAAAACCGGAATGGACTAAAATAATGACATCATATGATTCCCTTCACAAAATCTACCTATCAAGACTAAACATTCAGGTAAAAGAACAAGTCCACGAAATGTTTAAAAAAGACCAGAAAAAAGCATTTGGGGCATTACTTAGAATTGGACAAAAGGCTAAAAGGAGATATTCTGAAAAAAAATTTGCTCCCCATAGCGAACATCAGTTAGAGAAACTGGAGCAAATTTTAAATGTATATGGTTATCCTGGTGAACGACTTATCGGAAATAACTTATGGAGCTCAGTGATTTTAAGTCATCATAATTCAATATCAGTGAATTATAATTCGAAAGACACTATATATGATTATTTAAAGCCAAAATTATTGAATGCGTTGAAACAAGGTGAAATATCACCCTATGAATTAGCTCAAATAGAAGACTGGCGAATTGCTGCTTCAAACAATCATGAATTAACTTCGTATGGATTTCTTGGAGCCATTCCATACGATATAGTTCTTGAAACTATAAATAAGAATAGAACTAATATTGGGTTAAGGAGCATTGACCTTAGGAATGAATTAATAGATGTTGAAAATGAAACAGGAATGAACCTACATCTACCCAAAGGATGGCAGAACGGGAAAATAAAAATTCAAGAAAAATAAACAGTTGCCAACAAAGTATTTAAAAAATAGGCGAAACAATCTTTAAATCAACACTTTTAGCTCGTATCAAAGTTTGTGCTTAGCTGAAAGTTCAGAGCTTCGTAAACGACTACTTTTCATAATCAAACAGATGATGAGCATTATTCATTTCATTTTTATAGTTTTTTAAAAGTATTCAAATGTTCGCTACGATCGGAACACCTGCGTCAACCAAAATCCCTTCCTCTTGCTCACATTTTGGAGGCACTAATATAGCAAGTCGTTTTACGCAATCCGATTATCGATTTTTTATTCTTAATACCGCAAAATCAACAAGTCACGCCCCATAAAAAAAGCGGTGCTACTTGATAAACGATGAAGGCAGGATCCAAATTCATAATTAGTAACTTTCCCGTTACATCGTTAATGGATTTTACTATATTTCCAAAAAAAAGACCAACTGCCCATAGCACTGCGTTGTGTGCACTATTAACAACTTAACCATGAAAATTATAAGACTTTGTTTGCTGATTTTATTTTCTCAAATTCTTTACACAAGTTGTAGCAAAAAAACGATAGAGGGTGACCTAGTGATTACCAATGTAAATGTTATAGATGTAGAAAAAGGCATGACCAATTCTTATCAAACCGTTGCCATTAAGAAAGGACAGATAGTATCAATCTCAAAGCATTCATCATCTGATAACATTAATTCCGATTCGATAATTGATGGAAGCGGGAAATTCTTGATGCCAGCTCTTTGGGATATGCATGTACATTACACGACTTCGGAAGAACATAAAGGTTTTCTAAATTTGTTCATTACAAATGGTGTTTTGGGTGTTAGAGATCTTTGGGGAAACCTAAAATCCAGAGATTATATAGACTCAACCAATGTTTTAGCACCAGAAATATATCTTTCAGGTGCAATAATTGATGGACCATTCACACTATTAAATGGTTCTTTACAACCAAGAAATAAAGAAGAAGCCATTATACTTGTTGACTCACTACATAAAGCAGGTGCTGACTTTATTAAGGTTTACGATGATTTGTCACAAGATATTTATTCAGCGATTGCAAAAAGGTGTAAAGAATTGGACATGCCTTTTGTTGGTCATGTCCCTTTATCAGTTAAGGCTACAAAAGCTTCTGAAATGGGTCAAAAAAGCATGGAACATCTCAATGGAATTTGGAAGTCTTCAACGAATGACGTAGCCGAAATAGATAGTTTAGAAACTGCTTTCAAAAGTCACTTTTTATCAAATGACATTGAGTCTGCAATAAAAACATTTACCAACATCAACTCTAAGTTCAATTCTGAATTCAATAAAGAAACAGTGGTCAAATTAGCTAAAAAATTAAAGGAAAATAAAACTTATGTAACGCCTACTTTAATTACAATTGACAGGAACTGGAGTCGTATAGATGGTACATACAAAAATCAAGATAATAACAAATATGTTCCTGAATCTTTATTACAAGAATGGGATCCCGAACTAAACTTTCCATCAAAAATGTATCCTGTCGAAACATGGAATATTGGGAAGGAACTATTAAATACATCTTTAAAAATTACAAAAATATTGCATGACAACGGTGTGCCAATTTTAGCTGGCACTGATTGTGGTGTGGCTTATGTTATTCCTGGATTTAGCTTACACGATGAGTTAGAACTTTTCACAAAGGCTGGTCTCTCTAATTCAGATGCGTTAAAGACAGCGACAATAAATCCTGCAATGTATTTTAATTTAGAACATAATAGTGGTAAAGTAGCAATAGCTATGAATGCAAACTTATTACTATTGGATAAAAATCCTTTACTAGATATTTCAAATACTCAAACTATAAGCGGAATAATAAAGGATGGAGAGTATTTAAATCGGAAAAAATTAGATGAATTACTTGAGAATGCGATATATAAAAATTAATACAGCACACAACAACGTTCATAATTAATTGTGGCTGAATTTCCTCATCGGAAATTTAATATTATTAATTATCTATTTTAAAGTATTCAAATGTTCGCTACGCTCGGAACACCTGCGTCAACCAAAACCCCTTTCTCTTGCTCCGCATGTTGGAGGCACTAACATATCAAATCTTTTTACGCAATCCGAATATCAATTGTTTATTCTCAAAACCACAAAATCCACAAGTCACGCCCCGTAAAAAGAACGGAGCTACTTGATAAACGATGAAGGCGGGATCCAAATTTATAATTAATAACTTTCCCGGCACTTCATTGATGATTTTACTATATTTCCATAAAAAACGACGAACTGCCTATAGTGCTGGGTCGTGTGAATTTAAATCATGACTATATGAAAAATATTTCCAGATTATTTGCATTGCTCTTGACAATTTTAATAAACAGTACATCATCTGCCCAAGTTAAAATGAACTTTAAATTTGATACCGATTATGGAAGTAATGAAAATACTGGAAAATTTGTAAACATAAACGGAACCAAAATTTATTTTGAGGAATATGGAAAAGGTGAACCATTGCTGTTAATCCATGGAAATGGTGGTAGTATAATTTGGATGGGAAATCAAATTGATTATTTCAAAGAAAAATATAGAGTAATTATAGCGGATAATAGAGGTCAAGGAAAATCTCAAATGAATACAGATTCACTTACCTATGACCAAATTGCAAAAGATTGGGAAGGATTGGCAAAACATTTAAAACTTGATTCCTTATCAATTGTCGGTTGGAGTGATGGAGGTATCGTTGGTTTAAAAATGGGTATAAACAACAAAATCAAAATCAAGAAAATTGTGGCAATGGGTGCAAATTTGAGACCAGATTCAACAGCTGTTAAATCTTGGGCTATAAATTACCTAGAAAAAGAAAAACATCACATCCTATTAAAAATTAAAGAAAAGGACACTACTAAAAATTGGAATGTACAAAAACAACTACTTGGATTATTGCAAGATCAACCGAATATCCCAAAGGAAGATTTATCTCAGATTAAAGCGGAAGTACTTGTTATAGCAGGAGATGAAGACATTATTAAAAGTAATCACAGTTTAGAAATTTATGAAGGTCTTAATCATGCTCATTTATCTATTATGCCCGGGGAAACCCATTTCACTCCATCCTCTAACCCTAAATTATTTAATGTCATTGTAAATAAATTTTTGTCTGACCCCTTTTTAAGACCTGATTCTGATTTTACAAAATGGTAATCTAGAAAATAAATAACTGTTGCTAACAAAACCAATAAACAATATGGATTCGGGCTCAAACGTAAGGTTTGTCTATTTTTATGAAGTCCACAAAATCCACAAGCTACGCCCCGTGAAAAAACGAAGCTACTTGATAAACGATGAAAGCGGGATTCAGATTCATAATTAGTAATTTTCCCGTTACCTCGTTGTTGGATTTTACTATATTTCCATAAAAAAACGACCAACTGCCCATAGAGCGGCGTTGGCAAACATTGTGAAAATGAAAATAATTCCTTCTCGAAAAATTGAATTAGTCACTTCGTTATCCAAAGAGGAAGTGGAAAAAATATTAATTGAAAATATGCAAGCTAAAAAGGGAATTGAATTTGGATTTAGTAAACGAACCAATCAAAAACTTTTTGAGGGAACTTATTACCATGGTCAATTTAATATTCAGAGAGTTATTAATTATAGAAACTCTTTCATACCTAAAATAACAGGAAAAATTTCATCTGGAGTCGGCGGAACAAAAATTATAGCGGAATTGAAAATGCATGGATTTGTGATTGTGTTTATGGTATTTTGGATGGGTGGAGTTTCTTTGGCTTCCATTGGAGCAATTTATAGTATGATTAACAACGGAATTAATGATTTTTTTTCACTTATTCCAATAATTATGCTAGTTTTCGGTGGAGGAATGGTCTATTTTGGATTTAAATATGAGGCTGATAAAGCTGTCAGAGAGCTGAAAAGGATTTTCAAAGCAAGAATAAGAAATAAAACGTTTACCAACACGGTGTATAATTAATTGCTGGCGGAATTTTCACTTGTAAATTCCTGCAATCAATTATCTTTATAACTAGGCGGATATTTTCCGTTGGAAATATCCCCTACTGCTCATACAAGAACACGCTAGCATACATACTGATAATCCATTGCCGAGAATCAAATTACAAACTGAAATTAAAGCTAGTAAAAGAATTGTATTCGACTTATCTAGAAGTATCGACTTACATAAAATCGCTACAGAACATACAAATGAAATTGCAATCGCTGGAAAAACCAGTGGGCAAATCGGAATGGATGAATCGGTTACGTGGAAAGCAAAACACTTTGGAATTTATCAAAAATTAACTTCAAAGATTACGGCATTTGAACGTCCAAATTTGTTCGTAGATGAAATGGTTAAAGGAGCTTTCAAAAGTTTCAGACATGAACATTATTTTGAAAATTTTAATGGAGGGACATTAATGACAGACAGTTTTGACTATGAATCGCCTCTTGGAGTCTTAGGAAAGTTGGCAGACAAATTATTCTTACAAAAATATATGACAGACTTATTGGTAAAGCGTAATAGAATAGTGAAAGAATTTGCTGAAACGGACAAATGGAAAAAAATAATAAGTGTATAAATGTATGTACACTTACATTGTCAATAAGTAATGTGGACTACTAACTTTTACGTAACGCTCTGTGATTATTTATGAAGTTGCAAAATTGAAATTTAACCGGCAGGGAAATACTATATTTTTACATTGAACAGAAAAACCAAAAGCTTTTAGTTGGCGAATGGTATAGACATCCGTTAGACTTCTTCGCCGCGCAAGTCGCAAACCAGTCGTTTCCAGCAATTATAAAAAAGCCTTCAAATTCAATTTAAATTTATCTTATATTTACCATCTGTTATTGAATTTACACATATTAAAATCTTCTATTTCCAAGACGCCCTATTAATTTGGGGCAAGTCTTTGGTTCTACTATTTCCGCAATATTTTGATGTGGAATAGTTAACTCCTACCCTATTAAAATCTCGCTTTTTTATAATCAAAAACAGATTTAAAATGAAATTTAGCATAGCACTTTTGTGCGCAATTCTCTCGGTATCTTGTATTAATCAAAACAAGAAGTTACCAATTAAACACATAGAAAAAATGAAACATTATAATAAACAAATAGTATTAGACTTTTATAAAAACGCAATAGGAAAAGCAGATTCCAAATACGCGAGTAAGGTCTTAAAAGATGATTATATTCAACATAATCCATCCGTAAAATCTGGTAAAGCTGGTTTTCTAGAAATGATTCCTATTTTAAAACAATTACCAAAACCTGACAATCCATCAAAACCTTTTATGCGAATTATTTCGGAAGACAATTATGTTGTACTTCACTTTGAAGTAGAAATAGCTGCACAAAAGAAAACTGTACTTGATTTGTACAGATTGTACGATGGATTAATTGCAGAGCATTGGGACGCAATTAAGGATAGTGCTCCAACTACAATAAATGGGAATCCGGAAGTTGAGGGACCTATCATGATTGAAAATAAAAAACTTACGGATAAAAATAAAAGTATAGTAGAAGACTATGTCAACAACGTATTAATTAATAGAAATTTTGATCAATTATCTAATTATTTAAATTCAAATCTGATCCAACATAACCCAGAGGTTGATAATGGATTGATTAACCTTAAATTATCTTACAAAGATGTTTTAATAGAAAAAGTTCATCGCATAATTGGTGAAGGTAATTTTGTTGTAACCCAATCTGAAGGTAAAAAAGAAGGAAAGGATTGGGTTTTTTATGACATTTACCGTCTAGACAAAGGTAAAATAATCGAACATTGGTCAGTTAATCAATTAATTCCACCAAATATGGCTCATACAAACGGAATGATTTAAACTGCTCAGAAAATAACTGCAGATAACAAAAGCCATAATCAATAATGACTTATGGCTTTTACACCAAAATCTGTGTATATTTATAATAAGTAGAAGTCGTTGGCTAAAAACAAAAACAGTCTTAATGAATAATAAATCTGAATTAAATGCTCATTTAAAACGAAATGAAAATATGTGGCAGATTTGGGAAGAAAACGGAGTGAATTCGGAATCTGAACTAACCGTAAATTTTCACTTTTACTCAACCAGAAAAGCGAATACTGAACTTTTATGTAAAGTATTATCTGATGAGAATATTCCGCACCGAGTTGAGAAAACCAGAACTCTATTTTTTCTAAAAGGATGGAAAATTGAGGCCGATATTAAAAGGCGTTGGACTTTACCTGAATTACAAGGAAAAACTGGAAATATGTTCATTCTTGCTGAACAAACTGGTGTTTCTTTGGAGGGTTGCGGAGCATTAATGCCCAATTAATAGAAATAGAAAAAATGAATTGGACTGAAAAAAATAAAAAACGATTTGCCCATTCTAACTAAAATTCAATACTCAATTTTAGGTTTTACCAAAGGTTGTTGCCAATGTATTGGGTCTAATTTTCTAATGAAAAGTATCAAGAATTCACAAAAGTAAAAAAAGCAATAAATGGATGAATAAGGATAATTTTTTAGCATATGGAAAAAAACAAATCACAATCATAAAGTTAATTGGCTTATTTTCAAGTAATAAGAGACTAATAAATCTAAAAAGGAATATGAACTACATTTCTTGCCTTCCGTTTCTAAAACTAAACTTAACATTCCGTAAATTAAAAACACGCAACTAATCTTATATAATAGGTTAATTGACATTAATAACAAGCTGTATGTAAAAAGTAATTTTCAGAGATGCAAGAATTTTTATCCTACATAAATAAAATTAGTCCAATTGAAAATGAGACTATTGAAGAACTTCAGAAACTCTTTAAGCCATTATCATTAAAAAAAAATGATTTTTTTGTAAGGGAGGGTGAATATGCGCAAAAATTAGGGTTCTTAAAAAAGGGAATTGTTAGAGCCTTTTTCTTAAATAAAGAAGGTAAAGAGTACACCAAACAATTTTTCGTAGATTTATCAATTATTGGTGCTTACACATCATTACTAACAAAGCAACCTAATAAAATAGCACAACAGGCGCTTACAGATTGTGAAATTTTAGTTGCCGACTTTTCGGATATAGAAAAACGCTATAACAAATTTCACGATTTAGAAAGGTTGGGCAGAAAAATAGCAGAATTTTACTTTTTAGAAAAAGAGCAAAAAGAAATTGAAATGGCATTGTTAGATGCAGATAAAAGATACTTAATTTTTAGAGAGAAATTTCCAACAGTGGAAACCATTATTCCTCAATATTACATTGCCTCCTATTTGGGTATATCACCCACACAATTAAGCCGAATTCGAAGAAAGATGAACAATTCCTAATTTTATTTACATATGTAAATGCTAGCATTTTAAACTATGATGAATTTTGCATCAACAAATTCTAGTATAAAATGAAGGACTTTTTAGCTTTCACATTAATTGCCATATTTTCAATTTTCTTAGGGAGTCAGATTACTGAAGGGGTTTTATTAGTTCCCTATTGGCAATCATTATCTCCAACAGCATTTTATGAATATTATGATACGTTTGGATCTGTAATAAGCCGTTACTATTCTTTTCTAACTATTATAGCTGTATTAATACCTTTTAGCTTAAGTATTTATTGTTATTACAAAAGATCTGATGGTTTAAGATATTCATTTGTGTCTTCATTTTTTGCTATTTTAATTATAACCATCTTTTACATCTATTTCAAAGAAACCAATCAACTGTTTCACGCAAGGGCATTTGACACAGATCAATTGAAAACAGTATTAAACACATGGGAGTTTTGGCATTGGTCGAGAGTATTTTTCGAAATTCATTCTTTAATATTTCTAATCCTAACATTCAACATTTTAAAACAAAATTCTAAAAAAGTTAACGCTGCCAACTAAAAAAACAATACAACAATGAAATTTTTATACACTTTAGTATTTTCAATCTTATGTTTTGTTAGCTACGGACAATCAATAATTGGACAATGGCAAACTTTTGACGATAAAACCAATAAGAAAAAGGGAATTGTTGAAATCTACAAAATAAACAATCTTTATTATGCGAAAATAGTAGAAAGCTATGTAAGTGAAAAAAATGCAATTTGCGAATCTTGTAGAGGAGAAAAAAAAGGTCAACCAATAATTGGCATGGTTATTATTGAGAATCTAAAAAAAGATGGTAGTGAATTTAATAGCGGTACGATTTTAGATCCTGAAAATGGCAAAACCTACAATTGCTATATTGAGTTAGTAGACAACAAAAAATTAAAAATAAGGGGTTACCTTGGAGTTTCTCTATTCGGTAGAACTCAGTATTGGATTAAAAGGTAGTAGAAGCAAAAACGGTTTGAGCGTTAGTTAAAAACACTTTTTATTGTATTATATTGTAATTCTAAAAACAATAATCTAAAATTAATTAGTACTCAGACACAAGACCCTTCTCTACCAATAAAAAGAAATCAAAAAATTGAATAGTTTTAAATCATATCTACAGAACAATTTTACTTTTACAGCGGAAGAAATAAAAGAACTCTTAATTTGTTTTACCTTAAAAGGTTATAAAAAAAAAGAACATTTTCTTAAGGCCGGTCAATACTGTAAAAACGTTGCTTTTATAGAAAAAGGTTGTTTTTTGTATTACGAAATAATTGATGGCGAAGAAAAAGTATGTGATTTTGCTTTTGAAAATGATTGGATTACCCAATATAATAGCCTTTTAAATAATGTACCTTCTACAGTAAATATTTATGCTATTGAAGATTCTAAAATTTTAGTAATGGATTTACCTAAGCTTGAGAAATTAACAGTATCGATCGCTAAAATTGGAATTTTAAGAGCCAAACTTGCAGAACAGTATTTTACAGAATCTACAAAAAGAGCTTCTCAACTTGCTAATCTTAAAGCAGAAGAACGCTACGAAATTCTACTGAAAGAAAAACCCGAAGCCTTACAGCGCATACCCCAATACCATATTGCAAGTTATTTAGGAATAAAACCCCAATCTTTAAGCAGAATAAGAAGTAAAAATTAGAAATTTATTTCTTCACAAATGTGAATGAAAAGGATTCTTCAATGCTTCAAATTTGTATCATAATTTAAAAAAACATAAAAATGATACGAATAATCAGCAATTTCCGAAAAGCTAATATAAAAACACAGACCCTTACTTCTTCTATTGCACTTGGGATCTATTTTTGGACAAGTTATTTACTTGAAACGTCTTACTTAAAATCTAAATTTCCAGTTCCTTACTTTACACAACAAACCTCTTTTGATGCAGTTAAAATGAAAGAGTGGTATGCATTTATGATTCAAGAAGACACTTTTCAAATTTACTTAAAAACCCAAATAATTGACTTTGCGTTTATCATGGCCGTAATTGTAGCAGGATTTACTATTTGGACTATGGTTTCTAATTTACACCGTGAAAATTCTTGGTTTAGGAACTATGGATACTCCCTTGCCTATTCCATACCACTTGCAGGGCTTTTCGATATACTTGAAAACATAGTATCTTTTTTTATGATTGCCAGTCCCTATGAATTCAACGATGCTTTAATAATACCTTATTCTGCCTTTGCTTCAATCAAATTTGGATTTTGGACGATAGGTTTACTATGGTTGTTAATCTCTTTAGTAGGATTGGTTATTACAAAATTATTCGTTCGCAACACCTTGATAGTTTGAAGGTTTAAGTTTGATTTAACCATAGTTAAAGTTGGCTTTTCCAGTTGGTTTCGAAGAATCATTTTACAAAAAAAACTTACCATAGTTATTTTGTATACAAAATTAAACTCAATTGGGTAGGAACTAGATATAAATTAAAGAATTACAACTGTTATTATAAAACTTCTTAGTCTGTCTAAGCCAGAAATGTAACTATGCAAAATAGCACGAAACTTCTATGGTTATTTTAAGAGTAAAAAAGAAGGCACAAATGTTCTATCTGGTTTGAATTTGCAATAATATGTACACCTCTACAAAACAATTTTTGAACAACACCGAAAGCGCAATTTCGCACATAACTATTTCATACAGAATGATTAAAACGGGCTACTATTTGGAATAGTATCAAATCGGAAAAATGTTGGCATAGCACTTAGCAGCAAAGATGCTGAAATAATGGTATTATACTGAATATTCCAAGACTTTATATTTTCTTGGTTAAATGCACTGCCATATTAAACATTAATTTAATGCTATTAACTTGCGCCATATCCCATGTACCTCTATCTTGATTAAACTCATTTGCTTGGGCATACGTAAGCGAATTATTTAACCAAGGTTCATTGTTAGCTCAAAAATCATTTATCAACTTTGTAAATGAATTAAAGAAGTAAATATGAAACCCTTAATAGTACTTTTAATAAGTTTTGCCATTTCAATTTTCGCAGTAAAATTTATAAATAAAGAATATAATCTTGCTTTATCAGCACGAATTGCAATGTCTATAATGCTATGTTTTACAGCAATTGGACATGTCGTATTTACTAAAGGAATGGCTATGATTATACCGCAATCTATTCCATTCAAAACAAGCATTGTATATTTCACAGGGCTTTTTGAAATTCTTTTGGCAATTGGTTTACTAATTCCTAAGCTAAAAGTTATTAGCGGATGGTTATTAATTATTTTTCTAATATTAATGTTGCCTGCAAATATTTATGCATCTATCCATAATATAAATTACCAAAAAGGAACATTTGATGGCAATGGTATTGCTTATCTATGGTTTAGAATTCCATTACAACTACTGTTTATCTTATGGACTTATTTTTGTGCAATTAGAGTCTAATCATAATAAAATTTATAGCACAAACCACGCCCTCTTTTAATAGAGTTTTCGCAAATTAACTTGATTAAAAATCACATTTAAGCATGTTATTAACGAGGCAGTTTATTTTTGATTTGCACATCATATTTGAAGTATCCATATATCTACAAAAAGCTATACAATAATTAGTAAGTTTAATACGAACAAAATCCAATCTGAGTTCGTAATTTGTAGTTATTCTTACTTGTTTTAAGTGATTTACAATAGTAATATTTTCCTTTATGTAGTTAAATGCACTTTAGTTTACAGCAATAAACTCGTATTTTTTAATGATAAAAAAAAGTTGGTTGTAAAACCAAAGTTAATTATCTAGAAAATATTTCACTTGTTCTTAGAAGGTATAAATTATCAATACTAAATAAGATGTTTAACCATCTAAAGGTATTTCACATAAACATATAATTCAACAATGAAATATATATTTATTTTTTTCGTGTTTTATATTATTCCCAATCAAGCAAAATCGCAATGGGAACGACATATTGTAGATAATTTAGGAAGTGGTGCAGATGGCATAAGATTACGGGATGTTAATAATGACAACAGGTTAGATATAGTTACCGGATGGGAAGAAAGTAGTTTTACAAAAGTTTACTTACAACCAAAATTTAAACAAATAAAAAAGAAATGGCCTAGTGTTATTATTGGTAATACGCCTAGTGTTGAAGACGCTATTTTTTTTGATATTAATGAAGACCAAAAAATAGATGTCTTAAGCTTTACGGAAGGAAAGTCACAAAAAATTTTCGTTCATTTTAATCTTCATAATAAATTTTTAGAACCCACAAATTGGAAGCAAGAATTATTACCTCAATCTAATAATAGAATGAGTTGGATGTATGCTATTCCTATGCAGGTAGATAATAAGAATGGAGTTGACATAATTGCAGCCGGCAAAGGAAAGAATGCTGCTATTGGTTGGTTTGAATCACCACTAAACCCCAATTATTTATACAATTGGACATGGCATGAAATAGCAAAAATAGGTTGGATAATGTCAATCTATAATAAAGATATGGATTTAGATGGAGACCAAGATTTGGTAATTACCGATAGAACAGGTGAATTTGCTGGTTGTCGCTGGTTAGAAAATCCCGGCCCTAGTAAAGAACAACAACCCTGGAATAATCATTATATTGGAGCACAAGGATTAGAAGTTATGTTTATGTGCATTGCCGATTTAGACCAAGATGGTACTGATGAAATTCTGGTTTCTGAACGCACAGATAATAGCATTCGTATTTATTTTAAACACAATTCCGCTTGGATAGAAAAAGTGATTAAATTACCCAGCAAAACGGGTAAAGCAAAGTCAATAGAAGTTGGTGACATTAATAATGATGATGTATTTGATTTAATTGTAAGTACCAATACATTAAACGAAAAAAAAGAAGGGTTAATTTACTTAAGTGGAACCAAACTTACAACACCTACTGAAAGAGATTGGATAAGTATCTCTGGAACACATAATGCAAAATATGATAAAGTAGAACTCATTGATTTAGATAAAGATGGAGATTTGGATGTTCTAATTTGTGAAGAAAATCACGGTTTAAACAGTGAAGGTCTCGGCATAGTTTGGTATGAAAATCCTTCGAATAATTAGGGAACATAAAATAAATTATTCGTTATAATTTGAAGGATAATTCATTCTTCTCAGTTTTATAAAACAAGTAATAATATTTTAATTACGAATGAATTGGATACTTTTAATTATTGCAGGACTATTTGAAGTTGCATTTGCAGCATGTTTAGGAAAGGCAAAAGAGGCCACGGGTATTGCAGTAACATATTGGTATATTGGATTTTTGATTTGTTTAACCATAAGTATGTTTTTACTTATAAAAGTAACACAACAATTACCAATAGGTACTGCGTATGCTGTTTGGACAGGTATTGGTGCAGTGGGAACAGTGTTGGTTGGAATTTTTATTTTTAAAGAACCAGCTACTTTTTGGCGTTTATTTTTCATTACCACTTTAATTGTTTCAATAGTCGGGTTAAAAATAGTATCACACTAAAAAATAAATTAAACTGTCTTAAAAAAAACCAGAATTTGAAAATAGAAGATTTTTTTATCTATCCAATTAAGTCAACAGAAGGCATACGAAAAAGTGAAGTTAAGGTAACATCAATAGGCTTTGATAACGATAGATATTTTGCAGTAGCAAACTTTAAAAATGAAATTGTTACTGCGCGAGAAAATGCACAATTACTTAAACTTAAAACAGAACTACATAATAATACACTAAAAATTACTTTTGAAAATGAATCTATTACAGTTTTATTAGATTCCATTAATAATGATATCGAACTTTCATTATTTAAAAAAGAAGTTGCAGGAAAAATTATAAATCACGAGATAAACGATTGGTTAACCGGAGTGTTAGAAACAGAGAGCAAATTGGTTTGCATCAATTTTAATAAACTTCGAAAAACGGATTCTACTGAAATATCTTTTAATGACTGCTACCCTATTCATTTAATTTCAAAAGAATCTGTAGCGTCATTAAATGAAAATTTAAAAAAACCGGTTGCATTAAGTCGTTTTAGACCCAATATAATCGTTTCCGGAGCAGACGCATTTCAGGAAGAGCACTGGTCAACTATTAGTATTGGTGAATGTGAATTTAAAGTAGTAGCGAATACCAAAAGATGCACATTAATTACAATTAATCCAGCAACTGGAAAAAAGAGTACTAACCAAGAACCATTAAGAACCATTGCGAAAGAAAACACCTCTAATTCACAGGCCAACTTTGGTATTTATTTAGTACCTACTAAATTAGGAACAATACGAAAAACAGACACATTTATCGTACAAAGTAAATTTGACAATTATACCACTATTTAATGGCAGGAGAAACTAATATTTTAAAATTAATTAAAGGCATGACTCCCGTTCTTAATCCGGGAGAGTATGTTTTTTCTACAGTTAAGAATATTAATGAAATTGATAGAAAAGAAACACTTTTTGAATTTAAAGAAAAGGAAGGTACCACTGTTGTACTTGAAAAAAGCAAAGCTGAAAAATTAAATTTAGAATTTGAATATGTTGCAGCTTGGATCACCTTAACGGTCCACTCTTCACTTGAAGCGGTTGGATTAACAGCTGCATTTTCTAAAACACTTGCCGATTGTGAAATTAGTTGCAATGTAATTGCAGGATATTACCACGACCATATATTCGTAGACAAGAAAGATTCAAAAAAAGCTTTAAATGCCTTAATTGGCTTGTCGAACAATAAAAATATTAAGTAACAAATAATGCGAATGAAGCTAGAATTTGAGAAAAATTCTAACCATTTCCACGCTGCTACGAGCTAATCATTGAACCAAAAAAAAGATGATAAAACAAGTAAACGAAGATCTTCACATCAAAATTAAAAAGGCCATTAAATTTAAAAATTTAACGACCTTTTTATTCGTATAAGTAAGTATTTAAATATTTACTCCACCGCAATACTATTCAAAGGTGTGTTCCATCCACTAATTTCTATGACTGGACTTATTTGACTTAGGTGCTCATATTCAAGAGTTATTTCTTTAGATTCTCCTGGAACTAAAGAAACATAATTATCGCTATAAAAAGTAGGCATTACGCGTTCACTTGTTTCGTTATCTATTAAAGATACCCGATTAAAAAAAGCAATCGTATTATTTTCATTGTTCTTAATTGTAAGCGTTACAGTGGTATCGTTTAATTTTTTAGCCTCAGCATCTAATTTTACCTTTTTTAAAGTTTTCAATCCGGAATAAACTCCTGTGCTATCTGGAATCCAATAAAAATTATCACTAAGTATTTTCTGTTCTTTATTTAATAGTTGTACAGATAAAAAAGCTCCTTTGTCATTGGCAACCGCGTTAATTTTTTTCTGAAGGTTACCTATTAAACGAACGCTAGTTTCTTCAATGCTACAAAACACTTGCTCTAGAATTTTCTGATTTCCCTCCATGTCAAAAGAGCTAACTTTTAACATTACATCATGTTTAGGCTCGAAAGTATTATTTACAATATAAACATCACCTTTTATAGAATTATACATGCCATGAAATGGCTCGCTACCTTTTTGTGTTCCATACAAACAAGCATTAGGGTCCAAGTAATAATCATACATCTGTCCACGAAGTGATGTCCAAGGGTTTTGCGTTTTCCAGATAATGGTACCCGTATACCAATCCCACATATGTGAACTAAAGCCTTCCATTAATCCACGATATTGATTGTAATTAACCAACTGCGCTTTATTTGCAAAATCTTCCATATCAGTAGGTGCACCATAAACATCCATACTTTTATTGTAGCCAATATACTTATGATATTGCCATGCCTTGTCGGTAACTTTTTTATTGTTTACTATTTTCTGGGGCACTACTTGGTTCTCTTCAGGAAGAAATCTTCTCAAAGAAACAGCATCACCGGTACCGACTGATCCTACTTCTGAATTAAAAGGCCATGTACGTTCTTCCCAAAACACACGAATATCTTGTATGTTATATGGCCCATCTCCATTACCACCTTTAAAATTATACGACATTTCATCAGAATTTGAATAATCTATAAACCAACGAGTGCCATCTAATTTTGGTAGAATTTCTTCTTTTAAAGCATGCATAATATCTTCAGGAGGAGTAATCTCATTTCCGCCACACCACATGGCCAAAGAAGGATGATTACGAATCATTTTTACAACATCTTCTGCTGACTTAATAAACAATTGATGATTATCTGGATATTGTCTTCTTGTCCACTGATCTTCTTTTTTCTTAGGATCTAACCAACGTCCATTACCATCACCACTGATCCAGAAATCCTGAATTACAAGCAATCCATATTTATTGCAAGCTTCATAAAATTCTGGTCGTTCCGTTAACGATCCTCCCCAAATTCTTATCAGATTTAAATTCATCTCACTATGAAAACGAATCTCTGCATCGTAACGTTTTTCAGACAAGCGCAACATTGCATCTGACATTATCCAATTTGCACCTTTTATAAATATTTTTTGACCATTAACAGAAATTTGTTTGCTACGCGTACGTTCGTTCCAATCCGTCTGAATTTCTCGTATACCAAAATCAACTTTTTCATTATCTATAGTTTTATTTTTTGCTGTAAAAGCAATGTTAATAGCATACATGTTTTGTGCTCCGTAACCATTTGGCCACCATAATTTCGGACTTGCTACACTGTAATCTGGTAAGTTAACTTCAGTTGTACTATTTGCCTTTAAAGTAACATCTTGAGCTACCTTTTCGCCATTTAATTCATAGGCTAATGTTCCTTCAATAGGCTTGCTACTAGTGTTTTCTAGTTCTGCTGAAACCTTAAGAATTGCAGGCTCTTGTTCTTTACCTGGCATTCGCGCTCCGGGCACAAGAGTTACAATATGTGGATTTTTCAGATTTACTACTCCTGTTTTTTCTATAAAAACCTTATCCCAAATACCGGTGTTTCTGTCACGTATTGGTTGAATCCAGTCCCAGCCGGCTACATATTGCGACGACACATTTTTAGCAATCATTCCGTCTCCACCTTGACCACCATTTGGATTTCCAACAACATCAACCGGATGAACTATAACAGCTAATCTATTTTTACCATTCTTATTTAGAAAGTTGGTTACATCAAAAGTTTTACGTAGAAACATTCCTTTATAAGGTGTTTTGTTTACTTTCTCCCCATTAATAAATATATCTACACTGTAATTAATACCTCGAAATGTTAGCCATACCTTCTCTCCTTTTTTAGCAACTTCTTCAAAATCTTTTACAAACCAATAAGTGTAATACTCACGACCGGTATCATATATATCTTTTATTTTTTCGTTATTCAACCCGAAAAAGGGGTCTGGTACTTTTTTGTTATTCAACAAAGTTGTTAAAACGGTTCCCGGAACAGTGGCAGGCATCCAATCTTTTAAATCATATGACGTTTTGGACAATTGATATCCATCGGATTCTAAATTAGTAATTGGTGTACAGTACCAATCACTATTTAACTCATATTTATCCTGTGCGGTTGCACATTGTAAAGCAAAAAAAACAAAAAATAATAAAATGGGGAAGTTCAATTTTTTCATAATTAAATTTTAAATAAATTAAATAGTCAAAGAATTTGACCATTGATATTAAATGAGCGATTAAGTAGAAAGTTGAACTAAATTTTAAAATTTCACATACCTATATAGACTGACTTTTTTTTGAATTCAGAATAATTACTATTTTAAAAACAATTAGTAGTGATTGTAATTTCTAAAGAGATTCTAAAATGATAAAGAATAAATTGCTCAGACCTGAACATAAAATAGACTGCCTATGGCATTATTTACTTTTAATTTCATACTCTTTATGTACCGCTACTTCAAAAGCAGCCCAATGCGCATCGGTCATTCTTCCAGGTGTAAATAGGCAGATTCCAGCAGCACCATTTTCCATAGATTCTCGAATAGCATCTCCCAACTCTTCTGGCAACAAACCACTACCTTCTGGATCTTCTTCGTTTGCCTTGTTCCATGGCCTAGGACAAATAAATAAGCCACTATAAACCGGTGTATCGGCAGCAGCTAGTACTTCTTCTTTAACCATGCTACCCACCCATAAAGGATTTGCCATATAAAAATCGTTGTAATTCATTGGAAAATAAGCATCTAAATTCCACTTATTCCATTCTTGTCGCACTAAAGTTTTAGAAATTGTAGGTCCAGGAAATACAGCTGCGTTAACTTTCTTTCCCTTCTTACGCACAGCTTCACTTAACTCACCTACTAAACTCGTAATTACATCGTAACGATATTGTTTCCACTCGTGCACCGTACTAGGGTCGGCAGCCGCTTTTATATCAATTCCACTTTTCTTTTTAAAATCTGAAGTACATGTATCACAATAGCAAAAATCATATTCTGGATATTCACGATCTTGTATTAAATTATATTTTTCCCAAAGCCCACGAGCCAATATAACATCGGGGTATCGAATATAGTCTAAATGAATACCATCAACTTCAGCTACCTCAGCAACATTGGTATATAAATCTTTTAAATACTTGCGAACTCCTTTTTTATTCGGACACAAAAATTTATAATACGGTGCATACGGTTGAATTTCATATGCAGATTCACCTTTACCACTTACCCCATACCATTCTGGTTTTAAATTTGGATCACTCTGGATCATAGTAGGTATCCACGTATGAAACTCCATTCCTGCATCTTTAACAATTTTTCCTACTCTTTTATAAGTTGCAGGGTCATGACCACCACTATACATAAGTCCATCAATTCCTTTTTCTTTTAAATCTGTAAACTCTTTTTCAAGCTCTTGATCGGTTGCTTTTCCGGGACCACCCATCCATGCGTAAACAGGAATTTTCGATTCTTGAGAGTTCGCTAAAAAAGTAGTTAATAGTAAAAAAGATAGGATTATATTTTTCATAATTTTTATTGTAAGTCGCCAAATTTAGTAAAAGGAAGTCTTTTTCAGCCAGACTTTAACTTCCTAATTGAAGCACTTAAAACAGAATTATTAAATAGCGATTTATCGGTATTATATTTAAGTAAATTAAAAACTAAGATTATGTTTTTTTATTGATATACCGTATTGGATATAATTTAATGTTAGGGTTATTTCTTAAATTGGCGTTTCGCAATTAACAAACCAAAATGAAAAAACTAATTTCCTTATTAATATTCTTGACCTTTAGCTTCTCAGGTTTTAGTCAAGATGTAAAAGTAATGTCCTACAACATTAAATATGATAATGTAAGTGATACTGTAAATAATTGGAATAACCGTAAAGAAGCAATGATTAGTCTTGTTAAACACTATGAGGCGTCTTTTATTGGTATGCAAGAAGTTTTACACCGTCAGTTGACATATTTAGATAGTTCGCTAACAGATTACGAGTATATAGGAGTTGGTCGTGATGATGGCAAAACAAAAGGTGAATACTCCCCAATTCTTTATAATTCATTGAAATATAAGGTTATTGAGAATAATACTTTTTGGCTTTCTAAAACACCAAACAAAATTTCAAAAGGTTGGGATGCTTCTTTAGAACGCATTTGTACATATGGCTTGTTTGAAGACTTAGAAACGGGTAAAAGACTTTATGTTTTTAATACACATTTTGATCACCGTGGTAAAGAAGCACGTGTAAAATCCGCAGAACTCATTTATCAAAAAATAACTGAGGCAAATAAAGAAGAACTACCTGTAATATTAATGGGCGATTTAAATCTTCCACCAGAATCCAATCCAATACAATTTTTACAAAGCAAATTAGTAGATGGTAAAAATCATACTATTAAAGCATTTTATGGCCCTTCAGGTACTTTTAGCGGATTTAATCACGATAGGAAACTAGACCATAGAATCGATTATATATTTGGTAAAAACCTTGAATTCTATACATACATTCATATTGATGATAGAATGGAAAATAACAAACACATTTCAGACCATTTACCAATATTGGCTTCGTTTAAGTTTTAATAACGTACATTTTAATTATCAATTAAAACACAAAATAGTCATCAAACTGTAATTCACTAATTTAGTGTTGTAAAACATTCCTGGTAGGTTTTAATAAACTACTAGTTTATATTTTTTATAATGAGAAATTCCATTAAATTTTTATCGCTTTTTTTTGGCTTTTTATTCGTAATAGCCACTTCATGCAATTCTAAAAATGATCCACCTAAAGATTCCGATGACCCAACAGATCCCATTGATTCTGTGACCACTACACCTCAACCAACTTTATTAGACAGTGTGGTATTTACGGCAATTGGTGATGTACCATATAGTGATGAGCAACGAACAGGATTAATAGCAATGATAGATGCTCATAATACCAAAGCTGTATCTGAATTTGTTGTTCATGTTGGGGATATTAAACCAGGGGCTGACCCTTGCACTGAACCTGTTTATGAAGATGTAAGTGAAATTCTAAAAAAATTCGATGCTCCCACTTTTATGCTTTTAGGTGATAACGAATATAATGACTGTGAAAATCCTGATACGGCACTTGAATTATGGAATGAATATTTTCTAAACTTTCAAGACAATTGGTCATTCAATCAAACAGTTACGTATCAAGAAAATCGTGCAGAAAATTTCGTATGGACTCAAAGCAAAATAATGTTTATGGGACTTAATTTGGTGGGAAGCTCTGTTCACGATCAAGAGGAGTGGGATGTACGATTAGCAGATAATGGAAAATTTTTAAAAGATTATGTAAATGTTAATGCAGACGACTTAGAAGCTTTGGTGATATTCGGGCATGCAAATATGGTTGAAGCGGGTCCAGATAAATTTAAACCTTTTACGGATGTATTAAAAGAGGTAGCTATAGATTTTGAAAAACCAATCTTGTATGTACAAGGAGACGGCCATTTTTGGTTCTTAAATAGGCCTTATGAAGAGACAAATATACTTCGGCTTCAAATTGAAGGTGGAGCAAATGCAGTACAAATTTCTGTAAACCCTAATAATGAAAAACCATTTTCTTTTGATCGAAATTTTCTTGATTAAAAGTATTGTTTGATCTTGACTTTTAATTTAATTAAGAATTAGTATTTTACTGATGCTAGGATCAATAGGATAATGAAAAATCTAATCATAATATAAAAAAATGGCTTACGACGAATTCTTAGCAGATCGCGCAAGACGCTATTTAAATCAAAAGTCCGTTTGCTTTACAGAAAAGAAAATGATTGGTGGTTTATGTTTTATGGTAAATGATAAAATGTGTTTTGGTATGCATATCGACAAAAATACAGATAGCTCATTATTGATGGCCAGAATTGGAATAGACAAATACGAAGAGGCACTCACCAAACCTCATTGTAGCGAAATGAATTTTACTGGGCGCTCTATGAAAGGTTATGTATTTGTAAGTGCAGAAGGAATAGATACTGATAAAGAATTAGAGTTTTGGCTACAGTTGTGTTTAGATTACAATCCTTTAGCAAAAAAAAGTAAGAAGCGAATACCTAAAAAGAAATAGGTAATAATTCTTCCAGCGTTACAACTGCATCGCTATTCATCATATCATTACTATTCTTATTATCAATTATTGACACTCCTGCCCCATTCCAACTATGCCATTGCATAAAATAAGCAGCTTTACCTTTTAACTTCGCTACAACGTCCATCATATTCCAAGCACCATAACTTTCTTCATGAGGACCAATTTCAGACATAACAATTGTTTTCCCTAAAGTTTTCAGTTCAGCATAATGCGGAAAATCAGGCTGTAAACCATAATAGTCCATTCCAACTAAATCAACATAATCAGACCCCGGATAATACGCAGTTACGTTTGCATACCAAGTTTCGCTAGGCACGACTGCATATGTCCAAATTAAATTATCTAAACCATAATCCCACTTCAAGGTGTTGTATACATCTACCCAAAGTGCTTTAAAATCAGACTCATTTGTTTGTTTATTTGCATATTCATTGATTCCCCACCAGAAAAAATTTCCATTCATTTCATGAAATGGCCTCCAAATTACAGTAACATTTGCATCTTGCAACTCTTGCAAGGCACCAGCAACTTTATCCAATTCTTTGCGAAAACTAGTTTTCGCTGCACTTGCTTCAGCATCTCTTAATAACGCTCTCAAGTTAATTTTATCCTTATTTTCAACAGTATTCATATAAACATCTACACCATCCGTAAACGGATTATCTGCGTGCCAGCTCACCGTAACCAAACCTCCATTATTCCAGTGTTCAATTAAGGTCTGTACAGGATACGCTTCACCAGAATGCCAACCAAAATCTGCACCAATCAATCCAACATATTGGCCAGTCATATCTGCCAATCGATCTACGTAACGTGAATAAAAATTAGCCGTTGAACTAGGCATATCACCACATTGTTGACCGACTATTATTTGTTCGTTTTCAATTAAGGAATCAAAATATGCCAATATGCTTTCTTTGCTTACTATTCTTGGAGCATGTGCAGATTCTTCATTTTCAGATGTATTCGTATTCACATTTTCAGTATTTATCGGCATTTCTTCATCCAAATTATCCGAACTACAAGCAACAACTATCAACACTCCAAAAAGAATCATAGCACGCCATAGAAATAGTTTTTGAAAAGCCATACAAAGGAAGAACCAAAAATCATTCCGAAAAACAATATAAGTTCAATGCGAATATAGAATTACGGTTTTTTTTAATAAAATACAACTCACTCCATATTTTACACAACTGAGTATATCATTTTTCTCGCACAACTTAATTTGCTCGAGATTTGACCCATGTTAAATAACTAAAAACAATATACCATGAAAAAATTAGCACTACTAATCGTATTCCTCGCAACAGTTTCAATCAGAGCACAAGATGCTATCGGAGTAACAGTTTCGGTAACTATAGAAAATGTACTTTCAGACAAAGGGACTATAATAGCTGGGTTACACACAGCAGAAACATTTATGAAAGCTCCTGGAGTAGCAAATACGACTGCACAAGCAAAAGTTGGTAGCACAACGTTAACGTTTGATAGTATAACCCCTGGAACATATGCAGTAATGGTAATACACGATGCCAATGATAACAAACAAATGGACATGCTAAACGGTATGCCACAAGAAAGCTATGGTAACTCAGGAGAGATGAATCTATACGGTCCGCCTGTCTTTAACAGCTCCAAATTTGAAGTTACTACGGAAAATAAAGAAATCAATATTCGGTTTTAAATTATTTGAAAAAGAGTTTATTCATCAATCAAATAAAAAAGGCTTGCATCACTGCAAGCCTTTTTTTACTATTAATTCTTCTTTTTCAAATTTCTTCAGCCAACCATGCTTTCATCATCCAAACTGTTTTTTCTTGTTCAGTGATAAAATCACTCATCATACTATTTGTTCCTTCATCAGACGCTTCATCAGACGCTTCTAAAATTCCTCTTTCAATTTGCAATAACACAGAAAGGGAATCAACAATTAATCGAATTGCTTCATCATCTTTGGTAATATTCTTACCCACTGGCACTTGCGAATTATCTGAATAATCTTTAAAAGTATGCTGCGGCACTCCACCCAAAGTGAGTATTCTTTCAGCAATTTCATCAACTTTTATATTTGCATCATTATATAGCTCTTCAAACTTAGGATGTAATTCAAAAAAACGTTTTCCTTTAATATTCCAATGTATACCTCTAAGATTTTGATAGTAGGTCTGAAAATTGGCCAAAAGTGAGTTTAAATCGTTACTTAATTCTTGTGATTTTTCGGCATTTAAGCCAATGCTATTCGTTTTCATGACTTCTATTGTTTTATTTGAGTATAAATTTACAACATGATTTCCACTTAAAACTATAACTTTTATCGATGGATTTTATACCTTTATTGACATCAACTATTAACTATGACAATAACGCAATTAAGATACATTTTAGCTGTTGCTGAATACCAAAATTTCACAATAGCAGCAAAACATAGTTTTGTTACTCAGCCGACTTTAAGTATGCAAGTACAGAAGCTTGAAGATGAGTTAGAAATACAAATATTTGACCGGGGTAAAAAACCTATAGGTGTAACAGAAGTAGGTAAAAAAATAGTTTCTCAAGCTAAGAATATTGTAGCCGAAGCAAACCGTATTCAAGACATTGTAGATCAAGACAAAGGTTTTATCGGAGGTGAATTTACATTAGGGGTAATTCCCACCATAATGCCGACACTTTTACCGATGTTTTTAAAGAATTTTATAAAAAAATATCCTAAAGTAAATCTCATTATAAAAGAACAACCTACAGAAACCCTAATTAAAAATTTAACCGACGGGCATTTAGATGCTGCAATTGCGGCTACACCACTAGAAGTAGAATTTTTAAAAGAACGGCCTTTGTATTATGAACCTTTTGTTGGTTATATTCCTAATGGACATAGGCTATATAGTTCAACCAAAATAGACCCAACAGATTTAGATATTAGCGATATTTTACTTTTACAAGATGGACATTGTTTTAGAGAAGGCGTTATAAACTTATGTAGAACAGCAGGTAAAAATGTGAATGATCATTTTCAATTGCAAAGTGGGAGTTTTGAAACGCTGGTGAATTTAGCTAATGAAGGGCTTGGAATGACCCTGTTACCCTATTTAAACACAATTGAATTAGACGAAAAGAAGAAAAAACAATTACGATACTTTAATGAACCACCACCAGCACGGGAGGTTAGTTTAATATACCATAAAAAAGAACTTAAAATTCAAATTACTAATGCCTTAATTGACACTATTTCAAGCGTAGTTAGAGGCGCCATTGCATTTCAAGACGTAAAAATAATTAGTCCTTTAGGGAACAAATAAAAACCCACATAAATGTGGGTTTGTATATTAAGCTTTCAAATAAATTAAACTTTCATGTAGTTCGGGTTTATCATTTAAATAAGCCTCTAACCACTGTTTTAATTCTTCAATTTCTTGGGGGAGTAATCTTGAAATCGCTTTCTTTAGTTCTTTGCGAAATAAACTTGCATCGAAACTAACTTTTTTGAGAACTGTCTTCGTGTACTCAAGCATTGCTCTAGCCATATGAAAAAGATTAAAATTAGTTGTCTATCAAATTTAACTACATTCGTGTTAATAATATTGCTCCTTATACGTTAAATTTAATGTAAATTCATGTTAACACTAATGAAAATAGCACTTTCAAGCGGTTTTGCTAAAACAAATTATAAGTTAAAATTCGTGTTTACGAGCACATTTTTCCTGCTCATTTTTGTTGGTTGTACTAGTTCAAAAAAAATAATTGCAAAAAGAATTTCTAATACAATGCAAAACGAGCAAACCGAAAACTATTTTGCAGGTATATTAATACTAGACCCTGCAACTAATGATACTATTTACCAACAAAATGCTCAGAAATATTTCACTCCTGCAAGTAATACGAAAATCTTTACGTTGTTTACATCGTTAAAATTATTGCCTGAAAATATTCCTGCATTAAAATATATTGATGATAATAATATTACATACATAGAAGGTACTGGAGACCCAACCTTATTCCATACTTATTTTAATAATTCTAATGTTATAGATTTTCTAAAACAAAAAGACAGTATAGCTTTACACCTAAATAATTTTGATGACACTAAATTAGGGCCAGGCTGGTCTTGGGGAGACTATCAATATTATTACCAACCGGAAAGAGGTAGTTTACCATTGTATGGAAATGTGATTACCTTGTACAACGCACCACAAAAAACGATACTTCCCAATTATTTTACGGATAGCATTACACCCATAAACACCGATAAAAACAGGGTGTTAGAAAAAAATCTATTTTTCTATTCCAATGAACGAAAAGACACACTAGAAATTCCGTACCGAACATATGCTACTTTAACACAAAATCTTTTACAAGAAGCTATTGGCAAAAAAATTGAACTTGTAAATAAACTACCTATGGGTGAAAAGAGTATTATTTACAGTGTACCTACAGATTCTGTTTTAAAAAGAATGATGCATGAAAGCGATAATTTTATTGCTGAACAATTATTGATTTTAGGATCATCTACCATATCCGACACATTAAACAGCGCAATTACAAGGAAGTATGTTTTAGAAAAATATTTGACCAATTTAAAACAAGAACCCAGATGGGTAGATGGCTCTGGTCTTTCACGCTACAACCTATTTACGCCCACTTCTATGGTGCAAGTATTACAAAAGTTGTTTGAGGAGATTCCTGCAAATCGATTATTTAATTTATTTCCTAAGGGAGGGGTATCGGGCACCTTAAAAGACTGGTATCCAGGCTCAGACCAACCTTATATTTTTACTAAAACAGGGAGCCTTAGTAACAATCATTGTATTAGTGGCTATTTGATCACAAAATCAGGTAAAACACTAATTTTTAGTTTTATGAATAATCATTTTAGACAATCGTCTTTAGAAATAAAAAATAGAATGCAACAAATTTTTGAAGAAATAAGAGATACCTATTAACTAGTACCACTAATTTTTATGTAATTTATGAATGGCGGCATATTGTAAAAGCATTATAGTTTTTGCATCTCGAATTTCGCCAGTGGTAATCATTTCCATTGCTTTTTCAAAAGTATACTCCAACACTTCTATGTTTTCTGTTTCATCTTCGGCACCTCCGCCCTCACCTACCTTCATTTGGTCTTCGTATGCACCAATAAACAGATATAAAATCTCGGTTACCGAACCTGGACTCATATAGGTTTCGATTACTTTTTCAACATTATCAATTCTATAACCAGTTTCTTCTTCAGTTTCTTTACGAATACAATCTTCCGGATTATCACCATCTAAAAGTCCCGCACAAACCTCTATCATCATACCATCCTCATTGCCATTAACATAGGTAGGCATTCGAAATTGCCGAGTAAGAATTACGGTTCCTTTTTTCCTATTATAGAGTAAGATAGCTGCACCATTCCCACGATCATAAGCCTCTCGATGTTGTTCCTCCCAAGAGCCATCATCTTTTTGATATTCATAACTAAATTTGTTTAGCGTATACCAATTATCTGAGAGTAATTGCTTTTTAATATTTCGTATTCTATTGTTATTCATGATGCCAAGTTACAAACTGCTAGCTTAGCTTTCAAAACTAAACTATTATCATTAACAAAACTATGGTCCACAATCTAAAATTATGTATTAAAATATTGTACATTCATAGCATCTAAACCTTCCAAATGTATAGACCAAAATCACTTTCCTGTTATTTCGTTTTAATTCTACTAATTTTTATATCATGTTCGAACTCCGTACAAGAGACAGGAACATTACTTATTTATGGTGGACCAATTTACACTGTAGATTCTACTCAAGCGAAAGTAGAAGCTGTGGTTATAAAAGATAGTATTATACTTTACGCAGGCCGTCTTGAGGAAGCCGAAAAATATAAAAACAAACAAACACAAATCATTGATTTGAAAGGAAAAACCATGACTCCGGGTTTAATTGAAGGACATGGCCACTTTATGGGAATGGGTATTAGTGCTCTAGAGCTCGATTTAACGAATACCAACAGCTATGACGAAATTGTTGCTGCTGTGGCTGAAAAAGTAAAAACAATTAAACCAGGTGAATGGATAATTGGTAGTGGCTGGCATCAGAGTAAGTGGACAGAAAAACCTGAGATTATGGTAAAAGGTTTTCAAACGCATGATTTATTAAGTGCGGTTTCACCTAACAACCCAGTTATTTTAAGTCACGTAAGTGGCCATGCTGCTTTTGCAAACGCCGCGGCCATGGATATTGCAGGAATTAAAGTTTTAACAAAAGAAGGTATAGATGAATCTGCTGTAGAAGGCGGTGAAATAATAAGAGATGCCTTAGGAAGGCCTACAGGCATCTTTAATGAGACGGCTACAGATTTAATTTGGAAACACGTTCCTACAGATATGATCACCCCTGAAAAAATAACGGAAGCTTTTAATCTTGCCATTGCGGCGTGTCATAAAAATGGAATCGTTGGTTTTCATGACGCCGGAATTGGCAAAGAAAATATCGAATTTTATGAAGCTATGAAATCAGCTGGTAAAATGACCGTTCGCATGTATGCTATGATTACTGGTCGTGATATGGATTTGGTTAATGAATGGCTTAAAAAAGGCCCATATATAGATCCTGAAAATTTATTAACCATACGTTCGATAAAATTAAATTGCGATGGAGCTTTAGGTTCGCGAGGCGCATGGTTATTAGAAGAATATACAGACCAACATGGTCACTTTGGCCATGAAACACTACCTATGGAAGTTGTAAAAGAAACGGCTTTAAAAGGATTGAAAAATGGATTTCAGGTCTGTTCACATGCAATTGGTGATCGCGCAAATCGCGAAATACTAGATCGTTACGAATCGGCATTTAAAGATCTACCTGAAGCATCTAAAGATCATAGATTCCGAATAGAACACGCGCAACATTTGCATCCGGACGACATTCCACGCTTTGCAGAACTTGGTGTTATACCAGCAATGCAAGCGGTTCATATGTCTTCAGACAGACCTTGGGCTATTGACCGTTTAGGTGAAAAACGAATTAAAGAGGGTGCTTATATGTGGCAAGCATTATTAAAAAGTGGTGTTCCGATTGTAAACGGTACCGACGTTCCTGTTGAACCCCTAAATCCAATTGCGAGTTTGTATGCCAGTATTAGTCGTAAAACTTTAAAAGGTACGCCCGAGGGCGGCTATGAGCCTGAACAAAAAATGACCAGAGAACAAGCCTTAAGGTCTTATACCATAGATGCTGCTTATGGTGCCTTTGAAGAAAATATTAAAGGCTCAATTACCGCAGGAAAATTAGCTGATTTTACAATTTACAATCAGGATATAATGACCATTCCAGAAGATGAATTTTTAAAAACTGAAATAGCAATGACTATTTTTAATGGTGATATTGTGTATACTAAAGAAGAGTAATTTAACCCAAACTCCATTTATTACCTATATCAGCAACAGGTTTACACGGTTCGTATTTACCTGGTACTGGATCATAATTCAAAACGTTTTTACCTATTTCTTCCGACGTTAAATAAGCCCCAATTGCCATAGCTTTTAAAGACCTGTAAAAACCTACCGGTTTCTGCTCACCAATAGTCTTCCCCCATATACTCAAATTAAATTTCCCAGAGGCTACTTCTTCATTTTTTAATACTTTTATCCTATCAGCTTCATTTAATTCTGTAAATATAGCGCCGTAATTTACCTCACAATCTTCATTGAATTTAGCAATATTCTTGCGCATATCTTGCTGTCCGTTTTCATCATAGCCTTTTGCAACAACGGTATCAATAAAAATATCTACCTTCATTTCTAGTGCACCCGGGGTATCCGTTTTAGGTAGAATCATATCAACCAATGTTGCAATTGTTTGCGCTTCGATATCCGTAAAAAAAAGCGGTTTCCAACTTAATCTTGGTTCATCTTTACAAGCTTGCAATAAAGAAAATAAAGATGGCGTAACGATTGCAGCACCTGCGAATAATCCCGTTTTTTTAAGAGCATTTCTTCTGTCCATTCTTTATAAGTTTTGTTTTTTTAATTCAGAAACTGCATAATTAGCTGCTCTCGCAGTTAACGCCATATATGTAAGCGATGGATTTACACAAGAAGATGAAGTCATACATGCTCCATCTGTTACAAAAACATTTTTAGCAGCATGCACCTGATTAAATTCATTAAGCACCGATGTTTTAGGATCACGCCCCATTCTAGCCGTACCCATTTCGTGCACGCCAAACCCTGGCGGATGTTCTTCATCAAACCCTTGTACATTCTTTAATCCAGCTTTTTCAAGCATTTCAACCGCATCTTCTTGAATCTGTTTATTAGCAGCTTTCTCGTTTTCTTTAAATTCGGCATCAATAGTTAATGTGGGTTGTCCCCATTTATCTAGAACATCGGTATTGAGACTAATTTTATTATCGTGATAAGGAAGACATTCTGCAAAACCAGTAATAAAAAATTCCCAAGGACCAGGTTTCAAAATACTATCCTTATAATCAGGACCAAATTCTTCAATATTGGCAGCATTTCCACCGCGATAACCTCCACCTTGAAAACCGAACCCTCGTAAAAACTTATCATTCTTAGATTTCTCATCAATATTCCAATACCGAGGAATGTATATACCGTTGGGCCTTCTACCTTTGTAATATTTATCTTCAAATCCTTCTACGCTTCCAATCGCCCCAACTCGATAAGTATGATCCATAAGATTATGACCTAATTCACCACTATCATTTCCCAAACCGTTTTCAAACCGTTTTGAGGTAGAATTTAATAATATTTGAGTTGTACTTAATGCTGAAGCATTAACAAATATAATTTTTGACATATATTCTATCGTCTCATTGGTTACTGCATCGATAATGCGAACACCAATAGCTTTTCCTTTTTTATCATCATACATGATAGACTGTACAATTGAAAATGGTCTAATAGTCAAATTTCCTGTTGCATTAGCCGGTGGTAATGTAACTGCATTAGAGCTAAAGTAGGCACCATATGGGCAACCACGATTACACCTGTTTCTATATTGACATTGCCCCCTACCATTATGTGGGACTGTTAAATGAGCACATCGCCCAATAGTCATATTTCTCCCTGGAAAACTTTTTTCAATACGTTCTTTTACATGTTTCTCCACACAATTGAGTTCCATTGGTGGCAAGAAATGACTATCTGGTAGCTGCGGCAAACCTAATGCTTGCCCACTAATACCAACAAATTTTTCCACATAGGTATACCACGGTTCAATATCTTTATAGCGAATTGGCCAATCTACCCCATAACCATCTTTTGCGTTTGCCTCAAAATCAAGTTCGCACCATCTATAGGTTTGTTTTCCCCATAATAGGGATTTGCCACCCATTTGATGACCTCTTAACCATAGAAATGGTTTTTTTTCGGTATAAGGATTAGCCGCATCATCGGCATAAAAATGTTCTGTATCAGTACCCATCCAACCAGATCTAATCGCCTTATAGTGTTTTGCTTTTTGCTCGGGTGTTAGTCCACCTCTCAATTCAGTATCCCACGGATCCAAATTCATTGTTGGATAGTCAACAACATGTTCTACGATTTTACCCCTTTCGAGTACTAAAGTATTTAAACCTTTTTCACAAAGTTCTTTTGCAGCCCAACCACCACTAATCCCAGATCCAATGACAATGGCATCGTATGTTACTTCTTTTTTAGCATCTATATTAAAATTAGCCATAAGCACACTTTATTTAGGTGTATCAATTTAAGAAATTATAAGAGTATTCAAGTTCTTTCTTTTAAAAGAAAATTGGTATTATCTTTAATCAATTCTTAAAATAATTCAAATTGAAAAACAGAATAACTAGAAGAAAAGCGATTACTACAAGTCTCAAGATTTCGCTTGCAGCCCTTAGCAGTTATGCTTTCACATCTACAACAAAAAAAACTACACCCAATTTTAAAAAGGTTGAAGTTGATAAATTACCTGTTCGTTTAAGTCTCAACACTTCAACTTTAATGCATTATAATTTACCTGTTGACATTCAAATTGACATGGTCGCCGAAGCCGGATTTAATGGTATTGAATTATGGATGCGAGACATTCAAAAATTTTTAGAAAACGGTGGAACCACAAAACAATTAAAAACCAAATTAGAAAAAAATGCACTCACATTAGAAAATATCATAGGATTTTCGAAATGGTGTAGTGATGATGCCCTAGAAAGAAAGAACGCTCACGAACAGCTACGCCAAGAAATGAAAATTATTTCGGCATTAGGAGGTAAATTTATTGCCGCTCCTGTTCAAGGTATTACAGAATTAAATAGAAACAAATATGACGAATACGCAAAACGCTATAATGCCATATTAGAAATAGGTGATGCAACAGGAGTAACACCAATATTAGAGCTTTGGGGCATGGGTGCCTTAAATAAAATTGCCGATTGCGCTCAAATTACGATAGCCACAGGCCACCCAAAAGCAACCATGCTTTTAGACTTTTATCATGTATATAGAGGAGGCAATGATTGGGACACTTTAGACATTCTTAATGGAAAACGAATGCCCGTAATGCATATAAATGATTACCCAGCAGAGCCTTCTTATGAAAAATTAAAAGATTCGGACCGGATTTTTCCAGGAGATGGTATTTGTCCGTTCAATGAAGTTATTCCAAAATTATACAATGCAGGGTTTAGAGGAGGATTTTCAGTTGAGCTTTTTAATAAAGGCTATTGGAATTCAATGGATGCAAAAACACTTTTAAAAACCTGTTATGAAAAAACATATGCTTCAGTAGCAAAAGCACTTTCGAATACTAATTAATATGTAAATTAAACACTAATTTTTCGCACTAAGTTTAAAAGCAATACCTGAAATAATACGGTAATAAATTAAATGTAAAAATGGGTAAACTTACTTTTATTTTAGTCTTTTTTTTCTCAATGAATTTATTCGCAACAGAGAAATGGGGAATTTTTGAAATTGAATTAAAAGGACCTAAAGTAGACAATCCATTTACTGATATTTGGGTAACTGCTGAATTCAAGTATAAAAATCACCTCTATTATGTAGACGGATTCTATGATGGAAATCAATCGTACAAAGTTCGTTTTATGCCAGAATTTGAAGGTAAATGGACTTATACAATAAAAAGTAACAATTCTAAAATTAACGCTAGTTCTGGAAACTTTATATGCACGCCGCCCGCTTCAGGAAATCACGGTCGAGTACGGGTACGAGATACTTTTCATTTTGGTTACGACGATGGCACTCCTTTTTATCCGGTAGGCACAACCGCTTATGCATGGATACATCAGGATAATGATTTAATAAAAGAAACCTTAAACACATTAAAGGAAAACACATTCAATAAATTAAGAATGACTGTTATGCCTAAGTATTATGGAAGGTATGTGTCAAATGAACCACCATTTTATCCTTTTGAAGGATCAGAACAAAACGGGTGGAATAGATCTAAATTCAATGTAGATTTTTTTAAGCATTTAGATAAACAGGTTGAAGCATTATTAAACCTAAATATTCAAGCAGATATTATCATATTTCATCCTTATGATAAATGGGGATTTAGTAAAGGAAGTATTGAGGAAAATCAATTATATATAAAATATTTAGTCGCAAGATTAAGCGCCTATCGTAATGTTTGGTGGAGTATGGCCAATGAATATGATATAATGAACAAACCAGATTCGGAGTGGAAAACTTATTTCGAAACAATCTTACAATCTGACCCTTCTAACCATTTAAAATCTATTCATAATGGTAAGGGATGGTATAATCATTCGTCATCTTGGATTACCCATTTGAGTGTTCAAACTCCTTTTCTTGAAAAAACCCAATCATGGCGAGAAACCTATAATAAACCTGTAATAAATGATGAATTTGTTTACGAAGGCAATATACCATTTGATTGGGGAAATCTTACAGCAGAAGAAACTGTTCTTAGGTTTTGGACGCTATATACAAGAGGTGGCTATGGTACTCATGGTGAAACCTATGAACATCCTAAAAATATATTATGGTGGGCTAAAGGAGGTAAACTTTATGGGAAAAGCCCAGAACGCATAGCTTTTTTACATCAAATAATGAAAGAAGCTCCTAATGTTGGATTGGTTCCACTACATACCGAGTGGAATAAGGCAATGGAACTTCATAAAAAAGATGAGTACTATCTATTCTATTACGGCAATAGCCAACAAGCTAGTGCTATTTTACACCTATCCAAAGATAAATTGTATACCTTAGAACTGATAGACACATGGAATATGACAATTAAAAAATTAAATAAACTATATTCTGGAACCATTGAAATTACAATACCTCAAAAACCATACATGGCTATTCGTGCCCGAATTAATTAAATAAAAAATACCAATGATAAAAAATAGTATAATAACTGTTCTACTTTTATTCTTGTTTATTAGCGTACAAACTTGCTCCAATAAAAGTTACGAGCAGAAAAAATTAAGTGAAGAACATTTTAAAGGATTACAAATAGATAAAGTACCTGAAGGAACAGTATTTAACGATACTACCTATGTGCCAATATATTCTGAAATATATATTAAAACAAAAAATATACGTTTCAATTTAACTGCAACATTAAGTTTACGAAATACCAGTTTAAAGCACACCATATTTGTAACCGAAGTGGATTATTACAATTCATTCGGAGAAAAAACTAAAAGTTTCTTATCAACTCCAATTGCAATTAAACCACTTCAAACCGCAGAATATGTTATAGATGAAAAGGATATAAGTGGTGGTGCAGGAGCAAATTTTATTGTGAACTGGGAAGCTAAAACAAATGTTGTAAAACCAATTTTTCAGGGAGTTATGATTTCCACACAAGGACAGCAAGGTGTTTCGTTTACCACTAAAGGGGTTTCGATTAGTAACCGTTAGTTAACTTAAACTACACTGTAATAGCCTTATTCAAATACCTTCTAAATGGAAGCATTTCTTTATAAACTTTAATGACTTTCTTCTCAAAATCTGGTTCAAAAATTTCTTGAGTAGAAAATTCGGTTGCAACTGCAAAAGTTTTATTCCTTAAAAGTGCTATATGTCTATGATTATTTGAAAATCCTTTGGGAGCATTTTTTAATTTGACATCTTCATAAAGACCGCCAAAGGTTTCGTTAAACGATTTTTTCTTTAAAATACCATGTAATTCTTCCCCATCATAATCAATTGCATCTCTAATACTTCGTAGTCTTTTGGGGTCTGGTCGCCATAACCCACCAGCAAAAATGCACCGTTCAATACCAATCTCAATATAAAAATCACCCGTATTAGGCCGTTTGTCTAATCCAGCTCCAAAATGGTCTTTATAAACTGGTTTATTGGGGTGAAACATTAAATTATTATTAATTCTATTTATTCCTTTTTTACCCGGAGTATCGTAATATTCGTCATCAATGGCAGTAAGTCTAGCATTCACACCATCTAACCAACCTATAAAATCGTCCCGGACTTCTTTATACCATTTGCGGTTTAAATCCATCCATTCTTTATTGTTATTTTTTTGAAGTTCTTTGAGAAAATCAATTTGATTTTTGAAATCCATTAATAGATTATTACTTTAGAAAAAATTCAAGTTGCTTTTAGCGATGTCGTTATTAAAATCGATTATCTCCTCCTACTATATCGCCTAGGGTTCCAAGAATACTACCTTCTCCTTTATCTTTTCCTCCGCGAGGAATAGAAGCTAAAACACGACCAGCTAATCTACTAAATGGTAACGATTGAATATAAACAGTACCTGGTCCTCGTAGTGTTGCAAAAAATAAACCTTCTCCACCAAAAACGGTGTTTTTTATTCCTCCTACAAACTCAATATCATAATCTACAGTTTGGGAAAAACCAACAATACAGCCCGTATCAACTTTTAAAACTTCGCCAGGAGCAAGTACCTTTTTAGCCATAGTTCCACCTGCATGAACAAATGCCATTCCGTCACCTTCCAATTTTTGCATGATAAACCCTTCACCCCCAAAGAGACCGCGACCCAACTTTTTCGAAAATTCAATTCCTACAGAAACACCTTGTGCTGCACATAAAAAAGCATCTTTCTGACAAATAAATTTTCCATTTTTTTCGGATAAATCTATGGGTAGAATTTTACCAGGATAGGGTGATGCAAAACTCACTTGTTTTTTCCCTTGACCGATATTTAAAAATGCGGTCATAAATAGACTTTCACCAGTAAGCATACGTTTACCTGCCGAAAACATTTTTCCTAGAATACCTTTCTCTTGATTAGATCCATCACCAAAAATGGTATCCATTTTAATACCCGAATCCATCATCATAAAACTACCAGCTTCGGCCACTACAGCTTCTTGTGGATCAAGTTCTATTTCAACATACTGCATTTCTTCGCCAAATATTTGATAGTCTATTTCGTGTGCGTTCATAGTTTAGCGTCTATTTTATTGTTCATCTAATAAGTAGTTTTAAATATACAATTGTTACAAAATAATTTCAAAAATTTATAGGAACGAAAACAGGAATATCAGAAAGACATATGCTTATGTCAACATTTTATCATTTATGAATAGGATGTGATTTCTCTACAAATAGAAACCACTTAATACACACTTTTAGTTTTGGTTTTATTATCAAAAGTAAATTTCACACCTACATTTACGTAGAAACTATTTGCCATATCAAAATCATAAATTTCGTCATTATTATAATTTTGAAGTTGCATACGATTATAAACAGTATGTCCTCCCCTTAATGTGGCCTTGAATTTTTGCATAATACTGAACTCGTACCCTAACCCCAAAACAAAACTAGTTTGTCTTAACACTCCGGTATAATCTTCTTTGTATACTTCTATTTCGTCATTTAAATTTCCTGTAAAACCAGTTAGTGTAGCAAACCCCACTAGATTATGATTTTCAGCAAAAGACCATTTAACTCGACTTTCTGGCAAACCTATTTTATACGCCCAAGCTTCGTTTATTCTTTTGGTGTAGGCAATTATAGGAATTGGAAAATACAAACCATATTTAATATCATAAGTAGCACCAAAGGTCCAAATACTATTTTGTTCTTCATTATATTTATCAAGAGAAATCATAGCATTAAAAAACACATCCTCGGCATTAATTTCCGACCTATCGAAATTGGAAGCAACCTGAGACTCACCCATAACATTAAGCGCCCAATTATCGTTCAAACTTCTTTGGTATGTGAATTTTAAACTAAAAGAATTAAAATTTTCGATTTGATCAGTTTCGAAAGGAACATTCTTATCTACATATTCAATACTAGTATTTTGAATTTTACCTCCAATAGTAACCTTTTCTTTGCTTGTGTTAACTATAGGTATTGCAGCACCTACTTCTAATTTTAACAAACTTCCTATTTCAGAATCCGGTAACAATTCTGAGTTAATATAAATATCATCTGTTTCTTGGGAATATGACCAATTTGTAACAACTATCACTAAAAGCATCCACAATTTCTTCATAAAACAACCTTTCTTTAATAATGATTATACGAGCGACATATCGCGCAACACATTATAAAAGTGTTTAAATTATGATGTAAAATCAACCTTAATAGATATCCATGAAAAGTACATAGAGCAATGGCAAAATTCTATCTACCAAATTAAATTCATTAGGATAATTTTAGGAAAGGCCAAAATTAGACTCAGTTGAAGGGAATAATTGAATATTAAAAATGACGGAAATAATTGCCTTTTATACATCCAGTGCAATTGAGAAATAGTATATAAATTTAAAAAATGTCAAAATCTAACTTGACGAGCTATTCTATTTTCAGTCTTCTGTCTTCTGTCTTCTGTAATTTAATTCTATATTATTTTTTCACTCGTACCGTCCATTCAAAATTAAAAGTACTTACCACTACTCCATCTTCATTAATGCCCACAGATTTCATCCAAAAAGTTTCACCTTCACCTGTTGCAATAGTTTTTTCGATAGCCTCCCCTATTAGGTGTCCGTCTTCGCAGGTAAAAGTTATTACGCCAGTTGCTTTTTTAGAAAAATTAGCATTGTTATTTTGAACCAACATAGAAATTATCTTACCGCTTTCTTGAATCTGATTGATTACCATAGCTCCTGTACTAAGCTCCGCAGCCATACCTTGTACAGCCCAAAACATAGACCTAAATGGGTTCTGATTTCGCCAACCGTGCTTAACTGTCACCACACATTTTTGTTCATTTATCGATTTTACACGAACTCCTGTCCACCATGCGGCAGGTAATTTAAAAAAAGTGAATTTATTGAATTTACTAGCCGAAACGCCCATTATTATTATGTTTTAGGTAAAAGTATTGAAAATATTCGAAATATATAATTGTTAAAATTATCTTAAATTTTAGTACTTTGTTTTGCATAGTACCTTTTTTTAGACATATATTTGCATAGTAAGTTATTAGGTTATCAATCATAATTGAAGTAAAAATTAATACCAGTAGACCATGGAAAGCGCACTAACAAAACACGAAAAAAACTTATCTGCCTTAATACATGCCTCAACTTTTTCTAAGTTTTTTTTCCCATTTGGGAATTTCATAATTCCATTAGTCTTATGGACAGCCAATAAAAATGAATATAGTTTTGTAGACCATAACGGAAAGCAAGCTTTAAATTTTCAAATTAGCATGCTCCTTTATTCTATCATTTTAGGAATAATAAGTGTACCATTCTTTATCGGATTTTTACCGAATATTTTCGATTTTGGTTTTGATGGACTTAATAATTTCAATAATCTAAATATTCATTTTAATAGTGACGATTTTAGATTTGGTAAATGGCTTTTTCCAATTGGCATTGCAGGATTGGTACAAGGAGCACTATTCGTAGTCAACATTGTATATACCATTTTAGCAACTATACGAACAAACGAGGGTCAAGAATTTGAATACCCAATCACTATAAATTTTATTAAATAAAACAGCAAGGTCTTAATCACACCTTGAATTAATTAAACGGAGTTTATTATCAATCAATTTAACATGAACAATTTTCAGCTTTTGCAGAATAGAGTTCAACAAAAACGAACAGTTAATCTATGCAAACAAGCACCACACAAAAAGGGCCGCCAAGCAGCGGACATGCAAAGCATAAAAAGCAAAAAGATATTATGAACGTAGAAAACACAAAAGCGCAGATGCGTAAAGGGGTTTTAGAATATTGCATTCTCTCCATACTTAATGGAAAAGACAAATATGCATCTGAAATTCTAGGCACCCTAAAAGATGCCAAGATGCTAGTGGTAGAAGGTACTATTTATCCACTACTAACTCGGTTAAAGAACGCTGGACTTCTCAATTATCGTTGGGAAGAATCCACTTCGGGCCCACCACGTAAATATTATACATTAACCGAAACAGGAAAACTTTTCTTAAAAGAATTAGATACTACGTGGGATGAATTAAGAAATGCTACAAACTTGGTTACCAATACAAAAAACAGCTAACAATGAACAAGACAGTAAATATAAATCTAGCCAACGTACTCTTTCATATAGATGAAGAGGCGTACAACAAAATGCGACGTTACCTTGAATCGGTAAAACGCTCTTTTGCAAATACAGCAGGAAGCGATGAAATTATTGCGGACATCGAAGCACGTATTGCAGAACTTTTTCACGATAAATTAGAAAATGAAAGACAGGTTATTACCATAAAAGAAGTAGACGATGTAATCGCAATTATGGGGCAACCCGAAGATTATATGGTTGACGAAGATATTTTCGAAGACGAACCAATTTCTGCTAAATCGAAAAAATCAAATAAACGCGCCAAGAAATTTTACAGAGATACAGAACATAAATACGTCGCTGGTGTTTCTGCCGGATTAGCTCATTATTTTAATATTGACCCTTTATGGATTCGTTTGTTATGGATAATTTTAACCATTGGTTCAACAGGAGGATTCATTCTAATTTATGGTTTACTTTGGATTTTAATACCCGAAGCAACAACAACTTCGCAGAAATTAGACATGCGCGGAGAAGCTATTAATATTAGTAATATAGAGCGAAAAGTAAAGGAAGGATTTGATGATGTTGCGGATAAAGTAAAAAATGCCGACTACAGTAAAGTTAAAAGCAGTGGAAAAACTTTTTTTGACACTGTAGGCGATATCATCATGTTCTTATTTAAAATTTTCGGCAAATTTATTGGTATTATTTTAATCTTAACTGGAGCGGCAGTAATTATTGGCATGTTTATTGGCATGTTAACTGTTGGCACTTTAGATTGGATACACGTACCAGGATTGGAAAATGTTCTTGATAATATTACAGGCACATCGGTTTGGGTTTGGTCTTTACTATTATTCTTTGCAATTGGCATTCCATTCTTTTTTCTCCTTTACTTAGGATTAAAAATATTGGTTAACAATTTAAAATCCATTGGAAGTATTGCAAAGTTTTCACTTCTTGGATTATGGATTATTTCAATTATATCATTATTTGTAATGGGAGTTAAAGAAGCCGCAGCACATGCTTATAGCGGTGGCATTACCACTGAAAAAGAGCTTTTTTTAGAGCAAACTTCAGACACCTTATATATTGAATTGGTTCGAACCGATTTATGGGAAAACCGTTCAAATGTACGAATGGATGATATGGTAATGACCTACGATGACGATGGGGAAGCAATATTACTTTCTGACGATGTTCGTTTTCGATTAAGAAAATCGAATGACACTATTATTCGAATTGAAGTAAAAAGAGAAGCTAATGGTCCTTCTGTAATGGAAGCTAGATCAGTAGCAGAAAAAATAAACTACGAATTCAAGGTAATAGGAAATGGCATTATTTTAAATGATTACTTAACCACAAACAGTGAAAGCAAGTTTAAAGGTCAAGAAGTTCGCGTTAATTTATTTATCCCAGTAGGCACTATTTTAAAATACAATTCTGACAGTGATCGCAATTGGACAATGAGTGCTGATACCAATCGCAATTCTGGTGACTTAGAAGATTTTTATTGGAAAATGGGATCGGACGGTGAACTAATTTGTCAAGAATGTCCTGAAGAAGAAAATGATGAAGATAATGACAATAATCATATTAGAATTAATGAAGACGGTATTGACATTAATATAAATGATAATGGTGAAGCATTTAAAATGAAAGTTAACGAAGATGGTGTTAATATAAATGCCAATGATAATGGAGACAATGTTGACATCAATATTAATGGCGATGGTGTAAAAATAAACACCAATGAAGAATAAAATTACAATTCATCAAGTAATATCAACGATTCAGAAAATAGAATTTAAATAGCACCAATAGAATTATCAAATTTACATCAATCAATAAAACAACAATCATGACAACATTATCAAGAATCGCAATCGGATTCATCTTAGCATTTTTAGCCACATCTTGTGGTATGGACATTAATATAGGAGATTTTGGCTCTGGCGAAAAAGGCAACGGAGAAGTAGTTACAGATTACCGAAAGGTAACCGAAGATTTTACCGAAATTTCGGCCTCCGAAGGTTTAGAAGTTTATGTAACTCAAGCTAATGAATTTAAAATTAAAGTAGAAGGTGATTCCAATATAATTGATTTAATTGGTACCGACATCAACAATGGAAAACTTCGTATTCATGCTATTAAAAACATAGGCCGAGCTACAAAAAAAGTTTATGTTTCATTACCAGAAATTTCAACTCTAAAAACTTCTAGTGGAGCACATGTTGATGCCAAAGGATTAATAAAATCTAATAAACTCCAAATTGACTCAAGTAGTGGTTCAGGGATAGCTGTTGAGGTGATAACCGACAATCTAGACATTGATGCTAGTAGTGGAGCCAATATAACTATTAAAGGTAAAACACAAATGCTTAATGTAGATGGCAGTAGCGGTGCCAACATTAACACCAAAGATTTAACTGCTAAAATTTGTGACGCTGATGCTAGTAGTGGTTCCAACATTTCTGTTAACGTAATTAAAAGCTTAACTGCTGATGCAACTAGCGGCGGAAATATTAAATATACAGGAGACCCCACAGTTAAGAAGAACAAATCTGTTTCTGGAAGCGTGTATAAATACTAGTAATTTAACAATCAATTTGCTAAGTAACCAATAAACTTAGCCCTTGAAAATATTTAATTTCAAGGGCTATTATCTATTTCGGATTTTCAATAAAAGTAGCACTACCGCCTTCCTTAATTTTTGTATTTATGATATTAAGTGTACTTTTTCCCAATTCTGTATGTGTGCTTTTTTGACCATTAGACTTGATATAACCATTATTAAATTCAATATTTCCCAGGTTATTATTATTTGTTATAATAGCTGGATTAAATGCTGAATTATTTTCAATGGTTACATTATTAAATTCAATATTACCCGATTTGCCATCGAAATATACAGTACCATAAACATCTGAAATCCATACATCATTGGTTATTTGTACATCACGAACATTATTGAAGTAAATTCCAGTTTTAAATGTGTTTCCAACCATTATTAATCCAGTGATATTGGTAAATTCCATACCATTACCTTCAAAGGTTTGTTCCACATCTATATTGTCAATAATTTTTATATTCTTCTTATCATAAGTGTTTGTAATTAGTATCGGCTTTTCAACATTCGTTTTAAAAATATTACCTTCATATATTGTATTCCAAGAGCCAACATTTTCAATAGCAGTAATCGGAATATTATTGAATGTTACATTTTTAATACTATTATAATCTCCCCTACCCGAAAAACTTATTCCAATTCCATTAGTTCCACCAAGACCCACGTTATTTACAGACCCACCTTCCACTTTAATGTCATTATACCTAGAAACCGAATGATCTACATGGTTGATTAATTCAATAGCCATTCTACTAATATCATACCATTTATTATTTATAAAATAAACAGATTCTGTTTTATAATTAGACTCATTAGCAGATTTAAAACCGTTAATAGCTCCGCCAGGAGCAGTCCAAGAAACCTCTTTAAATGTTATATTTTTCACAGGTGTTGCGCCTACAAAAAACAGTGCAGGGTTATTATTTTCATTAGTAGTGCCTTTATAGCTAGAACTGAATGTAATATTTTCCATATACAAATTAGTTATTCCACCTGAATTTAGTCTAGCATCAATAATTGGCTGATCTGTTGTAATATTCAAAACAACACCTTTCTCCGCCAAGATTTTAAAGTCTCGCAATCCATTGGGTAATACCGAATCGTCTATATTATAAATACCTTTTTCAATACAAATTGTATTTAATAATCCTAATTCATTTTCTCTAAAAATATTTCGTAAAGCACTAGTATTTTCAGAAGGTGAATTTGATGCTAAGAAATTAAAACTTGATGCCCATTTTATTTCTTTTGAAGTCTTTATTTGACAATCCTTTACGGTATTTTTACCATGTTCAAAACTAGAAAATACAAGGTGACCCCAGAACATTAAACTCAGAATTATTAATACTCTCATGGTATTCAATTTTATGCTATCTCAACCGACTTGGAAAACTACCGCTTCTCAGTTTTTTAATAAATAATTATCGATAAAGACGCCAAATAAACACTCCATCTACATCCTTTTTAACTAATAGTAGATTTTTAAACAATTGAAAATCACCAGCAATCACGCTTAAATCAATTGATTTTAAAATAAAATTTTCATATTAAAAAACCAATTTAATCGATTTTAACTAATAAACTTTACAATTATAAATTTTTCTAAAAAGACGGTTTAATTATAGAAGACTTTTATTTTTTCAAAAAGGGTTTATATATATTAGTAGAAACTTTTTTCATGAAAATAGAACTAAAAAAATATACCCTTCCACTTAAGCATACTTTTAGTATCTCAAGAGAATCTCATGACTTTCAAAACACCTTAATTAGTGCTCTTTCATTGGATGGAAAAACTGGTTATGGTGAAGCCACGTCTAATCCTTATTACAAAATAACTATTGAAAGTATGATGGAAGAAATTAGTGCAATTAAAAATGAAATTGAAGTTTTTAATTTTACTACTCCAGAAATATTTCATGCTTTTCTAGTAAGTAAGAATCTCAGCAATTTTGCTATATGCGCTTTGGATCTTGCTGCCCATGATTTATATGGAAAATTGAAGGAAAAACCTTTATATGAAATTTGGGGTACCACTAAAGAAAAATATCCTATCACAAATTATACTATTGGCCTAGACAAAATAGATAAAATGGTGGCCAAGATGAAAGAAGTACCATGGCCAATTTACAAAATTAAATTAGGAACAGATGATGATGTAGCTATTGTTAAAGCCCTTAGAAAACATTCTGATGCAGTTTTTAGAATAGATGCAAACTGTGCTTGGACGGCTAAAGAAACAATTTTAAACGCTCCTATTTTAAAAGATTTAGGAGTTGAATTTTTAGAACAACCTTTAAAGGCCGACAATTGGGAAGGAATGGAAATGGTTATGCACCAAAGTGTTTTACCCGTTATCGCAGATGAAAGTTGTATTGTAGAATCTGACGTAGAAAAATGTGCATTACATTTTACAGGAATCAATATAAAGTTAACCAAATGTGGTGGTCTTACTCCTGCCCTACGAATGATAAAAAAAGGAAAAGATTTAGGACTTAAAGTTATGGTAGGTTGCATGACCGAATCTACCGTTGGTATTTCTGCAATTGCTCAACTTTTACCCCAACTTGATTATGTAGATATGGATGGCCCAATGCTTTTAAGTGCAGACATAGCTACAGGAGCACAAATAACTTCAGATGCTAAAGTTATTTTTCCTGATATAGCTGGAAGTGGTGTAAGTTTGTTGCAATGATTTACAAAGTTGAAAATTTTCCTAGCCGACAAGTTACAACCCAAAATAAAAAGTTTTTATATTTTGGTGGTACCGCCTATTTAGGACTTCAAACTGATAAAAATTTTCAAGAAATTTTCATAAATAGCATTAAAAAATACGGTACGAATTATGGAGCTTCTAGAAAGGCTAATATTCAATTAACTATTTACGAAGAAGTCGAAAACTATTTAGCAAATTTTATAGGAAGCGAAGGCTGTATAACTTTATCTTCTGGTTTTTTAGCTGGTCAGCTGGTTGCCAAATATTTTCGATCTAAAAATCGAAAATGTTTTTATGCCCCTTCCACTCATGAGGCATTGCATTTATTAAATACTAAAAATCATACTACATATAACGAGTTAATAAATTCAATAAATAACTTTGTAGAAACTTCTAATGAAAATCCTGTTCTTTTTATAGATTCCATCCAACTTAATGGTAGAAATTATCCTGATTTTGATTGGTTGCAAAAAATTAATCTTCAAAGAATAACACTCGTAATTGATGACTCACATGGATTTGGAATAATTGGAGAAAATGGCAGTGGAGCATATAGTTTATTATCCAAATTAAATCCAAAAAAACTTCTAGTTTGCGGATCAATGGGCAAAGGTTTTGGAATACAAGCTGGTTTTATAGCTGGTAACAAAACGGACATTAAAAAAATACAATTAACGCATATGTATGCTGCTGCGAGTCCTGCAACTCCAGCAGCAATGGCAACGATCATAGCATCAGAGAAAATTATCAACGAAAAACGAAGAATATTACTAGAAAATGTTCAACTGTTTATAACTAAAATAGCTAATCTAAAACAATTTAAATTCTTACCTAATTATCCATGTTTTGCCTTTGAAAATAAAAAATTAGCTAATTACTTAGAATCTAATAAAATACTAATTACGAATTTTTATTATCCTAAAGAGAGTGGTGATTTGGTACTTCGAATTGTATTGAATTCTAATCACACAAAAAAAGATATCTTAAAGTTAACGGATTTGATAAATAAGTTCTCTTAATACCACATTCAAACATATTCTTTTGAAAATATGACATTCGTGATATTTTAAACAAAAAACGATGGTTTTATTAAATTTTATCGTAACTTCTTAGGGAATACACATTTATAACCTTAAAAATATATGACCATGAAAAAATTATTCGGATTGGTTTTTTTGATGCTATTCCTCATTTCCGCTACGGAAGTGGCATCTACAAAACCTGAAATGCACCCTTCAATTGAAGGTACTTGGGAATTAGTAAGCCATTACAATTATACAGATGGAGTTAACGTTTCTGACACTGTACCAACAACTGAGGGTTATCGTCAAATAAAAATGTATTATGACAGTAAAGTTATGTGGACTAGATATGTACCAAATGATTCAGTAGAGTGGTTTGGATATGGATCTTATAAAGTGGAAGAAAACGAGTTACAAGAAACTTTAGAATATATGTCTGCTTCCATGCGAAAAGTTGCAAATAAAGATATGACTTGGACCATGGAACTTCAATTAAAAAATAATTCTTTTAGTCAAATTTTTATAGACGAAGAAGGAAATCGAATAAATTCAGAAAACTACAAAAGATTGAACTAAAATTCATCCAAATAAAAATGCCCTGCAAATTGCAAGGCATTTTTTTATTCTTCACTAAAACTTTTATACTAGTTCATTTTCTTCAAAAACTTCTTTAGACGCCAAATAGCGTTCAGCATCAAGGGCTGCCATACACCCAGTTCCTGCAGCAGTAATGGCTTGTCGATATACATGATCTGCAGCATCACCAGAAACAAACACACCTTCTATACTAGTTTTAGATGTCCCAGGAGTTTTTATAATGTAACCTGTTTCATCTAAATCTAAATAATCCTTAAAAATATCCGTATTAGGCTTATGTCCTATAGCAACAAAAAATCCTGTGGCTGGTATATCAAAAACATCTCCAGTAATCTTATTCTTAGCTCTAACACCTGTCACTACTTGTCCGTCACCTAAAACTTCTTCTGTTTCCGTATTAAATAAGATTTCAATATTTTCAGTATTGCGTACTCTAGCTTCCATAATTTTTGAAGCTCTAAAAGCATCTCTACGAACTAACATTGTTACCTTTTTACAAAGCTTAGATAAATAGTGTGCTTCTTCAGCTGCGGAATCACCAGCACCAACCAACACAACTTCTTGATTTTTATAAAAGAAACCGTCACAGACAGCACAAGCAGAAACACCACCTCCAAGGTTTAAATATTTTTGCTCAGAAGGTAATCCTAAATATTTAGCCGTTGCTCCGGTGGAGATAATTACGGTTTCACAATGAATTTCCTTCGTTTCATTAACCCAAACCTTATGAATAGGACCAGAAAAGTCAACTTTCGTTACCCAGCCATCTCGTACATCAGTATTAAATCGCTCAGCCTGTTTTTGAAATTCCATCATCATTTCAGGTCCGGTAATACCATCAGGGTAACCAGGATAATTCTCAACTTCATTAGTAGTTGTTAATTGTCCGCCTGGTTGTGTACCTTGGTACAATACTGGTGACATATTAGCTCTTGCAGCATATATTGCTGCCGTATATCCAGCAGGACCAGAACCTATAATCAAACATTTTACTTTTTCTATATTATCTGACATGTTGCTTAATTTTATCTATTACAAAAGTAGTTTATTTGCAAAAAACCTTACATTATAATTATCAAAAGTTTTCGGTACATTTGTTGAATAATTCGAATTACAAAAGTTGTAAGATTTTTTACTGAATGCTAAATTCGAATGGCCATTGAGTCATTTTTGATTATAAATTTTATAAGTATCAGATTAATATTAAAGTTGTTCCCCCAGTTTTTAATGTTTTAAATTGTTTGGCAAGATTTTTGAAAATAATAATCTAACAAACGAGAACGAAAAAATTAACTAACATTGTCAATCATGATTGATAAAAAATTGAGGAGTATAGTTGTAGATGATTCTGAAATACAAAGAACAATTGTTGCTAAATTAATTAAGGAGCATCCTAATTTAGAATTAATTGCTGAATACAGAAACGGAGTAGAAGTTTTAAAGAATGTAAAAAGTAATGAAATAGATGTTATCTTTCTTGATGTAGAAATGCCATTGGTAAATGGGTTTGATTTATTAAACTCCATGGAGCATACTCCACAAATTGTTTTAATTAGTTCTGATCCAAGTTATGCATTAAAAGCTTTTGATTTTAATGTAACCGATTATTTACTTAAGCCAATTGATTCTTCTAGATTTAATATTGCTGTAAAAAAAATTGTAAAAGGTTCTTTGAATAAAGTAAAAAATGACGAAGATGACCGTCATATTTTTGTAAAAAGTAGTCTTCAAAAAATTAAAGTAAAGCTTTCCGAAATAAAATGGGTAGAAGCGTTAGGAGATTATGTTAAACTACACTTAAACGACTCTAGTATTTTAGTGTTATCTTCAATGAAATCATTTTCTCAAAAACTACCGGAAGATGATTTTTTAAGAATACACAAATCCTATATTGTTAATTTACATAAGGTTGATAAATTTAGTAGCAATTCAGTTGAACTTTGTGGTGAAAAATTACCACTAAGTAGAAAAAGAAAATCTGAATTAAAAGAGGCTTTAGGAGCTGCTTAGCTTTCTTTATGAGTATAACTAAATGTACCGGTACTTGGTTTTACTTCAAAAGCCTCTAATACGATATTAAAGTTTTCTTTGTAGGCCTTAGTCGCTGATGTTATAAAATTTTCAACTCCATCTTCATGTACAATATTTAGTGTACAACCGCCAAAGCCTCCACCTGTTTGCCGCGCTCCCAGTACAAATTCATTTGACTTAGAAAATTCAACTAAATAATCAGATTCCGCACAACTAACTTCATAAAGTTTACTAATACCCTCATGTGCATCATACAATATTTGTCCAACTTTAACTAGATCATTTTTCGATAATGCTTCGGCCATTTCGTGTACCCTATTATTTTCAGCAATAATAAAGGAGCAACGATTATAAACAGTTGTTGAAACTCTATCTCTAACGCAATCCAACATTTCAAAAGTAACATCACGTAATGAATTCACCTCCGGATAATCTTCCTTTAATACAGCAACACCTTGTTCGCATTCATTTTTACGCGTATTATATTCACTTGTTGCCAAATTATGTGAAACCTTAGTATTAAGTAATATTATTTTATAAGGGTTAAGATTAATTGGTATAGGAGTATAATCTAGTGATCTACAATCTAATAATAACATATGCCCCTCTTTACTCATTACTGAAGCAAATTGATCCATAATACCACATTGCGTACCTGCGTATGTATGTTCTGCAACCTGAGATAATTTAACCATCTCCATTTTGGTAAGCCCTAAATCAAAAAGTTCATTGAGGCCATAAGCAAGACCACATTCTAAGGCAGCTGAAGAACTTAAACCAGAACCTGTAGGAAGGTTACTTTCAATTGTACAATCAAAACCTTCTAATTTATTAGTACGTTTAGAAATCTCATCTAATACACCTAAGATATAATTTTCCCATTCAATGGCACTCTTTTCAATAGCGTTTAAGTCTAATTTAAAACCAGTATCAAAAGTTGTACTATATACTTGACATTTATTAGGAGAATCATTTTTTCTAAATTGAAAAATAATCTTTTTTTCTATTGCTGTTGGCAATACATAACCCATGTTATAATCAGTATGCTCACCAATAAGATTAATCCGCCCTGGCGATTCTACAGTCAATTCTGATTTGAAATTTTTAAGGAATTTCATAAAATATTATCTCTTGTTTTTTGCAATCATTTCGGGAGTCACAACTGTTCTAAAACCTAAATGTTCTAAAGATGAATCTAAGCTAGTAGCCATTCGCGCAGAGATTCGATAACTAGCACAATAGGATGCATTACATAAGAACGAACCACCTTTCATCACTTTTTCTCTAGCATAAGGGTCACGATCATTAAATGCGCTGGAAGCACCTTGCGGGTTGTAAAGTTCATCACCTTGATTAGCAACTTCTTTGTAATAATTTGTATTGTACCAATCACTTGTCCATTCCCAAACATTACCGGCCATATCATACAATCCATTATCATTTGGTGGATACGTTTTTACTGGTGATCTCGCTTCATAACCATCTGTTTTTGTATTGGATACCGGAAATTCGCCTTCCCAAGAGTTTGCTTGTTTTGATAATACCGAATTATCGTCCCCCCAAGTATATATTTTATTGGAATTATTACCTCTTGCGGCAAGTTCCCATTCAGCCTCTGTTGGCAACCTATGCCCTATCCATTCGCAATAAGCTAAAGCATCTTCGTATGCAATATGTACTACAGGGTTATTTTCTAAACCTTTTATAGAACTATCAGGTCCGTTAGGATGTTTCCAATTTGCTCCTATTGTCCAATTCCACCATTGCGAAAAATCATACAAATTCGGCACCGAACTTTTGGCCTTTTTAAAAGTTAATGATCCAGGTTGCATGATACTATCATGAGGTTTTGGTGTTCCTTCAGGCAATTGCTTTTTCATTTCTTCCCAATCTAGAGCTCTTTCTGCAACTGTTATATAACCCGTTTCTTTTACAAAATTAGAAAATTGAGCATTCGTCACCTCTGTAACGTCCATAAAAAAACCATCTACAGCAACTTTAAAATTTGGACTTTCATGCCCCATTGCCATTTTATCATGAGCAACAGCTCCTTGAGAAAATTTAGCCCCGGAAATCCAAGTCATTCCTTTTGGTGTTTCAATATTTCCAGGAGCTTCTTGTATTACTTCAACAGAAATTTTGGATGCCACTTCTTTCTTTAAGGATTCTTTATTTTCTAGTTTAGCAGCATTAGATTTTTTTACATCCTTGCATTGAAAAATCAATCCGCTTAAAACAAATACTATAATATATTTATAAAGTTGCATTCTTTTTTTACCTTTTAATTGAGGCAGCAATTTACTTAATAGTTTAGGAAATTACCTAAGATTATAAAATCATTCGTTCAATAATCCATTATCCAGTAAGGGTATTGCAAAGCTATTTATTTCAGGTTTATCTCTTTCTTTTAAGAATATTTCCGATGCCTTTTTCAAAACCTCTGGATGCTTATTGGCTATATTAAGTTGCTCTAATGGGTCATCCTTTAAATTATATAATTCAATGGTAGCCTTCTCTTTTGAATTTAGATTTTGGCGTACTATCTTCCAGTCTCCTATTCTCATTGCTGCCTGACCACCATAACTTGGAAACTCCCAGTACAAGAATTCATGTTCATTCTGTTTTTCCTCTGATAAAAATGTTGGCAATAAACTTATTCCATCAGTCTCTAATAAATTTGGATACTTTGCAATATCCGCAAATGTTGCCAGCATATCATAATGCACTGAAATTTTATCACTTTTAGAGTTAGGTTTAATTTTAGCAGGCCAAGTGGCAATCATTGGCACTCGAATTCCGCCTTCATATAAGAAGCCTTTACCCTTACCATACTGCCCATTAAAAGGTTTAGCACTATCAAAATATACAGGATCTGCACCCCCTGCATAACTCGGACCATTATCAGAAGTAAAAATAATTAGCGTATTATTATAAATATTTTCATCTTTTAATTGCTGAACTAATTTACCAATATTCTCATCTAAATACGAAACCATTGCGGCGTATGCAGCATGAGGGTTTCTATGCGGTAAATATCCATCATTTGCAAGATATGGTTCTTCATCACCAAATTTATTAATGTAATAATCAACCCAACGTTGTGGTGCTTGCAAGGCAACATGTGGTATTGGTGTTGCCCAATACATAAAAAATGGTTTTTCTTTATTCGATTCAACAAAATGGGTAATCTCGTTAAACATTAAATCGGGAGTATAATCAGTTAATGTAAAATTAGCATAGTTCTTTAAATCATATGGATCCGCATCCTTCGGCAGTAAAGTATGAGGTGCGACCGTATCATTTTTTAAATAAACTCGATTTCTATTTTTATACAAATGCAATGGGTAATAGGTATGCGCTTGCCGTTGGCAATTATAACCATAGAAAAAGTCAAAGCCCATATCGTTTGGTACCGAGTGTGTATGTGGCGCACCCAAACCCCATTTACCTACTATCCCTGTTGTATAGCCTACTTCCTTTAAACGATCTGCAATCGTTATTGTTGACGCTGGCATTGGTCCTTGCCCTTCTAAGGTAGAGTCTTTTGCCATAGCAACATAATTCCATACATCACCACGTTCTTTCCATTCAGAATTACTTCTAATATAGGCATGGCCAGCATGCTTACCTGTTAAAAGCATATGACGAGCTGGAGCACAAACTGGAGCACTGCTATAATGTTGGGTAAAAAGCATTCCTGATTTTGCAAGTGCATCAATATTAGGAGTTTCTATTTTTTGCTGGCCATATGCACCTAATTCCGCATAACCTAAATCATCTGCCAAAATATAAATGATATTTGGCTTCTGGTCAGATTTAAATTCTTTGCTCTTCTGACTTTCTTTACAACCCAAAAGAAATGTCCCTGCTGTTAGCAGGGACAATGTTAATTTTACAATATTCATTCTAAAATAATATTTACATTACCACGGATTTTCCGGGAGTAGGAATTTCATACCATCCGTCAGCATTAGGCTGAACTGGCGCAGGTGATTCCCAAGTTAATGTATCAGGTGCCAGTTTCAATTCAGACTTCATTGCCTCTTCCCAATTAATTACTTTCCCAGAATAAGTAGCCATGCGACCAATAATTGCACTCATGGTACTTTTAGCTCCATTTTCAGCATTTGCTATTACACCACCATTTCTAATAGATTCAAATAATTTAACATGTTCTACTTGATAAGGATTTGGATCATCTTTACCACGATGTTCAAAAATCATATTGCCATTCCAATCTTTTAATTCGGCTCTGTCTCCAGCAGTTGAAACGGTACCTTTAGTCCCTTGAAAGAACTCTGAAACACGACGCATGGTATCTGGTTGGTGTCTACATTGACTAGCTATCACCGCTCCACTAGGATATGTATATTCTACAAAGTGGTGGTCATAAATTTCACCATTATCTTTGCCTGTACGTACTTGCCTGCCCCCCATTCCTTGAGCCGAAATCGGATATTCACCAATAAACCAATTGGCAACATCTATATTATGAATATGTTGTTCCAAAATATGATCACCACATAACCAGTTAAAATAGTACCAATTACGCATTTGATATTCAAGTTCTGATTGACCAGGTTGTCTTTCTCTAACCCACACTCCTGCACTATTCCAGTATACTTGACCAGAAACTATTTTCCCTATTTTATCTTGTTTTAGCTGATCTATAGCAGCCAAATAGCTGTCTTGATAGTGGCGTTGTAAACCAACAACGACATTTAATTTATTTTCTTTCGCCTTTTTAGCTGCAGCAAGTACTTTTCTTACTCCGGGTACATCCGTAGCCACAGGTTTTTCCATAAATACATGTTTTCCATTATTCACGGCATATTCGAAATGCTGTGGACGAAATCCAGGTGGAGTAGCCAATATTACAACATCACCTAAATCCATAGCTTTCTGTGCAGCATCAAAACCAACAAATTGGTTTTTCTTTTGAACATTAACTTTTTTACTATCACCCATTTCTTTTGTGATATTTGCAAGACTACTTTGCAAACGATCTTCAAAAGCATCGGCCATTGCAACCAATTCTACATTATCATCAGCAGTTAATGCTTGTATTGCTGCACCGGTACCCCTACCACCGCAGCCAACAAGAGCTATTTTAAGTTTTTTATTATTTGTAGAATTAAAAATTGAATTAAACTGCATTGACGGCATTATTACAGCGCCAGATAATAGCGCAGAGTTTTTAACAAAAGTTCGTCTTGAATTAGTCCCTTTAGGGCTGTTGGAGTTTTGGTCATTCATCTTATGAGGTTTTCTATATATTTTAATAAAATCTAGTAAAGAGGCATGAATATACAATAAAAACTAAAGAATGAATAATACTTTAAGATGATGTAACATTTATTCGTAATCGTATCTATAATAATTAATCAATTGTAGAGTATCATCTTTTAATCAAACTCTATTTATTCCATTTACAATTTAAACAGAAACATAGATTTAATTTCCAAAAAAAGTTAATATTCTAGCTTACTTTTCTATTTTTGCTGTCCAATTTTAGGACTATCATTAATATTGTTCTATTATTATTAAAAAACTCGGGATGTAGCGCAGTCCGGTAGCGCACTCGGCTGGGGGTCGAGTGGTCGCAGGTTCAAATCCTGTCATCCCGACTAAAAAATAAAATGAACTGTATTTACAGTTCATTTTATTTTTTTAAAAGCATCTTAAACCTGCAATTTTGTATGTAATGAAGCTGTTAAATTTCACCATAGTACAGGTAAATATGATATCTTCATTAAAATGCACGCAAAAGACAGTATACATTATCGCAAAGTTTACCAAGATTCCATTTTAACAATTAATGGAATAAAGGGTATCGAATCATTTATGTCTATTGAAGAAAGTATGAGTAGACATATAAATTTTGAAGAATGAAAATATACCGATATCATTTTCTTTATATTTCAAAGGAACTGCAAGCAAATAAAAGCTCATAATTAGAATTGTGATTTATAATATTCTTTTCCTAGATTTAATTTATTAGGTATAAAAGAACTACCAAACTATTTGTTTTTAACATCCAATAATTAATATAAAAAGGGAAGAAAATACTTCATTAAAATTAACTATTAGCACTAGTCTAAGCTAAATTCGTCTTATAAAAGAATTCTTTTTATTTCATATTTAGAAGGAAAATACTTACAATTATAGCGTGTCACTTATCACTCACTACAAATTTAGGGTCTCCCATATCACTTTCTAACCGATTTACAACAAAAAATTCTCTAAAGAAGCTCCCCAACATAAATTTGCAATTGGACCTACATATGCTATGATTATAAAACATTTGCAAAAAAAATTGTTTCCCATAAATGATTATAAGTTAAATTTTAAAAATTTAACTGTTTCAATATGCTTACTATTTGCCCTGAACACATTATCTGGGCAAATAAATAATGGATCATATGAAGTTACTTTAACTTCAACAAATATGAGACCATGTGGTGGTGCAAATAATGGATTTAGTACTTTAAGCATTACTTCTAAAAAAGCTACACTTAACACCTTTAAGATTGCCTTTGATTTACCCGATGGTGTAAGTTATGAATTGGGTAGTCTTATTATTAATTCACAAAGTGGTTCAAGTGATTTCAACATTTCAGAATTCGATGTTACGAATCTTAACGCTCCAATATTTGAGATTGAACGCCCAGGCAATGCTAATTGGCAAGTCAACGATGTAATTGAATTCACCTTTGAAAAATCAGCAGCATGCGAAGCCGTTCAATATTCATATAATGGTGGCCTATTTAAAGATATACATACAATCACTTATAATGATAATGGGAATTCGCGATCAAATACAGATAATGATAGAACTGTTAATTCATACTCTTTATTAAAAGCATACCTAGCGGTTGAAGATATTGCATTACAACAAGCCTATGTAGGACAGACTTATAATAGAGATGTAATTGTTACAAATTCCGGTAATGGAAGTATTCAATCATTCACTCACGTTGTTAATGTCCCTGTTGGTTTACAAACAAATTATCAACTATCATTTAATGGTACGGCATTATCACCAAGCATTTCTGGCAATTTATATACCTATGAAATTAATTTGAATTCTGCACCTTTTTTAGGAAATGTAGGAGATGCAGACAATCAATTTGAAAATGAGTCTATAACCTTTAATGAGCGTATTGTTTTAGAAAACTGTGATAATGATTTAATTGTAACCCATAGTCCACGATGGGGCTGCGTAGCAGGAACTTATTGCCAAATAGGAGCTCCCATTCCTGGATCTGTAAATTTTCAACAAGAATGGGGAGATATTTCTATAATTACAGTAAATGATCCAAACCCAAGGTGGGATGCACCTGTAACGTATACTTATGCTATAGAAAATGATAATAGTGCCGAAAACGCTTATGATGTTAATATAAATATTGGTTTTACATGGTCTGGTAGCTATTCTAGACCAAACTATAATCCTTTGAATGGAGATGAAGACACCAATAGAGTTCTGTCTAACTTTCAATTTACAGGTGGAGCAACCATTACACCACAAAGATGGCCTTCATCTATAGGTGGATCAGGACTAGGGTCTTTTTTACTCCCCCAAGATTATTTTACTACTGACCCTGATGGGGCTGGAGGTTTAGACGATTTAGATGGTGATGGCTATTATGATGATTTACAGCCTGGAGCATCTACTGAAATAAATTTCAGTATGGCTATGAATCCAGAAACACCATCATGCGACCCATATAGCGCTGAATTTGTTGCTAGCGAAAGTTTAAAAATTGATATATGGAATTTAAACACTTGTGGTAACTATAATAGAAGAGATAGAGAAGAAGTAAATAGACATTACGTTACACGAGATGCTCTTTTTAATTGGGAATACCCTGAAGATTATGATGTAGATGCCGAAGATGGTTCAGTGTTTAATTTAAATTTTATTGGAAATTTTGTTGCCTCAAGTGATGCTCCACATTGTGGAACCACTCCAATGTTTACCAATGATGTAAGCTCGCGTTATATTGCAGTTGTAGATGTTCCTGTTGGAATTACATTAGATTCAAGTGCAGATCCTAGATATTCGCAAGTTGGCAATCAAATAATTTTCACAGAAACCAACTTAGGTGATTTTGAATATAATGGATATATTTTAAGAATTCCTATTAACTTTCCTTTAAATATAGATTGTAGTACCTACAGTGGTCCTGCGGAATTACAACTTGATTATACGACTTCTTACGAAAGTTCATGTTATAATACAGAATTACATTGTGGTCAGTTTGATATAACAACACATTGCTCAAATGCTTGTGTCGGGCCTAGTACAACTAATTTTGATGCTTATAGAGTAACGGAAGGTTGGACTGATGAAAACATGTCAACCAACGTAATACTTGACCCATCTATACACGCCACAAAAATTTATATGCCTAAGGATGAAATGGTTGTAACCAGTGGTGCAATTATGCAGAATGGTTCGCAAGATAATCTACTTTTTGAAATGCGATACGTAACTGATAATGGTTTAAGTATGGATGATATTATTTCGTTTACAAACGGAACTATTACTATACACGATTTATCATCTGGAAGTCCACAAACATTTCCTATTACTAATAGTCCAGTAGTAACCACCCAAGGTACTAATGACAATTTCTTTACACTAGATTTATCAAGTTATCAATCATTAATTTCTGGTTCTTATAATTATGGTGAAGGTTCAGAAGAAGATGAAATATCTGTAGAATTACATTTTCGATTTAAAGATGACTTTCCACAAACATCTAATTTCTATCAGTTTTATTCATTTCAAGGTCGATTTTATAGTTTAGATAGCTCAAGCAATGAATTATCTTGTGATACTTATAATGACCGAGCGTACTTTTTTCAAGATTTTGTTGAGTTAAATGAAAATTTTGATGATAGTACTGTAGGTTGTGAAGAAATGTGGGTAAGTGTAGGATTAACGCAAGCTTCTGGTTTAGACGATAAATTTCCTGATGAGTATAGACCAACAGGGATTTGGCAATCCACCAGTATTGAAATTCCAACAGGAACAATATTTAATGGAGTCGTAAGAAGTAATGGATATCCGTATCTACAACCTGAAAATGAAGCTCCTTCTAGTGCAAATAATGGCCTTAACTTTTCGGTATCTGGGAATATAGTTACCATAACACCTGGCCCTCGATTTACGCAATTAGATCAAGGCGGTAATAATTATCCTAGTGTAGGTATATCGGTAACTCCTACCAGTACGACCCCTAGTATAAGTACACATTCAGTTTCAGTAACATATCAAGAGTATGCATATTCCGATAGTCCCGAGACCATAACAGAAAATGCTACTAAAGATTTTAAATACAGTATACCCCAATATTATTTAAGTTCAGATACTCCAACAGAAATTGGTAATTCACAAATTGAAGGATTTATTGTTGATCTTTGTAAAGATAATTTCGACCAAATAGATAATAATTGGCTACGTGTAGATACTGGTAGCGGTTATACGATAACCAACGCATATTTGGTTGATGGTATCAACGAAACCGCATTAAATTTCGCAACAGAAGGCGACTTAACTTTCATAGAAATAGGTGCTATGGAAAATGGTAACTGGATATGTCGAAAAGTTCGTTTTGAAGGTACATATACACAAGATACTACACAAGATATAAGGGTTTCTCATAATTACGATTGTATAGCATATCCGAGTAGTTATACAAGTGCATCATATTATAATGAAATATCACTTACATTAGATCCTGTAGATGCAGCAATTCAATTGTTAATTTTACAACAACCTACTTCTAGTGTTGCAACATGTACAGACTTCGACATACAATTAGAGGCAAGAAATGCAGGTGAAGCCGATTTAATTTCACCCATGATTAGTTTTGACATTCCTGGTGATGTTAGTTCAATGCAAATTAATGATATTATAATTGAGTATCCAATGGGTTCTGGTAATACAGAATCGGTAATACCTACTATTACAGGCAACACAGTTACGATTAATTTATTAGATCACTCTGGCATTGCAACGAATAATGGCCTATTAGGTTCATTAAATGCTACAACTTTAGCGCGACAAATTGCAATTGTTAATATCAATTTAAGTCCACAGTGTAACTACTTATCAAATACTGGAACAGCTTATACAATGGTAGGTAATAATCCTTCAGGAACAGATGCTACCGGAAGCGGTAGTAGAATTTCTGCTAATCCGATTATTATTACGGGTGCAGAACCACCCTATAGTGCAAATACTATTGTTTTAGATTCTCCAACATTTTCAGGCTGCGAAATAGAAACTGTTTCTGTAGAAACTTTTATTGAAAATGGTATTACTGCATCCAATGATTTCTCAAGAATAGTTTTACCAGACGGTTTAACCTATGTAGATGGATCATTGAATTCAACAGGAACAAGACCCGTAACATTTGTATCCAGAGATATTGTAGCCAATCATGAAGAGATAATAATTGCATTACCTGTGGGCGCAGACAATACAGATATACTTGCGTATACAATTGGAGTTCAAGGAACTGGTAATGTTTGCGAAGGAACTTACAACCTAGACTTAAGTACATTTGTTACAGTAACCGGTTTGTCCTGTTCGGGCGTATCTTGTGGTACAACTGAAGTAAATACAGGTACAGCAAGTGCAACAGCCACAGTTACCAAAGGAAATTTAATTGCCTCTTCATATGTATCCACAGCATCATATGCTCAAAGTGGTTCTACCACAAATTATTCTATTTTAGTTGGATTAGAAAACAATGGCACCGAAGATTTAGCATCGGGAATCTCATATGAAGTATTTTGTGCTGACAATTTTGGTGTTAAAAATGGATCTTCAATATTCAGTGGTTCATTATTACAAGATATTCCAGCTGGGGCTTCTATAGAAGAATCTATTGCATTTAATAGTACTACATTTTGTGGCGCGAATAGTAATATTATTGTCGAATTTATGCCATCAGCATCAAACTGTTTTTGTAACCCACTTTCATTGTTGATCTCAAGTGAGCCCGCAACAGATTTAGCCGATTTAAGTATTGATAAAAGATTAGCAAGTAGTAGCAACATTAATCCAACTGCAGGTGATCAATTGAATTTTGAAATTGAAATAACCGCCGATGCTATGGCGACAAATATAGCTTTAGAAGATATTATTCCGATAGGTTATACGGTTGACGAAACCACAATCTCTAATGGCGGAATATTAAATGGAAATACTATTAATTGGGTTATTGCAACTTTAAATAATTCATCTATAATATTAACCTATTCAGTTACAATGAATGCTTCTACGGGCGCTATTGACGAATACAGGAATATAGCACAAATAACAAACGTAGATCAAATAGATCCAGATTCTACACCTAATAATGACGATGGTGATCAATCTGAAGATGATGAAGACAGTGTAACCATCTCGTCTATGAATATTATTGATCTTGGAATAACGAAAACCGTTGATCCTAGTACGGCAGAAATTGGTGATACTGTTGTTTTTACTATAACAGCAAACAACTTAGGTGATATTGAATTAACTAATATTAATATAGTAGATGAACTCCCAAATGGTTATTCATTTGTATCTGCAACAACAGACGTAGGCACATATGATGTGACTACAGGATTATGGATAATAAATATACTTTCTTCACAAGAATCTGCAAATTTAAATATAGAAGCAATCGTACAAGATGGTAATGATTATACCAACGTTGCCGAATTGATTTCTATGGACCAAATTGATGAAAATGAAGGGAATGATCGCGATGAAGCATCAATACAACTCGTAGATAATAATTGTATCACAATCTATAATGAGTTTTCTCCTAATGGGGACCAAAGCAATCAATATTTCCATATCGATTGTATCGAAAATTATCCTAACAACCACTTAGAGATATTCAACAGATGGGGAAATAAAGTTTTTGAAACAATGGGTTATGCAAATGATTGGGATGGAACTTCGGAAGGACGATCAACTGTAAACAGAGGAGAAAAACTTCCTGTCGGTACATATTATTATATTTTAGATTTAGGCGATAACAAAACACAACCAACTTCTGGATGGTTATATATTACCCGATAATTCGCAATGAAATTGAAAGCTATACATATCAAAATTACTTATTTATTAATGGCATTCATTGGCATTGGTCTTACTTGTAATGCGCAACAAGAACCTCAATACACGCAATACCAATACAATACTATGACTGTAAATCCAGGTTATGCTGGATCTCAAGGTCATGCTTCAATTATAGCTTTGTATCGTGATCAGTGGGTGAACATTCAAGGTTCACCAAGAACAATTAGTCTTGGTGTTGATACACCATTTAAATTATTTAGTGGCATTGGATTATCTATTGTTAAAGATGAATTAGGCCCAGCTGATGAAACCTACTTTGATGCCAATTATTCACACAGTATAATACTTAACCGATATGGTCATCGATTAGCTTTTGGCTTAAAAGCAGGAGGAAAATATCTTTCCGTAGACTGGTCTAAAGGAACCTTTAAAGATCCAGATGTTGCATTTCAAGAAAATATAAAAGGAAGATTTTTACCGTCTGTCGGTGCCGGAATATATTACTATACAGACAATGCATATTTAGGTCTTGCTACACCTAATATTTTAAAAAACGAACATTATGATGCAATACAAGAAGCTGTGGCTTCGGACAGAATGCACTTATATTTTATTGCAGGCTATGTTTTTGATTTAAATAATTCTTTAAAATTTAAACCTTCAACTTTTATAAAATATGTAAATGGGGCACCTCTAATATTTGACATATCAGGTAACTTTTTAATTAATGAGAAACTTCATTTAGGATTAAGTTATCGCTGGGACGATTCAATAAGTGCTATTTTAGGATTTTATATTTCTCCTCGATTACATATAGGATATTCATTTGATTACAGTACTACTAATCTCACAAATTATAATGACGGAAGTCACGAAATATTTTTAAAATTTAATTTAATACCTAGACTCACCAAAATTAAATCTCCAAGATTTTTCTAAAATTCCAATTTCATTTTTGTTCCTCAATTTTCGGAATTTCACATAAATTCAACCGAATAAAATAAGTTGCTTTAACTGTTTATTACAAATGTTCTATATCTATGTAGATCGTTAAAATAATGCTAGTGATAATTAATTCAAATTCACTTTAAAAACCTATTTTCTGTTATTTTTGGTAAGATTGTACCAAACAACTTCAACTTCTTAAATAACACGAAAATGAAAATTTCTCATCGAACCAATGTATTTTTATTTACACTATTATATTTCGCTTTTTATACAAATACTTTTGCACAAGTAAAAGTTTTTGAAGGCAAGGAAATTATTCCAACTTATCAAAAAGGTCCGGACGAAAAAAGTCCAATTTTCTATACAGGTAGAGGCGTCCAAGGAGCACAAGGTAAAGTCTACCCCTACCCTTCACAAACAAAACTAGTTAGTACGTTAAGCGATGTTACCTATGACATGGTATACCTCGAAAATGAATACATCAAAGTAAAAGTTCTTCCACAATTTGGAGGGCGATTATTTTCTGCAATAGACAAAACAAATGGTCATGAGTTATTTCATACCAACAGTGTTATTAAACCAGATTTAATTGGCACCTTAGGTGCATGGGTTTCTGGTGGAATAGAATGGTGTTTTCCTCATCATCATAGAACTACAACAATGATAAAAAGCGATTATCGAATGGTTAAAAATGAGGATGGTAGTGCCACGGTATGGATTGGGGAAACAGAAAAAACAAGAGATATGAGAGGTGTGATTGGAATGACCTTACGACCAGGTAGATCTTTTATAGAAGTAGATTATAGAATAACCAATACAAGCGATGTTACAACTACATTTCTTTTTTGGGCTAATGTAGCAATTACTGCAAATGATGATTTTCGAACATTTTGGCCACCAAGTCAAGAAATAGGTGTTTTTCATAACAACAGTAGTTTTATACAATGGCCATTTTCAAATGCTACTGAAAACTATGGGAGAACGAATTATAAAGCAGGCGTTGATTTAACCTGGTGGAAAAATCACCCAAACCCAGTTTCATTTTTTATGTGGGATATTAAAGAAGGTTTCATCGGTGGATATGACTATGGGCAAAAGGCCGGAACAGTGCATGTTGGTAATCCTCATGAAAATAATGCGTCAAAACTTTGGCAATTTGGACCTGGGCTACAAGGACAAAATGCCAGAAGGAAATTAACCGATGATGGTAAAGCTTATGTAGAATTAATGACCGGAACTTTTTCTAATAATCAACCAGATTATAGTTGGATACTACCCCATTCTGTAAAAGATGCAAAAAACTATTGGTATCCAATTCGCGATTTAGAAGTTGTTAAAAATTCAAACATTGATGCAGCCGTAACACTTCAAATGAGAAGTTCAAAATCAGTTTTCTATGGTTTTAATACAACCAAAGCTTATAAAAATGCGAAAGTAATTTTATCTAGTGGTGAAACTATATTAGATGAAAAAGTAATCGCTATAGATCCAGCAAAACCATTTACTACAACTTATAAAAGCCGCAAACCATTAAATGAATTCGAATTAAAGGCAACATTAATAGATAGTGATTCAAATGAATTAATCTCATATGCTCCGAAAAAACTTGTAAAACCTGAATTGCCTGAGGTTCAAGAAAGAATTAAAAAACCTAAGGAATTAAAATCAGTTGAGAATCTCTATCTTACAGGTAGATTCGTTGAACAATTTAGAAGACCTGGTCTCGAACCAGATGATTATTATCTTGCTGCTTTAAAGTTATCACCAACAGATTATCGTACAAATATAGCACTAGGCAAACGTAGATTTAATCAAACAAAATATTCTGAAGCGTTACAGTATTTACAAGTTGCTGCTGATAAATTAAAGGTAAAATATTACCAGCCGGAAGAAGGTGAATTATTTTACTTTCGAGGTTTAACTCGCAAAGCGCTTGGAAATAAAGAAGAAGCATATAAAGATTTGGCTAGATCTACATGGTACTATCAATGGTATTCATCAGGTAATTTTCAACTAGCTCAAATTGAAAGTGGTAAAGGAAATTATGCTAAGGCCTTAGATTACATAAAAGAAGCATATTCTACTAATAATCGCGATGGGCGTATTATAGTACTATATAGCGCATTATTAAGGAAAGCTAAACATGAGGCACAAGCGAAAAACTTCATAGAAAAACAATTAGCCTATGACCCTCTTGATTTTTCTATCTTATACGAAAAAGAACTTTTAGATAATAACAAAAGCTTACAAGATTGGCTTGTAAATATGCAAGACCCAGCCAACAACCATATAGAGATATCGACCAACTATATGAACGCTGGACTTTTTGAAGATGGTTTATCGTTATTAAACTCATTAAAAAATACTGATAACATCCTTATTCCCTTTTATAAAGCCTATTTTCTTTCAATGCTAGGTAAAGATAAAGAAGCTAAAGATATGCTTATAAATGCCAAAAACATCGCATTAGATTATGCCTTCCCCTATCGACCAGAAACAGAAATTGTAATAAGAAAAGCACTTGAATTAAATTCGGATAATGCTACGGCATACTATCTTTTAGGAAATTTACTATATGACAAGAGACCTGAAGATGCCATGAAATCGTGGCAAAAATCAGGATCAATAAACAATAGTATTCCTATGGTTTGGCGTAATCTCGCATTCGGAGCTTTCTATAATGATAAGCAACCCGAACGAGCTATTGAGTATATGACTAAAGCAATTAGTTTGGATAATTCTAATCCATTATGGTTTTCAGAATTATCTAAATATTATGATGAATCTGATTCCGATTACAAACAGAATTTAGAAATTCTAAAGAAGAATTTAAATACTGTTAAAGAAGATGTAGCCGCACCTAAAACATATGTTGCACTTTTAAATTTAAATCGGGAATACGACGAAGCTATTAAGTTTATAAATAATCATCATTTTAGAACCTGGGAAGGAGGTCGTGAAACCTATTGGCATTATGTGGATTCACATACTTTAAAGGCTAAGGAATTGCTGACAACTAACAAATATGAAGAAGCCATTTCTCATTTAGAAAAAGCCCTATTATATCCTGAAAATCTTGAAGTAGGCAAACCAACTCATGACGAAAAAAATGCAATGATTTACTATTATATGGGTACGGTATATTCTAAAATGGGAGACAATAAAAAGGCAAAAGAAAGTTATCAAAAAAGTTCCGCAGCCCAAAATGGTCGTGGTATGTATGACCTATTGTATTTTCAAGCAAAATCGAATGAAAATCTAGGCAATATAGACATTGCTAAAAAGATGTATTCTAACTTAATAACGAGGTCTCAAAAACAAAGAAACGATGGTGCAAACAATACGTTAATCGCTGTTGAAGAGGCATCAGCAACAAATAAAAAAGCGGTTTCAAAATCATACTATTTAGAAGCGCTAGGTAATATGGGCTTAGGCAATGAAGAACAGGCAAAGATTTTACTAGAAAAGTCCCTTAAAGAATATAAAAATAATCTTTGGGCAAATATAATGGCTGAAAATTAGGAAGATGCATTTAAGAAAATTAGTATTCTTTTTATTCTCTTTTACATTCTCAATAATAGGTGTTGCGCAATCAAATGCAAAATTATCCTTGGGTCAACAACCCATTTTTAAAGCTTTAAAAACATCAGAAAAAATAAATATAGACGGAAAATTAAATGAAGCGATATGGCAGAATACAGAGGAGAGGAAATTCGACTATTTTTATAATATTGCTAAACCTTACGACCAACAACAGAGCACTTTAAGAATGTTATGGGACAAGAATAATATCTACTTGTTTTATGAGATGCAAGATAAATATTTGACTGCACGAGAAACCAAAAGAGATGGAGAACCTTATTTAGATGATTGTGCTGAAATATTTTTTATCACAGCTCCAGATAGTTTAGACACACATTTCGGCTATGAACTAAATCTAAATAAAACGTCTAATGACTTTATATATTTTAACGACTTTTATGATGGAAAAAGTGTTGCCTTTAAAGCTTATAATCCAAATTTTAAAGTTGAAGTAACTTATAATGGAACTATAAATAACAATTCAGATATTGATATCGGATGGACTATGGAAATTGCGATTCCGATATCTAATTTCGGTAAACTAGGAACTATTGTACCTATAGTTGCAGGAAATCGCTGGGCCTTTTTAGCCGTGCGTCAAGATCGAAATGATGTAGCGGGAAATCGAAGATCTACTTCAACCATTTTTCCCATTTATGATATTTCGAAAAACGTGCATCAAGCCAATCGGTTTGGTTTGGTAGAGTTTATTAATTAAAGTAATCTACCAATTCGTTAACGAGCCGTCATTTCTATATAGTCTTGGTATATCCACTAATTTAAATTCCTGTCTTTTCGCTAGTTCTTCATTAAAATCTACACCCAATCCCGGGGTATCTGATATGTGATATCTTGCTCCATGTAGCTTGTGTTGTACCCGATAAAATTCAGGAGCATTTGTGCCCATATATTGTGCTGGTGTATTTACTTCTTCTAAATAACTAAAGTTTGAACATGCTGCCGCCAAGTGTATAGATGCCGCCGTACAAACAGGACCTAAAGGATTATGAGGCATTAAATCTATATAATGAGTTTCTGCCATTGCAGCAACTTTCATAGCCTCAGTTAATCCGCCAACATTACAAACATCAACACGAGCAAATTGCGTAATATTATTTTCTATGAATGGCATAAAATCCCACTTGCTAGCAAACTCCTCTCCTATTGCAAACGGAACATCTACCATTCTTCTAAGTTCTTGATATGTTCCAGGGTTTTGATCGCGTATTGGTTCTTCAAGAAAATCGATTGTACCCGCTGGCATACGTTTCACAAAAGAATATGTTTCTGCTACATTTAAACGAGTATGATAATCTATACCAATAGTTATTTCGTTGCCAACTTCCTTTCTTAATGTAGTAATCCAATCTGCAAGTATAGCAATGGACAATCTCGGTTCAAACGTACTTTTATCTTCCTGAGTTTCAAATTCTGCAGGAGCTAACCTTAACACTTTCCAACCTTCTTGAATACAAATTTTTGAATATTCCAGTAGTTCTTCCTTGGTTGTAAAGCGTATAGAAGCAAAACATTCTACAAAATCTCGTTGTTTTCCTCCCAATAACTCATAAACCGGAACACCTAATGCCTTGCCTTTTATGTCGTATAATGCGATATCAATTCCTGAAATAGCCGCAGTAATCACTCTTCCACCTTCAAAATACTGACCCCGGTAAAGCAATTGCCAAATAGCACCAATCTGCATTGGATCTTTACCGATTAGAATAGTTCTAAAATGTTTAATAAGGCCAACTACCGAGAGTTCTCTTCCCGAAAGTCCAGAACAACCCCAACCATATATTTCAGAATCAGTCTCGACTTTTATGACCAACTGTACTCCTCCACCTTTAATATTTATAGGATATGTTTTAATATCAGTAATTCTCATAAACTACATTTTTTAATTTTCAGTATTAATTCGTTCCACTTTACCAACAATTAATGTGTAACTAATTAATCCGACTAAAGCCATTGCTCCTATAAAGAATAAAGCCGGACTAAAATCGCCACCTTGAACTAGATATCCAATAACTATAGGAACTATTACCGCTGATAGCCCTCCAATAAAATTAAAAGTGCCACCTATTAAACCGATATTTTTTTTTGGTGCAATTAGCGACACAAATATCCAAGCAATACTAGCTAATCCATTTCCAAAAAATGCAATAGATAGAAATACGATTATTAAGGTAGTGTCATCTGTATAATTTGCACCTATGATAGCAATTGACAACAACATTCCAACAATAATTGGAGCCTTTCTAGAAACTTCTGCTGAATATCCTTTTTTCACCAAATAATCAGAGGAAAAGCCAGCCAACAAAACACCACAAAAAGCTGCTAGATAAGGAACAGATGCATAAAAACCAGATTTAATGAAATCTAATCCTCGAAAGTCTATTAGGTATGTTGGAAACCATGTTAAAAAGAAAATTGTAGTTGCACCCAAACAGAATTGCCCAATATACAAGCCCCATAATTTCCGGTAACGAAATGCTTGCAATAGATCTGACCATTCGAATTTTTTTGGTGTGGATTTTTGACCATCATTATCAACCAATCCACCACCATCTTTAATTAATTTCAATTCGGCACCACTTACCGTTTTATGATTTAGTGGGTCTCGATAAAAAACAAACCATACAGCCGCCCAAAGTAAACCAATTAAACCTGAAACTATAAAAAGCCCTCGCCAACCCAAAGCATCTTGAATTAATGTGAGTATAGGAAGTAATAGTGCCATTCCTAAAAATTGACCAGATGTATAGGTAGCAATCGCAGTTGCTCTTTCATTTTCAGGAAACCATCGTGTGACTATCAAATTGTTAGTAGGATAAGATGGTGCCTCAAACATTCCGATACTCGCTCGAAGTCCAAGCAGTGTTATAAATGAATTTACCATACCTTGTATTAAGGTTGCTACGGACCATAGCGCCATTATAACTGGATACAATATTCTTGATTTTACCTTATCTGCAACAATACCACCAGGTATCTGTAGCAATGAATAAGTCCACCCGAAAGCAGAAAAGATATAACCCATTTGTACGGCATTAATTCCTAATTCTTCTTTTAATGCAGAGGCCGCAATTGATATATTTGTACGGTCTAAGTAGTTAATAACTACGGTTACAAATATCATTGCAAGTATGTTGTATCTTTTTTTTGAGTTAATTGATTTCATTCTATTTTTTCGTAAGTAAAACAACCCAATCGTTATCTCTTTCTTTTCGTACGGGTGGTAAACCCAACGATTGTTTTCCTGATCTTGCAATTGTTTTTATTTTACCTTTTTGAAGATCACCACCTTTTCTGGGATTGTACCAAGAAACATCATATTCCGTATTTATATTTCCTAAATCTAATATAGACGCTCCGCCATTTTTAAGAAATACAACATAAACTTCACCTTCTTTGGCTAAGACATAGTCACCCTCTGAAGAAATTAGCTGATCATTCGCATTCATTTCCCAAACGGGAATTTTGTTTTTATTAAAAAAGTCGAGGCAAATTTTTCCCTGCTCCCAAAATAAATCTCGAGATCGATAATCTTCACAACTTAAATCTGAATGCGGATGTTTATAACCAAAATACCACTCAGTACCCCAAGCACCTGCCATCATCGCTCCCCAAAGTCCATTTTTTCGAGCATCATTATGTTCTGGATCTTCTTCATCAGTTATTAATGAATGCTGCGCATCACCAGGTTCATCAACAGCAACCGCCCAAACTTTTCCAGCATTTTTAGCTTCTTCTAGTACTCTTAAGGTCTGCGAGTGCACACGACTAAAATCTGCTTTATTGGTTTGTAAAGATGCTCCTGTAAATTTTGTTTTCTCACCATAAAGTGCATCAAACCATGCTCCATTATGTATTACAATGTGATGCTTATACGGATCAATTGCAGCAACATATTCGGCCAAACGAATTCGCTCGGCATCATCTAACGGAAAAGTTGGAGGTTTCGCAGTCCAGTCACCTGTTTCTTCAGCAAGATTCCAGTTTAACGCTAAATGATGGCCAAAACGAGCAATGAGTTCACGATAATACAATTTTGTATAAAGCCCCGTACCGCCATTATCTAGCAAACCTTGATTTTCGTGTTCTAAGGTTTTAAAATGTAAGAACATACCCAATTTATCTGCATGTTCGAAAACTACTTCCCATTGATCCAACTTTGAAATATCGAAGCTATCATAAGTGTCATAATCTACATAAGGAAATACATTTTGGTCATCACCGGCAATATTCATGGTTAAGAATGAAAATGCGTTCATGCCTTTAGCCGCCAGATAGTTTATTGCACCAATAATTTCTTTTCCTTTACCATTTTTCCAAGTTGGATTACCAACTTGCCAATCTTGAAGATGAGCAGACCACTTTTTTACTAAATTATCTTTATGACCATCATTATGAAAAGTTCCATCAAACTTAACATAGGCTAAAAAGTTTTCAGGGGCATCAGATCCACATTTTAGGAAATATTCTCCATTTTGAAATTTTAAATAGCGTTCACCAACATATTGTAAGCGACCTTTACCTCTAAAATCTCTACCACCCTTATCGGTATCCGCTATAAAAAAACTACCCGTAACACCGTCCATAAAACCAGCGCTCTCAATTTTTTCAGAAGTACGAACCGCAGCCCACTTTCCTTTTTTAAAATCTACTGTATAACTCCACTCCCCTTTTCGATCTGGTGAAAAATGTACTTTCCATTTATTTCCAGCTTCAGCTCCAGTATTTCCTGCGTCACCATCTGCCGCATAATAACCGGGCACCACATACTTTTGATTAGTACTATTGTGCCTAAAGGTGACATTTAATCGATAGTTTAAAAATGGATTCTCTTTAGCATTTTCTGAAGATTCTGGTCCATCAAAAACAAGCGTAACTTTATGCCATTTTTTTAATTCTCCTTCTATTTTCTGAGCGATTAAAATAGTTGATGAGAAAAATAATACTAGTAAAAAGGTAAATTTAGATTGGTTCATTATTTAGATTATTTTAGACTAAAATGTACAACTTTTCTTTAAAAACTCAATTAATCAATTACCAAAAGACAACCTTTAAACATATACTATTTAAAGCAATTTACATTAACAAGAAATTTAGTTTCCTCTGGGTATAATCGTAAGCTTATTTATTGTATTTGTAATAATAACAACATCATCAGAAATTGTAAAGAAAACTACTTCCCTACCCTAATCAGTTTTCACCCATTCTGCATTAATTAGATTTGAAATACCAGCGTTATTAATTAGTAGGCAAAGATTTACTTTTTTGGATTTCAACCAATGTTCCATTTTTAGATTGACAATTCTTCTGCAACATGCACCCCGATTATTTCACGAATACCAGGGCACCTATTCTGATGTAACTGTAATTATTTAATCAACTAATAACTTTTATAGGTTATGATAACTTTATTACCACTCTTTAAATAATGTTTAAAACATCATAAATCAATACTTCTTTTTGCTCCAGTAATAAATACAATAGGAGATGCAGAATTCCTTTTCATAATTTATATTAAGCCTGTCCGTTTCCGTAAGCTATAATTACAATACCCACAATCATACAGGCCAACCCTGTATATAAATACTTTCGCGCTTTTGGAGAAGCTTGCAACCACTCTGCAGTTGCGATACCACTTACGATAGCAGTTGCAACGGAAGCTGTGTTAAAAATAGCATAACCAACAGTATTACCTGCAGCTCCTAATTTTGATGCAGCAAACGCAAATAGTGCTGATGCCGCATAATGAAAAATAGCCATTATTAAAATTAACAAAAAGTTCTTTCCAAAAGATGAAGTTTTAAAATCGCCCCATGCTTTTTTAGCATTTAATTGCCACAGAAAATACGCGGTCATTACTATTCCACCACTAAGAAAAATTGGGAACATAACAGCAACAGCCGTAATCCAATCTGCATTACCAAATTGCTTTACAGCTTCTCCTAAATACGGTCTACCGACCGCATTAGCATAACTAAATCCAGTTGCCAAAAGTCCACCAACAATAGCAATTAGTATTCCGGTAGTCATGGAACCTTTTACCGAGACACTGTCTTCTTCTATATGTAATTTAGCTTCATCTTTTTCACGAGTAAGGCCAGCCTTACCATTTAATATTACACCTAAAAGAACAACTAAAATTCCAATTAAGACATAAGTTAATACGTTTGTTGGTGGAAGTCCGTCAACAATAAAAGGTAATAATGAACCTACTAAAATTATAGTACCGATAAAGATTGAGAAACCTAAAGAAAGGCCAATGTGGTTTATTGCTTTACTCCACATCATAACACCGATTCCCCAGAGAAAACTAGACAGCCCCATTTTAATCCATATTTCAGTAGGCATATTACCAAAGATTTCTCCAAAGCCCCGAATTAAAACTACAGATGATACAAGTGGTACTACAAACATTGTGAGTAGGAAAAAGAGACTCCAAGTATTTTCATATTTGAATCCTTTCGTGAATTTCTCAGGTAGTGCATATAGCCCTAACATTAATCCGGCAAAAATTGCCCATAATACTCCCTCAGTCATAATGTTGTATTTAGTTGGTTGATTATAAAAAACTACTATTTGGTTATTGTCATTTCCTTATTGTGATTATTTCCAATCAAACTTAAAAACGGTTGTACTAGCATAGGTCTCACCCTTTTTTAATATACTTTTCGGAGATTTAATATTAGGTCCATTAGGGTACCGATGTGTTTCGCAACAAAACCCTCGATACTTCCCATATTTTATACCAGATTCTCGCTTTAACTCGTCACTCGTATATTTTCCGGTATACAAAAGCATGCCAGGCTCGGTAGTTGCAATCGCTATAGATCGACCGCTTATTGGATCCTTTATTTCTGCTACATTTTCAAGCTTAAAACCTTTTTCCTCAAATAAATAAAAATGCTCAAAACCATCATCTAAAGCCTGGTGAACATCGCCTATTCGTTTTGCTGTTCGCAAATCATCGGGAGCATTTTCAACCGATATATTTTGGCCTGTTGCAGCACCCGTAGCATCCCAAACTTGTTTCTTCTCAGCGTTTACTTGTACCCAATGGTCTTCAACTGTAGTTTTAAAGCCTGTTAAATTAAAATAAGAATGATTTGTAATGGTAAAAGGGGTATCTGCATCGGTTGTGGCATAATAATCGATCTTAAGCTCGTTATTATTTGTTAAAGTAAACTTTACTATTACTTTTACATTCCCAGGAAAACCTTCTTCTAAATCTTTACTTAAAAGATGCATAGAAATTTCAGAAACACCCTTATTTATCGTTTCTACCTCCCATATTCTTTTATCAAACCCTACTTTACCACCATGTAAATTATTATCGCCAACAATTTTGGCCAAATGATATTCCTTACCATTAAGCTTAAATTTAGCATCTTTAATTTGTGAGCAAAAACGACCCACAGTTCCACCAAAATATGGTGCATTTTCTTTATAAGCATCAGAAAAATAACCTTGTAATGTATCAAAACCACAAACAATTTCTTCCGGTTCTCCATTCTTTTGAGGCACTATTAATGAAGTAATTGTAGCTCCGTAATTTGATATTTTTACAAAAATACCATTATCATTTTCTAGAGTGTACAATTTAACTTCCTCACCCTCAAGAATTCCAAAATCTGTTTCAACCGTTCTCATACAACTTATTCTTATTTAAAAGGATTAAGTTTCTCCCAATCAAATATGACCCCAGTACCAGGAGTATCTGGCGCTACAGCTCGATGATTTTCCACCACCAAAGGTCTTGTAGTATATTGGTCAATGGGAAAACTATGTACCTCTAACCAACCTGAATTTGGCTGTGCAGATACTAGACTTACATGTAATTCTTGCATACCATGTGAGCACGCTGGTATATTATTTTTAGCTGCTAATTTAGCTGCTCGAATCCAACCTGTTATTCCTCCGCAATTTGAAGCGTCTGGTTGTATATATGAAAGTTTAGCTTGCTCCAAAGCATATTCAAATTCATGTATGGTATGTAAATTTTCACCCATAGCCAATGGGAAATCTGTTGCATCTGAAATTTCAGCGAAACCTTTGTAATTATCAGGAATTATAGGTTCCTCGAACCAAGTAATATCATACTGGCGGAATTTTTCAATGGCCTCAATAGCTTTATCAACCGTCATCGAATAATTAGCATCTACCATGAATGTAACTTCTGGCCCAATAAATTCTCTTACAGCTTTTATCCGCTCAATATCTTCATCTAAATTTTCGCGTCCTATTTTAATTTTAACCGCATTAAATCCTGCAGCTAAATAACCTTCCATGTTTTTTAATAACTTCGGAATAGGAAATTGCAAATCAATTCCACCACAATAGGCCTTACAAGTATTACCTGCACCACCAGCCATTTTCCAAAGTGGTTGTCCTGTCTTTTTACCTTTAATATCCCAAAGTGCAATATCAATAGTAGATACGGCAAAGGAAAGAATGCCTCCACGTCCTACATAGTGCATGTGCCATTCCATAAAATCATAGATAGCATCAATATCACTAGCATCTTTATTTAATAAGGCTGGCGCTATATCATAATCAACCATGGCCTTTATAGCATGTCCTCCCTTACCACCTGTGTACGTATAACCCGTTCCATAAGTGCCATCATCTAAAGTGATGGTCGTTGTTACCAATTCAAAATGCGTATGATCGCCATGCTTAGCATCATTCATCACTTCAGGTAATGGCACCCTAAACAAACAGCAGTCAATGGCCTTAATTCGTGTATTCATTTATGCTTTATGTCTAATGTAATAAGTCTTTTTTTCCATATACTGCTCAAAACCATATTTACCATCTTCTCCTCCACTTCCTGATAGTTTGTAGCCATTATGAAAACCTTGATGTTGTTCTCCGTGACCTCGGTTTACATAAATTTCACCATATTCCAATTCATCATTACACTTCATTATTGTGTTCATATCATTTGTGAAAACCATTGCAGCCAAACCATATTCACAATCATTAGCATAAGCTATAACCTCATCAAAAGTTTTAAACTTTAATACGGGTAAAATTGGTCCGAATGACTCTTCGTGAACAATAGTCATATCTTGAGTTACATTGGTTAAAATAGTCGGTTCAAACCAAAATCCTTTTTCAAATTTAGCGCCAACAGGTCGCTTACCTCCAGCCGCCAACGTAGCGCCCTCTTTTAAACTTACTTCTACCAAATGCTCCATATGTTTTAACTCCGAAGCATTTACTTTAGGCCCCATGTCGGTTTCTTCTAACATTGGATCGCCAACTTTGATTTCAGCAACTTTTGCCAAGAATTTTTTCATGAACATATCATAAATACCTTCATGAATGTACATACGTTCATTACAAGTACAGACTTGACCGCAATTATCGAATCGCGAATGTAATGCTGCCTCAACTGCGGCATCTATATCTGCATCTTCAAAAACAATAAAAGGCGCCTTACCTCCAAGTTCTAATTGAACATGAGTTAAATTTTGAGCAGCGTTTCGAGCTATTTGTTGTCCTACAGGTGTAGACCCTGTCATCGTTACCATTTTACAAATTGGATTTTCAACCAAAGCGTTACCCATGGCCCTACCTGGACCTGTTAATATATTTATCACTCCCGCTGGTATACCTACTTTTTGAGCTAGATTACCCAATTCTAATGTTGCCAGAGGTGTTTCGGAGGTGGGTTTAATAACAATAGTGTTACCGGCAACAAGTGCAGGTCCTAGCTTACGACCAGCGAGCGCAAATGGAAAGTTCCAAGCGGTGATCGCTACTACAACACCTCTTGGTACTTTTTGAATCCAAATTTGCTCATTAGGATTATCTGAAGGTATTATATCGCCTTCAATTCTTCTTGCTCCCTCGCATGCATATCTAATAAATGAGGCTCCTACAGCCACTTCAAAACGAGCTACTTTTAAAAGTTTGCCCTGTTCTTTCACTAATAATTGTGCCAATTCTTCAGTATTGGCATCAATTTCATCAGCCAACTTATATAACAAATCTGCACGCGATCTTGCTGGTAATTTTTTCCAATTTTTTTGTGCAGTTTCCGCAGCTTCTAAAGTGATTACCGCTTCTTCGACCGTTCCGTTTTGAACTCTTGCAACTATTTCTTCTGTCGAAGGACTAATAATGTCAATAGTTTCTCCTGAGCTAGATTTTACCCATTCTCCATTGATAAATAATTTATATTCCTTTATTTCCGCCATAATGTTCTAATTATGCAATTGATTAATTTAAATATAAAGAGTACTAGTTTTTTTAATTGGACAAAAATTATCTACCCATCCATCCTCCATCAACAAGCATTGTTCCTCCATTCATATAACCAGAAGCTTCAGAACAGAGAAATACAATCGGCCCTTTAAAATCATCTGGTTGACCCCAACGACCTGCTGGTATACGAGCTAAAATTGATTCTGAACGTTCTGGATTGTTACGTAGGGCTTCGGTATTATCGGTACTAATATAACCTGGAGCAATAGCGTTTACATTCACGCCTTTGCCTGCCCATTCATTAGCAAAAGCCATGGTCATTTGACCAATAGCCCCTTTACTGGCCGCATAGCCCGGAACTGTAATTCCGCCTTGAAAAGTTAAAAGTGAAGCTGTAAACACTATTTTACCCTCACCACGAGCCACCATTTCTTTACCAATTTCACGAGTTAAAACAAATTGTGCCGTTTGATTCACCTCAATAACTTTGTCCCAATATTCGTCGGAATGTTCTACGGCTGGTGCTCTTAGAATTGTACCTGCATTATTCACGAGAATATCTATTTTGGGAAAATCATCTTTTACCTTTTTTATAAACTCGTAAAGTGAATCACGATTACTAAAATCACAAGTATAAGCTTTAAATTTTCGCCCTAAACTTTCCACTTCTTGTTCTACCATACTGCCATATTCTTCTAGGCTGGCACTAACCCCAATAATATCTGCCCCAGCCTCGGCTAAACCAATAGCCATAGCTTTTCCTATTCCACGCTTACAACCTGTTACTAAAGCTGTTTTTCCTTTAAGACTAAAATTATTTAATATACTCATTACTACTTTTATTTTCTAGTTTGATTTCTTATTTACTCTGCCCTTTGCACATAGGTTTTAAATCCTGTTATATAATTCCAACCTTCCTTAGCATCAAAACAAATTCCCCACTCTAATGCTGCCAATGGACTTTTATCTGAATCTAATGAGCGAACAATACCTGCGGCATGTGGCGGTTTTGTTCTGCCACCTATATGCGATTTAATCTCAAAATTAATGCCGTCGGAAGCCCATTGAATGGTATTATTCTCTGGACCATCAGAGGTTAACATAGCGGCCATTCCGCCTTGGTACGGCCAAACACATATTTCGTGACCACTATTGGAAATAGGGTTAAAAGGAGATTTTACATACGGCCCTTCAATATTATCAGCTATGGCCACACCCCATTTAATTTCTCTACCTCCTAAATAATGTTCTTCACCCATACGCTCACCTTTATAATAGAGGTAGAATTTATTTTTATAAAACATTAAACAAGGGTCATGTACTTTTTGACTATCAAAATCGCCCTTTTCTACAACTTTAAAACGACTGTCTTCTTCTCCAAGCCATTCACCATTATCTGCAGGAGAAAGAATTGGTTCTTCTAATTTTTTCCAAGGTCCAAGAGGAGAACTAGCAATTGCCATACCTACTTGATTTTTAACACGATTGACATATGGAGCTTTTACTGTTTGATAAACGAGATAGTATTTTCCTTCATGTGCTAAAATTTCTGGAGTAAAAACCGATCGATCATCGTAAGCGCCCGCTGCTCCTCTTCCGATTGCCATTCCCTCATCTTTCCAGGTTAAACCATTTTTAGAACTTGCACACCAAACTTCAGATTTATCCCAAGGAAATACTTTCTTTTCTGGGTCTCCCGTATGAAAGCCATATGATTTTCCAACACTTTTTGAATAATAAACATAGTAGGTTTCGTCAACTTCTATTATAGCACTTGGATCGCGACGATAAACTCCAGGTTCAAATTCAAATACACCTTTTAAATCATATTGACTAAACTTAGTCCACCATTCAGGACCCGCATCATACCCCATTTCAATAGCACGTTTCGAAGCTGCACTCAGACTATCTTTATTGGTAATGCCCAGCTTCTTTACTATTTCATCTGAAACAACGTCAACTTCGTTTTCTGTATTATTTTCATTTATCGTATTACATGAATTGAAAACAAATAAGAATGTCAATACTAACATTGCTGTCTTTATCACATTTATTTTTCTCATGACTGGCAATCCATTAAAACCTTCATGCCGTCAGGGTTGTTGTCGATATTTTCAAAAACCTTTTGAATATTGCTCAATGGCTGAACATCTGTTATCATTTCTTCAAATGGTAATTCGTTTTTGGTAATTAGATCGATTGCCCTTTCGTAATCTTCCTTTTCATAAACACGAGCGCCTATCAATTTTAACTCCTTCCAAAAGAACTTAAATAAGTCGATTTCTTTTTTCTGGCCATGAATGGCTACCATTAATATTCTTCCACGAATACCGGCAACTTCAGTCATAACGTCTAGGGCTGGTTGCACTCCTGCAACTTCAAAAACAACATCTGCGCGTCTACCTTCCGTTTGCTCCTTTACATATTCGACCAAATCAATTTTCATTGGATTAACCGCATTCAACCCCAATTCTTTTGCCTTGGCAATTCTATTTTCATTTACTTCGGATACAATAACATTAGCTCCTGTTTCTTTAGCTACCATAGCCACTAAAAGCCCTATAGGACCACCCCCTAAAACAACCGCTGTTTCACCAGCTTTTAATTCGCTTAAACGTACGTCGTGTACCGCAACCGAAAGTGGTTCAATTAAAGCCGCTAATTTTAAATCGGTTTCCGCTTTTAGTTTATGTAAAGTAAAAGCTGGTACATTCCAAAATTGCTGCATAGAACCTGGGCTATCTATTCCGATAAATTTTAAATCCTCACAAATATGATTAAATCCTTTATCAGACGGCTTTACACCTCTATCATCTAAAGGTCTAACTACTACTTTCTCCCCTATTTGATAACCTGAAACACCTGCGCCAACGGCATCAATTGTACCGGACATTTCATGACCAATAGTAACTGGAATACTAACCCGCTTATCCATCATCCCATGATAAATATGTACATCGGTACCACAAACACCAGAATACGCGACTTTAATTCTAACTTCGCCTGCTTGAGGGTTTTCTATTTCTTTTTCTATCACGGTGAAGGTTTTATTTCCTTCGTATACTGTTGCTTTCATTTTCTTTTAATCTGAATTTATTTTGTTTCCCCTTTTGCAACATGCGTTGTTTTTCGCTCTGAAGAAAAACGCATGATACTTTGATAATCAGCATTATTATATACATGTGTTAACCCCCAACGAAGTATTTCTGTTGGTTCTTTTTCATTGTCAGCAGTTCTATTTAATCCAATAGCATGAGCATTAACCCCAGGTATAACAGACATAATTTCAAAGTTTATACCATCTGGGGCCCATTGTATAGTATTTTTTTCGGGTCCATCTGTCGTTATTAATGATGCAATACCACCTGCATATGGCCATACACAAATTTCGTGTCCACTATTGCTTATAGGGTTATATGGCGATTTCACATAAGGTCCCTCAGGTTTATCTGCAATAGCTACACCATGACGTATTTGTCGCCCACCAAAGGTTATTGCTTCTCCCATTTGTTCACCTTTATAATATAGATAGAATTTACCTTTGTAAGGAATAATGCATGGATCATGCACTTTATGGCTATCAAAATCACCTTTTTTCTCTACTAAAAATCGATTTTGTTTTTCGCCTTTCCAAATACCATTATCAGCAGGAACCAATATCGGCTCTTTACTTTTTGTCCAGGGTCCATTTGGAGAATCAGACCAAGCAAGGCCAACTGTATTTTTAACACGAACATTATAAGGAGATTTCACAGCCTGATAACAGAGGTAGAATTTATCTTCCCATTTCATTATCTCTACTGTAAAAACCGAGCGATCATCATAAGCTCCTTTTTCGCCACGTGACACGGCCATACCTTCTTCTTTCCATGTCCAACCATCTACAGAAGTTGCATACCATATATCACATCTATCCCATGGAAATACTTTTTCATTTTCAATATCGCCACCAAAACCTTGTGTAGGTCCAGTACTTTTGGTATACCAAACGTAGTACTTTCCATTCTCTTTAATAATGGCACTAGGGTCTCTGCGCACAACCCCTTCTTCATAAGCCAAATCACCTTTTAATGGTTTTAACGGTCCGAATTGTATAAACCATTCATTTCCCAAATCGGTACGCCATTTTAAAGCTCTTTTTGAGGCAGCACTTAAATGATTTGTATCTGTTATACCCAAGAAATCTATTTGGGCATCTGTAAATTGAATTTTCTGATCACTCATATCGTTAATTATTTCAGAAGATTTTTCATTGGTATTACAGGCCGAAACCAACACTATTATTTTAAGAATTACAAGGTATTTTTTAAATGCCATAGTTGTACTTTTTTTCCAATTGAGTTTTAGGGTAAGCCATGTATTAACCCAGGTTTTAGATTTTTTAAAAATAATAGAATAACCTGTACACTAAAGCATACTAGAACTAGACAAATACTGAACAATACAATTTGGTTATCAAATATTCGCAATAAAATCTTCTAGATTAACACTTCTGTCTAATCCCATTTTTTTACGTAACCTATAACGTGTAGTGTGTACAGATTCCACTGAAATTCCAAGAAGTCTTGCCATTTCTTTACTGGAGAAATTTAACTTGATTAATGCACATATTTTTTGATCAGCCTGACTCAGTTTAGGATATCTTGTAGTCACTTGTTTATAAAAGTCTTCATTCACCTGTGTAAATCGAAGTTTAAATTCTTCCCAATTATTCTGATTGCTATGTGAGATTGATTTAAGTACTCTATTTATTTCATCAGTTTGAATATTGCCATTTTCACCTTTCAACTTATTTTTAATGTCTTTAAGAAATTCGTCTTTTTCTACAAGTTGAAGTGCTGAAGTAGCTAGTTCTTTATTTTTTAGTTCTAGAAGCTCCTTAGATTTTTGAATTTCCAATTCTTTATTACGTCTTATTAGGGCTTTTTCTACTTTGTGTTTTGCACGAATTTGTAGAACATATACAAACGCTATTATTAAGGTAAATACTAGGGCTCCAAGCAAAATAATTCGTTGCAAAAATGAAATTTTATCTTCTTGCTCCAATTGTTCTAACCGTTGTTTTTGAATTAGCTTTTCTTGTCTTTCTTTTTCTAATCTAAATTCATCTTTTATCTCTAATAATGGTCTGTTAACTAAGCTTCTACTGTCAAAAAACTGTGTATCTAACTCTTTTGCTATTGATTGACTAGCAAAAGCTTTTTTATAATTACCTTTTGACACATATAAATTAGCTAATCTTTCATGCACTAAAATAGAAAAGTCCAAATGACTATTGTATTTCACAGATGTTTCAATCGCCTTTTTAAAATATTTTTCACTTTCTTTTAAATTATTTTGATTACCGTAGATATCCCCCCAATACGTATATACCAGAACCAAATAAGAAGGACGATTTTCTATAAACCAAGGCTCAATTTCATTCATTATTTCAAGTGCCTCATTATACCTTTCCTCTTTAGTTAAAATGAATGATTTTTCAAATTTTAAATAAGACTTAAATATAATTTCATTTGAATTCTTATAATTTAAAAAACAACTATCTAAATATTTTTTGGCCAAATTAGGTTTATCCAGCTCACGATAAGTAGCGCAAAACAAATAATAGTTTTGCACTAAAATGGAAGTATCAACTTCATTTTTAGAGATTAAATCTTTATTAATTTCAAGGGCAGTATTTAAATACTCTAGTGCCTTTTCTTCTTTTTTATAAAAGCTGTAAAGCCTACCTAAACGCGTATATATAGTTGCCTTTATCGCTTGATTATCTATATCATCTGCTAAAAAAAGTGCAAGCCAAAGACCATCGTAAGTTTTAGCATAATCTACTTTTTGACCATATTGATATGGCATTTCAAGAAGTGCTTTAATCGCTTTTAAAGTATCTCCGACTATTAAGAAATTTTTATGTGCTTTCTCAAGTAAAGTTATTGATTGATTAGGGCGTTGAAACCTAAGCGCTACACCCTTCTCATATAATACATCTGAATTTAAACTATCTAAATCAGCTTGAGAATCTTGGGCAACCACATGCTTAACCGCACAAAAAATGCAGCATAATATAATTATAGAGCTTATCTTATTTAGAAAACGAATCATTAAGTATTACAGCCTATTTTTTTACTTCGAAAAATTCATAAAAACTATTATTATTTGCTACTAAAACTAATGCATCATTGCCTGAGTTTAATAACAACATGTTTCTAACATCTTTATCAACAAAAAAACCAGTTTTCAAATTATTAATTAAATCAAAACTACCGTTACCATTTCCCTTTAAAAAACAACCGATACCCGCATCAGCTCTAGTAGTTTCTACTTCCGATTGATAATTATTACCAGCCAAAAGCAAATCTTTTTTTCCATCAGTATCGAAATCTACAAAAAGTATACTGTTTATTGGTGACTGCTGTACGCTATTCTCAAAAGGCTCAAAAACAAATCCTTTAGTTCCATTATTAACAAAAACTCCTGATCGAAATTCTGTTGCCTTATAATGTAATGCATTTTCTAATCCACTGCCAACGATACCTTTTAAATCTTTGCTAGCAAAGTCGTTATACGACGGTATTTTCTGCGCTAATTGTGGCAACTGTTGTGTCATACATGTTTTGCCTCGTACAGGAACTTGTTTTCCACCATATTCCTTGGCAAGAATTACATCTTCAGTTCCGTTTAAATCGAAGTCGGAGGTATATATTTCAAATGGTCTTTCTTTTGATGCATGAAACTTATAATTCAATCCTAAATTTCCAGCTACAATATCTTTATCTCCATCATTATCAATATCCTCAATTAAAAGTCTATTCCACCAACCAACAGCATCTGATAAATTCTTATAATTTGTGCTTTTTATAAGTCTATTATTCTCATTAAAAAACACATGAATACCCATCCATTCACCAGTAACTATTAAATCTGTTTTTCCATCAGCATTTAAATCTGTCCAAACGGCATCAGTTACCAAACCCAATCCACCTAAATCGGGTGCAAATTGATCATTACCCATTTTAAAATTTCCATTCTCATTAATCAACAAAGCGCTACTTGCGGGATACGGGTATCTACCAGTTATTAATCTACCCCCTACAAACAAATCAAGATCACCGTCGTTATCATAATCACTTGGAATAACAATTGATCCAGCAATACCTACTAATGGTAGAGCATCTTTAGACTTAGTAAAATTTCCAGAACCATCATTTAAATACAACCGATCTACCAATAATCGTGGATTTTCTCTAAATTCATAACTTCCGCTAACAACATATAAATCTTGATCCCCATCATTATCAGCATCAAAAAATGTAGCACCAACATCCTCGGAATCTTTGTCTTTTTCAAATTCTGAAACCTGTTTTACGGTAAATTTTTTATCCGGTACACCAAATATTAATTGGCCTGCTTGACCGCTACCACCACCGAGGAACACATCATCATAACCATCATTATTAAGATCTGATTTAGCAATACCCGGACCTGTTTGTGACAATTTATGAGGAAGCAAAATTTGCAACTCAAAATCATTAAAATAAGGGTCTGTATGTTTAAAATTACTAGCCATTTTACTAAATAACACGGACTCTGTTTTTTTGTCTTTTTTTTCTGGTTTGGTTGCGTAACTATAATCTATATGTAGATGCTGATTTGCATGGACATCGTGCAGAGTTTGCACCTTACCATCGGGCCAAATAACTTCCATTTTTATTGCTGATAGATTCTCGCCCATACCAAAATACAATACATTTGATACGGAAGATAAAAACCCTCTCGTATTTATGAGTTGTCTTATTTGCGAAGTGCCATCGGCTAAGTACAATTTTACTGTGGTTCCTATTCCTGACAAGTTTTTTTCAGGACCAATAAATTGAACTTTTAACTGATATTTTCGACCCAGAATATCCGAGTTATTCTTTAATACCGTTGCTTCATCATTTATATTATTAACGACAATATCTAAATCGCCATCATTATCCAAATCTGCATATAAGGCTCCATTTGAAAATGTAGGTTTATTTTCAGACCAATTACTAGAGGTATCTTTAAAAGTAAAGTCACCATTATTTTTAAAGAAAAAATTACTTAATTTTTGTTGTGGTAACATTTTGGTGAATCTTAAAAAATCTTCGGCGGTAGGTTTTCGAGAGTTTTCTCTTAATATTCCTAATATTTCATTATTCTTATCTTGATCAATAACATCGCGATACACTCCATTTGTAATAAATATATCATTTAACCCATCTAAATCAAAGTCTGCTGACAAAAGTGACCAACTCCAATCTGTATTCGCCATACCTGCCATTTTGCTTATTTCACTAAACGTACCATTTCCATTATTGATTTGAAGCATATTATGCATGTATTGATGATGGTACCCTTTTTCTACCATTAATTCAAATTTGGATATAGAGGTCATAGCCATGGTAGTCTTAGATCGCACATAATCTTCCGGATTCATATCTAATGTCATAAGATCCATAAGCCCATCATTATTAACATCTGCCAAATCACTGCCCATACTATTAAATGACATGTGTTTAAACATTTGATCTCGAGACTCCGTAAAGGTTCCATTACCATTATTAATATATACTAGGTCTGGAGCATTAAAATCGTTAGAAACATAAATATCTAACCACCCATCATTATTCAAATCACCTACTTGTGGATTAAGACCAAAACCAATATCATATTGCAAGCCTGCTTTTTGCGATACATCTGTAAAATGACCGTTACCATCGTTATTATAAAGACGATCGCTACCTTTCAATTTCATAGTTTTTGGATCCTTCTGTATATTTTTAAGATCTACTACCTCTGATCGGCTGGTTATATCTGGTGTATTAGAAATATAAACATCAATATCATTATCTCTATCATAATCAAAAAAAACAGCCTGTATCGTTCTATTTTTATCCGCTAGACCATATTCCTCTGCTTTTTCAGTAAAAGTAAGGTCACCATTATTTACGTATAGAAGATTAGCAAACTTATTATTATCATCTTTCCATCCCCCTCGTGAAACATAAATATCTTGCAAACCATCATTATTAATATCAACCATGGTTACTCCTGTATTAAAACCATCGTTAATATTAATACCTGCTTGTTCTGTAATGTCGACAAAATTTAATCCGCCATGATTTAAATAGAGTTTATCCTCGTCTGAATTTGAAATAAAATACAAATCTAAAAAACCATCATCGTTTATATCTCCAACTGCAACACCACCTCCAATGTAGGTATACATGTATTGATAATAATTAGATTCTAATGTTTCTTCTAACTTGTTTACAAAATTAATTCCTGAGTCTTTAGAACTCACCATTGTAAAAAGTTTTGCAGTTTTGTTTGTACTTTTTTTTGCTTTTTTTTGATTATCATTTTTACAAGCAATAAATGTAAGACTACATAAAAAACAAATTACGGTATACCGTTTTATTCTAAACCGTTGATTGCATTTCATAGATATAAATTTGAATAAATTGGAAAAGTGGCTTTCTAATGTACGAAGTTTTTTTGATGATTAAAGTACAGGTAAAAACTAATCTTACTTAATAAGTAAAGCAGCAAAATCATTTAACAATCTTACTGCCTTACTTAAAACTAACTCAACATTTTATCCCCCGAGGTTGGGATTTTTTTCTATTTCTGATGCCGGTATAGGAGCGAAATAATTATCTGTTCCTAAAGAACCTAATATTGGATTCGACGGTGCGGTTAACGGTGTAGGAGTTCCATTTCCATCGCCATCATATAGCGTTCCAATAGAAACTCGTGGATCACGTGCAGTACCACCTAAAGCAGCTTGCACTTGTTCTCTACGAACTAAATCACTCCATCTAAGGTATTCACCCGCCAACTCCCATTTACGTTCTTCAAATGCCAAATCCTGAATTGCACCATCGGCAGATGTTGCATCAACATAAGTTAAACCGTTAGGCACATCATCTTCATCTACCAAATCAATTTCAGTCGGTACCGGTTGATCAGCTGGTAAACCAGCAGCTCGTCTTCTAACCATATTTAATGCTTCCCAAGCATCAGCACCATCAGTTCCTGCTTCTCCTGATGCCTCTGCATAAATTAAAAGTAATTCTGCGTAACGCATAAACATATCATTACGATCACTTTGAAAACCTGACCAAATACCATCTTCAAAAGGACCAACAATTTTTCGAAATACCGGATTTTGCTGATCAGCAAATTCAGTCCATGGCAATTCATCTACGATGGGAGTAGCATCGTCACTAATAATATTGCCATCAGCACCCAAAGACATTGAATGATGATATGTTGCATCTTTTCTTACTCCTTCTGGCATATCTTCATAAAAACGAATTTCAGCAAATGTCTCTTGCCATCCATTGGTTGGAGCTGTTCCCGGTAATCCTAGTTTCCCAGTCTTTCTATTAGGTAGTCCACAACTCGCACAATATGCAATGGTAAACATTGATTCTGTACTAAATCTTCCATCAAGTGTATATAAATCACCGATATTAGGAACAAGTGAAAAACCATGTCCACCATCAATTACTTGTTTAGCACTAGCTGCTGCTTGAGCATATTTAGAATTATCTTTAACGGGATATCCAGCCCAATCAAGATATAATCTTGCTAGAATACCTCGTGCAGAACCTTTATTTGGTTTCACGGCACCTACTGCTGAAGTTTGTGGTAAAAGTGACTCAGCCATTAACATGTCACTTTCAATTTGAGTATATACATCTACTTCTGATGACAATGAAGGTCTGGCATAAGGGTCTACTTCTAATGGCAATGGAATTTTACCGTGTATTCTTGCTAAATGATAAAACATTAAACCTCTTAAGAAATAAGTTTCGCCTAGAAGTCGGTCTTGTGTTGTTGCATCGGGTAAGGTTTGACCTTCCGCACTTTCTAATACTGTATTTGCAGCTCTTATCATTTCATAAACTCCAGCCCAGTTAGTTGCAGTTCGCGAGTTATCTGAAGTAATTGCTCGTTGATCATATTCTCTAAAATCTGCCTTATTACTTGCTCTATGCGTAGTCATATCATCACCTGACCATCCATTTACATAAAAGGTAGTCATCCAAGCAGCTTTATTCAATTTACCATAAATTCCTTCTACCCCTAAAGACATTTGCTCAGTGGTAGTATATGGTACAACCGCCAATTGAGAACCTGCTGGAGCTTCATCTAAATCAAATTGTTCACAACTATTAAAAGTTGTTGCAAAGGCTACGATGCAAATAATAGCAAAATGTGCCTTCAAAGAATTAAAGATTTTTATTGTTTTCATATTTTTCATTTTTTCTATTAACACATTTTTTTTAAAACCCTACTTTAACACCTAAAGTATATGTTCTTGGATTAGGGTAAGAACCTACTTGAACACCCGCAGCAACATCCTCATTACCTTGATCCGTTCGACGTGAAGTAGATTCTGGATCATAGCCTGAATAGTCAGTAATTAAAAATAGATTTTGTCCACCTCCATAAATCTTAATACTATCAAGACCCAAAACATCCTTTATAGTATACCCTAATGTTAGGTTACTTAATCTCGCAAAATCACCTTTTTCAACATAGCGTGAAGAATTGAAAAGTTGTACCGTATTAGGAATATCCGTTTCGTTTTGTGGTGTCCATTGATTTACTTGATTTGCTGCCATAAAACTTCTAGAATCTCCAGCACCACCTGTAATACCTGCTTGCATTAAGTTGTATACTTCAAACCCACCTGCACCAGAAAAGAAAACATTTAATTCCAAATTCTTATAGGTAAGGGTATTATTCCATCCCCAAAAAGTAGTTGGTGATCCGTTACCAATTGCACCAAACCAAATTTCACCGTTTTCATCACGTAAGTATTTTGGTTCTCCTGGAACTTTATCATAAACCGCTGCTTGAGCAGCTTCTGAGGTTTTCCATGTACCTAAAAACTTAGCTCCATTAAACTGACCTAATGGTTCATTTAATTGAATTAAATTCGCTCTTCTCGCTTGTCCACCTGGCACTGCAAATTGTCCTTCAATTTCTTCAAGACCATCAAACAAGCTAGTAACTTCGTTTCTTGTATATGATAACGAAACATTAGATGACCAATTAAAATCTTCTGAGTCAATTATATCATAACCCAAAGTAATATCATAACCATAATTTTTTACTTCACCAATATTTTCAATGGTAACACCACCACCGTTAGTAGTAGGAACTGGTACTTCAAGTAAAAGATCTGTTGTTAATTTTTGATATACATCTACACTAAAATTACCTCTTCCATTTGAAAACCCAATATCAATACCAGCATTAGTCTGTGTTGTAGTTTCCCAAGTAAGCTCTTCATTTGCAAAACTATTTATAAATGTTCCTGGTCCTGCAGCACTCCCGTTTGGCGCATAACTATTAACACCTAAACTAGCAAATGTACCGTATGTAGATATCCCCTGGTTACCAACTTGACCCCATCCTGCCCTTAGTTTAAATGCACTTAAGAATTCTGAATTTTCAACTACACCATTTAAACTATATGCTAAAGCTAAAGATGGAAAGAAACCCCATTTTTTACCCGGACGAAAAACCGAAGTACCATCATAACGACCTGTGGCAGTCAAGAATAAATTATCATTTAAAATGTACTCCGCTCGTAACATCCAAGAAGATAATTCTCTTTCACTAAAATTATTGGATACTGTTTGGCCAGCATTGGGAGCCAATTCTGCAAAATAAAATCCGTTGGGCAATGCTAAGTCATTTGCAGTATATTGATTGTATACATTTTTAGTATTTTGATATTCTTGTACTCCAGTTAATTTAATATCATGTTTACCAAACTCTTTTTGCCAAGTTAAAATATTACTTACTTGATATGATGTAATTTTATTATTGCTAAATGAAGCATCAGGAATTTCATTATTCCCTTCGTTTGCATAACGTTGAATATTATAATTACTTAATTGAGTTCCTATTACGGTTGAAAAACTTAAATTATCTGTAATACTATATCTCATGTTCAGTGCTGAATTCAATTTTTCTTCCACATCACTAAAATCGCTACCATTTAATGTTAATACAGGGTTTTGATTTAATGAACCAATACCTTTAATTGAACGCTTATTATAATTACCATCGGCATCAAAAATTGGTGTTGAAGGATCCCATGTATTTGCTTTATACATTAGACTACCTTGGCCACTACCAAAAGTTTGAAAATTATTGCCAATTTCACCACGACTACCATAGATATTAAGGCTGGTTGTAAACCTATCGGAAATTTTAGCTTCCAAATTTGAACGTAGTGATAATTGTTGGTAACCTGTATTTATAACAATACCTTCTTCATCTCTATAATTACCAGATATAAAGTATCGAAGACTACCTTCTGATCCGCTAGCAGATAGTTGAAGATTTTTACTTACACCACTTCTAAGTATTTCATCTTGGTAATTAGTACCTCCATTGGTCTCTAATGCTGATATTTCTGCATCTGTAAAAACCGGACTGCCACCTGTACTAACCCTTCTAAGATTTTCAATTCTAGCAAACTCACCTGGATTGTCAGCAAGTGTTGGTATCAACTTGGGAATATTAGAAAATGTTGTAAAAAAATCAACATTTACTTTTCCTTTTCCTGAACCTTTTTTAGTGGTAATTATAATTACCCCATTAGAACCTCGCACCCCATATATTGCAGTTGCAGAAGCATCTTTTAAAACGTCCATTGCGGCAATATCATTGGGGTTAATTGTACTTAAATCACCACCCAATATTCCATCGATAACGACTAACGGATCATTATTACCAGTTATGGAATTTACACCACGTATTCTAACCTTTATATTTGCACCAGGTGCACCATTTGCTTTTGCAACAGTAACTCCGGCAGCTCTACCTTGTAATGCTTCCTCTACTCTAGTTAAAGGTTGATTTTCAAAAGACTTTGAATCTACTCTTGTAACCGCTCCGGTAACATCTGATTTTTTTACAGTTCCATAACCAATTACAACAACTTCATCTAGTTGCTGTTGATCAAGTACTAGTTGCGTGTTAATACTTGTTTGATTACCAATAGTAATACTTTGAGTAGCATAACCGATATACGATATCACCAAAACGTCTTCTGGAGAAGCTTCAATTGAATAATTTCCATCAAAATCTGATTGCGTACCATTAGTGGTCCCTTTTACTACTATATTAGCTCCTGGAACAGGATCTCCATTCTCATCTATTACATTTCCGGAAATGGTCTGTTGAGCATGAGCATATTGCATCCCCATTAAAGCAAAAAACAGTCCCATTAGGAAACTCTTTTTTAAAAAATTGAAAAATAGTTTTTTCATAATCATTAGTTTATTGAGTTAATTAAGTTTAATAGCTAATTAGCAATTGTGAGTTGTTTTATTGAATCGTTGAAATTGATACTTACACGATTTAATCATGGAAATGATTCGAAATTCGACTTACACCCTTGTAAATCCAAAAACCATAACCGCAATAAATCTTCAATTAAATATGAATTATGTAATTAATTCATTCGAAAAATACATAAATCGTATTTTCAGACCTAAATAGAACACTAGACATAAACTAGACACAAAACAAAATAGAATGATTATGATTTTAGTTGATTATCTAAGTCAATCATAAAATTACTTGGAGTAAGCACCTTTTGATTATCATCAATTATCAATAACTGGCACTATATTAACTAAATTAACACTAACTGTTCAAAAATGGATAATTGAACTTAAAAGCAGATGATATTGAATAAATTTTACCATTGAACCAGAGCAAACTTAATTTACAAAAAAAGCATAATTTCTAATAAAGCTAAATCGATTATATAAATAGAGATTGACCATAAAAAAGAAAGCGGTAAGATTATCTAAAATCTTACCGCCTTGCAAAACTAACTCAACTATTATTTTTAATTTGCTAAATTTGGATTTCTTGCAACTGCATCAGCAGGTACTGGTGCTAAATAATTACTTGTTTCAAGACTACCTATTATTGGATTATGCTCTGGAATAGAACCACTTACATTATCTCTAACAGATAACACCTCCGCCACTTTTTCTCTTCTCATTAAATCGAACCATCTTTTATATTCTCCGGCGAATTCCCATTTACTTTCGGAAAATGCTAATTCAGCAATATCACCTGAGGTAACATCAACACTTGCATCAGGGGTTCCATAAGGTAATCCTGCTGCTCTACGTCTTATCATATTCAAAGCCTCCCAAGCATCAGGTGTTACATTTCCTGAAAGACCAGAAGCTTCAGCATATATTAATAAAATCTCAGCATAACGCATCAAGAAATCATTTCTAACAGTAATGAAATCGCCAGGATTTAAATCACCCTCAGGGCCAGTTATTTTTTTGAACACAGGACTTTTTTGCGCATTAAACGATTCCCAATCTAGGTCTGTTCTATATGTTGCTTCTTTTCGTGGACCTTCTGGGAAGTCTTCAAAAAACTTAATTTCAGCAAAAGTTTCATTCCATCCACCTAAATCGGCTGGTAACCCTAATCGAGAAAATTTTCTATTTCCAAGGCTATTGTTCGGGCATCCTTTACAATAAGCTAGTGTGAACAATGATTCTTGGTTAAAGCGACCAGCTACCGTCCATAGCGTTTCTAAATCATCAACCAAACCAAAACCGTAAGATGCGGAGTTATCCATAACATCCTTAGCAGTACTCGCAGCTATAGCATACTTACTTGAATCATTGTTAGGGAAACCAGCCCAATCCATATACAAACGCGCTAAAAAAGCTTTAGCCGAACCTTTATTAGGTCTTGGAGCGCCAGGTAATACTCCTGGATAAATATTAGGCAATCTTTCTACAGCAGCTTGTAAATCTGATTCAATTTGACCATAAACTTCAGTTAAAGAAGATCGCGAAATATCTGGATCAGGAAACTTTGTTAAGGGTAATGGTATTCTTCCATGCACCCGTGCTAGCTGATAAAATAAAACACCTCTTAAGAAATAAGCTTCACCAATTTGCCTTTGTAAAATATCTTGGTCAATATTGTCTAATCCTACTAATCCTTCTGATCGCTCTAACACCCCGTTAATAGCATTTACAGCATCAAAAATTGCATTCCAGTTTCGCAATAACCTATTATTGGTAGACAAAACAGTTCTTTGATCAAATTCTCTAAAATCTGCTTTATTCAAAGCGCGGTGTGTTGTCATATCATCCCCAGCCCAAGCTGGCGCATAAAAGGTGGTCATTCGTGCAGCTAAGGTTACTTGACTATAGACACCTCCTATTCCTTTGTCCATATCCTCTAAACTTGCAAAAGATTCTGGTGGAGTATCAAACTCACCAAGATCTGGATCTAAATCTGCGCAACCATGAATTATTAGGCTCACAACACAGAGAAAAAACAACGCAAAATGCGATGAACTTTTTATATTTTTAATCTTTTTTATTGTTTTCATATTCTTCATTTTTTAAGTAACGTTAATTCCTGATATTAAAAAGTAACTTTAATTCCTAATGTCCCAGTTCTAGGATTAGGATAGGCTCCTACATCAATACCTGCTCCAGCATCAGCATTAGCAGTCTCACCAGAATAAGTTCTTACGTTTGATGATACTTCTGGGTCAAAACCACTATAATTTGTTAATAACAAAAGGTTTGCTGCACTCGCATATAGTTGTAAACTAGTAATTCCTTTTATAATAGTATCATCAAAAGTATAGCCTATTTTAAGATTAGATAACCTTACAAAATCACCTTTTTCAACCCAACGAGAACTGTTTAAAACATTTCCCGTGCCAGCTCTTGGAATATCTGTTTCATTCGCTTCTGTCCATCTATTATATACATCTGGAGACAGGTTGCTCCTATTACCACCATTTCCACTTATAGTACCGGTAACTTGGTTATAAACATCAAATCCAAAAGAACCATTCCAAAACATATTTAGACTCCAATTCTTATAATTAAATGTATTATTGAACCCAAAAGTGATATCAGGAAGACCGCTTCCTATAGTCTTAAATTCTAACTCATTGTTTTCATCTAATGCAAATTTAGCATCACCAGGTTGAAATAAGGCATTACCATCATTATCAGTAGGTATATTGTCTGTTGTTTTCCATGTTCCTAAATATTCATACCCCCAAAATGTTCCTAAAGGTTCACCTATTTTTATAACGTTAAGACGAATACCTCCGCCTCCAATTCCTGCTGCATTACCAACGATAAAATCAGTATCATCATTTAAACTTGTAACCTTATTTTTAATTTTTGAAAGAGAAATTGTCGTATTCCAACTAAAATTATCAGTTTGTACAATTCCTGCTGACAATGAAAGGTCAATACCTGTATTATTAACTTCTCCGGCATTAATGAAATTTCTAATTGATGTTCCAGGCACTATTGTTTGAAGCAGTAAATCTTCGGTATCTTTATTAAACCAATCTATTGATCCAGAAAGCCTATTGTTAAATAAACCAAAATCTAATCCAATATTTGTTTGGGTTGTTGTTTCCCATGTTAAATCAGGATTACCCTCTTGATCCTGTACTTCGCCTGTATTTGACGATTGACCATCAAAAGTATAAAGTCCGGTTCCACTATTAGTTGAAAATCTAGCAGAAGCATTAATATTTTGATTTCCTACTTTACCCCAACCTGCTCTAAGCTTTAGAGCAGAAAATATATTACTATCTTCTATAAATGCTTTATTACCAAAGTTTAATGCTAATGCACCAGATGGAAAATATCCAGTTCTATTTCCTACTGAAAACCTAGACGATTCATCTACTCTCATTGATCCAGTGAGGTATATAAAACTATCATAATTATATTGTATTCTTCCCAAATAAGATTGAATTGCGGATTGGTTCCCCGAATTGTAGAAATTCTCTGCGTTACTATTATCAGCCAAGTAAAGACTAGTTACCTTTAAATCAGATACATCATATCCATTAGTTAAACTTCGATTACCTTGAAATTCATATACAGCAGTTACATCTAAACTATTTTTATTAAACTCTTTATTCCAGTTTAATATATTACTTACTTGATGAGATGTACTTTTGAAGTTTCTATAACCAATATTTACGAACCCTGTTGCCTCAAAGTCACCTTCTACACGATACGATTCCGTATCTGAGTGAACTGTAGATAACGCTCCAATTAAGGTATAACTAAAATTATCAGTAAAGTTATATTTACCATTTAAAGTAAAATTTAATCTGTCGGCAGCAACTTCATGATCACTAAGTTCTAATCGTCTTATTGGATTATAATTATTGTTAGCAACCTCTCGTGGTGATCTCAAAATATAATTTCCTTCATTATCCTTAACAGGTGCAGTAGGGTCCCAGGTTATCGACCTTAAAATACCACTACCATCTCCACTACTAAATGCATTTTGATTATTCTTAGTAATTTCTCTACTAGCCGTAATATTTGCAGCCAGACTGAATTTATCATTAAACTCTTTGCTTAAATTCGACCTGAAGGAATATCTATTATATTTCGAAGTAATCTGTGTTCCTGTTTGATCAATATAATTGCCCGATAGAAAATAACGAAGTCCATCATCAGTACCTCCTCCTATAGATAGCTGTGTGTTATTTGTAATTCCAGTTTGAAAAATCAAATCTTGATAATTAATAGGGTTTGCTTCAAAAGCTGCAATTTGCGCTGCACTATAGGGTGCATCTGCAGCATTATTTACTGGATTCGCAATAAACTCTTCATTCTCTAACTGTGCAAACTGAGCCGAGGTTAGAGTAGGCAGTCTTTTTTCAACTGTTGAAAATGAAACAAATTGATCAATAGATATTTTAGCCTTTCCTGAGCCCTTCTTAGTTGTGACTAATATTACTCCATTTGACCCTCTTGACCCATAGATTGCAAGAGCTGATGCATCTTTTAACACTTCTATTGATTGAATATTATTAGGATTTATAGTACTTAAATCTCCTCCAAAAACACCATCTATAACTACCAATGGATCATTATTTCCAGTTATAGAATTTACTCCTCTAATTCGCACCTTAGTTGGTGCTCCTGGCTGCCCAGATCCAGCTACAGTAACACCTGCAGCTCTACCTTGTAATGCATCTTGAACTCTAGTTAAGGGTTGATCCTCAAAAGATTTTGCCGATACTTGCGTCACCGCACCTGTAACATCGCTTTTTTTGGCCGTACCATATCCAATTACTACTACTTCATCTAAAAGACTCGCATCTTCAGTTAATTGTACGTTGATTATGGTTTGATCGCCAACTTCAATATTCTTCGATGCATAACCGATATAAGAAATTACTAATATATCCGTTGGAGAAGCCTCAATTGAAAAATTTCCATCAAAATCAGTTTGTGTACCCGTCGTGGATCCCTGTATAATTATATTCGCTCCGGCGACCGGACCTATTTCATCCGTTATTGTTCCAGTAATTGTTTCTTGCGCATTTGCATTTTGCATGCCCATAAGCGCTAAAAACAGTGACGTCAGGAAACATTTTTTTAAAAAAATTAAGAATAGTTTTTTCATAATCCTTGGTTTAAATTGAAAAAGTTTGAGTTTAATTATATAATTGAGTTGTGTTGATTACTAAAATGTTATTGTTAATTTTTACAATGGTATATTGTCAAATATAAAATCTCACTTGCTAGTGGTTGTATTCGAGCGTTAATAATTTGTATTTCTGAGTATAGAGAGTATGGCAACCTAAGTTTTAAGCTAAATGATAATTAAAAACATTATTAATTGTATTTATTACTTGGTTCTCTTTAAAACATAAACCATTTAAATTTGCCCTGAAAGGAGCATTAAGTATTGATAGTATTTAGCTCTTTAATTTGGTTCTTAAACGTAACTTTTATGTAAAAATAATTATCAAAATAGAAGAGTTCTTCGTTGAATTTAACAAGAACTAACCGTATTTTAACCATTAAATGTTAATATACTGTGAATATTAGAGAATATTATGAAACTTTCATTCCAGATTACAGAAGGACCTCGATATAATCATTATTTAGAAACAGCAAGCTAAAAGTAGAATTTAATACAACGGAACTGCTTCTGTCTCCCAATTTTGTAGATCAGTTTTTAGTGTTGCCGCATGATGAAACTCAACATCAATCAAATTACTTTTTTCTGAAATATCTTTTGCAACATTAAACAATTGAAATTTACCACTATGGTATTTGACCAATTTCCAATCTCCACTTACAATAGAAGCATATTGATCTTCATAACTACGAAAAAAATACAGATTACGTGGAGCCATTTCTTCTCCTTTTAATAATGGCATTATACTTTTACCATTGATTTGGTTATCGTTACATTCCTTGCCAGAAGCAATTTCAACTAACGTTGGGTAAAGATCTACTGATTGTACCGGAGTATTGCTGGTAGTACCCGATTTAGTAACACCAGGGTAATTAACAATAAACGGAACACGGGCACCTCCTTCTCCGAGCGTATTTCCAATTTTGCCACCACTCAATGGCGCATTTGTAAATTTTCCGCCTTGGTCAGATAACAAAATGACCACAGTATTTTCTGAAATTCCTTTTTGAACCAAGGCCTTACGAACACGACCAACGGACTCATCCATGACACTTACCATGGCTGCATATTCGGCATAATCATCATCTAAGCCTTCTGCCTTATATTTTTCAAGCCAATCTTTTCTACCAACAAAAGGGCCATGTACACTGTAGTACCACATGCTTAGCATAAATGGTTGCTTTTTATCATATTCTGAAATGAATTTCTCAGCACCCTCGGTTAAAACGTCAGTTAAATATTCGTCTTTATAATCATTTGCAAAACCCATAGGATCTTGTTCTTTTTTGAAAAATGGAGGGTAATAACTTCTAGGATGACCAGCATTTGTTGTGCCAAATTGTGCATCGAAACCTTGATGGATTGGATGGTATTTTTCCTCCCCTAAATGCCATTTCCCGATAAACATATTATAGTACCCGAAATCTTTTAACCGTTCTGCATAGGTTACTTCTTCTAAAGGCAGCCAGTTTCTTGACGGCCTTTGAACTGGGTCTTTTGGCCAAAGATTAAACTCTTTGTTTCCACCAGCTTGATTAACTTTTTCTTTATTATCAATAATATGACGCGTCATTTGAAAGCGAACTGGTTCTTTACCCGTTAAAAGTGAAGCTCGACTTGGACTACAAGTAGGAGTTGCGATATAAGCACGCTCAAAGTTGAGACCGTCTTTTTTTAATTGGTCGATATTGGGCGTGTGAAAAATAGTATTTCGAAACCCTACATCGGCCCAACCCCAATCATCAACAAATAGTAAAACGATATTTGGTTTTTTCGAGGTCACAGTCGCTTGTACTACTTCTGCCTTCTCTTTATTTTCGCCACAGGAAAATAAAAGCAAAAAAAACAATACTCCAAATACAACAATTCTCATTTCAATAATTTATTGGGTTAATGGAAATAGTTCAGAATCTACGTGAGCCTCTTGCATCACTTTTAATAATTCAGCTATGACTTCAGGATGGTCTTTTGCTATATTATACTTCTCACTTACATCCGTAGTTAAATCATATAATTCAATGTTGGTTGGGTCTTTTTGAATATCATATAAGACAGCCTTCCAGTTTCCTTTACGTACAGCTTGCCTTCCTCCTTTTAGGTGAAACTCCCAATACAAGTACTCATGTTCAACTTGATTTTTTTCATTCAATAATGTTGGCAAAAAAGAAACACCATCGGTTTTTGTAGGCACTTCCAATTCGACAATATCAGCTAGGGTTGGCATCATGTCCCAAAAAGTAGATATATGGTCTGAAACTGTATTTTCTTTAATTTTATTGGGCCATACGGCGATAAACGGAGCTCGAATTCCACCTTCGTATAAATCGCGTTTCACCCCTCTTAAACCTCCTGTACTGTTAAAGAATTCTGGGTCGGCACCGCCCTCAACAGCAGGGCCATTATCACTTGTAAATACTATTAAGGTATTATCAGAAAGACCTAATTTCTCAACATGGGCTACAATTTGCCCAACATAAGCGTCTACTCGAGTGACCATGGTTGCGTAAACCGCATGAGGTTCTTGTGTCGATGCATACTTATATGGAATCATCTCAGGTCCGTAATCAGATAAATAATTATGCGGTAATTTAAACGGCTTATTTTCTTCGAATTTGCCTTTATATAATTCGTAAATAGAATCTTTTGGAGAAATTAGTTCTGCATGTGGAAGTACCAATGGTACAAAAGCAAAAAATGGCTCATCCTTATTATTAGATATAAAGTTTAAAGTAGCTTCTTGAATTTTATCAGGAGCATAGGTAACGGTATTTGTCCAATCATTACCTTCGAGTAAAACTGAATCTTGATTATGCCATAAATAAGGAGGATAATATCGATGTGCCATACGCTGGCAATTATACCCATAGAACTCATCAAAACCCTGATTGTTTGGATCGCCCTCACTACCGATAAAACCCAAACCCCATTTACCAAAAGCACCAGTATTGTAGCCTGCATCTTTTAACAGTTCTGCAATTGTAACTGAACTTCCTGGTAACGGATTTTGCCCCTCTAAAGGTAATTCTCGATTACCTCGTATGGGTGTATGCCCCGTATGCAAACCTGTCATTAAAGCAGAACGAGATGGTGCACAAACTGTAGACCCCGCATAATGCTGGGTAAAACGGATTCCGCGTGTGGCTAATTTATCTATATTCGGAGTTTTTATTTTTTCCTGTCCATAAACGCCTAAATCGCCATAACCCATATCATCTGCTAAAATGTAGATGATATTTGGTTTTTGCGAAGTTTCTTTGGTTTCAGCAATTGTTGATTTGTTGACATCTACTTTGCAGGAGAATAGAAAAATCCCGAGAAAACAAATTTGAAAACTTTTTACAAAACATCTTTTCATAATTGCTCTAATTATCTAAATTTCAATTTAAGCGTGTTCTTATCCGTTTCTAAAATATTCTTTGCCTTACCTTTATAATTGTTCTTTTGAAACTTAATATTTTTAGAAGTCTTAACTTTAATAACAGGGTTATCAGGATATAACATCGGGAAACTTCCTGAATTTGTAATGCTATTTCCTTTAAACAATAGGCCATCTGTATTGGCGATTTCCAATATCAAATTATCAAATTGATTAAAGGTATTGTCTACGATTTCAATATTCGTAAAAGCAATATTCTCATTATCATCATCGGTTACAAATCGAATAACTCCCCTACTGAAACCACTGTGTTGCCCATCTTGAAAAATATTGTTTTTGATAAGCACGTTAGCCGCATTTCCGGCCTCGAACCAATGCCCACTTTCTACAGGAATTAAAATCGACTCCATTTCTGTACTGAAAGTACTGTTCTGAACGACCGTTTTCTTTGGATTGGAAATCAATAATCCCCTAGCTCGGTTGTTACCAATGTTACAATTCTCTACAAGTAGTTCGGGATAGGCATCTAAATTCTCTATCAAATCACCAACCGCAAGTGTTGATGGTAGTTTTTCGTTAACGGTAATAATTTGATAACGCCCGTTTATTTTTTGAACATTTTTAATGGTCAACTTGTCATAAGGAAAAAAGGAATCGTTTAATCGTAAAATTCCTAGGGTATCTTTTACTTTTCCAATAGTGAAACCTTGTTGTTGCGAATGTCCCATTCGAACACCAATTTTGTTTTCGCCTTGAATATCCATGATTTCTTGATATACCCCATGAAGGTTTAAACCATCGTCTAACATATTATTTAGAGTGCAATTGCGCAGCGTAACTTTACCACGACATCCTATAAAATGCGTAGCATCTGCCGTCGTTGAAACCATTCGGCCATTGGAGGCGGACACATTAAAATTCTCTAGAAGCAAATCGGCTGAATTTTCAACGATTATTCCCATTCCGCCTGCATGATGTACTTGCAAATTTTGCGCGGTAAAACCATCTACATCTTTAATTCGAAACGCGGGTGCTAAACGATTTAAACTTTGGTGTCCTTTACTGGACAATATCATACCTACCGGTGGTAACTTTTTAGTGTGTCCGTGAATACGAACCAATCCGGGCTCTATCTGCTCTGCCCATGCTTTATTTTCAAAACCCCAAGACTTATGAAGCTTTGATCGCGGATCGGTTTTGTATTTGTAATCAATTTTGTCCACATTATTTTGCAATGCCGTTTTTGAAAGTGTAGTTATATTGGTATAGGCTTCTGTGTTGAACATTATGGCTTTGCGTTCTGGGTCAAACAAAATAGTTTGCCCAACTGTATGTTCGTAATAGGGCTTTATAAATATGAGTTGTCCATTTCTGATTTCATAAGGATATTCATCTGTAAATTTCCAATCAAAAGTGCCATTTTCTTTATCATTGGCAACAATAACACCTTCACTATGAAATGGGATCTCCCAATCAATTGAAACATTAGTAACAGTTATGTTATCAGAATTTTCAATTAAAAAAGGAATCATCCTTCCATGAAAAATAAATGTAGAACCTTGTCCATCAACAATTAAATTTTTGAAGCCAAGTATCGGAAACGCAGTATAAATAATAACATCATCATGGTTTGAGATGTTGCTGTATACTTCATATGCCTTATCAGGATAAAAATGATAGGTGCCTTTTTCAAAAGTTATTTTTGATATTGGTTTCTCTTGTACATCCAGAACTCTTGCTAAAACAGCAGGTGAAGCATCTTCAGAAATTTCAGTGGTAAAATAAACCAGCTCATTATCTTTAGAATCTTGAGCTACACCTATGAAGACATGCGTTAGAAACAATACAATTAAGACATTTTTTATAAACAGCATATAAAATTACTTTTTAGTTGGTTTTTGAAAACCTTTATTCTTTTTCATTTTTAAGGTTGCTCGACTTGCTTCATCAGCTTCTAATGATTTTACCTGCATACCTTCATAGCTGTTTTTCTCAATAACAACATTTCGACAATTGATGAGTTCAAACTGTGCTCGATCTGGGTACAATGCTTTTGCATCAGTTGTTCTTTTAATTGTGTTTTTTCTTATCGTGAGTCCGTCTACGCGATCTGCCCAAATTAAAGCAGCATCAAAATTTTCAATCGAATTAAATTCAAAAACAATATTGCTATCGTACAAGATTGTATTATCAAAGCTTTTTGCCAATCGAGGAGTAACTGTCAAGACCGCATGTGGGCTCCCGCTATATGCACAATACTTAAAGTTATTATTGCGGATAACTACATCGTTTACTGCACCAGATTCATACCAGAAAAATGTCTCTCCACGAAGTAATATTGATGACATCATTGAAGAAAAATCATTATTCTCAATAATGATTTTTTCTGGTGTTTTAACTATTACGTTTCTAGCACGATGGTCTTTAATTGTGCAACCTCGCATTGTAAAAACTGGGTTCCATGTTTTGTTTTCAACTATATCTCCTTTTTTTAAATCGTTCGGAATCGTATTTTTGAATGTCAACAATGAAAATTTTTCGTTGATATACTTTACTTTAGCTACGGTATTTACCGCTCCCCTGGTTGGGTCAGGATTTTGAATAAACCATACTTGATCACCTTCTTCTGCGAACTTAAAACCTGTTTGTTCAAAATGCATAAGTGCAACACGAATAGTATTTTCATCTAGAACCTTATCAACCTCAACATAAGTTCCATGTACATTTGTGCCATCATCAAGCATATGCATAAACTGGCAATTTTCAATTAAGATATCACCTTTACAATTTGCAAAATGAGTAGCATCGGCAATGGTAGAAACTACTCTATCGGAACCTTCTCGCACATAAATTCCGCTTTTTGCTATCACAATGTTTTCAGAGCGCTCAAAAAGAAAACCCATACCAAGCGCATGATGAATAGTAATACCCTTAAAATAAATGTTTTGAGATTCTTTTATCTGAAAAGCTGGTGCATAACGATTGTGAGCCTTATCGCCTTTTGAATGTAAAATACTTCCGACTGGTGGATAGTGTTTCAACGATTCATGAAATCGAAGATTACCATTATCCAATTCTTCAACATATCTAGGATTACTACTCATATCCCAAGCGCCATGGGCTACACGTTTATTTTCTTTATCAAATGCCAATGTACTTCCCAAATAATCAAATGAAAATCCATCTATATTCGGAAAAAAAACTCGACCGTTTTTCAATTCCCAAGAAAATCCATTCGAATAAGGTTTAATGTCTCGCCAACCTTCTTTTTCATTAACTTTAATTACTTCACCTTGAAATGAAAAAGGAATGTCCCAATCTATTGTCAGATTATTTACCTTGATTGAGGCACAATTCTCAAATTGAAAAGGGGCAATTTGCCCGTGAAATATAAACTCAGCGCCGTTACCTTCAATTTCAATAGAATCAAAATCGGTCATTCTAAAAATAACTCTTTTTAACCCGTTACCATGATTCGTAACTGCACTATAATGTTCTAATGCATAGTCTGGAAAAAACGAATAAGTTCCTTTTTCAAAAACAATTATGACCTGTTTAGAGGTTAGCTCTTCTATTGCTTTACGGACAATAGGGGTCATGTCTCCTTCTTGATGTGCAATTTTAATCACCTCTTGTCCTTTAGCAGAAAGCGAAACGAAAATTAAAATCAATAAAAACAGTGGCTGATGTATAAATTTCATAAGGTATTATTATAAGTTAAGACCTGATCCTTGTAAAGCTGGGTCATAATTCCATGAATTATACCATGGGTCTTTGGTTTCTAATTGAAAGGCTTTCATTTTTACTATGAGTTTTTCTAACACTTGATCATACTGCTTGCTATAGGCTAAATTATTCAATTCATTTGGGTCTTTAGATAAATCAAATAGTTCAAATTCTGGTCGATGTAAATAATCTTTGGTTTTTTTATTGCCAAAAAATTCTTTCTTACTTCGATGTACTTCTTGCCAAGTAGACGCTGCCCAAAGGTCAGATGCGAAAGGGTATTCAAGGCCCCATGCTATGTTTCTAATTAATTTATAATCACCCTCTCTAACCACACGCATCGGATAATACATTGTGATTTCATGGAAGGTATGTGATGCATAAATTTCGTTCCAATCTTCTTTTGTATAATTGGAATCGTTTAAAACTGGTTTAAAAGATTTTCCATGGGTTTTCAGTGAATTTAAATCCACTTTTGCCATATCTAGAATTGTAGGGGTTAAATCGGCCCAAGTAATCATGGCATCGATAGTAGTACCCTTAGCTTCTATAGATGGGTCTTTAACAATACATGGCAATTTCATACCCGGCTCATATAAAGTTGTTTTTGCCCCTGGGAATGCCATTCCGTTATCGGAAATATAAATCACAACCGTATTGTTAGCTTTGTCAGATTCTTTTAGTATTTGCATCAGTTTACCAAAACCTTGGTCGATTCGAGAAATACTCTGATAATATTGAGCAATTTCTTCTCGAGTTTCTTTAGAATCTGGAAGAAAATCTGGCACTAAAACATCTTTAGGGTCGTAAACAACTTTTTCGATTCCGGGATATCCCTCTGGTTTATTTCCAAAACTATTTGGTGCGCGCCAATTTCCAGGATCAGTAGATTTTGCTCTATGTGGATCATCAGTGCAGAAATATAAAAAGAATGGTTTTTCATTCTCAATTACTTGTTTGCAAGCTTCAGCCATTTCATAGGTACTACGTGCATTTGCTTTCAAAACCTTAGTAAATTTATATACATCTTCTGGGGCTAAATGATACTTTCCAATTCTAGCCGTAAGATATCCTTCTTGTTCGAGTCGTACCGGCAACGAAGTAATTGTATCATAGGTACTAAAATGATGGTAATCATGTACATGACCATACGAACCTGTAGCGTGACCATATTTACCAGTAAGAATTACAGATCGACTTGCAGCGCAACTTGCACTGGTACAATATGCATTGGTGAATTTAGCGCCTTCGCTAGCCAATTTATCTAAATTCGGAGTTTTAATTACTGGGTTTCCATATGCACCAATAGCATCTAAGCCGTGATCATCGGCAACGAAGAGGATAATATTCGGACGTGAATCATCCTTGACTGCCATAGTTGTAGTTTCTGATTTTGTCTTTTCAGAACAAGCAGTACTAATTGAAGCTAAGGCAACGATAAAAAATAGTAAGCGATATTTTTTTAAATTGTTATTCATATAGTTTAGTTAATGAAAGCTAACAAGCTCATTTTTTAATCTTTAAAGGTTTTATCGGTAATGTGAGAAAAAGGTTTTTGCAATTCTTCCCATTTGCTTCTATTCCAAGTTGTGGGTGGTTTAAAATCGGTGGTCTCTTTAAAATAAACCGCTTGCATTTCTTCAACCAAATCAGGCATTAATGCTACCAAATCATTACGCTCTTTGGGGTCATTTTTTAAATCGTATAATTCAATCACTGGTTCTCTTCCATCCATAAAATCTTTATAAATACCATTTTCAAGTGTGCCCGTAAAACGAAGGAGGTAATTGTCTTTGATAATCGCCCAAGCTGGTGGAGCAAACTGCGCTTCATCACTGTGATCTTTGGTAGATTTATTAATAGTAAAACCCCATCGCGTTGATTGAATGCCTGCCCAATATAATTGATTGTGAATCTCAGGAGAATTGGCATCCTGCAAAATAGGGAGAAGACTTTTTCCGTCAATATCATTTGGCACTTCTCCTCCCCCAGCATCAATTGCTGTTGGAATGATATCTAAAGCAGAAACCAAATGTTTTGATTGCGAAGGGTTTTTAATTCCGTTAGGCCAATGTACAAATAGTGGCACTCGAATTCCTCCCTGGTAATAGTTTCCTTTGTGTCCTGAATACGGAGCATTTCCTGGTAATGGAGAACCAGTTTTATGACCATCATAAGAACCTCCTGCCATGGCTCCATTATCAGAGGAGAATATGATGATGGTATTTTCATATTCCTTTTTTGATTTCAGAAAATCTATCATCTTTTTAATATTCTGGTCAACACCATATAGATGCGCATAGAAGTTGTTCAAATCATAAGAATCGGACTTTAGGTGGTCAAAATATTTCGCCGGAGCTTTTGGTTCTAATGAATCATGAACCGCATGATAGTGCAGTTGTACATAAAATGATTCATCTTCATCAATTTGTTTTTCAATAAAACTTAAGGCCTTGTTGGTAAAAGTGTCGGTGTTATATTCTTTTTGAAGACCAGCGTGTTCTTTATTTTCCCAAACATTGGTTGCATTATAAAATTGACTCGCCCAGTAATTATACCCATAAAAATAGTCGAAGCCATGTATTAAAGGATGGTGTTGCTCAGCTGTCGAACCCATGTACCCACCTTTAATTAATTCATCATAAATATTTGGATTCTTCTTTCTTATCTGATGTAGTTTCAAGGTATCACTTAATCCATTCTCTTTTAATGCGCTTTGTACCATAGAATTATCAAAATGCCCGATATGCCATTTGCCAATATGCGCAGTTTGATACCCTAAATCTTTCATTTTTTGGGCCAAATGATTGCCTCGGTCAATTCCACGTCTTTCTGCATCAACATTAGTATACGCTCCAAACCTATTTTGCATTACCCCTGTCGCAATACCCATTCTTGAAGGCGCACATAAACTACTCGATGTAAAAGCATTCGTAAAATACACTCCGTCTCGAGCTAGTTTGTTAACCGTAGGCATTGCCGTTTTAGAAAGATCTAATGCTTCGTCAAGTGAATATCCTTGAAGGCTATCAACCAGCTGAACAAAGTAGGGGTCAAAATCTGCTGTTTTCAAAGTGTCATTGTGCACACCAAACTGCCCATACCCTAAATCATCCATTAGAACAAATATAACGTTGGGTTTTTGTTTTACTACATTTTCAGCTTTTTCAGTTTTACATCCTACGAAACAGAATACGAATAGCAATAGTATTGCTACAAGATATTGAGACGATGTAAATGTTTTAAAAGCTTTCATTCTACTAATTTCTACTCTTTAAATTGATCATATTCCGGATTCACATCTGCTTCAGCAAATCTTGGTCGATCTTTCCAAAGGTCATACGTCGCCTTCAATTGTTCGGCTGTTTCTACATACTGACCTTTATCATCTGTAGCCTTAATCCAATCTTCTAAAACAGTCCTATGCTTATTAAGAACTGAAGCGTATTCTAATTTTTCTGCCAAATTGTCAATTTGATGCGGGTCAGTTTCAATATTATAAAGCTCTTCTTCTGGCCGTACGCCAAACCAATGCTCTGCTTGATACTTGGTTAATTTACCTTCTTTAAAAAGTCGTTTCATATCTTTTACAATAGGTTGGTTATCGCGATAGCCAGCTTGTAGCATCGGCCTCTCAGGAAAATAATTACGGATATACCTAAATTTACCTGTACGAACCGTACGAATTCTATCAATGGTATAATCACAGCGATCTCTTGCTCCAATGACGTAATCAGTTGATTTAAAGTCTTTGTCGAAAAGATTTTTACCGTTGAAATAATCGGGCAACTCAACGCCGCCGAAAGCTAAGGTGGTTGCCGATACATCTAGTAATGAGACTAGTTCCGTACGAATAGTACCCGCTTTCAATATAAAATTATTTCCTTTAACAATTAACGGTACATGCATACCACCTTCATAACAAAATTGTTTATGCCGTAAAGAAGTATTACTACCATGATCTGAGAAGAAAAATATAATGGTGTTTTCTAATTCACCGTCAGCTTCAAGCTGCTTTAGAATATTTTCTACTCTGGTATCTGCACCCCGGTTTGCATTGTATTGTTGTGTCCAAGCTTTTTGTTGTGATACTACCTCAGGAAAATAAGGTGGTAATGGAACAGCATTATCATCTAACTTCTCGCCCGCTCGAACATGTTTAGAACCAGCTTTGCCGCCCATAATCTGAACTTGTCCGAACCAAGGCTGGTCTTTGTTCTTCCGGGCACTCCAAACACCTTCAGTTAAAGACATGAATTTTTCTGCCCGATTACCTTGCCAACCGTTCATACCAGGTTTGTATTCATCAGCACTACCTACATTATATAATGCATTACGGTCATAGTGAAAATTATAGTCGTCTTTACCATTGTTAAAAGTAAAGTAACCCGCATCGCACATTAATTCAGGAATGGTTTTTATCCCTTTCGGTAAATGAATTCGCAATTCTTCAGAAACCACTTGGCCATCTGTTGTGCGACTAGAGCGATGGTTATGCGTACCCGTTGTTGTTTGCATCACACCAGTAATTAGAGCGGAGCGACTAGCTGAACAAACTGGTGCAGTTGCATATGCCTTTTTAAACATAACACCCTCAGCTGCTAACTGATCTATGATTGGAGTATGATCTTTATTAATAGCGTCACCATAACAGCCCATAAAAGGTGATAAATCTTCGGCAATTATCCAGAGAATGTTGGGTTTGCGAATTTGCGCTTCAACCTGGCATATAAAGACAGAGAAACATGTAATAATAGCAATGATGAAGCGCCGAAAAGTCTTATTTAATTTCAAAGTATAATTTACGTGCATGTTTAAATCAAATTTACAGTTCTACAGCGTTATTATGTAGTTGGTAGTAAAAATGATGTGCTTTTGCGTACAAGTACCTAATGAAAGATTTCTTAATATAGTTTCTAAATTTTACAACGGGCATATTTCAAGATTCGCTCAATTAATCTATTAACTTATTTTTAAAAAACTTCGCTACCTTTTCGTGCTCCGAAGCGCCTATAAAAAAGGAGTGAACCCCATTTTTTACCACTATATATTCTGAGTCTACACCTACTTTTTGCAGGGCCGAATGAAATAATTCACTCTGATCAATGGGTACCAAGGGGTCTTTTTCACCATGCATAATCAAAAATGGTGGGTCGTCTTTTGTAACATAGATTATCGGGCTTGCCATTTTAGCTTCATTTTGTTTTTCCTCAAAAGACCCTCCTAAGAATTTTACAATGGGCTTTGTATTTTGTTTTGCCCCTTTTGATTTATCGGTTGAGGAAGCATTCATTTGATTCAAATCTGATGGCCCAAACCAATCGCATATGGCCTGAACTTCGCTAGAAACATCTGTTACACCTAGATTACCTTCTAAATCTTGTATTCCATTCGTAGTTCCAACTAAAGAAACTAAATGCCCCCCAGCAGAAGAACCCCAGAGTCCAAATTTATTTGCATTTAATCCATATTGTCCGGCATACTTTCTCAAATAGCGAATGGCTGCTTTGGTGTCATAAACTTGCTCAGGAAAATGTGCTTCCCTTGTTAAACGATAGTTTATAGAAGCCATTGCGAAACCATGCTTTAACAAAGAGGTCTGCTTTCCGAAAAGGTCTTTTGTGCCTTTCTGCCAACCACCACCATGAATCCATATTACAAGAGGATATGGCTTCTTGAATTTCGTCGTGTCTGGCAAATAAAGGTCTAAAGTATGTCTATTGTTACCATCAAGTATATAGGGTATATTGCGATATATTCTGGTATTTTCTGGAATTAAAGTACGATCCTCTTTCATCCTTTTTTTAAAGGCTATATAACTACGATATTCTTTCTCGGATAATTGCCAATCAACATCGCTGTCTGAATGGTCGAAAACATCTTGGTCTAATAATGGAATTTCCGTTGGCGTTAATCTACCATCTCCATTGACATCGAACATTGAAAATTCCGATTCATCCTTTTCGGTTTTTTTGTAGTCAGGATTAATACGAGGTCTTAGCTGAATATTTCGATATTTCACAGCTGTATGATCTCCCTGAAAATAGATTGGACCTGGTTTAGAGTCGTCCGCATTAAGCGAACCTTTAGTTGCTCCAACAACAGGTTCGTTGTCAATCACTTTTTTGCCATTGAGTATTACGGTTACATGCTGGTCCACTAAAGTGATGTCATATGTTTGCCACTCCCCGCCTACTTTACCCGCATTTTCACTTGGTTTTATTCGAGCGAATAAAGCACCAACACCTTGTAATCCTTGCATTCTACTATCTCTATCTACCACTTGGGTTTCATATCGCCCACATAGGTATATTCCACTATTTCCTTTTAATGGAACATTAAATTCAAGTTTCAGATTGAAGTCTTTGAACTCTCCATCGGTACGTAGATTACCATACTTTGAAAAGGGATCGAAATTAAGTTTTGGAGTTTCATTTATTAGTACTCCATTTTCCGCTCTCCAACCATTAATTTGATTGGGGTTCGTTAACCGCCAACCTGATAAATCTTTACCATTAAAAAGTGAAATAGGTTCGCCGAACTTTATTTTATCTAAATTAGGCTTCGAAGGTAATGGAGCTAATCGCTTTCCTATAAAATTCAGTTTTTTGAATGTACCATCGGGTAAAGGCCAATCCATAGTAAGGAATATCTTATCCGTTTCCACAGTTGCCTTCGTCTGTACAAGAACTTTTTCACCTGTTGGAGGGCCACCTGAAAACTTAGGCTCACCCACTTTATAGTTCCTTTTAAAATATAATGTATCGCTTTCTACTTTAATTTCAGAAATAGCATTTCCTAAACCAACCGACCAAGCTTCGCCATCAAGTGAATTATTTTTTTCATAGATAGAAAGCCAAAGCGGATGCCCATCCGGTAAAACTATAGCCCAATTGCCGATAAACGATTCGTGGGGACTTGATGTGCTAACCTGAGCATTAACACAAAAAGCAAGAACCAACATAAAAAAAATGCTAATGCTACTTTTTCTATTTATACAATATTTATTCATAATGTTCTAATAATTAATATTTTAATAGTCTTGTTAAACTTGTGACCCAGCCTTAATAAGTAAATCTCGAGTTAATTTAATTCCTTGTGCTTCAGAAGCCTTAGCGGTTCCAAACTCAATACCAATAAAACCTGTATATCCGGAGTCTTTAACCATTTTCATCATTTTAAAATAATCTATAGTTGTCTCGTTACCCATTCCATCGAACTCTATAGACTTTGCACTTACTCCTTTTGCAAAAGGCAATATTTCAGCAAATCCTTTGTACTTATTATACTCATTAATACATTCGCGATCTTTATTTTTTTCAATACAAAAGTTTCCAAAATCGGGCAGTGTACCACAGTTTTCTCTTTCTACATTACGCATAATATTGGATAACCATAGCCCATCGGAAGAAAAACCGCCATGGTTTTCGACTAGAATATTAATATTGGCATCTTTAGAATAATCAGAAAGTTGTTGTAAAGAATCTAACGCTGCCTTTGTCGCTTCATCCTTTTCTACTCCACCACCCAAGTTTACACGAATAGCATGGCAGTCTAAAAAATGTGCTGCATCTATCCATTTGTAATGATTTTCGATAGCCTTAAAGCGTTTTTTTGAATCAACATCTGCTAATTGTCCTTCTTTATCAATCATAATTAGAACATTCTCTACCCCTTCTGAATTGGCTCTATTGTTCATCTCAGACAAGTACTTTTTGTCTTTTGCCTTATCCATAAAAAATTGATTGACATATTCCAATCCCTCACAATTAAAACTTTTTGCTTTGGCTGCAAAGTCAAGATTGTCCATCTTACCAGCTCGTAATGCGTTATGAAATGACCATTGTGCTAAAGAAATTTTGAAAAATAATTCATTTTTCAAGAGGTTGAAATCACCCATTCCGAAAGCAGGAATACCGGTCATTGCAACCAAACTTGAGGCTTGTAGTGTTCTTGATATAAATTTTCTTCGTTGCATTATTACTATTTTATTTGAAATTATCTATTTCTTTATAAGCATCAATAACCACCTGTTCACCTACTTTACCTGGTTTTGAATTTTTATGTTCCATTCCCAAAATGCCATTATATTCTTTGGAATGAATAAACTTCAACACATTTTTATAATTAATTTCTCCTGATGTTGGCTCCTTTCTTCCAGGGTTATCACCGATTTGGATGTATGCAATTTCGTCCCAACAGGCCTCCATATTTGGAATTAGATTTCCTTCTTGAATCTGCTGATGATAGATATCGAACAAAATTTTACAAGATGGAGAATCAACCGCCTTGCAAATTTCATAGGCCTGAGGTGATTCGGTCAAAAAGCAACCAGGGTGGTTAAAGAAATTAAGCGGCTCTAAAACCATAGTTAAATTATGCGGTTCGAAAATCGCAGAAGCTTGCTTCAAGGTCTCCACAACATTCGCTGTCTGATAACCCATATTAATTTTCGGGGCAATTTTACCGGGCACTACAGTCATCCATTTGGCATTGACTCGTTTTGCAACTTCAACAGATTGTTTGCAAAAACTAAGAAATTCTTCGCGCTTATTAATATCGCCCGAAGCTACGTCGCCCTCTTTTAAAAATACAGCAACAAAAACACCCATTTCCAGTCCGCGCTTTTGCATAATTTTTGCCATCTTTTCTTGCAAGACTACTTCTCGTTTGCGCATGGTATTATCTTCAAAAGCTGTAAAACCTTGGTCGGCCATAAAATTTAATTGGTCGATTGGGTCATTGCCGGCAGATTGTTCAAACATACCAATATGCGGTGCATATTTTAGGTTAAAATTGTGCTTTGAGCTGCTACTCTCACTATTATTAAATGACATAAGACTACCGGCTAATGGCAACGTGCCACTTGCTAAAGCTGACTTTTTTATAAAATTTCTTCTTTCCATTTGTTTTATTATTGACTATTTGTCGTGTCCACTTGCTAAATCTGTTTTCCAAACTAATCTATAGTATGCTTTTTAGAATTTAAAAAGGCAGATGCATACATTGCACTATAAGCGACGTTAAAATCTTTTTGCAAAGCGGCTTTCATATGGTCACTTGCTTTCTTCTCATCACCTAAATAATCATAAGCAGATGATAAAACATAATCATTGATGGCTCCTTTATTTTTAGACTGCTCAGAATTTATATTTTGTAATTGGCCGATTAATCCTTCTATCATTTTATCAGCTTCTTCTGTTTTACCAATCTCTTTTAGTGATTTTGCTTTATAAATAGTAGCGATTGAAACTGGGTTAATTTCTTGGTTGATGGCCTTTTTAAAATGTGAATTTGCTTTCCCTACTTGCTTATCTTTCTGATATGCCAATCCTACTAGATAATCCGTCCGGGTGGTTATGGGAAGATTTACTTTAGCTTCTTTTAAGTACTCCGGATATTCGTAAGCTGCTTCCAATACTTTTATAGCGGCTTTGGCCTCACCTTCATTAATTAAAATTTGGCCTTTTCCTAACAATGCTTCTTGATAACGTTCATGTCGATATGGTGTACCTAGTTGACCTTCTTTGGCATAGAAATACGTTTTTTTTAGAACTTCTAAAGCATCATCATAACGACCAATTCTAGTATAAAAATCTGAAGCACTTAACGCATTCTTTCCTTTACCATAAAGAATATTAAGGTTTGCATCATAATGTTTTTCAATTTTTTCTAAATCACCTTTTTTAAGGTATAGGAATTCTAATTCGCTAAATATTCTCGCACTCTTATCAGAATTATTAAATGATTTTTCTAGAAGTGTTATCGTTTCGTCTAAGTCATCCATTTTAGTTACATGACGACCAATGGCAAGATTTCTAGTAACCCTCGAATTGTTAATATCTAGTTTATGAGCTTTCTCCCAATGCATTATAGCCTCGTTATGACGGCGCAAATGGAAGAACAAATCACCTAAATACATCTGAGCTATAGCATCATTCGAGTTGTACTTTAATACGTCTTCTAAAATGGAGATAGAGTTAACGCGGTACGGAAAAACATATTCAGTTTCAGTCTCCGAAGCTTTTTTATAATAAGCCTGCCCTTTTTTAAGGTCGCCAGTTTGGTTATAACAATACCCTAAATAATAGGCTATCATTGGGTACATTTTTTCTTTGGATGAAAAATTATCTTCTGCAATTTTTAAAACCTTGATTGCCTGATCATAATCTTTAATATCCATATAGAAAATGGCAGTCTCTACATAATTTTGTGACCCAAGAAATAACTTATCTTTTCTATCGAATAGAAAATTAATTTTATCAATAGCGGCATCGGTCTGCCCGTTAATTTCTAAGTTCTCAATATACCCCACGAAGTTTAATGGATCTCTCTTTAGCCCTGTAGATAAATACTCCTTAGCCTTATCGTTAAACCCTAATTTTCTGCATACATAAGTGGCGAGATTATAAATTTCTGGATGGGTTAAATAGGAAAACGGCACTTCTTGCAAACGACGTAAAGCTTCATGTAAATTACCCTGCAAGACCTCACCTTGAGCCATATAGTACAACGAATTATCCATTTCTTCTCTATGTCGTGAAGAGCGAGCTAAATAACCGTGAGCCTCATCGTAATCCCCTAATTTAATAAGTGCATAACCTATGTGAAAATCGGCTCTAGCACGACCATCTAAGTGGCCAGAGATGAAAGATTGCTGTAATGTTTTTATAGCTTTTTCATACTGCCCTCGTTTCACCTGTGTTGCTCCTTTAAATCGCAAAGCCCTAGATTCATTTGGGTCTCTTGACAACACTTCTTCAATACAGCCATCTGCATCGGTGCCATATGCGTCAAAATAGTTCGAACCTGCTTTGGTAATCAATTGGTCAATAGTCAAGGATTTCAAATCATTTTTTGGAACCTCATGGATAACGGGTTTTTCTGACTTTATTTTACTGATATATTCGAAATACGGCTTTTTATTGGAATCTATGATTTTGATTTCCAATATATCTGCAGCTGCAGCACTTAAAGCTAATTTTTCGTTATAGACTTGGCCTACTTTAAAATCATACTCGGATTCTTTTATCTTTTTGCCATTTTTTAGAATAGTGACTACAGATTTAGGAAGATTCATTGTGTGATGAAAATCTAACCTGAATTCTTTACTATTTAATTTTTTGAAATTGACAGCAATTTCTTTAGTGGCTTTCGTAAATCCTGAAGTATTTTTTATAGGATACCAGAAAATAGAAAACTCCTTCACTTCTAAAGGTTCTAGAATACCATGATCATAATTCATTTTTTGATTAAAAGCTTGATGCTGCAATTCAACGTAACCACCATCTTTATCACTTAAAAAAGTATCCCATTGACGACCGCTAGCTGATTTACCCCAAGTGAAATATTTCTTTCCCGGACTGGTGCGATGATCCGCAACAACAACAGACCCAGCATCAATATCTTTTTCATGAGAATAGACACCCCAATAATCCATAGTAAGGCCTTTTCCATCTACAAAAGCGGAAAGACCGTGTTTAATGTTCTTAACCCAATTCCAGTCGGTCCCATCAGTTGAATATTCGGACCATTTCTTTAAATTACTATTACCATGACCTGTGGCGTAAGTCTCTTGTGGATAAATTAATTCCATCTCATCAGTAGCATGCATAGCAGCATTGTTTGAAGAAACAAATGGTACCTTAACAGGTGCTATACTCATAAAGCGCCCTTTAGTCTCGAAGAATAATTGTTCTGGCCGCAAGGTAATTTCATACTCCCATTTCATCATGCGAACAGGTTCGATTTCCGCTACGATTACCGTTTTACTACCATCAGCATTCTCTCTAATATCATAGCTTATCTTATTCATCTGGGTATACCCGTGCCCCCCAGGATGATTGTATTCTAGCCCACCAGAAAGCCATGCAGAACGTACGGCTATTTCTGCAGGTTTTATTACATTGTTGTAATAGAGAAAATCCCAACCATTTCTTTTGTCGACTGCTCCTTGAATTCTTCCTCGCAGTTGTGGAATAATATCTAAATAAATATGCTCATTTTCTAGACGAACAATTTCATATTCAACATCTTGCTTTGTAGGTTTATAGTCATTCTGAAACGAATATGGATAGGTGGATCTTTTTTCTCGGAAATAACTTAATCCTTCTATTTTAAAATCTTTGAAATATGCGTTAGGGTCATCATCTCCCATATCATATGTGGGAATATTTTTTTTAAAGGTTTTTACTGCTACGTTTTTATTTTGAGCAGAAAGATTGAGAATAGAAAGGAGTGAGATTGAGAGTAATAAATGATGTAGTTTCATAAGCGATACGTTTAAGCCACTTAAGTGGTTTGGTTCGTACCGAAAGTAATTTTTAACTACCAGAAGTATGTATTTATGAATAACTTAGTTGTATCTAACAATAAATTTGGTTACATATTTGGAGGTACCCGAGAAAAAATTTGAAATCGTTAATCAGCCCTAATAATAAACTATATTTTAAACAAACTTATGCTAATCCTATCGCATAAAAATATATTGCTTACAACAAAATATATTATAACCAAACGCTAATACTATACTATATTTTCTACTCTGACCATGCTTTGCCATCGGTCAATTCGTTTAAACTTCCACAAGAAATATACTCCCCTGGAACTGGGGCATATGCCAACAACTCCTCTCCTACATACGCATTACATTTGTATCCTAAAATTGTTAAATCGCGCAACTTTTTAACATAAGACAGTGCTCCCTTTTTTTTTCCAATACCGCGGTTTTCACAATGGGTGTTAAATATGAAACCGTTATTTATGTATTGTAAATGGAAACTTCTCATTTATTATAGGTTTCAATTTCAAATAAATTCAAATTCAATTTACATGAAGTATTTCCAAGTTTATATTTAGTATTACAAACAATTAAATTTATATAGCTCAAATTCCACTTAAGAGAATATAATTACAATTTGCAACAATAAAAAAAATGCAAAATAAAATTTCTAATTCGACAACTCTGATTTTACAAATTTACCTGGAGAGACTTTATATTTTTCCTTAAAAAGTTTGCTAAAATGCGTTCTACTTTTAAAACCTGTAAGAACATAAACTTCACTTACCGATAACTTTTTATCCTGCGCTAATAACTCGGCAGCTTTTCTTAAACGATACATTTTCAATAATTCAAAAGGTGTTTTATTCGTTAAACTTTTAACCTTTTGATAAAAATGCGTACGGTTCATAAAGAGCTTCCGTGCAAATTCATCCATATCTAAATTTTCATTCGATAAATTATCCGCAATCAAATCGTATAGCTTCTCTAAAAAGGCATCATCATTTCTATTATTAATATTATTGTCTTTAATCATCGGCAAACCAATTTCAAAACGCTCGCGTAACCTTTTCTTATTTTCTAGAAGTGCAACTATTCTTGTAACCAATTGCCTAGTATCAAATGGCTTTTTAATGTAAGCGTCTGCACCATCTTTTATACCCTGAATACGATTTTCTATGTCTGCTAAAGCTGTAAGTAATATGATAGGAATATGACTCGTTTTCATGTCTGATTTAATTCGTTTACACAAATCCATACCATTCATTACAGGCATTTGAATGTCACTGATTATTATTTCCGGCCATTGCTCATCCATTGCTACTAAACAATCAGCCCCATTATTAAAAACTTCAACTTTAAAATTTTTAGAGAGCATATTTGAGACATAAATTTGCATATCAACATTATCCTCTACATAATAAATAAGATGTTCAGCGTAGTCATTTGAAACCTCTATTGGAATGGTTTCTAATTCATGAAGCCATTCATTTTTATTGACAAAATCATTTTCTGCAACAAGTATTTCTTTTCTTTTAATTTCTTGATCAAATGAAGATTCTTTTTTTACTATGGGCAAACGCACTTTCATGGCGGTACCTTCACCTAATTTACTTTTAGCTTCAATATATCCGTAATGCATTTCTACCAAACGTTTGGAGAATGCTAAACCTATACCTGAACCCGAAGCATGTTCATTTTGATTTTTTCTTGATCTAAAAAAGCGTTCGAATATATAAGGTAAATCTTCTTGGTCGATACCCCGTCCTGTATCGGTTACTGTTATGGAAAGATCTTTCTCAGTAGCATTAAACCTCACCTTTATTATATCGCCAGAGTCGGAGTATTTAAAGGCATTACTTAACAGGTTGTTGAATATTTTTTCTAGCTTATTTCGGTCGGCGGAAACAACTATATTCGAATCATCGGCGATAACCTCCAATACTCGATTACTATTTTTAGCCAAAAAATGAAAATCGATTAACATCTCTTTTAAGAAACTATCGAAATAAAATCTAGAATATTCCATCTCCATCACGTTAGCTTCTACTTTTTCGAAGTCATTTACTTGGTCTATTAATTGACTAATTTTACGCGATTGACGTTCTACAATGTTCAATTTCTCTTCAACATCTTTATTGCCTTTAAACGTTGTTAACAATAACCTTACAGGGCTAGTTATCAGATTCAAAGGCGTTTTTAATTCGTGCGATATGTTTGCGAAAAATCGAAGTTTTGCGTCATTAATAGTTTTAATAGTATCACGCTCTATTTTTTCAATCTGAATTGAATAACGTAATTTTTGCATTTTCAAAATATAGTATAATATTGCTCCCAAAAATAACAGCGCACATAATATATAAAGTATATAAGCCATAGTTGTTTTCCATAATGGCGGTGCTATAGTTATAAAAAGAGTTTTTGGAATTGTCCATTCACCAATGGCATTAGAAGCAGAAACTTCTAATTTATAATCATCGGGTTGTAAACCGCTATAAGTAATTGTTTTCTGGTCAGAGTTAACCTTGTGCCACTCAATGTCAATGGGACTTAATTTATATTTTATTCTATGATTATCTGGGGCTTTAAAATGTAGTGAATGCATTTCCAAGGCGAAGACATTTTCATTATATCTTAAATTAATCTTTGCGGAATCTACGAGACGTTCTGTTATTAAAACTCGATTATTAATATAGTCTAAGGGCTTTATCTTTTGATTTGAGATTCTGAAATCACTAAATTCTACTTTTGGAAGCTTTTCTTGAGAAATGATATCTGCCGGATGAAAATAACTGAACCCTTCTAGACCAGTAAATAATAATTTACCATTTTCAAAATTTGTAGCTGTGTACCAAAAATCCTCAAATGTAAGTCCATCTTCCTTTTTAAATCTTCTAAATGATTTTTCGTCTGCTGTAAATTTATTTAAACCAATGTTTGTTCCCACCCAAAGATTTTCTTGCTCATCTAGAAGAATACTTTTAACTACATTATTTGATAGACCTTGTTTTTCTGAATAAGAAATAAATTCAGGCTTTCTATCACTATGAATAACATTGCATATACCAGCACCTTCAGTGCCAATCCATAATTCACCTTTTGGTGTTCGCAATATTGAAGAAACAAAGTTGCTTGGTATACCATACTCAACACCATTGTTTCTGTATTTATCAATATTTAAAGATTTCAAAGGTTCATCTTTGCTAATATTGATTCTTATTAAACCATCATCAGCCGTACCAAGCCAAATAAAATCATATATAGGATCTGCATAAACGTACCTAACTAAGGATAACTTATTAGTGTTAAACAGTTCATTAGCATTCAAGTTCTCTAATTTTAATACTTTTCCATTTGCATCTATTTTTAATCGGAACACATCATTTTTACAAGAAACCCAAATATATCCGTACTTATCTTCAGCGAATTTATATGGGGTATCCGCAGCAAAATTCGGCAACAGTGAAGTATCTATTTTATGTGGTTTATTTTCGTTTAACTTCTTAAAAAAGTAACCGCCATTGGTTACCTTTATTAATGTATTTTTCTTACTATCAATAAATATTGCTGAAATCTTAGAAAGATAAGATTTAGGCATTAGAATGGGAATTGGCTCAAATAGATTGGTGTTAATATTAAATAATGCCAATCCACCCCTATTTTTTGTTATATAAAACCGATTATCATTAAGTTTGCTAATATGTCTTATATGTCTATTGTTAACCCCGAAATCAAATTCTGAAAAGGTACCAAAACTTTTAAAAGGATTTATCGAAGTGTCAAATTGATAAATACCCTTATCAAAAGTCCCCATCCAGAAATCTGAATTCCCAACTGATTTAAAAGTACTAACCCGCAACAATCCGTTCTTTGGTTTAAACTGGAAATAGTCATTAGAATTATTTTTAAAAGCTTCAACATTATTAAATACAAGTGCCCCATCGTTTAAAGTGCCCAACCAAAGTTTATTTGCTTGATCTAAATGAGCACTCTTAAAACGATAATCTGGTAAAATATCTTTTCGAATTAATTTATATTCAAGATTTTCTTCAATTATCTCATAGCTTACTCGAGCAATTCCATTTTGTTGGGCAAGTAACAATGTATTATTTTTCAACACCGATACGGATCGGCATAGTGAAATTTCATCACTCAGAATTTTTTGAAAATCACCTGTCTTAATATCAAAAGCATATAAACCTTCTGATGCTGCAAGTAAGTATGTATCTCTTTCTAGAAAAGTAGCTTCAAAAACCTTCCGATTAATTGTTGTCGAATTCGGTAAGGTAAACTGTTTAATAAAATTGTAATCTGTGTCAAAAAGTAATATCCCGTCAGTTTCGGTTATCACCAAAACAGTATTTTCAGTTTCATTATAACTAAAGCTTCTTACAACAGGACCCTTTCTACTATTATTTGCATAAAGGTTTCTAAATTGGTCATATCTATAGTCATATAGGGTAATTCCTTCATCGGTACCTATCCATATGTTTCCGTTTTTATCTTCTTTAAGTGCTCTAATTCTATTGCTTAAAAACAATTGGTTATCAATAGTATTTTTAAACATCTTAAGTTCATGACCGTCATATCGATTAAGACCATCATACGTACCAAACCACAAATAACCTTTTGAATCTTCAAGAATCGATGTAACTCCGTTATGAGCAAGACCCTCTGAAATAGTCAAATGCTTTTTTATGTTTACTTTATTTTCTTGTCCTAAAAAAATAATCGGAATTAAACATACTATAAACAAGACGCTAATATTTAAGCGGATGTTTTTCATAAAAAAATTAATGATTTAGTTTACAACAAGATAATAGAATTTAAATAAAACTTAACTAAAATAGTAAAGAGCCAAAACCATTAGTCCGCCCGAAAAGGCAACTACAGCCGTGAGCAAACTAAAAGTCTTTAACAGTTTTGATGTATCTATTTCATGTACTTCTTTAAAAAGCCAAAAGAAACTGCTATTAACATGAATAACACCCAAGGAACCTGCGCCAATGGCAGCTGCGGTAAATTCGGGCGAAAGACCTCCATTTGTCACTATTGGTGCCATGACAGATGCAGTTGTGATTAAAGAAACAGTTATAGAACCTGTTACGGTCGTAAACATAAAGCTTAGCAAGAAAGGAAGAATAATGCCAAAAGCTGCTAAGCCTCCTGCATCTGGTAATAGTGAATTTACAATTTCGGTGTCTTTAATAACCTGGCCAAAAGCACCACCTGTACCTGTTATTAAAATAACAGTTGCTGATTTCGCTCCAGAAGTTTGAAAATAATCATTTAATTTTTTAGAAAAGTTTTTTCGTTCTAATAATGGTAATGCGAAAACCACCCCAATTAATAATGCCCAAATCGGGTTTTTTATAAAAGCTATTACTGGATTGTCATTGGAAAAAAGATTTCCAATCCCCATTAAAATTAATGGAATCAACAATGCAACAAAAGGTAAAACTCGTTTAAAGCCGCTAATAGATTTTTTTTCTTGTGTCTTTTGTAAAACCTCTTTAGGTAGCGATATTTGCAAGTTATTTTTATTGAATTTTATAAAAACTAAGCCTCCAATTACAGCAAACATACCAACAGTAATGTTAACAGGAATCATGCCCCCAATATCAGTTTCTAGAATGGCGGCAACTGCTAATGGGCCTGGTGTTGGTGGAATTAGCGCATGGGCAACTGTTAAACTACTTGCAAGCGATAGTCCCAACACTAACACCGAATGTCCTGATTTTTTGGATAAGGCAATTATGGTCGGCAATAATGTTAGATAAGCAACATCTACAAAAACTGGTATACCAACCAAAAAACCAATAACAGCCATTGCCAATGGTAATCTTCTTGTTCCGAAAACCTTAATTACACTATCGGCAATTACATCGGCTCCACCAGTTACAGCAAGAATCTCTCCAAGTAATGTGCCAAAAAGAATTACAAGACCAATCCATTTTAATGTATTTCCAAACCCACTTAAAAGGCTCTCTGTAACAACTTCTACAGAATTTCCGGATGCTAACCCTAAAATTAAACCGGCAATCAATAAAGCAGGAATCGGATGAACTTTTAAAACCGTAATAGCTATTATCAGCAATACAATACATCCGATTAAAATAAAGAGACCGGTCATTTGGTTTCTATTTTAATTCTAACTGTTGAATTTCAGTATTTTCTGTACCACGAATTGTTTCATACGCTGTAATTAATTCTTGAAGTTTTTCTGGCTTACTTGACGCTAAATTGTGTTGCTGCGCTATATCTTCTTTTAAATTATACAATTGATACTCGGCTGCGTTTGCTAACTCAATATTGACATGTTTATTAACTGCAGGCCCCTTGTAAGGTGGAATCATTGCCCAATCTCCTTTTCTAAATGCCGTTCTTGAAGTTGCTTCAATAACCATTTCGTTACGACCTTTTGCGCTTTTACCTAAGAAAACATCTAAAAGTTCTTGACTATCATTGGTGCTTTCTTCACTACCAGTTAATGCCGCAAGCGAAGCAAACAAGTCTAATTGAGAGACCATTGCATCTGATACACCTGGATTTATTTTTCCTTTCCAATATGTGAAAAATGGCACTCGAGTTCCTGCCTCAAAAAGACTATATTTTCCACCACGCAAAGCACCAGCAGGCTTATGATTGCCTAATTTTTCTTCTGAATCGTCATAATAACCATCATTTACCACCGGTCCATTATCACTAGAGAAAACAATAAGGGTATTTTCTAATAGTCCTTCGGCTTCTAAAGTTTTAATAAATTCGCCGACCATCCAATCTGCTTCAACAATAACGTCTCCTCTTGGTCCCATGCCAGATGAGCCTACAAATCTCGGATGCGGTGTTCTAGGTACGTGCGGTTGTTGTAATGCATAGTACAGAAAAAATGGTTCTGATTTATGTTTCTTAACATAGTCTTGAGCATCTGCCAAAAAGTAGTCGGCCATATCTTCATCGACCCATTTTGCAGCTTCACCACCTTTCATAAAACCAATTCGTGGTATTCCATTTACGATACTATTATTATGACCGTGATGCCATTTCATTTTCAACAATTCAGGGTTATCTAAACCTGTCGGTTCGCCCTCAAAATTCTCTTTATAATTTACTTCTATAGGATCGTTCGGATCTAGATTTACCACATTGCCATTTTCAATATAAACCGTTGGAACCCGATCTTGTGTAGCCGCTAAAATATGACTATAATCGAAACCTACTTCATTGGGTCCTGGGGCAATTCGTTCATTCCAATTAACATTTCCATTCCCCAATCCTAAATGCCATTTCCCCACTATTCCCGTATGATAACCTTGGTTTTTCAGCATCTTAGGAATCGTTGGCTGATCAACATCTATTATTAACGGCGCTGTACCAGGAAGTATTTTAGCACTTTTATTCCGCCATGGATAAACACCTGTTAACAAAGCATATCTGCTTGGTGTGCATGTTGCAGAAGATGCATAACCATTGGTAAAACGAACACCTCCATTTGCCAACTTATCTAAATTTGGTGTTTTTAATGCTGTTGCACCATAGGCGCCTATTTCACCATACCCCAAATCATCGGCATAAATAATTACGATATTTGGTTTTGTTTTTTCTTCGGATGTTTCAATAGTCTTTTTCTCATCTTTACAAGATCCTAGAATTAGCAGGAAACTTATTGTAAAATACAGGATACTACTTCTCATATTAATTGGTTTTATTTAATTGGCTATGTTCTTTCGTTAAAGCTTGAAATCCTATTTCAACACCTGCCAACATTTCTTGGTATAATGCTGGTTTTTCAATTTTAACCCATTCAAGTAAATCAACTGCGCTTGCATGAACAGGATTATAAACGTCACTTATTGGTTTCATGTCACTATCATACATTAAAGTTTTATCTCTCATTTCTTCTAGGACAGCTACGAATTCTGGGTTGTCTACAAGGTTTTTTAATTCAAAAGGATCTTCTTGTATATTATATAATTCTTCTTTTGGTTTTGAATTTTCGAAAAACTGTTTTTGGAAATTATTTAATCTCCCTTCTTTTTTTAAGGTCCGCATTACATGCACTGCTGGACGGTAAAATTCAAGATATGCTTGACCCGCGTCCCATGGAATTTCTGGTTTATCATTTCTAATATATTTCCATTTACCATTCGTTATTGCTCTAGATTTTTCTTCAATCTCATCCCATAAATCACGGGCAGCATAAACTTCATTTCTTTTAAAATTATCATTTAAAACCGACATACCCGTCATATACTTCGGTATTTGAACACCCGCCAAATCTAAAATAGTTGCAGTAATATCTGTAGAGCTAACCACTTCATCTCTAACTTGTTTAGGTTTAATTCCCTTTGGCCATTTCATTAGTAAAGGAATTCGTAGTCCAGGATCATGCAAATACCCTTTGCCTCTTATATTACACCTACCATTATCGCCTATAAAAATAACAACCGTATTTTCGTACAAACCTTTTTCTTCCAATTCTTTATATAACATACCTACCTCATCATCCATATATTCCATAGTATCTAAATACTTTGCCCAGTCTAAACGAATTGTAGGATGGTCTGCATAATACGGTGGTAATTCCACATCTTCAGGATTTACAGGGTGTTCCGATTGAGAGCGAATTTCGTTCCACCAATCACCCCGATGTGTAACATTCAATTGAATTTGAGCAAAAAATGGAGTATCTGCTGGGTTTATCGTATCGAACTTATCAAAAAGTCCAAACTTATCTTTTCCATTCCATTCTCCAACGGGCTCATGCTTAAAATTCACATCTGTTTTTCTTCCTTTTCCCCGTACATTATAATGTCCTAAAATTGTGGTATATCCTGCATCTCTTAACAGCTTTGTAAATGGTAAATAAGTTTTAGATAAGGGTACTTCTCTGTTACTTCGATGGTTATGCGTATTAGTTTTAACCTGATGAACACCAACCATCATTGCAGATCGACTTGGAGAACAAATAGGGTTTGTTACAAAGGCATTATTAAATTTAATACCATCTAAAGCCATTTGATCTAGATTAGGAGTTTTTACGGCTTTCATTCCGTAACAAGCCAAATCAAGACTTATATCTTCAGCCATCAGCCAAATAATATTTGGTGGCTTTTCTTTTTGTTTAATTTCTTTGTTTTCCTCAATGCAACCTGAACAAAATACAAACAGACCTATTAACAAGCCGTAAACAAATTTCAATTTATTTTGATGTAACATAAAAAAGTTGTTAATTCTTAACTTTATTTCAAATGTAGTATGAATCAGAATATTTGTGTACTTGTACGTACAAAATGTGTATTTGACAAAAACATCAAAGACTACTATAATTAATTTTGGCTAGCTTTTTTCATTTAGCTTTTTGGCAGCTAATAGTTAATTCAAATTATCCACAGTATTTCTAAACCTTTGTGCCAAAACCGTTAAACCATTAAAATCTCCATTTCGAATTAATGTCTTATTTGTCAATTCGCTACCAACTCCTAAACAGGGAGCTCCGTGTTTCAGCCATTCTACCGCATTTAATTCAGTAACTCCTCCGGTTGGCATTATAGCTATGTAAGGCAATGGGGCTTTTATTGCTTTATAATAACTTATTCCTAAAGCACCAGCAGGAAATAGTTTAACTATATCTGCACCCCATTCATGAGCTTGTAAAACTTCGGTTGGTGAAAATGCACCAGACAACACAGGCTTTCCATGTTTATGTGCCATGTCAATTACTTCTTTCTTACTTGCTGGAGTTACAATAAACTGAGCACCTGCTTCAATTGCTGCTTTTGCGGTCGCTGCATCAACCACTGACCCCACACCCGCTAATATTCCTTTATGTTGCGCAATTTTTTTTATTTCATCAAGGGCGTTTGGCGTTCCCACAGTTACCTCAATAGCCCTAATTCCGCCTTCGAACAAAGCCATAGCTGTTGGGTACACATCTTCTGCCCTATCTAATCGTATAATTGCAACTACAATTGTTTTTTTAAGTTCCTTTAAAATTTCTTCTTTAGTCATCTTGCGATTTTCAGTAGTTTTAGTGCTTAAGAATTAAAAACTTGTTAGTCTCAACATTTAACTTTATTATCTTCTAACATAACCTTTAGTATTGCCCGAAGCAATATCCAATAATTCTTGTTCTGAACTATAATTAATATCTCCTTTTAAGGTTTGTGTAATTGCGAAAGCGGCTGTTGAAAAATTAACAATAGTATTAGGGTCCCACTTATTTATTAAACCATGTAATAAGGCAGCTGCAAACGCATCTCCTCCTCCAAGACGATCTTTAATTTCCGTAGCTAACCTATTACTAAAATAAAACTCTTCGCCAGTTTTAACCATTCCTCCTAATATATTTTCATTTGCATTTTGTTGTAATCTAAGGGTCATCGCTAAAACTTCAAAGTCTCCTAAATTTTCTAGTCCTTTTGTAGCAGTTTTAGTTGCTGAAATTAGACTTTCAAAATCTTTTACTTCTTCTGTTTGAATGTCGAAAACATCAAAAGCAGAACCAATATTTCCAATAAGGATATCTACATAAGGTAGCATAGAAGAAAAAGCATTTTTTGCTTCTTCTTTCGTCCATAGCGTTCTTCTGAAATTCAAATCGAAAACAACTTTTACATTATGCGTCTTGGTCATCTGTAGCGCTAATGCAATATTTTCACGACAAACCTGAGAAAGTGCAGGAGTTATCCCTGTTAAAACAAAATAACTAGCATTACTAAAAATAGTTTCCCAATACTTTTGAGAAAACTTTGCTTTTGTTATCGATGCATGCTGTCTGTCATAGGTTACTCTTGAACCACGAAGCGAAGTACCATGTTCTATATAGTAAGTTCCAAGGCGACCATCATCCCAAAAAACAGCATCTGTGCTTACTCCGAATTGATTTAAAAAACGGTTTGCAGTATGACCTAAAGGATTATTCGGAAATGCAGAAACAAACTCAGTTGCGTGACCCAGAACAGCTAAGTCTGCAATTATATTAGCCTCAGCTCCTGCAAACCCCATTTGCAATTTATCTGTTTGCTCTAACAAACTACCATGATCTTGTGGTGTAAGACGTAATAACAATTCACCGTAACCAATAATCTTTTTCGTCATAATATAAAATAATACCTATTACTCACTTTAAAAATCTAAAAATAAAGTAAAATAATTTCGAAACAAGTTTATAATTATAATGCTATTGAAATTCGTTTTTTAACTAAGTAATCATCTAGTGCTAAATGTGAACAATCATGTCCAATACCACTATTTTTAATTCCACCGTGCGGAAGATAAATAGAATATTTTACACCATTGATTTGAATTTCACCAAACTCTAAATCTCTCGAAAATCTTTCTATTCTTTTATGATTGTTTGTAAAAATATATGAGGCCAAACCGTATTCGGTATCGTTAGCTAAAGTTAAAACTTCGTCATCGGTATTAAAAGGCATTAACGAAGCTATCGGACCAAAAGTTTCTTTTCGAAAAACATCCATGTCGGTAGTCATTCCTGAAAGAACAGTTGGTTCTAACCAATTTCCTATTTCTTTACCTTTTGGTATGTTTCCACCATATTCTAATTTCGCACCTTTGCTTATTGCATCTTTAATTAATTCGAACATTCGATCTCTATCTTTTTTAGAAACCATAGGCCCCATATCCGCTTTCGATTCTACTCCGTGACCTAATTTTAATTCAGAAGTTCTTTTAATATAAGCCCTCAAAAATTTATCATAAATACTTTGATGAACAAAAATTCGATTGGCAGCAACACAGATTTGACCTGTGTTTCCAAACTTTAATCCAATTGCTAAATCTAAGGCTTTTTCAAAATCTGCATCTTCAAAAACTATAAATGGAGCATTACCTCCTAATTCCATTCCTAATTTTTTTATTGATGTTGTGCTGTCGGCAATAACTTTTTGGCCCGTCTGAGTAGACCCTATCATGGTTAAAACAGCTGGAATTTTACTGGTGGTTAAGGTATGCGCAACCTCACTACTTGGGCCGCATAATATATTAATAACACCCGCTGGAAAATCTATTTCTTTTAAAATTTTTCCAATTAAATAAGCAGATAATGGTGATACTGCAGAAGGTTTAATAATAATAGAACAACCACTAGCAAGCGCTGGCCCCAATTTAAAGCCAACATTTAATAATGGAAAATTCCAAGCTAAGTACGCAACTGCTACCCCTGCAGGTTGATGTACCATTTTATGGGTATGTGTGTTTTCATAATCTGGAATTTGTTCATCGCGCATATTTTTCATGGCTGCCGGATACCATTCTAATCCATTTATTAAACCTTCAATATCCTCCCATGCACCAGCATACGTCTTACCCATTTCATAAACCATAGCGGCCCGCAATTCATGCTCATTCTCAATTACAGCTGTACGCAATTTTGTCATCCATTCTGTACGTTCAGCTAATGATAACTTAGACCAAAATTGGAATCCTTTTTGTGCAGCCTTTAGAGCTAATGCTGCATCTTCTACTCCAGCCCAAGCAATTTCGGCAATAGATCTATCATCTGCAGGACAAATTACCGATTGCCTTTTATTAGAAACAGAATCTACCAATTCTCCTCCTATATATAATTTATGGTATCCAAAAGTCATAATGTAAATCGTTATATTAAATTAGAATTTCAGTCGAAAATTGTCGTATCACCTTTTCGTCAACTTCAATACCTAAGCCCGGTAGTTGTGGAATATCTATGTACCCATTCTTCATTTTTATTGAGGGCGCTGTAAGTGTTTCTCGAATATCGTTTTCAGTTCGGTCATATTCAATGTACATTTCAGGTGCATACAAACGTCCTGGAATAGGTTCTAGATTTGCAATGAAATGCAAAGCGGCATGAAAAGCAATTCCGGTTCCCCAGACATGCGGAATTATTTCCACCCCTTTTGTATTTGCCAATGTCGATATTCTTTTCGCTTCACTTAGTCCACCAGCACCGCAAATATCAACTTGAAGAATATCTACACTATTATTTTCCAACAAAGTTTGAAAACCATAACGCAAGTATTCACATTCACCTCCGGCAATTGGTATTGTTGTTTTAGATCTTAATTCTTTATAATGCTTATAAAATTCAGGTGAGACTGGTTCTTCGAACCAATCTATATTAAATGGCTCTAAAGCTCTTGATAATTTCGTGGCTTCTCGTAAGGAATAAGCATGATTTGCGTCTATCATTAAGTTAACATCATTTCCTATTGCTTCTCTCACAGATTTAACCAAAATAATATCTTTGGAAATCGAAAGGCCAACTTTCATTTTAATTGCTTTAAAACCCTGTTCTACATAAGTTTTAGCTTCAGCGACCAACTTAGAAACGAGATTATCACCATCAGAGAAGTACAAACCTGTTGCATAAGGAACTACTCTTTTACGGTGTTGCCCACCCATAAGAACACTTACAGGTTGTTTTAAAATTTTGCCTTTTAAATCCCATAATGCCACATCTACTGCACTAATGGCGGCAACCAAAACACCTCGTCGTGCAAAATCTAAAGTCTTCCGATACATCTTAAACCAAAGTGTTTCATTTTCCAATGGATTTTCACCTATTAAAATAGGCTTAACCAAATTGATTCCTGATTTAATAACATCTGCCGGTCCATAACCTTCTCCCCAACCACAGATTCCTTCATCGGTTGTTATTTTTACAATACAAATTCGGCGCTCGCTATATGCCCATTGCGAAAAGAAAAAATTTTCTTTTAATTTATTTGATAGTACAAAAGTCTCTACTTTGGTAATCTTCATAATTATAACATTAATGGGTGGTATTTAAACGTTAAAAATAAAAAAGCCTGTAAATATGATCAGTATGATATTTACCTAGAACCAACCTTATTTTAACCCAAATTAGAAAACTAATTAAAATATTGGTTACTTAATTGTCAGATGTTGAAAGATTATGAAACCTCTTTGAGGTTCTGATGCCTAAAATTACTATACCTATCACGATAATTGCTTGGTGATACTTTTTTGAAGCTTTTGAAAGTTCTATTAAAATTGGTTAATGATGTAAAACCTACATCATAACAAATTTGCTTTATTGGTGCTTCACCATTAATTAACAATTGACATGCTTTACTTATGCGCACCTCATTTAAAAATAGAGAAAAAGTCTTATTCGTTCGTGTTTTAAAGAACCTACAAAAAGCAGGAGGTGTCATTGCTGCAATTTTAGCAATATCTTCTAAACCAAAACTATTAGCGTAGTTCGTTGATATGTAGTTTATCACTTTCTGCAAGCGATTTTCTCCAGAGACTTCTTTAGGAAGCGTAAAATTTGGTCCCGATAGTTTTTGGTATTTTTCACTTTTAACCAACTTCCGAAGCACACTTAAAAGAAGTATTAATTTTTCAGAAGACTCAGCTTGCGTTAATTGCAATAAATCTTCATGAACAGATTTACGAACTTTTTTTGAAAATAATAATCCACTACTAGCTTCTTTGAGAAGAGCTTTAATATGTAGTAGTTCTGGCATTAAAAAGAGATCTACATCTCCAAACTTTCTTGTAAATTTTACAACAATAAAATCGGTTGTTTCCCCAGTGAAATTATCTTCTTCGTTGCGCCATAGGTGTGGTAACCACTGACCAACCAAGACCAGTTCACCTTTTTGAAAATTTGAAATATGGTCTCCCACTATTCGCATTCCCTGCCCTTTTAAAAAGTAAATAAGTTCAAATTCTTTATGAAAATGCCAATCACCACCCGTATGAGGTCTATATACCCTTTTCACGTATATAGAACTCATAGAATCTTGTTCCGATGATTTAAATTGCAATTTCATAAATAAAAACTAATGAAAATATTGATCATATACAAATTGTGCTTATTCACATTTGAAAAAAAAGTGTAATGTTTTTTTAATATGTTCTTGCCAGTAACTCCATTCGTGGCCTCCCGCAAATTCTTCATATTCATGTGCTATACCACGCGTACTTAACTCATGATGTAATTGTCGATTATGGTCTAATAAATCGTCTTCAAGACCACAGTCAAAACGGATTTTGGGAACCTTGTTCCCATATTTTTTTAACACCCCTAAAACTGAATTTTCATTTAAATCTTTTTGCTTATAGTTTTCACTAAGTTCTTCGACAAAAAGTGGCATTTGATTGACATTGGTAATAGATGAATGTGCAGCTATACCATTAAACTTATCAGCATATTTTATCCCCAATCGTAAGGCTCCAAAACCGCCCATCGAAAGTCCTGAAATAAAAAGCTTAGAATCTTTACTCGTCAATGGAATATTTTCGATGATGGCGTTGGGTACATCTTCTACAATCCACTTTTCAAAATTTCGTTGATTATGTGTCATATAAGCAGAACCATCTCCCCAAAGCCCATCCGACGGCATTGCAATTATCATTGGTTCTATACTGCCATTTTCAATCATTTCTAATGCAGACCTATGTACACCTCCTTTTTGAGACCAAGACCACGAACTACCATAGACACCATGTAGTAAGATTACCAAAGGCAAATTTTCCGCATCTTTTACGGGAGGCACAAAAACACAAATATCACCCCTGCCTTTAAGGTTGTTACTCTTTACGGTAATAAATCGAAGATGATCACTTTCGAATTTAGGATCTGATATTTCTGTTGTTCTAAATAATTCTGTCATTGCTAAAATAGTATTACACCTTTTGCATTTTTTCCTGAAAGCATATCTGTAAACGCTTGCTCTAAATCATCAAGCTCATAGGTTTGGGTTATCATCTCCTCCAACTTTAAATTTCCAGCATTATAATGCGCAACAATTTTTGGAAAATCTTTTTCAGGATTACAACCGCCATATAATGGGTTAATATAAACCTTATCCCATTCAAAAAGATTCATGTCTACCGTAATTTCTTGTTCAATGCCACTGACTTGAACTGCTGTTCCTGCATTACGGATCATGGCTAAAGGTGCAGCTCCCAATTCGGGTACAGCCGTACATTCAAAAGCATAATCTGCTCCACGATTTTGTGTCATTTTTTTTACCTTTTTCGCAGCCAATAACAAACCTTTATCATCTTTTTCTGCTAAAATTGTATCTGTAGCTCCAAACTTTAGCGCCATTTCTAAACGCCCTGCATTTATATCAATGGCAATAATTTTAGTTGCTTCACTTACTTTTGCGCCTTGTATTACACTAAGTCCAACACCACCGGTACCTAAAACTACAACAGAACTTCCTGCAGTTACTTTCGCAGTATTAACCACTGAACCAAAACCCGTCATTACACCACAACTTATAATACTTGCCGCAGCAAACGACATGTTGTTATTTGGGTTTTTTACCACTGCGGAGGCTTTCACCAAAGTATATTCAGACAAAGTACCAATATTAAATGATCGCTCTATAGGCTTGCCTTGGTAGGTAGTTCCATCTAAATGCGCATGCCCATTTGTATATCCATTAGAACCGGCAACAACTGGTGAATTATTTTCACAAATATGTTCGTTACCACGCGTACATTGAAAACACGTTCTACAGGGTGTTGCCCAATTTAGTATAATATGATCACCAACCACTACATTTTTTACTTTCGTCCCAATTGCTTCTACAATACCCGCACCTTCATGCCCCAGTACAATGGATTTACCCCAATTTAAGGAATCGTAATCTGTATGACATAAACCAGCTGCTTTCATTTTCACTAAAACCTCATCGGCCTGTGGCTCGGCAACTTTTACATAATCTATGATGAATGTACCATCACTCTTAGCTATTGCACTTTTAGAAGTTCTTTCCATACTTTTCGAATTTCATTCTTGTTCGATTATTGAGTTATAAAATTTGCTGGTTTAAATTCTATACTCGAATCCGCTAACTTTTCTTTGTTTATTAGTTGATTTGTTTTAATAAACTTTGTCCCCATCACATAGGCTTTCGCATTGTTTATTGCATCAACCGATAATAATACACTTCCATTAAAATACCAAATTGAAAAGCAAGGTTGTTCCTTATCTTCTATTCGTATAACAATATTGTCATATCCATTAGAGAGACCAACAATTTGTAATTTTACATCGTATTGATCCGACCAAAACCATGGAATCGTATCGTATGCTACTTCTTTTTCGCAAATAGAAGCTGCCGCAACTTTCGCTTGATCTACCGCATTTTGTACGGATTCTAAACGGACATATTTTTTATAATGTGCATTATAGTGATACGTATTATCTCCTAAAGCATAAATATTTTTCGTGCTAGTTCTTGCTGAAGCATCTACCTTAATTCCGTTTTCAATTTCGATGTTGGCTTGTTTTGCTAATTCGGTATTAACTTGAATGCCAACTCCAACAATAATAATATCTGCAGTAAAAGTTGAACCATCATCACAAACAACTTTAACTGTATTATTTTCTTTTTCTACTACTGTAACATTTTTATGCGTAAAAATATCCACACCATTTTTTTGATGTAGGGTTTGAAAAAAATCAGATATTTCCGGTGCTGTCACCCGTTCTAAAATACGATTCTCACGTTCTAAAACGGTTACGGAAGCACCAATCTTTTTTAAAGAAGCTGCAATTTCAAGGCCTATATATCCACCACCAATAACAACAACATTCTTATTCGGTTTACTTCCTAATGCATTCCGAATACCAGCTACATCTGCCGCGGTACGCAATTGAAATACATTTTTAGCATCGGCTAAACCTGGTATTTTTGGAATTATTGGACGGGCACCGGTTGCGATAACCAATGTATCATACGATTGTGAAGTGTTATTGCTTAATGTGATGTTCTGTTCTTTCGCATTAATAGCTGTTACCGTTAATCCTAAATTTAATTGTATATCTTCTCGAACATAACTATCAGCCGATTTTAAAGGTGACAATACGTCGCTTGGCGCACTAGTTAAATAGGTCTTTGATAAGGGAGGCCTGTGATATGGCAATTCAGGATCGGAATCATACAAAATAATTTCACCTTGCCAACCTTCTTTACGCAAGGCAAAAGCACAATTTACACCGGCATGACTAGCACCTATAATAACACATTTTTTTTTATTGTGTTTACTATGAAGCATAACTTATTTGGCAACCGTTAAAACTACTCCATCAAGGTCATCACTTAGCTCGAGCCGACAACATAAACGACTGTATTCATTTGAATTGTCGGCTAACTCCAACATATCCATTTCTATTTCACTAGCCTGCCCTGTTTTAACCATGTCCTCAGGTTTTACGTGTACATGACAGGTTGCACACGAACATACACCGCCACAATCTCCATCAATACCTTTTACATTATGCGCAACTGCCAATGCCATTACAGAACCCGTGGTTCCTTCTAATACTATAGCTTCATTATTATTTGTAATAAATGTTACTTTCGCCATGTTTCTTATTTTTTTGATGCGTTAAATCTTGCATTTAGATAATCATATCCAACTTTTCTTTTAAAATCTCCTAGTTCCTCTACATTCTCTTTGTATTCAAATAAATCTATACTTTCAACTTTTTCAGCCAATACCTTTAAAAGTATTCTCATAATAAGTCTTGCATGTGTGGCACCTAGACAATTATGGTGACTAAACCCAAAACCAACATGCGGATTAATTTTTCGGTCTACTATTAGCTCGTTTGCATTTTGAAACACTGCAGCATCTCTATTCGCTGAAGCCCAGCAAAGTGATACTCGTGTATCCGCTTTCACTGCATGTTCACAAACATACGTATCTTCTGTAACCACCCGCCCCATTTGCGTTAATGGTGAGAAATAACGAATCATTTCTTCAACAGCATTATTAATAATTTCTGGTTCGCTTCTAAAACGTTCTAATGATTCTTGATGTTCAGATAAATAGGCAATTGCATTTGTTATCGCATTAATTACCGTGTCTCTGCCCCCAGCAAATGTTAATACCATAACTCCTTTCACTTGCTCTTTAGTTAATTTTACACCATCAACTTTAGTAGCTAAAAGAACAGAATACAAATCGTTACTCGGATTCTCAATTGCTTTATCTATTTGTTTATCAATATAGTCGTATAAAATATTTGCCTTATCCGCATCCAAATTGGTATCCTCACTTCGAAATACATGTGTTCCCCAAGAAATCCAAGTAGTAGCTTCTTCAAAAGAAGTATTTAATAAAAGTGTTAACGCTCGCGATTGCAAAACCAAAGCAAACGCTTCTATAACTTCGAATTTTTCTTTAGTAATAATTTCATCAACCAAGGAATTAATTTGAGCTTTTAATTTATTACTATAATCTTCTTCCAACGGCCTTTTAAACCAAGGTTCTAAAACCTTCCGATAAAGCCCGTGAACAGGAGGGTCTAACTCAAATGGAATTTGTCTTGTTTTACGAATATTTACTTCTGACGGAATTACAATACGACCGGGCTGAGCCGCAGATTGAAATGTTTTATAATTATGAGCTGTTTTTCTAACATCTTTATGACGCAGCAGCATTGTTACCGGATCATTCTGATCATCCATCTTTCCAATCCCCATTTCTATTCTGGATTTCTCAAATGGATCTGGTATTTTACTTTTTTGCATATCAATCTAATTTTTAACGATTTTGTATTATCGTACATGCAAAAATTATAAAAATAAAAACTTCGGAAGTAATGTATTCCATCAAATAAGTAAACTATTATGTCGTATTTGTTTTATTTATTATATTTATTGTTATAAAATAGGATATGAAAGCCGTATTAGAACCAATTATTTTAGGTGAAAAAAATACAATTCTTGGGTTTACATACGAAGCTCAAAATTTCGAAACTCCTTGGCATTTTCATCCGCAGCACGAGTTAACATATATAGTAGAGAGTACAGGTACTAAATTGATTGGTGATTTTGTGGGATCCTATGAGCCAGGAGAATTAGTACTACTACGATCAAAACTTCCGCATTGCTGGAAAAATGTCACTCAAAAAGAAACACTCTCTAAATCGATTGTAGTACAATGGAATAAAGGGATTTTTCCTAAAATACCAGAATTAGATATCGTTTTTAATCTATTACACACCGCTTCGAGAGGAATACTATTTGACAAATACGAAACTAAATTAGTTTATCCATTAATAAAAAACCTACCGAACCTTAAAGGGCATGAATTATATATTCAGCTACTCCAAATACTAACAAAACTAGCAAGCTGCTCTTATAAAACCTTATCTAATACACAATTTTTAGACGACCTACCAACAATTTATGGGAGCCGAATGTTAATTGTACATGATTTTGTTTCAAAAAATTATCAAAGAAAAATTTACTTAAAAGAAATTGCGAAAGCCGTTAAAATGTCTGAACAATCATTCTCTCGATTTTTTACAAAAATGATGGGGCGGTCATTTTTCACCTTTCTAAATGAATATCGAATTAATGTTTCTGTACGTATGCTTTTAGATACGCAAATGTCGGTTTCTCAAATTGGTTATGCCTGCGGTTATGAATCACTGCCCTTTTATCATAAACAGTTTAATAAATTTATGGGAAGCACACCTTTAAGTTATCAGAAACAATTTAAAAACAAAGGTGCTAAACACAGCAAACACTAAGATTTATAGTTGTACAGTATTTGTCTAGTCGCATAACTATTCGTTTTGAATGGATACCTTTAACTTTCAGCTAAAGAAACTATTTGTAAAGTTTCAACTCAAAATTATATTTTAGTGAAGCTTAAAAAATACAACCCTTTATAAACAAAAGAATCGAAATGTCGTACTTCAAAAAAAACTTGATTTTAATTTGCTTACCTATTCTAGTTTTATCTTGTCAATCTAAGCTTAAAAATAAATCAGAAGACACCATTAACAATGATACTTTAATTCGCTTTGAAGCCAATTGGGAATCGATCAAAAAAAATTATAAAGATCCAGCGTGGTTTAATCAAAAAAAGTTCGGCATTTTTATCCATTGGGGCGCCTATGCTGTTCCCGCTCATGGTTCTGAATGGTACCCCAGAAGAATGTACATGGATACCGCCACATTTACGGCGCAACTCAATCATCAAAAAGATGGTCCAAACGAAACTTTTTTATATCACAAAAAAACCTACGGTGACCAAAAGACTTTTGGATATAAAGATTTTATACCCATGTTTAAAGCAGAAAAATTTAATCCTGAAGAATGGATAAGTTTATTTAAAAAATCAGGAGCAAAATATGTCGTACCAGTTGCTGATCATCATGATGGTTTTGCGATGTACAAATCGAACACTACCCGGTGGAACGCTGTTGATATGGGTCCAAAACGCGATGTTTTAGGTGAATTGTTCAAGGAAGGTAGAAAGCAGGGTATGATTATGGGAGCTTCTTCTCACTATGCTTTTAACTGGTCTTTTTATAATAAAAAAGATCATTTTGATACTTCAGACCCACAATACGCCGATTTATATTCGCCAAAAGGTAAAGATTTAAATGAACACGTTTCTGAAGAATTCAAAGAAAAATGGTGGGCAAGAACTAAAGATTTAATTGATAATTATCAACCCGATATACTTTGGTTTGATTTCTATTTAGATATTCCTGATTATGCAGATTACAGACCGAAACTTGCTGCCTATTATTACAATAAAGGCTTAGAATGGAATAAAGAAGTGGTTCTACAAGATAAGAACTTTAGTCACGAAGCCTTTCCAGAAGGAACTGTAATCTATGATTTGGAACGTGGTAAATTACCAGGTATTCGAAAATTACCTTGGCAAACCGATACTTCAATAGGAAAAAATTCGTGGTGCTATGTAACCAATTGGGAATCTAAAACAGCAAATAGTTTGATAGACGACTTAGTAGATATCGTTTCTAAGAATGGAAATTTATTGCTAAATGTGGGCCCGAAAGCAGATGGAACAATACCAGATGACCAACAAGAAATACTTTTACAAATGGGTGATTGGCTGGCTACTAATGGCGAAGCCATTTATGATACAAAATATTGGAAAACATTCGGAGAAGGACCCACCGAAGTACAAAAAGGACACCATTCTGAAGGACAGAATAAAGAATTTACAGGTCAAGACATTCGGTTTACCCATAAAGAAGATAAACTTTATGCTATTATGATGGCATGGCCAAAAAATGGCCAAGTTTCTATTGAATCTTTAGGAAAGGAATCGGAGTTTGGTAAAAATTTGAATGTAAAATCAATTCGTTTATTGGGTAGTGATGTTAAGGTGAGTTATGAGCATTTAGACCGTAATTTAACTGTTACCAACCTTGGTGAAAAATCTGGTGATTTTGCCCATGTACTTGAAATCAGCTTATAGAGCTTGTACGTATTTAGTTTTAAATTAATCCAATTTTAAAGGTGGTTGCACCAATTTAGAAACTTCGAAAGTTTCATCATATGCTGGCATTTTATTAGTATGCCACAATTCTTGGTCATTTAACGTATAAAACCATAAGGGTTGCACAAAGTCATTAGTCCATTGGTGTGTTTGTGCAACCATTTTTTCTAGGCGCTTAGGAAACTTTCCCCCTAAATTTTTCTGCTCTTCAATATCGGTTTTAATATTATGTAGACGCCAAGGTTCGTTACCCATTCTTGTTATCTTCCAATCGCCTTGCCGTGCACCAACATCATTATAGCCATGTCTGTAGCGTAAGGTATATATCATTTGCTCTTTATAAACATCTGAGCCTTCCAATAAACCTTGCATAATATCTTTACCATCTAATTTTACACCCTTAGGAATATCGCTTTTTGCAAGACCTAAAAACGTTGGATACAAGTCTAGAGCAGAAACGGGATGATTGTATTTTTTACCCTTATTTATCTGATTAGGCCAATGAACAAACATTGGTACTCTAAAACCACCTTCCCAGGCATCTCCTTTTTTTCCTTTTAACGGATGGTTATTGGCACCATGGTCTGTGTTACCCCCATTATCGCTCAAAAATACAATTACAGTATTCTTGTATTGTTCGTTCGTTTTTAGTGCTTTTACAATTTTACCGACACCACGATCTACTGCATAAACCATGGCCGCATATGTTTTTCTATCGTTGTCTTCTATTGCATTAAATTTAGCAATATCCTCTGCCTTTGCTTGTAATGGCACATGTGGCGCGTTATATGATAAATACATAAAAAAAGGCTTCTTCCTTACTTTTGCATCATTGATAAAACGAACAGCCTCTCTAGAAAATGCATCTGTTAAATACTCCGTTTCAACAACTTCTTTACCATTGTGTTCTAATGGAAATATATAATCGCGAATATCTTTATTTCCTGCTTTCAGTTGTTTTTGATAATTAGCTTGATACTGTTTCGGAAAATAGTCGTGCCCGCCTCCTAGAAATCCATAAAAATCATCAAACCCTCTTTTATTCGGATGAAATTTCGGAGCTGAACCCAAGTGCCATTTACCAACAATTCCTGTATGATAACCTACACTTTGCAAAGCGTTACTCATGTAGGTTGCGTTTAATGGTACACCCATATTATCTTTATCGTGTTCGCTACTATTATGTGGTAAATTAAAAGGAACTCCAATTTTCTGAGGATACCGCCCCGTTAATAACGCAGCCCTACTCGGACCGCAAAAAGGATGTGCTACATAGGCCGATGTACAAACAACAGATGCATTCGCCAGAGCATCTAATTCTGGTGTTAAAATATCAAGTGATCCATTAAATCCAACATCTGCATATCCTAGGTCGTCACAAAGTATGATAAGAATATTTGGTCTTTCTTCTTGGGCATAACTAATTTTAAATAGCAATAAAACAACTCCTACTACGAGTAGTTTGGCATGTTCAAAATATGGTCTCATTTTACAATTGTATTTATAAAGAAATGTTCGCCTTATTTCCTTTCCAACCTTTTCGAAATTGTTCTAAAAGCGATACTACCACTGCTGGGTTTTGCTCGGCAATATTAATAGTTTCGGATGGGTCTTTTTGATGATCATAGAGTTCAAAAAAGATAGGTTCCGCTTCGGGTTTTGTGTAGTCTTTCCAAACAATAAATCTGTACTTATCTGTTCTCATAGAATACCCCATTAGTCGATTTTCAAACAATTCTCTATTCCATTTCGCCCCTTGTTGTTTTTTAATTCGTGCTTCAACCTCCTGTATAAGTGGTCCGAAATAAGTCTCTCGCATGCCTTGTGAGAGTGGATTTGCAGCCCATTCTCTTAAAGCCGGTGAAGGAAATTGACTAAAAGCAGCTGTTTTCCATGCTGCTTCCGGATTGGAAATTAAAGGTTTAAAACTTTGTCCTTCTAAATGTTCAGGCATCGAAATGCTGGCTAAATCACAAAGCGTCGGATACATATCGACTAACTCTACTAAGGCATTTGTAGATTTTCCTCGAGTTTCTTTTGGCATATCTGGTGTCCAAATCATCAGTGGCACTCGTGTTCCAACTTCATAATTAGTTGCTTTGCCCCAAATGCCCATTTCACCCAAATGCCAGCCATGATCACTCCATACAATTATAATTGTGTTATCTCTGACACCAGCTTCTTCTAATGCTGATATCATTTTACCAATCTGAGCATCTACATAACTAACACAAGCTAAATAGGCGTGTTTTAATTTGCGTGCTAATTCATCGTCGATTGTTCCTTTTTTAGGTATTCCACTTCGCACTCGTAATTCAAAAGATGGATGCAAACCCATTTCAGCACCGTTTTTAGGAGCTACATTTTGCGACGTTAATTTAATACTGTCTTCCTCATAATAATTCCAGTATTTTGCAGGTGCTAACCAATCTAAATGTGGTTTCTTCATCCCTAAGCCAAGAAAGAAAGGTTTATCTGGGTTGTTTACCAACATTTCTTTCAACGTTACAATAGCGAGGTCTGTATTATAACCATCTTCATAGAAATAATCTGGCACATCTGCTTTTTCATAAGCAGGTCCTTTTCCTAGGCCTCTTTTGGCAGCATCAGCCCCATACTTTTCAATCATGTCCGCTTTATTTTCACGATACATTTGTTGATTTATCGGTAAAGCAAAACCACCTGGAGTATGAGAAGCTTGTACCGTCATTTTAGCTACTGCTGGTTTTCTGCTCCAAGATAATTCAACATCACCATATTCTGTATTATGATAGATTTTACCTGTTGATACCGTTTCATACCCATTTGCCCAAAAATGTTGCGGTAAGGTGATGATATCAGGATTCGCATCGCGGAAATAAGTGTAATTTTCTATAACCCCAATGGTTTCGGGGCGAGCACCTGTCATTAAACTTGCTCGTGACGGACTACATATTGCTTGCTGACAATATGCTCTCGAAAACAAAAGGCCATCTGCAGCCAAAGCATCTAAATTAGGAGTAATTGCTATCTCAGAGCCGTAGGCGCCCAATTCTGGACGAAGATCGTCTATTGCTATAAAAAGCACATTGGGTCTTTTTTTTGTAATTTCTTCTGAGACTTTACTTTCCTCTTTACAAGCCAAAAACACAAAACATAGCAATACTAAAATAAAACGAAACTTCATATTCTTAATTTATTGGCGTAATTTCTATATCATCAATAAAAAATTGAGAAGCTTTTTTCTCCGGCACATCAACTGCTCGCACCTCAATTTTAAACTGATCTTCTTTAGTGGAAGCCTCATTTTTTTGAATTTTCTTTTCTATGGTTATCCATTTCCTTCTTTCTAAGCCCTTTAAATCTATAGGGATTTCCATTTTTGGATCTTCGAATGATAGATACAATTTCTCAACTGCCCTACCCTGATCTATCCAAATTTTCATTGATAAATTAAATTCTCCTTTTGGAATATTTACCGCTCCTTTAGGTGAAAGCGCAACAACATTTTCTGCTTCTAGTTTTTCATTTTTTCCGAAACCCGAAAACTCTAGACTATTCACGCCCGAATAATAATCACCCTCATTAATTTTAAAATATTTCGCTGAAAGACTATCTATTTCCCAAAATTTTTGATAATCATTTGGCACAGAACTTTCGGGAACCATTTTTAACGGACGCGGATTATCTTCAAACAAAATAGGCCCTTCAAAACCAAAAAACTGACGCGCCAATAGATTATCAGTAGGCTTTTGCCAAACTCGTAAATACTCTATTTCAAAATCTACTGGCAACTCTTTTTTATCTGGCATGCCTAACCAAAAGAAAATTTCAGAATCTAACCAAATCTCCATAGGGTTATTAAGTACCCAATCTAGTCCTACATCATCTTGAGTAAAATGATGAATTAATTTTCCATCAATGTAAAGGCTTAAATAATCCTCACCCCAATCGGCCCCGTAAATATGAAATTCATCGGCAGTACGATAGGGTAAGTTTTCTACATGTTGAAAAACATTTGTAGGACGTTCTGCAGGCGGACTCCAATCATGTGCTGTTGCTAAGGAGCTAGTAGCGGTAATTTTTTCACCTTTTTTAGGATTTCCCATCTGCTCATAAACATCTAATTCTTGTTCGTAGCCTATGCCCCAAAAAGCAGCTGTTATTGCCGCATTTCCAGATTTGGATTTCACCTCCATATATCCATTTAAAAAACGTTTCTTAGAAACCACAGCAGCTGTTGTTACCGGCATAGGCTGGTTCTTATATTCACCATATTTTGCCGTTCCCATAGCCCCATCGGTGTACGATTCTTGAATAAACTTATATTTAGGCTCCCAGGCGGTTCTTAATTTTAATTTCCCTTTATGAACCCGAACATTATGAGGAACAAATTGTGAAGGCGCACGACCTTTCCAAATATAATAGTCCCCGTTTTCGCCCTCTATAAACCATTTGTTACGGTCTAATTCTTTACCTTCAAACTCATCGCTTATTTCTTCGTTTAACACCCAACCTTCTTTATTGTTAGGGTCAGAGGCTGGATAGATATTGGTGTTCTGAGCAATTACGTTTTTTGCAAAAAACACACAAAGTATTGAAAATACTAATTGTTTCATATTATTTCTTTTTTGGTGCTAAAGCCAATTGTACTTCTTCTATCGTCAAATTTTTCGTCTCTTTTAAATAAATAAATAGAATAACAAGTCCTATTGCAACAGCACTTGCATAAAATAAAAGCGTATAACTTATACCCATATTTGAAAGCTGCCATGGAAAAAAAGTTTGCACAAATGAACTTGTTAAACTGGTAATTAATGTAAAAAAGGGAATCGCAATTCCGCGATTTGAAATTGGAAAAATTTCAGAAAACAAAACCCACATTACTGGGCCAATAGTAGATTGAAAAGCGGCGATAAAACTTAATATTCCAATTAAAATTAAAAGTCCATTTATATTCGCGGCTTTTTGCATTAAAGCACTTGAATATTTTTTCGCATCTTCAGCTCCGATGTTATCTATCAATGCTTGCTTAAATTCAATATCACTTTTATAGGACTGCCCTACCAAGTTATGTAACCCTGCTACATTAGAAATATCAACTAATTCAGTGGTATCTTCTTTAGAAATAGAATAGGTAGCCGTATTAAAACCATAAAAACATATACCCAAACTAAAAATAATCCAAACCATACCACCAATAATCATTGGGCGTCTTCCTACTTTATCGACTACCAGAAGTCCTAAAATGGTAAATACGACACCAATGACCCCTAACCAAATAGATTGTGCAAAAGCAGCATCTGTGCCCATTCCTAATTGTTCGAATACTGTGGGAGCATAGAATAAAATTGCATTAATACCTGTAGCCTGTTGCGCTATTGCTAAGGTTATTGCAATGATAAAAGTAATGCGCATTGGCTTACTAAAAATTTCTTTTAATTGCGCTAATGAAGAATTATTTTCACCCACCGAAGCTATTGCCTCTTTCATCTGAGCAATTTGAACTGTAACTTCATTTTCGGTTAGCACTTTGTACATTACCATTTTCGATTCTTCAATTCTATTTTGAAGTGCCAACCACATAGGACTTCGAGGAATAAAAAATAACAGGGTAAACCATAATGCTGCAAATAATATTTCAGAACCCAACATCCACCTCCAAGTATCAGTATCCAGATTAACGGCACTTACCCATTCTGTACCGGAGGTCGCCAAACTTTGAATCCAATAATTAATAAAATATGCAGCAGATAAACCGACAACAATATTAATTTGAATCATGCTAACTAATTTACCTCTCCATTTTGGCGGTGCAATTTCACCGATATACATAGATGCCATAGAAATGGAACTAAATGCTAAACCCCCTAAAAAGCGTGATGCAATTAAAATAGTATAATTTGGTGCGAACGCAGAACCAATAGCCGATATAAGATAAAATGCCGCAGATATTTGTAGTGCTCTTTTCCGGCCCAATTTATTACAAGCATAACCAACAAATAACAATGCAAGTAAAACTCCCCAAGCAGAAGCGCCAACGGCAAAACCTAGTTGTATATCTGTAAGACCAAATTCTTCGGTAATAAAACCAACAGCTCCTGATATAAGCGCTGCATCAATTCCAAAAACAAAACCACCCATGGCAACTATTGTTGCATATGTAAAAGCATTTGATTTATGTGAAGCCATGTAGATTTAGAATTTATTAATTATTTATATAGATTTATCCCAAATTATTGGCATAAAAACAGTCATCTCACCTTGACCGCGATTGCTCCATGTGTAATATGGAATGAGTTGCGTGGTAAAAGTTTCTAATTTTGGTTTATGAACTTCATTGTACATGCTGTTCAATTGGTCTTTACGAATACGTAACTTAGTCTTTATAGTAGTTACACCACCAAATAAGTCTAATTTATGAACCGGTTTTAATTCTTCAGAGCTTAAAATATATGCGTTGGTTATGGATGTGTTTTCTGGAAGGTCTGCAGACTCTAACGTATATACCACTGGCCCTCGTTTTACTGCAACTTGATTTCTAATTTCTTCAATTCTTGGGTGTCCTTCTATAAACTTAGCTTGCATGGGCATATCTAAGGTAATTACATCTCCTGTTGACCATTGGCGATTAATTCTTGCAAAATTACCAGCACTTACTTCTTCTCTCAATTTGCCATTAACTTTTAAGACACTTCCCTTTGCCCAAGCAGGTATTCTTAAGAGTATTTCAAAAGAACTAGTTTTACATGCTTCAATGTTAATCTCTACCGCTCCATCCCATGGGTAATTTGATTTTTGCGTTAGCCTTATGGCAGATCCATCTTGCAAAGTAGTAACTAGTTTATTGCCACCATAAAGGTTAACGGCAATACCATTTTCTGTTTTACTATAGGCCCATCCTGGAGATTTTGCAATCATTCGCACCAAATTTGGCGGACAACAAAAACAGTATAAATAAGGCTGTCTTTCTGCAAATTCAACATTCATTTTATCATAATCTAATGCCCCCTCAATTTTTCGTAAAGGGTTAGAATAATAATAATCTTTTCCATTTATGCCAATACCCGATAATCCACTATTATGCAACACCAATTCCATAATATCGCCATGTTGCGAGTTCCCTGTAAGTGTCAACATTCTATAGTTGAACATTGCATTACATATATTAGCACAGGTTTCATTATAGGCCGTCATGTTCGGCATCATATATTCGTCGATAAAACCTTCTTCAATTTTATCTAAACGAGAAGACCTGCCATAATGTGTTTGTCCAACTGCACCGGTTACATACATTTTTTTTTGGGTGACATTATCGCACAATTTATCTAATGCCGTAAGGAGTGCTTTTTCACCCGTTTCTGCATAAACATCAGCTGCGCCGGCATAATAATACAATGCTAAAACCGCATGGCCTACTGCTTCGGTTTCTTCGCGTAGCGGTATACGTTCTTGCACCATATCACCGATAGGATACCCTTCTGTTGTTGAATCTTCAACAATAGCATAGGAACCCCGTAAATTGATAAATTGTTCTGCCAACTCTAAATAGCGTTTATCACCTACTGTTCTATACAATTCCACCAAACCCATAATTTGAGTTTGATTAAATCCAAAACGCTTTAATTTATCCGTAATAGGGATAAAAAGTTGATATAGGTAATTAGCGTGTTTTACTGCTATATCTAAAAAATTTGTTTTTCCAGTAACCCGGTGGTGTATACAAGCACTAGTTAATAAATGACCACTATTATATAATTCGTGATACCTTCTATTCGAAAATGGTTTAATGCTTTTATCAATAATTGCAGGTGTAGACAAATAACCATTTGGGCGTTGTGCTTTGGCAATTATTGTAATTATTTCATCTAAGTCGTTTAATATAGTTTGGTCTTTATTACCAGCATAAATATATACACTGGCTTCCATCCATTTGTAAAAATCACCATCATGCCACCATTCGCCTTGATGTTTTCCTTCTTTTAAACCAGCTGCAATTTTGAAATTGTTTAGGCCATGACCAACATCACCTTTCAACAAATCGCCCATATAAGGCACCATCACTTTTTCCGCTTGACGCCATTTATCGCCCCAAAAACCTTCGGTCCATTGGCAATCTCCAAGGTCTATACTTTTAAATTTTACGTGCGGACTATTGGTGTTGTTAATAATACCACGATTATTTACTTTGCTCATTTTATTTTGCTATTCTTTGTTCTTAATCTTGTTGGATTCCGGTAACAAAATGTCCAGATTTTAATTTTCCATTTTTATCCGTAATCCGATATCCATACCCCGGTATTGCTATGCCATTTTCAATTTTTTGTGCCACCGGACCCAAATTTGCTATAACCTCAGTACCTGATGAGAACCTACTACGTTGTACCTTAAAATCTGCACTTAAATATTCATGACTTAACAATTCTGCATAAAACGTTTCTTTGTGAACAGGGCTTACTAAATCACGAGCCATTGCGATCAAAGGGGCCATTCCTTCAAATTCGTAGGGCGCAAAAAAGATGGTCGTTCCTCTACCAAAAAGCATACTTCGTAACGCTTTAATTCTAAAATCACCATTTTCAGTAACCTCATTATCAGGATCTTGTATCTTGCCGAAATTGGCAATTGCTTCATGATACACCAAATTAAACAAAGGTGCGTGGTGAGAGAGTTGGCCCAAAGGTCGATTTTCTAAATATGTCATTCCTTCAAACATATCGAAATACGGAATCCATTGTTCTTGACCATGCTCCGTTCCATTTACTAAGTTTAAACTATCTAAATATTTTGCTAAAGCTAAACGTCCTGCTTTACCATCTTCGCGATAAGCAGCAAAGGTGATATCTGAAATATCTGCTTCGAGACCGAGGTATGAAATTTCTTTTTCTAAATTCATTTTTGCCAATCCTTTTTGAAATTTAGGATTTACACGAGCCCATCGACTTCCGGTGTTCTTCAGTTTTCCTTTTTCATCTTTCCCCATAAGTGCAGTTGTGAAATCAGGATCATTCTCAAGCATTGGCGAATAAGCGTGATACGAAGAATACAAATAGTCGTATGATTTTGCTAAATCTACCGCAGCCTTTAACTTTTTTGGCCCACCTAATTCTTCGCTTATTGGAAAATTGTGTGGTACAAAATTCGAAAATGTACCCCATGCGTGAACGAAGGCTTTGTCTACCTTTAAATCATCATGAATAGTTTGAATGATATTTTTTAACTCGTCAAATGTAAACGCCATACCGGGCATGTTTACATAATGAGGGTAACCACCATAAACTCCAAAATAAATTGCTCCAGGAAGTTTATCGACATTTGGGTTTCGAGCAAGCTTTTCTTTTAAGGTTACAAAATGACCTCGTTTTATGGCTTCTTTTTTATATTCTTTAGCCATATCTACATAATTACCTTTAGGAATAAAATGATAAGTTATTTGACGTTTACTTTCTTCTTTATTTAATTTCCATACTGGGTCTAAAAACAATACTCTCTGATACGCAGACATTTTACCTTCAGCATTAAATAAATATTGTCCATTATTATTTATGTTATAAAACATTTCTGGTCTTGAAGCTTCATCAACAATACCCATAACCGCAGTCTTCTCATTGTGAGTACCCCACCAAGGCATTGTTAAACCTGTGCCATTATTAAAAAGTTCTAAAACACCTACAGATTTACCATTATAGGTGGCGTCGTCCCATTTACAAAACCTTCCTCCATTCATAGGAAAAATGTAAGAAGGACAAATAATACCTTGCTTTTGAGGAATTACACCGGCCCCCTTTTCTTCATCGGTTTTAAGAGCAAATTGTCTTGCAGGATAGCGCAAATCAGAAAATGTATACTTCCCTGATTCTTGTTTCATAACCTCGACTTCTAATTTTGAGGAAGATTTATCTAATCGTAAATTGGTGGCAATGCGAACGCCAGAAGCTATTGTCCCATCTTCTAAAACAGGTTCTGAAAATAATATTGAAATGGTATTATTAGGTTGTTGAACAACTTTTACAATTTTACATTTTGAAAGATTAATAGTTTCTTTTTTGCCTTGTTCATTAGCAAGTGTTAAAAGTCCCGCTGCATTTTCCCAAGGGTCAGAACCCCAAACATGACCTGATATTTTTTCGAGTACCGTAAAACATCCAGTTACTGCATTAACAGATAATTTTAAGCTTTCATTTTCTATGGACATTTCTTTAGACTCTTGCTTTATCGGACTATTGGCAATTGTATGTCCATACGTAATTGTTAAGCTGAGTAAAGCCAAAAATAACACCAACCTACTTTTTAATATTTTAGAATTTTTCATTTTATGCTATGTTACATTAAATTCTTAAGATTAATTTTTAGGCCAAAACTTATCCATACGTTTTACATCTTTCCACTCATATTCTTTTTTAAGCAACCACCTAGGCCGTTCTAGTGTAGCTTCCCATGCAAAAAGTTCTTTGTACATTACTAAATATCTGTCTTTTTCTATAGCCGCTAAATCGTTCAACTCTTTGATATCATCTGGCAAGTAAAACAACTGTGCAGGACGATCAGGAAAACGAATTAATTTCCAATCTCCTTTTCGCATTGCCGCTCGTGCATCTCGTTTCCAAAAAAGTGTTTCGTGTGGTCTTGCTTTGTTTATACCATTGATAAAGGGCAATAAATCTACACCATCTATATCATGAAGATTTTTAGATTTTCCTCCAGCGGCAGTGTAAAAAGTTGGCAACAAATCGAAGGTACTTATCGGTTTATTATAAACTGTATTTGGTTTTAATTTTCCTGGCCATTTCATTACAAATGGAACACGAATTCCACCCTCTAAATGTGTTGATTTGATACCACTTAACGGGTTGTTGCTTGATGCGTTTTTGTCTGATGGTCCACCGTTATCATTGGTAAAAACTATAATTGTATTATCATCAATACCTAGTTCTTTTAGCTTATCTAGAATTTTACCAGTAGCGCGGTCTAAGGCTAACGTCATAGCCGCAACAATTTTTCTATTGCCCGATAAATTTGGAAATTTAGCCAAATCCTCTGGATTGGCATCCATAGGAGTGTGTACGGCATTAAAAGATAAGAAAGCAAAAAATGGCTTCTTAGCTTTCGCATTTTTCTCTATAAATTTTATGGACTCTTCTGCTAAAACATCAGTAAGATGTCCTTCATGTTCTTCGAAATTACCAAAACCACGTTCCATTAAATTCAAAGGGTCAGCAGGAGGATTTTCATATGGGAAATAACTCCTTGCACCTCCTCGGAAACCGTAAAACTCGTCAAATCCTCTTTTTGTGGGGTGAAAACGATCTGCTCCTCCTAAATGCCACTTACCATAAACCGCCGTAGCATAACCTTGCTTTTTAAGTACATCGCCCATGGTGATTTCTTTTATGGGAAGTCCCATTTCATTTCCATCGGCCGCAGAAACGGCACTCATAAAAGTAGGCACGTTGTTTTCTTCGTAACCAAAACGATACTGGGACTTACCTGTTATCAATCCCGCACGGGATGGTCCACAGGTTGGATGGGTAACATATGCTTGTGTAAAACGTACGCCTTCACTAGCCAACTTATCTAAATTGGGAGTAATCATTTCTTTACTTCCTTGGAAACCGAAATCGGCATAACCTGCATCATCAGCAAAGAGTAAAATAATATTTGGTTTTTGCTGTCGATTTAAAGTAGAAGATTGCTGCGCCATACAAACTATTGGCAAATAAACTGTACAAATTATAAGTAGAAGTTTTTTCATTTTTTAATAATATGCATTCAAAAATAAGTTGAACTTTTTGGTAATTCTCTGCAAAATTTATCGTGTGATAGCACTATTTTAACCCAAGTATTACAAATCATGAATTTAACCGGCAATATAACTGCTAGTGCGTTTATCTATTTAAATAAGATATGTAGCTGTAATACACCCCATATATTTCCTCTTTTTGTATAAAATCGTTAACCAAAAAGGTTTTGCCTTTTTCTAGAAATACCTCAAATGTCACTTCTTCGTCATTAGGTTCTATCGCTTTCTCAATTATTTGATTCGCTATTTGAATTCGAACTTTTGAAGGAGAAATTGTTTTATATACAAACCAATTTTTAGGGTTTTTATCTGGAATACCAATAATAGGTCCTGAATTTTCTTTTGGCCATCGTCTACATGCTATTTTATACCATCCTTCTTTTTCAACTTGAAGCGCATGCTTATTATTTCTATTGATTTTACCTGCTGCAACTTGTTCACTCTTCCAAATAGGTAGGTCATCACCTATTGCATGTTGAATGGTTAATTTAATTTCTTTTTGATTTGGATTTCCTATAATTGTCGTTGGAAATTGTGTGTACTCTGCATTTAGTTTTGACTTTTTAAGAAACTCTTGATTATTTTTCAAAAGTAGTTGTACCACTTCTGGATGTTCTTTTGCTACATTGTTGAGTTGAATTCGATCCTTTTCAATATCATACAACTCATCACCATTCACCAATCGCCAATCTTTCATAACAATTGCAGTATTAGAAATATCAAACGGAGTTCGCCAATCTTGCCGACTATGCACAAAAATAGAGCGTTCTTCAAGTTGATCAGATTTTTTCAACAGTACATTAGAAAGATCTATACCATCTAATTTCATATTATTTGAAACAGACAAATTGCATAAGCTTGCCAAGGTAGGAAGCAAATCAACATGGGCAGTTACGTTATTAATATCCCAACCTCCTTTTATATTTCCATCCTTCCAACGAATAAAGAAAGGCACACGATGCCCACCGTCAGTTCTATCATTCTTTTTTCCTCGAAAACCGTGATTATATCCAATTTTTCCATCCTTACTAATACCATCAGAAGTGCCGTTATCGGTCATAAAAATTAGTATGGTATTATCAGCGATCTTTAGCTTTTTAAGGAACTTTTCGAGTTTCCCAAAATTCTCGTCAATGTTTGTTATCATTCCGTAAAACTCCGGATTCACGATTTCCTTTCCTTTTAAATGTTGGTAAGGCTCTGCATATTTTTCATCAACATAAAATGGACTATGTGGTGCATTTGTAGGCAAATAAACAAAGAATGGTTTTTCTTGATTCGTTGTGATAAACTTCATTGCTTCTTCAAACCACACATCGGTACAATAGCCTTCAAACTGCTTCGGTTCATTGTTAACATAATAGGTATCATTGAAATAATTATTCCCCCAGTAATCTGATAACTCACCAACTCCACCAGCTTTATGATGAATGGCACAATCAAAACCTAAATCAGTTGGTCGAGAAGGATAATTGTCTCCTAAATGCCATTTACCAAAAATGCCTGTTTCATATCCGTTCTGTTGAAATAATTGTGCCATCGTAAATGCGCCATCAGACAATGCATCACGCCCCTTATAGGTAGCCCAAGCACCATTATTAATTGGATATCTACCAGTCATTATTGCCGCTCTTGTAGGCGTACAAACCGGATTCACATGAAAATCGGTAAGGCGAACAGACTGTTTGTAGAACTTATCTATATTGGGTGTTTGAATGTATGGATTTCCATGAGCACCAATTTCACCTATTCCTTGATCATCGGTTAAGACAAGAATTACATTTGGAGGTTTTTCATTTTGAGAAATTCCAAGTAGACAAACAAAACTAAAAAGAAGAATAATTAAATTTTTCATCTCTATCTTATTTATTACTCCATTCTAATTTATCTATGTTTACACCTCTATATGGCCATTCAACACTTGAGATATACCATTGCCCATCTTCTCCTTGAAAAATCTCTGGAGCATGCGAGTTTAATACGGTAATTTCCTTTTCAGCATCAACACCAAAATCAGTATGGTCATCCGAATTATATACATATGCCTTATGAGTATAAGCTCCTTGTATATCTTTTTCATCCCAATCATCTTCCCATGCACAAACAAAAAGGTAAAAAGTATTATTGAAAAAGAGTAAAGTTGGTGACTCAGGATCAAACTTATTCGTCTTAAGTATTGTCTTAGGATTGCTCCAATTAATTAAGTCACTAGAGCTAACCATACGCACACTTTTTATTGAACAGTATGTTAGGTAATAAGTACCTTTATAAAACAACAAGTTTGGATCTCGGGCTCCATCTTTATCTGAAAAAAGTTCTCCTTTAGGAATCCAGTCATACAAGTTCGTTGATACGGCCAAACGCATTGGACTATGCCCATAAACCATGTGATACAAACCATCTTTCTTAATAATATAAGGTGCATGATTTGCAAGAATTTCACCTGGACGGTCTTTGGGAGTTAATATTTTTGAAAGATCATTATAGTGATTTTCCTTTAAAGTTTCTTTAAAAGTTGTGGCATAAGAAACTGCATGAAAAGATGCATACTCCCCTTCATGAATACCTTTTTTTAATGGATCAGTTTCAACTAAAGGATGCGTAATTCCGAAAATATGCCATTTACCTACTTTGTCTTTAACAAAGGTGTGGTCATTTGGCACCCACTCATGATACCATTTACCTTCTTTCAATTCAGGTGTGTCTGGCCCAAAAAAATAATCTCCATCAGCTTTATAAATTCGAACATATTCATTCGCTTGTTTTGGAATCAAAACTTGTTGTTGAGCAACGAGTTGATATTGAAACAATAAAACTGATATTACGATAAACAAGTTCAATATTGTTTTCATTATTACCTTTTTAGTTTAATTGAAGTTTAGCTGCATATTTTATTTACCTAAATCATCTAATTCAAGGTTTAGTAATTTTCTTGATATTTTGTTTAAAGTCTCCTGATCACCTTCGAAATGAAAAGTTTTATGAAGGTGTTTCATAGTCTCATTTGGACTCAATTCTCGCGCCCCAGAAGATGATTCTAATTCGTAAAAAGGTCCTAACTGATCTCCATTTTCAAGTGGGCCATCATTATAAGAATTGATAACGTCCCCAGCATAAGGCTTATCTTGTATTTTCCATTCCGAATTCACATAATTATCATCGTTTTCAAACGTATAACTAACAATTGTTAGCACCTTTTTTTCCGCATCATAACTGCCGATAAAAGGCATTACATTTTTTGGAGGCAACCCCATTTTAAATCGTTTTGTACCATTGCCTTTAAACAACACATGATCATCTGTAATTGTTAACCTTTCTGGTGGAATAGCGCCAAAATAGGAGGTATTTAGCTCAAGGGTATTTTTATAAGGTAGAATTACCGTTGTATTTTCAGAAGGATTAAACATGCCTAATATCCAAATAGAAAGTAAACCAGTTTCTTTAGACCATTTTGTTGCACCCGTATTTACAATTTCATTGACAGATTGAAATCCAACAGAATTAATTGAAGTTACATCAACACCCAATGCTTCTTCTATTTGCTCTTGATTAAAAATGGCTACGGTACGATTTACCTGAAGATTAAATTGATAACCGAAATAATTATGAAGTTGAATTTTTTTACGAAATGAAACCGAACTTTCCGATTGACTAACGACTTCGAAAATTTCAGTATCCAATTCTTTTGGCGTTTGCCAATTATCAAAAGTAAACTCAGTACCTTTTTTAAAAAATATTGAATATTGTCCTCCTTCCGGTCCCATCCAGAAGCGGTCTTCCCCTCCAAAAGGATTGATATGTTTTTCGAATTTTTCTGATTTCAATAATTCATAATTCATCCAGCCATAGCTATTGCCTTTCAAGCCATTTGATGTACTGGTCATTACCCTACCTTGTAGTTTCGGTAACACTACAACCTGACTTTTATCATCATTCGATTTTAACAGAACTACTTCTTGATGTTCTTTTAAAAATTTAAGATCATCGCCAAAATCTACTTTAGAATTTTGACTTAGAATACTTGTAGACACTATACTCATAAGAATAAATATTGATGTTTTAAGTTTTTTAATCATGCTCGTAATATTGTGTAATCTGATTGAAAATTTTAAACTTCGGGTGATTAAAATCTCAATTCACTGCTAATATTTGCTATTTAATAATCGCTTACTTTTCTATTTTTATTTTGGTTCCAAGCCCTGTTGAAAATAAACATCAGGCTTATGCCAAACCGTACTTTTTTTAAATACCTCAGGGTTGTCATAATCAAGACTCAAATCGCAATCAAATCTCGCCATAATTGAATGTTGCTTTCCTTTAGCCCCCGCATTAATAAAATGAGAAAGACCCCAGGTAAAACCTCTTCCATTACCAGAATTTGTAAATGCATCTGCTACATAAGGGGCTGCCGCAATTGGCGTTAAAGAAAGATGTGAGGCAATTTCAAAATTGACACCATCTTTAGCATATTGCATGGTTTCTCTTTCATTACCATCTCTAATAGTTAACGCAGCTACACCTTCTTTAAAAGGAAAATATGTAGTTTCATGACCCGAAGTCATAACCGGATTCAACGGATGTTTTTTAAAGGGTCCCAAAGGATTTTCAGCGATTACCAGCCCATGACCAATAGCATATTTATTTCGTATTTCCGGCCATTTATTAAAAGCAGCTTTGTAATACATATAGATTTTGTCTTTAAAAACTATCGGTTGTGGGTCATGTGTTGCGTCTTGATCCCATTCTCCTTTTTTACCGAAAGGAATTACCTTATCCGCACCATGAATCCAAGGACCGTCAGGCGAATCTGCATATGAAACAGAAACCGGACACCAGTCGCCTTTTAAGCCACTAGGTTCGCTAAATGCCTGATAATAGAGGTAATACTTATTTTTCCATATTAAAATATCTGGTGTTGCTACAGAGCGCCATCCGGAATTTGGTTTCTCTGGTCTTTTAATAGCTATTGCTTGTTCTTTCCATGTTATTCCATCATCGCTCGTTGCATACCAAATATCGCATAAATCCCAATCCGTTGATGGAATCTTATCAGTGGCTTCTTTAGCCCTACTAGCACCAATCGGTGGTACAACCGTTAGTCTTTTTGTATAGTAAATGTAGAATTTATCATTCACCTTTATGGGTCTTGATGGGTCGCGTCTTGAAATGGTTCCATCACCCGATGCATAGTCAAATCCTTTTAGTGGTGTATATTTAAATTGAGAAAAAAGTTCATTGTCGTGTATGCCTACACCAGGATAATCGAACATTCTTTCTGTGGCTGCACTCATCGGTAAATCAGGTTTTTCCTTGGGCATCTTATGAGGGAAAACTTTTTGTATTGCTGTCTTTGGATTTGATTGCCTTATTTCTGGTTGAGATTCTGAGCATGAAAACGCCAACACGGCAACCAAAATGCATTTTATGAATTGAAAGTTTTTCAAGGTTTGTAAGTTTTAGTTATTTACGGAGTATCCTCTAAGTACTCTTGAGCCAAATAGGAATAGGTTTCATCTTCGGAATTTGCAAAAACGGAGATTTCATTTCGGATTTCTGCATCTACCGATTCCTCTTTTGTTAAAAAATCTAAAAAGACACTCAACTGATTTTTACTCATTACACTTAATTTTGACGATAAAACCACTTTAACATAACTTGGTGCATCATGCAGATAATTCATTAAAATACTTCTACTGCCAGAGTCTACAGTATCAAAGGCTTCCCAAAAAGGTTTTTGCAAATCTGGGGTTTCAATATATGTTGTCGTTATTCGCTTAGCGATAATACTACGAACTAGTGGGGTGCTAGTTTTAAAAATTTCTGCAATTTGTTTGTAATGCTCTTTGTATTTAATTGTCTCAATTTTTTCAAGCGCAAATATGTGATATTCTTGATTGCTACTATAAAGCATATTAATTATCATCTGCTCATTGAGCATAGACAATGTTCTGGTCTTTAGTTTTTCTTGAATATTACCGTATACTAAATGCCATGCTGTATAACAAGAATATAATGCCCCAGACACCACTGCTTCTTTTACCCTAGCAACAGTTGCTCCAGAGATTGCATCTACACCATTAACGTTACGCATTTTGGGTTTATCTACTAATTGATCAATACTTCTTCGACCTATTACACTTTTATCATCTAATAATAACTCATGTAATTTCTGATAATCAGATTGTTGAAATTCATCATGATCATACTTTGTTAACGGCAATGCAACATTGCGATCAAAACCAGCATATTCTCCTAATAGCGTCCAATAGAATTGTATATGCATCAGTTTGCATTCACCATCTGCGCAAACAGGAGTGGCTATTTCAGAAGTATATAAGATAGGTGCCTGGTACTGATCGACTAACATTAAAATTTCTTGTCTACCAATTGAATCTATCTCGATGTATAGATTTGTTTGCTGAGGAAATAGTTTTACACCTTCCTTCCACTCTAAAGCATAAAATTCAGGTGGACTATCTTTAAAATTAGTTGAAGTATTTTTATCTAACGAATAATAAAGATTAACACCACTATTTTTCAAAATTAGCAGCAACAAAATACCTAAGCTGAAAACAATTCTCATTTTTTAGTTTCTGGTATTTTTTCAAATTTCTGATCTTCAATAAGCGCTAGATACTCTTCTAAATACCCAGTATAAATTTCTCTTGGGTTAACATCATATTTTTTACAGACTGCTGCTGCTATTCCAACGGCCGCACCCATTTGCCCTGTTGTTAACATCACCCGAGGCCCTCCTAAACCGGCATGCGAGCAACTAAAATTACGACCTGCCATAAATAAATTTGAAATGTTCTTAGAATACAAACTTCGGTATGGAATATAGTATTGGGGCGTCTTATAAAACAAAGCTTCTGAAATGAAATCAGGATTATTTTCATCTTCTAATATTGTTTGATAATGAATATCTACATCTCGAGTTTCAGTAACAACACCATCAACAAACTTTCGCCCTTCTTTGGCATCATTAAACGTAAAAATATGATCACCCACTAACCTTCTAGATTCCCGCTTACCTACTAAAGACGAAACCCATTCGAGCTTAACATTTGCATTTGCAGTATCTTTTTTTGCATTTGAAAACGAACCATAAATGGCTCTTAGCATATGATCTCTAATTTCTTCTGCATCATCAATTTGATTGTAATCTGGATTACTAAATTCCCATTGCCATTCACCTGCGACCTTAGCATATTCCTTTGCAACTGGCATTGCCCAAGGAACTTCTGGAAAAAACGCTTTTTCTTCAATCTCCTTAGAGCCCCATAGTACTGATGAGCCCATTACAGCGTCATCGGGCTCTTGAGGCGTCCATAATTCGCCATGTTCGGCCCATTCTTCGCCGTAAGTATCAACACTTTCTCTGCCGTAAGAAAATTCTGCACCTGCCCAAAAACCAATCCAACCATCTCCAGTAGAATCAACAAATCTAGGCGCTTCAAACCGAATGCGATTTCCTGTCGAAGTCTGTCTGGCATCTACATATTTTATTTCATTGTTTTCGGCCTTAGCATCATAAGCCCTATGATTTAAAAACAAAGAAATATTCTTATAACTCTTGACATTATTATCTCGCTTTTGCTGATCTATTTTAGCATCAGCACTACCATTGGGATAATGTTCTGTATCTATTTTTTTAAGGATACGTTCAAAATTGCCATAGATACCGAGTGTATGTACTCGAATTTCTTCGCTTGCATTTCCACCAAGAACAGGACGATCATGAATTAATGCAACTTGGAGGCCTTGCTCTGCAGCGGCTATGGAAGCTGCACAACCAGCTAATCCACCGCCAACAACAACTAAGTCAAATGATTTGGTAATCTCTGGTGCATTGGGCTCAGCTTTTATTTTTTTTCGCCAATCTGCTAACTTCTTACCCGAAGATGGTGGTGCCACATCAGAAGTAGAAAAATAAATAGCATCTACTCGACCATCAAACCCCGTAAGATCTACCAATTCTAAAGCTATTTCTTTATTGGTTATATTGATTTTGTCTACATACTCCCAACCCCAACCTGTGCGCAATCCTAAGGTCTTGTCAAGTAGTCGATTATTAATTTTTAATTGAAATCTGCCAGGTGCCTCCCATTTTCCAGGCACCCAATTTTTGGTTCTAACCCAAACATGATATGCACCATTAGTATCAAATTTTACATGGGTAGTGGCATTCTTTACTGGTACGCCAATACCATGAGCTAGCAAATAGGGCGAACCCATTTGTTGTTCGAACTGCGGATCAATTACCCAACCTCCAGGATTATCGAAGCTTTCTGCTTCAACCAAAATATCTTGGGCTATATTGGTTTGAAATACAATCGCAAAAAATAATAAGAATACATAATCCAATTTCTTCATAAGTTTATTTTTTAATCGTTCCAGTGTTCATCAATTACCTTTTGAATATGCGGATACTTCGCATCGGTTTCATTTAAATCTTCTCGCAGCTTAATAAGCTGATTTTTTAAGTCTGCAATTGTTTCTTGGTACACCACATCGCCATATACATTATTCATCTCTTTTGGGTCTGATTTTAGATCGTAAAACTCCCAAGCTGGTGGTGTATGTTGTGCAAAATCATTCCCCCAACTCGCATTGTTCCATTCTGCATTTGGATCATCGGTATCTACCCAATATTTACCGTAATAAAATATAAGCTTGTATTCTTTTGTTCGAATACCAAAATGCGCAGGGTTTTGATGTCTATGTGCTAAATGCATCCAATACCTATAATAGGTAGCCTTTTGCCAATCATAAGGTTCTTCGCCAGTTTCCAAAATTGTTTTAAAACTTTTTCCTTGCATATAATCAGGTGTCGTACCTCCTGCTAATTCAATCATTGTAGGTGCAAAATCAGTATTGTTTATAATAGCATCCGTCCTAATTCCCGCCTTAATTTTATCAGGAAATCGCACAAAAAACGGCATGCGCATAGACTCATCGTACATCCATCTTTTATCAATATAATCATGCTCTCCAAGCATAAATCCTTGATCACCCGTATACACAATAATGGTATTATCAAGTAAATTTTCCTTTTCTAAATAGTCTATTAATCTTCTAATATTATCATCTACACCTTTTACACAACGCAAATATTTTTTTAAATAATCTTGATAAACTTTACTCGTATATTCTTTTTCGGTTGGGTCCATTTTCCATTGTACCATTTCCTCTTGTCCAATATCTCTCGCGTTTCTATATTTTTTATAAATGGTTGTATCATTCCAATAAATATTCATCGCCTGATTTCGAATTAAATTACGATGCGATACAGAAGACCCAATTATTCTAGTTAACGAATCGTTTTTTCCTCTTATGGCTTCAGAACCATGGTTGCCAATTTCATACATACTTTCTGGCTCTGGAATAAAGGTATCGGCCAGATATTCTTCATATCTTGGTGCATATTCGAAATCATCGTGTGGTGCTTTAAAATGATGCATCAAGAAAAATGGTTTGTTAGGGTCTCGCTTATTCTTTAAATAGTCTAATGTAGCATCGGTAATCATATCTGATGAATGTCCTTTGGTGTGAACAATATTTTGAGGCCAAGGTTTTTCTCCCTGAACTCTAAATTCTGGATCGTAATATTTTCCTTGTCCCGGCAATACTTGGTAAAAATCAAAAGCAGCAGGTTCGTGATGTAAATGCCATTTACCTACAATTGCTGTTTGATAACCTAACTTTTTCATTTCCTGTGGTAGAAATTGTTTTTCCGGAGCAATAGCTCCTTCTAAATCTATTACGCCATTTAACTGCGCACGTTGTCCGGTAATAATTGCTGCTCTACTAGGAACACAAATGGCATTATTTACAAAGGCATTGTCGAAAATTATTCCCTCTTTAGCCAACTTGTCTAAATTTGGTGTAGGGTTAAGTGCTGCTAACCGACTTCCATAAATTCCAAATCCTTGCGTAGTATGATCATCTGCCATGATGTAAATGATGTTTGGCTTTTGTGCTACTGATTTACTTTTTTCATTACATGAAAATAAATTCAAACTAATAAAAATTGATATGATTATATTAAAAGCAAATGAAGGTGTAGTTGCCAACACCTTACCTGTTAGAGTTGTTTTTTTAATGAAGTCCCTTCTTTTTTTCATAATTTATTCTATAATTACCAAAAAATAGCATTCTAAAATTACATATCCTTAAATATATGTAATGTTTATTATTCTAGGGGAAATTAAGTCTAGACACATACTAGACATACTTGTTAATTCACGGTATTAAAGTATTTAAATTTGTTTCAAAATAATTATTAGCACCTGAACACTTAGATTAGAAGAAAGAGTGTATCTCTAGAAGATAAAACTAGCGGCAAAAATCATTAATGCTGCCGAACATCCTACGACTAATGTACCTAAGGTATAAACACGATATCCGGTTTTAACATCGATACCGGAGAATTGTGTTAATAACCAAAATCCGCTGTCATTAGCATGTGAAACAACCATGGCTCCCGCTCCAATTGCTGCAACAACAAGTGCTTTATCAATCTCAGTTTCAAAACCAAGTGTGCTTAATATAGGTGCAACTATTGATGCCGTAGTAATTAAAGCCACCGTTGAAGAACCTTGTGCTGTTTTAATTGCTGCACACAATAAAAAGGGTAACCAAATACCTAAATTAGCACCAGATAATGCATCGGCCATAACTGTAGCAATTCCACTTTTTTGAAGTATTGTTCCAAAAATACCACCAGCGCCTGTAATCAAAATTATATTTGACGCATCCATAAGTGCTTTACCCACCCAACCTGTAGTAGATAACATTTCTTTATCAAATTTCTTAGGTAACAAAAAAGCAAAAAACATACCTATTATTAATGCAACTACTGGTGAACCTAAAAATGAAATAAATTTAACCCAACCCAAATCCTGCTCAGCATCAGATATATTAAACTCCATTAGTGATTTACCAACAATTAATAAAATAGGAATTAATATGGGTAAGAAAGATTTAAAGGCACTTGGAGCTTGTTTTACTTTTTCTTCTATTTCTTCATCAGTTAAAGCAGGATTCGGGTCGATGTATTTTTTTTGCCCCATTTTCTTACAATAAAAAATTGCGACTATTAAAGAAAGTAAACCGATTATTAGTCCAATTAACATGACCAATCCGATATCAGCTCCGATAATACCTGCTGCTGCAATCGGACCTGGAGTTGGTGGCACCAGTACATGTGTTATCATTAAACCTAATAATAAAGCAGTTGCTGTACCAACTATTGACAACCCTGCTTTTTTAGTCAAACTTTTATTTAGAGGATTAAGAATAATAAATCCACTATCAGCAAATACCGGTATTGAGACGATGAATCCTACTATTCCCATAGCTTCATGTACGCGCTTTTTACCAATGATTTTTAAAACTATTTCTGCCAATTTAAAAGCACCACCTGTTTGTTCTAGGAAAGCGCCAATAATCACACCCAGAATAATTACAATTCCAATTTTTCCCAAAGTAACCCCAAAACCATCATTAATTGATTCTACGAGTGTTGCCAACGACATTTCCGAAAATAGTGCAAAAAAAATGGCGGCTCCTAGTAATGCCAAAAATGGATGTACATTATACTTAGCAGTGAGTATAATGATTATTAAAACGCTTAAAATGAGCAGTAGAATAGAAATCATAAGTATTAGTAGTTAGGTTGGTTGATATTTTATTCATTTTAACTTAACAATGAATGCTTAACAAGTTATCATCTTTAAAGCATTTAGCAAAATAGACAAAACGATTATTTGTTATAAAACTTAATATTGAAAAAAATACTATAATTTATAGGAGTTGAATTGAATTACCATTTCTAATATATAAAATAAGATATCACGATGATTGATGAGAAATTACCTGGCATTAGTTTATTTAACCTAAAAGGAAAAAACGCGATAATTACGGGGGGATCTAAAGGACTAGGATTTGCTATGGGAGCTGCCTTAGCCTCGGCAGGTGCCAATATTTTCATATTCAATAGAGATGCTGAAGAAGGGCGCAAAGCAGCAATTAAATTACAAGACAAATATGGAGTTATAGCAAGTTCTTATGCGGTAAATGTAACAGACTTAAAAAAGATTGAGAAGATTGTTAATACACTTATAAACAAATATAATAATGTTGATATTTTAATAAATAGTGCAGGAATTAATATACGTGGACCAATTGACGAATTAAATTCTGATGATTTCGAAAAAGTAGTGCGTGTAAATGTTGATGGTACTTGGAATACTTCAAAAGTTGTAACACCATTTATGAAAAAGAATGGTGGAGGAAAAATAATTAATTTGGCAAGTACTTTAGGACTAGTTGGTTTAGCAAATCGAACGCCCTATGCAACCAGTAAAGGAGCCGTGGTAAACATGACACGCGCATTAGGTCTCGAACTAGCACCTTACAATATTAATGTTAATGCAATATGTCCTGGGCCTTTCTTAACCGAAATGAATATTCCAATTGCGGGTACAGAAGAAGCAAAGAAACATATCATCGGAGCAACAGCTTTAGGAAGATGGGGCGAGTTAAAAGAAATACAGGGTGCAGCAATTTTTTTGGCAAGTGACGCCAGTAATTATATGGTAGGATCAATGCTCACAATAGACGGTGGTTGGACTGCTAAATGATGTTATTTATCCAATCTTTGAAATACAACAAAAGAGGATTACTACTTAAAGTAATCCTCTTTTATTTTCTTAAAGGTTACTGGTTACTTTATATTTTCCATCCAATCAAAAAGGCGTTCTGTCCATCCTCTTAAATAATCATCATTTCGCGCCAAACCAAATCCATGACCTCCTTTTGGATAAATATGCATTGTTGCTTCTACTCCATTAGCTTGGGCTGCATTGAAGAATAGAATACTATTTGCAACTGGTACCGAGGTGTCATCGGCAGCATGAATTAATAAAGTAGTTGGCGTATCATTTGTGACCTGCAACTCATTGGAAAAATGTTTTTCTAAATTGGGGTCAATATTTTCACCTAACAAATTTATTTCTGAGCCAGAATGTTTGGTTGTTTGAGTGAATGTAATTACTGGATAAATTAAAGCCATAAAATCAGGTCGTGCATCTTGTTCATCAATTTTATCAATTGGATCGTATACCTTATCATTATAGTGGGTTCCTAGAGTAGATGCTAAATGTCCACCTGCTGAGAATCCCATTATTCCAATTTTATTTACATCAATATTATAAGAAGCCGCATTACTACGCACTATTCTAATTGCACGTTGCGCATCAATTAATGGAACATTATGTTTATCTTTTTGTGAAACTGAAGAGGGTAATCGATTCTTCACTACAATTCCTGCAATTCCCTTACTATTTAGAAATTTTGCAATATCAGTACCTTCCCAATCATATGCTAGAATGCGATATCCACCCCCTGGAAAAATTAACATTGCCTGACCAGTAGCAGTCTTTTTTGATGGTAAGTAAACTTCTATTGTTGGTTCTTGAACTTTAGCGATTCTAAGAATATCTTTATATACATGTTCTTCTTTTTCATCTGATGCTATTCGGTTTGGAATTTTATCTTTTGGCCATAATGGCATAATTGTGTCTTGCGAGTGGGCCGTTGTAATCATCATCATATATGTAAAGAATACTGGTAATATATATTTCATTTTTTAGTTTGTTATTATTAATTACAATTCCACTTAAAATTAGCAATTTTATCTTTATGGGACCCCTGTAAATTATAGTGCCACCATTCGGTTCTTGTTGACCAGAAACCATGTTTTTCCATAGTTTCTTTCAATAATTTTCTATTGGCTAAAATTTCCTTTGGAAGGTCAAAATTATCCAGATACGCTCTTTTACCAAAGTAATCGAAATCGGTTCCCATATCTAATTCTTCACCATCTAAAGAAACTAGAGTAATATCTACTGCGCCTCCTTTATTGTGTATTGAACCTTTTTTCGGGTTGGCCACATATTGGGGATTAGGTATAATAGCCCACATTTTGTATTGCACAGAATTCGGACGATAACAATCGTAAAATTTTATTTTTACACCAGATTTTTTGAATTCTTCATTAGCAGCAAGCAAAGCTTTTACAGTTTTCACTCGAGTATAACATTCAGCACAATCATACACTTTTTCCTTTAAAAAGTTATTCTTGGTTGCATATCGCATATCAAATGCAAATCCATCGCTAAAGTCGGCCAAACGCACAAAAGTTGTATCCGCAAGATTTTCAAAAGTTCGAAACACTTTTTCCTTTTCTGTTATTTTTTTGGGTTTTTCTTCTTGTTTTTCTACAGTTTTAATATCTGAACTATTTTTCACTTTCTGTTTGGAAGTATCTTTACAAGAACTAAATAGCATAAGTATAACACTTACAAAAATCAACTTTTTCATTTACTAATTTTCGATATTTTTTTTCTTATAGCCCATGAAGATAGCCATATTTTTCATCTCCATAAATTTTAAAAGTATTTTCCAAATTTTAAAAGTATTATGAAATAAAATACAAAACACTTATTTTCAGACTTCTTAAAAACAACCGACACCAAATGAAAAAACTTTCGATAATCTTAATATTAATTATTTTAATTTCTTCTTGTAATGAAAAAACAACTTCTGAGTTAAAATTAGTGTCTAAAAAACCCAACATTGTTTTAATTATGAGTGATGATCAAGGGTGGGGAGACTTAAGTATAAGCGGTAATAGCAATTTAAAAACACCAAATATAGACGCATTAAAAACTAACGGGGCATCTTTTGAAAATTTTTATGTCCAACCTGTTTGCTCACCCACTAGAGCTGAGTTATTAACAGGTAGGTATGCCACACGATCAGGAGTTTACAGTACTTCTGAAGGTGGTGAACGAATGAATACTGATGAGACAACCATAGCCGAAATATTAAAACAGGCAGGTTATAATACCGCAGCCTATGGTAAATGGCATAATGGCATGCAGCCTCCTTATCATCCAAATGCTCGTGGATTTGATGATTATTATGGTTTTACTTCGGGTCACTGGGGCAATTACTTTAGCCCAATGTTGGAGCATAATGGTAAAATAGTAAAAGGCAAAGGTTTTCTAGTTGATGATTTAACCGATCATGGCTTGAACTTTATCGATAAAAATAAAACAACTCCATTTTTTTTATATCTACCCTATAATACTCCACATGGCCCAATGCAAGTACCTGACGAATATTGGAACAATTTCAAGGATAAAGATTTAAAAATGAAATATCATGGAGACGAAAAAGAAGATATAAATTACAGTAAAGCCGCATTAGCTATGGTTGAAAACATAGATTACAATGTAGGCCGTCTTACAAAGAAACTTAAAGAACTAAAGCTAGAGGAAAATACAATAATAATATACCTTTCGGACAATGGACCTAATGGTTATCGTTGGAATGGAGGAATGAAGGGCAAAAAAGGATCAACAGATGAAGGCGGAGTGCGTACTCCATTTTTTATACAATGGAGAGATTCTATAATTCCGGGTACTAAAATAAATACTATTGCGGGAGCCATTGACATTCTTCCTACCATAGCTAAGTTAACTGGAGCTAAACTTACAACGAATAAACCATTAGATGGCATAGACTTATCTCCATTAATTTTTAATTGTAATAAAAAAACGGAAGACAGAGTTATTATAAATCATTGGAGTACTAAGACTAGTGTTCGTACGCAACGATATCGTTTAGATCATGAAAATAGGCTATTTGATATGGTTAATGACCATGGTCAAACAACAGATATTTCTTTAAGTAATCAACAATTAACCGATTCACTTATAAAAATAAAATTTAATTGGCTTTCAGAAACTTTAAAATTTTCAAATGAATCAGATAATCGGGCTATTACGCTTGGTCATCCTGATTTTGAATACACTCAAATTCCTGCTAGAGATGGTATTCCTCACGGAAATATAAAACGCAGTAACCGCTGGCCAAACTGTTCATTTTTTACGAATTGGAAGAGCAAAAAAGATTTTATCACATGGGACGTTGAAGTTTTAGCTGATGGAATATTTGAAGTAGAACTTTATTATACAATGAAATCCGAAACACCTAGTTTTGAAATAGAATTATCACACGGTGAACAATCATTATCTTCTAAAATAACAGAATCACATGACCCGCCGTTAATTGGAATGGAAAATGATCGGGTAAATAGAACACAATCTTATGTAAAGGATTTTAAACCTCAAGTATTAGGTAATATCAACCTAAAAAAGGGCAGAAACTTACTGACACTAAAAGCAAATGAAATAAAAGGAGAAAACGGTATTGATGTTCGTCTTTTAATGTTTAAACGAGTAGATTAAATTATTCAACTATATATTCTAAAATGTCACTATCTGTGAAACCTATTCGTTCAGCTTTTGCAACAAAAGGAATATCTTTTGGTAACGGTTTATCATAGACTTTCCAAATTGAGTCTTTTGGTTGTTTCCAAACAATTGTGGCATCTTTTTTAGGTGGTATTATTGCAATTCCTTCACTTGTTTTTTCTATTTGCAGATGCTTTAAAACTGGTTGTTTTCCTTTAGGAAGCCACTTTTTAATCAATTGTTTTTCAGGATATTCGCCAAGATCATGTGAATCAATAATCCATTTATCCAATACCTTTCTAAATTGCATTAAAGTATCTTTTAGCTCCGGTAATGAAGCAAGATTATGCAATTCAAAGGGGTCACTCTTTAAATCATACAATTCTTCAACTGGTTTTGGACTAGTAAGCCACAAAGCTTGCTGCTTATTTAATTTTCCTTGTTTAAACATTCTGCGCATTTCACGCATCATAGGCATTTGCTCACGATAGGCAACTGGCAACGCATGAGCTAATTTTACATTATAGCTTTTTATATACTTATAGCGTTTAGATCTTACTGCTCGCAATCGGTCATAAACTCCATCAAACCGATCGGATGTGTGAAAAGTGTATTTTGACTTTTCCTTTGCAACAAATTGACCAAACTGTGCTTTGCCTTGCATCACAGCTGGAGGCTTAATACCCGCTAATGAAAGCACAGTAGGCGCATAATCAATAAAGCTAATAAGTCTATCATCAGAAGTACCAGCATTTTCATTTTTAGGAAATTTAATAACTAATGGTACTAGAACTCCTGAATCATAAAGTGCTCGCTTATGTCTTGGAAAAGGTCCTCCATGATCTCCGTAGAAAAATATAATGGTGTTTTCATAAATTCCATCCTCTTTTAAATCTGCAATAACCGCTCCAATTTGATTATCCAATCTTTTAAGGTTACTATAATTTACGGCAAGGTCATGACGCACACTATCGGTATCAGGAAAGTAAGGTGGTACTTGTACATTTTTTGGATTTACGAATAGTGAATCTTTTCCGCGTTTCCATATTTGAGATTCATGACATACACTATAATTAAATACAGAAAAAAACGGTTGATTTCCTTTTCGTTTTCTCCAATGTCTTGTATTACTACTTTCATCCCATGCTGCTTCTGTTTTTTCAAAATTATAATCTTCCTTAGGTCCATTTGCAGTATAATATCCATTCTTTCGTAAATACTCGGTAAACATTTTCACGCCTTCAGGAACAACTGGTGAATAACTTGGGATATCTAGGTTAGGATAAGGTCTATCACCTACTCCTCTCCAAGGTGCGTAAGTGCGCATATTATGAGTTCCCAATGTAGATGGATACATACCAGTTATTAAGGAACTACGTGCAGGAGCACATACAGGGACAGGTGCTACTGCATTTGTAAATTTTACCCCGTCATTTACCAATGATTCTAAATTAGGTAATGAAATAGTAGAATCGCCATACATCGGAAACCAATTTGGAGATTGATCTTCAGCTACTAACCAAACAATATTTGGCTGCTTCTTTTTTGTAACTATTTCATTCGTCTTATTCTCAGCACAATTTATTAATAAGAAGGCAATAAAAAGAAAACTAAATCTCATAACTAGTGGTTTGGTAAAGCCCCTAAAATACAAAATTAGAATGCAAGCAGTAAGGGCATCTAAAATTAATTTTAGATGCCCTATAATCACGATTATTTAATATAAATAGTATTAAACTTGTTAAACAAAAATAATTATATTCTATTTTAGTCCTTTAACAAAATCGACACTTTTTGGTGCTTGTTCTTTAACACGAGACGATTCATCTTCAACGAACATAAAATCTATATTCATTTTTTTAGCTTCTGCAACAATACCAGCAATATCAATTTGCCCGGTTCCTAAAACAACATTCGTCTCGACGTCAGCACTACCGTTTTGGTTACCAGGTGTACCCTTTTTACAATCTTTGAGGTGCATTAATTTAAATTCTTTAGGATATTTTCGTAACCATTCTATTGGATCTTGACCTGGGTGAGCAAACCAATACACATCCATTTCAAAATCGAAATAGGTTGAATTTTTTATTAAGTGATCAATTAACAATTCATCTTTAAATGGTCTAAATTCATAACCATGCGGATGATAGGCCAAAGTAACACCTTCTTTGGCAAAAAGTTTCCCTGCTTTATTAAATACTGCAATTGCATTTTCTGTATCTGCTAAGGTAAATTCATTACCATTATGAGGTATCCAAAAACATACTGCGTATTTAGCGCCATAGGCTTTAGCTCTCGCCAATATTGTTTCAGGTGCATCTCTTAAATCTTCAAAAGAACCACTAACACTTACCATTTTAAGGTCATTTTCTGCTAGCATTGCCTTATATTCTTCCATTGAATAATTGTACGTACCATCATTTCCATCCTCTAAGTTGTGTATTCCCCATTCTTTAATTTTAGCAAAAGTACCGGGCACATCTTTCGGAAATTCATTTCGTAAGCTGTACAATTGCAAGCCTAATTGTGGTTCTTTTAGCCCATTTAAATAAGTTAAACTTTCCGGTATTTGATTGACTACATCGGTGGATTCATCTTCAATAAAAAGATACTCAATCCCCAATGCTTTTGCTTCCGCCACTGTACCAGCAATATCGACCTGACCGGTACCTAAAACTACATTCGAATCATCATCTTCACTACCTGTATTGTTTCCTTTAACACCATGTTCCATATCTTTCAAATGCATTAAAGTAAACTTAGTTGGATATTTTTTCATTAGTGCCAAAGGATCAGCCCCACCATGGTGCGCCCAAAACACATCTAATTCAAAAGTAAAATCTGTAGCATTTTCTGCCATATAGTCAAACAAAGTGCCCTTTTTATATGGGCGAAATTCATAACCATGTGGATGGTATGCTAAAGTAATTCCATTTTCTTTTAACAATTTTCCTGCGGTATTAAAAACCTTAGTAGCATGTTTCGTTTCTTTTAATGCCCATTCATTTCCTTTATGAGGAACCCAAGCACACATAACATACTTTGCTCCGTAAGCCTTTGCTGTAGCGATTACTTTTTCGGGGTTTTTTTCTAAATCTTCAAAGCCCGCTCCTATACTTACCATATGTAAATTATAATCTTCTAACATTTGTTTGTAGGCTTCCATATCCAGACCATAAGTACCTCCTCCTTCAATTTTTGTAATTCCCCAATCTTGTATTAATTGTAAAGTACTTGGTAAATCTTTTTTAAATTGATTTCGCAAACTATATAATTGCAGTCCTATTTCTTGGGCGTGTACAGAAAGTGAGAATGCTATAAGTAAGACGAGTGTAGTAATTTTTTTCATTGTGCGTAGATTAATTAGTATTCTTAAATATAGGTGTAATTAGTGAATCATAAATGCTCTTGTATTACAAAAAAACACCTCTCTATTTCTATTTTTTTTAGCTATCGAGAGGCGTCATTATTAATGTTAAAATTACTAGGTAAGTAAATTACCTTCATCGTCCCATGTGGCAATTGTACCACGAGTACTTTGATCAATACATTTAGCAATCCATTCTGGATCGTAGGCAACACCATGCTGGTCTAAAACATCTTGAGGCACACCATCCCAAACATTTGGTGAATTACCTTTATAACCCAAATCTGCAATACCAACTTTAGATGTGTAGTAACCAGTAACGGTTAAGCCACGCATCATATAAAAGAATTGTATTTCTAAAGGTTGTTTATCCAATGGTTTCTCTGTGTCGTGCCAGCAGATTTGATCACAGATTTCTTTTTTCTGTTCTAGAGTAGCAGATTTAAACTCTACTCCATAATCTGTATTGCTCTTATGATCTAACCACATTAATCCTCCTAATAGCGTTGGTCCCATAGACGGAATATCTTTGCCCATAAATTCAACAAGTTCAGGAACTCCTGCCTCTATTGGTCCACCATGTGGTTCTTTAGGCGGCAAAATCACAACACTTAAAGCTGCAATAGTTTCCATCTCATGCTCATTAAATAACTGTTCTGCATTTAATTTCTCAATTCTTTTTAATTCTGCAGGTGTACGACCAAAAAATTTTTCCGTACCACTAGAAATCGCTTCATCAACGGCAGTTTCACTTTCGTTTTTACAACTACTTAAAGCAATACCAGAGGTAGCCGCACCAGCACCCAAAATTAAAGTCTGTATACTTTTTCTTCTATCCATAACTTATATGTTTTGTGCTTTTAATTGTTCAATAATATAGTCAGATGCTCTCCAAGAAAGTGCCATAATAGTCCATGTACAATTCTTATCTGCTTGAGAGACAAAAACTCCTGCATCCACAATAAATACATTATCTACATCATGCAATTGATTAAACTTATTAGTCACCGATGTCTTTGGATCATCACCCATACGTGTGGTACCAACTTCGTGAATTATTTCACCCGGTTTGTGCAGACCATAATCTTGATCTTTACCTGGTTTTTCACTCAAAGGAATTCCACCCATATTATGAATAATTTCCTCAAAAGTCTCATGCATATGTTTTGCTTGTGCTCTTTCGTAATCTGACCAATGATAATTAAATTTCAAAACAGGAATTCCAAATTGATCAACTGTAGTTGGGTCAATTTCGCAATAATTCTCTTTACGCGCTAATCCTTCACCACGTCCTCCAAATCCAACTACTGCACCATAATACTTTTTAACATCATCTCGCAAACTATCACCATAGCCTCCAGGTTTTAATCCTAAATACTTATTTAGTCCATTAGTATCATAACCAAAACCATAAGTTGGTTGTCCCATGCCTCCCCATACTTCAATATGGTAACCTCGAGGAAAGTTTAATTTAGAATTATCTCCCCACCATGGAGAATACACATGCATACCTCCTACACCATCTTCGTTATATGAGGTTTTTCTATTCATTAAACCTGGCACCAATCCAGATGCGCTTGCACCCGTAGAATCATGCAAGTATTTACCAACTACATTACTACTATTACCTAAGCCATTTGGATGTTGTTTACTTTTTGAATTCAAAAGAATACGTGCAGTACTACACGCAGATGCGGCAAGTACAACAACCTTTGCTTTAAGCTTATATTCCTTTCTATCGTCTTTACTTATGTAAGATACACCTGTTGCTTTGCCTTCGGCATTCGTAGTTACTTCACGAACCATAGAGTTCACAAATATTTTTACTTTACCACCACTTTTTTGTGCCGGAAAAATTAAACAACTACCCGCCGAGAAATCGGCATATACAGAACAAGACCGACCACATTGACCACAATAAAAACACACACCTCTATCTTCATTTATTTTTTTTGTCAACATAGAAAGTCTTCCTGGGATAACAGGTATACCAGATTTCTTAGCACCATCTATATAAAAAAGTTCGTGTAATCTAGGCTTTGGGGGGGGTAGAAAAAACCCATCAGGATCATTTTCACGACCTTCATTAGTTCCAAAAACACCAACTAATTTATCAAGCTTATCATAATACGGTTTTACATCATCATAACTAATTGGCCAATCATCTCCATGACCATCACGTGTTTTTCCTTTAAAATCTTTTGGTCCAAACCGCAATGAAATTCTGCCCCAGTGATTCGTTCGACCACCTAACATTCTTGATCGCCACCATTTAAATTCTGTACCTTCTTCGTGCGTATAAGGTTCACCTTCTACCTCCCAATCTCCCCAAGACATATCATGTCCACCAAAAGCACGATCTGTACCTGCAAATCTTCTTGGCGATTCATAAGCCCACTTTAACTGAGTTTGTGTAACTGGATCAGCAGGGTCAAAAAATGGTCCGGCTTCAACTATTGCAATATTCAAACCGGCATCTGCCAATTGCTTGGTGGCCATTCCACCTCCTGCTCCTGAGCCTACAATAATCACATCATAAACCTCTGCGGATTCTTTTATTTGCATATTTAATATTTAGTTATTTGTAATAGTTTTGTTTGATTTTGAACGGATAAGTTACTTTTTTCTTAGAAAATTAAAAAGTAAAAATTAATTCTATTTAAGAACGCTTAATTTTGTTTTTGAGTGTTTAAAAATTTTCTAATTGTTCTAACGCTTCTTCTACTGTTGCAACGGGAAGTTTACAAGTAGTGTTCTGACATATATAAATTAAGGTATTGTCTTCAGAAAATCTACCTTCAAATAGGGGAAGATTACTTCTTTCATCACTTCCTACCAACAATACATTTGGTATGTTTTTGCTTTGTAATTCGTGTAACAATACTTCTGCACTACCACCTACAACAGCAATTTCATAATAAGGATAGGCTGTATTTAAAAGCAAAGCATTCCATTTTGAATAACTTGGTGCACTTTCTTTTATAGATGGCAATATTGACGAAAGCATACTTTTAGATTTTATCATCAAATCCTTATCGTAAACTATATGTCCTAGTTTAAAAAAATTGTGAGCCATTTCCGCATTTGGGGAGGGTAAAACACCATCATCTGTTTTAATAATTTTAGCAATTAATTCTTCACCTTCATTATATTTAAACATGCCTGTTTCAATATCAGAATATTTTTTAACAGCGGCAGCATTTAACTTTTGCGCAAATTCTAAATATTCTGTATCCATAGTTACTTCATACACTCTCAAAATTGCGTCTACCATAAAAGCATAATCTTCTAAAAAACCTTCTTTACGTTCACTTCCTTTTTTAAATGTGTGAACCAAAACACCATTAGTTAAACTATTTTTTTCTACAAATTCTAATAATGAAGTGGCCATATTTAAATACTCCATATCCCCAAATGCCTCATATGCATTTATAAAGCCATTAATTAAAAGTGCATTCCAAGATGTTATTATTTTATCATCACTTCTTGGCCTAGTTCGCTTATTGCGAGCTATCAATAATTTATCATTCCAATTACTTTTTTTTTGATCTAATTCATTTTTAGAAATATTATTCTCCGAAATAAATTTTTGATCACTATCTAGTTTATGCAATACGTAATTTCCATGTTCCCATTCAGCTGCTGTTTTTATGTTATAATAATTTGAGAAAAGTTCAAAATCAGTTTTTAAAATTGATTTCAACTCATTTACTTTCCATACATAAAACTTTCCTTCTTCTCCTTCACTATCAGCATCAATTGCAGCATGATAACCACCATTTACATCTTTCATTTCTCGTTGTAAAAAAGAAACAGTTTGCGTAACGGCATTTTTATATGTTTCTTTTTTAAACACCTTATAAGCTTTAGAATATAATTCTATTGCTTGTGCATTATCATAAAGCATTTTTTCAAAATGTGGTACCTTCCATTTATTATCAGTACTATATCTAAAAAACCCACCTGCAATATGATCGTAAATTCCTCCAAGCAAAATTTTATCTAAGGTATTCTCTACATGCCTTTTTGTTTCCTCATCTCCAGTTAGTGTAGCATAATCAAGTAAAAAATGAATGTTTGATGGTAACATAAATTTTTGTTCTCCTAAATCTCCACCATATTCAGAATCCCATTCTAATTTCCATTTATCAACACTTGAAATAACCACCTCACTTGTTAGTGATTCAAAATCATTTGAAGGTTTTATCATATTAACTTCGGCAACTCCTTTAGCCACCATATCTGAATATTCGGCAGCTTTTTTGGGATCTTTATTGTACATATCACTAATTTCTGTGAGTACTTGAGTCCATTGTTCCTTGGTATGATAAGTCCCACCGTATAATGGCTTACCGTTAGGCAGTGTAATTACATTTAATGGCCAACCTCCATTACCATTAATCAATTGTACTGCTGTCATATATACTTGATCAACATCTGGTCGTTCTTCGCGATCTACTTTTATATTGATAAAATTTTCATTCATTACTTTAGCGACTTCTTCGTCTTCAAAAGTCTCTTCTTCCATAACATGACACCAATGACAACTGGAATATCCAATACTCACTAAAACTAATTTATTAGTCTCTTCTGCTTCTTTTAATGCTTCGGGACTCCAGGATCTCCAATTGACAGGGTTATGTGCATGTTGTAATAAATACGGACTAGTTTCATTAACCAAAGCATTGGTATATTTATGTGAATCATTTGTATTATTATTTGAAGCCTTTTCCTGACAAGTGGCAAAAACAAATAAAAACAAACATGAAAAAACGAGTGTTATTTTTTTTATCAAAATCAAAACATTAATTATAAAGATGTACTAAAATAGTACTTTGTAAACGTAACATAGCAAAGGATTTAAAATTTAAGACTTCGTTAGAACCATTCAATTACTAATTCCATGAAAAATTGTAATTTGATAAACTGAATAAAAACTACAAAAAACCGCTCTTAACATGAAACTCAACAACAAGAACAATAATGGTCGTCGCAAATTTATAAAGGGCACAACTGCGGTAATGGCATTAAGCTCATTAGGCACATATGCGTTTGAATACGGCCCAAAAGACAAACCTTGGCAAGTAGGTTTAATAGGTTGCGGCTGGTATGGAAAAAGTGATTTATTCCGACTAATACAAGTTGCAAACGTAGATGTAGTTTCGCTTTGTGATCCCGACGATAATATGCTAAATGAAGCAGCAGAATTAGTAAAGCAAAGACAGCAAACTGGTAAAAAACCAAAAACATTTAACGATTATCGTGAGATGTTATCAAAGCAAAAATTAGATATTGTTCTAATTGGGTCACCTGATCATTGGCATGCATTACAGGGCATCGAGGCGATGAAGTCTGGAGCACATGTTTATCTTCAAAAACCCATTAGTGTTGATGTAATCGAAGGTGAAGCACTCGTAGCCGCTGCAAAAAAATACAACAAAGTAATTCAAGTTGGAATGCAAAGGCGAAGTACACCACATTTAATAGATGCCAAAAAAAATATAGTAGATGCTGGACTTTTAGGAAAAGTATCGCATATAGAAATATGCTGCTATTACCATATGCGGGATAAAGGAAATAGACCAATTGTTGATGTTCCTGAAAATTTTAATTACGACTTATGGACTGGTCCTGCGCCCTTGAGAGAATTCGATGGCATACCGCATAGAAGATGGCGTGCATTTATGGAATATGGTAATGGCATTGTTGGAGATATGTGTGTTCATATGTTTGACACTGTTAGATGGATGTTGGGTTTAGGATGGCCAAAAAGAGTTAGTTCTTACGGCGGAATTTACATACAGAAAGAAGCAAAAGCAAATATTTCTGATACACAAACAGCTATATTCGAATATGAAGAACTCAATTGTATTTGGGAGCATCGATCTTGGGGTACAGCGGCAGATCCCGAATATCCATGGGCATTTAAAATTTATGGTGATAAAGGCACCTTGCATGGTAGCGTACAAAAATATGATTTTATTCCTCAGGGAGAGGGTGAAAAAAAACATAAGGATGTACTATATGAGCGTGATGAATACCCTGAAGATTTAACGGAAAAAGGTATAGAACTTCATGTAGCACCAGCAACAAGAGGTCATATGATAGATTTTTTAAAAGCTATTGAAAATAATACTTCCCCTATTGCTGACATAGAACAAGGACATATTTCGGCAGCCAGTTGTATACTTGCGAACATGTCAATGAAATTAGGACGTCCTTTAATATATGATCATAAAAAAATGATTGTAAAAGATGACCCAGAGGCAACAAAATTATTAGCACGTAATTATCGTGGTCCATGGGTACACCCTCATCCTAATTCTGTTTAAATATGACCGAAAAAAGTACCCTCCTAAATTGTCATAAACGTATTGCACCTTATATTCATAAAACAACAGTTTTAACATCAAAATCAATCGATAAAATGATTGGTGCAGAATTGTTTTTTAAATGTGAAAATTTTCAAAGGATGGGTGCTTTTAAAATGCGCGGAGCAACTAATGCCATTTTACAATTGAGTGAAGCGCAAAAACGAAAAGGTGTGGTAACACATTCTTCTGGAAATTTTGCTCAGGCAATTTCCTTGGCTGCTAAAAGCTTAGGAATTTCTGCTCACATAGTAATGCCATTAAACTCACCAAAAGTAAAGCAAAATGCAGTAAAAGAATATAACGGACAAATAACCTTGTGTGAACCTACATTAGAAGCTCGCGAAAAGGCAGCACAGCAAATAATAAATGAAATAGACGCAACATTTATTCATCCTTCAAATGATATAGATGTTATACATGGTAACGCTACCGCGGCAATGGAGTTATTAGAAGAACAACCAAATTTAGATTACATTTTTGCACCAATTGGAGGAGGTGGATTACTTGCAGGGACAGCCTTAGCGGGGTATTTTTTCGGTAATAAATGCCATATAATTGGTGCCGAACCAGTTGAAGCCGATGACGCATATCGTTCATTATTAAGTGGTACAATTCAATTAAATAAAAGTGCAAATACCATTGCTGATGGTTTAAGAACTACTCTAGGCGCAATTAATTTTCCAATAATTAAAAAACACGTTAAAGTAATAACTAGAGTCTCCGAGGAGGAAATAAGTAAAGCAATGTTATTAATATGGGAAAGAATGAAAATCATTGTTGAACCATCTAGTGCTGTGGCCCTCGCGGCCGTACTAAAATCTCAAAATAAAATTCGAAATCAAAAAGTAGGTATAATTATTTCAGGAGGTAATGTTGATTTTAAAAATCTACCTTTTTAATCAAAAAAAGATAAAAATATCGATAAATCTAATATTTACCTTTTTAGTTTTTATTGACGTTAAAAATAGAATTCAATACCCAATCCAATTCAGGATCTTTCCCAATTAAACGATCTTTTTGAGACGGTATTATTTTCATATCTGGTTGAATACCGTAACCTATTTGAGCTGATTTATAAGGCGATTCTATCTGCATTAGTCCAATTTTCATACTAACTAAAGAGTTCGGTAATGTCACATATTTATATTGTCCTGCTACTGTTCCATTATATGCACCACCAGTTTCTTCTCCGACAAAAATAGCTCTTTTTGTAGCTTTTAAGTTAGTTGCTAAAATTGAAGAAGCGGAAAATGAATAACCATTGATAAGTACATATATATTTCCTTTATAATTATTCTTTTTAGGTTTTTTCAACTTCGATTCACTTAAATTATAAAAGCTATTTCCTTTAACAGTTTTTACATGTAAAAAATCGTAAACTAATAAACCCGGAATAGCGAATAATTGTAAGATACCTTCAAAAAAGCTTGAGTTTTTAGAAGAAATCATTGCTTTTGTTGCGGGTATTTTTGTTTTTATCGCTGCCTTATTAACAAGTTGAAAAGGCTGTACGGCTATATAGGAATACAGATTCTTAATTTCAGCGATACTTCCTCCCCCATTATCTCGTAAATCAATAATTAAATTAACCACCTTACGTCTCTTTATTTCGGCAAAAGTTTCTCTATAAAACTTTCTTTGGTTACCATCTCCAAAACTCCTTATTTTTAAATAGGCCACCGAATTATCTTCACCTATAAATTCTAAATTTCGTAAAAAGTGGTCTCGCTGTGGTACATAGCCTCGAGTTCTACCTTCTTTTCTTTTTGTCTTTTGTTTCTCTTTTATGGCCAACTTCTCTAGTGAAGTTAACTTTCTCGCAGATGCTATTGAATCGGTATGCTTAGCAAAAACAACTCCTTTATTTATCCATTTTAAAGTTTTGAAATAAATTGAATCCCGATTCTTTAAAAGTAAATTCAAACTATCCATAAACCCTTTTTCCGCATAATAAAAATTAGAAAAATTCTTTCCGACAAATCTATTATAATACGTTTTATTATAACCATCTGAAGTAATAAGTGATTTGTACCTATAAACTAATTTTTTTGAAAATTCTTGATTCACGGCCAATACCTCGTGGCCAACTATAGTTGAATCTGCTCCTCTTGTTCCCTTAACCCAAAGTTTATTATTTAGCAGCTCAAAATCTAGTTCAAAAAACTCAAACTTTAACTTTCTTAATTCTTTAAGTTGTGCTTTCGAATATTTCTGCGTCGGTGGGTGTAACATTAAATGCCCCTGTCTAATTTCCTTAATAACTTGGGCTAATCGTTCATAAAATTCATAACTATTTATGGGCTTATCTATTTCATTTTTAAGTGAAGCAAACAACGAATCGAGCTTTTCCTTTGTAACATATTGATAAAGTTTAGGGTGAAATTTTTGTAATTGAGTATATGCTATATCTACATCCTTAGATAATTCGGAAACTGAATGAACTGAATAAATTTCGTTGTTGTATTTCTTTATACTAACACAAGAATATGTACATAAAATAAATACGAAAAGAAAAACACTTTTTTTCATAATTTCAAAACTACCATAATTGTAAATGAAACAACAAGCTTTTAGAATTTATGTTGAAGTTGTTAAAGTCTACCCTTTTCTCCTTTCCCTTTTCTATATTTGAAGGAGACAACCAACTAATAACTAAATAACTCCAATGAAATATTATTTAATAAATCTAAGTGCATTACTATTTACCATTCTACTATTTTTTTCTTGCAAAGAAGAAGTAAAAACCGAAACAAAAAAACCAAACATTGTTTTTGTTTTTGCGGATGATTTAACCTATACAGCTATTCATGCATTAGGTAATTCGGAAATAAAAACACCACACTTAGACAAGTTGGTTAAACAAGGTACAACTTTCACCCATACTTATAATATGGGTGCATGGAATGGTGCAGTTTGTGCAGCATCAAGAGCAATGATAATATCAGGTAGAAGTGTATGGGATGTAAATAATTTTAGACAAGGCTGGAAAAAAAATAAAGATTATGATAAAACATGGGGAAAACTAATGGAGAGTGCGGGTTATGAAACCTACATGACTGGTAAATGGCATGTTGATGCACCAGCCGATTCTGTATTTCAAAATGTTGTGCATATAAGGCCAGGCATGCCTCGTGATTCTTGGAGTGATGAAGGAACAATACCGTATATTAATAAAATGATTGCAGATGGAAAATCTAAAGAAGAAATAAGAGCCCTTGGTTATAACCGTCCATTACATAAAAATGACACACTTTGGACACCTACTAATAAAGATTTTGGTGGTTTTTGGCAAGGCGGTAAACACTGGAGTGAAGTTGTAAAAGATGATGCATTAAATTTTATTGATCAAACTAAGAAAAGTGACAATCCATTTTTTATGTATTTAGCTTTCAACGCTCCGCACGATCCACGACAAGCACCACAAGAATATTTAGACTTATATAACATAGACGATATTAGTGTTCCAGAAAGTTTTTTACCTATGTACCCGTACAAAGATAGTATTGGCAATGGCCCATGGTTACGCGATGAAGCACTAGCTCCTTTTCCAAGAACTGAATTCGCAGTAAAAACACATACCAAAGAATATTATGCGCTTATTTCTCATTTAGATGCGCAAATTGGTGGTATTATAGAAGGTTTAAAAACAACAGGCAAAATGGACAATACCTATATTATTTTTACGTCTGATCATGGATTAGCTATGGGACGCCATGGACTTTTAGGTAAACAAACTCAATTTGATCATAGCATTCGACCCCCATTTATTATTGTAGGTCCAGAAGTGCCCGCTGACAAAAAAATAAATGCAGATATTTATTTACAAGATGCTATGGCCACTAGTTTAGAAATTGCCGGCGTAGAAAAACCACCCTATGTATTTTTCAATAGCGTTTTAGATTTGGTAGATGGCAGTAGATCAGAGAGTCATTACGATGCTATTTACAATGGGTATATGCACTACCAACGAATGATTAGAAAAGATGGCTACAAATTAATTGTATACCCTAAAATAAAAAAAATTCTATTGTTTGATATGGATAAAGATCCGAAAGAGATGCATAATATAGCTGACCTACCAGAGAACAAAGTCAAGGTAGAGCAGTTATTTAAAGCACTTTTAGCGAAACAGAAAGAATTAAACGACACCTTAGACATCACTTTTGTCTACGATGCTTTTCAAAACCAATAACCCATTCTAACGCCTAAACCAATGAAAAAAAAGAAAGCACAAAATAGTTCACAATCGCGAAGAAAATTTATTAAACGTACGGCCCTTACAGCCAGTGCAATTACTATAGTACCACGGTTTGTTCTTGGAAAAGGTTTTGTAGCACCAAGTGATAAAATAAATCTAGGAATCATTGGTTTGGGTAAAAAAGGTGGCGGTCTGGCCAAAGATTTTGCAGAGAAAACAAATGTGCAAATTGTTGCTGGATCAGATGTTTGGTCTACAAAAAATGATTGGTTCAAGGGTCATGTTGAAAAATTATATGCTGAAAAACGAAAACAAAATAACTACAATGGCGTGTCTACTACTGGAAATTACGAAGCGCTATTAGCGCGCCCAGATATCGATGCTGTTATAATTGCTACACCAGACCATTGGCATGCCATACAAGCAATTGCAGCAATGAAAGCGGGTAAAGATGTGTATTGCGAAAAGCCCATGACCTTAACCATAAAAGAAGGTCAAGATATGGTAGCAACCACCAAAAAAACAGGTGCTATTTTACAAGTGGGTAGTATGCAACGATCTTGGCAGAAATTTCAAGTAGCAGTAGACTTGGTAAGCAATGGGTATATTGGTGAGGTCTCTAAAGTATTGGTAAATGTGGGAGACCCGGCTATACCGTTTAACATGGCGTCGGAACCTACTCCGCAAGAAGTAAATTGGAATGCTTGGTGTGGTCCTGCCCCACTACTACCTTACAATAATCGACTATCGCCTTCTATCAGTACGAGCTTTTTTCCGGATTGGCGATTATTTAAAGAAACCGGAGGAGGCATTCTTACCGATTGGGGTGCTCATATGTTCGATATTGCACAATGGGCGTTAGGCATGGATCGCTCAGGTCCTGTACGTTATGAGCCACCTACTGATAAAAATGCAGTTCGAGGTATGAAAATGATTTATGAAAACGGCATCGAAATGTACCATGAAGATTTTGGCCGTGGTTGGGGCGTTCGTTTTATCGGTAGTAAAGGCAATTTAGATATAAGTAGAAGCTATTTGGAAACCGATCCGCCAACTATTTTAAAGGCAGCGCTAGAAACTTCTAAGACCGTTTTAGACGGTTCTCGCGGCAACCATTTTCAAAATTGGATAGATGCCATTAAAGATCGAAGTCAACCTTTATGCGATGTCGAAATTGGCCATCGTTCTGCAACCGTAGGTAATATTTGTAATATAGCCTATCAATTGGGCAGGCCTTTAGATTGGGATCCTAAGCAGGAGAAATTTATAAATGATAAGGAAGCCAACAAAATGAAGAAAAGGAAATACCGAAAGTATTAATCATTTAATCTTTCTTTACGAAATTGGCCAGGTGTTTTACCATGTATTTTTTTGAACATCCGCGTGTAATACGAAACTGTATTCCAACCAGTTTTATCAGCAATTTCCGCCATGGTATTGTTCGTGGTTATTAATAAAGTTTCGGACCGTTCTATTCGTACCGATTGTATATACTTACTTGGTCGTATTCCAAATTTTTGTTGAAACACACGCGAAAAATGATCTGCACTTAAATTGTAGTTTTTTGCTAAATCAGATACTAATAATTCTTCATGTAGATGTTCTTTAATATAGTTTAACACATCTGAAAACCCAGATTTCACAACCGTTTTATTTATTTTTTCATTTTTAATAAAACGAGAACAAAGGAGTCTAAGCAAACCTTGTGTTTCCAATAATTTTGTTGCTGGCTGCAATCTATTATTCTTTTTTATGAATTCAATAGAATCTTGATTATCATACTTTTTAACATCAACATTTTTTAGGCTCATACCAGGTTGTAATTCTACAAGTCTTTTAAAACATTGAACATCAAATTCGGAAGCCTTGGTTTCATAAATAAAATCTTTTATATCATAAATAGATAAGCCATTCCCAATCTCCTCTATAAAATGTACGTAGTATTGCGTCAAATATGTTTCACACTTATAACGGCTATAGGTAAAACTAGGTACAAGATATAAATATCCAGCTTTCAAATTTACCTCCTCATAACTGTGGTATATTTTAGCATTTCCGTCCGTAATTAAATAAATTCTTGAAAAGGGACTTATAACATTGTCGTAGTCCCAAGTATCATCCAATTGTACATGACCTGTATGTAGCAAATTAAGTTTTAAAGAATCTAAAATTTTATTCATTACCAAAATCTATTATCGGATTAATACCATTTGAAAAAATGGCATCTACATAATTAAATTGAGAACAGAAAGACCATAATTTAGTAAATTAAATAACATTGACATCTTGATATTTAACATAAATATCGGAAATGTACAATTGATAGCCTGATTTATACAATAATTCACAAATGAATTAATACTAGATTTGAAAGACCACAAGAGAATATAATTCAATGTCGAAAATTAACCAATATTTATCTGTACTACTTGTATTTTTATTTGCCGCATGTGGTGGACCAGAATTAACGGAAAAAGTTGCCGAAGCCTATGAACAACTTCCTGAAGAAATTGATTTTAACCTGCATGTAAAACCGATACTTTCAGACAAATGTTATTTATGCCATGGACCTGATGAAGCCAAAAAATCAGCCGGCTTACAATTACACCTTCCGGAGTTAGCCTATAAAGAGTCTAAAAATAATCCAGGTAAACATGCAATCGTTCCTGGTAATGCCAGCAAAAGTGATTTGGTAAAACGGATTTTAACGAACGACCCAGAATTAGTAATGCCCGTGCCCGAATCGCATCTATCTTTAACTGATTATGAAAAAGCTGTATTAGTCCGTTGGATAGAAGATGGTGCTGAATATAGAGATCACTGGGCATTTATTCCACCATCAAAAAAAAACCTACCTGTAATAAGACTTAAGAAAAAAGTAATAAATCCAATTGACAATTTTGTCTTCGCAAAATTAGAAAGAGAACAATTGCAACCAAACGAGTTGGCAGATAAAGAAACAATTCTAAGAAGATTAAGTTTTGATTTAACAGGCTTACCTCCAACCTTAGAAGAAGTAAATTCTTTTACAAATGACAACTCGCAAAATGCTTATGAAAAACAAGTAGATCGCCTGTTAGCCTCTGAACAGTATGCAGAACAAATGACTTTAGATTGGATGGATTTATCGCGGTATGCCGATACGCATGGTTATACTGTAGATCGTTATAGAGATGTGTCACCCTATCGAGATTGGGTAATTAAATCTTTTAATGAAAACATGCCATATGATCAATTTTTACAATGGCAATTGGCAGGTGATATGATGAAAAATTCCACCAAAGAACAAAAATTAGCAACTACATTTAATCGACTACATCCTCAAAATTTAGAGGGTGGCATTGTTGACGAAGAATTTCGATCAGAATATGTATCGGATCGCACCAATGTAGTTAGTGAAGGGTTCTTAGGCCTCACTATGGCCTGCGCTAAATGTCATGATCATAAATACGATCCAATATCACAAAAAAACTACTACGAAATGTATAGTTTTTTTAATAACATAAATGAATCGGGACAAATTCCATGGGATTGGTCTATGCCTGTTCCGAATATTTTACTTCCCACCAATGAACAAGAAAAATTTCTATCCTACATAGACAATTTGTTAGTTGAAAAGGAAAACAAAATTGAACAACTTGTAACTTCAGAAGAAAGAATAGCTGAAAAATGGATTACTTCAGAAGAATACAAAAAGATTAATAAAAACAAAATGCCGAGTCATCTGATTGCCAAAGTAGATTTTCTGAATGGTAATTTGAATAATACATTAAATCCTTCACAAAAAGGAAAAATGAATCGCCAATATGCTCCTAAACAAAAAGCAAAAATAGTTGAAGGATATACAAATCAAGGACTAGAATTGGACGGAGATGCTTGGTTAGACCTTGGTAAAATAGGAATATATCAAAGAAGTGAACCCTTTAGTATTGGCATAACCATTAAAGTACCCGAAAACTTAAATAATGGTGTTATTTTCCACAAAAACTATGGTACAAGACTGCACAGTTATCGTGGGTATCACTTAGCATTAAAAGAAAATAAGTTAGAGGTAATGTTAGCTCATGTATGGCCTGACAATGCCATTGTTGAGCTTAGCACGAAGGAAATTCCTAAAGACAAATGGATTCAAATAACCATGACATATGATGGGTCTAGCAAAGCAAATGGTCTAAAAATATTCATGAATGGAGAAGAACTTAAAACCGAGATAAGTGTAGATAATTTATATAAGGATATAATATTCAATGCCTATGAAGATTTTATTTATAAGCACCCCATAGAGCCAGGATTACAGATAGGCGCTCGTTGGCGTGGTAAAGGGATAGGTGGCGCTGTTGTAGATAATATTTTAGTTTTTTCTAAAGAACTAAATGCAATTGAGATTAATCAAATTAGCAATACTGAAGCCTTAGAATCAATTTTATCTAAATCTGCTTCTGCATTAACCGATTTAGATAAAAAAAACCTCAGAACGTATTATTTAAACAACAATTCTACCGCATATAAAAGGATGTTAAGCGATTTAGCTTCCGCTAGAAAAATTAAAAATGACAGCATCGAAAGAGTCCAAGAAATAATGGTCATGAAAGAAATGGAAACACCTCGAAAAACTTTTATTTTAGAGCGTGGCCAATACGATGTATACGGAGAACAAGTATACCCTAACACACCTACAAAAATATTCGCATTTCCGGACAGTCTTGAAAAAAACAGACTCGGATTAGCGAAATGGGTAACAAGCAAAAAAAACCCATTAACGGCAAGGGTTGCTGTAAATCGGTATTGGAAAAACATTTTTGATACTGGCATTGTTAGAACGGCTGAGGATTTTGGCAATCAGGGAGAATTACCAAGCCATCCTGAACTACTGGATTGGCTCGCCATCGAATTTATGGATTCAGGATGGGATGTTAAACATTTACATAAACTAATGGTAATGTCTTACACCTACCGCCAATCTTCAAAGGCAAGTGACGAAGTACTAGCAGTAGATAAGTCGAACCGACTATTAGCCCGAGGTCCTTCCAAAAGATTAACGGGTGAAATGATGAGAAATAATGCCTTGGTGGCGTCCGGCTTATTAAACAGAACAGTTGGTGGTCCTAGTGTAAACCCATATCAACCAAAAGGTTTGTGGAAGATAAATGGAGCAGCCTATGAAGAAGATACCGGCGAGAAATTATATCGAAGAAGCATGTATACCATTTGGAAAAGGTCTGTACCCAATCCTACCATTGCAACTTTTGATGCACCAGAAAGAGCTTTCTGTACCGTTCGCCGTCAAGAAACAAATACACCACTACAAGCTTTGGTTTTAATGAACGACCCAACTTATGTTGAAGCCTCTAGAGTTTTGGGCTATAATATGCTTTCTTATGTTGATATTAAAGAAGGCCTGAGTGCTATTTTTAAAAAACTTACAGGTAGAAGTGCAACTGAAAATGAACTTAATTTATTAGCCGACTTACAACTTTTAGAGTATGAAAAATTTAAATCTGAAAAATCGAAAACCGAAGGATGGCTAAATACCGGAGCATTCCGTATAGCGAATAAAAACGATGCAGCAATGGTAGCAGCGAATGCGGTAGTAGCAAGTACCATTATGAATTCTGATGCAGCAATAACAAAAAGGTAAAATACAAGCAAGCTTATGTGTAATAATCATGATATTGTTCGGTCAAACAACAAAGACCTTCAAAAAGTTGAAGATCAATTAAATAGAAGAAACTTTTTAACAAAGACTTCAATGGGTTTAGGCGCTATAGCCTTAGGTACTTTACTTAATACTGACAAAGCTTGGGCTTCGGTTAAAGGAAGTAATTTAAACACTTTAAATGCCGAAGCCCTATTAACATCTTATAATAAAAATCGATTAGGGTTACCCCATCATTTACCAAAGGCAAAGCGCATCGTTTACCTTTTTCAAAGTGGTGGCCCTTCGCAACTAGACATGTGGGATTACAAGCCAAAATTAAAAGACATGTATGGTCAGGACCTGCCAGACTCTGTTCGGCAAGGGCAACGCCTAACTGCTATGAGCGCTGAGCAGACTAGTTTTCCTATGGCTCCTTCTATTTTCAATTTTAAACAGCATGGTAAATCGGGGGCCTGGGCAAGTGAATTGTTGCCGTATACTTCAGAGGTTGTTGATGACTTATGCTTTATAAAATCGATGCAAACAGATCAAATAAATCATGATCCAGCCATTACATTTATGCAAACTGGAAATCAACTTGCTGGCAGACCATCTATTGGATCATGGTTAAGTTATGGTCTAGGTTCTGACAATGAAAATTTACCGACATTCATTACTTTAATAACAAAAAATATGGGTGGGCAACCACTGTACTCGAGACTTTGGGGAAACGGATTTTTACCAACTGAACACCAAGGTGTTCAATTCAGATCAGGCAAAGACCCCGTGTTATATCTAAGTAATCCTGAAAATTATGACGGTCATGACCGAAGACAAATGTTAGATTATTTAGGAAAACTAAATGAGATACAAAATGACGCCTATGGTGATCCAGAAATAAAAGCGCGAATGACGCAATACGAAATGGCATTTCGAATGCAAACTTCTGTCCCCGAAGTTACCGATATATCAGACGAACCAGATTATATTTTTGACATGTATGGTGAAGACAGTAGAGACCCTGGCACCTATGCTGCCAATTGTTTAATGGCGCGTAAATTATTGGAAAAAGATGTGAAGTTTGTACAGTTGTATCACCAAGGTTGGGATCAACATATTGGTTGTCCGGGGGGTGTAAAAGCGCAAAACAAACGTACTGATCAAGCTAATGCCGCTCTAATAAAAGATTTAAAACAAAGAGGTATGCTAGAAGACACTTTGGTAGTTTGGGGGGGTGAATTTGGAAGAACCGTTTATTCTCAAGGGCAATTAACTCCTGAAAATTATGGTCGTGATCATCATCCGAAAGCCTTTACAATGTGGATGGCAGGTGCTGGTGTAAAATCGGGTTACACCCACGGGCAAACCGATGACTTTAGCTATAATGTAGTTAAAGACCCAGTTCATGTACATGATTTTCATGCTACTTTAATGCATTTATTTGGTATAGATCATGAACGTTTAACGTTCAAACATCAAGGTCGCAGGTATCGACTAACAGATGTTCATGGCCATGTTGTAAAAGATTTATTAGCCTAATTCTTTTTATAAATTATAGAACTTAATAGCATTATCTCCCATAATAGCCTGCTGTTCTGAAGCGCTTAAATTTGAGATAAAGTTTGAAACTAATCCTTTAGCTTCACTATATTTACCTGCAACTAGACAGACAGGCCAATCAGATCCAAACATAACTCTTTTTGGTCCAAAAGCTTCTAAAACCAATTTCATGTATGGTGCTATTTGTGTTGAAGTCCAAGTTTGATAATCTGCCTCAGTAATCATCCCAGATAATTTGCAATGTACATTTTCATGTTTTGCGACTTCTTGCATTAATACGGCCCATCCATCATAAAATCCATCTTTAATATAAGGCTTAGCAATATGGTCAATTACAAATTTTTGATGCGGAAAATGCTTTACAAATTCAAGAGTAGCACCCAATTGATGTGGAAAAATTAAAATATCGTAAACATAATCGTACTTTTCTAAAAACGAAACTCCTCTTAAAAATTCTTTACGAATTAAAAAATTATGATCGGCTTCACCCTGCACAATATGCCGCCAACCTTTAAGTTTTTTTTCTAAATGATATTTTTCTAAATCGGCATCTACAGTTTCTGAACGCAGATCTACCCACCCTACTACACCTTTTACAAAATCATTTGCATTTGCCAATTCTAATAAAAAGTCTGTTTCAGCTAGAGTCTGATCTGCTTGTACAGCAACACAAGCATCAACACCATTTGCTAAAAACTCTTCCTTTAAATTTTCGGGGAGGAAATCGCGACGAATATTTGCCATGTCATCATCAATCCACGAATGTTTAGCGGGCTCATATTTCCAAAAATGTTGATGCGAATCTACTATCATGTTAACTAATTATTATTTACAAAAGTTGAATTGATGTTTTTATTCCTTTACTTTCAATGTTATCAATATTATTTAAAACTGATTTTGCTAATCCATCAATTAAAGTTAAATCTTCACCCCAAATATTTGAATTACTTAAAATAATATCTACTGCAGTAACTAAGGATATGACGCCAGCGTCTAATTTAGAATAAATATCACTAAAAAAATCGAGTACAACTGGGTCATCTTTTAAATCAATTTCCTCTCCGTCGAAATCACCTTTATAAAAGCGAATTAAGGCTGAAAGTCCAAATACAATCCTTTTAGGAAGCTTTCGCTCAATTGCAGAATAATCTTTCAAAGTAGGTAACAGGCGTGATACAAACTTGGAAGTACTGTTTAATGAAATACTAATTAACTGATGTTTTAATAATGGATTTCTAAAACGATCCAAAACTGCAGCAATAAACTTTTGCTTTACTTCATTTGGAAAATCTAATGTTTTAGCCGACTCTTCATTTAAAAGAGATTCTACAAAATTGGATACTACACTGTCGTCCATAGCTTCTTTTACAAAGCGTATTCCTGATAAGTACCCCACAGGCACCAGAGAAGTATGTGCACCATTAAGAATACGTACTTTCATTTCTCGATATGGACCAAGATCTTCTACAAATTCAACATTTAAATCTGTTTGTGCGAATGGCAATTCATCTTGAATGATAGAGTCTCCAGCTATCACCCAACTATGATAATACTCACCTGCTACTAATAATTCATCTTCATATTTAGTTTCTGCTAAAATTTCATCAACCCGCTCCTTTGGAAAACCAGATACAATTCTGTCTACCAATGTACTACAAAAATAATTTGAAGTATTGATCCACGTTTTAAAATCATTATTTAATCCCCAATGGTCGGCATATTGAAGCACAACTCTTTTTAATTCAACACCATTATTTTCGATTAATTCACAAGGTAATAATATGCAACCTTTTGAACTATCCCCTTTAAAATATTGGAATCGATGATACAACCATCTGGTTAATTTTGCCGGAAATTCTTGCGGTGGATTAACTTCAAACTGATCATTTGAATTAAATTTAATTCCAGCTTCGGTCGTATTAGAAATTACGAAACGCACATCGGAATTTTCAGCTAAAGCTATATAAGCATCCCATTCGTTATAGGTATGCAATACTTTCTGCACACAATCAACAATTGTTTTCTCAGCAATAAGTTCGCCATTTTTTATTCCATCTAATACCACAGTAAACAATCCGTCTTGAGATTTCAAAGCACTATAATCACCACTTTCAGTAGGCTTAACTACTGCAATCCCAGCATTAAAATTAGTCTCCTTATTTAAAACTTGCACCATCCAATCTACAAAGGCTCTTAAAAAATTTCCCCCACCAAATTGCATAATTTTAATGGGTAATGGACTTAGACCTTCAACTGTATTTCTATTTAATTTTTGCATCCTAAATTGTATGAATATCACCTTATGAAAAAAGTTATTCTATAACGACAGACCTCTTTTCCAAGGAATAAAATCTTCCTGGCCTAATCGTACTGCAGCCGGAGCTTTTTCTCCACTGGCCACTTCAATTATATATTCTAGTAGCTCTTCACCTTTCGATTCAATAGTTGCTTCTCCAGTAATTACACCACCAGTGTTAAAATCTATTATATCTTTCATACGTTTGGCCAATGCATCGTTACTAGACATTTTAACAACAGGTGTAATTGGGTTTCCTGTTGGAGTACCTAAACCGGTAGTAAAAGCAATAACATTACAGCCAGACCCAGCAAGACCCGTAGTACTTTCAACATCATTACCCGGTGTACACAATAGATTTAGCCCTTTTTTATTTACCGGTTCTGTATAGTCTAAAACATCAGTAACAGGTGAGGTACCACCTTTTTTAGCAGCACCGGCAGATTTAATTGCATCGGTAATCAGTCCGTCTTTAATATTTCCAGGAGAGGGATTATCTGCAAATGCAGACCCAAGTGCTACTGCTCTTGCCGAATATGTATCCATTAAGGCTGTAAACTTTTTAGCACTTGCCTCAGTTTCACATCTATTTATTAATTCTTGCTCTACACCATTTAATTCTGGAAATTCTGACAAAACTGTTGTTGCACCTAGCGCAACTAATAAATCTGATGCATGACCTAAGGCCGGATTAGCAGAAATACCAGAGAATCCATCAGACCCACCGCATTCAAGGCCTAAAACCAATTTACTTATAGGAGCTGGTTTACGTTCAGTCTTATTAGCTTCTATAAGACCCAAAAACGTTTTCTTAACAGCATCTTCTATAAAATGTCGTTCACTTTTGCTCTTTTGTTGTTCTAATATATATAAGGGTTTAGAGAAATTTGGATCTAGTTTATTGATTCTTTCTTCTACTATTCGTACTTCTGCATTTTGACATCCTAAACTTAAAATCGTTGCACCGGCCACGTTCGGATTAGTTATATACCCAGCAAATAAATTGCAAAGTGTTTCAGAATCTAATCGAAAACCACCACAACCTCCTTCATGAGTTAAAAATTTAATACCATCAACATTAGGAAAAGTACGATTTTGCTTAATATCTTCTGGAGTTTTAATAATATCTAAGTTGACAAGTTCTTCCCCTGATGCTCCATTTTTATAATTCTCAACAAGAGTTTCAGTATCAACAATAAAATCTGTAGTCATATGATAACCTAAAGATTTTAATAAAGCAGATTTCATAACCTCAACATTTCTATTTTCGCAGAAAACCATAGGTATTACAAGCCAGTAATTTGCGGTACCAACTTTTCCGTCTGCTCTATGATAACCATTAAAAGTCTTCCCTTTCCATTTAGAAACATCTGGCGCTTCCCATTTCTCCTTTACCCCTCCTACTCCGTATTCCAATGAAGCATGTACTATATTTTCCGTAGTAATTGTTTCACCTTTAGCAATTGGCTTTGTGGCTTTCCCTACAAGTGTACCGTACATTACAATATCATCACCAACTTTAAGATTTTCAATGGTAAACTTATGTTTTGCCTGAGTATCAGTCGTTAACGTTAACGCACTTCCCTCATGTTCAATATTTGTACCCGCTGTTAAATCCGTTAGGGCGGCTAAAACATTATCTTTTGGGTGAATCTGTATAAATTTCGTTGCCATACTTCTTAAAAAATTATCCTTTTTGTATAAATAGTAACTCAAGCAAATCTCATTATTTTTTTAATGAATGCAATTATTTTGAATTAAGTAGCTAAAAATACGATTTTGAAGTATATTTTTGAGTAGAGAATGAATTAAAAATAAGAACAATGAATACCGTAAGAGATTTAGCCGATAAACACACTTTAATTTCAAAGATGTTTAATTGGCCTACATCCAAAGCAGAATGGGAACAATATCGTTTAAGCGAAGAGCAAGTATCCCATTTTCACGAAATGGGTTATATTTCTAACATAAAATTATTAGATAATGAACAGATTAATATTCTTCGTAAAGAACTTGATGAAATAAATGACCCAAAACATCCTGGGCATCATTTGTTTTATGAATTTCACAGTAATGAGTCTGAAGACCCCAATACCGTATTATTTCATTCATTAGGACATTGGCGCATCACTCCCGGTTTTCATGATGTAATTTGGAATCCTGCTTTTGTAATGGCTGCACATCAATTACTTGAAGATAAATCTGTTCGTTTTTGGCATGACCAATTATTTTGCAAACCAGCAAAACATGGTGGAGTTGTTGCCTGGCACCAAGATTATTCTTATTGGACGCGCACCATTGCAATGCAACATTTAACCTGTTGGACAGGTTTAGATGATGCCACAATTGAGAATGGATGTTTACACTATATTCCAAAAAGTCATAAATGGGGCTTATTAAACGCACCCTCTTTAGCAGGCGATATGAATGGATTAATGAATTATCTAACACCTGAGCAGAAAGTTGAATTTAAGCCAGTCCCTATTGAAATGAAAAAAGGTTATGGATCATTTCATCATCCATTAATGGTACACGGGTCTTATGAGAACAAATCTAAAATAAGTCGTAGGGCATTTGTATTGAATGTATTCGCAGATGGCACCATAAGTAATACAAATGATGAATTACTACAAAAAGTACCGAAAATTGCGAAAGGGAAAAAAATGGAGGGAAAATTTTTTCCATTGATTTATGAAAAGCATTAAATAAATTATGTACCAGGTTTTTTTTCGCCTTCCAATAAATAATTTTCATTGTAAGTATGAGCCTGCGCTATATATGATTTTAATTTTTGAACAATAGCTGGATAATCTCCTGCAACATTCGTTTGTTCGCCAATATCATTAGATAGGTCGTACAATTCCCAAGCGTAAGGGTGATATTTACATAGCAATTTCCATTTGCCAGCAATAACGGCTTGAGCATCATGTTTACCTTCAGAAAACTCCCAATATAAATAATCATGAACTTGCTGATTTTGAATATCACCTAAAAGCGTTGGTAATATAGAAAGACCATCAGTTGAAATGGAAGTTGTATCATTTACAATTTGGGCAAAAGTTGGCATCATATCATAAAACGCTGATTGTAATTCAGACTTAGAATTCTTTTCAATTTCACTTGGCCATTTTGCAATAAATGGAACTCGGATACCACCTTCATACAAATCGCGTTTCTTACCCCTAAGAGGCCCGCTACTATTAAAAAAATTAGGATCAACCCCACCTTCTTTATGCGGACCATTATCACTCGTGAAAATTACCAAAGTATTTTCATCTATTCCAATATCTTTTAATTTGGCTAGAATTCGGCCTATATCAGAATCAAGCAAACTAATCATAGCTGCTTTGGCCTTTTCTGCTTCTGGCCAATCTTTATTTGCATAAATACCTAAATTAGGAACCTCCATACCATGATCAGCAGTTAATTCACCCTCATTGTTTGCATGAGGAATTGTCAAGGGAAGGAATAAAAAGAAAGGTTTGCTTTTCGGTTTACTTATATAAGTAAGTGCTGAATCAATAAAAATAGAATGGGAATAATCATTCTTCTTGGTTGCTGAACTTTTAATACCTTTTGATTTTTCGTTATTTATATATACAACTTCATTTGTTAAATGTAGTTTTTCACCATTATATATAAGGTAATCCGGATAATAATTATGGGCTCTAGTTTGATTTAAATAACCGAAATAGTTATCAAATCCTTGTTTACTAGGTTCACCAGCAGTTCCAACTGGTCCTAAACCCCATTTTCCAATTAAATTAGTTTCGTAACCAGAATTCTTAAACATTTTAGCAATTGTAAAATCAGAAGCAGTTAATTCATTTTTATAATTACCTCTTACGGTAGCATGACCCTGATGAAACCCAGTTAATAAAGAAACCCTAGATGGGGAACAAACTGTATTGCCTGCATAATGATTTGTAAATAACATACCTTCCGCTGCCATACTATCAATATTCGGTGTCTTAATCTTTTGCTGTCCATAACAACCCAAATCTCCATACCCCAAATCATCTGCAAGGATATAAATAACATTTGGCCGCTGTTGTTCTTGAATAGTTTCTACAGTTTCCTTTTTTAATTCTTTACAAGAACATAGGAACGTTAAAATTGTTAATAAAATCAATCTAGTCGAAAGCATGCTAAATTTGTTTGTTAATATAAACTACTAGAATTTTGATAGCAATATAATAGATAATTCTTACAATTGGAATTATTGCTAATTATAGAAAATTGACAAACTTTAATGGTTTAAAAGTCATTCAACCTTTGTTTTTATCCACTCGTCGAAGGAGTCATTTTTCCACTCACGTTTATCTACAATTTATCACCGTTTAAGCGCAATATTTCGGGTAAAACACATCATTTATCAGATGAAAATTTTAGCGATTTTTAATTTCAATAACATGATTATCAGTATTTTACACTTAATCTGAAAAAAAATACCGTACACATAGTTTTTGGTGATTTCATGTAGTACTCGGACTACTTTTACATCAGTAATAACAACAAAATTAATAAGCTATGTTTCGTTTCAACCTTTTAATTCTTATCGCCCTTTTAACTTTAACTGTTTCTTGTTCTTCTACTAATACTGAAGAAGCTGAATTGTACACAGAAATTGCTGCAACAAATAGTAAAGCGGAGATTTCTGAAATTGAACAAGAAGTAATTGATGTTGTAAATGATTATAGAATATCTAAAGGTTTAAACACGCTACAATTTAGTACTGTAGCTTATTCCTATGCAACTGATCATAATAATTATATGATTGATGCCGGCAAAATTAGCCATGATAATTTTGGAAAGAGATCTTCAAATCTTTCACTTGAAACCAATTCGGAATATGTATCTGAAAACCTAGGTAAAGATTTTTACAATGCCGATCAAATATTAGAAGCATGGATCAATAGCCCAACTCACAAAAAAGTAATGGAAGGTGATGTAAACTATACAGCAGTAAGTGTGACTGCTGATGATAACGGAGTGCTGTATTTTACGCAAATATTTTTTAAGTAAATCAAAACCAATTTATATAAACAAATAGCTTATTTTCTTAAGCCCTCTTTCTTGAAACAAAAGGGGGCTTTTATCTTTTTAATCTTCTTTACTTCAACGCAGATAGGAGCCATAGAAATACATAATATTTTAAAAACAAACAAAATCTTCAAACGTATTTCATCCTATTTCCCATATAGAACTATGCATTTCGTCGATAAAAAGATACATTTCACCCAAAAAAATTGCAATATGGCAAAATAAATTTCGATCCTTTAAGTTACCGTAAGACTAAACCTACAATATATTGTGTATGAATCTTACAAATACTTTAAAAATTCGATTCTCTTTCTTACTTGCTAATATACTTTTTGGGATTTGTTCAACGTGGGCACAAACCAAAGATTATGCAACGACAATTGTTGATGAAGAACACGTAAACATTTCAGCTAATGCAGTAGATGAAAATCTAAACTCTAATGCAGAGATTATGGCGAGTTCCGGAATTGCTATCGGAATAGGAGCTTATTCAGGAGTACTAGAACTAGGTTTTCCTCAGACTATTTCTGCAAACAAAACTAGTTATGTAAAAATAGAAACTGAAGACGACCTATTACCAAGCTTACTTGGTGGTAGTCTTGGAAACTTATTAGCTAATATAACAGGAACACTTCTTATTGGAAATCAAGAATTTTCTGTAGAAGCCAAAAATGGAAGTACCACAGTACTTAGTAGAGCATCAAATTCAACAATTGGTTTTTCCAATGATGATTTACGAGTGGTTTCTGATGCAAATAACAATTACTTTTTGGCAATTGCCCCATCTATCGACTATAATAGAATTAAAATTACGAATAGAATAGGTTCACTAATAGGGCTAAATAATACCAAAGCCTTAAATATCTTTGGTGCCTATAATAGTAGCGGCACAAGTAATTGTGGCACTCCTAATTACACATCATTTAGTGGTAATGGGATTACCCTTGACCTTCTAAATATTGGTGGTGCGGGAGTTACCAATCCTGGTGCCGCAATTGACCAAAATACAAGTACTTCTTCCGAACTTAGTTTAGGAATTTTAGGAGTTGCCGCAAGTATTGAACAAACAATTTATTTTGATACGCCATCGCATGAAGACGATAGTTTTTATATTCAATTATCTACTAACCCATCATTATTACAGGCGGGAATATTAAATAATATTGAAGTAGTTGGTCAGAATGGCCCAAACAATATTGTATTTACTGACAATTTAAACAACCTCATAAATTTAGATGTACTAACGCTATTACAAAGCAACTCAATGGCTACAATTGAAGTCCGTCCAGAGGCCAATGTTGATAGATTAACAATACGTTTGTCTTCTTTATTAAATGTAGCATTAGAACAACAATTAGAAATTCATGAGGTATTTATTGGGCCAGGTTCTCCAATAATATCCGGAGGTTCGGAAAATATTAGTACCTGTTACAACACATCTACATCAATTACAGCAACAGCTGAAGGTGATTCAAACACAGAAATAAGATGGTATGATGCGCCAGAAAATGGAAATTTATTAGCAACTGTTAACTCAGGAGAAACATTTACAACACCTAATCTAACAACTGAAACTACATATTATGTAGCTTCGGCTAAAACTACTTGCACACAAGAATCTGTCAGAGTTCCAGTAACAGTAAATGTCGTAGACATACCTACAGCAAATGATATTGAAGTCTCTGGAAATGAATCTTCAGTTTGTTCTTCTAGTGAAGCTACTTTAATTCCTACAAGTGCAATTGACGGAACATTTTCTTGGTATTTCGATTCAAATGGGAACAATGAGATTACTGATGGTTTGGTGGCAAGTGGTGTTACATATTCAATAGCATCAAATGGCACTTTAAGAATTAACAACTTAGATGAAGCTAATAGTCCTTATACTTATTATGTAAAAATAACGGAGGCTACTGCTTCTTGTGAAAATGCACCAGGTGATTATAAAGAAGTAATATTAACAGTTGTAGACTCTAATTTTGATGCCAACGTTTTAGTTGACACTGTATTAGATATCGATGACCTGGTTAGTATTTATCAGGGCGATACAGATCTATCATTAACAGGAAACGTAACAGGAGATGTTGATGCTGGAGATTTATTATCACTTACTCTAAATAATATTTCTAGTAATGGAACATTAGACACCAACTTAAATTTCAATATTGATATTGATGCAAGCAATTTAATAGACGCAGTCAGCACTGGAATAGAAACTACTATTTCTAATGGTGTATGCACAATAACAGGTCTTATACCTATAGATTTACCAGAATTACCACTTGACAACCTAACGCAAACATTTTGTGAAACCGAATTAGCTGTAGTTTCAGATTTACAGTTATCTCGAAACGATATGGTATTTTTTGAAAGTTTAACCAGTAATGTTTTACTTGACGCTAATACACCTTTAGTAGATGGTGAAGTTTATGTAGCTGGTATTCTTGATATCCCAACTTCAATTCTTAGTAGAGTTGAAGTTACAGTAAATATTATGAGTGTACCTGCTCCTACCACCAATTCTTCACAACAAACATTCTGTCAAAGCAGTAATCCAATTGTTGCCGATATACAAGTTAATGAGCAAGATGTAATCTTTTACGACAATATGTCTGATGGTAATGAAATAAACCCTACTACTCCATTAGTAGATGGCGAAACTTACTATGTAGCTCAATCACAAGGGGGTTGCGAAAGTACAGATAGACTAGCCATTACAGTAACTCTTGGTGAAGATGATTCCATTTTATTGTCTGGACAATTTGAGGATGTTTGTCTTAATCGAGATTACACTTATTCAACAATAAGTGGCAAAGAGAATTATGTGTGGAACATAACAGGAGGTAGTATTACAGCCGGTGGCACCTCAACAGATGAATCCGTAACAGTTAGATGGACAGCTTTACAAAACACTTCAATAAATCTATCTTATACGGACAGTGCAAATTGTATTTCTGCTGCAGGTCTTAATCAATCTATCGCAACAGTTTCCTGTGGAGAAGTTTTAGGGGAAGAATTTGCCTTAATTGTCTACAATGAATTTACGCCAAACAATGATGGATTTAATGATTTCTTTAAGGTAGACGGTTTAGAAGTTTATGACAATACAGTCGAAATCTATAATCGAAATGGCAGTATGGTTTTTAGTGCTACAAATTACCAGAACACTTGGGATGGTATAGCAAATGTTAATGGGGTACTACGAAATGGTGAACATTTACCTGCAGGTACCTATTTCTACAAAATCAACATACCTGAAATTGATCGTCACCTTGTAGGTTGGCTTCAACTAGCCAGATAATGTATCAATTTTAAAAATTAAATCAACCCAAATTATATCCAAGCATGAAAACAATATATAAAATAGCGCAATTCATTTTGTTCTGTGTATTTATTACAGCTACACAGTACACATTCGCACAGCAAGTACCACAATATACCCAATACATGTATAATACAACGGTAATTAACTCCGCTTATACAGGTTCTAGCGAACATTTAGAAGCTTTACTCTTACATCGTTCGCAATGGGTGAATTTAGATGGTGCTCCAAAAGTACAATCATTTTCAGTTAATGGATTAATCAAAGATAAAATGGGTCTGGGCATTAGTGCAGTAAATGATAAAATTGGAGCCTCAAACAATCTAAATATAAATGCAAACTTTGCTTATCATATACAAACGGGGTATAAAACAAAATTAGGGCTTGGTGTTAATGCGGGGCTTGATGTCTTAAAAATAGATTGGTCCAAAGGTACTTATGAAAATAATTTAGATCCAGTTTTCACGGAGAATCTTAGCACAACAAGACCAGTTTTTGGGGCGGGTGCTTTTTTCTATAGTGACAGATGGTATATGGGTATTTCAACAAACAACATATTTAACTCTCAGGTTTATAGTGATAATGATGAAACCGTAACCGATAGAAAAAGTCAATATTATTTTATGGCTGGTTATGTTTTTGATTTATCTCAGAATCTAAAATTCAAACCTACTATTCTAACCAAACATGTATCAGGTGCACCATTGACTTTAGATTTTTCTGCGAATTTTTTAATTAAGGAAACATTTGCAATAGGTGCTGCTTACCGATATGATGATGCAATAAGTGCTTTAGCAGGATTCCATATTTCTAAAAGTTTCTTTTTAGGCTATGCCTACGACTATTCTATAACAGGTCTACAAAGTTATAATGATGGATCTCACGAAGTTATACTTAAATACACACTATTTAACACCAAAAAACGCGCATTATCTCCACGTTTCTTCTAAAACAAAAAACAATGAAAAAACTACTACTATATACGTTAATGGGCTTTTGTTTAATAGGCTCGGCCCAAACAAAAGAGTCAAAAGCTGATGAGTTTTTCAATGATTTTAAATTTGACAAAGCTATTGTACTTTACAAAGAGTTAGCAGCTAAAAAAAACAGACCATCTATTCATATAATGCAAAATTTAGCTGCAAGTTACTTTAATATAAATGAGTACACTTTGGCCAAACCATGGTATGAGAAACTCTATAGAATACAAGGAAGAGAATTCGGAGAGGGAAATATTATAAAACTTGTTCAATGTCTAAAAGCTGATAATGAAAACGACCGAGCCGATAATTTATTAAAGGACTTTTATACTGATAAAGATCGATTAAAAGTTATAATGACGCAAAAGCGGTATTTAGATAGTTTAGAGCTTGTAAAAGAGAAATATGAAGTATCAAATTTAGCTTTTAATGGCAAAAAATCAGATTTCGCACCTGTGCAATTTAATGATAGATTAATTTTTGCTTCTGCTCGAGATACCATTAAATCAAATGGCGAATTATATCCATGGAACAAACAACCATATTTAGATTTATATATTACAAACGAAAATGACGACACGTATATCCCCGAAAAGTTCTTAAACAATTTAGAATCTGCATATCACGATGCTACACTTACTTTCTCGTGGGATGGCGAGACAGTTTATTTTACTAGAAACTACTTAAAAACCAAAAACAAATTAAATACAAACGAGGATGGTCTATCTAATATGGAGATTTTAAGAGGCACCATAGTTAATAACGAAATGATGAATGTAACTTCATTGAGTTTTAACAGTAAAAAATATTCTTGTGGTCATCCAGCACTTAGTCCAGATGGTAGGTTTTTATACTTCACTTCAAATATGCCGGGCGGATATGGTGAAAGTGATATTTATGTCGTGGAGCTTAACACCAATGGTGATGTACTTTCAGACCCAATGAATTTGGGCCCAGCAATTAATACTCGTGGGCGAGAAATGTTTCCATTCATACAAGATGAACGAATTTATTTTTCTTCAGATGGTCATTATGGTCTTGGTGGATTAGATGTATTTGGATCTGTAATTTTTTCTAAAACAGATTATTCAATGCCAATGAATATGGGAAAACCTATTAATAGTAACATGGACGATTTCTCATTTATTCGTGAGAAAGAAAAGGGAAATGGTTATTTTGCTTCAAACAGACACGGTGGAAAAGGTGATGATGATATTTACAGATTTTCTAAGGTTAAACCAATAGAATGTTTAGAATATTCCGGTTACGTAATAAATAAAATTACTAACGAACCTATAGCACAAGCTAGTTTAGAAATTAGCAATTCTACAGACGAACAAATACATATTCTTAGAACTGATGAGAATGGGTATTACAACGTTACATTACCATGTAACAGAGAAAACAATTTGCTTTTTTTTAAGGCTGGATTTTCAAGAGAAAGTGTAAAAATAATTACAGGGGAAGGTGTAGAAAATGCATCAACAAATAATATGGTTTATTTAACTCCATTCGAAAGTTTAATTGTAAAAGAGGGTAATGTTGAAAAAATAAAAGTAGATCCTATTTATTTTGACTATGATAAATCTAACATAACTACCAGAGCAGAAATTGAACTGGAAAAAGTGCTATTCGCAATGCGTAAATTTCCTGATATAAAAATCAAAATTGAATCGCATACAGATGCTCGGGGATCCGATAGCTATAATTTACAATTATCAGATGACAGAGCTAAATCTACTAGTAAATATTTAATAGCACAAGGTGTTGCAAGTTACCGAATAGTAAGTGCTAATGGTTTTGGCGAAACCCAATTAAAAAACAAATGTGCAAACGGAGTTCAATGTAGCGAACAAGAACATTTATTAAACAGGCGCTCAAATTTCATTATTGTTTCTAAAAATAACGAAAATGATAATTTAACTAATGCGAAATAAAAAAATACAACTGTTGATTTAAATTAATAACATACACATTAGCAGAGTAATTTTAAGAAATTCTCCCGCAAATAAAATGGTAAAGGCATAATATTATGCCTTTACCATTTTTTTGCTTTATACTCCATTTGTAATTCTTCATTTAAAGATATACCAGCTACCATATATGTATATCATAATATAAATTTTTAAAAACAGAAACTATCTTTTGTTTAAAAAATTTTGATACTATTTTTCATTTTTCAACAATTGAATACGAATTACTTCTATTTTTACTTCAATATTTAAAACAACTATTTTAGTTTAATTAATAATACGTTTTTGAAAATATTTTGAAAGTTGTAGTTCATCGGTTGTCTAAAAAATCATTTGTACTTCAACGAACGAAATGGACATTTCATCGAATACATAATCGACATATTCCAATAAAAAGCAGACTATAATTGTTAATATAGAACCCAATCTTGTAATTCTAAAATAATGAAGTTTCCCATTTTTTTTGATATTCGAATACTACTTATTGTTAACCTATTTATCGTGAGTTCAATTTATGCGAAGGTTAAAAGCGTAGACAAAATATATAGAGAAACGTCAATAAATATTAGCCATTCTTCAAAATCTAACGAAGAATTATTAAATGAAGCAGACATACAATTTAACACATTTCATTTTGAAAAGGCCATTGAATTATATGGTGAAATTTTAAAATCAAATACAGAGCCTTCGACACATATAATAAAGAATTTAGCTGATAGTTTTTTTAATATTAATAATTATTCTGAAGCTGGAGTTTGGTATTTAAAACTTTACGATGCACAACAAGGTATTCTCGAAGAAAGTTATATAATTAAATTGGTTGAATGCTTAAAAGCAAATAGACAAATTAGAAAAGCAGATGAAATATTATTTAAATTTTATGAAAATTCAAATCAATTAAAACTGATACGACACCAAAAAAATCACCTAAATAATCAAAGAAGAAAAAACGACAATTACGCCATAACCAATTTAAAATTTAATAGTACTGAGTCAGATTTCGGTCCGACCCTAAATAAAAATGGATTGTTATTTATTTCGTCTAGAGGCTATGAGAATACTAAAAAATTGTATAGAATAGCACAAGATACTGCTATTGGCGAAGCCTATTATTCGAGCGTTATTTCAGACTCCACCTTAACACCTTCCCTATCTTTTTCAAGAGATAGTAAAACTGTATATTTTACAAGAAATCAATCGCATAAATTTAATGAAGTAAATATAAAAAACCAGCAAATTTTACGAGCAACAATTCGTAATAATGAGCTTACAGACATTAAAGTACTAAGCTTCAACAATGAGAATTATTCTTGTAATAATCCAACAATTAGTGCAGATGGTAAAGATTTGTATTTTTCTTCCAATATGCCTGGCGGTTTTGGTGAAAGCGATATTTATAAGGTATCCTTAAACAATAATGGTGATGTTATTTCTGCTCCAATAAATTTAGGATCAAAAATTAATACTGCTGGTAGAGAAGATTTTCCTTTTGTACAAGGCCAGCAATTGTTCTTTTCTTCAGATGCTCATTATGGCATGGGAGGACTTGACATCTTTAGTGCGCAAATAATTTCGAAATTAGAATTCGCTATTCCTTTAAATATGGGAACATCTGTAAATAGTTCTATGGATGATTTTTCATACATTGCTGAACGAGGCAGAAATATTGCTTACTTCTCTTCAAATAGAATTGGCGGTCATGGTAAAAGTGATATTTATCAACTTATAAAAAAAGAAGTTGAAGCTTTTCAAGAATATTCAGGTTACGTACTTGATGAAAGTACAAAGGAGCCTATTGCCAATGCACACATTCAATTAAACTCAATACACAATAGTGTAAACTTTACATTTGAAACTGATAAAAATGGTTACTATAATCTGAAATTACCCTGTAATAACCAACATAGAATGTTATTTTACAAAGAGAACTATTTAAACAATCTAATAGGAGTTAAAACCAGTTCAAAAGCAAGCACCCCATCAACAGGTAATATTATTTATTTATCGCCTTTAAACAAAGCGGATAAGGCTGATAACAAAAGTGCTTCACTCATTAGCCAAACCAACAGTTTTTAGTATATATAAAATCAAAATAATTATTGAAGCTTTGGATTTGGATAATTATCTGATTGATCTTCAATAGTATTATCCAAACAAGTAAAATCTTTTTCAATTAGTATCGAAAGAATCTTACCATTGGCCAAATTGTAATTATACTTAAATCCAACTTTCTCATTAGTAGCCCACTCCCCTATCAAAGATTTAGAAATAACTAATTCTATTTTATTTGACCTAAAATGTGCTTCGATATTTTGAATGGAGTCTGATAATTTTATGGAATAAACTAAAGTATTTTCTAAAAATTGAGTCTGTTCTTCAAAATAACCGATTTCACAAAAAGTTTTCACTTCAGATTGTGTTAATCTATAGCGAATTGAATTTCCTTTAATTCTAATTTTCATTATCTTCTTTTTTATTTACCAAGCTTTTGGTAAATTCATTAAGGGTTTCTACTTTTTGTTCAAAATCTCCTTTGATAGTTTCTCTATACTTATTTAAGTTTTGTACCAAATCATCAATATTCTCAGGTATTACATCCTCAAAAAACTGGCGTAACCGCTTAGCAGTCGTTGGTGATTTACCGTTAGTTGAAATAGCAACTTTTACATTACCTTTAGTAACAATACCTCCCATATAAAAATCGCAGAAAGGTGGGTTATCAGCTACATTTACTATAATATGCTCTGCTCTACAATCGTGATACACTTGTTCATTAATTGCAACATTATCAGTAGTAGCTATTACCATATGTTTATTCTTCAAATAGTTAGAATCATAACTATCTAAATGCATTTTAATATTATATTCTTCTGCTAATTTGGTCGTTACATCGCGATACATTGGCGCAACCATTTCCACTTTAGCATTAGGGCTAGACTTTAAAAGAAAAGTCAATTTCTCATGTGCTATATTACCACCCCCTACAATTAAAATATTCAATTGTGATACTTTTAAAAAAACTGGATATAACTGATTTTGCACCATATTAATCTTCCTTATTTTGAATTTTATAATTTATGGTAACCTTAGTTCCTTTCCCTAGTATAGAATTAATAAAAAGTCGCCCATTAATATAACTTATGCGCTCTTTCATAAAGAAAAGCCCCATTCCGCCATCACTATTATTCTTAGGAACCTCTCCTAGTATAGAAGTGTTAAACCCTTTGCCATCATCGTCAATAATAATACTTAAAATATCGTTACTAAACTTAATACTGACTAAAATGTAATTTGACTCCGCATACTTTATTGCATTGTTAACAGCTTCTTGTGTTACTCTATAAATGTTAGTCTCGGCTAAAGAATTAAAGCGCATATTTTCTTCTATCTTATTTTCAAATAAAATATTCTTTCCTGTAAGTTTAGCTAATTCTGATGTCATCTTATGCAATGCAGGGAAAATTCCATGATCACTTAATTCAGGTGGTGTGAGATTGAATGTGGCTGTTCGCACACCTTTTATTAAATCGGCAGTAAGACCCTTTAAATAAGCTATTTTTTCAACTGTTTTTTCTCTATTAGAAATATCAATAGATTCTATATTAAATCGTAAGGCCGTCAACATTTGTCCTATACCATCGTGTATATCTTTTGCAATACGCTTTCGTTCTTCTTCTTGCCCTTCTACTATTTGACTTGCTTGCAGTCTTTTTTGATTCATTCGTTCTTCAAAATTCTGCTGTGTCAATTGTTCTAATTTCAATTGGTTTTGTTTACGCTCTGTAATATCAGAACATAAAATTAAGATACTTTGTTGTTTACTTGCTTGATGCATAGGAATAATAGAAATATCTAGCCAAAAACTATCTTTATTAACTGTAGTAATTTGAATTTCTTCATTTCTAATATTATTCTTGCGATTATTTTTTAATACTTCTTTCAGATAACGTTGTTGTCCTTCATCGGTAGTTAATAATTCTGATAATGGCTTACTCAATTGTTCTCTTTCAACACTCAAAAGATTAAGGAATTTTTTACTAATAAAAACGATGCTACCATCTGCACGAGCACTTGCAAAAAGAGCAGCATTATCAATTACAAAATTTAGTTCTTGCAATTCTTTTAAAGACTTTTCTTTTTCAATTAATAGTGATTCTATTTTTTTAGATTTCGTTACTGATTTAGACTCACTTTGCATTAAATTCGAAATAGTTTTTCGAATTTGAACTGATAAAGGTTTAAAAATAAAAAATATCTCTAGTAGTAAAATCAAAAGTGACAATGCTAAAAGCCAATATTCTTTGTGTTTCAAATTTTGGAGTTTAGAATTACTACGTGAATCATATTTATTTACAATGTCATTCATCAAACGTAAAAATTCACGCTCATTTTCTAAAAGAATAGATTTCTGGCTATTAAAGTCAGAATTCGATATATTTTTTTGGGATAAAATTTTCTCAACTGCCCCAACCATCTTCTTGTGATGTGGGTCTAAAATTTTAAAAAGAGATAATATTTCTGAGTCATTTTCTTTAGGAAGATTTAACTCAATACTACCAGATTGAAGACCCAAATGCGAGGCCTTCCACACTTCAAGTGTTTTTTCTATTTCAGCTAAAATATGTTGCTTTTTTTGAGAAGAAGGAGTTTCGTTCAAAAGTAGAATTTCCTTAACCAGTTTTTGACTAAATGCTCGTTGAAACCCAGCAACATTAATTACACGAGAATCACTTAATTGCGAATTTAAATGAGATTGGATTAACAAATTAGCAAGAATTATAGTAATTGCAATTGCGGCTAACGCTAAGAGATACCACTTACGAACTCGTAGAAAGGTACTAGTGTCTAGTGCGTTTTGTTTATTACTATTCTCCATAGATGTTGTTACGAAATTGCTTTCAAAACTAATGCCACGGAATTTTTAGATAGCGGCAATTTCAAAGCTGCTTCATGTCCTTTATCCGACATCTTACGCCAAGTCTTTTGAAGGATATCTATGGTTTTTTCTTCAGGATGCTTTGCTGCAAATGGCTCAAAATAATGCTCAAGAAAAACCAAGCAAACAACATCTTCTAATGTTTGTGTTTCTTCATTTTTCTTCAATTGTTTTTTCTCTAGAAGAAACTTAACCTTAGCGATAATTTCTTCAGAATAGCCAACTTCTTCAAGAATACTTTGAGCTTTTTTTGCATGAAACTTTTTCAATTCTTGTCGCCAGCACAAATACCCTTCTCTATTCATATCGTATGATTCCCTAGGAATTTCCCATCGACATATATGTTGACATCTAACAGTTAATTGTAAGGGTTCGGAAGCGTTTTTTTCAAATGCATTCAACTGATCAGTCATACGAATAGCGTATAACAACTCTTTTGGGTAACTTTTATTTTTATAAACCTCAGAATTGGGATCTTCTGAATTTGCGGCATCAAAAAGTTGAAAAGCCCGCTGCATTTTTTCCGAATTTGTCATGGTATTCTATTTTACTCAAAACTATTCAGAAAAGCCTACATACACAAAGTCATTTTCTATTTTTACGGGATATACGGCAATTGGGTCTAAATCACCATTTAAATTTTCACCGGTTTCTAACGAAAAGGTTTTTTTATGAAGCGGACAAGCAATCATAGGTGTTCCTTTATAATCACCTATCATACCTCTGCTAAGAACCATTTCTTGTTTTTCAGGAGATAAATTTTGGGTTGCATACCACTTATTTAATCTTTCGAAATTAAAAACAGCAATTTGCAAATTTTTATATTTAATGCAGGCACCGCCATCTTTTGGAAAAGCGTTAACAGGAGCAGCTTTAAACCAAAAATTTACATCTTTCAATTTAGTGGTTTTATATTTTTTCTGAACTTCTTCCATATTACTTAACTTTAAGTTGTTTAATTACTTCCAAGGTTCTGGCATTTTTTGTTCTCTCATTGGAACAAAAACCAAATTATCGTCTTCTTCTTCACTATTTACAAAGTGGCTAAAACGTTTCATCATTTCAGGATTATTTATGGCTTGTGTCCACTCGCATTCAAATTTATTTACCAATGTTTGCATTTCTTTTTCTAAATCATCTACAATACCTAACTTATCTTCAATGATTACTTCTTTTAAAAAATCCATTCCACCTTCTAGTCTATCTTGCCATGCAGCCGTTCTTTGTAATGGTTTCGCTGTCCGCATATAAAACATCAAATAACGGTCTATATATTTAATTACAGTTTCATTATCAATCTGTTCTGCCAATAACTCCGCATGTCGTGGTGTAGCTCCACCATTACCACCTACATAAAGGTTCCATCCTCCTTCAACGGCTATTAATCCAAAATCCTTTCCGCGAGCCTCTGCACATTCACGTATACAACCAGAAACTCCTCCTTTAATTTTGTGAGGAGCACGTATACCTCTGTATCTATTTTCTAATTCAATTCCAAAGCTTACACTCTCATCCATTCCGTAACGACACCATGTAGATCCAACACACGTTTTTACTGTACGTAAAGATTTACCATAGGCATGGCCACTTTCAAAACCATGTTCAATTAATTCTTTCCAAATTATTGGTAGTTGATTTAAGGTGGCCCCAAATAAATCGATACGTACACCACCGGTTACTTTTGTATACAGGTCATATTTCTTAGCAATTTCTCCTAAAGCAATCAACTTATCTGGAGTAATTTCACCACCAGGAATACGTGGTACAATTGAATAGGTACCATTGCGCTGAATATTCGCTAAGAACCTATCGTTAGAATCTTGAATTGCATATTCTTCATTAGCAGTATCAGCATTAATTGTAGCCATTAGAGAAGCCACTACAGGTTTACAAAGTTCACAGCCATGACCACCATTTCCGTGATTATCTAAGACTTCATTAAATTTCTTATATCCTTTAACCTGAATAATTTTATATAAATCTTGTCTATTTAAATCAAAATGTTCGCAAATTGTATCTTTAACTTCTATACCTAAAGATTTTAAAGTCGCCTCGGTAAGATCTTTAACCATTGGTTTACAACCGCCACAGCCAGTACCAGCTTTTGTACAACCAACAACATCAGCCAAATCTGTAGCTTCACCACTTTCAATAACTCCGCAAATTTGTCCTTTTGTCACGCTCTCACAAGAACATATTTGAGCTTCGTCTGGCAAATCCATTACATCACCAAAAGAGGCACCACCTTCTCCTGCAGGTAGAATCAACTGTGCAGGATCTTCAGGAATAGTCATTCCGTTTAAATATATTTGATGTAACATACTATAATCAGTAGCATCACCTACTAATATTCCACCAAGCAAAGATTTACCATCTAAACTAACGTTAATTCTTTTATATAAATATTGCGTTTTATTTTCAAAAATGATGGAATGACCTTTAGATGCAGGCATAAACGGTTCTCCAAAACTAGCAACATCTACACCAATTAATTTCAGTTTAGTAGACATGTCTATTTCTTCAGGCATCAAAGAATCTTCTCCCAAAATTTGATTAACAGCAATACCTGCCATATCATAACCTGGTGCCACTAATCCATAGATCATTTGGTTATACAATGCTACCTCTCCTATTGCGTAAATATCTTTATCCGAAGTTTGCATTTTATTGTTTACCACAATTCCACCGCGTACGCCCATTTCTAAGTTACAAGATTTACCCAACTCATCTCTTGGACGAATTCCAGCAGAAACCACTAACATATCTACTTCTAACATATCATCTTCTCCAAACTCCATTCCTGTAATAGCTTTTTCCCCTAAAATTTGATTCGTTGCTTTACTTAAATGAATATTTAAACCAATAGACTCTAGCTTCAATTGTAAAACTTGACTACTTCTAGAATCTAATTGCCTAGGCATTAACTTTGGGGCAAATTCAACAATATGCGGCTCTAATCCCATATCCATAACCGCTTTACCTGCCTCTAAGCCCAATAAACCACCACCTAAAACGGCTGCTTTAGCATTTGGTTTTTTATCTTTTAATTTAGCTGCATAAGCTAACATACCTTCAAGGTCTTCAATAGTTCTATAAACGAATACACCTTCCTTTTCTACTCCTTTTATAGGAGGAACGAAAGCAGAAGAACCCGTAGCCAAAACTAAATAGTCATATGAAAATTTCCGGTCTTTAACTGTTGTTATTTTTTTACTTGCTCTGTGTATATCAGATACACGTTCATTTACGATTAATTCAATATTATTTTCCTTATACCATTCTTTAGGTGCTAATTCTAGTGCCTTAGCATCTTGGTTTTCAAAATATTCACTAAGGTGTACACGATCATATGCTGGTCTCGGTTCTTCCCCAAAAACCAGAACTTTATAATTTTCACTTCCTTTTTTGGCTACAAATTTTTCACAAAACTTATATCCGACCATTCCATTTCCAATTACTATAATAGTTTTCATGTGCTTAAAGTTTTAAACTATGGTTCAAAATTAAGTATTTATACGTAGATTGTGTATGTTTATTTGAAAATAAATACGTAGTTTTGTTGTGAATTTGATAATACACACATAAAAAATTGCCAAAATGAAAGAAGAGAAAACACCAAAAGTTAGTTTAGTCGGTGCAGGACCAGGAAGTGAAGACCTTATTACCATTAGAGGATTAAGAGCCCTACAAGAGGCAGACATAATATTATATGATGCTTTGGTAAGTAATGAGTTACTATCAAAAGTAAGTGAATCAACTCCCAAAATATACGTAGGTAAAAGATGTGGAGAACATTCATTCAAACAGAATGACATAAATACATTAATAGTAGAAAACGCATTTAAGCATGGTCATGTAGTTCGATTAAAAGGAGGTGATCCTTTTGTTTTTGGCAGAGCGAATGAAGAAATTGAATATGTAGAATCATTCGGAATTCCTGTTTCAATTGTTCCTGGAATTTCTAGCGCATTATCGGTTCCTTCTAGTCAAGGAATACCGATGACTCAAAGAGGAATAAGTAGTAGCTTTTGGGTTATGACCGCCACCAAACGCGATGGCTCTTTTTCAGAAGACTTAAAATTTGCATCACAATCATCAGCCACCATGGTAATATTAATGGGTGTACGCAAGCTTATGGAAATTGTTCGTGAAGTAAGTAAATATAGGGAATCATCAATGCCAATAGCTGTAATACAAAATGGAACTATGAAAAATGAATGTTGTGTGATAGCTACTTTAAACGATATACTACATAAGAAAAATACTATTGATGTTTCAAATCCTGGAATCATAGTCATTGGAAATGTAGTAGCTGGACATCCCGCTTTTTTTGAAGAAGAGATTCAACGTGTATTACACTCCTATATATAATATACAATCCTCATTTATTAAGTTTTAAGCGACAAATTAACTACATATCAAACATTTCTAATTTACAAAAAATCTAATTCTTTAAAATTGGTATATCTTTTTTTATCAATTCATAAATTATGATAGTCCATTTCGTCATACTCATAAAAATGATTTATTATCTCCCAAAACATACGTATTAATACGTCTTTTATACTATTTTTAATACTAGTTAAATACCTCCAACATTACGATTTAATACGAATCGTATAACTTAACCTTAACAGATGGAATCAAAAAAAAGTTTGTATGAAAGACTGGGTGGTATGGATACTGTAAATTCTGCGGTAGATATTTTTTATGCTAAAGTAATGGCTGATGAAACCATAAATCACTTTTTCGAAAAGAAGAATATGAAAAAGCAAATTGCGAAGCAAAAAGCTTTTTTATCATATGCATTTGGATGCCCAATGAACTACACCGGAAAAACATTACGCAAAGCACACAAAAAAATGGAACTCAATGAGTCTCATTTTGAGGCAGTTGCAGGGCATTTAATTTACTCCTTAGAAGAATTAAATGTCCCAGGTGATTTAATTGACGAAGTGGTAACAATTACTCTTAGTGTAAAAGACGAAGTGCTTAATAGGTAGCATTCATAAGAACAATTTATTTACGCTATACACTTATTACCTTCTTTGAAATTGCATTTTAAAAAATAAAATTTAATGAACTAATTTTCAATTTCATCTTAATATGCATACAATTTTCAGAATTATCAATTTATATCCAGTATTTAATTTCAAGTTGATAAAAATAAGCTTCTAATCAAAAATAAATAAAAATATAAGTATTTATACGTAGAAACATACGTAGTTTTGTATAGTCTTAAATATTAAAACTGCGTATTATGGAAACACAAACTAATAAAGCAACAAGATTAAAGCTAACAGATATCAAATCGATGCCAATTCGCACGTTTTGGATTACTTCAATTGCATTCTTCATATGTTTTTTCGCATGGTTTGGTATTGTACCGTTCATGCCAGATGTAGTAAAAGACTTAAACCTAACCCCAGACCAAAAATGGAACTCCATTATTTTAGCAGTTACTGGAACGGTTTTCGCAAGATTAGCCATTGGAAAACTATGTGATAAATACGGACCAAGATTATGCTATACATATTTGTTAATTTTTGGAGCAATACCAGTTATACTATTAGGTTTTGTTCAAACACCCACACAGTTTTTAATTTGTAGATTATTTATTGGATTCATTGGAGCTTCGTTTGTTATAACACAATTTCATACATCAATAATGTTTGCACCAAATATTGTTGGTACGGCAAATGCCACTTCAGCAGGATGGGGGAATCTAGGTGGTGGCGCTAACCGATTAGGTATGCCATTAATTGCTGCGGCAGTAGTTAGTTTTGGAGTTGCCGAAGAAGTTGCATGGCGATACTCAATGGTAATTGCTGGTATTATAGCTATGTTAATGGGGCTTGTATATTATTTCTACACACAAGACACTCCTGAAGGTAATTTTTCTCAACTTAAAAAAGAAGGTAAAATGCCTACCTTAAAAAAAGATGAAGAATCATTTATAAGTGTATTAAAAGATTACCGCGTTTGGATACTATTTATAGTTTATGCCGCGAGTTTCGGAATGGAACTTACGGTTTATGGTACCATGGATGATTACCTTCAAAATAATTTTGGGCTAACTCGTTCTACGGCAGGAAACTTAGTTTTATCATTTGCACTTATGAATATTTTCGCACGTACGCTCGGTGGGTTTTTCGGCGACAAATTTGGAAAATTGAGAGGTTTAAGAGGAAGAGTTCTCTTTCTAACAATTATACTTGCTGCCGAAGGCTTTATGTTATCATTTTTCTCTATGACTACGAGTCTAGCAGTTGGAATGCTATTTTTAATTGCCTTTAGTCTTACTGTACAAATGGCAGAAGGTGCAACTTTCTCCGTCGTACCTTTTATAAACAAAAAAGCAATAGGGTCCATATCAGGTATTGTAGGTGCAGGTGGAAATGTAGGAGCCTTTTTAGCAGCCATGTTTTTAAAATCCAAATCGGCAGTTGCCGAAACAACAGCCTTAGGTTTAAGTTCCGATTTAGGAGAAACTGCCATGAAAGCGGCACAATCAGCAGCTTCTGCAAGTGCAGTTTCAAGTGGATATTTTACTATAGGAGGTTTTGTTATAGTTACAGCATTAACAACATTGGCAATAAAATTCTCAGCAGCTGATGAAGAAATATCAGCAATGGAATTACAAAAAGTACAGCCAAACCTAGTCCTAGGAGATAAATAAAAAGAGTCCAAATATGATCTCAACATCAAGCAATATAAGCACATCAGCCAAAAGCATTAGTCCGGCAAATACTGCTTGCACGGCTTGTACAAATGAATATTGCTTGATAAAAAAGAATATAAACTCTTCTGTTGTAGCCAAGTTTACAGAACATCGAAAACAAATTCGTTGTAAAAAAGGACAACAATTTATTATGGAAGGTGCTCCAGTTACCGGTCTTTTCTTTGTACTTAAAGGCAGAGTAAAAGTACTGCGCACTGGACTTCTTGGCAAAGAACAAATAGTTCGTTTTGCTAAAGAAGGTGAAATAATTGGCCATAGAGGTTTCGGTACAGGAGAATTTTATTCAATAAGTGCGGTAGCGCTAGAAGACTGTACACTCTGCTATTTTTCTAAAGAAGACGTACAAGCCATATTACAAAAAGAACCAGCTCTTACTTATGACTTAATGCTATTTTATGCAAATGAACTTAACAACAGTGAAGCTAAAGTAAAATCACTTTCTCAAATGACTGTTCGTGAGAGGGTTATTGACACATTACTTTATGTAAATAGAAAGTTTGGGCAACAATCTGGGTTCATTTCACTTTTATTAAGCAGACGAGAATATGCTGATTATGCTGGAACAACAGAAGAACAGATTATTCGTGTATTCTCAGCACTTAAAAAGGAAAAGCTCATTACTACAAAAGGAAAGCGTATTGGAATCATCAACAATTCGCTTTTAAAACTTGAAATATCTGAACACAACTTTTATTTAGATAGTTAGTAAAAACCAATTACTATCCGCAATTTTTAATCTTTCATTTATACGTACGTAGTAATACGCATAGCTAAATACGCAATACTACATTTTTAAAACACTAACATTCAACATTTAATACAAAAAACCTGCTAAAAATCAGTTTTTAAACTATGATTTATCTACATAAAATATGTTGTAAAAAGAGGATTCTTTATGTGTAATAGCATTTAATTAATCTACTATTACGTATATATTTGCCTTAAGTAAGTATAAATACGTAGGATAATTAATAAAAACATTAATATGAAAACTAACATTACAAAAATTTCCCTTCTAACAGTTGTTGCAACTTTGGTAATGGCGTGTGGCGGAAAAGAAACAAAAAAAGCAGCAACTACAACTAAAGAAGTTGTAACCTCCAAAACCAAACAATTAGATATTGAAAAACCGCAGTTGACATTTGGTTTTATCAAATTAACAGATATGGCACCATTAGCAATTGCCAAAGAAAAAGGTTTTTTTGAGGAAGAAGGGTTATTCGTTTCGGTTGAAGCACAATCTAATTGGAAAAATGTTTTAGACCGAGTTATTGATGGACAATTAGATGGTTCTCATATGCTAGCTGGTCAGCCAATAGCTGCAGGAGCTGGATTTGGAAGACAGGCACAATTAGTAACACCATTTTCAATGGATTTAAATGGAAATGGAATTACGGTGTCTAACGATGTTTGGTCTAAAATGAAACCTAATGTACCAAAGGATGATGATGGTAAGCCAATACACCCGATTAAAGCCGATGCTTTAAAGCCGGTTATTACAGAATACAAAAACAGTGGAAAGCCATTTAAAATGGGAATGGTATTTCCGGTATCAACACACAATTATGAAATACGCTATTGGTTAGCAGCTGCCGGAATTCATCCTGGCATGTATACTGCTGATAATGTGCAAGGACAAATTGATGCAGAAGTTCTACTCTCTGTAACACCTCCACCACAAATGCCAGCTACTCTTGAATCTGGTACTATCTATGGGTATTGTGTTGGAGAACCATGGAATCAGCAAGCAGTATTTAAAGGTATTGGGGTTCCTGTTACAACAAACTACGATATCTGGAAAAATAATCCTGAAAAAGTATTTGTAATGACTAAGAAGTTTGTTGAGGATAATCCAAATACAGCTATTGCAGTTACTAAAGCATTAATTCGTGCAGGTAAATGGTTAGATGAACCTTCGAACAGAGCTGAAGCAGTAAAGATATTATCTATGTCACAGTACGTTGGTGCACCGGTTGAAGTACTTGCAAATTCAATGACAGGAACTTTTGAATTTGAGAAAGGAGACAAAAGAGAGATGCCAGATTTTAATGTGTTCTATAAATACAACGCAACATACCCATTCTACTCAGATGGTATTTGGTTCTTAACTCAAATGCGTAGATGGGGACAAATTCCTGAAACGAAATCAGCAGCATGGTATGGCGAAACTATCAAAGAAATATACAGACCAGATATCTGGAAAAAAGCAGCAGATTTATTAGTTGCTGAAGGACAAATACCAGCAACTGATGTTCCTGAAACAGATGGTTACAAAGCTGCTACAACAGACTTTATTGATGGTACTAGTTATGATGCTAAAGACCCAATCGGCTATATTAATAGTTTCGCTATTGGGAATAAAGACTAAGAAGTATTTATAAAAAAACGAAGCAAAAGAAGAGCAAAATGGAACAAGATATCACACTAAAAAAAGAAGGACAAGGATTAGCTTTTTTAAAACCAATGTTAGTAAAATTAACTTCAAAATTTCAACAAGGTGATTTAATATCATGGCTAAAAAAATCAGGAATTACCATATTATCTATCGCGTTATTTCTTGGATTATGGCACTTGGGATCTAAAGCACTTTACAATAAAGAAGCGAACTATAAAATTGAAAAAGCATTAACCGAGCAAGGTCAGGAAGCAGCTGATGCTGAACGTGCCTGTATTGCATCTGGTGATAGTAGCTGTCAGCCAAATACATTACCAGCTCCATCACAAGTATGGGCTTCTTTACAATCTTTAATAGCAGATCACAAGGTAATTACAGCAGACAAAGCTGCATTTGCTCAGAAAATGGAAGCAACAAACGAAAAGTTAATCGCTCAAGGAAAAGATGCGATAGTCTATACTGGTCGAGCTTCATTTATTGATATTGTTTTAACGAGTATCAAAACAGTTTTTGCTGGATTTCTTTTAGCATTATTAATCGCAGTTCCAATAGGCATTATTATTGGGTTAAGTCCTTCTTTACGAAGTGCTTTCAATTGGTTTATTCAAATTTTTAAGCCCGTATCTCCTGTAGTTTGGTACCTACTAGTTTTTATGATTGTAAAGACATTATATATTGGTGATAGTTCCGATAATGCATTTGTCATTTCATTTATAAGTGTTGGTTTGTGTGCTATGTGGGCAACCTTAGTAAATACAGCAATGGGGGTTTCCTCAGTAGATAAAGATTATATAAATGTTGCTAAAGTATTAAAACTTGGGACTTTTCAGAAAGTATTTAAAGTAATACTTCCCTCCTCTTTACCATTAATTTTTACTGGATTGAGAATTACCTTATCCGTAGCATGGATGGTATTAATTGCTATAGAGTTATTAGCACAAAGTCAGGGATTAGGATTATTTGTTTGGGAGGAATTCCAAAATGGTGCTAATGATTCAAATTCTAAAATTATTGTCGCAATGTTCGTGATAGGCATTATAGGTTTCCTATTAGATAGGTTAATGCTAATGGTTCAAAATATGGTGTCATTTAATAAAAATGAGGGAGTTTAAAATAAGAATCACTTTGGTGAATAAATAATTCAAAATTTCAAAAAATGGCATACTTAGAATTAAATAATATATATAAAATCTACGGAGAAGGTGACGGTGCAACCGAAGTGCTTTCAGATATCAATTTATCTATTGAAGAAGGAGAATTCGTTGCCATTGTAGGGTTTACGGGTAGTGGTAAAACAACTTTAGTAAACCTAATAAATGGACTTCTAAAACCAACAAGTGGCGAAATTCTATTTAAAGGCGAACCCATAATAGACACGAGCCATGAAAGAGGAGTTATTTTTCAAAACTACTCGCTGTTACCATGGTTAACAGTTGGTCAGAATATATATATGGCTGTCAAGGAAGCATTTCCTAATGAATCTAAAAGGGTATTACAGCAACGCGTAAAGGATTATGTTGCCATGGTAAGTTTAAGCCCTGCAATTAATAAACGTCCTAAAGAATTGTCTGGTGGTATGCGCCAACGTGTAGCAGTAGCAAGGGCATTAGCCATGAACCCTGAAATGATTATAATGGATGAACCATTAGGTGCGTTGGATGCACTAACAAGAGGCAACTTACAAGATGAGATTTTAAACATTTGGAGCAAAGACAAGCGCACAGCATTATTAATTACAAACGATGTTGATGAAGGCATTTATATGGCGGATAGAATCATCCCATTAAAGCCTGGACCAAATGCAACTTTAGGACCTGAATTTAAAATTGATATAGAAAGACCTAGGGACAAAACAGCATTGAATGATAATCCAAATTACAAAAAAACGCGAAATGCTATCATAGAATATTTAATGGATATAGGTGAAGCACGAAAATCTGTATCACAAACTGAATATATTCTTCCAGAAATAAGTCCTAAAAGCTTTGTAGCCTAATTGAAAATAAAAGAATATGAGCACTGATACGATAATAGATAAATCAATGACTGAGAATGGAATCTTATATCCTTCAAAAGTGATGTTAGACCTCTCAAAATTAAAGAAAGTATACCCAACTCCAAAAGGCGATTATGTAGTGCTTGAAGATTTGGATTTACAAATAATGAAAGAAGAATTCGTAACCATTATTGGTCATTCTGGATGTGGAAAAACAACAATGCTTTCAATGATAGCAGGTTTAAACCCAATCTCAGGAGGAAACATTGCTGTTTTGGGTAATCCGGTAAAAGGACCAGGACCAGACAGAGGAGTCATATTTCAATCCCCTAGCCTTATGCCTTGGATGACCGCATTACAAAACGTAATGTTAGGTGTAAACCAAGTATTCTCCCATGCTACAAAAAAGCAACGAAATGATATCGCTAAATACTATTTACAAAAGGTAGGTTTAGAAGGAGCCTTTGATAAAAAAGCATCAGAACTTTCACAAGGCATGCAACAACGTGTTGGCATTGCAAGAGCCTTCGCAATTAAACCTAAAGTACTACTGTTAGACGAACCTTTCGGAATGTTAGATTCATTAACACGAGGAGAGTTACAAGATATTTTAATTGAAATCTGGAATAAAGAAAAAATTACAGCAGTAATGATAACACATGATGTGGACGAGGCGATTTTCTTGGCGGATCGTGTTATTATGATGACCAGTGGACCAAGGGCCAAAATAGGTGATATTCTAGATATAAATTTTGAAAGACCAAGGACTAGAAAATCAGTTTTAGAACATGATGATTATTACACCTACAGAAAGCATCTTATCGACTTTTTAGAACACTAAAATTTAAAACATAAACTCATTAAAATTACTAAGATTATGAAAAATAAATACATAATATTATTCTTATTGCTATTAACATTTCAGCTCTCCACTGCACAATTTATATTAGATGGAGAATTTAAACCGCGTACCGAATTTAGAAGTGGTTTTGGCAGTATAATTCCCGATGCGGCAGATTCAGGATTTGGAATAGCAACTCGTTTACGTCTGAACGCAACATACCAATTTGAATCTTTTAAATTTTATATGAGCGTACAAGATGTAATGGTTTGGGGAGAGAACCGCCAATTAAAACCTGAGGATAGTAACAATTCATTTGGAATTTTTCAAGCCTGGGCAGATATAAAATTAGGTGAAGGATTCTCAACAAAAATAGGTCGGCAAATGTTAGTTTATGATGATCAGCGTATTCTTGGTGGAGTCGATTGGGCCATGCAAGCACGAAATCATGATGCTGCTTTATTAAAATACAAAAAAGGCAATTTTATTATGGATCTAGCCTTAGCATTTAATCAAGACTTTAGTTCAACTACGGCCAATCCAGGAGGATTTCAATCTGTAAGTACAGCATACAATACAACCGGATTTTTTTCTTATAAAACCATGCAATTTTTATATTTAAAGCAAAATTGGGATACATTTTCCGCAAGTGCTTTGATTATGAATAATGGATTCCAAAATTTCACTGGAGATCCTGCTGTAGCTGATGGGGTAAGTAACCTCTTAACAATAGGTACTCATTTAAACTATAAAAAAGGAACTTTTGGCGCTGCTTTTAATGGTTATTTACAATCTGGTGAACGTCAAAACAGTGTAGATGTAGGTGGAGCTTATCTATTAGGCTTAGATCTAACCTACAAAGTTTCGAAAGGGGTTTCATTAGGCTTAGGTGCTGAAATAATTAGTGGAAATGACACCTCTACTACCGATAAAACAGAAGCTTTCTTTCCATTGTATGGAACCAACCACAAGTTTAATGGATTTATGGATTACTTCTACGTAGGCAATCATGCCAATTCTGTTGGTCTTACCGATATACATGCAAGTGCGAAATTCGCATTAGGTAAAACCTCAAGTCTTTTAGTAAAAGTGCTAAATTTTAGTGGCGAACAAGAATTAGCAAGTGGCGAAAAATCTTTGGGAACGGAATTAGATGTAGTTTTCGCTAAAAAATTCAAAGGTTATGGCTTAGCGATTGGTTATTCTCAAATGTTCGCGAGTGAAGGCATGTACGAATTAAAAGGTGTTACAGAAGCCGCTGCTGCTAGTAGTCAAAATTGGGCATTTGTACAGTTAACAATGAAGCCTAAATTTCTAAATACTACATCAAAAAACTAATCATTTATTAATTTGCTTCGATTGGCTATCATAACCCATTTACGGGTTGTGGTAGCTTTTTGTTATGGCATACTTTAATAAAAAACGAAAAATAGTCTAATTCAATTGAAATTTAAAAATTAAACGAGCACCAACTAATTTCGAATTTCTTGATACTTTCTACTACCTTACTTATATTTGTAAGTATAACTACTTATATATTTTAGTATTTTGAATCAAACCACCATAGTTTTAGTTGACGACCATTCTCTAGTTCGAGACGGCATAAGAGCGCTTTTAGAAAGTGAAGAAGACCTTAAGGTAGTAGGTGAAGGCTCCGATGGCACAGAAGCTATTACTTTAGTAGATGAAAAGAAACCAGATTTATTAGTTATAGATATACGTATGCCAAAAATGACTGGCATTGAAGCTGTTGAAAAACTAAGTACGTCAAATGCAGCTGTTAAATGTATTATTCTTTCTATGCACGATTCGGAAGAATATATTCTACAATCAGTAGCTGCTGGTGCAAAAGGATACTTATTAAAAGACACAGGAAAAAAAGAATTTATTAAAGCGATTCACACAGTTCGTGATGGTGGAAAATATTATAGTGGCGACATTTCAAATGTTTTAGTCAATAATTTATTAAATCCAATTAAGAAGACAACAACAAATCCTAAAAATGATGCTAATGATACTACTCCATTTGATTTAACCAATAAAGAGATTCAGGTTTTAGAATTAGTATTATCTGGACTAACCAATCAACAAATCTCCGAAAAACTCAAAAATAGTAAGCGTACTGTTGAAACGCATCGGTTTAATCTAATGCGCAAAATGGAAGTTAAAAATTTAATAGACCTTTCTAAAAAAGCCCAAGAATTTAATTTAGTCTAATCACAACCAACTTCATCTACTCTAATAGTTTAAATTCACTTTTTCAAATTATTTAAAGTTAATAAATTTTAAATAAAATATATCTAAATGACATTCGTTCAGTTTTAATACCAAATTAATACAATATCAATTTTTGGGTAACAGGGGTTACCTGTAAACTAAAACCTAGATATTGAAAAAGCATATTTATTTTGTAATAATCCTTGTTATTGTACTTGCTTCTTGTGCTAAAAACGAAACTATTATTGAGCAACAAGAAGAACCAAATTCTTCGGAAGAGCTTCTCGAAGAACAAGAGCAAGAAGAGGTGACAACGGATTCTACTACAATTGTTAACAATAATTATTCATACTTATTTACTGCTCAGGCCAAAACAATATTGCAACAACGATTTGATAATGAATATGTTACCGGGCCTGGCTTTACTTCAGATTTTACTCGTATAAAAGAAGCATTGCCTAGTTTTCTTGCTAATCCTTCGCAATATAGACCAGTTTTCGGAAGTGATCCAAATATTCCTTCTGAAGGTGAAATTTTGCATATGGCCGCCTTATATGCCTACGCAATGAATCATGAAGAGGTTGCAAACGTGGTAGCAACAGAAATTTTGACTACCCTAATTGAAAATAAATTAAGCGATCCATTTTGGAATACTAATCCTAATTTTAGCGCAGAAAATGATTTATTTATTCAAACAGCCAAAGTCAAAAAAATTAAAGACAGTTACTATTTTATCAAAATTATTCAGAATATTTTAACTGATAGTGAAAAGTTATTGATAACTAATTGGTTGGCAGAATATAAGGATTTGGTCTGGGCTTGGGCAAAACCACGTTTAGAAGGTTATTGGGGAAATAATTGGCAAAATGTAGGTCTAACCACTTTTTTACCTGAAGGACTATACCCTAGTGGCATAGCCGATGCCTACCCAATAAAGGATAGTAATGGCAATGCAATTACTGATTATGGTATGTCATGGGCACAAGATCATTTTAGCAACCGTACAATAGATAATATTACTTATTTACACGCTTGGGCAGTTACAAATAATGATGGTGAGCTAGAACACTATTGTCGAGAATATGTAAAAAACGTAATTAAATACGGCACCTTTTCAGATGGCACATTTTGGGAATTGATTAGAAATGACTCCAGTGATAATACAAGAGGAGTCTATTATACTAATGTTTCTTTAACTGGTATTGTTTACATGGCACATATTGATGCAATGAGCAATAATTTTCCTAATGATAGGTTATATGATTTCACAACCACTATAGGTATTGAAAACTGGTCTACTAATCTAACACAAAACCCGTATCCAGGAGGAAGTACTACCGATGGTTTAACCCAAAAAAGCATTAAAACCTTGTTAATAGGTCAGTCAAAATACCTAAGAACCGCGGCGAATGGAGGTTGGGCAGATTTGAGATTTAATAACGGATCTTCAATGTCTACTGTAAATAAAAGGCAAAACTCCGTATTAGCAGCAATTGCCAATCTTTATTATAAAGAACAAGAACTAAAACAATATTATATGTACGACACTTCTGTTGGTTATCCAACTAAAGTAACTATATATGAAGGTTGGAGTGTTATTGAAGATTATGGCGCTTGGGGCAATTTTATAATCGGTGGGGCATGGTTTGAGCAAGAACAAAATTTCTTTAATTAATTTTACTAGAACCCAAAATATATTGGCACTTTTACACCCCTTTACTCTATTAAGATATAATGATAATTACAAATGGTTAAGGTTGTAACTATAATCAAATAATAAGAAAACGCATTTTCATAGTCGAGATAATTATCAATTCTTCAAAATAAAGACTTACAATTAGCAAATTAAAACTACGTATTAATACGTATTTTTGTAAATTGCCACTCAGTAGTTGAGATTTTCTATTAAAAGAATTGGCAATGCATAAAAAGAAAACAGAAAAAACAATATGTTCTTATTGTGGCGTAGGGTGTGGTATATTAGTAGACATAGACCACAAAGGTGTAATTAAAGTTGAAGGAGATGCAGACTACCCGTCCAACAAAGGCATGCTTTGTTCAAAAGGGCGTAACTTAAATTATGTTGCGCAAGACATAAGTGATCGTATTTTACATCCTCAAATGCGTTGGAGTAGAAATCATCCCTTGCAAAAAGTAACTTGGGATACTGCCATAGATCGTGCTGCTGCTGTTTTTAAAAGCATTATTGACAAACATGGCCCGAACAGTGTAGGATTTTACGTTTCTGGACAATGTTTAACAGAGGAATATTATTTGGCAAACAAGATTACTAAAGGTTTTATTGGCACTAATAATATAGATACCAATTCTCGCTTATGTATGAGTTCAGCAGTTGTAGGTTATAAAAAAACGGTTGGTGAAGATTCTGTTCCAATTTCGTATGAAGATATTGAACTGGCCGATACTTTTTTAATTGCAGGTGCAAATCCGGCATGGTGCCATCCCATTTTATATCGCAGATTAGAACAACGTAAAACAGATAATCCTGAGGTAAAAGTAATAGTTGTAGACCCTAGAAAAACACAAACAGCAGCTGCAGCAGATTTACATTTACAAATACTACCGGGTACAGATGTAATTCTTTTCAATGCTATTGCCCGATGGCTGATAGACAAAAGAAAAATAGACAAAAACTTTATAAAAAAACACACTGTAAATTTTGAATCAGTAAAGGAGATAGCCTTTTCATTATCAATTCGGCAAGCAGCTGAAAAATGTGGCATTTCAGCTTCAGATATAAGAAAGGCTGCACAATATATTAGTGAAGCCAGTAAGTTTCTTAGTATGTGGACTATGGGTTTAAACCAAAGTGTTATAGGCGTCTCTAAAAATGTCGCTCTATTAAACCTTTCTTTATTAACCGGACAAATAGGCAAACCTGGTTGTGGTCCATTTTCATTAACCGGTCAGCCAAATGCTATGGGTGGTCGCGAAGTTGGTGGTATGGCAAATTTACTAGCGGCGCATAAAGATCTGGCGAACCCCGACCATAGAAAAGAAGTGTCTGATTTTTGGGGAGGGAAAGAAATTCATGAAAAAGCTGGCTATACGGCCACTGAAATGTTTGATGCCTTAGAAAGTGGTAAACTAAAAGCCATTTGGATCATATGCACGAATCCTGCAGTAAGTATGCCCAATGTTAATAAAGTAGAAAGGGCGTTAAAAAAAGCTGCATTTGTTGTGGTTCAGGATATTTCGCATAATTCAGAAACAACAAAATTTGCAGATTTACTTTTACCTGCAGCAGGTTGGCTAGAAAAAGAAGGTACAATGACTAATTCTGAACGAAGAATTAGTTATTTACCAAAAGTAATTGACCCTCCGGCCGAAGCTTTACCTGATGTAGAGATTCTATGGCGTTTTGCGCAAGCCATGGGTTTTAATGGTTTTGATTATAAAAACGCTGGTGAAGTTTATGATGAACATTGCTTACTAACCAAAGGTACCAATATTGATATTTCCGGATTATCGTATGAACGTTTAAAGAACGAAGGTAGTTTTCAATGGCCGGTTCCTAATAACACTCACCCTGGAACACCACGCTTATTTTCAGATTTATCGTTCCATACGCCCGATAATAAAGCACATTTTAATGCTCCACAAAGTCTATATAATTCTTCAGAAGAAACCGACAGTAACTTTCCTTTAATATTAAATACCGGTAGAGTTCGAGATCAATGGCATACTCGCACAAAAACTGGAAAGGTAAAACGTTTGCTAACACATATTCCAGAACCTTACCTAGAAATGAATAAGGTAGATGCCTATTTAAAAAAGCTAAAAGATGGTGATATTGCAATAGTTAAAAGTAGACGCGGCCAGGTACAAGTAAAAGTAAAAGTAAACTTAGACATTCGTGAAGGAGTTGTTTTTCTACCAATGCACTGGGGTAAAGTTTTAAATAACGATTTTGGAAGAGCGAATAATATAACCAATGACATTATTGATCCAATATCTAAAGAACCAGATTTTAAATATTGTGCTGTACAAGTTGAAAAATTTGTGAAAGCAACTCAAAAAGTTGTTGTAATAGGTGCTGGTGCTGCTGCATATCGTTTCATACAATCGTATCGTGAAAAAAACAAAAAAGATGAGCTTCATGTTTTTTCAAAAGAGCACGACCCATTTTACAATCGTGTTTTATTACCAGAGTATGTAAGCGAAATGCTTTCATGGGAGTCACTAGAAAAATTAAAAAAAGGGGAAATTAAAAAATTAGGAGTCCATTTACATTGTGGTTTAGGTATCGATGATATAGATGCAATTAATAAAACAGTTACTGATTCTAATGGTCAAACCCATACTTACGATTTATTAATTATGGCAACCGGTAGTAGCGCTTTTGTTCCTAGCGAAGTACAAATAAACCAACCGGGCAGATTTACCATGCGCGAACGAGGTGATGCCGACAAACTTCGTAAATATTTAAAAAAAACAGAATTACCAGTTGAAAAACAACATGTGGTTATAGTTGGTGGAGGACTATTAGGTCTTGAATTAGCAGCAGCCTTAAAACATATTGGCATCAACATTAGTATTGTGCAGCGTGCACACAGATTAATGGAGCGTCAATTAGATAATATTGCTAGCAGATTACTTGCAGAGGATGTAACAGAAAGAAATATTGACATCTATTTTGACAATGAAGTAAGTACTGTTTTTGAAGAAAAAGGTAATGCTAATACGCTTTTAGTTAATTTAAAAACAGGCAGAACATTACAATGTAATGCAATTGTATATGCCATAGGAACCAGACCAAATATAGAATTAGCAAAAAAAGCTAATTTAAAAACACGTCGTGGTCTTATTGTAAATTCATATCTACAATCTAGCGACCCTGCAATCTTTGGTTTAGGAGAAATAGCGGAATTCAACAACTCACTTTTTGGAATCACTTCAGCTGCTGAACAACAAGCGGATATTGCCGCAAATTATATTCTAGGGGATTTCAGTAGCCAATACCATGGTTCCGTATTAATGAATATTTTAAAATTCGAAAACCTTGATTTGTGTAGTATCGGAATGGTAAATGTACCTTCAGATGACAGTAGTTATGAAGAAATTATTCTAATGGATGTAAGCCAGCGTTTTTATAAAAAATGTATCGTTAAAGATGACACTTTAAAGGGTGCAATTTTAATGGGTGATAAAAATGAATTCGCTGAATTTAAACGACTTATTGAAGAAGAGATAGAATTATCCGAAAAGCGAAATGAATTATTACGCGGAGCATCAAATACAGCGCCATTAAAAGGAGAATTAATTTGTTCTTGTAGCCAAGTTGGTGAAGGAAATATCACAGATGCAATTATAGGAGGATGTACGGAATTTAAAAATTTATGTGCTCAAACTGGTGCAGGATTAGGTTGTGGAAGTTGCAAGCCAGAAATTAAAGCAATCTTAGACAATCAATTAGTAAATGCTTAATAATAAGCACAATAAAGATATTATGAACGACGACTTATTTCGAATCTTATTAAAAGGAGGAGTAACATCGCCAGGTGAATTAAAAGATATTATCCTAATGTTAGAATCTGCGGGATTAAAGGAAGTCTTTTTTGGGTCTCGGCAAGATTTGTTATTTCCTTTAAAGGATATAAAAGAAGAATTACAATTAGAACAATTGTCAAAATTTAACACCGATATTATTACTAATCGAAGTTATCAGAATATTATAAGTTCATATGTTTCGGCTGATGTTTTCGAAATGACCTATTGGTTGAAAGGTTCAACATATTTATACATTCTAGAAGGTTTTGATTACTTACCAAAATTGAAAATAAATGTGACGGATCCAAAACAAAGATTAGTACCGTTATTTAGTGGTAATTTAAATTTTATTGCATCAGAGAGTGAAGATTATTGGTACTTAAATATAAAACTACCACATTGGCAATCTGCAGAATATTACCCTGTTCTTATCTATAGTTGGGATATAAATATTATCTCTAAAACTATTGAAGAAGTTTATGAAGATATAACAGATATTGACGAACTGTTCTTTGTTTTGAATAAAAAAATTGACACCAACAACAAAACAATAGAAAGAGAATTAAATATACCTTTTCTAACATTTCCTTATTATGAAGGAATGAATCGTATGGGGCTTGACCAATATTGGTTGGGCTTATACTGGCGAAATAATAAATATGATCTTTCGTTTTTAAAAGATTTTTGCGGTTTTTGTCTTGATAATAGTATTGGTAAAATCTGTATAACTCCCTGGAAGTCATTTATTGTAAAGGGCATTAAACAAAAAAGTAGACCAGAGCTAGAACGGTTCTTAGGTCAGAGAGGTATTAATGTGCGACATTCCCAATTAGAAATGAATTGGCATTTACCTGTTGACGATAAAGAAGCTTTAGACCTCAAAAAATTCTTGGTCCGAAGTTTTGATCAAAATGACATTAGCACTTATGGTTTAACTTTTGGTATTAGTAATGATGTTGGTAAACGTTCTCATTTTTCGTCAATAATTATTGAAAAAAATAGTGCCCCTACCCTAGTAATTGATTTTGAAGTACGACCAACATACAATGTTTTGCATTTTGAAAATTTTGATCCGAATACTCAAAAATATCAAGCATATGCACACGATGTAGATAAAATAGAATTACCTGGCCTGCTTATGGAGCTTAGTAAAAATTACTTTGAACAATTGGGTACAATAAAAATCAAAGAAGAAAAGATTAAAAGCACAGAAGAAAATGAATTGCATTTTGTACATCAATGCCCTTCATGTTTAACCATTTACGATGCAACATATGGCGATTATACTGCTAATATTAATGCCGGAACAGCGTTTGAAAGCTTACCTGATAATTATTGCTGCTCGGTATGTGAAACAACTAAGGATGAATTTAAAAGTATTGAAATTCAGTTACACTAATGTAAAGTTTAGTTATAAAACTTAAACTATACTTATAAAATATCGAAGACTTTTACATAGCGGCATCAAACCAGAAATCGAGAATTTCAATTTTCGGTTTATTGTGTTCGGAATCGTCCGAAGAACCCCCTTGGCCACCTCTTTGACCAGCACCACCTTGACGACCATTTCCTCTTTGACCGCCACCTATGCCTCCACCTGGGCGCCCACCAGAACCTCTTCCACCCATACTAACTGTTGGTCTATTGGTATCTGATTTTTCCTCCCTCAGATTCGATTTAATTCCAATCGTTAATTTCTTGAAATCGGCATTAGGATTATCACTTATTTTTCCTTTAGGAATCGTTAAACTATATTCCAATAATCCTTTTTCTTCATCAAATGTATATGCTAAGGAAATTCCTATACTATTCAAAAGAATATGAAATTCCTCACTATCGTCAAAATATGAGAATTCTGCCTTCTGTGGAAGCTCGTTTTCTATAATACTTTTAATTCGTAAATTTCTTTTATTTGCTATTTCTTCAACTGTTTCTATTTCTTCTAAAGTTTCTTCTATACCTCTTTGTTTATCTGGACGTATTGGCTCCAACGGATACTTCACAAATACATTTTGTTTCTTTTTGCCTTTTATATCAAAAAATACAGATACGCCCATATGTAACATAGACTGCATAGTATTCATATCTGTAGTACTAATATTTATGAACACAGAATTTTGATCGTGACTAAATTTATAATTCACTTTATCATCAACTATACTGGTTGTGTCTGTTTCAAAATCAGATATAAACTCTTCTGCCTTTAGATTAAGCATTACAAATACTACTACTAATCCTGTAAATATTAATTTCAATATAAATTACTTTAAAATGATTAAACATTATTTAAGGTCGTGGTCCTCTTGAGTTAAGTCCGATCAATAACTCCTCTTTCGAAATATAACCATCTTCATTACTATCTACTTCGGAAAAATTTTCTTGTAAAGGTCCTTTTACTTCATTTTCTGAAAGTTGACCATCTTTATCCGCATCCATTCTTTCCATTAGTTCAGTTGCTGATAGCTTACCTCCTGGGCGCCCACCTTGTGGACCTCCGTTAGAACCACCTCCTGGTCTGCCTTCAGGTCTTTCTTCGTCCCCACCATGTGGCGGTGGACCATCGTTTTTCTCAGCTGCAAATTCACCTTTTAAACATCTACCTACATATGGAAATTCGTTTGTTACCAAATACATGTATTTTCCATCTATTGTAATCCCATTACATTCGTCTAAATCTCCTAAACCTTCTACATATTCAAAATCTGAACCAAAACTACCGTCATGATGACCGCCAACAGATACATCAATAGATTCCATTGGATTAGAATAAGTGCAATTTTCTCCATCTCGCTCACCTTCTACTAATTTAAAACTAGGTTTATACCCTCCACTTTTGGAATAGTACATAGGGTAACCATCAAAAGCAAATCCAATATGCACCAAATCTTCACCGTTATCAAAACTTTGTATTACTCCTGTTGGCGTTCCATGGTAATGATATTCACCTGTTGGTTGTACATGTGCATGATTAGAATCTAAACCCAAGTTTATCAAATCTTGTAAAGCTTCAACTCTATAGTTTTCACCAGATTCACAAACAACAACCTCAGCAGTTTGTGGTTCGAACTTTATTCCATTTAAAGCAATACCAGGTGTTCTAACCCATTCCGCTTTACCAGTAAATTTGGGAGACAATGGAATCTCATACTTTTTATCTTGGGCAGTTATAGTATTAGGGTTTCCAATATTGGGAAATTCTCCAGTACTATGATTTGGTAAAGCATTTGTAACAATTAAACGTTTATTCGCTGTTAAATCAACTTTAGTTTTAGTTCCAAAATTTTCATCTTCTAAAATATAAGCACCAAAATATCCTCCATTGACTTGACCATTATGCATATGTGAATCACTTCCGTGTGTATGCGATTCACTTTCATGAGAATGCTTGGTTTTCTCCTTGCAACTCACTATTAGCAAGGTCATTATTAATGAATAATAAATATAAAATTTTTTCATAATTTATTTTTAATTCTTGTACAAATAAATCAAGCGGCTATGATAATTTAAAATGTCTTATTCTACTGTATATCTAACAATAACTTCATTATCAAGAATAACGTTTGTTGACCAAATGAATACGGCATCGTTATTATTATCATCAAAAATGTCAGTAAAATTGGTATAAGAAGGTTTATTATTTACTCCGATGGTGTTGTTGGTATAAATAGTTGCATCAGGCCAAGCACTGTCATCAAACGCTTCATCATACCAGTTTAAAGGAATTTCCCAATGTAAGCCGTAATAATTTGACCCATTGTTAGAATCGGCCACGTCACAATTATCTGAATTTCTTATTGTGCCACTTTCAGTGGGACAAGATAAATCTTTGATTGGTGCTGTGTAAAAAGTTTGTGCTTTCCAATCACTTCCAGAAATTGCAACAACTTCATCAAATTCATTTTTAAAGACCGCAACCATTCCACCATCCCCAGGATGGAAATCAGATCCACCACTACTTTCAGTACCTATTCCCAAACTTTCCTCCCAATCCACTAATTTAATTGCAATAGTATAGGGTGCCGATACTTTAAAGCGTACAATACTTGAATTAAATTCGGTAAAAGGTACCGCATCTTTACCTACAGGAACACCGTTTACATACATTTCAAAATAATTATCTGCAAATACATAACCGGTGATAAGTTCTCCTTCACTATCGATTTCAATAATATCGCTACCATCTAAAGCAGCTACTGCATCTGCCGCTGTAGAATAAGTATTTCCATAAACATTATGCAAATCAGAAGCAAACGGAAAGATATCATCAGTGTAATTAACTTCCGCAGGAACGGTCCAAATAGTAGCGTCGGAAGCTTCAATTGCACCTTCTCCGGCTACTCTTGTTCCAGCCGAAAACAAATTCGATTCCGTCGTCATGGCTATACCTTGTGTTATAGAAGCTGTTCCTGAATATGTAATCTCTGATTCGTCATCTGTTTCATCGGTTTCAAGCATTTCATCATTAACGACATCTGAAGTTTTGTCCGTTGAACATGCGACAAGGCCAAAAATAGTCGCAATTGTTAAGATTATTATTTTATAATTATTTGTCATCTATATCAAATTTATTTAGATAAACTTAATTACTTGAAAAAGTACCTGGTGTACCATAATATTGCCCAGATTTTAAAACATACCATCCAGCGTCCAAATAATCTTCAGTACTAGCATGGTAATGATAAATTCCATCGGGAAAATGTTCAGTTACACCAATATGACCTCCGTAATCATCTAAATCATCAGGATATGTACCATCTTGATCTTGTTGCCCGTATAAAGGAAAACCGTCTCGCATAAAACCTACCAAATTATCTTCGTCGATAATGGTACCATAGGCTATCTCTGGATTTTCATCTGTATAAAGACCAAAATTTGCTCCAACATGATAGTGATAATCCAAATTAGCACCAGGATGTCCCCCAGCTGTATCCAAGGTACTAACATCAGCTCCACCTAAGGGGTCTGAGTCACGATTTAGATTATTAAAGAAAGGAACCCCGTTCAATACCATTCCAATAGCAGAAAGCTCAGTATCTACTTTTGTAGTTGCCTCTGTCGGATATATAGGAATTTGCATGGTGTATTGTACGGCTGCTATTTCATCATTATTATTAGCATGATAGGTGATGATGTAATTTCCTTCTTCATCATAACTAAAAATACGATCAGCTATTTGATCAATATAAAAGTTTTCTAATATGCCATCTGTAACTGAATACACCGGAAAATCTTCATATAACTCGTGGTCCATTCCATATACATCAAAATAAGGACTTTTATGGTCAGGTAATCCCGTACTACTAGTGATAATGATTGTACCGTTCTCTTCATCAACTGTTACCGAAACTCCATTATCCTCCTTGAAAAATTCTTGTACTACAGCTGTAATTGCTACTCCCGAAGTTTCATCAGTAGTTACTTCATCATCCGTGGAAGCATCACCATCAGAAGTCGTATTGTCATCACTACTACATGAAAAAGCTAATAGGAATACTGCAATTGCAATTGCATTAAAAAATACACTTTTCATTTTACAAGTTTTATGACTGTATATCAATTTCATTCGTATGTTCTTCAGAAACAACTAATTGATAATCAAATTTCATCGTACTAGTTTTATGATGGTCTGCCAAAGCGTAGTGCTCTAACAGTGTTTTAGGACCATCTTGATTTATCATATATGCAAAAATTCCATAGTCTCCCCCATTATCTGTCGCAGGATTATTGGGAATACGTGTTATAGTATGAACATGATTATAATCAGCAATTGATCCTGAATTAGCCCCAGTAGAACCTTCGGTATTGAACTCCGCCCATAAATAAGGATTGTATATTCTATAATAGAACTCAGAGGTAGCTGTTGGTGAAGAACCAGAATCATTAATCCATACAAAATAGGTGTCATCAATATTTGACATGATATCTGACCACCATACATCAGCAAAATTATCAGTAAGATTGTAAACGTATTCCTGCATTACTAAAATAAGGTTTGCTTGAGCTGCGGTCGACATATCTGAATATTTAAGACCTGTTGCAAATCCAGAATAATCATAAGTTCCAATATATGGATCTGGATCACCATTTCTATCCGCCGGACCAACTTCTAAAGAATGTGAAGTAGACGTACTTGATGCAATAGAAAGTTCTGTTGTACTTAAGCTATTATATAAATTGAGAGCCAAATCTCTTTCATCAGAAAAAATATCAAAATCTTCACCGTTCCATGTATCCGAAGCTGGCTCACCTCCCAAAAATGCTGGGACAATAGAAATGTTATCTCCATCCACTAAAAAATTCACCACACAATGGTGTCCGTCCAATTGAAAACCCCATGAACCACTTGTTTCTGGATCTCCAAACATATCTATAGAATAAAAATCGGGATCCCACACATTGCTCTGCACATTATTTAACCATCCTTCGGATAGTTCTGTAATTTCATATACTTTTTGGTAACCTCCTGTACTCAAAAATAGTTGCAAAATATCTTTGAATGCAATTAATTGTTCATTTGTTAAATCACCATAAGTGATACCATCTCTATTGTCGTCATTTGCTGGGGTATTGTGCCATAAATAAAAACGTTCATCATCTAAACAAACGGATACCTCTGTTAGCAAACTAGTGGAAAGTGAGTTTCTAAAATCTACCACAGCCTGGCGCATTGCTTCAATTTCGGTATTGGTAGATTGAGCAGCATCATCCGTTGTACAGTCTAAGGTAAAACTGTCTATTGTCTCATCATCGGTAGATTCGTCGTCTATTATTTCTGTAGTTTCATCCGTTACAGAATCGTCATCGCTACATTGTACAAAAGTAGTTACTATAGCAAAAAGCAATATAATTAAGTGTAGATACTTGAATATAGTTTTCATGATTTTAGTACTATTTATTTAAAATGTTAGTTAATTTATTCAACCTCGCCGAAAACGTATTTTTCAGGCTTGAAAAATTTGTAAATACTGATTATGGATAAGATAAATACCACTCCTAAACCGATATACATTATTATGTTAGAAGAAGCATGATTAGTTTTATTTGGGTTCGTTTTAATAAACCCGTTGTCCTTTACTTGTAATAGTAATGTGTGATTATTGTCTTTATTTAAAATAAATTGTTCTTTGCTAAATCCTTTCTTAAAAAGCATCAAGGCACTCTTATTTTGTTGAATATCTTCAAATACGGTATTCTTTATTTTTACATTTTCAAATTTTGACGGAATTCCAAACACTTCAAAAACTACTCTTGTTTCATGTCCTAATTTCACCATCCCGTTACCAAAAGAAATATTAGACTTATTAAAGCTAATCTCAAGATTATTTTTAAGATGCTCTAGTACCATTTTTTGAAACTCCTCGGGGGTTTTATACGGAGTTTCTGCAAAATGTTTTCTTATTTCATATTGAAAAGCGGTCAATGAAGCACTAACTTGTAAAACCCATGTACCATTTTCTTTCTCAACTAACATGGTAGTAGAAGTATCTGCACTATGAGCGTTTGCTCCAATGGTAATTAACAACAATCCGATAAAAAGAATTTTTTTAAACATAGTCTTATATTTTAAATAGCGTAAGCACCTTTTAAACCATTTATAAAGTTATTATTACCCGCCTCATCAACATGATAATGGTAGCCACGAATATCATCGGTATGCCCTCTTAATTCATCAAGATCAGAAGGTGAATTTCCGTCTGCATCTTCTAATTCATAAATTCCATACCCATCCAGTGCGTAACCTATTAAAGAAGAATGTCCATCATCTTGGACGATCACATGACGTTCTGCAATACCCATTGTTGCAGCATGGTAATGGTACCCTTGGTGCACATTAATATGTCCACCAGCATCATCAAAGGGGGCAAGTGTATACGCTCCCAAAATATTATCTACTGGTGCAGGAGCTGAAAATTCTATGCCATTGAGTGCTAAACCACGCGTTGAAGGAGCATTATTTGCACCTGGACCACCGCCAGTATTAAAAAGTGTAGCACTATCCTGATTTACAGGGGTTACTGGTATCATCCAGGTCTGCGAAATATCAGTTATGTATGAAGGAAGACATTCTACACAAAAATTTTCATATTCAGATCCAACGTTTGGGTTTGCAGCATTTTCACAATCCTCTTGAGTATCGGTAATATAGATATCGCCATTGACATCATACATTTGCCAGGTATCATCATTATAAAATGTTGCTAAATTCTCAACGAAGGTCCCGTCTACGTCATAAACTTCTCCATCTTCAAGCCAAATGCCTCCTGCCTCAGCAGAGTCCGAAATATTTTCAGGACACCATGGTCCCATATCATGATCAGAAGGTGTACTCGAAGTAACTATTTGATAACAATCTGTCTCGGTACCATCAGACAATGTACAAGGAACAGTTGTAATGGTTACATTTTCAGATGTAAAATAACTTGCATCTACACTAACTATTGAAGTATCATCATCTGTATCATCATCCGAACCCTCATCAACTATTTCGTCTTCTACCTCAGCAGTACCATCGTCATCAGCACAAGAAGTAAAACATAACAACCCCAAAAAAAGTAATGCTATTATTAGTAAGGGAAATTTAAAAATTGGTGAATTCATAATTTTATAATTAAAAATTAGTTACCATTATTTTTTTAAAATGCTTTTAGCAATATTGCTTTTGATTTAATCTTTAGATGAGATACTAAAAGAAAACTTGCGCTCAATTTCGATTTATTTCAAAAAAAACTTCGTAATCTTTTACGAAGTTCTTTATCGATTAAACTCGGATAAAAGCAGCTTATAAACCAAGTGCTACAACTGCTGGATCTTCGGCATAAAACACATACGATCTCCATATCGTTGCATAATTTGTTTTGTACAGCCACTCTATTTCTCCTTGGCTATTAACTTCCCATAAAGTTCCATCTCGACCTTCGGCAATCAACGTATTACCATTATCCATGCGTACTGCACTCGAGAGACCAGAAGAATAAAGATCACTATTCGTAAAAGACCATACAACGGTTGGTTCATTATTTTGACCAGCAATTAATTCATACGGAGGATTCAATTCATATTCTACCACTTGAGATTGATTATTAAATACATCATTTGCATATGCTAACATATTACCTGTATCTAACAAATTTGGATAATGCACATTACTTAATGTAGACTCCCCAATATTGTCGTAAGTTTCTGGGTTACCAAAACGATAAACAAGATCACCGCCTAAACCGTAATTACCTCCAGTATTGGTGCTCGATTCATTAGTTGTTGTACTATGGTCTATAACCCATATCTCGCTATAGTTATTTACTGTTAAATAAAGCAAATCATTTTCTTCGTCCAAAGTAAGACCATTAATGTGCATTATATCACCATCACTTCTAGTTTGATAATTATAATTCACATCTATTTTATTTGGATTTTCACTAACTACACCGTAATTGGCTTTTGTATTATCATAGTCCTGAATAATATGATCCATTGAATGCCACTCCCAAACAATTTCTTCGGTAATAGGATTCATTTCAATTATTGATTCTGGATTAAGATTGTAATTAGCTGCAAACCCTTTTTCACTTGCTTCGGCTTGTGATAATTCACTCCATACAGGAAAGATTATGTTACCATTAGAAAGGTATTCAACATCGTGATGAGCAGTATAATCATCTGTTGAATAAGATACTTCCCAATCAATAGTTTGATCGGCATTAATTTTACGAAATATACCTCCGTATCCTCCGTAGGTTATGGACGCATTAGTAGCTTTGAGACAAACCACCATACTTCCATCAGATAGCAAATTGATATCATTACCAAGTGATCGACCAAATTCCCAATTAAAAAGTTCATCACCATCATAATTAATTAGATGAGCTTCATTATTTTGTTGATCCGCAATCAAAAAATAAGTCTCGCTATCAGTTGTGTCTTCTAAATCATCTTGATTTTCATTTTCATCTATAACTATATCACTATCCGAATCAGAACTACAGCCATAACATAGCATTGAAATTACAGCAAAACATAAGGGCAAAAAAGTGTATTTTTTCATATTCTATTTTTTAATATTTAGATGACATAGTCTCAATAAACTTGCGCTCAATTTCGATTTATTTCAAAAAAAACTTCGTAATTGCTTACGAAGTTTTCGAGTAAATCAATTACTAAAATGTCAAGCCAAAAATTATTGACAACTAATAATTGAAGGGAACTATATTTTAAATTTCTTGCTTTAGTGCTTTCACATCGGTAATTAATTGGGCAATAGACGCTCTATTTAAACCATTATAAATACCACGAATATGTTTGTTTTTGTCAATAAGGAGAAAATTTTCTGTGTGTAAAAAATCATTCACATCTTTCGGAATTCCTAAATCATTTTCAACAAAATATTCATTTCTTCCAAGGTTGTATATTTCAGTTTTGTTACCGGTAACCAAATGCCATTTATTATCAATAATGTTATTTTTTTCGGCATATGTTTTTAACACAGACACCGAATCTATTGAAGGTGTTACCGAATGCGACAGCAATAGAATATCAGAATCATTTTTAAATTCCTCTTGCACCTTTAGCATACTCCCTGTCATTTTTAAACAAATACCGGGGCATGTTGTAAAAAAGAAATCGGTAATATAGATTTTATCTTCAAATGTTTTATGAGTAATAGTATCACCCAATTGATTTACAAGTTGAAAATTTGATATTTTATGAAACTGTCTTTCCTCATCGCTTTTAGGTATAATCCATTGAGGAGTAAAACTTTCATCAGAATAATAGGGTAAATATGCTACTCTACTAGTTTCTTTAACTTGTTTTGGTTTTTTAACAACTGCATCTTTACATGATGTTAATGGGATAACAAAACAAATTAATATTAACCTTATTTTACTTACTTCTAACAACAACTTCATTTTCTAATTGATAACATGAATTGGCTCTTTTCATTCCAAAAATGCGTCCGTTCTTAGCTTCATAATTTACATATAATGTACCATTTTGAAGCCAAGCTTTTTGTAAGCCTTCTTCATTACCATCCACTAGTTGACGTTCTTTTGCGAGAACACCATTAGGATACCACTTTTTCTCAACACCATTCATTTTACCATTTACATAAGTCGCTTGTGAACCTAAAGTTCCATTTTCCCACCAACTTCTATACGTTCCGTTTAATCGGTTATTTTTGTAAAAAGATTCCACTCGAAGTACTCCATTTTTCGACCATCTTTTCGCAATACCTTCTCGCTTACCTTTATAAAAACCAAGACGTTCTTCAACTGTGCCATTCGAATGATATTTTAAAGAATACCCATTATAAGGTTGTCCTTTATAATACCATATTGCCTCTATTGGGTTAAGTTTTAGTTCTTTTTTATCAACTTCTGAAACATTGATTGTAATAGTATCACTATCTCCATTTTTAAGTATAGCATTTCTACAGTTTGTTACTAGAACAACTGCAAAAAGGATAAATAAAAGTTGTGTAACATATTTCATTTAGTATCCTTGATATGGTCCTGCAAAAGCGAGATATGACCCAGTAGTAGAATACACTTCATTAATTATATGGTAGTGGTATTCTCCGTCAGGATTATGAGGTGTAGGCCCAAAATGACCACCTGATTCATCTAAATCAGTAGGATAATCACCTGATGGATAATCTCTTCTTCCATATAAAAAAACTCCATCTAAAAGTATTCCAACCAAATTATCATCATCATTAGTAAAAGCTTTTGGTTCTAGATGGTAATGATATACTCCTGGGCCAATATGTGCACCTGTCCAATCTAGACTTGCAGCGGCCTGATCTAGAGCACCATTGCCTTCTTGGTCATTAAAAATAGACGCTCCGCTTACTGCTATTCCAATTGTATTTAACTGTGTTGCAACCGTATTTCCCGTTAAATCTGGAGTAGCATCAACTGTAATAGTTGTTGCATTATTATTACTAGACATAATACTAGGTGTAGTAGCAACTCCATCCTCCTCTATATACAATTCATTACCTTCACCCCAATACACAGTTTCATGATTTGGCAATCCTGTAGTCTCAATTACAACATTTGATCCGTCTAAATAAATTGTAGTAGCATCTGAATTAAATTCAGCAAATGCAGCATGTAATTCCGTTACAATTTCATCATCGTCTAAACCACCATCATCTGTAACGGAATCATCAACATTATCTGTACTACAAGACACAATTGCCATCAATAAAAAAAAAGCCACTATTGGTATTTTTACTAAAATTCTAAATCTCATAATTAAATTAAATTTTGTTTCATACTATTTAGATGCTTAGTTTTTAAAAAACTTGCGCTATGAATATTTTTTTTGTCAAAAAATGTAATTATTCTATTCTAAAAAATTCTAAGAACCTTTTAATTCATGATCTAATTTTTCAGCAATTGACTGTGTATTATACTTTAACCCTTCTGCAATTGCTAATTGTATTTTAGTTTGTAACAACCTATCAATTATACTATTTTGATATTCTTTACTGTCTAATAAATCTGAATAATTAGATTCTTTACTTGATCTTTTTATTCTTTTATAATTGAAAGTATTTTCTGGGAGCAAATCAATTAAAGAAATGTATTTTTCAATCACCGGTTTTAAACGATACCCAACAATATCAGCGATTTTCTTTTCTTGCTCATTAAATTTATCTAATTCGTTAGGGTATATCGCAATTAATTCTTTAAGCGAATCGCTTTCGATAAATTCAAATTTGTTGGTGATATTAATAGAGTTTATGGCTTCATTTCGCATAATTACCTTTCTGTAGTTTAGGTTTACTATTAGATCTTTAGCCTCAACAGTTAATTCATTCGGTTGCTTCCCCAAATAGTTAAGCGTATTTTCAATTCTTTCAATACTATTTGAATAGCTAACAATAGCAGAATCTAAAACCAATAAATTTGTATCTAATTCTTGACTTAAACTTTTGTAGATTTTCAATTCTACTATTCTGTTTTTTCTAATTTCATTTAAACTATTAATTTTCCATGCGATTAGTATACCTATTACTATTAATAAAATCTCACCAAAGGCATATACCAGATAATTTTTAATTTTTCCTGAAAACAATAACTTTCTTCTTAATTTTCTAAAAACTTTCATTTTTATAGTATCGAATTATTCGTTTAATTTTCTAATTCAAATTATAAAAGCTCCGCAATCTCTCACGGAGCTTTTAAACACACTACTCAACTCAACTCTAACTTTTAGCTTAATTATTCAAATAACTATTAACTGCAGCCGCTCTTTGTGAAACATGAGAATTAAGTTCACTAATAGCCGCTTGAAAGTCTGAACTATTATTTAAAAATGTGAATCCAGGTTCTTCTATAGTTGCATATGGTTCTACTAAACTAGAATATGAGCTATAGAGGGCTTGCATTGAACTAACATTAAAAGGTCCATCTACCACATCTTGAACATAGCCATCATAAATAGCTTTGTAAACTTGGTCTTCATATAGATAGGATATTAATGGCCATTGGGCAGCAACAACATCTGAAAAATCAAGTTCGGGGGAACCACCTTGATTTCCTTCTTGCAAAGCTTCGTTATTGTCCCATGGAATCCACGTTAATTTATTGTTTTCAGGATTATTATACAGAAAATAATTATGCGTCATTCTACCATATGTATCCCAATTTTGAATTACAGTATTTACCGCTAAATAGTTTAAGAAAACATCGGTATCGAAAACAGCTTCTAAATTCGTGCGCCATATAGCAGCATCTGTCGTTCTTGAACCATCATTTAAAATATCAAACAAGGCTTCAACATCTGTAAAATCGGCTTCATCTTCATTATTTTTCTTTACATATTCATCTTCGTCATAAGTTCCAGTGGCAAAGCTAGCAGCATCACCATCGGGTTTGTACAAGTTTCCATCTTCATCTCCAAATTGATCCTCTAAAACAGTATCGTCTACCTCTTCTACTAAAGTATAAACTCCAAAATATTGCGGCCCTTCACCATAATCTACATATACTGTATAAAAAGCTGTATGTGATACCGCCAACCCAGCATTTTTAAATACATCTGCAGCTACTTTTTCGCGCAACATGGATTTATCATTGTAGTTATTTTTTAGACTTAGTTTTTTAAATCCAAAAAAACGCTGGTTTTTTATCTGAGGATAATCATCCTCAAATTCATCAAAATCTAGTTTGAATGATAATTTAAGGATACCTGATTGCCAACTACTTTGCAAACTGGAATTTCCTTTAAATCGAACCCCTACTCGATACCATTCTTTATCATTATAAAAAACTTCTGCAGGTACAAAAATTGGATCTTCTTCTGAAAATGAATTACTTCCGCCTCCCCGACTACCCGCACCAAAGGTGCCATATAAATCCGTCATGTCATCCAACATAGTTTGCCATCTAGTTTCAGAAATAACAATATCTAGTCTCTTGACGGTATTATCTTCAAAAACTTCTTCAAAATTGGGGTCTACATCATTACTATGTGTTTCTATAGTCCAATCAGTAGCATCAAAATCTGCATCGTCTATAACAATTTGGTCATCATCGTCTGTTTCTTCAATATCTTCAACAACTTCCTCTTCATCGGTCACTGTTGCTAATTCATCATCATCACTACATGAAGAAAAAGTAAGTAATGACATGCCAAAGAGAAGTGCAATAAAAAGGAAATTGAAATTCCTGCTAGTTACTTTCATTTAATTTTATTTAATTAATTCTCCTTTAACTATTATTTTTTAGATGGTCTTTTAGGCTTAGGAGCTTTTTCGAATTCTTCTTCAGAGATAAAACCATCTTCATTAGCATCAATGGTATCAAAATTTTCGGCTAAAGGTCCTTTTACTTCACTTTTAGCAAGTTTACCATCTTCATTGGCATCCATTTCTTTAACCAGTTTTTCAAATGTTGGTCTTTCCTTTCTTTCTCCACCTTGTGCCAATACACTTGATGCTGCAAAAATTGACATTCCAAAAACTAGTACTGCTGTTTTAATTTTGTTTATTTTCATGTTTATTATTTTATGTATTTGATAGTTTAGATGAGATTGTTTTTTAAAACTTGTGCAGTACTATGTTAAATAAAAGCAAAAAAAAGACCCTCATATCTGAGGGTCGTAAGTATTGAATACAATTATTTTAAAATAGAATAATTCCTTTGAAAAACATCAAATAGTCATTAGTGACCAGGAGGTGGAGGCCTATTTTCAGGTCCTCGACCACCTGATGGAGGTCCTTCATGATTTCCAGGACCAGGATGGTGTAAAGCATCTTTTAAGATTAAAGTTAAACGTTCTGCTTGATCTTCATTACATAAATCATTAACAGACCTAAAGAAATTGAATGTTGCTAGTTCTCTCTTTTTTTCTTTATTGGCAATAACTGTAATAAGTGAATCTATAGTAAAACTATTTACAGTATCGTTAGTTATAAAATCAAACAAAGCATCTTTTGACAATTTCACTTCGTCTAAAATAGTTCTGATTTCTTTTCGATGCGCCGTATTTAACTTATTGAATTGCATCAATTGATTTTCATCAAACTTTAATTCTTTAGCCATAAATCTTGAAGGACCAATATTCGTTGGTTCTCTTTTTCCCATACTTCCAAAATGTTTGACAAGGAAAAATCCATTCATCATTATTAAGAAACCCAATAAAATATATAAGAGTAAATTTTTCTTCATAATCTTAAATTAATAAATATAGGTGTCAGAAATAGTGGAAGAAATGCCATAAACATCAGCAAAATCAGAAATTTCTTCTGTATAATTATTTGAAGTATTTGTATTGAATAACAAGGCAGAAGCATTTAAGAAAATGAAACAAATAAGTGCAGCGGCCTGATATTTAGGAGTAAACCAATTTAAATATCTTACACCATCAATCTCCTTCTCTTTCTCTTTTGTAATTCGGTTCATCACTTTATCCTTAAAGAAAGGGGGGGCTTTTACCGTTTCAATCTTCGAAACACTTTCTAAAGTCTCATCAACAAGCTGGTTTATATTAATTTTATCTTTCATATTCTTAGATTTCGTATCTAATATTTAGATGCACAATTCAAAAAAAACTTGCGCTAACTTTCATTTTTATTATAATAATTTTGCAGTAAGACTTGAAGATTCTTTTTAGCTCTAAATAACAATGATTCAATTGAAGATATACTTTTTTCTGTAATATCTGCCACTTCCTGGTAACTCAAATCTTCAATTTTATTTAAAGTATAAACGGTGCGTTGTGCTTCTGGAAGTCTATTTATAGCAGCAAATAATATTTCATTTTTTTCTTTATTCTCTAAAAGTACTCCTGGGTGGTTGAATTCTGTAAAATACGAGCTACGGTCTAAAGGTGTGTCATTACCAACTAAAGATTGCATAAATCCAAAACGTTTTTTTGTATTTTTCTTACGAATAAACTCCAAACATTTATTTGTTGAAATACGGTAAATCCAAGTTGAAAGTTTTGAATCTCCCTTAAATTTACTAATTGAATTAAAGACTTCAATAAAAACATCCTGAGCAATATCTTCCGCATCTTCTTCATTCGGTACAAAAGAAATACAAGTACTAAAAACCTTTTGTTGGTATTGATCTAGGAGCTGACCATAGGCTTGATTAGATCCTTCTCGCAATGCTTTTATAAAGTCGGCTTCTTGCAAATGGGGCTTTTTTGAGTTGCAAAATACGTAAAATCAAGATAGAATTAGAATCAATAAATTTCAATAGTATTTAAATTTTTATTCACTTCATCAATAAAAATCAGCTAACAATTTAATTTTTAGCAATGTAAGCGAACAGATCACGAATTTCCTGATTATCCATTCCTGTTAAGAGGCGTTCTGGCATAAGAGACATTTTATTAGGGTTCAAAGAATCTATTTGATTGGTAGCAATAGTGGTAAGTTCCCCACTCATTGATTTTATGGTAATTGCTTTATTACTTTTTGCTACCAATGTACCAGTAACGATACGCCCATCGTTTAAAAATACTTGATAATTAACAAAACCTTCTCTAATGTCTGCGCTAGGGTCGACTACATTAAAAACCATATATTTACTATTGTTTCGATCATAACCAGTTAAATCTGGACCGATATCGCCACCTTCATCAAATAATTTATGGCAAAGACCACATCTATTTGTATATAAGGCTTTACCAACAGTTGCGTTGCCTTCTCCATCATTTAAAATAGTTAGAATCTCAGCCATTCGCTTATTCTTATCTTCAGAAGAAGCAGGTCCGTTATTTGGCCATAAATTTGATATTGTTTTTGAAATTTCCGTATCATTTAACAATTGCATTTGTCGTACAAGTTGTTCTGGTACATCTTCAACTGGAATCTTCTTTTTTACTTCTATCAGGTGTAAGAAATCTTTTGCCCATTTAGGACGACTCACAAATAAATTTAATGCGGCAATTTTTAAAGTCTCGTTACTTCGTAAATCAATTGCATACCAATCTAACACTTGGCTAACAATTTCTGGGTCATCAAAATTAGCAAGAGCTTTTAAACACGCCTCTCTAACCAATACGCGATAATTCTTATCGCGCATGATACTTAAAAATATGGGAATCGATTTTTCAATTTTAGATTCTCCGATTAATTTAATGTAGGCCAACCTATTTTCAATATCTTCATTTTTATCTATGATTATCTCAAGAGCTGCTGTAATTGCCTTTTCTTTCTTTTGACCTATATCAAAACTCAATGGCGCATTACCAAACATACCAACATAAGGTTGAACAGCTGCAAGTAATTCTTTAGGTAAATCGGTCATTTCTTTCCCTATCATACCCTCTTGAAGTCCATTCCATAAATACTTTGCTTGCTTTTTACTTGGAATATTTTCAAATAAAAAAGTAGCATCTTCAAGGTCATGAAACTTACCTTCCAAAATTAATCGCTGCATTAATCGCTCTAAAACAAAATTTTGAACAATTGGTTTTTCCCAAAACGATTTATCCTTAAATAGTTCGATAACTTCTTTTTGATTATTTTGAAATTTTGATTCTAACGACCACCATAATAACATAGGTATATCCGAATCGGTTACATCTTTTTCATTACTCATTAAAACTTTAATAATTGGCAGTGAAATTTTTACTGGTAGTCTTTTAGTTGATGTTGCTAGTTGACTTCTAACCTCAACATTTGCTTCGGTTTTAGCCATCTGCAACAATTTAGCAGCAATCGCATTTGAGGCATTTTTTGAGTCACCTATAAAACGTATTGCCCACATTCGAACAAAAGGGTTATTATGAGAAAGTGCTGCTTTTGTTATTTCATCATTAAGACCACCACATAAATTTATAGCCCAAAATGCTTCAAGAGCAGTTTGCGAATCTGCCGTAGACATTAAAGACCTTAATTTTGGAACAAGTGCTAAATCTTTACGGTCGCCAATCTGTCTAAGTGCCTGTTGTCGAAACCACTTATTTTTGTTAGATAAAAGTTCTATCAATTTATCATTAGAATATGTACTAATATCGAAACTTTCTAATCCTGTTTTATCTTTACCTTGAATCCTATAAACTCGTCCTGTGGATTTGTCCCATGTATCATTTGGATCAACATGAGTTAATCTACTATCATACCAATCGGCCATATAAATTCCGCCATCAGGGCCAACTTTTATATCTACCGGTCTAAACCACTGATCTTCTGTTTCTAAAACCCTATTTACATCTACAGTTTTAAATGTAGATCCATCTTCTTCAATAGCACTTAATTGAACGAAATTTTGAAGTGAGTTTAGTGAAAAAAGTTTGTCGTTATATTTTTCAGGTAATGAAGCACCCTCATACTTTATCTCTGCGTGCGTAAAACGAATTTGCTCACCTGTCATTTTTAAATCGTCTAATACACCAAAAGCATACGGATTTGTTAGGTCGCCATGCTTACCCCAGTTTTTGCCATAGTAAGCACCTTGCTTAAAATACATTAAACGGGTTACACCATTATGACCAGAAAATATTCTTCCTTTTTCATCAATTTCAACATGCCACGTATTACCTCCTCCTTCAGCAAAAACTTCAAATACTTTTTTTTCAGGATGATAACGCCAAATTGCTTGTCCTTGAAAAAAAACATTTTTAGAATTTTCGGCATTAATATTATTAGTAACTGTACTACCTGTAGCGCCATACAACCATCCATCTGGCCCCCACCGTAAACTATTCGCTACGGCATGTGTATCCTCAAGTCCAAAACCATTTAATACTACTTCTGGGTTACCATCCGGAATTCCGTCTCCCTCTTCATCTGGATAGGCTAATAAATATGGAGGGTTCAGCACCCATATTTTACCCCTTCCAAACGTTACGCTCGTGGCGATATTCAAATCTGAAATAGCAATAGTCTCCTTATCATAAAAACCATCGCCATCAGTATCTTCAAAAAAAGAAATTTTATCAGCACCGGCCACACCTGTGGGGGGTGGTAACGGAACGGTATCATATTTAACTCTTAAATAATTATCCATCCCCATAACTTTTAATCCTTTTGGATAAGGATATTGGGTGTATTGCACTACCCAAAGTCTGCCACGTTGATCAAAATTCATTTCAACCGGCTGATTAATTTGAGGTTCAGATAAAATTAAGTCTAGTTTTAAATCATTAGAAATTTTAAAATTCTTCAATGCCTCTTTCGAAGGTGTTGGTTCTGAGTCGTCTGAAAGCACACCAACACCTTCAAAACTTTTCATATATTCTGCAACCTTATCGTTGCCCGCTACACTTTCAATTTCATTTGATTTACTGATATCTTCATTACAGGCTACTAACAATAATGAAGTTACACATGCTAAGAAAAAATGATAGCTATGGTTTTTTATTAAATTATTGATTTTCAATATTTTAAATACATTCATCTTAATAATTTAGGAAACTATTATTTTAAATACTTTTCTAGTAGTACTGTTTCTCCTTTGTTTCTTTTACTTTCATCAGCTGCCTCCATAAAAGCATATATTTCTAAAGTTTCATTTGGTAAAACGGGAGCATCATGTGATTTAAAAAATTTTACAATTTCTGAAACAATAGATGAGTAGCCATCATGTGGACCCATAGTTAAGTTTCCTTTTTCACCAAAAGCTATACCTCCGAAACCAATCTCCCAATGTGGTCTTCCTCGATATACCCCTACTCGACCATCGTGCCAAGTACCATAAACAACATCGTTTTGTTCTGTAAAATCTCTACGGATACTCTTAATTCCTGTTCCCATAACTGTAAAAAGTAATTCTACACCGTGCACACCATACCAAAATAAATCCGTATGACTAGGTTCTATATAACATGGACTATAAGTTGTTGCACCCATTACTTTGCCTATTTCATTTTTGTTTCTAATGGCATCTGCGTTTTTCAAAAACCGCAAAGATGAAGATGAAAATATGGGTACTTTCAATTCATTCGCCGCCTTATATATTTTTTTAACATCAACAAAAGATGCAGCCACAGGTTTATCAATAAACATTGGTTTACCTTTTTTCAGCACTTCTATTGTTTGTTTAAGACGAACACCCCCGTCATTACTTTCTAATAAAATCACATCCACTTGATCCAAAAGTTCTTGAATCGAATCTACAATCTTCACACCCATTTCTTCCATTTCTTTGGTGTACTTAGGAATTCGACTGTAACTAGATTCAATGGTTGAACTACCTAAAGGAAAAGCAGCAACAACGGGAAAGCCTGCAATTTCCTCAGGTGCATTTGGGTCGTTCAATAACTTTGTATATTCAATGCAATGCGATGTATCAAGACCTATCATGCCAACTTTAACAATTTTCATTTTAAGAGGCAAATTAGGATAAATATTATGTGGAATTAGACATAATCCGGTACCAGCTAATGTTATTTTTTGAATAAAATTACGTCTGTCATTATTTGTAGTTGAAGTTTTCAACATACCATTAAACTTACTTTACATAAAATGTATTTCATAGAAATAGGTTAAAGATTTGCAAAATAGCTTATTAATTTTCCGTACATGATATAAACCAATACGCACAACAAAAACAAGCCAATAACTGCCATTATATTTTGTGCAATCGAATTTTTAAATTCACCCATCACATCTTTCCTATTGACAATAAGCAATAAGCCAACACCAATTAATGGTACAGCAATCATAGAAGAAGACTGGGCTATTATTAAAGAATATACAGGGCTACTTAATCCGCTAGCAATAAATGTTGCTATAACCATTCCAACAATCAGGATTACTATGGTAAAAACTTTTGGCATTTTTTTGTCCATTGATTGACCCATTCCCAAGCCATCTGCTAATAACCCACCTCCAACTACAGCATTAACCAACAAAGAAGAAAAAGATGCTGCTAAAAATCCAATGGCAAAAATGTACTTTGCATAATTACCAAGTAATAGCTCGAGCTGTATGGCCATATCAGCAGCAGAATTAATTTGAATTCCCATTGGTTTCAAACTTGCTGCTGCAGTCATTATAATTAATACAGACATTAATGCCAATAAAAATACACCTGCATTAGAGGCCCAAATTGCAGTTTCCATATCTTCAACTTTCCAGTTCCTTTTCTGAATTAAATATGATTGATATAAAGCACTACTTAAAACAAACGTTGTACCTACAATTGCAGCTAATTCTCCAATATATTCCATTGAAAAACTACTAGGAATAAAACCAGAAATAGTTTGTGACAAATCTGGCTTTACGAAAATCAAATTCACAAAAAATGCAAGAATGATAATCATAACAATATACATCATCAACTTCTCAAGCGTAGCATATAAGTTTTGCGCAAAGAAGATTAATACAATTGCCAAAATGGTAAATATTATTGGCCATATTCTAACATCGATTCCTGTAATTGATTCCATTCCCATTCCCACACCTAGATTATTTCCAAATTGAAAGCTTAAAGAAGCAAGAAAAGAACTTATACCTATGGCATACGAAAACCATCTACCATATTTATCAGCAATGACACTTAAAATAGATTCCTTATTTAAAACAGCGAACCTTGTACTCATTCCTGTATAAACTGCCATAGAAATACCGGCAATTAAAATTGCCCACAAAAAATTATAACCTTGTGTAGCACCAATTTTTGATGCAGCAGTAATACTTCCGGGACCCAATGCAACGGCTGCAATAATAAATCCAGGGCCAATTGACCTTAGTCTTGTTTTAATTTTATCTGTTAGTTGCATTAATTCTGGTTTAGGTTACTAATTTTAGCTTCTGTAAATTAACGCATCCAACGATCTATATTTTCAGCAACAAATTCATCATCATTAAGCTCAGGATAAATTTTATAAACACGATCTATCTCCTCTTTTTGACCCTGACTTAAAACTTCATGTGAGCAAATAGTATAATTAGCTTCCATAAATCCCTGACGAATTAATACTTCATGAATACCAGCAATTGATCCTTTAAATTTATTTCTTGAATCGAAAAATGCTGCATTAGCATCTGTTACTTTTACGCCTAAGGAAATTAATTCTGAAATTTCTTCAGGCTTGGAATTTTTAATTCGATTAAATAATTCAACAGCCTTATAATTCCACACTGCCCAATGACCAAGTAAGCCACCAACAAAAGATTTTTTGACAATTGTATCACCAACTGGGAACTGATATTCGGTTAGTAAATCATTCACAATGGTATCATCATTTCCTGTATATAATGCAACTTTATCAGCCCTTCCAGATTCTGCAACACCTCTGATAACATCAATTGTATCATACCTATCAAATGCAGCTACTTTAATTGCAACTACATTTTCTATTTGTGCAAATTGACGCCAAAAATCTGTATCATAAGAACGACCACCAATAGTAGGTTGCAAGTAAAAACCAATAACTGGTATAATAGCAGCAATTTCTTTACAATGGTTTATTAGCACCTCATTTGAATCTTCTTTAAATGCTGAAAGATTTAATAAAACAGCGTTATAATCTAAATCAGCAGCTAAAGTTGCTTCACCAATTGCTTGCTCAGTTCTACCCATAGCGCCAGCAACTCGAATGATAGGTTTTTTGGTTTTAGCAAATTGTGCATCTAATTCTTCTTTACCAAGTTCTAGAATAGGTTGGAATAGCCCCGCTTCACGAATCTCAAATTGACTTGTATGTACACCAATAGCTAAACCACCTGATCCAGCATCAAGATAATACCGCATTAGAGCTCTTTGTCTGCGCTCATCTAATTTTAAGTTTTTATTTAATGCTGTTGGATTTGCAGGAATAACCGTCCCTGCATTCAATATTTGTTTTAATTCGTTCGAAAGTATAACACTCATAATTATTTACTATTTGAATCTAATATTTACCATCTCTTACCTCAAAATGCGTTGGCTTTCCTAAAAGTCTATTATCATTTGCTATCCATTCAGCCGTCCATTTTAAAACCTGATCAACCGACACTTTTCTGGTACCTAGAATTTTTTGACTTTCAGCTACATTTATTAATAGTGCGGTCTCGGCTTGTTTCCCTTGTAGTTTTACCGGTTTATCTAACAATTCTCCCAATCGCTTAGCAATATCTTCTACCGAAATAATTTCTGGGCCACTTATATTTAAATGTTTTGCTGGACTTTCACAAAATTGAATACTTCGTAAAATCATATCATTTGCGTCACCTTGCCAAATAACATTAGCATAACCCATTGTTAGGTCTATGGTTTCTTCATTGTATATTTTTCTGGCGATATCTACCAATACACCGTATCGGGGTTCTACTGCATAATTAAGTCGTATAATAACTACTGGTGTATTATTTTTAATGCTACCAAATTCAAACAAGCGCTCTCTTCCCAAACAAGATTGGGCATATTCACCAACAGGTCCTGCATCATCTATTTCTTTACAACCTCCCGAGGCTACTGTGGCCAAAGGATAAACGCAACCAGTAGAAAAAGCTACAATTCTAGAGTTTTTAAAACGTTCTACAATAAGTCCTGGTAAAAAAGAATTCATCGCCCATGTAAAAGATTCGTTACCATCGGTACCAAACTTCATCCCTGCTAAAAAGACAACATTTTTAATTTCAGGCAAGCTATTTACAAAGTCGCTTTCTAGCAAATCTCCTTTAATAGTTTCAATTCCACTTGCCTCTAAAAGAGTTTGTTGTTTAGCATCACTAAATCTGGCAACACCTACTATTCTTTTGTTTACTTGTGCTATTTCACAAGCTTTTTTTGCCATGCGAGCCATTGAAACTCCTATTTTACCGGCTACACCAAGAAAAATAAAATCGCCTTCAATAGTGCGCATCATTTCAACCAATTCTTCACTTGGTTGCGAAAGCATTTCTTCTAAATGCTCCTCATTTTCAATAATTTCTGGATATTGTATCATAATTAAAGTGTACTATTTTTTATAATGATTTCGCTATAAATAGCTACTGCTTTTTCAATTTTATCTACATAACAATACTCATCCGTTTGATGAGCCATTTCGGGCTCACCAGGACCGAGAATTACTGTGGGAATATTTTTTAAATGCGGTGTAAAAACAGCCGCATCGGTTAAAAAATTTGCTGATTTTTTTATGTTTTCGTCTGAACTATTTAACGCTAGTATATTGAAAATGATTTTAATAAATTCATCCGTTTCTGACGTTGAAATCGCATTTAAATCGGTGAGTTTTTCTAGTGCTACCTCTTCTCCTAAGAGATCCTTCAAACGTATCCAAACTTTATCATTTCTATATTTTGTTGTAGTACGCACGTCAATTGTAAAAGTTGCCTTATCCGGAACAGAATTCAAATTAAGGCCTCCTTCCATTCTACCTACATTAATTGTTGGATAACCTAAAAGCTCATCTTCTTTGGCATCAAACTTTAAACCTTCAATTTTTAAGATAGCATTAGCCGCTTTATAAATAGCATTATCACCAAGCTCCGGCATTGAAGAATGCGCAGTAATACCTTTAGTAAATGCATTTAAATACAAACCTCCTTTATGACCAACATAAGGCATATTACCTGTGGGCTCACCTACGACTATCGCACTAGCCTCACCTAAATTATAGCCACTATTGCATAAATGCTGGGCACCGTTACAACCCAATTCTTCATCTGCCGTAAATATGAGTTTTATTCCACCTCTTGGCGATTCATGTTTATACATTTCTATAGCTGCGACAATCATTGCAGCTACACCTGCTTTCATATCTGTAGATCCTCTACCATATAACTTGTTATCAATAATTTCTCCAGCAAAAGGATCCTTGCTCCAATCATTCGCACCTAAAGGAACAACATCTAAATGACCTGTAAATATTAGAGGAGGTTTTTCATTTGAAAGTCCTTTTGTCGCAACTAGTTGTAATCGATCTTTAGCATAAATGGGATAATCAACTTCGAATCCATTTTCGATTAATAATTCTCCTATAAAGATTGCTAATCCTCCTTCATTACCTGGTGGATTAATGGTATTAAAGCCAATAAGTTTTTGAGTTAATGCTATAACATCAATCTGTTTTTTTTCTTTACTCAAATTTCAAATTTTATAAAAGTTATATTTTTATAATTTTAAATAAATAATATTATCGCGCCATTATAATTAATGCCAATCCAATTACATAAAACACCAACATAATGTTCAACATTGTGGAAACCCCTTTTGGGGCTCCTTTAAATTCTTTCCAGATGTAAATTCCCCATAAAGCTGCAATAACTGTAGCGCCTTGACCTAAACCATAGGAGATTGCCGGACCGGCTTTATCTGAGGCTAAAATGCTAAAAGACATTCCTAAACACCAAATCATTCCACCAAGAATACCAATAGCATGATTTTTAGTTTGTCCATTAAAATATTGAGAAATTTTGATAGGGGTACCTTCAAAAGGCTTTTTCATTAAAATGGTATTAAAAACAAAATTGCTTACCAAAATTCCAATAGCAAAAATAAATATTGCACTATACGGACTTAATTTACCCGACTCTGGTACATCAAAATTTAAGAACATAGAATTGGCCACATACTTATAAAAGAAGCCCATTAACAAACCAGCAACCACTGCCAATACAAGTCCTTTAGTTGGCAAACTACCTTTACTGCTTGAAAGCTTAGAATATGCTTTAGCATTTAGCAGCATTGCAATTACAATTAGTGCTACACCTCCAAATATTAATGCTGCATTACCAACAGGTGAATCTATATAATTCACTATTACTCCAATTACTAAAGCCAATCCAATTCCAACAGGAAATGCCACAGACATACCTGCTATGGTTATTGATGCAACTAATAGTATGTTAGCTAAATTAAAAAGTACACCACCAATAAAAGCAAGTTGTAAATATTTTCCTTCCGCCTGTCCAATATCTTCTAAAAAGGGACGTCCTCCTTCTCCATAACTACCTAAAGTTAATCCAAGTAAACCCGAAAAGATAACAATACCGATAACATAGTCCCAATAAAACAATTCAAACCTCCAATCGGAAGAGGCCATTTTTTGAGTATTAGCCCAAGACCCCCATGCTAACATGGTAATCACACAAAATACTACTGCTATGGAATACGAATCGATTATAAACATAAGATTAGTCTTAGTTAATTTCTTCTATTCTAGGCGCTGATACTTGCGCACCTAATTTAGTTACTGATAAAGCTGCAGCTTTATTTGCAAGGTTTATACTATTTTCCCAATTTTCTCCCCGTGCCAAAGCGGTAGCTAATGCTCCATTAAAAACATCACCAGCTGCAGTGGTATCTATAGCTTTAACTTTCGGTGGTGCCAGTAAAAAATGTAAATCTGAATTCATAAAAAATGCACCCTGACTTCCCATCGTTATGACGACATTTTGAACACCTTGTTCTAAAAAATATTTTGCTGCATTCTGAGCACTTTCTTCATTATTTACTTCAATGCCAGTTAAAATAAAAGTTTCTGTTTCGTTAGGTGTAATTAAAAATAATCCCTTCAATATGTCAGCTGATAATTTAGCTGCTGGAGCCGGGTTAATAATTAATGGTAATTTATTTGCTTTACATTTTTCGGCCAATGCTTCAACAGTTTCCATCGGAATTTCAAGCTGCGTAAGCACTATTTTACCTAATTCAAATAGATTGCCTTGTTTATTTAAGTGCGCCGCATCAAGTTTTGCATTAGCACCAGACGCAACTACTATTTCATTTTCACCTGAATTATTTACAGTTATTAAGGCAACGCCAGATGCACTTTTCTCCTTAATTAAACAATGATTTACATTAATACCTTCTTGACTATACTGTGCTAAAGCATTTTTTCCAAAAACATCATCACCAACACAACAAATAAAACTAACATCTCCACCAAGTCTAGCTGCAGCTACAGCTTGATTTGCACCTTTACCACCAGAGAACATATAAAAATCACCTCCAATAATTGTCTCACCTGGTTGTGGAAAACGTGCTGTTTTTACAACCATATCGGTATTTGAACTGCCAACAACAATTATCTTAGACATATTAATTAGCATTTAAAGTTGGTGTAGCATTTTCCATAGTATTAAAAAAATCTGTAAGCAATGCTTCCTTTTTAAAATTCTCCCAAAGTTTTATTTTTCGAGAATTATTTGGGCGTTCCACCCATTTACCATCAATAAAAATTGGAGTAGCAATCGTTTTACTCTGCCCCCATTCTGGATTTTTTAAAATTGCTACGGCCACCATATCAAAAAGAGCGCGGGTATAACTCTCACCATCATGTGCTTCAATATTCTTAAATAAACTAACTGAGTAATCACCGAAATTTTTAAACATACCGTCGTGTCTACCAATAACAGTCTCATTGGCAGTTGGACCTTTACCAGGCATTCTTTTGTTTATTTCATGTACGCTTACCCCAACGGCATCGGTACCAGAAGGTTTACCATAGCGAACAGTAACCATTTCAAAGGGAATTGAACTATTTAAAACATAGTTCATAGCAATAGTATCGTTTTCTTGATTATACTCTCCAGGATTTGGATAATTAGATCCCAACCAAACAATTTTTGTTCGCTCTGCAAAAGTTGGGTCCTTCTTTAATGCCAGGGCAACATTTGTCAATTTCCCAACTGCTATAATAATTACCGAATCTTTTTTAGTTTCATTTAATAGAAAATCAACAGCTTCTTGTCCATCGTAATTAGGATTATCAATGGTATTTTTAATAGTTTTAAAATCTTTATCAGCACCATTTATAAGTTGAATTTCTTCTTTATTACACAATTTTAAAATCCTTTGTGCTTCTTTATAATGGTTTACTAATTCTCCTCCATTAACGGTAGCGTTGACTGTTACACCCAATGTTTTGAAATTAGAATCATTGAAAAGCAAATATGCCAAAGCATGTTGATCATCAAGTTCATTATTTGCGTCTGTATCAAAAATTACTTTTAACTTTTTTGATGTTTTTAAGTTCGAATTAAGTTCGAATTTATCCTCCACTGAAGCTTTAGAAATTGATTTCTGTTTCTCACCACAACTCACAAAAAGTAATAAGATAATATACAGTGTAATACACAAAAACGAAATACTATGTTTTACTGTTAAATTACCTTTCTTCATATTATTCGGTTAATTTGAAGTATTTATTAAATAAATAATTTAGATACAATTCTTTTGAAATATAATCCACCATAACTAAACTGTGTTCGTACACACCCATAAATCAAAAAAAAATATTAGCGCATTTCCGAACAAATCTCATTCAAACATTTCTTATTTAATAATTACTTTAAATATTAGGTAAGTTTTATGCTTTTTTAAATCAAAATTTTATATTGAATTTATACAAAACTGATTTACAATACTTTACCTTTTTTAATTTCAGATAATGGCTAAATATAATAATTTTGAAATCACTTTCGAAAAAATAATTCCAAATAAACTAAAGATCAATAGTTTGGTTAGCAATTAAATAATTTGAAATGACAGATTTATGCCCTTTTCTGTCTATAGATTCAGCTCAATATTGTAGAATGAAAGAGAGTTTCGAATATTTCAAATTATTAATGAACTATTGACTTTTCAATTAAATTATGATTAAACAAGGTGCACCAATCAATAATTATGCACCATTTCCAGCCGTTATAAATATTGTTAATAATGCAAATGGTCTTGTAAATTTAACATGGGAGAGTAACGATTTGGATAACGATATTGTGAGTTATACAGTTAATCTTTCTATAGAAAATCCGCCAAGCATTTATTTAGAAAATACAACTGCTACATCAGAAAATAATATCCCTGTTACCAGTTCATCGACCTATTATATTGTAATAGAAACCAAAGATGCTCTTGGTAACATTACGGAATCTAAAACTAGCTTTGTAGCCAATTAAGAAGAAATAAATTTTAATTCTTAAGTTATCGTTTTATGGTGCCAGAAGTATCTCCATCCATTAAACTGATTACATTTTCCAAAGTAACCATATTAACATCTCCTGGCACAGTATGCTTAAGTGTACAAGCAGCAGAGGCAAAGTCTAACGCTCGTTCATCATCATAATGCAATAAGCCATAAATAATACCAGCAGCAAATGCATCACCGGTACCAACACGATCAATAACGTGAGTAATATTTAAAGTTTCGGTTTTAATATACTTATCGCCATTCCACATTTTACCTTGTATTTGTTGATGCGAGGCGCTTATGGACTTCCTGTTTTTACCAACAACTTTCTTAATTTTAGGAAAATTATCCATTAATTTTTTTGCTACCTGTCTAAATTTATCACCCTTCTCTCCTATCCCGAACATTTCTCGAATACCGCGACTACTAGTTATTACTATGTCACAATTCTTTACTAATTCGGGCATTACTTCTTGCATAGTTTTTCCGTATTTCCACATATTCTGTCTCGAATTAATATCACCAGAAACTTTTACTCCCATTTTGTTTGCTGTCTTTATTGCATCCAAACAAGCCATTGCCGCACCATCGGAAATAGCCGGAGTAATTCCAGTCCAATGAAACCAATCTGCATCTTTAAGTATATGTTCCCAATTAATCATGGAAGGTTGTATTAACGAAAAAGAAGATCCTTCTCTTTCGTAAATAACTTCACTAGATCTATGTACGGCTCCTTTCTGTAAAAAATATTTCCCTAGCATATCATCGCCATAAAAAACATGTTCTGTACTCAACCAATGTTTTCGTAAAAATTGTGTAGCTGCTTTTCCTAAGGCGTTATCAGGAAATCGAGTAACATGGGCAGCCTTCATTCCGAGATACCCACAAGAAATTGCAACATTAGCCGCACCACCACCATAAACTAAATCAAATGAAGTAGCCTGAGAAAACATCGAATTTCCCGGTGGCGATAATCGCATCATTACTTCTCCAAATGTTATTACTTTTTTCGCCATAGAATATTTCTTTTTTTATGGAAATAATATGTTTTAATTATCATGCGACCAATTAAATTATAAGGTTCGACTGTTTCTAATCACTTCTATTTCCTTTACACTTATCGAGTCCGTATAATCATTAGCGGTTAATCGAATAAAATTCAACAAATCTTTTAACTCATTATTTGATAGCCCCACTGCAAAACCTGGCATAATCTCATTATACTTTTTTCCTTTCACCTCTATTTCTCCCGACATTCCAAATAGTACGGTCTCAATAAGTTTTGTTTTATCGGCTACCGTTTTGGTGCCTATTAATGGTGGGGCAAAATCAGGTATGCCCTGACCCTGTTTCATATGGCATGATACGCAATTATTATTGTACACGAACATTCCATTAGCATCGTTCCCACTCTTTGCTTGCACGAACATTTCAATAGGTTTACTATCTTCAGTTAGAACCTTTAAATCTTTAAAATTTTCCTCCTCACTTTCATGAATCACTGAAATTTTCAAAACGCGATCATTACCATTTTCAGGCACGTTTTCGTACATCCATCCATACCTACCAATATGCCAATCGGAATTACTTGTAATTAAATATACATCACCCTTAGGTGATACGCATAAATCTCTAAATCGTCCAAACTGTTTCTGCAAATAAATTCTTTCATTAATAATACGCTCTCCCGATTTATCCAATTCTAATAACCAAAGTGAGCGGCCTTTTAGGGTTGTTAACATTAAATTGTTTTTCCATTCAGGAATTGCTGGATTATTATAATAATCTAAACCTGCTGGTGCTATTGTAGGTGTCCACTTATAAATAGGTTCGGTTACTGTAACTGTATCGCAAAAGGTCATTTCATTATCTTTATCGCAACAACCTTCGACAAAAGGCCAACCATAATTTCCACCAGGTTGAATTAGGTTTATCTCATCATCATTATCCGGTCCATGTTCAGATGAGTAAATTTTTCCATTTGCAGAGACAAGTCCTTGTGGATTCCGATGTCCCATGGAGTAGAAATAATTATCAGGTATTGGGTTGTCTTTAGGTACGCTACCATCAAGGTTTATTCGAAGTACTTTACCTGGTAGGCTTGTTTCTGATTGGGCATTTCGCGAATTTGCCACATCACCAATAGAAAATAATAGTTTATGATCATCGCTAATCGTAAGCCTAGAACCATTATGTCCCCTAGAACCAGGTATTTCATGAAAAATAGATTCTGGTTCTATTAGAGTATCGTTTTCATTGGAATATGTATATCGTACCAGTCTTGATTTAACATAATTTGGTTTACCTCTATCATCAAATACATCAGTCGACGTAGAATCTACATATGTGTAATGCAAGTAAACATAAGGATTACTAGTGAAATCTGGGTGCAATACCAAACCCAGTAATCCTGGTGTATAACCTTCTGAATAAACTTCCTTTATATTCAGCACTTTTTTCACCGACCCAGAATTTGGATCCATGCGTAGCACGTTCCCTTTTTTTTCAGTAAACCACAAATAATCATCACCACCCCAAGTAACCTCCCAAGGTTGAACTAAATCACGTTCCAATTCACTTACTAATAATTTTGTTTCTGCCAATTCAATAATAAACTGTGGTTTTTCAAAAGATGGTCTTCTGTAAAGTTCTGAATTGTTACAACTAGCGTATAAAAAAAGCAAACATAGCACAACAATGTTATTCAATCTCCTATGCCAAAAATGTGCTAAATTCATATTGCCTAATACATCAATTTTAAAGGAAGGTTTTGTTCTACAATCAATTCACCAGAATTTTCAATTGTATTTTCAGTATGTCTGTTATTTTTGGCTCCCCAAAGTCTAGCCACTTGGTTTACTTTGTTATTCTTAAAAGTATTATTAGATAAGTCAACATTTACAATTCCATACGTATTGAGTAAAATTCCGTTTTCCTCAGTTGCTCCACAATTTATAAAACTACAACCTTTAACCACGAGGTTTCCCCCTATCGTAGATTCATCATAGCCACCACGATAATAGTCAATAACATTTTTATTAACGCTATCAAATTCAGTATTTACAATAATAACGTTTTCTGCATTATAATCACCTTTGTCATCATCCTCAGCTGAAAGTTCCAAACCATTATTGCAATTTTTGATTACTGAAGAATCAAATTTTATCAACCCTGAAAATGAAAATTTATATGCTTTTAAAACATAGTCAAAATTTTTAATTTCAGAATCTACCACATCCAATTTATAATGATTGGACATATTTTCTTTTAAGGTAGCAAAGGCAAAATTTTCACCATTACCCATTAAAGAAATAGATTTTAGTTTAAGTTCTCCTTTGGGATTCATTTCAAACAAAGGAGTTCCAGTATTTCCTTTATAAAAAATATGAGCTCTTTTTGTTGAATCTATAGATGTAACAATAAGTCTTTTATTAATTTTTATTGAGGAATCAATTTCATAGTTAGCCGAATTTAATTCAATAACATCTCCATTTTCAGAATTATTAATCGCCGCTACCAATTCCTCCGATGTATTTACCGTATGGGTTTTCGAATCTCCATTATCGGAAGAAGAATCATACCATTCAGGACCATATTGAGACATGTCCATAATATGTGGTTTCTCACCTACTACCCCATTTGTTGCTCCTATACTATTGTTGGTGTTTCTAATATTACCAAATATATCATTGGTAATTAAATCAAATTCAAATCCATTATATATGGGTATATCCGAAAAATTACTAGATGGAATCCAAATAAATTCTTCCAATTCAGTCAATTCAAAATCTTTTTCAATTAGTCCTTCGACACCTCTGAATTCACGTCCTTGATTATTAATAATGTTACTCTTGAAATCGATACCATTAATAGAATCATGCCTAACAATCGGTGACTCATCTGCACTTTTATTACTTATTATATTATTCGCTACAATAGTTCTAATAGGAGTTTCTGAACGAATTTCAGAAGCAGGTAACACATCTTTCTGATCAATATTTGATCCTACTCCAAACTGCCAAGGCGAAGAACAATTTACCCAAGTATTATAGGCAACAACAACATCTGTTACTTGAAAATATCTATTAATTGTAGGTCGTCGAATTCCATTCATTACAGCAAGTGGTGCTCTAAAGGTATCTCCTTGTAAATTGTAGAAATAATTATTTGTCACCCAATGACCATTTCCTATTAATCTTACCCCTCCAACAAAACTAGAATTTTCATCACCAATAAAATAATTACCATCAACGATACAAAAATTGCCATGTCTCGTTACTAAAGAGCCTTCACTTTTAAAGAAAACATTATTCCTAAATTCATTAAAATTTGTTTTACTCGAAATAACTTCAACTTCACCATTACATTTTTCAAAAAAATTATTAGACACCAAAGTATGACTTGGAACCATTGAAGTACTACTCGTTCCTAGTTGAATAGTTTCACCACTTGGTCCACCCTTTGGAGGTCTTGGCCCAAAATGATTATTATTTATTTTATGGTAATTTTTTATGCTTTGATTACCGGCAAGGTTAATTCTAACAGTTGGTCCTTTGTTCGTTTTACCGCTGATGTAACAATGATCTAATTGATTATATCTACCTTTAAATAAAACCCATAAATCAGACATATTACGTTGCGCTTTATTAAAATCTTTTATAACACAATTTGTTACTCTACTATTATTTGCAACAGTATCATTATTAAGGTAAAACTGTATTACAGATTCGGAAGGCGAAGCTCCATTTGTAAAATAAAGTCCATCTACAACTAGATATTCTCCACCTAATTTCAAGTCCGATTGACCCTGTATAAAAACCTTACCCGGAGTTTCTGCTCGTAAAGTAATCTTTTGATTCTCTGTACCCTTTCCAAAAAATTTAATTTGAACATCTTTCCAAACACCGTTTTTCAAAACAATTTCTGTACCTGGATTTGCTTCTTCTATAGCTTTATTTAATGCATCAATATTTTCTACCAGAATTCCTTTTGAACTTCTATCACTACCACAAGAAAAAAGTAGGAACGAAATGACAATTATTAGCAAATTATTTTTCATGATCTCTGATAATGTAAGTATTATGGACTCCTGTATTTCTCTAAAGAAACGGAAGAAGTTCCAATTAAACTATAAATAACGAACTATTCAATATCATTATTAATAACAAATAGTCTATTGTGTTTTTACAAACTAAATTGGTTAACCAATTTGCAATTTAATAAAATAACGCGGTTATTCAATTTTTAAGAACAGCATTATTTAGACTACTTAAATTTCAAAAAACATTAAAATATACTAGTATGAGTAAAAATTAAATATGCTTCGACAGATTTAGGTTGTTAAAGGTGTAATGATAAATATTTAAAAGATAAGAATATTACACAATGATTATCATAATTTTAAAAAAATAATAGCAAAGTAAATATCCTAGCTGACAATAAATTTACTATTTCTTTTATTCTTAATTAATCGAAGTACGATATGGGTTTGCTAAATACTTTGACGCATTAAACCTTCTTGCGCAACTGAAGCCACTAAAACACCTTTTCTATCAAATACACTACCTCTTGCAAATCCTCGAGAATTGGAAGCACTTGGACTATCCATACTATACAACAACCAATTTTGAATGTCAAAATCTCTGTGAAACCAGATAGCATGGTCCAAACTAGCATAAAAAGTATCCCCTTTATTTAGTTTCTCCCGATGCGGCAAAGTTGCCGTAGTTAATAAATTGTAATCTGAAGCATAAGCCAATAATTGATGCTGCATTGGCAAACTAATTTCGGCTTTTTTCGAAATTCGGAACCAGGTATTAAAAAACGGGGAACCATTCTCAATTAATTGGGTTGTAAATTTTTCTACCGGTTTAAAATCAAACACTTTAGGCTGTATAGCTTTAAGTTTATTATATGCATCAGGAAATAGCTCTTTAATTTCTTCCAATTGCTCAAGGCTAGTTGTTAATTTCTCTGGAGGAATTAAATTGGGCATAGGAAACTGATGATTTACTCCTTCTGACTTTACCTGAAATGAAGCCGCCATGTTAAAAATAGCCTTGCCATTTTGTTTGGCCACTACCCTTCGCGTAGTAAAACTACCTCCGTTTCTAATGGTATCAACTTCATATCGAATCGGATATTTTAAATCTCCACCTAAAATAAAATAGCCATGCAGCGAATGTGCAATTCGTTCTTCAGGAACTGTTTGATAGGCCGCATGTAAAGATTGTGCTAATACTTGCCCTCCAAATACTCTTCCCCAAGGTGCTTTATAATTTTCTCCTTCATATGTGGTTTCATCGATTCTTTTAAGAGTTATTAACTCTATCAATTCCTTAATTGTTTGCATCTAATTCTTTTAATCAGAACCTAAAAATACTACTTTACACATGAAACAAAAACTAGGGGATAATTTATATGAAAACCATAAATGTAGATAATGAATTATCTAAGTTTTAAATTTTTAAAACAATAATTATTGCAAAACCACACCAAAGTAAACAATAAGTATTATTAGATAATTTAAACAAAGAAGTAGCACCATAATTAATGGTTCAGCGTAAAAATGATTAAACTAGTGTATTTAATTGCACTAATTTTCTTAATACGGCAAATAATCCAAGTACATTTTTTTAATCAAAATTCTTATTTTTATAACGTCCCAAATCGTACATTTAATAATGACTACTTCCAATTCAGAAGATTATATTAAAAATCTCAAAAACAAAATTCTTTCATATGCGTTTGTTGATGAAGACCAACTAAATTATTGGCTGTTATCTTATAAAAAAATTGAAGTAAAAAAAGGAGAAGCATTAATTTCACCAGGACAAATAGTAGACCATTTTTACTATGTTGCTAAAGGATGTATTTATTATTATAAATTAGAAGATGGTGAGCAGAAAGTATTAGAGTTTTATACTGAAGATATTTTTTTTACAGATTTACCTGCTTATGTAAAAGAAACCCCTTCCGAGTTTTACTTGAGAGCTACAGAAGAAACAATAGTTTATGCAATTTTAAAATCTGACGGTGAAAATTCTTTTAAAAATTCGCACCAATTAGAACGTTTTGGTCGACTTTCAATGCAGGAGGCCTTTATGAAAGTACTTACCAGAGTTGAACGTATAAGTAATAGAAGTAATGAAGAACGATACCTTCGTTTATTAGAGAAACGACCAGACTTAATTCAAAGGGTACCACAATATTTAATAGCATCATATTTAGGACTTACTCCTGTTGGACTTTCCAAAATTCGAAAACGATTAAGCAAATCGTAGCACATAGAATTATTAAAATTTCTAGGAAAAAATTTTAGTAAATTTATTTTTTTACCCTTACAATTATTGAATTGACAAAATTTTAACTATATATTATTTTTTTATTAAACTGGTTTAATGAGTTTAAGGTAGATTAATTTTAAATTGTCATACACCAATTACAATGATAAATTATATGGCAAATCAATATGTAGATCTAAGAACACTTAAATTCTTATTGTATAAAGTACATAATGTACAAGAAATTTTAGAACTAGAACGATATGCAGAATATGATAAGGAGTCAATAGAAATGTTATTGAATTCTGTCAAAGATTTTTCAGATAAAGAACTTTTTCCCTATTTCAGAGAGATGGATGAAAAACCAGCCTATTATAAAAACGGTGAAATTGTTGTACATCCTCAGGTAAATAAATACATGAAAGCTGCGGGTGAAATGGGCATTATTGCAGGATCTTTCACTTATGAAGAAGGTGGTATGCAATTACCGCAAATGGCACTACATGCTTCAGTTTTTATTCAAGAAGCGGCTAACAATAATTTACCAGGATACGTTGGTTTAACGGTAGGATCCGCAGAATTAATAACGCATTTTGGCAATAAAGAACTTAACAGAATCTACGTGCCTAAAATGCTTGAAGGTATTTGGGGTGGTACCATGTGTTTAACTGAGCCCCAGGCTGGTAGTTCATTATCAGATATTCTTACTTCAGCAACCCCAGATGGAGATTCATATAAAATAAATGGTCAAAAGATATTTATTTCTGGAGGTGATTACCAAGGAGCTGAAAATATAGTACACTTAGTTTTAGCCCGAATTAAGGGAGCACCAGCTGGGACTAAAGGAATTTCTCTTTTTGTGGTACCAAAAAAAAGACCAACAGTTGAAGGAGGATTAGCCAGAAATGACGTAACCACAGTTGCTGATTTTCAAAAAATGGGTCAACGCGGATATTGTACAACACACTTATTTTTTGGTGACAATGATGACTGCATCGGATGGCTTGTAGGCGAACCGCATCAAGGCCTCAAATATATGTTCTTAATGATGAATGGAGCAAGAATTGGGGTTGGCAGAGGGGCCGCCGCTATTGCAACTGCAGCTTACCAAGCTTCATTGAATTATGCAAATGAAAGACCCCAAGGGCGTAAATTGACAAGTACCGGTAAGAAAAATGCCAATGAATCACAAACTCTTATTATTAATCATGCAGACGTACGAAGAATGTTATTCCTTCAAAAAGCAATTTCAGAAGGTTCATTAAGTCTAATTCTTTTAGCAGCAAAATACCATGATATTTCTTTAGCGAGTACTAATAAAGAGGAACGTGAAAAGTATAAACTTTTGCTTGAAATAATGACGCCAGTGGTAAAAACTTATCCATCAGAAATGGGCCGAGTAGCTGTAGATAATGGTGTTCAAGTATTAGGTGGATATGGTTTTTGTTCCGATTATATTTTACAGCAGTATTTAAGAGATATTAGAATTTTTGCACTTTATGAAGGTACTACCGGTATTCAATCTCAAGATTTATTGGGTAGAAAAATATCCATGAACAATGGTAAAGCTCTAAAATTGGTTTTAGCCGAGATAAAGAACACTATAGAGGCTAGTTTAGAATACGAATCTTTAGTACCATATGCTAATAAATTAACAGACAAATTAGAATTGACACAGGAGGTATTAAAATCATTAATGGGCTTTACCATGAAAGGCGATTTTGAACGCTTTTTAGCTGATGCCACTCCTTTTATGGAATTTTTTAGTAATATTTTAATTGGTTGGTTATGGTTAGATATTGCTAAAGTTGCTCAAAATGCGATAGAAACTGAAAACAAAGAAAATCACCCTGATTTCTATAAAAGTAAAATTCATACCATGCAATTTTACTTTAAATATGAATTACCCAAAACTACAGGATTGGCCGAAATTCTAATGGATAATAAACAGGCTTTGACCATAGGTACAGATAAAGAAGTCTTTATTTAAAATACTGTAGTAACTATAAACTGATGTACTGCCAAAAAAATAAATAAAGTACACCATTTATTCATTCAGTATCAAAAAAAAATAACAAAAAGCAACCTACAAAATAATATGAGTATAAAACAAAAATTTGATCTTTCTGGAAAAGTCGCAATTGTAACTGGTTCTAGTAAAGGAATAGGACTTTCGATAGCAAAAGGTCTCGCAGAAAACGGAGCCAAGGTAGTGATTAGCAGTAGAAAACAAGATGCAGTAGATGCCATAGCCAAAGAATTAAAAAAAGTAGGGTTTGAAGCTGTTGGAATTGCTTGCCATGTTGGTGATGAACAACAACGTATAGGCTTGATAAAGAAAACTATTGAAAAATATGGGCGAATAGATATTTTAGTAAATAATGCAGCTATAAACCCATATTACGGACCATTAGAAGCTTCGGATGAAGAAGTTTTTGACAAAATTATGAATGTAAATGTAAAGGCACCTTGGTTACTTTCAAACTTAGCCCATCCATATATGAAAGCTCAAGGTGGAGGAAGCATTATAAATATTTCTTCTGTAGAAGGAATTCACCCTGGTTTTAAACTTGGACTTTACAGTGTTACCAAATCTGCATTGATAATGTTATCAAAAAATCAAGCAAAAGAATGGGGTAAACATGGAATTCGTTCCAATACGGTTTGCCCAGGATTGGTTAAAACAAAGCTAAGTGAAGCTCTTTGGTCAAACGAAAAAATAGTAGCTGGGTATACTGGTGTTGTACCACTAAGACGAATAGCAGAACCCGATGAATTGGCGGGGGTTGTGATGCTTCTGGCTTCGGATGCAGGCTCTTACATGACGGGTGGAGTTTATTCCGTTGATGGCGGATATTTAATTTCTGGCTAAAGAATAGTTGGAGGTACTTAATTAAATCAAGTTAATCGCTGGCTTGAAGCGATAAAAACAATAATGATTAGTTATGAATTTTGAACATAGTGAAAAAGGAATCTCATTACAGCTAAAACTACAGGAATTTATCAAGGAAAATATAGATCCGGTAGAGGCTGATGTAGATGCTTTTTACCAAAATCCGGAGAATGCTTGGAAAAAATGGCCAGGTCTTGAAGATTTAAAACAAAAGGCAAAAGATGCCAGATTATGGAATCTTTTTCTACCGAAATCCTATGGCCATCTAAGTCCGGGATTATCTAATTTAGAATATGCACCATTAGCAGAAATAATGGGAAGAACAATATGGGCTTCAGAAATATTTAATTGCAATGCACCTGATACTGGTAATATGGAAGTACTTGCAAAATATGGAACTCCAGCCCAGCAAGAAAAATGGTTAAAACCATTGATGAATGGTGAAATTCGTTCAGCTTTTCTTATGACTGAACCAGAAGTAGCATCTTCAGATGCTACGAATATTGAAACATCTATTATTGCTGATGGTGATGATTATGTTATTAATGGTAGAAAATGGTGGTCTTCTGGTGCTATGGACCCTAATTGCAAAATTAGCATTGTTATGGGGAAAACAGATTATAATGCACCACGGCATGCTCAGCAAAGTATGATTTTGGTACCTATGAATACACTGGGTCTTAAAGTAATTAGACACCTACCTGTTTTTGGTTATAACGACTCACCTGAAGGACATGCAGAAATTCTATTAGAAAATGTACGTGTTCCAAAAGAAAACTTATTAGTTGGCGAAGGTCAAGGTTTTGCAATTGCACAAGGCAGATTAGGTCCGGGCAGAATACATCATTGTATGCGCTTGATTGGTATGGCACAACGTTCTCTAGAAATTATGGCAAAACGAACTACACAACGAAAACCTTTTGGCAGGACATTAGATACTTTTAGCAGTGTACGACAAGATATTGCTAATTCTGCTTGTGATATTGAACAAGCTCGATTATTGGTATTGTCCGCTGCAGACAAAATGGATCGACTAGGCAATAAAGAGGCAAAAGATTTAATCGCTATGATAAAAATTGTTACTCCAAAAATGACCTTGAGGGTCATAGATAGAGCAATTCAAATTTTAGGAGGATTAGGAGTAAGTAATGACACTCCTTTAGCTCATTTTTATGCAGCAGCAAGAACATTAAGATTAGCAGACGGACCAGATGAGGTGCATATGAGTCAATTAGGTAAAAATGTCATAAAAAAATACGCAACGTAAATTTTCAATAATCATTTATGAATGATTATTCAATAAAAGCAATTAATGTAATGAGATTATAGTGCATAAACCAGATTTAAAAGTTCTCACCAAAAATGGGAACGAAAATATATATGAATACAAAACCAGTTAGAAAAGGCGAAGAACTAAATCATATAAATCTTAAGAAATTTCTTCTTGAGAATGATTTAATTGCTGATAACCAAAGTCAACTTCAAGTGCAACAATTTGCCAATGGTTTTTCAAACCTTACTTATCTGTTAACTATTGAAAATAAAGAATATGTACTAAGACGACCTCCATTTGCAGCTCCAAAACGTGGGCACGATATGAGTCGTGAATATAAAGTGATTTCAAAATTAAATGCGGTTTTCAATAAAACGCCAATTGCCTATATCTATACAGAAGACACAGATATTATAGCTGCGCCATTTTATATTATGAGTAAGGTAGAAGGTATAATTTTAACCCCTAGAGAAGCACATAAACTTCAAATTACCCCTCAAGAATTCAAAACAATATCTGACACCTGGCTAAATACATTTGTTGCCTTACATACTATAGATTATAAAGCTGCGGGATTAGAAAATTTAGGTCGACCGGAGACTTATGTAGAAAGACAAGTATCGAACTGGAGCAAACAATATTTAGCTGCTGCAACGGATAATGTACCTACAGCAGAAAAAGTAATGAAATGGATGGCAAAAAACCAACCAAAAAGTTTTGACTACACTATAATACATAATGATTTTAAATACGATAATGTTGTTTTTAAAGATGATAAATGGAAAGAAATAGGTGCTATCCTAGATTGGGAAATGTGTACCCTTGGTGATCCTTTAATGGATTTAGGCACATCATTAGGTTATTGGACTACATCTGCTGATCCAGATTTTATGAAACAAGGGCTGCAATCACCTACTGTAATGGAAGGCAATCCATCACGGTCGGAAATTGTACAGCAATATGCAGTTAAAAGCGGCAGAAACATAGATAATTTAATTTTTTATTATGCCTACGGATTATTCAAAATAGCGGTAATAGCCCAACAAATTTATTACAGATATAAACATGGTCATACGAGTGACCCAAAGTTTGCCGAATTAAACAAAGCATCTCAGTTATGTTGTAAAACTGCTTGGGAGGCAATTCAAAAAAATCAGATTGATAATTTATTTTAAAAAATTGAAAGCAATATAACTTTAAGAATGCAACAAGTAATTACCAAGAGCATTAACTCAATTACTTACAAATTCCCCGTTGGTATAAATTAATCTGCCATGATTTATAAACATAGTTGCAAAGACAGGATTTTTAAAGGCAGGAACGTAGCCTAAACGAAATATTCAATGATTAAAAGAAATTAAATGAATTTAAAAGATAAAGTAGTTGTTATAACTGGAGCAGGTAGCGGTATTGGTGCAGCAACTGCTCAACTTTTTGGTGAACATAAAGCCACCGTAGTCGTAGCTGACATCAATATAAGTAATGCTACAAAGGTGGCTGAGAGAATATTAAAATATGGTGGCATTGCAACTGCCATCAAAACAGATGTCAGCAAATTTCAAGAGGTAGAAGCATTAATATCAGCAACAGTTACAAAATATAACCGTCTAGATGTAATTGTAAACAATGCGGGTATTGGTGGTAAACACCATTTGAAAACTGCAGAACATACTCATGAAGATTGGCACAATGTTATTGCTGTTAATCAAACTGGTGTATTTTATTGTATGCAAGTTGCATTAAAACAAATGACAAAGCAAGGTTTTGGCAACATCGTTAACGTTGCGTCTTTGGCTGGACTAAAAGCATCAGGCAACAATTTATCTTATAGTGCTAGTAAATTTGCAGTAGTAGGCATGACCAAATCCGCAGCATTGGAATATGGTAGGAATAATATTCGAATAAATGCCGTTTGCCCGGGTTATACAAAATCTTCACTATTAGATCAATTTCTTAATGTTCGAGCAGATATGGACGATTTACTCGTTAAAATGATTCCAATGCACAGGTTCGGAGAAGCCAAAGAAATTGCTGAAGGTATTTGTTATTTGGCATCAGATAATTCAAAATTCATGACCGGACAAACATTAACATTAGATGGAGGTATATCTTTATAAAAGTATGAAAACATTAAAAATTGTTTACAAAAATGAGTACGCTATAGTACAAATGAACCGTGGCAAAGTCAACGCCATTAATGCCCAAATGGTTACAGAATTGAGAGAAATTTTCAAATCAATTGCTGCTAATGAAGAAGTAAAAGGGGTAATACTTTCTGGTCAACCACATTATTTCTCTGCTGGTTTGGATTTAATTGAACTCTTTCAATATGATCAAAATCAAATTGAAGATTTCTTCTCTTCATTCGGTTGTTTGTATATCGAATTAGTACAGTTTAAAAAGCCATTTATTTCTGCCATTACAGGATATTCTCCTGCAGGTGGCTGTGTGTTAGCAGTAGCCGGTGATAATCGCTATATGGCAGAAGGTGATAAATATTTGATCGGACTTAACGAGGTTGCAGTTAATATTCAAATAAGTCAAAACCTAACCGATATATATGCCTTTTGGATAGGAAATGGTCTAGCAAGCAAATTTATTCTAGAAGGAAAATTGTTATCTGGTAAAGAAGCGGAAGCTGCTGGTCTGATAGATGAACTTGTTCCGCTAGATTTTGTTTTAGAACGTGCAGAAAAACAAATGCAACTTTACATGAAAGCAGACCAACAAATTTGGATAAACACCAAAGCCAAAATCAGAAAACACCTTTTGGATAAATTAGAAACTGATGGCAAAAACGCTTTAAAACAGGCATCTGAACTATGGTGGAAACCAGAAATACGTGCAAAAATGAAGACATATGTAGAAAGTTTTTCCAATAAGAAAAAATAAAAAACTATAAAACCGATAAAGGAGCTACAAATGTAGACAGTTATCAATCGGACATAAAAAATTAAATTCATGAATAAACAATTATTATTTGTAAAAAGACCAAAAGCAGAGGCAGATGCATCAACATGGTTATTGGTATCTAACCCAATACCCCAAATAAAAGAAGGAGAAGTATTAATACAACAACACTATATATCCTTAGACCCCGCAATGAGAGGTTGGATGAACGATACAAAATCATACATACCACCTATGGAAATTAATTCGGTTATGAGAGCTGGTTCTGTTGGTCAAGTAATAGAATCCAACAATCACCCAACCTTTAAGATTGGAGATTATGTTGCCGGTTATGCTGGTGTTCAACAATACATTGCTACGGATGCAAAAGGTTATTATAAAGTAGATCCTAATCTAGCCCCATTACCAACTTATATTGGCACATTAGGCATGCCTGGGATGACCGCATATTTTGGAATTACAGAGGTGGGTAAATTAAAAGAAAATGACATTGTTTTAGTCTCAGGGGCCGCAGGCGCAGTTGGTAGTATTGTCGGTCAAATCGCAAAAATAAAAGGATGCCAAGTTGTAGGCATAGCAGGTGGAAGCAGAAAGTGTAAATATGTAGTTGAAGAACTTGGTTTTGATGCATGTATTGATTACAAAAACGAAGATGTGAAAGAATACTTAAAAATAAAATGCCCTAAAGGAATAGACATTTATTTTGACAACGTTGGTGGAGAAATTTTAGATGCTGCCTTAAGCAGGCTACGTATGAATGCCAGAATAGTTATATGCGGAGCTATATCACAATACAATAATAAAACCGCAGTAAAAGGTCCAAGTAATTATCTGTCATTATTAGTAAACAGAGCTAGCATGACTGGCATGGTCGTTTTTGATTATTCTGAAAGATACGCTGAAGGCGCTAAAATTTTGGGTGAATGGATGGCACAAGGAAAACTTAAAAGTAAAGAAGACATCTACGAAGGAATAGAGAACTTTCCAGAAACTTACAGTCGTCTTTTTTCAGGTGATAAAATGGGGAAATTAGTTTTAAAAATAATAACGTAATAAAAATACAAGTAACAATGCTACAAGTAAAAAAACACACAATCATTTTTATCACAAGCAATAAATGAAATACGAAAAATTCAAAATATTTATGTTTAAATGTAAATAAAGAGTATATATATATATATATATATATATATATGAAAGCGATACGATGTAAAAAATTTGGTCCACCCTATTCTTTGGTGTTAGAAGAGGTTACAAACTTAAAACCTAAAGCAAAAGAAGTTTTGGTTGAAGTTAAAGCTTGTGGGCTTAATTTTCCCGATACATTAATAATACAAGGCCTATATCAATTTAAACCTGAATTACCATTTACCCCTGGAAGTGATGTAGCCGGTATTGTAAAAGAAATTGGTGAAGGCGTTTCTCACTTAAAAATTGGTCAAGAAGTTTTCGGTTTTGTTGCTCATGGCGGTTTAGCAGAAGAGGTTTTAGTTCCGTCAAATGCTTGTTTCCCTAAACCTCCACAGATGGATTTTCCAATTGCGGCTTCCTTTCTAATGGCATATGGCACCTCATTTCATGCTTTAAAAGACAGAGGAAATTTAGCAGAAGGTGAAACATTGTTGGTACTAGGTGCCGCTGGTGGTGTGGGTTTAGCAGCTGTTGAACTTGGCAAACTTATGGGAGCCAAAGTTATTGCCGCAGCATCAACAGATAAAAAATTAGCTTTATGTAAAGAGTATGGTGCAGACGAAACTATTAATTATACCATTCAAGACTTAAAAGCAACCATAAAAGAACTAACCAAAAACAAAGGTGTAGATGTCATTTATGATCCTGTAGGTGGTGCATATACAGAATCTGCTTTTAGAGGAATAAGTCGAAATGGAAGATACCTGGTAGTCGGGTTTGCTACGGGTAATATACCAAAGCTTCCGTTGAATCTTCCTTTATTAAAAGAGGCGGCTGTTGTTGGTGTTTTTTGGGGTGCTTATGCGATGAAAGACACTAAAGCTAATATGCAAAATACAATGACTTTAATAAAATGGCATGCAGAAGGAAAGTTAAAACCACATATTCACGCTATTTATGATTTAAAAGATACAGCCACTGCTCTAGAAGAAATGACAGATAGAAAAGTGAAAGGCAAATTGATTGTTAAAACTTAATAAGAATAGTAAAACTAAAACAACTAATTAACTGTCAATTAAACCACAGTAATTCATCAAAATATGATTAAAGAAATAAGACGATATGAGATTAAAAAACAAAATAGCAGTAGTAACGGGCGGCTCTAGAGGAATAGGACAAGCAATATCAGAATTGTTTGCAAAAGAAGGAGCAACTGTAATAATTATTGACCTTTTACCTCAAGGACAAAAAGTAGCCGAGAAAATTAACTCCAAAGGTGGAAAAGCAGAATATCATACCATATCTGTAACAGATAAATTAGCAATTGAGAAACTGTTTGCAGCGGTTAATGAAAAACATGGTAGTTTAGATATTTTAATTAATAATGCCGGAATCGCAAAAGATAAAACACTTACCAAAATGAGTGAAGAAGAATTTGATTCTGTAGTAGACGTAAATTTAAAAGGTGTTTTCTTGTGCACCCAAGCTGCAGCACCTTACATGAAAGCCAATAAATATGGTAGAATAGTAAGTGCAGCATCTAACGTAGGATTACGAGGTAACTTTGGTCAAACAAATTATGCAGCAACGAAAGCCGGTGTCATCGCCATGTCTAAAACTTGGACATTAGAATTAGGGAAATATGGAATTACTGCTAATGCAGTTGCACCAGGGTTTACCATGACAGATATGGTAGCCAAAATTCCAAAAGAACATTTTGCGACTATAGAAGCAAGCATCCCCTTAAAAACAGTAGCTCAGCCTATTGATATTGCTTATGGATATCTATATCTGGCATCAGACGAATCTCGTTTTGTTTCCGGTATATGCTTAACAATAGATGGTGGAACTTCAAGATAATAAAATGGCAAAATTGAAAATTAAAGATTTTAACGAATTTATAAAATTAGAAGGTAAACCCTTACCCCATGGCGATTGGATGACCATTTCTCAAGAAATGATTAACGATTTTGCAAAAGCTACAGGAGACTATCAATGGATTCATGTTGATGTTGAAAAGGCAACCAAATTTTCTCCATTTAAAAAACCAGTGGCCCATGGTTTTTTATCAGTTTCCCTCCTATCAAAAATGTTGGAAGATTTAATTTCCATAAATAACGTCCAAATGGGAGTTAATTATGGCTTGAATAAAGTCCGTTTTCCAAGTCCTGTTTTGGTCGACAGCCGCCTTAGATTATTATGTACCATAGCAAACATAGAAGAATATAGCGATACTGGTTTAAAGGTAACTTGGAACTGCACTGTAGAAATTAAAGATTCTCAAAAACCGGCCTGCGTCGCCGATTTTATCAGTCTTATGTTTACATAACGCCAAATTACTCCAAGAAATGTATCGGAAAAAAAAGCAGTAACATTTGATAATCTAATCTATTATAATAAATCTTAAAGCTATGACCAGACTCTTTGACCTTTTATATTATCAACTAGAAAATCACCCACTTAAAAATGCCATAAATGGTCGTGATGCATTAGGTAACTGGAAATCATACAGTTCGCAAGAAGTTAAGGATACTGCTGAGAAAGTAGCATCAGGACTTTTAAAACTTGGTTTAAAACCTGGTGACAAAGTTGCTATTGTTGTGTACAAAAACAGACCTGAATGGATAATATTAGACTTTGCCATGCAGATGGCAGGAATAATCAGCATTCCACTTTATCCTACTATTAGTATTGGAGAATATGAATATATTTTGAACGAAGCCGAGGTAAAAATTGCTTTTTGTGGTAGTGGAAATTTGTATAATAAATTAAACGCTACACGAACCAAAGTAGCCTCTTTAGAACAGCTATTTACTTTTGATAAGCAAAAGGATATTCCATATTGGAAAGATGTTTTTGATGACACCCGAAAGACAGAAATTGAAACAATTAAAAGTGGCATTAAAAATAAAGATTTAGCCACTATTATTTATACTTCGGGTACAACAGGCAATCCTAAAGGTGTTATGCTTTCGCATCAAAACATATTACATGTAGTTTTGAATACTTCACAACATTTACAAACAAAGGCTGGTGATAATGTATTAAGTTTTTTACCGTTGTGCCATATTTTTGAGCGTACCGTATCTTTTGTGTATTATTATAAAAGTGCCAAAATTTTCTTCGCTGGCACCGACAACTTAAGTGGACCTGATGGCGATTTATCAGTGGTAAGACCTGTAACATTTACTACAGTACCGAGATTACTTGAGAAAATATATGAAGCCATTTATAATAAAGGTTTAGCATTAAAAGGAACGAAAAAAAAACTATTCTTCTGGGCCTTAACATTGACTGATAGTTATGAACTAAATCAGAAACTATCATTTAGCACTAAATTAAAATGGAAAATTGCAGATAAATTGATTTTCTCTAAATGGCGTGATGCCCTTGGTGGAAACTTAAGAGCGGTAATTACAGGTGCAGCACCATGCCCTGTAAAAGTTATGCGTGTTTTTTGTGCGGCTGGAATACCTATTAGGGAAGGATATGGATTAACAGAAACCTCCCCAACATTAAGCGTAAACACAATGGAAAAAGATGGAGTATTATTAGGTTCCGCCGGTCCATTAATTGATGGTGTAGAAATAATAATCAATCAAGAAGATGGTGACTACCCCCAAGGTGAGGGTGAAATTTTAGCTTACGGCCCAAATGTAATGTTAGGCTATTATAAAAAGCCAGAGGTAAATGCCCAAGTATTTTGCGAAATAGATGGTAAGCGTTGGTTTAGAACAGGAGATATAGGCAAGCTAATAACAGGGCCTACCGGAAGAAAATTTTTAAAAATTACTGATAGAAAAAAAGAATTATTAAAAACCTCGGGTGGTAAATATGTGGCTCCTGCTCCAATAGAGAATAGAATTAAAGAAGAGTTTTTAGTAGAACAAATGATAGTTATAGGAGACAAACAAAAATTTGTGTCTGCCTTAATTTTACCCGCTGAAGAAGCTCTTAGAAGTTATTGTAAAAAGAAATCAATTCCGTGGACAACTTTAAATGACATTATCATACACCCAAAAATAATACGGCGCTACCAAAAAATTATCGACACATACAATCCTGAGTTTAGTCATGTTGAACAAATCAAAAAGTTTAAGCTTATAGCACAACAATGGCTTTCTGTACACCCAGATGGTGCAGAAGCAGAATTAACACCAACACTTAAATTAAAGCGTCGTATAATTAGAGAAAAGTATCGAGCGGAAATAGCAGAAATTTATTCGGAATAATCAAAGATGAAGTTTTCTTCGACCTAACGTAACAAAATCCTTTGTTATATTCAACCTATATGGTTTAAAGGGGTAATAGAAATTATTTTATATAATAGTTCCAAAATTTGATGAGAATCTTATCTAATCATACCAATAAAAAAAGCCAGTTCATTTCTGAACTGGCTTTTGTCGGGGTGGCAGGATCTGAAACCCTACCCTACTCCACTATAAATCAATATTTTACAATTCGATTTTCAAAATAGGACACCTAAAAGGACACCTATAGCAGCGTTTTGACGCTTTCGTACCTTAAAGATAAAAAAGTTGTGCCATACTATTACAAATCAATCCAAATTTAATTAATGGTTGAAGTAAACTCTAGGTGTCTCGGAGAATGTCAATTAATAATACCACTAAAAGCAATAAAGAATAGGACTCCCTTGGTAAAATATTCATGTTTTGAAAAAGTGTCTCTAAAAAAGACCATTTTATGAGACTGAAATCTATGTTTTTTTATTTCTAATTACTATCCCCACTTCATCTTCTGCAATCGCACCGCGTTGAGAATTGCAAGTAATGCCACGCCCACATCGGCAAAAACAGCTTCCCACATTGTTGCGAGGCCACCTGCACCCAAAATGAGTACTATGATTTTAACTCCAAAAGCTAAGGCAATATTCTGCCATACGATACTTCTTGTTGAGCGACCTATTTGAATGGCACGTGCAATCTTACTAGGTTGGTCGTTCTGGATAATGACATCAGCAGTCTCGATTGCGACATCACTACCTAAGCCCCCCATTGCTATACCTACGCCGCTTGCCGCTAAAACGGGAGCATCGTTGATACCATCGCCTATAAAGGCAACCTTTGTATCTGTTTGCTCTTTGAGCTTTTCTACTTCATTGAGTTTATCTTCAGGTAATAAGCCACCCTTTGCCCAATCGATACCTAATTCTTTGGCGACTTTTTGGGTAATGGAATCTTTATCCCCAGAAAGCATGATGATTTTGGAAATCCCCGAATCCCTAATTTGTTTTATGGCTTGATGGGCATCTTCCTTTAGTTCATCGGCAATGGTCACATAGCCTGCAAATTTTCCGTCAATGGCGACCATTACAATTGATTCTACGATGTTATTCGTTTCTAAAGGCACTTCTATTTTGTTCGAGGTCATTAGGGCTTTGTTGCCAACCAAAACTGTTTTCCCATTAACAGTTCCTTTCAATCCCTTTCCTGCGACTTCTGAGACATCGGTCGCTTCAAAATCCGCACCTTCGGCTTTATATTCCAGAATTGCTTTTGCAATCGGATGGGTGGACTGTTCTTCCATAGCCATCAGGTATTGCATAAATTCCGACTCAGCGAAAGCGGAACTATTTACCACTTCCTTGATTTTAAAAACACCTTTGGTAACGGTTCCTGTTTTGTCCATCACTACGGTATTTACCTTTGTCATTGCATCGAGAAAGGACGCGCCCTTGAAAAGGATACCGTTTCGGGACGCTGCACCAAGACCACCGAAATAACCCAATGGAATAGAGATGACCAATGCACAGGGACAGGAAATCACAAGGAATATCAAAGCCCTATAAAGCCAATCTCTAAATACATAATCATCAACAAAGAAATAGGGAAGCAACGTTAGACCTATAGCGAGAAAAACAACGATAGGTGTATAAACACGAGCAAATTTTCTAATGAAAAGTTCGGTTTTAGATTTGCGGGCTGTTGCATTTTGAACCATATCGAGAATACGAGCAATAGAACTATCTTTAAATCCTTTGGTAGTTTCAACTACTATTACCCCATCGAGATTAATACTTCCAGCAAACACAGATGCGCCTTTCTGGAGGGTATCGGGTTTGCTTTCTCCTGTAAGGGCTGCAGTATTAAAAGAACCTTTATCTGAAAGTAGAATTCCATCTAGAGGTACTTTCTCGCCCACACGTACCTGAATTTTTTCGCCTATCGCTACAGTTTCAGGATTAACAGAAATGAAGTCGCCATTACGGGAAACCAGAGCTTCATTTGGTCGTACATCCAATAATGCCTTGATGTTTCCTTTTGCCCGATTAACGGCTGCTTGTTGGAACAATTCACCAACAGCATAGAACAACATTACGGCTACACCTTCGGGATATTCGCCTATCCCAAAAGCACCCAAAGTTGCAATGGACATCAAGAAAAATTCCGTAAAGAAATCGCCGTTTTTGATACTGTTCCATCCTTCCTTGATTACTGGAAATCCTACTGGAATGTAAGCTATTGTGTACCAAACAATTCTGACCCATCCCTTGAAAAAAGGAATAGCATCGAAATAATCAACCGCAATACCTACCATTAGCATTACGAAGCTGAAAATCGCAGGCAGATACGTTCTGAAATTGGATGCTTCTTCTGGACTGCTGTGATTGTGTCCGTCATCGTGACTGTGCTCCCCTGAATGTTCTTTGGCATCAAGGTCTCTTAAGTTTAGTTTTTTCTTTTTCATTAACCTTTGCTGTGATTATTCAAAATAAGAGTTAAGTCTCGTGGCATTTCCATCTTCTTCAAAGGTGGTACATTGCTCCCACCTGTATTTCCAAGTGGAACATGGTCTATAAAGGATTTCCAACCCCCGACCAAAAGCCGTATCACTTGCCCAAAAACTTCTTTAATATTTCTCTGACTGAACCCAAATTTCAACATTAACCAATGCGTATAACTATGCTCCATGGGGTAAGACTGGCCTAGAATATGAGAACGTTCAAGATGATGCCATGCCCTTGTTAAATCATTCTTTTGAAGGTATGAACGATACAGTTCAATCTCTTTTAAGTAATGTCCTTTTAGTCCGTGAGGGATAGTTATGTTGAATTTCATGGATTACTACTTTATTAATGCAAGGTACATTATGGAATCATGCAACAGAAGTGCATTTATTGTCCGCTACATTTGTCACAGATTCCCTTCAATACCAAATTCGCATCTTCTGCAACGTAACCGTCCGGAAGATTGATATATGGAATTTTATGTTCCGTAAGACAGACCGTCTCCTTACAGTTGTTACAATGGAAATGAAGGTGCAAATCCTGTTCGAGTTCGCAATTGCAGCCTTCCTCACACAATGCATACTTGGTTATGCCTGTGCCATCATCTATCTGATGTACTATCGCTTTATCCTCAAAGGTTTTGAGGGTTCTGTACAAAGTGGTCCTATCCGCCTTCGCAAATGTGTTTTCGATATCCGATAGCGTTTTCGCAGCTTTGCTTTCCGCCAAGAACCGGAAGACCAACAAACGCATTGCCGTTGGGCGAACCCCTTTTTCTTCCATAAATTTATCTGCTTGTATCATTGTATTGTCAGTTAATCATTGTCTTTGTTTCCAAATGGTTTAAAAATAAGGCCTACGCTAAAGATAAATCCGTCCGTGGGGGCATAGATTTCTGGAAAGGTAGGATTTTCGTGTGGGGGCAATACCAAAGGAGAAAAACGGCTCTGCCTCCTGTCCGTGAAATTTTCAAAATTAATGAATGTGCTTCCCCATTTAAAGTTGCGCATCAACAAGAGCCCCATGGTTACGAAATCAGTAGTTTCCGTTCCATTTGATAGTAATTGTTTTCCTGTGTAATAGGTCTCATACCCAATACGCCATTTTTCGGATTCATACATTAAAATACTTCCCGCATTATGCTTGGCGGTCAAGGGTTTTTGAGGATTGCCAGGTAAATAATTCAATCTCGCGTCGATAAGCGCGTAATTTAAAAACCATCGAAAATCCCTGAAGGTGAATTTGATATTCGTCTCTGAGCCTTTGCTCAAGATTTCCCCTGTTGCATTTTCAAACTGGAAGAGACCATTATCCAAAGAGTTGAGCAATAGGCCATTTCTGATAGCGGTCAAATAAAACAATTGATTGATAGAAAAGCCCAGCTCGTCAGATAATCGCGTTTGATAGTTAAAATCAAGGTTAAGACCGTACGACCGTTCGGCTTTCATAGTTTCCCTATCAATGGGAAGTACATCCTTGAAATTGATGAACTCTGCTTCTTCCGTAAAAATATCAGGGATTTTATACCCTAGTCCACCACCGAGCCTACTTGAAAAACTAGTGTTTGATTTGTAAAGCAAGGAGACCCTTGGGAGTGGAAAGAATCCCCAATCCTCAGCATAATCTGTTCGAACACCCGTTTCAAGAATCCATCGGTTCGAAAGGTCATGGATGCTATTTACGAATAGTCCATATGTAATATCGCGTTGATCACGTTCAACGGGATTCTCCATTTCATCAAAAGAAGTAGTGTAAAGGTTGGCTCCCAAGACCCAATCTGATGTTAGTCCCTGTTTCTGATATGAAGCCTCCGAAAAAGTGTTCCATTGCGTTCCTTTGAAAGAAAGGTCAGGGATTTCAAGACTTCTATCAAAAAACGCAACGCTGTTCTTGACCGAAATGGATTGGGTCGAATCCAACTGGGTTTCGAAAACAGCTTGTGTGCTGATTCGCTTTGACAAGTTTTCTTCGGTATACTGATGAATTCCATTTTCACCCTCTTCAATCTTCGTAATATCACCTCCTTTTCTATCATCGTAGGTTCCGTTGACACCAAACCACACCGTAGTTTTTTCAGAAGGATAATAGAACAATTTGGGATTGAAACTTAAGGAACGCGTACGAGGAAGGTTACTGAATCCGTCATCTTCAGGGTCAAAAGCTTTTTGTAAATGACCAGAGCCGTAAAGTGTCCATCCCCATTTTTCGTTACGTTCGCTATAAAAGACATTGCCCGTACTTCCCAAAGCTTGGGTCTGGGTAAGCATGATATCCAGTTCAGGTTCTTCGTTAGGGGTTTTGGACACCATGTTGACCAAACCTGCAATGGCTCCACCACCGTACAATGTGGAAGAACTTCCCTTTGTAATTTCAAACTGTCTCAAATCTAACGGTGGTATTTGTAGGATACTCAAACCGCTTGAAAAACCACCGTAGAGGGGAAAACCATCTCGTAGGAGTTGAGTGTAACGACCGTCCAAACCTTGTATCCGAATATTGGTATTGGCACTACTCAACGAGGTCTGTTGCATCTGGATTCCCGTACTTTCACGGAGTACCATGGAAATATTCGTTGGGTTCATTATCGCTTTTTCCCCTAATTCCTCGACCCCGATATACTCTATTCGGGTCGGTATCCTTTGTATGGTTCGAGTGCTTCTTGAGGACTGTACTACCACTTCATCCAAGGCGTTTGCACTTTCCTTCAGATAAAATACCAAATCGTCTCTCGTAGGTACAACAATATTGGTTTCCAAAGTCTCGAAGCCCAAGTACGAGATTTGGAGATTGTATTGACCATCGGGTACATCCTCCAATAGGGCTATACCATCAAAATCGGTGGTAACTCCCTTGTTCAGGCTCTCAATGAAAATGGTCGCCCCGAATAAAGGTTCTTTTTCTTCTGCTGTAAAAATATTGATTTTCAGCGTGTTCTGCGCATAACCGAATGCACAGCAAATGAGCATAAGCCAAAGGCTTATTGCATATTTATTCATAGTAATTTGAATTTAATTGACTAATTTTTTTTGGAGGGCGATGATGTCATCGCATATGTAATTAGCCAATACTCTTGGGAGGTTGAAAGAGGTTAAATACCGGGTCTTCGCTTACGCTTTCAAAATGGGAAAAACTTTCTTGTATGACCGTAGGTTCGATAGGCTCAAAGATGTCCAAATCAAAAACAATGGTGTGCGAATGACAGCAATGGCATTGACAAAAAGGTGAGCAAAGTTCGCAATCGCCGTGATTTTGATTATGGTCCGAACCCACTTGAAACTCGGTTGTTGCTGAATCGGAAATTTGAGCATCATCGCCACAAGGCACTAAGTTGAGTGCCAAAAAATATAAGGATAGTATGGCTGCTATAAATTTCACATTGCAAAGATAAACGATTTATGATGCAACTGGATTGCAAATGTAGATGGGATATGAATTCTCATGGAACTTGCAATACTGAAAAATACAACACATTATATAGCTACAATAAGCTCTCCAAACTGTTTTATGTAACTGCGATTTTCTTCTTAATGGAATTCTCTACTTCGTTCGCGGAGCTATTACAGTACAGTATTAACCCTAAAAAGCTAAAGATAAAATATATATTCTGATTAAAAGATAAAGAATTATACTACTTTACAGACGTTCTTTAAATACTTTAGTAATCATAGTTTATAATTGAAACAATTACAAGATGATTTATTTTCTAGGTTCTTTTTAGAAATTCTTAAAATCTATTCACTAGGTTGGCAGCTGGAAATATCTTCAATTTTAATAAATTTGAATCTGCGCAATTATGAATGTACATTTGAACGTTCCTCCAGCTCTCTCTCCCGATAGACTACAAAATTTAAATGTCATAGTACGAAAAGTGATTTTCAGATTTTCGAATGTTTTACCAATTAATAATAATTAGTAGTCAGGGCCATCGCTAAGAACAGGAAAAAGTAGAAGATCAAGAAACACAGAAGAAAGTAAAACCAAAAAAATACGAGGTCTTAAACCAAGTATCCACAGACAGGTACTTAAGATTTTAAAGGAAGCTGTTAGGGCAGTGGACTTAATTTATGGCAAACTCATAACAGTACACATTCATCCGGATGATGAGTATCCTGAGCACTACGAAAAGAATCATCAACGGCATGAAATAATTGAATCTGATTTTGCAAAAAAAGCCCTGATATTTATCAGGGCCTTTTTTAAATTACTTATACCAAGTTGTGTATTTAATTATCCACTATTAGCTTAATCAACCTCGGCTTGCCCTGGTTCATACCAACGCCTACAAAGTAGACCCCGTCTCTTAATGTAGATACCGGAATATCGTATGTGCCGTCAGCGGACAGTACATCCGGTGCGTTGAATCCGGCTATATATCTTCCCCCGACATCGTGCAAATAGATATTTAAGACCATCGTATCTGCTGGTGCATTGATAACGCTTATTTTGGCAACACCGCCTTTTGATGGGTTTTCTGCCAAGATAACTTCCATCTCACCAGAGGCACCGTCGGTCACCGTAATGGACAAAGTGGCCGTGCTTGTGAGGCCTCCCGTATCTGTGACGGTCAAGGTCACAGCATATGTTCCAGGAGTAGCAAAGGTATATACCGGATCTTCCTCGGCAGATGTTCCGCCATCACCAAAGTCCCATGCATAGGCCACAACCCCAACATCATCGGTAGAGTTACTACCCGTAAAAGTGACCTCTAGAGGTGAGACACCTGTTAAAGGAGCTGCTTCCGCGATTGCAACAGGCGGCATGTTTCCACCTTCAGAGCTGACCGTAACAGTTACTTCATCAAAACCTGTTTCATTTTCATCATCTATGACAGTCAATCTAAACACATAACTACCTAAAACCAGATCACTAGCCGTCAGATCCGCAGTTGTTTCCCCAACCAAAGTGGCTGTAGTGGGACCGCTCACTTGTGTCCATTGATAGCCTGTAATCGAGCCACCATTAGGGTCGGTTCCTGAACCCTTCAATGTGATACTATTGGAGGGAAGTACAACCGTCTGATCTTGACCGGCATCGGCAATAGGTTCTTTGCTAACTGGTGGTGGCGTTGTATTTTCATATATTCTGGGTCCCATATGCTGTAACCAACCATTTGAAACCACATCAAGGTCACCATCATTGTCGATATCGGTAACCCTGGCGCCATCGTGATGTTCCAAATTGAGTGACCCATCATCAATAATTTGTGTTTCCCAATCCCCTGTACTACAAAGGTCGTTCTCGAAAACAATCAATCTGCGGTCGGCCAACCACTCACCCACGACAATATCCTGATCTCCGTCAAAATCGAAATCAATGGCAAAAACGCTTAAACTTCCTGCAATATCGGTTGCAAGAATATTTCTTACCCAAGGCTGCGTTGGGTCCGCAGGTGCGGCAAACCAGGCAAATTCAGAGTTGTTCGGATTGCTTCCCAATCCCAATTGGCCAACAACCGCATCCAAATCACCATCCCTATCAAAATCGGCCAATTGTGCACGATCCGGAGTGGTAACGTAGGTAATTCCGGTGGAAAAAGTTTCCCAAGTACCGCCGCCATTATTTCTAAGCCAATTGACACCTTGAAAGAGATCCAGGTCACCATCCCCGTCTATATCACCGGCTTGAAGATCTTCTCCCGCAGAATCGGGGCTGATATCCACCAAACTCCAAATACCTGTTGTCGGGTTCGCCGGTGGAGTGAGCATTTGAACTGGTGATCCCGTAGATTCGGCACCATTCCAATTAATGGCCATCTGATACCCAGAACCAAAATCGCCTCCTGCAAGCCCAGCTAAAAAAGGCTCACTATAATTTGTATTTCCAGCGGGGATATTAGTAAATACCGTAAAATTACCAGAGCCATCGTTCTGCGCCCATAAAAGCTGGGCACTTTCATATTCGTTGTCTGGTGCGATTCCCAATGCTGTTCCCAACAAATCCATATCGCCATCACCATCGAAATCGTAAACGTGGACAACATTTCCAAATGTTCCACCAATCGTACTTTTCTGCCAGTTACCAGAGGCAGATCCAGAATTTTTATACCACCAGCCTCCAGTCACTATGTCCTTTAGTCCATCGCCATCCAAATCATCATCGGCAAATGTATAGACTGCGGTGTACGGATTTTGATCTAGTTGATGAACCACCCAAGAATCAGGGAAGTCCGTTTCATTACAGACCGGTTGATCTGTAACCGCAACCATCACTTCGTCAAAAATACCTGTGGGCGAGTGATCGGCAAAGAAAAGTTCGACACGGATTGTATGACTGCCTATACTCAAATTGTCAAGTGGAATTGGGTCGTGACTGTAATATGGCTCAACCATAACCCCGTCAATGTAATAATGGATATGGGTATCACCCTCTTGAATCGTCCAATTCTCAACAAAAAATGCTACTTCAAATGGTTGATTGACATCCCATCCGTTTTGAGGAGAGGTTATAGTGATATCCGGAGTTACCGCAAAAGTATCCGGTGGGAGTATCTCTATCGCGGATATTTTCGGATTTTGGGTAACGGAAGTAAACTGGATACTTGCAAAGCCATCGGTAATGTTGATATCGTCCAGCTCCTTCTGGAGCGCTGTCGCGGGATCTACTTCTGCGGAGATATCAAAATTGGTCAGTACGGGATTGCCTTCTATTGATACATTGAATACCCTAGAACCTGCTCCGCCAGGCACACTGCCTACCCCAAAATACAGTTCGGCAAAATGTAAACGAATATCATATTCGCCAGATACGGGTACCGGAATTTCATATGAGAAACTGCCGAAACGTTCTGTTTGATAAAGTTCGTCTTGCGTCGTACCATTTATGGGCATAGAGGCACTGAACAAGCTTCCACCTGTCGAATATTGATCCGCGATAAAAGTTTCGGCACCATATGTCAATTGAGGACCGCCCACGTTAATTCTAATAGAACTTATGATAGAAAATGAATAATCTTCTGTTACAATTGGTATACCGGAAATGTTTTGAACATCGTTAACGGTTAGATTGTAGGTCGTATCACCACTCAACGGAGAAACCGTTAAAAAAACGGTCAGTCCATCTGATTGCAAAACCGCGGAAGAAATGGTAATGCCATTATCTATTACATAGTTTGAAACTTGATTCGCAGTAGCCGTAGTAACATACTCCGAAAATTGGACTTTGACCTGTGTAGAGCCCATTGCTTCAACAGAGGATACCTCAGGTGGAGAACTGTCGGTTGACACTCCATCCCCGATAAATTCCACATAATTCAGATTAAAGATATCTTGCGTGCCGCTAGTACTTTTAAATACAAAGAATAGATCATTTTTTCCGACAGGTGCCGAAAAGGTGGATTCCACGGCCTGCCAATTGCCTAAGCCACCGGTTGAAGGTACCGTAGTGGTTGCCAAAAGAGTTCCTGTAGGGCTTCCCAACCTAAATTCTATGATACCACCGGCCGTTGCTGCCGCCACCTTATATTTAACAGCAGTCATGTTCAACAAATTCCGTTCTGAAAAAGAAATATACGCATTATTGTCAACGCTAAGTGCTTCGGATCCACCTTCTAAAGGATCGGTATTTGAGATTAAGGTGGTTCCATTTTGAGTATCAAAGTATTCAGCCTCTTTACGTTTTGGATGTAACAGAATTTGATCGAACGCCGTCAGCCCCCCTTGATCCTGATAATTGGCATTTAATACGTAGAAAATGTCCATCTCCCCAGTTATATCATGTCCGTCGTAGCCCAAAGTAAAATTCTGAGGGCAACCAGTCATGGTGGCCAAATCGTGAAAATGATTTAGGTGGCCAAGAGAAGGAACCACATTAACATCATTGCAGTCGATCCCGGAACCGGTAGAACCATCCTCGTTATCTGCTACGATCAAATCTATTGATACATCATCTCCCCAACCAATAAACCCACCGTCAGGCGGTGAATTATATGAAAAAGTGGCGGCAGTATTGCCGGCATAGATGGTGATATTATTTACCCCAAAAGCACCGTCTGGGTCGGTAACCGTTAATTTTGCATTGAAGTTTCCTTCTGCATTGTAGACATGTGTAGGGTTTTCTGCAGTAGAATCTGTATTGCCATCGCCATCAAAATCCCATTCATACGTTAATGGGCTATCTCCATTCGGGTCATTCGTTCCAGCACTGGAAAAATTAACCGTCAAGGGCAAAGAACCGCTAGTGACATCTGTACTAATAAAAACGGTCGGGGGACCATTTGAGGTAATGCCCGTATAATCAACTCTGATCAACTTGCCAGTACCTGCATTTTGCGGGCAACAGCCTGCGCCGTAAGCCAAAATATACATTTTACCGTCAGGGCCGAATTCCATGTCGATAAAACCGTTTTTAGATTGAGGAAATACGGATGGGGCAAATTGCTCGTTATCGGTAATGTTCCCTTGGGCATCCATCTTAACAGCCCAAATCTTACTGGTATTGAAGTCATAATAAAAGAAAATCTCATCGAACTCTACAGGAAATCTTTGGTCATCTGTCAGGGCACCATCATAATAATATCGAGGGCCGGCAAAATGACTTTTATGGAAAAATTCGAGCCAAGCCGGTTGGGCGGGAGGTAGGACAATGGCCCCTGTATTCCATGTGGAAGTATTTTCCGGGGCAGCCGGGTCGTTGTAAAATGGTGATGGCGTACGATAAGCAACCTGATAGGCATCGTTGTCGACACCTGAAAAATAGGGCCAACCATAATTACCCGAGACTTTCGTCAAGTTCATCTCGTCCAACCCTTCCGGGCCTAGCGCACTGGAGGCATTTGCGTCCGGGCCCACTTCTCCCCAAAACAGCCAATCCGTATTTTCTTTGTCGACAAAAATTCGATATGGGTTTCTTGCGCCCATAACATAGATTTCGGGCAGGGTATTCGGAGTACCGGCTGGAAACAGATTGCCAGCAGGTATGGTATACGAACCATCGTTTTGGGGAGTTATCCGAAGGATTTTACCCCGCATATCATTGGTGTTGCTCGAACTTTTCTCGGTAGTAGCTGAAATATCCGTCTCATTATGGGAAGCGTAGGCATCACTATAATAGGAATTGTCTCCGACAGCAATATAAAGGTTGCCCTGTGAGTCAAAGGCCATATCTCCGCCCGAATGGTAGCTAATAATTCGTTGAGTGCCCCACTCCAACATTATAATCTCGGAAGACAGGTCAAGAATATCGCCGTTCATGGTGAACCGCGATACCCTGTTGGTTGACTGGCCGAGTACAGCATAATGTAGGTAAATGTAATTATTTACGAGAAAATCCGGGTCGAATGCAATGCCCAACAAACCTTCTTCGAACTCGTGAAAGACCGGTACCGTTCCCGCTGAAACAGAGGTCTGGGTGTCCGTTTTATAAATTATTACTTCACCGTACCGATCAAGGATAAATATACGCCCATCGGGTGCAAATTGCATGGTAGTTGCATTGGCTAATCCGGTAAGCAACGGTACTTGTTGGAAATCGTCAGGTAATTGTGCATATAACTTAGGCAGATTGGAATACCCTAAACAGAAAGTGAGTACTAAAGTTAATTTAGTATATGTGATGCATATTTTAGCAATTTCAAAGGATATTGATTTAGAAAGAAAAATATATGAATAAAACATTTGCAAAAAGTTTCGATAGAATTTTCTCATAATTCAATTAATATTATATTTTAATTTTACTTCGATTAATGATTTAAATTTTTGAACTTGATTATTTTATGAAATAACTTATTCTTATCACTCATTATTTACTATAAATCGTTTTCAAATACTATTAATCATTTCGAAGTTTGAAAACGATTTATTTCAAATAAAATTTAGACCCCAGCTTCTGCCATAGTATAGGTTTTTGAGAAGGAATGTTGATAAAATCTAACAGTTTCTTTTGCGCTTGCATGATACAAAATACAGGGATATATTATAATTTTCACAATTGCTAATGTTTGATATATATAAATTCTTACTTCATCATTTTATGTCCTATATGGATAATTATTTTTATGTACTATTTAAGTTATTTATTGACTTTATACTTATGAAAACACATTGCGGTTCATCTTAAACAAGTAGAGTTTAAATTATATTAACTAAAATTTTAAGTTGATACATAGTTTAGCATTTCTAAATTTTTAATAATTTGTATACTTATTTTACTGTTTAATTGATGGCACCAATTGCGGCGAAAAAATACTCTTTTGGTTTGTAAGGCAAGCTTGATTCATGCCAAAGTTTGAAGCCTGCCTCTTTAAGAAGCCGAGCGTAATCGTGGGAAAATGAACTTTCATAACCATAAGCTTGAGACTTTTGATTTTCAGTGAAATCAATATCAACCGCGATGGGTTCAACGAAGACCAAAATTGTATGCCCTAAGTTGTTCAAGACGGTCAACAACTCCTTTAATCTTTGTTCGCTAAAATATTCGAGTACACCGCCGGACGTAAAGAAAATCATGTTGCTTCGTCCATTTTTTCTAACCCAGTCCAGACCATCCATTGCAACAAACTCAAGTTTTTTGTTCTTGAGAAATCTTTTTTTATTAATCTTGATTTGGGACTGACTCAAATCAATTCCTATAAATTTATTTATTTGAGAGAATCGAGTGCTGAGAAAATCGAGAACGTAACCATTACCTGTTCCAATTTCAACCATGCTATGAAACCCTTTCCACTGAGAGTTCAACTTCTCTTGCAGCTTATCAAATAAAAAGAGCTCACGTGGTATAAAATAACCTTCAAGTACATCTTCCGTACGTAAGAAATGTTCCCTACCCTTATTTATCCAGAAATTCTTGTGATACTCTTGCAAAACATGGGAATTACCTTTTCTTTCTGCATTTTTAAGCATCGCAAAACACATCAGTCTCTCACAAAGATTATATTCACCGCCAATGTTTAAGGTTATTCCATTTTTTTCCAAATAAGAAACTTTTTTTGGTCTAAGCTCTATCAAAATATTTCCAAGAATCAACTTTACTCGATTTTTCATTAGTGTATAGTGTTTGGTTATTTGTTTAATTTCTATTTCATCCCTTCATGTCCTTCGTGCCCGGTCATTGTTTTTTCACCGTCTTCGTTCATCATCGATTTTTTGCCTTTCAATTGTGCTGCTGCATCAATCGTGAAAGTACCATTGGTAACGATTTCCTCGCCGTTTTCCAGACCTGAAAGAACGACATACCCACCATTGATAACATCACCCACGGCAATTATCCGCATTTCGAAGGTCGGATTGTCTGGGTCGGTCTTGATATAAACCACGGAACGCTCTCCTGTCCAAAGCACGGCACTTTCAGGGATTACCATCGTATCGTCTTTTTTGTCCGAAGCCAAGGCCAACGTTCCTGCAACGAACATTCCGGGTTTAAGTAGTCCCTTGGAATTCTGTAATACCGCCCTTACTTCAATGGTTCTTGTGGATGTATTCAATACAGGATCAATAAAGGAAATCTTTGCATCAAATTTTTTATCGGGATAGGATTTTGTAACAATCTCAATTTTCTGACCTTCTTTTAAAAGCGAAACCTGATTTTCATAGGTATCGAGGACTGCCCAAACTGTTCCCAAATTGGCAATTTTAAACAAAGCCGAACCCTTTTTTACATAATCCCCGGCCTCGACCATGATTTCAGAGACCGTACCGGAAACATTTGCATATACTGGAAAATTCTCTCGAACTTGACCGGATTTTTCAATTTGCTCAATCTGTTTTTCCGAGAGTTTCCATAGCTTTAGTTTGTTGCGCACGGCTTTATACAAAGAAGGCTGTGATTCTTTTAAACTTGCAGCGGTAATCAGTTCTTGTTGGGCAGAAACCAGTTCTGGGGAGTAAATGGTTGCCAATTGTTGCCCGTCCCTGACTTCTTCGCCCTTATAATTGACAAAGAGTTTTTCGATACGGCCATCGAAATAGGAGGCTTGGGTAGCGACCGCTTTTTCATTTTCTTCAATAGTCCCCGATAGTTTTAAGGTATTGTCTTCCGCTGCACCGGAACCGACCTTTGTGGTTCTAATATTGGCCAAAGCCATGGCATTTTTCGTCATTTTAAATTGACCCATCGCCAGGCCCTCGTCGCCCGATTCCGCTGGAATCAGATCCATTCCACAGATAGGGCAATCGCCCGGTTCTGGCTGCATGATCTGGGGGTGCATGGAGCATGTCCACATTTCGCCAGATTTCATTTCTTGGCTATGGTCGTGTTCCTCGGCTGTTTTTCCATCGGAACTATTTCCGAAAATTAGATATCCGGCCAAGAGTCCCCCTATAACTGCCAATACGATGTAAAGAATACTTTTTTTCATATTAAATTTATTTTATCAATCAATTTTTGCCGTTCGTAGTCTTAAAGCATTTGCTATAACAGAAACAGAGCTAAAGCTCATGGCCGCCGCAGCTATCATTGGAGAAAGCAATATTCCAAAAAACGGAAACAGCACACCCGCAGCTACAGGTACTCCTAGCGTATTATAAACAAGTGCAAAGAATAGGTTCTGTTTGATGTTCTTCATGACTTTATCGCTCAGGTTATGTGCCTTGACTATTCCATGTAGGTCGCCTTTTACCAAGGTTACAGTCGCGCTTTCGATGGCGACGTCCGTTCCGGTGCCCATGGCGATTCCTACATCGCTTTTGGCCAGAGCGGGAGCGTCGTTGATGCCGTCTCCCGCCATAGCGACCACTTTTCCGTTTTCCTGAAGTTTTTCGACTTCCTTTAATTTATCCTCGGGAAGCATTCCGGCTTTATAATCGGTCAAATTCAATTCGCTAGCCACGGCTTTAGCTGTGTCATGATTATCTCCTGTAAGCATTATGACATCGATACTTTTGTCCTGTAAAGCTTTGATAGCCTTCTTACTGGTTTCCTTGATTTTATCCCCGATTACCATGTAGCCTACTGCTTCGTTTCCAACAGCTAAAAAAGAAACCGTTTTACCCTGCTTTTGATAGGTTGATGCCTCTTCCTTCAGGTCGGCGTATAAATTTGCTCGGGCATGATCCATCATTTTATCGTTTCCGAGAGAGACTTTTTTGCCATTTATGTTTCCTTCTACACCTTTGCCGGTTACCGCATTGAATCCATCGGCCTTAAATAATTCGGTTCCCTGTTCTTTTCCATATTTGACAGTAGCTTCGGCCAGGGGATGTTCGCTCATTTGGTTCAAGGAAACGATGTATTGAAGTACTTCTTTTTCAGAAAATGAACCACTCGATGTGCCTATGGTTTCGACCGTGGGTTTGCCTTCGGTAATCGTTCCGGTCTTATCGACAATCAATGTATTTACCTTATCCATTTTCTCTAAGGCCTCCGCATTTTTGATAAGCACTCCATTTTGTGCACCTTTGCCCACACCGACCATTACCGACATGGGAGTTGCCAGACCCAAAGCACAAGGGCAAGCGATAATCAATACAGCAATCGCATTCACGAGGGCATACACGTAGGCAGGCTCAGGCCCCCAAATCGTCCAGACCCCGAAAGTGATAATGGCAATCAAGACGACTACGGGAACGAAATACCCAGAAACTTTATCAGCGAGGTTTTGAATTGGAGCCTTGCTACGGCTGGCCTCATTGACCATATGAATAATCTGTGATAGCAGCGTATCAGACCCTATCTTTTCGGCCTTCATTAAAAAGGACTGATTGCCATTGATGGTACCGCTGCTGACTTTGTCCCCTTCGGATTTATCTATCGGAATCGGTTCACCCGTTATCATCGATTCATCCACAGAAGTATGTCCTTCCGTCAATACTCCGTCCACAGGAATTTTATCCCCAGGTTTGACACGAAGTATATCGCCCAATTCGATTTTGTCGATGGGAATTTCTTCCTCTACACCGTCTTTTACGCGAACGGCCTTATTGGGCGCGAGTTTCAAAAGCTCCTTTACCGCGGAATTTGTTTTGCTATGTGCCCGTGCTTCCAACACTTGACCTAAAAGCACCAAGGTTAAAATGACCGTTGCCGCCTCAAAGTAGACATGCACACTACCAGATTCCGATTTGAATTGGTCTGGAAAAAAGTCAGGAAAGAACATTCCGAAAACACTAAAAAGCCATGCCACACCTGCGCCAATACCGATAAGCGTAAACATATTCAGGTTCCAAGTTTTGATACTTCTGTACGCCCTTTCAAAGAACATCCAAGTAGCATAAAATACAACGGGGATTGAAAGTGCGAACTGAACCCAATTCCAGTTTTTCTGCTCCATAAGATCGTAAAGTGGATTATCTGACAACATTTCAGACATCGCGATCAGAAAGATGGGCAAAGTAAACGCCACGGCTATCCAAAACTTTTTTAGCAGTTTCTTATAGTTCTTCTCCTCTGCGGAAACGTCAGGTTCCATGGGAACCAAGTCCATACCACAAATAGGGCAGCTTCCCGGTTCATCTTTGACGATTTCAGGATGCATCGGGCAGGTGTATTGCGTCTCTGTACTTTTCGAAAGGTTTTGCTCCTCTACCAAATCCATTCCACAGACTGGGCAATCGCCAGGCTGGTCATAGGTCTTATCGCCTTCGCAACGCATGGGACAATAAAAAGTGCCCGTTCCTTTGCTATTAGGTTTTTCGGCTTTCTTTTCAGGGTTATGATGTTCCCCCGGAATATGGATACTGTATGAACCTCCATCATTTTTTAATGCTTCTTGAAATTTTTCAATAGGAACATGATTCTCCATTTGAATGCTTGCTTCGGCTTTTTCCAAATCGACAGATACCGCAGTCACACCTTCCACTTTTGAAAGTGTCTTCTCAACATGGTTTCTACAGCCATCGCAGGTCATTCCGTGTATGTGATAGGTGTGTTTCATTTTTTAGATTTTAGGCAATTTCAATTTCATATTAGCGCCTAAGCGTAGTTCATCCACATGCCCTGCTATTTGTTCTTCCTTATCCTTAAAGTGCATGTGAACAAATGTTGTATGGTGGGTAAAAACGGCCTTATGTGACTTAGAGTAAAAGCCAATAATCTCTACATCTTTATCATTCAGAACACCGTTCAACCCCGATTCCTGATGTTTTTGATGTGTATGAAGCGTATCGCCTTCGACCCAATCGATAACATGCCATTTCAAAGAATTTGCCTTCCCTGCGATTAAAAATGGGAACGGCTTTTCCATATTCATACCTTTCTCTTTTGCCTTCCCTTCTATAAATTCCTCCAAATCTTTTGACGTATTTATGTTTTTCGGTATTTCGACCGTTTGCCAGGTCACCACTTCAGCATATACCAATAGGGCGGCATTTTTGTTGAATGTTCGGTCCAGGACAATTTCGTCTGAATCTACACCTGTATTCAGGGGGTCACCCTTAAATATTTGTATCTCGCCTTTTAAGTCCTCCACAGCCCCAATCGCATACAGGTTTTGTTTGTGTTTTAATGTATCCAATGATATCGTAGCCTTTAAATCTCCAAACATCATCTGCCGTAATGCACCCGAATACCTCACTTCGTAATCAGTTGTGCCCACACAAGAACTAAATAGGAGTGCAGTTGAAAAGCCAATTAAAATCAAATGCTTATTATATCTCATTATTTTTCAATAGTCGCTACTACCTTACCACACTTGAGCATCTTCTCGCCGTAATATGGGTTTCTGATTTCATCCACATTGGAAATCCAATACCCACCTTCTCCTTCAAAGGCCATTGGGCAGAATTGTTTATAAATCGCTCCTTCCGAAATGGTTTCCTTAAACATGGGTTCCACTTTTCCCGTGAGGTCTGAAAAGAGTTTTCGCTGTTTTTCGATATCCGTCGCTTCAGCCATGGCCAAGGCTATTGTTTTCATGTCTTCCCGTTCTTCGGAAAAACTTTCGGCAAGGTTCCCAGCGGCGATCTGTACGCCATCGTCATCGGAATTGACCAACGCCATTCGTATTTGCTGGTAGTTAAGAAAAACCTTCCCGGTCATTTCATCGGAGAAGGAAGCATCCGCGATATCCGACGTTTGATTCTTTGACTGTTCTATTTCCTGTTGAGAGCTGAGTTCTGCATCTTGTTTATTTTTCCTCTCCCCACAGGATGCTAAAGTCAAAGTAACTGCAACGGTTGCGGCTAATATTTTCTTTTGATTCATTGCGTTTATTTTACTGATTTTCATTTTTATTGAATTTAGATTAGACATTGAATTTCAATTAATTGTATTTCTTTTTTTATTGATTCGTTAAATAGTTGATGACCGCCATTTGCGAATAATAGTTTTTCACGGCGTCGATTTGGTTCATTTGAAACTTCAGTTGTAGTTCCTGAATGTCGAGTACGTCGTTAAAATCGATAGTTCCCGTTTCATAATTTTTAATTAGGATTTCCTCAGCGTTCTTAGCTTGTTTTAAATTCTTCTTTTGTGTGTTGAATTTGATTTTGGCCGCTTCCTTATTGTTGATGGAGGTATTTAATATCGTTTCCAGTAGGTTTTTTCGATTGGTCTTTTGCGAATTGATTTCCTCTTGACGTAATTCATTCTGCACCGAACGGGATTTGTATTTGTTGTTAAAAATGGGAATGGAGAGCGAAACCATGGGCATCAAGATATCCTTTCCGTTATCGCTGAAATCCATTCCGGCTCTATCGGCGACGGGAATGTAATCCAAACCGAAACCCAAATTGGGATTCGCTTCCTTTTGGTTCAATAGTTCCGATTGTGTTACGGATTCATATAACCTATCGTACTTTTCAAGTTCGGGATGCAATTCCAATACCGTAGTTATTTGTTCCATCTCATTGTCGATCGTCAAACTATCAATGATATCTATGGCAAGCGTTTCCTTTCGGTTTAATAGGTTGTTGAAAACACTTTGCTCCGAGAAATATTCCTGCATCAATACCTCCTTTTGCTCTTGCAATTCATTTTGACGGATCTGTAATCGCAACACATCTACTGCGGAGGCATTGCCCACTTCCACGGAGGTTAGGGCCAAACGTTCATAGGTTTTTAGCAATTGGATATTTTCTTCCAGAACTTTCTGCTTTTCCGTGATAGCGTAAAGTTTGTAGTAGGCTTGGGAAACGGATAACCGCAGTTTTCGTTTCGTAATAGATATATCCAAATAATCGACCTCGGCTACAGCATTTGCATAATTTTCCCTTGCGGTTATGGTGCCGAACCAAGGAAGCATTTGCTTGACCGAAAACCGCGCCTTTTGCGCCCCCGTACGGGTTTCAGGTTCGCTAACAAAGACCCCTGCACTTAACTCTGTGTTGGGCAATGCATTCGCTTCATCTACTTTTTCTTTCGAAATGTTGTAGCGTATTTCAAATGCCTGTACCTCGGGATTATTGGCTTCCGCTTCTTGGATATACGATTCCAAGTCTTGGGCATTTACAATACCCATGGCCAATAGTCCAATCAATATGCTTCCTATTTTCTTCATTGATTTATCCTTTTAAGTTGCCATTCGTTTTTCCAACTGTACAACACCGGAACCACCAATAGGGTTATCAGCGCAATTAACATTCCCCCAAAAGACGGAATGGCCATGGGAATCATAATATCGCTCCCACGACCCGTGGAGGTCAAAACGGGCAACAACGCTAAAATGGTTGTGGCCGTTGTCATTAAACAGGGGCGTATGCGTTTTTCCCCTGCTTCAACAACCGATGCCCTTATGGCTTCTAAAGTATTTGGTTTGTTCCGGTCAAAAGTCTGTGTCAGATAGGTGGCCATGACCACGCCATCATCCGTTGCAATACCAAAGAGCGCTATGAATCCTACCCATACGGCTACACTTAGATTGATGGTATGCATTTGAAATAGGTTCCGAAGGTTCTCCCCAAAGAAGTTGAAGTTCAGGAACCAATCCTGGCCATAGAACCAAATCATCAGAAACCCTCCGGCAAAGGCCACGGCGATCCCGGTAAAGACCATTAACGAAGTGGATACCGACCGAAATTGGAAATACAGGATTAAAAAGATGATGAACAAGGCCAAAGGCACAACCACCGATAAAGTCTTTTCCGCCCGTAGCTGATTTTCATAAGTACCCGTAAATTGGTAGTTAATACCTTTGGGTACGACCAACTCGCCTTTGTCTATTTTTTCTTGGATTAGGGCTTGGGCGTTTTCCACCACGTTCACTTCCGCAAACCCATCCAATTTGTCGAAAAGGACGTAACCTACCAAGAATGTATCTTCACTTTTGATTACCTGTGGACCTTTTTCATAGCGGATAGTGACCAATTCACTCAAAGGAACCGGACTGCCTTTCGCAACCGGAACATAGATGTTCTTGATGTCCGTCGGATTTTCACGAAGCTCCCTTGGATAGCGAACCCGCACTCCGTATCGTTCCCTTCCCTCGACGGTCTGGGTCAGGGTCATTCCGCCAACGGCAACCTCTAAGACCCTTTGAACATCATCTACAAGGATGCCGTATCGAGCTAAAGCCTCTCTGTCGATATCGATTAACAGATAGGGTTTGCCGACAATCCTATCCGCGAAAACAGCTTCATCTTTTACTCCTTCGGCTTCTTTTAAAATATTTTCCAACTGGATTCCAAAAGCCTCGATTTGTCGTAAATCCTGACCTTTTACCTTGATACCCATGGGGGCGCGCATTCCGGTCTGTAACATGACCAATCGGGTTTCGATTGGCTGTAACTTTGGTGCGGATGTCACTCCGGGCAATCGGGTTACACGTACGATTTCATTCCAAATGTCATCCGGAGATTGAATTTTGGGCCGCCAATTTCGATAGTATTCGCCGCTATTATCTGGAATCAGATTTTCAGAACGGATTTCCGCAAAATCTACCATATCCGATGCTGTGTACTCCATGGCATCTTCATTAATCTGCGTATTTGGATTTGATAGAAATTTGCCGTTGTTTAAAGCAAATAGACCGTCCTCGTTTACTTTAAAGCGCTGCCGTTCCCTTTTTTCATTTAGCATGTATTCCGATTTGTACTGGATCATGTTTTCGTACATGGATAGCGGTGCAGGATCCAATGCGGATTCCGTTCGGCCAGCCTTGCCTACTACCGTTTTGATTTCAGGAATGCTGGCAACGGCCATATCCAATTGTTGCAATACCCGTTTGTTTTCCTCAACGCCAGCATGCGGAAGGGATGTAGGCATCAATAAGAACGAACCCTCGTTCAAAGCGGGCATAAATTCCTTGCCTGTATTTTGCATAATCAGTATCCCAAATACAACTATTGCAGTTGGTATGGAAAGGAAAGCCACTTTATTGCGCAACGCCCATCGCAGTATAACCGTATAGTATTTTCTGAATAGGATGAACACGCCCAACAACCCAAAGCATATCAACCCTACAAAAATTAAGTTGATAAGAATACTTCTGTCCAAGCCCAACGGTCTCCAGTAGGTTGCCAATAGGAACACAATGGCCGTAGCCGAAATAATAATGTTCAACAGGCTGGCCTGTTTATCGGAAAGCGAGAACCCACTGAACAAACGCCCGGCAAGTTCAGTATTCTTTAAGGGTCTTATCGTTCCAAATGCCATTAGTACAAGTCCTAACCAATAGCCGTAAACCAAGGCGATAAGTCCGATAACGATGAGTAGTATGCTGAATACATACCCCATAACACTTTTGCTGCGTTTCTTTCTAAAAAGGAAAGCCGCAAAGGGTGGAATCAAAAACAGCGCAACGATAATGGATGCTGTTAACGCAAAGGTTTTTGTGAACGCCAATGGACGGAACAATTTTCCTTCGGCACCGATCATCGTAAACACCGGAATAAAACTGATAATGGTGGTCATTACCGCGGTAAGAATTGCCCCCGAAACTTCGGCAGATGCGGTGTAGACTACCTCATTTATTGGTCGCTTATCCTTGTTTTCATCGAGATGTCGAATGATGTTTTCCGAAAGAATCACTCCGACATCGACCATTGTGCCAATAGCGATGGCAATACCCGAAAGGGCCACGATGTTTGCATCGACCCCGAATAGCTTCATGGCGATAAAGACCATCAGCACCGCTACTGGCAACAGTCCCGAAATGAGCACGGAAGCCCGTAGGTTGAACACCATAATAACGATGACTAAAATGGTAATCAATATTTCCAAAGTCAATGCCTCGTTAAGTGTTCCCAAGGTTTCCTGAATTAGTTCGGTACGGTCGTAAAAAGGTACGATCGTCAATTGTGATATACGACCATCACTCAACTGTTTTGAAGGAAGTCCTGAACTTAGTTCGTTGATTTTATCTTTGACATTGTTAATGACCTCTAACGGATTGGCCCCATATCTGGCTACCACGACCCCGCCCACTACTTCGGCACCTTCTTTGTCAAGAATGCCGCGACGGACCGCTGGACCAAGGGAAACATTCGCAATATCCTTAACACGAATGGAGGTATAATCCTCAGAAGTGACTACGGCATTTTTAATGTCATCTAACGACTTCACATAACCTAGGCCTCTTACCAAATATTCTGCTTGGTTGATTTCCAAGGTCTGTGCGCCAATATCACGATTGCTTTGTTTGACAGCCTTGACCACCTGATGAAGACCGATATTGTATTGCTTCATCAATTCGGGATCTACATCGATTTGATATTCCTGAACATAGCCCCCAATGGAGGCTACCTCGGAAACCCCACTTGCTGCCGACAGCGCATATTTCACATAGTAATCTTGTACACTACGTAGTTCCTGTAAATCCCAGTCGCCAGTGACGTTTCCCTCTTCGTCCCTTCCCTCCAACGTATACCAGAAAATCTGACCTAAGCCTGTGGCATCCGGCCCTAAGGCTGGATTTACACCCTCGGGCAATAGATTACTTGGTAGCGAGTTCAATTTTTCAAGAATCCTGCTACGGCTCCAATAAAATTCTACATCCTCTTCAAAGATGATATAGATACTCGAAAATCCGAACATGGAGGAACTTCGTACCGTCCGCACTCCTGGAATACCCAATAAAGAAGTTGTCAACGGATAGGAAATTTGGTCTTCGATATCCTGTGGCGACCTTCCGGGCCACTTTGTGAAAACAATCTGTTGGTTTTCGCCAATATCGGGAATGGCATCAACGGCAACGGGGTCGCTTGGTAAAAACCCCGTGTCCCAATTAAAGGGAGCATTGACAGTGCCCCATCCCACAAAAAGAAGGAGCATCAGTACCGCAACCAGTTTGTTCTCGATAAGAAATTTAATGCCTTTGTTCAGCATAGGAAATGATTATTAAACAATTAGAAAACGCGTTGAGAAAACAACACATACAGCAAGTTCAGCCCAATAACAGCTGTAACTGTTGGGCTTAATTTCTAAAGTTTAAAATCAAATGAGGAAAGTCTGATCTAGGATTTGGACATCCCGTATCAGAGGAGGAGGAGCATAATCTTTAAAAGGAATTGAATTTTCTTCAAGACCTTCAATCAAATTTATATAGGAATAAACAAAGGAGGCAACAAACACTTGTTGGTCAAAAGTGAGTTGGTCGAATGAAATTTTCAGATCATCTTGGCCTTCAACAATGACTTCGACATCGGTACAGCAATCCATCTCCATCTCCAAAACTTCACAGGAACTGGAGGCTTTCGACATTTCCGCTTTCATCATGCAGGTGTCAACCTTTTCGGCAAAACTGAAATCTACTAAATGGTCACCACAATAATGCATATCCAGAGAAAAGGACATAGTGGAGAACAGCACTATGAGTGCCATGGAAATTGACGCTATTTTATGTAAGACTTCTTTCACTTGCTTTGCAAAATTACAAAAATATTGTATGCCAGCGGTCTGTTTAACAGAAGTTTAAATTGTAGCATAAAAGGATTGTTTTGGGGCGTTAGCATAGTAACAAAAGGTATTGGACACAATTACCATTTTTACCTTTCTATTGCGCTTACCCTTCCAGCCGTGCTTCCAGGGAACACTTCCTTGCAAGCCAAAACCGTGAATTAAGTCCCCATAACCTTAATTTGATATGTAGTGTTTTGTTGCGATTCAAGAGGATTCAAAATATCACGGCTTCAAAGCTTTCGACCTACTACCCGAACCGCCGCCATTACCTTTTTTTGACGGCGAAAAAACAACATTCATTCTTGCACAACGGCATAAAGCCAGGGCCCCACAAAAAAGTGGGGTCTCTTTTTTATACGTCTTAGCAAGCTTGAATATTGTAACTCAGTAAGCAACAAAAAAGGTAACAGCGACGGCTCTGTGGGAAGTAAATCAAAACCGGAAATCATGAAATCATATCAAATCCTCAAAAATGAATCGGAACAAAAGTTAAAAAACAACAAAAAGGAAAACGCTCTAGGTGTAATAAGTAAATCGCTATTAAAAGCTGTCCGAAGGGTTCGGGCAGGGTTATTAATTCATTCTAAATTTTTTCAATTATGAGTAATCTTAGAAACAAAGTCCAACTAATTGGCAACGTGGGGAACGATCCCGAAATGACCGTTTTGGAAAGTGGTAAAAAAGTAATCCGTTTTTCATTGGCTACCAATGAGAATTACAAGAACGCCAAGGGCGAGAAAGTACAGAGTACGGACTGGCACAATATGGTGGCATGGGGCAAGACTGCCGAGATCGTAGAAAAGTATGCCGTAAAAGGCAAACAAATCGCCATCGAGGGAAAGTTGACCTCCCGTAGCTATGAGACCAAAGAAGGCGAAAAACGCTACATCACGGAAGTGATCGTTAGCGAGGTTTTACTATTAGGTGCCAAGAACGAAAACAAGGCCGCCTAATGTATTGATAGATTAAAATTAAAGAGGGCATCTCTCGCAAAAGTTCTGCCCTCTTTTTCATTACTAATAACGTTTAAATCAAAAGCAATGAAAGACAAAGTTAACGAAATACGGATAAGTTATAAAGAACGTATCCCCTCCCCTTTTTGGCAAAAGATTAATTCCTCGAAAGATGCTGCTGATCTTCTTTTCGAACATTGGGATAAACAGACCATTCAAGTACATGAATCCTTTAAAGTAGTACTACTGAACAACAACAATAAAGTGAAAGGAATCTACCAACTTTCAAAAGGTGGAATCACTTCTACTATTATCGATTTACGCATCTTGTTTGCGGTGGTTTTAAAGTCCTTATCCGTGGCAATTATTCTAACGCACAATCATCCTAGCGGTACATTAAAAGCAAGTGAAGCGGACAAGGATATCACACACAAAATCAAAAAGGCTGCCGAGCTTCTCGATATTCGATTGTTAGATCATATCCTGATCGTACCCAATGGCGACTACTACAGTTTTGCGGACAACGGAATCCTTTAAGCTGCTAAAATGGAAGCCATGGTAAAACTAAATTATAATAATCTCGATGCCGAAACCCAAGAGCGGTTATTGGCGAAATCCAAAACGGAAATCGAATCAAGATATGGAAAGGATCTAAAAGCCTATGCCAAAGAAAATGGTTTGGACTACGGCGAACTTCTAAACGAGGAAGCCATCCGAAATTTATACAACTACGAATTTACATTCACTATTTAGAGAAAGGAGGTTTTTATCGAATGGGGCGACTTGTAAAAGTTGCCCTTTTCTTTTTAAGGAAACGCAACGCTTTCTAATATTCAGTAAAGATTCCCTAAAAAAGGGGCTATGGCCTTCTTAAAATATTGTGTTTCAAGTTCAGTAGCGTTAAGAGCCTTTACCTTAAGGGAAAGGTATTTTTTTTGACCCCTGCGGGGGAAAAAGGAATAGCAAGAGGATAACACGCTAAAGCGGTGTTATGCTATTTGATTTCTTTTTCAATGCCTTGAAAATGAATTGATTATCGCTGATTTGGACCTGAATTCAGTCTAGGAATAGGTCAAAAGTTTGTTGCAAAATATTCGGTAGACCCCTAAAACATTGAAAAAATTTGTTGCAAAATGAAGGTAAAAAACAAGTATAAGTATGACTATCTGGCTTTGAACTTACGGGCAAATGTCGTTGTCCGCTTTCGTGCCTTCTCCAAAAAAATGGCCCGATCGCATGCCGAGACCTTGACCGCAATGATGGACTTTTTTGAATGGCACAACTATACACCCCACCAACGTTTCGGCAAAGATGTAATTGCCGGACAGAAGAAAAACCGCAAGCGGATCGATGCTGTAATCGCGATAATAAAATCCGTCGAGAAGTCTCAGAATATACCAATTATGAATATCGAAGCCATGCTAAAGTCACTCTTTAAAGAGGAGATTAAAAAGTATGCCCCCAAATTGTTGGAGCCGAAAAAGGTTACTAAATCAGAACAAAAATCCAAAGCCGAAAAGACCACCGTTTCAAGAATCGACTATGACCGAACCCAGGAAAAACTATCCGAGACCAAAGACAGATTACGATACGTTTTGGAACGAGTCAAATTGGTCAGTAACCGTTTTGGAAAGGACTTATTAAAATTGGAAATCACTCGAGAAGAACTCGCCCGTTTTAAAAGAGGGCTAAAAGATTCATGATATGTACATAGCAATAACACCACAGAAATTAGGGCAAAGTTATTCGAATAGCGCAGCGGATTATGTCGCCTATCTCGAAAAGGAAAACGAGGGTTTGGAACAAGAAAATCAGGAACATTTTTTCAACCAAACTGAAGACCGGATTTCCCTAGATAAAGTCATTTCGGAAATCGATGCCAATACCGCAAAACTTAAAAAAACCGAACCCAAATTTTATTCCATCGTGGTCAGTCCGAGCCAACGCGAACTTCAAAAAATAGCGAATAATCCAGAGGCCTTAAAAACCTATACGAGGGAGTTAATGAAGGAGTATGCCAAGTCCTTTTACCGAGAAAAACCGGTAACGGTAGACCAGATAAAATACTTTGCCAAAATAGAACACGAACGCACCTATCGTGGTTTTGAAAAAGAAGTGCTGGAAAACGCCCCCTACCGAAAACAGATTGCCAAATTAAAGAACGATATCCGAAAAGTAGCGCGTGGGGAATTGAAGGGAACCATCAAAAAATTGGAGCAAGAAATCACAGCTTTAAGACAAGCCGCACCCCATCAGATCAATGGCCAAATGATCGTGGCGGGAATGAAAAAAGAGGGCAACCAATCACACATCCATATCATCGTTAGCCGAAAGGATGCGACCAACACCCTTAGCCTTTCCCCTGGATCGAAATACAAGGCTTCGGAAGTTGAAATGCACGGAAAAAAAGTACAACGAGGTTTTCATAGGGATCAATTCTTCGAAAAGGCAGAACAGACCTTCGATAGGGTTTTTGGCTATGACCGCAACTTTGTGGAAACCTATACTGCCAAGAAAACCTTGATCAAAAATCCCGCTATGTTTCGGATGCTTTTGGGAAACCTACCCACCAACGAAAAAGCCCTCGCCCTAAAACTCCTTTCAAAATCGGGAATGCGCATTCCTTCCATTCCAACGAACAAAGTGCAATTGGCCTTAAAAGTATTTCACAGATTAAGACGGGGAATGCAACGGGCCATCGAATCAGGATCAATAGGAATTTAAATCAAAGCCATGGAAGAATTAAACTTTAGTAGTGTGATGTTATCCCTTCTCTTTGGAAGCGGCCTTTGCTTTCTTTTGGTGCGTTTTGTTAAAGAGGGGTTCTTTATCAATATCCTTTGGATCGGGCTTGGATTGTTCTGGGCTTGGTCAAAGTCTGCGAATCAAAAGCAGTTCCTTTCGGTTCTACTAATAATTGGTTTGCCCCTATTGTTCGTCAATATCCTCTTTTATGTGTTCTTTCCCAAAGAGGGCGAATCTAATACCAATGGTAGATATCGTGTCAAGCTTCAAGTATCAAAAGGGAAACTGCTTTTGGAAAACATCCGTAGGGGCATTGCCATTATCGGGGCTGCGGGAAGTGGTAAAACCGAAAGTGTGGTCTATCCGCTTTTGAATCATTTTAGCCATTGGAACTTTAGCGGGGTCCTCTACGATTACAAGGACTTTGAGATTACCGAAATGGCCTACCCCCTATTCAGTCAATGCGACATTCCCTTCTTTATCATTTCATTCGACACCATTCATTCAAGGGTCAATCCCATTGCGCCAAGATACCTGCACGATGAAGAAAGTGTCAATGAACTTTCAAGGGTACTGGTGGAAAATCTATTGGAACAGAAGGACAACAACATGAACGCCACTACACGATTCTTTAATGATGTAGTAGAGGGTCTGGTCGGGGGAATGATATGGCGTTTGAAAACCGATTTTGAAAAATTCTGTACCCTACCCCATTTGATCGCCCTATATCAACATCTGAATACGGAGCAACTTATTGAGTTCCTGTCGGACAATGTAACTTCGAAAGCGATGGCCGATGCTTTTATCAGTGGTGTGGATTCCGAACGGCAGACAGCAGGTGTCAAGAGCACCTTGGCCAATGCCTTTAAAAAAATCAGTACCCAACGGATATTTATGGCATTATCCGCCGATGAAGTCGATTTGAACATCAATCACAAGGATAATTTGGCGGTTGTTTCGGTAGTCAATAACCCGAAAATCGAAACGTCCCTCTCCCCCGTTATTGCAACCATCATTCATACCATGACCAAACAGATGAGCGTACGCAATCAAAACCCCTCTTTTTTATTGATGGAGGAAGCAGCAACCCTAAGACTGTTGAACATGCACCGTATTCCTGCTACCTTGCGCAGTTATGATATTGCCACGGTCTATGTATTGCAGGATAAGATTCAAAACGATATGATTTACGGGCCCATGGCCAGTAAGGCCATTTTGGCCAATCTGTCCTATCAGTTTTTTGGCAAGGCCAATGACCCGGACACGGCCAAATACTATGAACGCTTTTTTGAAATCGTAAAGAAGGAGACCAAGAGCGTGAACAAGGGCTATAACCTTAACTTTGATACCCGAGTGACCAAAGGGGAACGGGAAGTGGCAAAGACCCGTGCCGATGTATTCTATGGCTTGCAACAAGGAGCTTTTGTGGTGTTGGCAGATGGAAAGGATAAAAAGGTAAAGTTTAAAACACCAAAAATTATCAGGCAATTGCCATTACCGGAACGGAATTTAAAGGAAAAACTTCAGGAGAATTTTGAGCGGATTCATCGGGAGGCGAAGGGGATTCTCCAAGAATAACAATTACGCTTCTTTTTTTTCGGAAAGCAAATAAGTAAATAAATCTAAATCCTTTTTCAGGCGCTCTTGACCATAGGGAATTAACTCTAATACCTTTTTTCCACAGCACCTTTTGAATTTAGGTTTTCCACAAATTGGGCACTGTGAGTTTCTCTCTGGCTTTGGAGAACCAATCGTCACCTTCAAAAGAGAAACTATGTACTCAATATTTGTCAATTGGTGTTCTTCCTCATAGAACTGAATAACGCCAGGGAATCCATGCTTATATTCACCATTGGCATATTTCTTCTTATCACAATGATAATGATAGTTGGCGAAAAAGGGGTAAATGACATCCTGATAGAAACTCGTAAACCTTATCCCTCTCCTTTTCATTTTATCCAAAACATGCGGGATGTCCAAACAGCAGGCGCCTTCTTTTGATATGTGCAAGTCATCGGTTCTATCGATGACATTACTTTTTTCAATTACAACTGGGACAGTATGAGGATACTCGTTCTTGTTAAGAATAATCTGCACCTCAAAACTGCCCCAATATGCATTTTCATCATCTACAATATCGATTTTGCCCTCCAAAACCTCGTACTGCTTATTAGGATACTCAATCTTATCAAATGAATAATATTTGGCCAAGAAATGTTTTATTTCGGTATCCAAATTATAATTACCCATTATTCAGAAAGGGTTTGCTTTTAGAAGCTATGTTATGCAAATTATCACTATTTCTGCCTGGAGTTGGTAAAGCGTTAATTGTCAATACGAGGACACCATTATCTTTTTGAACGGCAAGTCCGATATCCACCAAGTATCTTTCCCAATCGAAATGATATTGTTCATAAACTCTCCCGTCACCATAATCGTGAATAGGACTACTTCTTTTCTCAAAATATTTGTCTTTAGATAATTGTGTACAGATATTATGCCCAACAACAATCCCATTAATATTGGCATTACTTTGCATTTTCGGTGCTAGACTTGTATGTAAGCTGCATGTAGTCACTTCCCCAGAGTCTCCTATCCCAGAATAGAACCATGAGACCTGATTGGAATGCCCTAAATCTAGACCGCCTCGGGTATGAATATCTTTTATGCCATTGGACTCAAAATAATCCTTCAGGTCATTTTTGACAAAATATGAAATCATTGAAAATGATTTCAAGGCATCCTTGACCGCCTCTTTTTTGTCGATACTTTTTCCCCCGAAATAGACCATCAAACCATCGCCTTGTATTCGATGGACATAACCCCCACAGAGGTTTACAGCAAAAATTGAGGCACGGACAATACTTTCAGTAATAAGCCTGACAGTACCTTTTGTAAATTGATTAAATAGTTGAGTACTTTTTCTGACATCTATAAACCCCGAAATTATCCAATGGTCCTCTGAGTTGTCCGTTCCTCTTAAATAAGAAAAATCAGGATGGTTACCGAGACTTAGATATGTTAAAGTAGAGACCTCGCCCATTCCCTTTGCAAAGGTCTTCATACCCTCATTAAGTTCCATGCCGGGAAGTTCATTTCGTAAGGCTATAAGATAATCTTGATTTACATCTACGTAAGGCTGACCAAGACCATAGTATGATCTATGCTTCCTAAGTGGGTCGTTTTCAACGGCCTTCTGAATTACATTTTTATATGAGTCAAATACATCCATTTTATAATAATTTTGAAATTAATAAATAAGTTAAAGGAGCTAGAAGTATAAATTGTGCTATCAATAAAACACCTACCCAAGTTAGTTTGCGGAATTTTTTTGTAAGACCGATCGACATCAGATGTACCTGACTTCGAAGATCTTTTAAATCTCCCTTTTTATTTTGCTCTTCTGAATTCTCCGAAAAGACTTGAAACTTTTTATCGCTAATAGATGCGAAATAATATAGGGAATCGAATTTGGTGTTTGGGGAGAAATATGGAATACTGGCCCATGCTAAAAGAATTAAGCTTAATATTCCGAGAACCAGAATCGAGCCAATAATGAACTGTAACCAAAAATGCTGAGTCAAAACTTCCTTTACCTGTGTTATTAAGGTAATAACACCACCAGTTAAAAAGGTATTGATGGCTATGTACACGGCGGTCTTGTTATTTACACTATCGAAGTAATGGTCTAGCCTGTTGACCGTATACTCAAGTCTTTCTTTTTCCATATTATTTTTCTTTTCTAACACCTTTGAACTTCCCCCCAGAAGTTTTTACATCCATAAATCTTCCGGTGTCGGAATCTCGTTTTACGAATAGGTTTGTCTTTGGATTTAGAACCTGGGAGCGATTTTTTACTGCTCCTTTTCTAGCATTATCACCTGTAGGTTTATTCTTTGCCATTTTTAATATTTTTTTTATAAATAAACTTGTATTCATAAGTATATGCCCATAACTTTCGTTTTTTTGCCACCAACATGGAAAAAATCTTCTTTAAGCGAGCATATACCAAATAGAAAGTACTTTATGTCGAATTCAAATTCGGAAATAAACAAGGCTATAGCTTCCTGTGATATCGAAATCTTGATATACAGGATGACTGGTTATACCGTAAATAGATTAGGAAGAAAAAACTATGTTTACAATGGTTTAGAACCTGAAGATTTCGTTTTCTCCATTTTTGAAAAGGCCTTGACTGGCATCAAAACTTGGCCTCACAAAAAGATTAGTTTTGAATACTTCATGTTTAAGGCATTACAAAATGAAATATGGGCCCACCTTCAAAAGTTAAAAAGAAGAAATCCTGATAAAAAGGATGATGGAATAGACGAATCGTACCTAATTGACATCCCTGGTTTTCCTACTGAAAATGGAACTATGGAAAATCTTGGTGCTACCATAGACATGGAAACGCAAAAGAAAACCTTTCTGAAACTCTTGGAAGATTCAGGAGCTTCGGAAACAGAGATATGGATTTTTGAATGTTGGTGCGACGGTATTGTTAATCCGGCTGAAATTTCAGATTTAATTGGGGTCGAAATTGCCATTGTTTATAACGCCTTAAAAAGGCTGAAAAGAAGGCGAAAAAAAATTAATGAGGAAAGGTCATGAGCAACTTAAAAAATAAAATTGACAATAGTATCCTTGAGTTTTATTTGAATGTTGATATCAGTATTATCAAAGATTCTCTGAAGGAGGAAGGTTGTGATATTGATATATTGGATAAAAAGATATCTCAGTTCTCAAAGAGGTTGAAATTCAATTCTAAAGCTATTATAGCTAAAGAAAAAACTGAAAACCTTATGGAATTGATTATTGAAAAGTTTCAAGATGCAATAGAAATGAATATTGATAAGCCAATTGCAGCGCTTAAAAGACTAATTGAAGAAAAAGAACTTTCGGTTCAATTTAGAAATCTTGAGAAGTTGAGTGAGGATGAAATAAAGGAAATAATCAAGGGAAAAAACCTCGTTGATTTAATGGATGAATTGGATGACGAAACCAATTAAATATACTAAAGGGGCTGCATTCGCCAGAGACTTATTACTCGAAACTGGCTTTGATAGTTTATTGTATTATCCATTGGACTTATTTGCAAACGGTTTGGGTGCAACAGTTATTTCTAAACCATTGTTGAATTCAGATGGACGCATAATTTTTGGTAAAAAAAACACCCTAATTGAGATAAATAGCTCAATTGAATTTGAAAGAAAAAAGCGCTTCACTTTAGCGCATGAAATTGGACATCTTGTTATGCATAAAGGAATTGATGTCCATAATGACAATGAAGCAACAACCTCATGGTTTAACAATAAAGAGAAACAAGCTCAGCACAGTAAAGTTGAAAGTGAGGCCAATCAATTTGCGTCCGAACTATTAATGCCAAGTCTACTATTTATACGGCAACAAAAAGGAAAGAAATTTTCTCCACAATTGTTAAGGAATCTATCTCATTACTTTAAAACCAGTTTGACTTCTGTTGCCTTTAAATATCTTGAATTAGGAGACCATCCCATTTGTTTATTCCATTCCTATAATGGAAAGGTCTCTTATTGGAAAAGACCCGAAGAATTTCCACATTTTATTGTAGATCGAACTAAACTAACGGTACCAGATGATTCGGTTGCAATGGAGTTTTTTGAGAAGAATAGAATTTATCCAAAAGAACAATCCAAACAACAAATATGGAAATCCACTTGGTTTTTGGTAAATGATTGGGAAAAAGATGAAGACTATAATTTCCATGAGTTTGCCATTGTTACACCTAATTATAACACTGTATTAAGTGTTGTTTGGGAGGACTAAAAAATAGAAGCCTGAGCAGAAACGATTGAACATCGCTTTGGGGATTTTCATGGGTAATATGCATAAAATGTAAAAACCGTTCATAGATATTCTACGAAAAACCCATTTACAATCTTCTTTTAAGTATCAATTCCCGGTTTCCTTTCAATTCCTTTAGCCTTAATTCCAGTTTCTCATTATCGCCCAAAGTAAATTTCGGTAGTACATAAACAAACCTTGAAGTCTCCGCATGCCTAGTTTTTTCAGGCATTTTATAAACATATTGAGGCTTAAGCGGTACGGATTGATAGGAAGCTCTGCGTTTCTCATTACCGATGACCATCGCTACTTTCAGATAGTCAATGTCAAAATCAATACCCGATTCGTTCTTGATCTCTAACTGCATAAAGACCAAATCCTCGAAATAAACCATATTCTTAATGGCCAATGAAACACCTTCTTTTCGCTTGAAAATATTCTTACGTTCCGGTTGTTCGAGCATTGCTTCTGATGATTTTTCCAAAAACGCTTTTGGGTATTGTTTGTGTACGACCATATTGGAATCCAGTTGTATGGTATCACGAATTACAAGAGACTCCCTTTGATGTTCGTGCCCGATACTTTCCGAAAAGGAAACAAAACGGTTCAGCTCATTTAATGAATCGGCATACTTGATGATGTATGAATATACCTTACCATCTGTGGTAACTACTAGAAGATTGCTCTGTTTTCCTTTGGTAGCTTTCAACAGTCCCAAGGGTTGAGCGCGCTCCCGATTGTAACTGAAGACATAGTTATTTGCTCCGACGATTCCCTGACGGATGTTCGTCGGAAAGAATAGAGCCAGGTTCATTTTTTCATTGGCATAAATGGTATCCAATTGTTGTGACTCTTGGGCAAATAAATTGATACCCAAAGTTGCTAATAGTATTATTAAGAATGTATGTTTCATAGCTTCGGTTTTAAAATGAGTTTGTAATTATTGTTGACCGTAACCCTGATGTTACGGTTATTGCGTTGGAATACTTTTTTCACGCCACTAACCCCAGTATTAACAGCCCCTGAAACATCGGGAACACCGGGTATATTGAATTCTGCAATCGCATCGCCCAAGACCTCGTTGAACACATCGCCACGGAAACTATTTCGAATGTAAATGCCTTCCAGTCCGTCAGCATTATCGTAGGCCTTTAGCTTCAGCGGAATTCCCTCGATGTTTTCCACATTCAGGATGACCCGATTGGGCCGGAACTTTACGATTCCGTAGAGCAGGGTATTTTTTTTAATTTCCAAACCTTGGATAGTGGTGTTTTCGGTTACCCGCATTTGCAGGCGGTCATTGACCTTTATGGTCTGTTCACCATCGATTTCGACTACCAAAGATTCGCCAGTGCCATCTGCCAAAACTTGGGGACTAACCGCAAAGAACAATTGATGCTCCAGACCCATTGCCTTCAATGGCGAAATGGTATCCTTTGTATCGATGACCTCACTTTTCTTTCTCCGCTTTTTACGTAATGGTTTTCTGGTTCCAGAAGCTGCGGAATCTTGAGAGTAATCTATACGACCGATTCGGTATATGCTATCCACGATACGTTGTTTCTTTTTGTCCAAAAGGTCTTCATCGTATATTCCCGATTCATCCAAGAAACGTTCGTCATAAATACTGGGGGCGATTCGTTCCCTTTCCTCTTTTATGGCATCCACCGCTACCTTTTTGGAGGCGTACATATCCTCCCCATCTTCTAGTTCGGGCACCAAAGTCTGTTGGAGTTCGTTGGCATTTTCATCATCCGCACCCAAAACAAAAACCGAATAACCGATGATGAATAAGATGACCACTCCGATGACCGCTGCAAACACTATTTTCTTTTTGTCGATTTTCATAGCTCGTTTTTTAAGTTCAATTCACTCCTGTTCTTTTACCTTCTTCAGGGAATTCTCGAAATAATCGGTAATGAGCAGACCATGCGTGTTCTTAGGATAGTTTCGGTCTACCGTAATAAGTCCTCCTGTTGAGACCATTTCATAACGGTCAATGACAGACCCTCTGTTGATCTCGAAAACGGTTATAGTTTTAAAGCGATAGGGTTCTGCCCTTAAATCCACTTGTGATTCGACACTCAATACTTTTTGGACCAGGGAATATTGCAATATCCGGTTGTAGACTCCATCGGCCTTTTTCTGCCGATAGACATTGTCTACCGTGCTGTTTCCTAGCCAAAGGGCTTTCTCCAAATTGCTTTCATAGTTACTGTCATCGATACCGTAGAAGTATTCATGGAACAGTTGTAAATGGGACAATGCCTCTACTTGAAGGTTTTCCTTTTGGGAAACCAATTTTAAAGGAATGACGGAACCGTCCGTATTCACGGCAAAGGCGCTATCCATCGCTTTCTGGTACATATTGAATACCATTACCCCAGAGAATACACTAGATAGAAGTGCAGTTACAGTCACAGTAATCGTAACGTAACGGTTCAGTTTGAGTATGTCATAAATGTTCTTATACGGTAGTTTCATATCATCTTATTTATAGCCCATATCAGGCTGTGAACAATCTTAGGGTAAAGGAGGTCGCCCTCTTGTAAAGTTTGAATTTCAGAAAGACGATGAACCCAATGGTCGCGGCTTCCACTAAAATCTTGATGGTATTATTGTCCGTTGGCCCTCCCCAGAGGTTCGTCCAGAAATTGGCATTGATCTCCGAATACAATTGGTTCACGAAAATGTTGACCAGAAAAAAAGCTGGTACAAGCATATAAACAGCCGCATACAATTTGAAAAAGGTATAGGCCATAGTCCTGAATTTCTCAAAAACCGCCAAGCTGATGACCAAAGGAAAAAAGGCCTGCATGATTCCTAAAAGGAAATATCGTTCCGCCAAGAACAAGGGATAGATGAACAGGTCTATCATCCATAGGACCAATCCAATGAAAAAGCTGAACATCTTTATCCCGAATACCGGAGTGACCAAAGCTTCGTACAATAAAGCCCAAGCTTTCTTGGCCGCATCGAAAGCGCCAACATCTTCTTCAATAGGAATTTCCTGTAATTGCAACGGAATCAAGGCCGGAGCGGTATCGCGATACTGGCCTTCAATAGCCACCAAAATACCATCGAAAAAGCCCAGGATCTGCGTAGAGAATATGACCAATAGGACGATTACAAAATTCTTTGCGAGATCCCTTGGGGACAATCCCCATGAATATCCTTCCTTATCGGCAACTCCCTCATTGTATTTTTTAAGGATGTTGACCAAAAAAAACAGCACGGCCAAGACCTTGATACCCCTAATCGTATAGGTAGAGAAATCGGTGCCCTTGATCGTCTCAAAGACAGCGTCTACATATTCAAGTCCTATGCTCAAGGGAATCATGAGTTCCATCTTTAATAGTTAGTTTTTCTATTATTGATCTTGTCCTGCATTTCACGAAAGGCAATGATATCACGATACCGTTGTGTCTTACGCTCGATTTCGGTCACCATTTCCTTGGACTCCTTTTGATGTGCACGGATGGCCCGCATGCGTTCCCCATCTGTCAATTTCAAATGGTCACTTGATAGGATTTCGTTTATGAACTCCAAATCCTCCGTAGCTTGATCTAAGATGGCGTTGAACGATGTCGATATCCGTTCCACTTCATCCGCCCTTATATGCGGTGAATTAAGAATATCCCTTAAATCTCCCTGCACCGTATCATAAAGGCGTTTGTTATTGCGGATGAGTTCTTGTACTGCCTTTAATTTTTCAATGGCTGCACTGACCTTTTCGATATTCTCTTTCTGCTTTTTCAGAAATTTGACCGTCTTGATGATATTGGCGGTCTGCTTTCCAGCTTCCAACAGTTGTTTGACAAAGGAGATAAAGTTCACATTGTCGTAAACGGGAATCCCCTGGGCCGTCGCACGGCCGGGCATTGTTAAGGCCAGTATCAGGGATGCCGTAAACACTATTTTTTTTATTGTTATTTTCATGATTTCTGGGTTTTGTGATGCCGAAGCTTTTGATTTCGTCATCTGATTAAACATTCATTATTTATGCTATGCAGCTTTGCGTTCCAAGAACCGCTTGATAGCTATTTCCATATTGTCTTCCTCCTTATAAAGGGCCATTATAGCCTCGTTGTCGGAGCCGTCGGTTAAGTAGGCCGCGAATACCTCTGGTGGCACTTCCAATCGGAAGATGTTACTCTCCTTACCAATCTTGATGAACATTTCAGTATACTTTCTTTCTCCTGTCAAGTCGTTCTTGATGGATTTCAATTGGTTTAGGTCGTGGCTCGAAAGGTTGAGCCTTTTGATCAATTCGTCATATCCTTTTTCATTGTTCAGGCTGTAAATGACCTGTGTGTTTTCAAGTATACTTGCAGATGTGGAATTATCGGGAAGTTGATTGATAGACTGTAAAATAATGCCAATTGCTCCTTCCTGTTTCCGAATGGCCTGATAATAGAATTCCACGCTTTCCAATACATTGGGAAACTTCAATTGCTTCGCGAACTCATCGAAAAGGATGATTCCCTTTTCCTCCTTGTTGCGCCAAATTGTTCTTTGGATTGCCGTTTTGATAAGTTTTAGCATAACGGACAGGATTTCCTTATTGTCCTTGACCTCGTCCAGTTCGAATACGATCAATCGCTTGTCTTCTATCTTATAGGATTGGTCCTCGCTCATCTCAAAGAGGAAACTATACAATCCACCTTCCACATATTCCGAGAGGATGTGCAAGAAATTGGTAATGTTGAAATACGCCTTGTCGATACCAAGGGTCTCTAAAAGTTGCTCTCTATTATTCCTTATAAATCCATAAAAACTCTCCAAGGAATGGGCTTCGGAAACAGTTTTGTAATAATGTTGAAGAATCTTTTTTAGCGATACCGATTGTGCTTTGGTCACTTTCAAGTCCGATGCAAATAGTTCGAACAGAAAGACGGAAAGATCTTCCAAACGCTCTGGACTGATATCGTTTACATCCGAGATATAAAAGGGGTTGATACCTAAGTTCTTTCCGCTCTCATAACGCAGAACAGTATACTGTTCAGGGTATAACTGTGCGAACTTGGTATACGAACCCCCTAAATCGATGATGACCAGACGGACATCCATCTCAAAATATTGTCGCAGGATGTTGTTCGCCAAGAAAGATTTTCCTTCTCCTGTTGGGGCAAAAATGGCAAAGTTCCTTGCCTTGATTCGTTTCTTTTTTTCGTCCCAAACATCTTTGAGTACTGGAATGTTATGTTCCCGATCATTGAAGATGATACCGGTTCTATCCGATTGGTAATTGGTGTTATTTATGAGCAGACAAAGGGCATGCTTCAAATCGGTTACATAGAGATCTTCATTCGAAAAGTTGGAAGCGAAACAGCAATAACTATTGAGGAAATAAATCTTTCGCTCTTCGCTACTGGGATAGTAGGGGACAATATCCAGTTCCTTAAATTCGGTTTTTATTTGGGAAGCAATTTTTTCGAGTTGTTTTTCCTCTTTGTGCCAGTAGATGACATTCAAGTGTCCCCGTATAATGCGCGAGCTGTCATCGGTATTGATTTGCTCTTGGATGTACTGGATTTTTTTAAGAATGACCTTATTCTGTGAACCGAAGTTGGAACTCTTGTTCAGCTCCTCGATTTTCTTGTCCAACAGCTTTCTCCATTTCTGTTTGTCATCGAGATAGATAATCTGGTTGACCACATGGTTTTCGTTTAGGGAAAGCCCCAATCCATCTATAAAACCTTGATGGAAACTGAAATCATCTGAGGTAAAACGTTCGTTTATTTTGCTCGTCTGGACTTTCTCCCCAAAACAGCTTTCGCTGTTCACGGTAAGTACATCGAAATGATGCTCCCCTATTTGAATGTCTTTTCTTCCCAATTCGATAGCTGTATCAAAACCATCATTGTAGCCATTGAAATAGTCGGAACTCATAGATAAGATTTCTTGGCTCTTCATCGGTAGGAGCGATACCTTTCTTCCATTATTGATAAAGGAAACCGAATCGTTGACGGCCGCTTTGAAACGCTGCAGATTTTCCTGTAGAACTTCGGGAATCTTTGCATCCGCTTTGCGAAAGGGGTTGACATATTTTGAGTTGTTGAGTTGTTTGTTCTTGGTAAGTGTAAAGAAGAGATATCCTTGGTGTTCCATATGCTCCCTTCCTTTAAAGTAGTCGTGCGTGGCCCTCGATAGAAAGGTGTTATTAGGTAGGTTTTGTGAAGTGAAGGATTTTTTGAAATAAACGTCTTGTTTATGAACAACAGTGCCAACGGGTAAAGATTTCATTGCTTGGAACCAACTGCTATGAAGGTCCTCAAAATCCTTCTCCGAAAGGGAATAGATCTCGGGAAGCTCCACCTTATAACAAGCCACGACATTCCCGTTGTTACAAAATAACAAGTGGTCTTTAATGTCCGCTATGGGATGATATTTAGAGATATTGATCTTCGACATGGTTCAGGATATTGTCTTTTTTATTACTGATACTTTTAGGGAATACCTTTCTGATATTGAAAAGCTGGGTGCTGCTATTCATTTTATTCAGACTTATAAAAAGGCCGGCATTCCAGATAAAAAGAGAGAGCACCATTATCAAGCTGAAAGAGAAAATAATGACCAACAGTGAGGCTACGACGGACACCATCAAAAGGGCAAAAAGCGATATAGGCAGACCCCATATCAATGCCCCTTTGCGGATGTTCCGATAAATCTCATAGCTTCTCATTACACGACAATTGAGATGAGATAGGTAAAGATGCCGACTACGGCACCGGCGATAAGCACGAATACCAGTACTCTGGTAATACCCTTTTTGAGGTCTGCGTTTTCACCGAAGAAGTGACCCGCATTAAATAGGAAGCCTATAAGAAAGATGACCCCAAGGATAATGGGAAAGATGGCACGGATGGTATCCGATACATCGTTTACGGAATCTTCGATTCCACCGACCTGAGCGTAACTGGCAAGGCTCATAAACAGAAATGCCAGTGTTAGACTTTTAGCTTTTTCCATAACTGATAATTTTAAGGTCGAAACATTTTCGGCCTGTGATTAATTATTATAGAATGTAGAAGTGGATTGCACTTTTTACCGAAGGATTCTTAAAAATTAACTAGGAATAGCGTTAATTTTTAATGGAAATACATGGTTTTGAAAGATTCGTTGAATATTGCTCAATGAAGAATTGTAAAATCATGAATCGATGAAAGTGACAATAATAGTCCTATTGTGTTCATTAATTTGGGGCAACAGTTTAGCATATAGTCAGTCAATTTATAGAAATCGCAAGGTTATTATTCTTGATGCCGGACACGGGGGAATTGATTCAGGTACGGTATCTGAGGACGGGCTGCTTGAAAAAGATGTTGTTCTGGATATCGCTCTAAGTATGATGGCATGGAACAAAGGCCTGTTGGATTCTAAATATGACATTTATTTGACGAGAAACAAGGATACCTTGATTTCGTTGGAGAATAGAACCAAACTTGTAAAACATTTAAAGCCTGATGTTTTTATTTCGCTGCATTGTAATCATATAAATGAAACTAACATACATGGTGCAGAAATCTATACCTATGATAGTAATGAATTGTCCTTGTTGTATGCCAAAGCAATTTTGAATAAGCTAAATCAGGACCTTAATTTTAAGACCAGAAAACCCAAGGAAGGCAATTTTCAGGTTTTAAGGGAAACAAAAGAACACTGTCCTGCTATTCTATTAGAGCTTGGGTATTTGTCCAATTCAAATGAATCCGATTATTTAAACGACAGCCAAAACAGGAAGGCATTGGCCTTATCCATATTAATGTCTATTTAAATCAAGATTATGAAAGAGCTATTATTTGAGGTTGTAAAAAGTATCAAAACTATTGCCGTGACGATGTATAAAGAAGTGGTCTATTTCATGTGGAATAGTAAATCATTTTGATTTTAGGATTTGTTCCTGAACCATTTTACTGCCAGTTTATGGTATTGATATAGATTCAAATTAGAAATCTAAATGTTGGTATATGCCAACATAATTTAGATATAAGGACGTAACGTTAGTATTTACCAACATATTATATTGAAAGATTTAATTATTTAGTTTATATTTGCGTTAGTAAATACTAACATTAACTTAAATAAATCGCATTAAAGATGGCAAATACCAACATTGAATGGCTTTCCTTGAGTGACAAAGCGATAATTTCCTTGATTGGAGCATATATTAAGGAGCAACGTTTGATTCAAAATAAAACACAAGCTACAATTGCTGAAATGGCCGGGATCAACCGCTGGACTATGAGTCAAATTGAAAATGGGGAACCTATATCTTTAATGTCATTAATACAGATTTTAAGAGCTCTTAATCTACTACATATACTCAATATTTTCGAAACTCAAACTCAATTAAGTCCACTTGAACTTGCCAAATTAGAAAAACAGAAAAGACAGAGAGCCAGTAAGGAGAACGATAATAAAAATACAAATAAAAGCGAATGGTAGAAGTAAAAACAGCATTTGTCAAAATTTGGGGGCAAACAATTGGGGCCGTAGCTTGGGATGAAAACAAAAAGCTATCAAGCTTTGAATATGAGCCTAAGTTTTTATTAAAGGACATAGACTTAGCTCCAATTAAAATGCCCATTAAATCAAATCAAAAGATTTTTTCTTTTCCAGAGCTCAGGGCATCAAAAAATAGTGAATACGACACATTCAAAGGTTTGCCAGGCCTGTTGGCCGATGTGTTACCTGACAAATATGGAAATCAGCTTATCAATATTTGGTTAGCTCAGAAAGGCCGCCCAGAAAATAGCATGAACCCCATAGAACAATTATGTTTTATTGGCACCAGGGGAATGGGAGCTTTAGAATTCGAGCCTACACAGCTAAAACCAACAAAAAACTCCTTTCAAGTTGAAATCAATAGTCTGGTCGATATTGCCCGACGAATGTTAGATAAGAGGGAAAAATTTGAAACGAATTTAAATAAGGGCGAAGAACAAGCAATGATGGAAATTCTTAAAATAGGAACTTCTGCAGGGGGCGCGCGACCTAAGGCGATCATAGCTTATAACAAAAAAACAGGACAAGTTCGGTCGGGACAAGCCAATGCGCCAAAAGGATTTGAACATTGGTTAATAAAATTAGATGGAGTAAGTGATGCGCAGTTTGGAAAAAGTAAAGGATACGGGCGAGTTGAAATGGCCTATTATAATATGGCAACAGACTGTGGTATAAAAATGATGGAATCCGAGTTATTGGAAGAAAATGGAAGAGCACATTTTATGACAAAAAGGTTTGATAGGGAGAATGGTTCTATCAAACACCATATTCAAACTTTTTGTGCAATGCAGCATTATGATTTCAATGAAGTCAGAAGTTACAGCTACGAGCAATTATTTCAAACTATGCGAAAACTACACTTACCATATCCAGATGCTGAACAAATGTTCCGTAGGTTGGTTTTTAATGTAATTGCCAGAAACTGTGATGATCATACCAAAAATTTTGCATTTAGACTTCAAGAAGGCGCTAGTTGGGAGTTAGCACCTGCTTACGATATTTGCCATGCTTTTAGTCCGGACAGCATTTGGGTAAGTCAGCATGCTTTAAGTGTAAATGGTAAGAGGCTAGGGATTGAAAAAGATGACTTGCTTTCTTTTGCCAAATCAATGAATGTCAAAAAACCAAACTATATTATTTCAGAAATAAATGAAAAAGTACAGAATTGGAGTGATTATGCGGAACAAGTAAAAGTAGATGCTAAACTAAAAGACTCAATAAAAGGAACTCTACTTAACTTGTAAGGGGAGAATCAAAGTTCTTGTCGATTGTTTTTACAAGTTATAAGTCGCCAAAACTATACTTTTTGGATAGGTTCTGGCGACTTTTAAATGATGCTATGCACTTTTTCTATAGAGTCGTAAGGAATCTTCTAAACTGAATTTCGCCCATAACAAGGGATGATTGCTAGCAGCATCATTTTCTTTCTCTATGGTGTTATAAGTTTCCCATTCCGGCTTTTTCAGTGGCCACATAGCCTTTCTATTCATCCCGCATTCATCAATCTTATCATAAAAGGCAGGAGAAACCAATAGGTAATCTTTTTGCTTAATATTGACACCCATTCGATAGGCTCCCATTCTATAATAACCAGCATCTTCTCCTGAATCCGATAATACTTTAAATGAATTATGTTTCACGACATCCATTATGTCCGACTCGAAAATAGCCGATATCGAATCAGAATAGGAAGGAGTATTTAAGGTGCCTGCCACAATAATATGTTGATGTCCTTTTGAACGAAGATCGGTGTATGTCTGCGCAATTTTCATAACCTGTTGTTTTCTATGGGGTTCAGATACGCCATTATCAGCTAATTGACAACATAGCAGAAACAACGTCTTATTCTGAGGAGTTTTAATTTTGTACTGCAGAAAACCATTATCAAAAAGTAAATTCCCATTTTCATCCCGTTCGTTCGCAAAGGATTTTATAGACTTGATATGATAACCTCTTTTTAATAGAATACCCATGCCCAGTCCCTTACCATCATTTCCTTGCAAATGCATAATCTCTTCATAACCTGATTCTCGATTTTTCTTGAAGAATATTTCGTGAAACTGAATAAGTGATTTCCTGTTTTCCACCTGTTGCAGTAGAATAATATCTGGATCGACATCCAAAATGACCTTCGCTTTATTTTTAATCGAATCCTTTGATATTGGTACTGTATTCAATTTTGTCCAACCATTCCAATCCGTCATATAAGTTGCCTTTGTTTCCATTACTTTGAGCGAAGGTTTAACCTGTAAATTCCCATCAATGTTGGCCATTGACAAATATGGTTCGTAAGTGGGTCTATCGAATTTCAAAAGATTTGCCAACTCCCGCATCCGGATATAATCATTTGCTGTCCTTGTTTTCATTAGCAAAAGAGCCTCAAATTCCTCTCTCCATATCTCGGATTTCTTTTCATATTCCATTTCGATAAGATCTGAATGGCGATGGAATAAATTCTGAATATTGAATGTTGCTATTTTCATGCCGCCTTCCTTTTAAATTCTATTTCGTTATTCTCTAAAATCTCATTGATTTTTTCCTCATCGTAGTAAATGATTCCCCCTAACTTTGAAAAGGGAATTGTTCCATTTATCCTAAAATTCTGAAGCGTTCCAGGGCTAATTTCGAGTTTACTCATAACTTGCCCAGACTTAATCCAATGATCAACTCCTACCCTTCCATGGGACACAAGTAATTCTTTTATTTCGTATAGAAGTTTTATTCTAAACTCCTCTAAATCTTCTGTTGTAATAATATTTGCTGCCATAACCTATTTGTTTATGTTAGAATTAAACTACAGGGAATGAATCAATGCTACTTGTAGTATTTTGAATCCCTTTAAACAAATTTGATTATAAACAATGGAGAATATTCACCAGTTAACCTGACCTCTGGTTAAATTTTAACATTTTTAACGGTAGCTAAGACAAGAGTAATTTTGAATTATGCATCAGCAGAATCCATACGATCTTCAAGGCCCTTGGAGAGGTCTTCCATAAATTTAGTACGACTTTTTTTTCTTCTCCGAATTTCTGAATAGATTTTATAAATATCACCTGAGTCGTGGTTAAAAACTCGTCGCAGTGCTTTGTCAATTATCGAAATTTCAATCTTACCATCGTTTACCGCACCCACACTTACCAGCGCGTATATCAGTTCGACATAAGCAGTATTCGAAAATGTCCATCTCAACTGACTTTCCGAACAGTCATCACAAGGAATGCATTCAGAATCAATTTTTGATAAGCGCTTCTTCAGGTAGTCTATTAGCCTCTTATTGGCAAATAACTTGGCCAACAATAAATCGTGCGATGTGCTGAAATCCTTATCACGATAATAGTGTCTCGAATAAGTAATATTTACATCTCGAAAATATGCCCTAGTAAAGTAATTCTCATCTAGGTGAGTCTTTTCCTGTTCAATGTACTGCGTAAAGTCAAGATTGTATCTGAAGAATCGATTGATTTTATCCATCTTTTTCTGGATATACTCTTTTTGGACATCTTGGTTACCAACTGGAAATTGAATTTCAAATGAACGCAGTTCCGAATAGTACACCAAATTGGACAAGGGAACTTGTTTAATGTATTTAAAGAAGTGGATTTCGGCATCGGGATTTTTGAACTTGAAGCTTGAAATCTGTTTTTTGAACCGATAGATAACGTCTCTACATTTCGTGATGGATAGGTCACATTTTTTAATGACCTCCGAAATTGTATTCTCAAGGACGTTTAATTCTTCTAATAACTTTTCTGAAAGTAATGCTCTTTCCATATCCCAAAATTTAGACAATAGTTCATACTATCGTTCATCATAGGATTGGGGAATAACTATATGAATTACTAAATAGAGGTTAGGAAATTCTCTATCAAATAAACACCAAAAATCATGCCTTCATTGTTATAGACTTCAAAATATAATCGAACCATAGGAAAAATTCAACCTGCATTTAGGGAAACAAGGGGTAGGGTTAGTCAAATAGTTTTGTCAATAAAAAAAGGCTGAATCATTAACCTGGATTGATTTCAGCCTTTTTCCGCAATTTGACCTTCAAGAATAAACATATTGGAAACTAAAGATACAGAACCAAAATCAGCCGATCTTAACACATTTTGTTTATCAAAATTTCGTAATCTTCAAAAAAACACGCTTTACGCTACTTTTCTTTCCGAGGATTTAAGTTTTACTTTGAGGTCCGAAATATCTTCACTAATCTTCTTTTCCAATACTCTGGCATAGATCTGAGTGGTCGAAAGTTTCTTATGACCAAGTAATCTAGATACGGTTTCTATTGGAACGCCATTGGCCAAAGTAACAGATGTTGCGAAAGTATGTCTAGCACAATGGAAGGAAAGGTTTTTTTCTATTCCGCATTTGGATGCTAGAATCTTTAAATATTTATTACACTTCTGGTTGGAATAGACTGGTAAAAGTAAGTCTTCATTCTTTCCATAAAGTTGATCAGCATATTTGCTCAAAATAGTCTTGGCCTTATCCAGTAATGGAATTTTAACGAACACTTCACTTTTTTCCCTTCTTGTGAAAATCCAATCGTCCCCATCCATTCCGAGAACAATGTGCTCCGGCTTAAGTTGCTTTGCATCTACATAGGAAAGACCTGTGTAGCAGGCAAAAACGAAAACATCTCTTACTCGTTGAAGTCCAATGTCCTTTAAGGATAGAACTTCAAAAAGAGTCAATTCCTCATTACTAAGGAAAGGTCGATCATAGCGATTAAAGCTTGCTCGGAAAAACGCAAACGGGTCTTTCTTGATGCAATCCAATTTAAATGCGATGGTCGTCATCTTCTTCAACCGTTCCATATGCTTCATTATCCCATTATTTGTTAATGGTTGGGAGGCCTTTAACGGTTTACAATTCCGAAGGTAGTTCTCAAAACTAAGAACAAAGGAATAGTTGATGTGGGCGAGGTGCACATTCTTTGACTTATACTTCTTTTTGATAAACAATAACAAGTATTTTTCTGTGGCACCATAATTCTTAGCGGTACCCTGCTCCAACTTCGGTACTTCATTATCCTTATGATATTGAAGCAAGTCCTTAAGTGTTCTAAGAGGAACGTCCTGACCGAGATACCTCAATTTTACGGACTGGGCAGTAAGAATCCTGCCCTCTTCTAGGAGCTCCTTTTTACTCTGGGTAATATCTTGGTAAACTTCCATCAAGTCATCGTTTATAGACTTGGCTCCATTTACCTTGGTTTTTACCCTACCTGTATCATAAGACCAATAGGATTGTAATACAGAATGTTTTGTGCTGACATCGGCTCGGATGCCGTCTACCGTAATTCGCGCATAAATTGGGATAGTACCATCCTTTTTGGTGGAACGCTTCTTTAGCCAAAATACTACGCTAAAAGTGTGTACTGTTTTCATCACTTTCGTTTTAGAGTTATTAATTCCGTTAAACGAAAGTCAAATCGCTGTGAAGATCAATTGCGACGATCTAGGTGTAAGATACAAAATTGATATTTATCAATAGGACACCTAATAGGACACCTTCAAATATGATTCTAAAACTATTCAAATGAAATCAAGGAAAATGTAATTCCTTGATTTTCATTTGTTTAGTAAAAAGATGGTATTTAAAAATACCACTTTTGTCGGGGTGGCAGGATTCGAACCTGCGACCTCCGCGTCCCAAACGCGGCGCGATAACCGGGCTACGCTACACCCCGAAAATGAGTGTTTTTTCTAATCTTCATAGAAAACAATGAATCAACCGGTGTTCACATTCATTGTTAATATTTTCAATTGTCTACTCTCGCAGAAAATTGCGGAGAGACAGGGATTCGAACCCTGGGTACCCTTTTGGGGTACGACGATTTAGCAAACCGTTCCTTTCGGCCACTCAGGCACCTCTCCTATTTCATTTAAAGAACTTTTACATTTCCCTATCGGGAAAATGCGGTTGCAAATGTACATTTTTTCAATTACTAAAACATAATAATTAATGTATTTTTTTTACTATTTCTGAAATTACCTGCACATCAGTAAACACCAACATTTAAGAATAAAACCTAATCTAAGTAAGCAAAACCTATTCAGGGTATTCTACCCGCAAATGATATATATTCGTAAGCTTCTGTTTCATAACCTTTTTCACACTTGCAATTTCTTTAAAAGTAATATCTGCATTTATAAATTGACCAGCCGCCATCTGTCCGTCAATAATCTTATCTACAAATTCATCAATAATTAAGAAAGTAGGGTTCTTAAGACTTTTAGAAGCTGCTTCAACAGAATCGGCCATCATTAAGATTGCAGTTTCTTTTGAAAAAGGTAAAGGTCCGGGGTATTTAAAATCTTCAATATTTACATTTTCCTCAATCGCTTGTTGCTTTTTATAAAAATAATAAACAGTAGTTGTACCGTGGTGCGAGCGAATAAAATCAATAACTCGATCGGGCAAATTGTTTTTACGTGCAATTTCAATTCCGTTTATAACATGATCAATAATTATTTTTGCACTTTCTTTTGAGGAAACCTCATCGTGCGGATTTACATTTGTTATCTGATTTTCGGTAAAAAATGTTGGATTTTCCATTTTACCAATATCATGATATAAAGCCCCTACCCTAACCAACATCGAATTTGCACCAATTTCATTTGCGGCAGCCTCTGCCAAATTAGATACTTGCATAGAATGATGAAAAGTTCCAGGAGCTTTATTCGACAGTTCTTTTAGTAATGAAGAATTAGTGTCGGATAACTCTAACAGTGAAACATCAGAAACCAAACCAAAGATTTTTTCATAAATGTAAATCAATGGCTGTACAAACAATGTAATCATACCATTCAGTAAAAATAAACCTAACGCAAACCATTCTATATTTTTAAGATTTCCCTCATGAATTGTATGAAATGCCAAATAACCAACCATATAAATTAGCGTAATTTGACCTACGGAAATAAATAGATTAGCCCTCTTATACAATTGAGATACTGTTAGTATAGTTACAATACCTGCGATAATTTGCAAGAAAATATATTCATAACTATTGGGTACAACAAAACCCAAAATTAACACGGCTAATACATGTACAAAAAGTGCTAAACGCGCATCGAAAAATGTTTTAATTATGAGGGGTAAAATGCATAGTGGAACGACAAAAATATAAGCCTCATTGTATTTTACAACCAAAGTGGTAATAAATACCATTAAGGCGATATTAAAAAAGATAAAAGTTACTTTGGTATTATTTTCAAAAATTTCAACACGATATTTTTTCAGAAAAAGAAAGAGCATCATCAAAACCAAAGCCACTAATACCGTATATCCGCTAATGATGTAATAAAAATTATTATTCGCCCAAAGTTCTGAAGCAAATTCTCCTTTTAAAGAATTCAAAACATTTAAATTCTCCGCCTCCACTACCTCCCCTCTGGCTATTATTAAATCACCTTCAGAAACAGTACCTCTAGTATGTGAAATTTTAGACAATTCACTTTCTAAGGCTTTTTGTGTTAAGTCTTTATCAAAAGAAACATTTGGTTTAACTAATCCGGAGAATAACTCCTTATAACTTTCTGAAAACGTACTTAATCCTCTGCGTTTTAAAAAAGCATCAATAGAGCTATCTAAATAACCTATACTCCTTAATTTATTATATTCAATTCTTGTTGCCTCTTGATTTTTTACAAGGTAAATATCTTTAAAAACACTTCCCTTTGCTTTTGTTCTAATTACACCAAATTCATATAAATTATTTAAAATATCATTGGCGGCTTCTTTTAGTGTTACAAGCTGTCGTGAATTATACTTTTCCGCAGAAAAAATAATTGGAAAACGCTTATTAAAAGCAACGCTTACGTCTTCAAATACTTTTAAGTCGCATTTATAATAATCTAATCTTTCGGCTTTAATTTGATTCTTTTCTTTTAATACATCAGCCTGACTTTTGTTTATAGAAAAATCAAATGGGGCATATAAATTTTCATACTGCCAAGTTTTTCCTTTTTGAAATTCGTATTTAAACTGTCCTCCCTTAGGAAAGAAGAAAACTATAAAACATACTGTAACTATATACAATATGGACTTGTATATGTGGGATTGATTTTTAAAAATCTTGTCCAAAAAATTTTGCATGAGGAAGGTATCTACTTTCAAAAATAGAAAATAAATAGCTTAACAATTCTAAAATCAATCTGTTTTACTAAGTATTTCCAGGAACGTAAACGATAAGATTGGTCTATTATTTCTTATTTTCGCAGTTACATTTAGATGTAATAAAATGAATGAAGTAGTTATAGTATCCGCAGTACGAACCCCAATAGGTAGCTTTATGGGGCAACTTTCAACTATTCCTGCTCCAAAATTAGGAGCTATTGCAATTAAAGGCGCATTAGAGCGAATTAAATTGAATCCAAGTTTAGTTGAAGAGGTAATTATGGGAAATGTAGTACAAGCAGGGACAGGGCAAGCACCTGCAAGACAAGCCGCCATTTTTGCTGGTCTTCCAAATACTATACCGGCTACTACGATTAACAAGGTTTGTGCATCAGGAATGAAAGCTGTGATGCAGGCAGCTCAATCAATTGCTTTGGGTGACACATCTATAGTAGTTGCTGGCGGAATGGAAAACATGAGTTTAATTCCACATTATGTGCATTTACGTTCGGGACAAAAATTTGGACCTACCACTTTAATTGATGGAATGCAGCGTGACGGTCTTGTTGATGTTTATGATGAAAATGCTATGGGAGTTTGTGCAGATGCCTGTGCTGAAAAATATGAATTTAGTCGTACTGATCAAGATGCTTATGCCATTCAATCGTATACTAGATCTGCTAAAGCTTGGGAAGCAGGAAATTTTAGCAATGAAATTATTTCTGTAGATGTACCGCAGCGCAGAGGAGAGTCTTTGGTTGTTTCTGAAGATGAAGAATATAAAAATGTAAAACTGGAAAAAATTCCAAATTTGCGCCCTGCTTTCACAAAAGATGGTACTGTAACCGCTGCAAATGCTTCAACAATTAATGATGGTGCTGCTGCTTTGGTTTTAATGAGTGCAGAAAAAGCAAAAGAATTAAATTTAAAGCCCATCGCAACTATTAAAGGCTATGCCGATGCGGCTCATGAACCTGAATGGTTCACGACAGCCCCGGCAAAAGCATTACCTAAAGCATTGGCTAATGCTGGAAAACAAATAGAAGATGTAGATTATTTTGAGTTTAACGAAGCATTCTCAGTAGTAGGCCTTGCAAATATGAAAATTTTAGGATTAAGTGACACCAATGTAAATGTAAATGGAGGTGCTGTTTCCTTAGGACATCCTTTAGGATGTTCAGGTGCCCGAATACTAGTTACCTTAATTAATGTATTAGCACAGAAAGATGCCAAACTCGGTGCTGCAGCAATTTGCAATGGTGGTGGTGGTGCCTCTGCCGTTATAATTGAAAGAAATTAATCTACGCCAAGTAACGCATGCAATACGGCATTTGTCATCTCTCTATTATCCCTGTTCGTTTGGTTGCCGATGAAGGCTCTGAAATGATAACCCAATTAATTTATGGCGAACATTATAAAATATTAGAACAACGAAAACATTGGAGCAAAGTTCGACTAGCTTTTGACCGCATGGAAGGTTGGCTTCAAAACATCCAAATAAAAGAAATTGAAAAAGAATATTACGACATATTAGACAAGGATAAAAATCCTTCTCATGCATCACAGTTGGTTTCATACATGGAAGGAAAAAACAGTCACTTTATTCCTATTCTTTTGGGATCTACTATTCCTAAAATAAATATTCTTGGTCATACTTTGGAAGGTGAAATAATAGATACTACAACAAACCATGGCAAAGCTAATCTTGTAAATACAGCACTTTATTATTTAAATTCTCCATCACTTTCTGGAGGAAGAACTCCTTTTGGTATAGACAATGCAGGTTTCTCTCAAATAGTATATAAAATGAATGGAATTGCTTTAAAGCGCACTTCAGACCAACAAGCACTTCAAGGCGATTCTTTAAGTTTTATTGAGGAAAGTGAACCAGGTGATTTAGCATTTTTTGATGATTCAGATGGCAAAATAAATCATGTTGGAATAATAATGCGCGACAATTACGTAATTCATGTAAATGGTAAAGTTAAAATCGACCGCATAGATCATACTGGTATTTTTGACAATGAACTTAGAAACTATACTCACAAACTAAGAGTCATAAAAAAAATAGTATAGCTAATATAATATGAATAAAAAAAAGCCTCCTGATAACAGGAGGCTTTTTCTTTAAGTAAATAGGGAAAATTATTCACCTAATAACTTTTTAATGCGCATAAAGTTTTCATTATCACCCATAGCACCATAGATATTTTTCAATTGTTCTAACAATCCTTGATTATCCGGACTACTTTTTAAGGCATCTTCAAGAACTTTAGCTCCTTCACCAAAAAGATTATCTTTTTGAGCTTTTAATTCATCATATCTAGCAATATCACTTCTAGAGTTGCCTAACGTATTCATCTCATCAATTAATCCATTCCCTTCATTTACATAGGTAGTAGATAAGTTTAATTGAGCGTTTGTGTAATCAGGGTTAATTTCTAAAGCTTTTCTATAAGCTGTTCTTGCTTCTTCAATATTACCTTGCTCCATGTTAATAACTCCTATGTTATATTGAAGATCAGCATTCTCAGGAGCCACTGATGCGGCTTCAGCCATTAGTTCTTTAAACTTATCTTTATCACCCATTTTATAATAAAGGTTAGCTTCATTTAAAATTAGGTTTACATCTTTTGGATCATTAGCTCTTGCAGCTTTGTATGCTTCAATGGCTTTTTCATCTTGACCAAGTTGCGTGTATATTAATGCTGTATTTTTAACAATTTCTGCAGATTTGGAAGGTATTTTTTCATCAATTGGATCTTTGTAAGTCCCAGATTTAACCATTAAATCTCTTTGAGTTTTATCCATTTCTTCAACCTGTCCTGAGGCAATGTTTGTAGCCTTATAAACAATTCCACCACCGTCATATCCTAATTCTTGTAACTCATTGTAGTACTTAAGAGCTTGTTCAAACTCTTGCCCGTTTACAGCACTACCTGCAGCAAAATATAAATATGAAGTATCTCTTGGGCTAAGGGTATAGCTCATATATAGTTTTTCTGCAGCTTCTTTAAATTTCTTATTACCATTATCTTCAACCGCTGAGTTTACCAAATCTGCAGTAATAGAAGCCATATATTGGTCTGTTTCTCCAAGATACTTCTTACCTGCTGGCATTTCTTTCACCTTCTTAAATGCATCTATAGCTTTTTGAAATGCACTGGCATCACCCTTCTTCGCCAAATCGGCATAAGTTTTACCAGTTAAGAATTGATATTGTGCTTGATACTTTTCATCAGCTCCAGATATAGAACCTGCTATACTCTCTAAGGCTGATTTCGCTGCTTGAGAATCTCCGCTTTTTATAGCTTTATCAGCAGCTTTAAGCTCAGATTTTTGAGCTAAACCGACCATTGTAAAAGACATAGCCGCAAGTATTAAAATTTTTGTTTTCATCATTGTAATATTAATAGTTATTTAGTGTTTAAAATTATTCTTCCGAATCATCAGTTGTGGTATTATCAATAGCCGTGCCATCTTCGGTTTGGACCTCTATATCCATAATATCTGCTACTTCTTCGATATTATCTTCGTCCTTCATCACCTTTGCTACAGCAGCAATAGAATCGTTACCTTTTATATTAATTAATTTAACTCCTTGTGTTGCTCTACCCATTACACGTAAATCTTCAACACTCATACGAATAGCAATACCCGATTTATTAATTATCATTAAATCATCAGAATCGCAAACATTTTTGATAGCAACAAGGCCACCAGTTTTTTCGGTTATTGAAATGGTCTTCACTCCTTTTCCACCACGATTAGTTACGCGATAATCATCTATGCTGGATCTTTTGCCATAACCATTTTCCGAAACAACTAATATTTCATCATCAAAATCATGTACAGATACCATTCCGATTACTTCATCGTTTTCATCTGCCAAGCGAATACCTCTAACACCAGAAGCATTTCTACCCATAGGCCTAGTCTTACTTTCTTCAAAACGTATTGCTTTGCCTGATTTCAATCCTAAGAAGATTTCACTTGTTCCTGTGGTTAATTTAGCTTCCAATAATTCATCTCCTTCACGAACTCCTATTGCATTAATACCATTCTGTCTAGGTCTTGAATATTGCTCTAAAGAAGTCTTCTTAACTGTTCCTTGTTTAGTTGCCATTATTACGTAATGACTATTTACATATTCTTCATCTTTTAAATCTTGAGTACAGATAAAGGCCTTAACCATATCATCTTGCTCAATATTTATCAAATTCTGAATAGCTCTACCTTTAGATGTTTTACTTCCTTCAGGAATTTCATAAACTCGCATCCAGAAACATTTTCCTTTTTGTGTAAAGAATAACATGTATTGGTGGTTGGTTCCAACAAATAAATGTTCTAGAAAATCTTCATTTCTTGTTGAAGATGCTTTTTGCCCTACTCCTCCTCTATTCTGCGTTTTATATTCAGTAAGTGGAGTTCTTTTTATATAGCCAGCATGAGAAATAGTAATAACGACTTGCTCATCTGGTATCATATCCTCGATACTTAAATCACCACCAGCAAAATTAATTTCTGAACGTCTGGCATCACCGTACTTCTCTTTAACTTCTAACAATTCATCTTTAATGATTTGCATTCTGCGCTCTTTACGATCTAAAATATCTTTAAGATCCGCAATAGTTTTTAAGATTTCATCGTACTCCGCACGCAACTTGTCTTGCTCTAATCCAGTAAGTTGACGCAAGCGCATTTCAACAATGGCTTTAGCTTGAATTTCACTCAACTTAAAGCGTTCCATTAAATTTGCTCGAGCTTCATCAGCATTCGAAGATGCTCTTATAATTTTAATTACTTCATCAATATTATCTGAAGCAATTATTAAACCTTCTAAAATATGAGCACGATCTTCAGCCTTTTTTAATTCGTAAGTAGTACGACGTACAACTACTTCATGTCTATGTTCAACAAAATAGTGTATCATCTCCTTTACATTCAATAATCTTGGTCTACCGTTAACCAACGCAATATTATTGACACTAAAAGATGATTGTAAAGCAGTATACTTGTAAAGTGTATTTAAAACGATATTTGGTATTGCATCTCGCTTTAAAATATAAACTATACGCATTCCATTTCTATCCGACTCATCGCGTATAGTTGAAATACCATCAATTTTCTTTTCATTGATAAGGTCAGCCGTCTTTTTAATCATATCGGCTTTATTCACTTGGTATGGAATTTCTGTAATTACAATACATTCTCTTCCTTGCACCTCTTCAATTTCTGCTTTAGCACGAATTTTCACGCGACCTCTTCCCGTATGGAATGCTTCTTTTACTCCATCGTAACCGTAAATTGTACCTCCAGTAGGAAAATCTGGTGCTTTAATATGTGTAATAATTTCATCTATTTCAATGTCATTATTATCTATATATGCAACTGTCCCATCTACTACTTCTGATAAATTGTGAGGAGGCATATTAGTAGCCATTCCTACTGCAATACCCGAGGCTCCATTAACTAAAAGATTAGGAACTCTTGTTGGTAACACTACAGGTTCTTGTAGTGAATCGTCAAAATTTAATTGGTGATCTACAGTATCTTTATCAATATCTGCCAACATATCGTCGGCAATCTTTCTCATTTTAGCCTCGGTATAACGCATTGCTGCTGGACTATCGCCATCTACAGAACCAAAGTTTCCTTGTCCATCAACTAGCATATATCGCAAACTCCATTCTTGTGCCATACGCACCATAGAATCGTATACTGATGTATCCCCATGTGGATGGTATTTACCCAATACCTCACCTACAATACGAGCCGATTTTTTATGAGAACTATTTGAGCGAACTCCTAATTCATGCATGCCATAAAGTACCCTGCGATGTACAGGTTTTAAACCATCACGCACATCTGGCAGCGCACGTGACACAATGACCGACATCGAATAATCGATGTAAGCAGATTTCATTTCATCCTCAATATTGATCGAGATTAATTTTTCACCTTCCGCCATGCGTAATTCCTATATTTTTGTTAGTGTTAAAAATAGCATGCCAATTTACATAAAATAAGACCTTCCAGTGCATTTTATGATTACTTTATTCAACAATTTATTAACACTCAATTAAGCCTTAAATTCATGCTAATTTTACTCTTAATTTTGTTAAACGATCCTTTTTTTGATGTTTTCGACATACTTTTTGGAATATAGGAACAGTATTTGCGTTAGATAAACATAGTTTTACTAATTTTATCGATGAATAAGGTATAGCGTATGGACGATAATTTCTCACCCCGGGTTAAAGATGTAATAGCATATAGCAAAGAAGAAGCTTTAAGGCTAGGACATGATTTTATAGGAACCGAACATTTGATGTTAGGACTTTTGCGTGATGGCAATGGAAAAGCAATTAGTATTCTTGATGCTCTTGAGGTTGATCTTGACCACTTGCGTAGAAAAGTAGAAATCTTGAGTCCATCTAATCCTAACCCAAGTAATACACAAAAGGACAAAAAAAACTTGCACCTTACAAGGCAAGCGGAACGAGCTTTGAAAACTACTTTTTTAGAAGCTAAACTATTTCAAAGTTCTTCAATAAATACAGCGCACCTTTTGTTGTGTATACTTAGAAATGAAAATGATCCAACAACAAAATTATTACACAAATTGAAAGTAGATTACGATGGTGTAAAAGAACAATTCAAATTTATGATAACAAGTGATGATGATATTGTTGATGCACCAACTGCAGAATCTTTTCCAAGTGAAAATGATGAGCCCAACGAAAGCAAAGAAGGTTCTTTTGGTACTTCATCAAGTCAAAAGGGAAATAAAAAATCGAAAACTCCAGTTCTAGATAACTTCGGTAGAGACTTAACACGTATGGCCGATGAGAATAAACTAGACCCTGTAGTCGGTAGAGAAAAAGAAATTGAGCGTGTGTCTCAAATTTTAAGTCGACGCAAAAAAAACAATCCGTTATTAATTGGTGAACCTGGTGTTGGTAAAAGTGCCATCGCAGAAGGTTTGGCTTTGCGCATAATAAATAAAAAAGTTTCGCGAATTCTTTATAACAAAAGAGTTGTAACCTTAGATTTAGCATCACTAGTAGCGGGCACAAAATATCGTGGGCAGTTTGAAGAGCGAATGAAAGCTGTTATGAATGAACTTGAAAAAAATGATGATGTTATTTTATTCATTGATGAAATTCATACTATTGTAGGTGCTGGTGGAGCTACAGGAAGTTTAGATGCTTCAAATATGTTTAAACCGGCATTAGCAAGAGGTGAAATTCAATGTATTGGAGCAACAACTTTAGATGAGTACAGACAATATATTGAAAAAGATGGTGCTTTAGAGCGTCGTTTTCAAAAGGTAATTGTAGAACCCACTTCAGTAGATGAAACAATAGAAATATTACAGAATATAAAAGGTAAGTATGAAGAGCACCACAATGTATCTTATACCGACGAGGCAATCATTGCCTGCGTTAAATTAACCAATAGATATATGACCGATCGCTTTTTACCAGATAAAGCCATTGATGCTTTAGACGAAGCAGGTTCTCGTGTACACATTGTAAATATGGATGTTCCAAAGCAGATTCTAGATTTTGAAAAACAACTAGAAGATGTTCGTGAGCTTAAGAATAGCGTAGTAAAAAAGCAGAAATATGAGGAAGCAGCAAAATTACGCGATGATGAAAAACGTATAGAAAAAGATTTAGCAGCCGCTCAAGCACAATGGGAGGAAGATAGCAAATTGCATAAAGAAACTGTTACAGAAGACAATGTTGCTGATGTTGTTTCGATGATGAGTGGAATTCCAGTAAATAGAATAGCGCAAACTGAGAGTAATAAATTAGCAGAATTACCAGAACTTATTAAGTCTAATGTTATTGGACAAGATGAAGCCGTGGCAAAAGTTGCTAAAGCGATACAGCGAAATAGAGCAGGACTTAAAGATCCAAATAAGCCAATAGGTTCATTTATTTTCTTAGGACAAACAGGTGTTGGTAAAACACAATTAGCTAAAGTGTTGGCTAAAGAAATGTTTGATTCTGAAGATGCCTTAATTCGTATAGATATGAGCGAATACATGGAAAAATTCGCCATTTCAAGATTAGTTGGAGCACCTCCAGGATATGTTGGTTATGAAGAAGGAGGGCAATTAACTGAAAAAGTACGAAGAAAACCGTATTCAGTAATCTTGTTAGACGAAGTTGAAAAAGCACATCCAGATGTTTTTAATATGCTTCTACAGGTATTAGATGATGGTTTCCTTACAGATAGTCTAGGCCGAAAAATCGATTTTAGAAATTCTATTATCATCATGACATCTAATATTGGTGCGCGACAATTAAAGGATTTTGGACAAGGAGTTGGTTTCGGAACTGCGGCCAAAAAATCGCAAGAAGAATCGCATCAAAAAAGTGTAATTGAAAATGCTCTTAAAAAAGCCTTTGCTCCTGAATTCTTAAATAGAATTGACGATGTAATTGTATTCAACGCACTAGAAAGAGCAGATATTCATAAAATTATCGATATTGAATTGCGTAAGTTGTTTGCTAGAATTAAAGATATTGGTTATGATTTAAATTTAACTGATGAAGCAAAAGATTATATCGCGGATAAAGGTTTCGATAAACAATATGGAGCCCGACCGCTTAAAAGAGCAATTCAAAAGTATATTGAAGATGCATTGGCGGAAGAGATTGTTAATTCAAAATTAGAAGAGGGCGATAGTATCTTTATGGATTTAGATAAGAAAAAAGAAGAACTTACAATAAAGATAAAAAAAGCCAGAAAATCTTCGGAGACTGAGAAATAGCATTATTAAAGTAAGAAATTGATTATAAGAGGGTTGTAAAACAACCCTCTTTTTTTATGGGTACAAATTAATATGTAAGAATTCAAACAAGCGAAAACACTAATAAAATACAGGATAAACGATATTTTCGCCTTTTATCTAAAAATTTTCTAAATACTTCCTCTTAGGTCTACTTTCGTCTCAGGACACTACAGAAAATGAAATAATGAAATTGGATCGACCTAAAAAAACCGTTATTGTACAAGAGTATCGTCTCGACACGGCCTTGGTACAAGTATTTGAGAATTACATGGTAGTCATCTTCGATGAAGGTGCTACATTAACTTTAGAAAGAGCTTATCAAATTATTGGTATTTCAGAAATACACTTTAGAGATAGAAATTTCGGATATATAAGTTTAAGAAAAAATCCGTTTGCTGTTGATCCAACGGTGTACAGTTATTTAAAACAACTTGACAATTTAAAAGCGTTTGCCATTGTTTCCATAAAGGAAATTGACATGCACAATTTTAAAATTGAAAAGATGTTTTACAAAAAACCTATGAAATTCTTTATTGAATACGACAATGCCTTAGCTTGGGTAAAACAACGCGTTAGGCTTAAATAATATTAGAGTTGTGAATGGCGAATTATGACAAGCCCTTTTGTTTTGAAACAAAAGGGCGTTTTTTTAATTAAAGATAATATTAGTCATCTTCATCATTTTCTTCAACTTCAGGTGGTATGGGATGTTCTGGCATTTTAAACATATCTAACAAAGCATCACCTAAATACTCAATTATTTTTCCAGCAGTTAATGCCAAATACCCTCTATCTTCAGCACCGATATCTCCAGCACTTCCATGTAAAAAGACGCCAAAAACAGCTGCTCTTAATGGTGCATAACCTTGAGCAACAAATGCAGTAATTACTCCGGTTAAAACATCACCACTTCCTGCAGTAGCCATTCCGGGGTTACCAGTAGTGTTTATATAACCTTTTTCTTTATAAATAGTAATCGTATGCGCTCCCTTTAATACTAAAATACAATCATATGCTTTAGAAAATTCTTTAGCCTTAGCGAGTTTGTCAAAATCATTTTCCCACGAACCAATTAGTCGCTCTAATTCCTTATCATGTGGTGTTAGGATAGATTGAGGAGGTAATTCCTTTAATAGTTTTTTATTGGATGCTAAAATATTTATGGCATCGGCATCAATTACCAATGTAATAGTATTGTCCTTTAGTAGATTGGTAAAAGCTTTAACTGTTTTAGGATCTTGCCCTATTCCGGTACCAATACCAATTACTGTAGGAGTAATATCGTAATCAATCTTCGAAATAATCTTCTCTTCAGTATCAGTCAATACCATTGCTTCAGGAACGGCAGTCTGCATAGGAATGTAACCACAATTGGGAACCATAGCAGTTAACAAACCTGTTCCTGACTGCAAACATGCATTTGCAGTTAAGATCATTGCACCAATTTTACCATGGGTACCACCTACAATTAAAGAATGCCCATAAGAACCTTTATGCGAATATTTTTTTCTGGGTATATACCAAGCCAAAAGTTCATGCTTTGTAATTAATTCATAATCTGTTTCAGTAGTGGTCAAAAATTCTTGATCAAGTCCTATATCTAAAACCTGCCAATTTTCGATATATGGTGCGTTTTCCGGTAAAAAGAAAATAAGCTTTGGGGCTTGAAAACTTAAAATAAAATTGGAACGAATAATTCCTTCACCACTTTCGGCCATTTTATTCATAAAAAGACCAGATGGCAAATCAACAGCAACTATAAATGCTTCGGAATGATTGAGGTATTCAATTAAATTCTTCACCCATCGGTCCGGCTCTCGGTTTAAACCTATTCCAAAGATTGCATCAACAATAATATCATCTACCCCTATTTTTGGAAATGGCGTATTACCATCTAGAAAATTAGGCCATAGTTTTCTTTCTTTTAAACGATCTAAATTTATAAGGAAATCATTAGAACGTTTGTCACTATAATTAACAACATTTACCTCAATATTGTATCCGTGCTCTAGCAAATGTCTAGCCAAAGCAATACCATCACCCCCGTTATTTCCTATACCACAAAACAAATGAATTTTAACCGGAGCCCCTTGCATTCGCATATGGAACCAGTTAAAAATTTGTAGTGCTGCCCTTTCCATAAGGTCATCGCTCTTAATTCCGTGTTTTTCAATTGTGAATTTATCAGCCTTATATATCTGATCTGCAGAGAAAATCCTCATTCTTTAAAAGTATTTATCAATTTTTGCGGATTCTGTAAAAAAATACAACCAACGTTTGTTAGGGTTGTTAAATGTACTACTTTTGATACATTATCAGAAGTATGGAACGCAACAAGTCAAACATAGGAACTCTTTTTTTCCAAACAAATAATAGTGGCACGTGCACATCTACTATCACCCCTTTGGGGTAAACTGCAATATTTTCTCGTCCGTACATATAAATTCATTCAATTTTTCATTTTAACTTTTATAATATGAAAGTTCTCAAATTTGGTGGCTCATCAGTAGCTAACGCAAAAAACATAAAACAAGTTAAACAAATCGTTTCAAAAAATGATAGCGATAAAATAGCAGTGGTAGTTTCTGCATTTGGTGGTGTAACCGACCTTTTGTTACAGGCAGCCGAAAAAGCTTCAACACAAGATGCAACCTATACCAATTTGGTTAATGAAATTGAGACTCGGCATTTAACAGGAATTAAAGATTTATTGCCCATTAATGCCCAAAGTGCAGTATTAAGTAAGGTAAAATCGGACATTAACACCTTAGAAAATCTTTTAGAAGGTGCATTCTCTATTGGAGAATTAACACCTAAACTATCTGATAAAATTGTGAGTCATGGTGAGTTATTGTCCTCATACATTATAGCTCAGTATTTTTATTCGGAGGGTTTAGATGTTGTTTTTAAAGACACTAGAGAGCTGATTAAAACAAATGAACAATTTGGTGGTGCTGTTGTAGATTTTGATATCACATATAAAAATTGTTACGACTATTTTAAGGGAGTAAATAATCAAATAACAGTTTTCGGAGGATTTATTGCTTCAACTGAAGATGGAAACACAACTACCTTAGGCCGAGGTGGTTCTGATTATTCTGCAGCAATTATAGCAGCTGCTACGAACGCAGAAATTTTAGAAATCTGGACGGATGTTAGTGGTATGTATACTGCTAACCCAAGCATTGTAAAACAGGCGAAAGCAATTCCTGAACTTTCTTATGAAGAAGCGATGGAACTTTCACATTTTGGGGCATCGGTATTGTATCCGCCAACAATTCAACCTGTTTTATCTAGAAACGTTCCCATCTTAATAAAAAACACTTTCGAGCCTGAAACTCCAGGCACATTAATTAACAAAGGGAAATCTGAGAACAAAAAAATCGTAAGTGGTATTAGTTCAGTGGTTAATATTGGGCTCTTATCTTTGGAAGGACCTGGAATGGTTGGCATACCAGGTATTTCTGCGCGTTTTTTCGACGAACTTTCAAGAGCCGAAGTAAATGTTATTTTAATAACTCAAGCTTCATCTGAACATTCTATTTGTATTGGTGTTTCAGAAAAAGATGTAGTAAAAGCGGTACAAAAAATTAATACAGCCTTTGCTTTCGAAATAACTCAAGGAAAAATAAATCCGGTTAAAGCAGAAACCAATTTGGCAATAATTGCACTTATTGGAGACCAAATGAAAAGTCACCAAGGTTTAAGTGGCAAAATGTTTAGTACGCTAGGTAAAAACAATGTGAATATTAGAGCTATAGCACAAGGTGCCTCTGAGCGTAATATTTCTGCAGTTATTAAATCTGAAGATGTCAAAAAAGCGCTCAATGCTTTGCATGAAGAGTTTTTTGAAGAAAACATAAAACAATTAAACCTATTTGTAATGGGTGTTGGAAATGTGGGTTCTAAATTTTTAGAACAGGTAAAACAACAACGTAAATATTTAAAAGAAAATTTAAAACTTAATATCCGGGTAATTGGAATTTCAAATTCAAGAACTATGGTTTTTGAAGAAGGTGGTATTCAACTAAAAAATTGGGAAACAACATTAGCTGCTGGTCAAAAAGCCGATAAAAATATTTTTTACGAAACAGTCCAAAAACTAAATTACCGCAATAGTATTTTAGTAGATAATACAGCTAGTGCAGATGTCGCTTCAACTTACGGTTCCTATTTAGGAAATAGTATATCTGTAGTGACCTGCAACAAAATTGCATGCTCATCAACTTATGGTAACTATCGTAATCTTAAAGATTTAGCCAGAATCTATAATGCTCCATTTTTATTTGAAACTAATGTGGGAGCAGGATTGCCAATAATAGATACGCTAAAACACTTAATTGCATCTGGTGATAAAGTTTTAAAAATACAAGCAGTATTATCAGGAAGTTTAAATTTCGTATTTAATAATTTCAATAGCGAAACTACTTTTCATGATGTTGTTAAAAAAGCTCAAGAAGAAGGTTATACAGAACCAGACCCTAAAATAGATTTAAGCGGCATAGATGTAATGCGTAAAATTTTAATTTTAGCGCGAGAAAGTGGAAATCAATTAGAAATTGAAGATATAGAAAACAAGTCATTTTTACCACAAGAAAGCCTAGACACCAATAATAATGAAGACTTTTTTGCCTCTTTAGTTAAGTATGAAGATGATTTCCAAAAACTATACAAAGAAGCCGCTGACAAAGACAGTAAGTTAAAATATGTAGCCCAATATGAAGAAGGTGTAGCAAGTGTTGGCTTACAAGAAATAGAAAAAGGACATGATTTTTATAATCTAGAGGGTAGCGACAATATAGTTTTGTTTTTTACCGAACGATATCCAAATCAACCTATGATCATTAAAGGGGCTGGAGCAGGTGCAGATGTAACTGCATCAGGTATATTTGCAGATATTATTAGAATTGGAAACTTTTAAAATGGCTAACGAAATTAAAATATTTTGTCCGGCAACTATTGCTAATATTTCTTGTGGGTTTGATGTACTTGGTGTTGCTCTAGATGCTGTTGGTGATGAAATGATAATTAGAAAAACTACTAAAAAAGGCATTAAAATAACTAAACTAACTGGTCAAGATTTACCCCTAGTAACGGAAAAAAACGTTGCAGGTGTCGCTGGTTTAGCCTTATTGGAAAATAGTGATTACACAGGAGGATTTGAAATAGAAATCTATAAAAATATTAAAGCTGGAAGTGGAATCGGCAGTAGCGCAGCTAGTTCTACTGGTGCTGTTTGGGCAATGAACAAATTACTTGGCGAACCTTTTTCTACAATAGACTTAGTGAAATTTGCTATGGAAGGTGAACGTCTTGCAAGTGGTGTGGCACATGCAGATAATGTAGCTCCTGCCCTATTTGGTGGGTTTACTTTAGTGCGCAGTTACGAACCATTAGATGTAATTCCAATACCAAGTCCCGATGCATTATACGCAACGGTTATTCATCCTCAGATAGAAGTAAAAACATCAGATTCACGTAGTGTTTTGAAAACCAATATTACACTAGCCCAGGGCATAAAACAATGGGGAAATGTTGGCGGATTGGTCGCCGGACTTTTTACCAGTGATTACGATTTAATAGGTCGTTCGTTAGAAGACTTTATTGTTGAACCTATTCGATCTATATTAATTCCTGGATTTGAGAATGTTAAAACGGAAGCCTTAAAATCTGGGGCATTAGGTTGCGGCATCTCAGGATCCGGTCCTTCTATATTTGCATTTAGTAAAGGAGAAGCGACAGCTAAAAAGGTGGCACAGAGCATGAAGGAAGTGTATCAAAATATTGGAATTGATTATGATGTTCATGTTTCGAAAATAAACATAAAAGGAATAAAAGAAATATAAAGAGTTTTGGACGCTTAGAGAATAAAAACTAAGAGTCAATGATTAATTAAACTCAGTCAATTGTACAAATCAATGAATTTTTATAGTCTAAATAAACAAGCACCAGAAGTTTCTTTTAAAGAAGCTGTTATTGCAGGAATAGCACCGGATAAAGGTTTATATTTTCCTGAAAATATTGAACCGTTACCAATTAGCTTTTTTAATCGAATTGAAGAGCTGTCAAATCATGAGATTGCCTTTAACGCTATTCACCAATTTGTTTCAGCTGATATACCTAATGAAAAATTAAAGGAAATTCTTGCTAAAGTATTAGATTTTGATTTTCCGGTTGTTAAAATAGAAGATAACATAGCAACGCTAGAACTTTTTCATGGTCCAACAATGGCTTTCAAAGATGTAGGAGCACGTTTCATGGCTAATTGTTTAGGCTATTTTTCAGAAACGAAAAGTTCAACAAATGATGTAACAGTTCTGGTAGCAACTTCAGGTGATACGGGTGGAGCTGTTGCCAATGGTTTTTTAGGTGTTGATGGAGTAAAAGTAGTAATCCTTTACCCAAGCGGAAAAGTGAGTGACATTCAAGAACGTCAGTTAACTACACTTGGTCAGAATATTATGGCATTAGAAGTAAATGGTACTTTTGATGATTGTCAAAAAATGGTAAAAACAGCTTTTTTAGACGAAGACCTACTAACGAATATGCAACTAACATCGGCAAATTCTATTAATGTAGCACGATGGTTACCACAATTATTTTATTTTTTATTTGCATACAAACAGGCGAAGTTACAAGGTAAAGAAATAGTATTCTCTGTTCCTTCCGGAAATTTTGGAAATATATGTGCCGGATTGGTAGCCCAGCGTTTGGGTATGCCAGTAAAACATTTTATAGCGGCAACAAATGTTAATGATACCGTTCCCGAGTTTATGCGCACAAATAAATACGAGCCTAAACCATCAACGGCAACGATTTCAAATGCAATGGACGTTGGTGATCCTAGTAATTTTATTAGAATTCGTCATTTATTTCAAGATGATTTTGAGCTCTTAAAATCCAATTTATTTTCCTATTCATTCACTGATGAAGAAACCAAAACAGCCATAAAATCAATTTATAAAAACACCAAATATATAGCGGACCCCCATGGAGCTGTTGGTTATTTAGGCTTGAAAAAATATCAAGAAAGCCATCCGAACACTTATGGTATTTTCTTAGAAACTGCACATCCGGTTAAATTTCTAGATGTCGTTGTAGAAACTATTAACGCCCAAATTGAAATTCCTATTCAAATTAAAAGTGTTATGGATAAGGAGAAAAAATCAATCTTAATTTCAAAGTATACGGAACTAAAGGAATATTTACTTCAGCGTTAAGCTACTTATAAACCGCTCAATACAGCATAAAAAATCCTCAAATTAATTGTTTAAAAATGATTTAATTTGAGGATTTTTATATGGTTTTTTTTGAATGTAGTCTAATTTAAACTTGGCAGCACAAATTTATCTAACGGACTTGGTTTTTTCATCATCGCTTCAATAGCTTCAGTTGTTCTTGGAGCCATTTTAGAAAGATTAATAGGCCCGTTTTCGGTTATTAAGATATCATCTTCAATGCGCACAGCTATACCCCACCATTTTTTATCACAATCACTACCTTCAGGTATATAAATTCCAGGCTCCACCGTTATCACTGTATTCGCCTTAAAAGGGCCATAGGTCCCTTTATCATGCACATCTAATCCCAAATAGTGAGAAGTACCATGAGGGAAATAAGTACGCGCTTCTTCAACAGTTTTAATAATACCAAGATCAACTAAACCTTGAGCAACAATTGCCGAAGCAGCTTGACCCGGAGCTTGAAAAGGAGCTCCAACTACGCTAGCTTTAATTCCAGCTTCTTGGGCTTTATAAACAATATCATAAATCTGTTTTTGTTCGGCAGAAAACTTTCCGTTGGCAGGAATGGTACGTGTAACATCAGCAGTATACCCGTGATATTCTGCACCCAAATCCATTAAAACCAAATCGTCACCAACTTTAGTTTTATTGTTTTCTATATAATGAAGAATACACCCATTATTTCCACCACCAACAATTGAAGGATAACCTTCATATTCCGCACCATATTTTTTATAAACATATTCATGCACACCTTGAATTTCTGTTTCAGACATATTGGTGTGCATTGCTTTCATAACTTCAATCTGACCCACACACGAAATTTCAATAGCCTTTTTTAAAAGCACCATTTCTTCTTTCGTTTTGGTTTCTCGAAGTGTATTCATAATTTCAGATATAATTGATGAGTTCAAATTATTCTTCTCTAACTCTAGCGAAATTTTTCCCTTTATCTCGTTCCTAAGATTGTCATCAGTTGCATTTATATATCCATTTAATAATGCATCATTTTTCAAACTTTCATCTCTGGTTAAATAGCGTCCTAATCGTTGCGCCACGTTGGCACTATTTTCAATTTCTGTAGATTTAATCATGGAATAAATCTGCTGTTTTGTACCTGAATAATCAGCAGGATAATTTACTTTATCCTTAAAGCTCATTATCATATCGTATAAGTCAGCCTTATCACTAGTGTCTCGATAATCATTCTTAAAATCAAAAAATAAAATTTTATCAAACGATTCGAAAGCAATAGAATTACTTGAAAATTCACTCCCATTATAAGCCAATTCAAACCCTAACTTACTTTTTACCCCTTCTACACCTAAACGTTTTCCATTCCACTGTTCTGCAGCAGGATCTCTTTCTTGCACATAAATCATTTCGTTATAGGTTTCACCATTAGCATTTTTTTGATTTTCCGAGAAAATTAATAAAACTGCATTTGGTTCATTATAACCTGTTAAGTAATAAAAATCAGGATCTTGATGATAAATATAATCTACATCATTAGCTCTATTTCGAACAGCATTAGCAAATAATACTGCTACACTATTTTTTGGCATCATTTTTCGAACATCATCTCTTCTACTTTTATGAAAATCTGCAGTTAAAAAATCAGTTGGCGTATCTTGAGAAGACCCTAAGAATATACCCAACATAAAAAATACTAATACAATATGTTTCATTTTCACTTTCTTTAGCTCCCCAAAATACGAAATTCTCCCCTTCATTAAGGTGAGAAAGAGAATAGCTGTCATTAATTTTCGATAAATTTACCTTTCGAAAATTAAAATCATACATGAAAAATACTGCCTTAACAAAAACTCACGAAGCGCTAGGTGCCAAAATGGTTCCGTTTGCAGGATATAATATGCCTGTTTCATATGAAGGAGTAAATGCTGAACACGAAACCGTAAGACATAATGTAGGTGTTTTTGATGTATCGCATATGGGTGAGTTTTTAATATCTGGCCAAAACGCACTATCACTTATTCAAAAAGTTACTTCTAATGATGCTTCAAAATTGACAGTTGGTAAAGCGCAATATAGTTGCCTACCCAATGAAACAGGTGGCATTGTAGACGACCTAATAGTTTATCGAATAAAAGAAGAACAATACTTATTAGTCGTAAACGCTTCTAATATTGAAAAAGATTGGGCTCATATTTCTAAATATAATGCTGAGTTTAACGCAGAAATGCGGAATCTTTCGGAAAATTATTCCCTATTGGCCATACAAGGACCAAAGGCGGTTGAGGCCATGCAATCGTTAACTTCAATTGATTTAGGAGCAATCAAATTTTATAATTTTGAAGTAGCTGATTTTGCAGGAATACATCATGTAATTATTTCTGCAACAGGATACACAGGTTCTGGTGGTTTTGAAATTTATTGTAAAAATGAGGAAGTGAAACAGATTTGGGACAAGGCTTTTGAAGCTGGTGCTGATTTTGGTATCAAACCAATTGGCTTAGCTGCACGTGATACATTAAGATTAGAAATGGGCTATTGTTTATATGGTAATGATATTAACGAAAACTCCTCCCCGATAGAGGCAGGTTTGAGTTGGATTACAAAATTCACCAAAGATTTCGTTAATTCTGAAGCATTAGAAAAACAGAAAATTCAAGGTGTAGAACGAAAATTAATAGCTTTTGAATTAAACGAGAGAGGAATACCTCGCCATGATTATGAAATAGTTGATAGTCAAGGAAATAAAATTGGTGTTGTAACCTCAGGAACTATGTCTCCGTCATTAAACAAAGGTATTGGGCTTGGTTATGTTCCTAAAATATTTTCGAATATTGGAAACACTATATACGTACAAATTCGTAAAAAAGCAATTCCAGCAACTGTTGTAAAACTTCCATTTTATTCGAATTAATGATTGACTATCAAAACATATTAGATACAATTGCTTTAAGTTGTTCCTCCGCAACTGCTAAAGGTAAGATTGCCAATTATATTCCAGAATTGTCAAAAGTTGATAGTTCAAAATTCGGAATTCATTTGGTTGATAGTACTATGAATAATTTTAGTGCAGGCGATGCGGATGAACTTTTTTCAATTCAAAGTATTTCTAAAGTCTTTTCATTAACACATGCCATGAGCCTAATAGGCGAAGATGTCTGGAAAAGAGTTGATGTTGAACCCTCAGGAGACCCTTTCAACCATTTATCACTTTTAGAGTTTGAAAATGGAATTCCAAGGAATCCGTTAATAAATGCGGGTGCAATTGTAATTGCAGATATTCTAGTTTCCAACCTTAAAAATCCAAAAGCTGATTTTTTAAATTTTGTACGTTTACTCTCTAATGACAATAGTATAAATTACAACGGGGATGTGGCGAAGTCAGAAAAAGAAACAGGATTTAGAAACTTTGCTGCGGCCAATTTATTAAAATCTTACGGCAATTTAAAAAATGATGTTGAAGTAGTTTTAGACTTTTATTTTCATCAATGTTCAATAGAGATGTCTTGCGTACAATTAACAAAGGCATTTTATATTTTTATGAATAAAGGTGTTTGTCAACGGGGTAAAACCCATTTAACTATTCGACAAGAAAAGCGCATAAATGCGCTGATGCTCACATGTGGTTTTTATGATGAAGCAGGTGAATTTGCATTTGAAGTAGGTCTGCCCGGAAAGAGTGGCGTTGGTGGAGGAATAGTAGCGCTACTTCCAGGAAAATATTGTGTAGCCACTTGGTCTCCAGGGTTAAATCCAAAAGGAAATTCCAAGCTTGGAATGGAAGCTTTGGAAAAATTAACTACTGCTACTCAACAATCAATTTTCTAGATGTTACAATCAAAAAGAATTCTCATTTTAGGTGGTAGTGGATTTCTTGGCCAATCTATTTACAAAGAGCTTTGTAATTATTTTGACACATATGGCACTTATTTTTCAGCAAGAAAAGCATTTGAAAATAACAAGCAATTTTCTCGCTATGACCTTCAAGAAGACGACATTTTTAATGTATTAGAAAAGGTAAAACCACAAATAATTATATCGGCCCTTCGTGGAAACTTTGCGGCCCAAATACAAGCTCACCAACACATAGTAGAATATATTTCTAAAAACGACTGTGCCTTATTCTTTTTGTCCTCAGCAAACGTTTTTGATGCCTATAGTAAATACCCTTCGTACGAAAATGATAAAACTCTTTCTGAAAGTGTTTATGGACGATTAAAAATAAAAATAGAGAACATGTTGTTGCGTCTTCCAAAAAAGAAAATGGCAATTTTACGAGTACCAATGGTTTTTGGTAATGGATCGCCTCGAATTAAAGAAATGAAAAGATATATTTTAGAGAACGAACCGCTAGAAGTTTTTCCTAATCTAATAATGAACGTTACCAATGACGATAAATTAACACAACAAATTCACTATCTTATCAACAGAAATAAAAGAGGAGTATTTCATTTAGGCAGCAAAGACCTTGTACATCACGAAGATTTTATAAAAGAAATTGTAGATCGCATTGGAAATTTTAATCCTATCTACAAAAGGGTATTTACTACTAATGAAGAGCGCTACTTAGCAGTTCTTCCCAAGGATAACAAACTGCCAAAAAATTTACAAATTTCAAGTCAAGAAATAATTGAACATCATATTACAAGTTGAAAAACATTGAAAACAATGAAGAAACTAACAACCAAGGAAATAGATCAAAAATTACTTTCAATAAAAGGTTGGAATTATTCTGACAATAAAATTCAAAAAGAATTTACGTTTACCAATTTTAAAGAAGCCTTTGCAATGATGACCAGAATTGCATTTGAGTGTGAAGCTCATAACCACCATCCGGATTGGAGTAATGTTTATAAAAAAGTACATATTGCACTAAATACACATGATGCTGGCGGTGTTACTGAAAAAGATTTTGCATTAGCCAATGCAATTGAAAAGTTGGTTGATGATTGCAAGTGAATTTCTTAAATTTGCTTTGAAACAAATAGTATTAAAATGGGAAGAGCTTTTGAATTTAGAAAAGCAAGGAAAATGAAACGATGGGCAGCAATGTCTAAAGCTTTCACGAGAATTGGTAAAGATATTGTTATGGCCGTTAAAGAAGGCGGTCCTGATCCCGATTCAAATTCGCGATTACGTGCGGTAATACAGAATGCAAAGGCTGTAAATATGCCGAAAGACAATATTGAAAGAGCCATAAAAAGAGCCACTGATAAAAACCAAGGTGATTACAAAGAAGTTCTTTTTGAAGGTTATGCTCCCCATGGGATTGCAATTTTAGTTGAAACCGCAACGGATAATAATACCAGAACAGTCGCTAATGTTCGTAGTTATTTTAATAAATGTGATGGCAGTTTAGGAACATCCGGTTCGGTAGAATTTATGTTTGACCATACATGTAATTTTAGAATACCAGCTGAAGGAATTAATGCAGAAGAGCTGGAATTAGAATTAATCGATTTTGGTGCAGAAGAAGTTTTTGTTGACGAAGATGGAATTTTAATTTATGCCCCTTTCGGAAGTTTTGGTGATATTCAAAAAGAATTAGAAAACAGAGAAATAGAGATATTATCCTCAGGATTTGAACGTATTCCGCAGGTGACAAAACAACTTACCGAAGAACAAATGGCTGATGTTGAAAAACTCCTTGAAAAAATTGAAGAAGATGACGATGTACAAAATGTATATCATACGATGCAAGAATAAGCAAAACTTATATTCATTATAAAAAGAGGCCCGATTATTCGGGCCTCTTTCGTTTTAGTTACTTTACAGAATTATATTTATTGTCGTTTAACCACCATTTGTTTTTGATACGGCACTCCTTTACTATCTAACATTTTAACAATATAAGAACCTTGCTGGTACGAATTTACATCTAGTATATAATTATTATCCGATTTAATGTATTGCGGATTGTAGGACTCTATCATTCTACCTGACATGTCAAAAATTAAAATTTGTTGAATTTCAATCGGCCTTTCAAAACTTGCACGAGCTAAGTTAGAAACTTGATTTGGACTAATTTTTAAGGCATTCTCAGCCAGTTCTTCTACAATAGTAAATGTAATTGACAATGGAATTCCCATATCACCTCCTAAATTATCTTCAGCGTAGGGCGTTGCCGTTACGGTGTATTCTCCATAGTCAAAATTATTACCAATATAATCGCCTATAGGTAAGTCTCTAAATAAAGCAAAAGGCTCCAGGCTTTCAGTACGTGCAGTACTTTGTTCACCAGATAATTCTAATCGAACACTTTCAACATCATTAGTAGTATTCGCTCTAATATCTAAAAACAAAGAACCTATTTGACTAAGTCTAATTTTCACACCATCAATCAAATCAAAATGTTCTGACTCATTTTCTGCATTCATTAACGTGAAACCTAATACGGCTAAAGTCGGTGTAGAATCGATAAATTCAAAATCGATAGTAACTGTTTCTCCTGCATCACCATTTAAGCTATTTTCAGAATACGGAGTCCCTGATAAGGTATATTCTCCTAAGTCAAAATTATGCCCAATATAATCTCCTATTGGTAAATCTTGATATAATGCATATGGTGGAACACTCTCGCTTCTTATTATACTTTGAGTTCCAGACAATTCAAAACCGACACTTTCCGTATCAGTTCCTGTTTCAGCACGAATATCCAAGTTCTGAGTCGGTAACGATGAAATATCGATTTGCATACCATTAGTTATAGGGAACAAATCTTGTTCATTATCAGCATTTACTAACCAAAATGCAATAATGGTATTCTGGCTTTCAGCTTTTACAATTATATCTTCTGTAGCCGTATTTATACATTGTGTTAATGGATCTGTATAAGTATATGTAATCTCATAAGTACCTATACCTATTGATGGATTAAACATTCCACCATTTACCCCTACTCCACTATAGTCGCCTCCTTGTGGTAATCCTCCCGAAAGGTCAAAAGCAGTATCTGTATCTAAAACATCTAAAAATGGATTCAATGTTACTTCTGGCGGTTCTGGATCTAAAATTTGAACGTCAATTCTGAAAGAACAACCATTTGCGTCATAAACATTTGCTGAATAATTACCAGCACTTAATCCTGTAGCAGTTTCACCTTCAAAAGAAAATGAACTCCACGAAACCACGTATGGCGGCGTACCTCCGGAAGGTATTATGGTAACATTACCCCCTCCTCCACAGGTTGTAGGATCTTCGGAAGTATATACAGCTGTTAAACTTGAACAAACTGGATCACCATCAACTAACTCAAAGTTAATCGCAAACGAATTACCCATTTCTCCACCCAAACCATTTTCGGAATATGGAATGGCAGCTACAGTATATGTGCCTACAATAAAGTCTTCGCCAATATAATCCCCTATTGGTAAATCTCTATATAAAGCAAAAGGCTGTAAACTTTCAGTTCTTGCTGTCGATAAAGCACCTTCTAATGAAATACGCACACTTTCAACACCTTCAGCGGTATTAGCGCGAATATCTAAATGTGTTGTTGGCAAAGAATTAATATCAATTTGTTGACCTTCGGTCAAATCAAAAAGCGGCAAATTCGTATCTGCATTAATTAAAGTAAAACTTGTTACCCTATTTGTACTTTCTGGAACCACTGTAATCTCTTGAATTGCGGAGTTGATACAATTCGTAACGGGGTTTTCATATGTATAACTAATTTCATAACTACCTGGTCCACTTGGTTCAAAAATTCCTGATGTAACACCTTCACCTGAATATACTCCTCCTTCAGGCATCCCCCCTGTTAATAGGAAAGGGAGTTCATTCTCCGTTATCTCTGAAAATGGATTTAGAGTTACTTCTGGAAGTTCAGGGTCTAAAATTTCAACATCAATTCTGATAGAACAACCATTTGAATCATAAACATTTGCCGAATAAATACCCGCACTAAGTCCTATAGCAGTTTCCCCTTCAAAAGAGAATGAACTCCATGCAACCACATAGGGTGGTGCACCACCGGAAGGTATTATAGTAACATTACCACCTCCACCACAAGTTGTCGGATTTTCTGTAGTAAAAACAGCTGATAAACTTGAACAAGCAGGATCACCATCGACTAATTCAAAATTAATATTAAGAGGATTACCCATATCGCCACCAAGTCCATCTTCAGCATATGGTATTGCTGAAACCGTATAATTTCCTACAATAAAATCTGCTCCAATATAATCACCTATTGGAAGATCTCTATATAAAGCAAAAGGTTGCAGACTTTCTGTTCTTGCAGATATTAATGCGCCATTTATAGAAATCCGAACACTTTCAACATCATCGGTCGTATTAGCACGAATATCTAAATGTGTTGTTGGTAAGGTATTAATATCAATTATTTGGCCCTCAGTAAGGTCAAAAATTGGCAAATCAGTATCCGCATCAATAAGTGTAAATCCTGTTATACTTAAACTAGAATAATCGGGTAGAACCGTTACAGTTTGCAAACAGGTACCAACGTTTCCAGCATTATCCGTAATGGACCATGAAATAGTTGTTGTTCCTACAGGATAAGGTTGCCCAAACTCTACATTATCGCTTCTAACTGCTGTTAAGTCTGGTTGTAGTCCACAATTATCATCATATTCCGGAGTTGGAATAGCAATAATTACAGGTTCACTATTAACAGATACTTCTTCAATATTTGCAGTACAAACGAGAGTTGGTGCTTCATTATCAATTACAGTCACAGTAAATGAACAGTTTGATGAATTTCCACTAGAATCGGTAGCAGTCACGGTCACTACAGTAACACCTTCTTCAAACTCAGTTTCCGACATAAAATCTGCACTAAGGTTAACTTCACCACTATTATCGGTAGCAGTCGGTGTAAATGCTACAACCGCCCCGCATGCACCAGGGTCATTGTTTACCATTATATCAGCAGGACATGTAATTACAGGTGGTTCTACATCTTCTTCAACCTCAACTATTACGGTCCATTGCTGTTCCAATAAATCACTAGAAATAACATTGTAAATTACAGGAATACTAAAATCTTGTTCCTCATTTGAGGCTGGACTAGAAGTTGCCCCGTCAGAAAGCATTATTGTTGGTGTTAAAGCTGTAAGATTCGTGCCAATAGGCACTTTTAATGTAACTGTTTTGGCTTCTACGTCTATTTCTGTATCGCCAATTTGTTTTGGAAAAGAAAAAGCAGTTATGTCGTTTGCTGCAGTTTGACCTGAAGTAATAGTCACAATTTGAGTACATACAGCCATATTATTACTGGCATCAATAGCTGTCCATGTTATTGTTGTAATTCCTTGAGGAAAAGCATCTTCTAAGGTTAACTCCGAATTATCAGATCGTTCGTAGGTCGACTCCGCTAACGGATCTAACATACAATTGTCAGATACTATTGGGTAATCGATTTCCAACTGTTGTGGTCCTGAACCTATAATACTAATGTCCGCTGAACAGATAATAGATGGATTTTCCTCGTCATTAACCATTATAATTTGTTCACAAGGTTCCGACCGATTACCTGCTTCGTCTATTGCTGTCCAAGTAATTGTAGTGGAGCCTTTTTGAAAAGGATCTGTTAGATTTAGATTATCACTTCTAACACCTTCAAATTCAATGATTTCAGAAACATTGTCGGTTGCCGTAGGTTCCGATAATGGAAATGATGCATCACAACTATTTTCTTGGGTATTTATAGTTACTGGCTCTGGACAGGTAATTGTAGGAGCTTCATTATCTTCTATAGTATTTAGATTACCTGGTGAACCTATATCACCCAGGGCACTTTCATAGCTATTAAACAATGGAGTTTCTTCTTCTCCAGGCTCAATACTGCTTAAAGACCAACTACCACCTTCAGTATTATCAAATTCAAGCGCAATTAAGAAGATTGATTTACCATCTGAACCATTTGGCCAACCACTTCCAACATCATAAACTACTTGTTCAGTAGTGTTTAATTGATCTTCATTATCGCCTGAATATGCTTCAAAACTATCCCATATTCCTATGGAATCACCACTATTATTTAAGGGTGGCCAATTAACTACTCTAATGGCATCCACAAATCCCCAATCATGTTCAAATTGACCCTCAGGTAAATCATCATCATAAAGAATTACCGATTTATTCGGCATTAATATGTATGAAGGAATATTTGCTGCACTAATCCCAGCACCCGAGTTATCATCTAGTACATAGCCATCTAAATCAATAGCCTCGGATCCATTATTATAAATTTCAATCCATTCACCATCTGAATTAGACATTGGATCAAACATAATTTCAGTAATGATTAAACTGGACTCCTGTCCATATGATAAAAAGGAAAATACTACAAGTACAGAAAAAAAAGAATTTTTCATAATGGTTAGGTTTTAGTTAAATTAATTATGGATCAAACAGATAAGAAGTACGAACCAAAAAAAATGAATTTAAAACTATGGTAGCACAAAATTTTTGGCATACCATTACCAATTAACAAGTAGGTTTATTTGTTAAAAACTTGGGAAATGTGCATTTTACAACACCTTTTTAAACTATAACCATTATTGTAGATTTCTAAATAATTGTTGTGAACACAAAAGAAATTGTTGTGATGAATAGGAGTATATGTTGTGGAAGAAATTTACTACACCTAAAAATTGTAATGCATTAATAAACAGATCAATACAAAAATTATTAACATTTACAATATAAAAAATAATGATTATATTGAAGGTTTTGCAAACCTATTCGACCGAAGCCCAGCAGTATTTTTATAAAAAGCTACATAAGTTTCGAAGTCACCATTTATGTTGTTGGAAGTATAATATGCTTCTGAAATTTTAATTTGTTTTTTTCCGTAATCAAAAGCTACCAAAACTATAGGTACTTTTGCCTCTTTGGCGATATAATAAAATCCTGTTTTCCATTTCTTAACCTTTTTTCGTGTACCTTCTGGTGCAAGTGTTAAATGTATTTTATCAACTTTCTGAATTAAATCTGCACATGCTGTTACAAAATTATTATTTCTAGATCGATCTACTGGCATTCCACCCATCCATCTAAAATACCAACCATACGGCCACTTAAAAAGACTACTTTTACCAACAAAATTGAATTCTTCATTCAAAACTCGACGTATTAAAAGTCCCATGAAGAAATCTAGATTACTGGTATGAGGTGCGACAATAACGACACATTTATCAATTTTAGGAAAAGTACCAACTAAGCTCCAACCCAAAAGCCTGTAGAATATGAACTTTGCTAATTGATGCATGGGTGTATTTTTTATAAAATCGCATTAATTTTGGGCCGCGTTCCTTGCAACAATTAACTCTATATTTTTCTATAGATTGATTTTAGTTTTTCTCTCGTTATCCTTTCTTTCCAGTTCTTACCTAAGGCATTTTCCCATAATGGTTCCATTTTAAGAGCAACATTACAAAGGGTATTAAAATCATCTTCAGTAAGTTCTTTACAAATGCCTGAGGGTAAATCTATTTGATGCTTTTCTTTCATTTTATTAAAAAGCTTAACACTGTCACCATAAAATTCTTCTAGATGTTGAAATACTAAACAATTACCAATGCCATGTTTAACTCCTAGTAAATAAGATAACCCATAGCTCATTGCATGCGCAACTCCAACCTGAGAGTAAGCAATACTCATGCCGCCATGCCATGAAGCCATCATTAATTTTTCTCTAGATTCTTGTTTATCAATATCTTCTAGATATACTTCTTTACAAAGTTCTAGTGCCATTTCGCCATAGCTTTTGCTAAAGGCATTTAAGTAAGTACCGTTTAAAGATTCTATACAATGAATATAACAATCCATACCTGTATAAAACCATTGATTCTTAGGAACACCAATACTTAAATCGGGATCCAAAATAACTTGATCAAAAACGGTAAAATCTGAATTAATTCCCAATTTTTTATCAGGGCCTAATAATACAGTGGTTCGTGACACTTCGGCACCTGTACCACTTATTGTTGGTACACCCACGTGGTAAATTGATGATTTCTGAATTAAATCCCAACCTTGATAATCTGCTGCACTACCTTTATTTGTTAGTAATAATGAAACTGCTTTGGCTAAATCTAGTAAAGTACCTCCACCAATACCTACAATACCAGAAGGCAAGCTCTCATACTTTTCACGAATTAATCCAACCAGTTCATCAACTTGTTTTGTTTTCGGTTCTTCAGCAGATGAAACAAATATTAATTCGTCGTTAAACCGTAATGGAACATTTTTAGCTAACATGGTATTTTTAAATACGTCATCAACTAAGAAAATAAAAGGAGCATCAATATGCTTTCTTTCTGGCAACAATATTTCATCTAACTGATTAAAACTTCCTTTACCGAATATAACTTTAGGTACTTGTGGAAAATTTCTGTGCTTTATTGTATTTTCAATTGCACTGTCATTTTCATCTATCTCATTTTTAATCTTCATAGAATTAATTCAAATATTCCAAAATATCTGTTAAGTTTTTTATTTTCAGATACTTAAAATCGTTTTCATTTACAAATACTTCTTCATGTTGCCATGTGGTATGAAAAGGAACATGAACAGCCTGTGCTCCTATATTTAAAAGAGGTAATACATCTGATTTTAATGAATTACCTATCATTAAGAATTCGCTAACATCTATTTCTAAATGCTCCAAAAGATTTAAATAATTTGTTTCTTTTTTATCGCTTAATACCTCTATGTGGTGAAAATAATGCAATAAGTTTGATCGTTCTAATTTACGTTCTTGATCTAGCAAATCGCCTTTTGTTAAAACAATAAGTCGATATTTATTTTTCAATTTCACCAATACCTCTTCTACTCCATCTAAAAGTTCAACTTCTTGATTAATCATTTTTTTACCAAGATTCAGTATTTCATGAATAGTTGCTTGAGGAATTTGATTATTTGATAAATCTAGAGCTGATTCAATCATTGACAACATAAAACCTTTTATACCATAGCCATAAAGATTCAAATTTTGGATTTCCATTTTAAAAAGCTCCTGATCCACTTTATTTTTGGTTTCATAACCAGAGAGTAAATCTGCAAATTTCTCTTCTGCTTCTCTAAAATAGGTTTCATTTACCCATAAAGTATCATCTGCATCAAAACCAATAGTTTTAATACTACTATAATCTACTTCCATGCTGCCTTTGCTTTTTTTAAATCTTCTGGAGTATCTATTTCTATTCCGCTGGCAGTAGTTTCAACCATTTTAATTTTTTTTCCATATTCCAAATATCGAATTGCCTCTATTTTTTCAGTTGCCTCCAAAGACAACATAGGTAAACGTTGAAAGTCCATTAAAGCATTTTTTCTAAAAGCATATATGCCCTTATGCTTATAATAAACTGTTTTATCAGATATTGCTCTTGGATGTGGAATAACGGAGCGAGAAAAGTATAATGCAAAATTTCTATTATCCACAATTACCTTTACGGTATTTGGATTATTGATTTCTTCTTTATCTGTGATTTTCACCATCAAAGAAGCTAGATCAATTTCCATATCTGGGTCATCTTTAAAAACCTCTAATACGCCTTCTAAACTTTTTCGATCTGTAAATGGTTCATCTCCTTGAACGTTAACAATAATATCAACATCCATATTTTCAACGGCTTCAGCAATCCTATCACTACCACATTCGTGTTCTTTAATGCTCATTAGGGCTTTACCACCTATATCTTTAATAACCTTATAAATGGCATCACTATCTGTAACCACAAAAACATCATCAAAAAGATTTGTGCGAACAGCTGCTTCATACGTTCTTTGGATAACTGGCTTACCAGATAAATCTTGCATTAACTTAGCAGGAAATCTCGATGCCGCATATCGGGCAGGTATCATTGCAATAATTTTCAATACTTTATATTTAGTTTAGGATGAATTCAACCCTTTTTCGGGCGCAATTTACGGTATATACTGAAAATAATAAACAATATAATGATTACCAATACAATAGCAACTACCGGTGCAAAAATTGAAGCTACTGTAACAGCAGCGGCAGCACCAGTTTCTACAGTAGACACAACGGGATTTCCAAGTCCTCCTGTAGTCGCACTAGAAGTTAATCTTGTGGCAGCACCAGCACCTTTAATTGCGGTGGCTGTTCCTCCTCCTGCAATTATTGCCAATGCCCATGTAACCACGGGATCCAAATTTGCAACTGTTGAGACCATGACTGCTGTACCAGCAATAGCGGCCAAAGGAACCGAAAAGCTATCTAACAAATTATCAACCCACGGAATAAAATAAGCAAATATTTCAAATATTGTAGCAACACCCAGTGTTACAACAGCTGCCAAACTACCAACCCATTGCCAGCTTTCGTTTAATTCCCACACATTAAAATATGCGGCTAAGCTTAAAGCAAATAATGGTAAAAATACTCTAAAGCCTACCGATGCTGCCAACCCAATTCCTAGAAAAATACTAATAATAGTTTCCGGTGTCATAAATAATAAAGTGTTGAAATTCTACTAATTTGGTTTGCAAACTTCATTCCAAAAATTACTTTAATTGAACCTCTACGAATTTAATCTATTCATTCTCAACAAAAAAATCGTCTTGAAAACCAATTAGATATAACTGTTTTTTAGCCCTAGTAATGGCGGTATATAACCAACGTAAATATTCTTTACCAACACCCTCAGGCAAATAAGGTTGTTCTACGAAAACAGTATTCCATTGACCGCCTTGAGACTTATGACAAGTAATTGCGTAAGAGAACTTTACTTGTAATGCGTTAAAGTATTTATTGTTTTTAACCTTTAAAAATTTCTTATAATTAGATGTTTCATTGGCATAGTCTTTCAACACTTCTTGATATAATAAATTTCCATCCTCATAAGACAATGAAGGCGTCGTAGCATGTATAGTATCTAATATTAAAACAGTTTCAAAAGAACCTTGTTTCGGGTAATCTACTAATTGTACTTTTACTTCGGCGAATTTAAATCCGTATAATTCTTTAATTGCAAATATTTCAAGAATTTCAAGTATATCTCCATTAGCAATGAAACCGGCCTCAGAATTTGGCTCCAACCAAAAGTAGTTATTTTTAACAACCATCATATAATCTCCAGTTGCCAATTCACTGTCTAAGAATAAGATTTGGTTTCTAATATTGCCATTATAGAGGTTAGCTCTCTTATTTGAGCGTACGATAAATGCGGTTTCTTCTTTACCATTTAACTGATATGACTGTTCAATGGCATCTTGTATTTCGTAACCATCAACTAGACGTACAATATCAATAAAATCAGTTAAGTTAAATTGAAAGGTATTGTAAGATTCATTTTGAAGTTGTTGCCTAATTTGGGTAGCGTTTGATAGTATTCCAGAGTTTTCTGCCTGTCTTACCACCTCGTTTAATTCCAAACCAAGAACTTCTAAATCGAATTCTTTGTGAATTAAATCTGCATCTAAAGCCGGACTCAGCTCCAATTTTACAGGTGGTAATTGTGCTGTATCACCTAATAAAATTAATTTACAATTAATTCCGGCATGTACAAATCGAATTAAATCATCCAATAGCGAAGCGTTATCACCGAATTTGTTATCCGTAGGTCTATCAGGAATCATTGAAGCCTCATCTACTAAGAAAACAGTATTTCTATGCTTATTAGGTGCTAAAACAAATTTTACATTACCTCCTTTATCCTTTCTTGGAACATATATCTTTCTATGTATAGTAAATGCTCGAGTCTTTGAATAATTAGACATTACTTTAGCGGCACGTCCGGTAGGTGCCATTAAAATAGATTTTAATTTACAAGCCCATAAACAATTAACTAAAGTGCCAATTATGGTAGTTTTACCTGTGCCAGCGAATCCTTTTAGCAAAAAAATATGCCTAGGTTCTTTAGAAATTAAAAAAGATGCCAATTCTTTTAATGCCTGCATTTGTAACGTAGTAGGTTCATGCGGGAAACTATTAATCATCAAATTTTGTAAAGACCTCTCGGTTAATGCTTGCATAAAGTCAAAGATAAGTGGATTTACAGCTTATTTCAATATCTCAAGAATTTAGGAGACTTATTAAGTAAAGCGTAACTATTAATAGGATTTAGACTTATAAAACAAGTTTAAAATCGATGCTAAAAAATTAGGCGGTTTGCAAAAAAATTGTAGATTTGTGTTAACCACTAAATGAAATAATACTTATAGAAAATGAAGACTATAATACAGATTGTACTTTGGATTGCTTGTATCTTTTTCGGTTACATGATTTACAATTCAGTAACTGGACCTATTCAGTTCAAAAAAATAAAGCAAGAACGTTTTGCTAAGGTAGTATCAAGTTTAAAAGATATTCGCGATGCTCAAGAAGCATACAAAACGGTTAATAAGAAGTATGCCAAAGATTTTAAATCATTAATTAGCTTCGTTGATACTGGTAAGTATACGATTACGCAACAAAGAGATTCTTCTTTTTTAAGATATAACAAAGCGTTTCAAATTGATATGCCTGTAGATACTATTATTATTGACACTTTAGGTGCAGTATCAGTAAAAGATTCATTATTTAGAACAGACAATCGTTATAAAAGCATGATGAATGTACCTGGAGCTCCGAATGGTGAAAAATTTGAAATGAAAGCTGCAATTGTTGACAAAGGAGGTTATAAAGCTCCTGTTTTTGAAGCTAAGGTTGCAAAAAGTGTAGTATTAGCAGACCAACCAAAAGATTTATTGGCTAGAGAAAACGCTCAAGTAAGTGTAGAAGAAATAAATGGTAGCGAAATCAAAGTCGGATCATTAACTGAAGTTAGTAATACCGGTAACTGGCCTCCTATTTATGACACAAAAAACGATCAATAATACAATAGAAAAATTTCATAAACTGTCCATTCAAGTTAGCTTGAATGGACTTTCTTTTTGCATATGGGACAGTATAGGAAATATTATTATAGCATCTGAGAATATTATTTTTCAAAAAGAACTTACCCCCTATGCAGTTCAAAAGGAGCTAAAAACAATTTGTGAAAAGCATAATATTGCGAATAAAAAATTTGCTGATATTATTGTAATTCATCGTAATAATCTATTTAGTATTGTGCCAAAATCTCTTTTTGATGAAAATGAGCTTGCCAATTACTTAAAATTTAATACCAAAATATTAGCTAATGACCATGTTGTTTTCGATGAACTCGAGAACTTTGAAATGTGCAATGTTTATGTACCATTCGTAAATATCAACAATTACATTTTTGAACTTTTTGGTTCCTTTATTTATAAACATAGTGCTACAGTAATGGTAGAATCGCTCATGAATAATTATTCTGGAAGTAAAAATACCACTTGTTTTGTTCATATTACAGAAACTCAAATGGAGCTAACTATTATGGAGCATAAAAAATTACTGCTTTATAACAGTTACGAATATGTTACCAAGGAAGATTTTATGTATTACCTTTTATTTACACTTGAACAATTAAAAATGGACACTGAAAAAGTTGTACTGAAATTGTTCGGTGCAATACAAAAGAATGATGATATATATAATCTTTGTTCGCAATATGTAAAAGACGTTTCACTATTTAACCCATCAGACTCAAGTTTTAATTTTGAGCTTGACGATTCCGAACTTGAAACCATTGATTTTACAGTTTTAAGTTCATTATAATGCGAATAATCTCAGGTAAATATAAGAGTAAGCGTATTATTGCTCCAAAAAAACTGCCTTCACGACCAACTACCGATATGGCCAAAGAAGGTCTATTTAACATACTAAACAACAGTTACTATTTTGATGAATGTTCTGTATTAGATTTATTTGCTGGCACAGGTAACATCAGTTATGAATTTTCGTCTAGAGGCACTACTAATATTACTGCCGTTGATGGAAATGCTAATTGCGTGAAGTTTATAGAAAAAACAAGTAATGAACTTAATTTTTCTATAGATGCGATAAAAAGTGATGTCTTCAAGTATCTGTCAAGGGTTACTACTAAGTACGATATTATTTTTGCAGACCCCCCATACGCAATGACACAACAGGACTTTGAGAGAATGGTTAAATTAATATTTGACCAATCACTTTTACATAATAATGGCCTTCTTGTAATAGAACATTCTACTCACACTAATCTTTCCGATTTGGAGTTTTTTAGTAATAAACGTAAATATGGCGGCAGTGTTTTTAGCTTTTTTGAAAACAATTGCGAAGAATAAATAATATGTGTTCATTTAACCAAGGCAGTATCAAAGAAACACATATTGCCAAGACGCAATTGCAACCCACTCGTTTGCAAGAATATGGTGTTGGTATTTTTAAATCACTTATAACCAAATCATCCTTAAAAAAGGCAATCAAAAAAAAATGCATCTATATAAATGCTAGCTTAGCCACTACGGCTACTTTAATACATGGTGGCGAATCAATTACCTTACATGTGCAGACTGAAAAGCACAATAAAAGATTTTTTAAATTACCCTTAAAAATAATTTATGAAGATGATTTTCTTGCCTTAGTTAATAAGCCTTCGGGAGTTCTTGTAAGCGGAAATACCTTTAAAACAATTGTTAATGCTTTACCACAAAATTTAAATAAAAGTTTCCAAATTGATGCTATTGCCCCAAAACCAGCTCATCGTTTAGACTTTCCTACTTCCGGACTTTTACTGGTTGGTAAAACAGCAAGTACAATTGTAGCCTTAAATATACTTTTTGCTCATAAAAAAATTAGAAAATCATATTACGCCATAACGATTGGTGAAATGAAGGTTAAAAAAGATTCAATTACATTTCCAATAGATGATAAACTTGCAACATCTAATTATGAAGTATTAGATACAATAGCCTCTGATAAATATCAATTTTTAAATTTAGTAAAACTTATACCAAGCACAGGAAGACGCCATCAACTACGTAAGCACTTGGCATCAATTAGAAATCCTATTTTAGGGGATACTGATTATGGTATTGAAGGCAAAGTTTTAAAAGGAAAGGGATTGTATCTACACGCCTTTTCATTGGAATTTACACATCCAATTACGAACGAAAATATGTATTTTGAAAAAGCCCTACCGGCTAAATATCGGAAGTTGTTTAACTATTTATAAAACATTGTTGTAATTATAAAAAAGCAGGCCATAAGCCGGATTCTGTCCAACACCGAAGTGTTGTCCTTATCATTTATCTCGGTCTTAGATTACTCTAAGACTCAATCCGCCTACCCTTCAGTTTGGGCGTGCAGCCCTCAAACACTGATTTACATGGCGTTGCACCGTATAGAGTTTACCTGATTTCACTACAGCCGAACTGTACTTGCTTTCTGTTGCACTGGTCCTCTCGCGGCAAAGCCGCAATGACGGGAGTTACCCGCTATACTGCACTATGGTGTCCGGACTTTCCTCTATTAGCACAAAGCGAATAGCGATAAGGTGGCCTGCTGTAAGCAAAGGTAGCGCAATTGTTGATAAGTAAACATGGAATATCAGTAAATAGAATCGCTAAAAACCATGTGATTTTTATATTTGTATTCTTATCAATTAAAATTTCGATTTGGAACCTTTTGTAGTATCGGCACGAAAATACCGTCCCCAAACATTTAAAGATGTTGTTGGGCAAAAGGCTATTACCAATACGCTTACCAATGCAATAGAAAATAACCATCTAGCGCAAGCCTTATTGTTTACGGGGCCTAGAGGTGTTGGCAAAACTTCTTGTGCTCGTATATTGGCTAAAAATATCAACCAAGATGGTCAAGTAAGTGAAGATGAAGATTTTGCATTTAATATTTTTGAGTTAGATGCAGCATCTAACAACTCTGTTGATGATATACGAAATTTAACAGATCAAGTTCGTATTCCTCCACAAGTAGGTAAATACAAGGTTTATATTATTGATGAGGTACATATGCTTTCGCAAGCAGCTTTTAATGCCTTTTTAAAGACATTAGAGGAACCACCAAAACACGCAATTTTTATTTTAGCGACAACTGAAAAGCACAAAATCATTCCTACGATATTATCAAGATGTCAAATATTTGATTTTAAGCGAATTACAGTAAAAGATGCTACTGAATATCTGAAATACATTGCAGAGAATCAAGGAATTGAAGCGGAAGATGATGCATTGCACATAATTGCTCAAAAAGCTGATGGAGCTATGCGTGATGCACTTTCAATATTTGATCGTGTTGTTAGTTTTTCTGGTAAACAATTAACAAGAAAAGCGGTTACTGAAAATTTAAATGTTCTTGATTATGATACTTACTTCGAAGCTACAGATTTAATTTTGGCATCTAAAATTCCAGATTTATTAGTACTATTTAATAAAACTTTGGCTTTGGGTTTTGACGGTCATCATTTTATTTCAGGCCTTGCCTCCCACTTTAGAGATTTAATGGTTTGCCAACATCAACAAACTATTGAACTTTTAGAAGTAGGTGAAACTGCCAAAGTCCAATATAAAGAACAATCGAAAAAAACTTCGAGTCAATTTCTACTCATGGCAATTGATATTGCTAATGACTGTGACCTCAAATACCGCAGTAGTAAAAACCAAAGACTACTAGTTGAACTGGCATTAATGAAATTAGCATCCATAGAATATATGGGTGAAAAAAAAAATCCTGAATCAATAGCTTTAGCCAATAAAACCATTGAGCTTGTACCAGCTTCCTTTTTTAATCAAAACAGAAAACCTTTAGCTAAAGAGCCAAAAACTGTTATTGAACCAGAAAAGAAACTCAATACAACAAAAGAAACCACTGCAATTTCAAATCAAGCAAAAGAGGAATTAATTTCTGATTTCGCTGAACCAATAACAACTATTAATACAGAGATTTTGACAAAACCAAGTGTCAAAAAAATCAATATTAATAAGCCAGAAAAAAAAGTTTCGGGGCTTTCAATTTCCAGTTTAAAGGCTAAAAAAGAACATGCACTCAACAAAAAAGAAGTACGTATAAATCCTGCTGATCTTCCAAAAGACCCATTTACTGAAGATGAAATGCGTCAACATTGGGCAGATTTTGTTAACAAAATAGAAGCAAAAGGTCAAAAAATACTAGCTTCTAATCTAAATTCCGACATTCCTTCACTCAGAGACAAAAATAAGTTATGGATAGAATTACCAAATTCTACCATGAAAACTGAAATTGAAAGAGAGCAGTTTGAATTGATGGAATATCTAAAACAAAAACTAAATAATTACGAAATTTCACTAAATATAACCGTGAATGAAGCCGTTGCTAAGAAATTCGCGTTTACACCAGAAGAAAAATATGAAAAGTTACGTGAAAAAAACCCTGCTATTGACCTACTACGTAAAACATTCGATTTAGATTTATAAGCTTCTTTTGCGATACCATGCAAAAAAGAACATAGCTGCAGACATAATTAATAATCCGAATGCCTCTCTACCCTCTTCAATATTTTTAATATTCCCTTTGCCAATTTCAAAACCTTCAAATGTTTCCGGATACACGTAAGCTGCACCTAAAACACCTAATACACCGCAAATTAGAGGCAATAAATAAGACACCTTATTAAGTGCCACTCCAAATGAAACCAACGCACTGATTGCGTAAATAATTATCCATAAAAGGGGATCAGGGTCATTATATTGTAAAACAGCAGAAACAATACTTAAGATAACGTATAACCAAGCAAATATTTTTACAAATGACTTCATCTAACAAATATAAAGTTTTGAAACATTTTTCATTACTAGTATTTTTGATAAAATTTATATTGAATGCTAGGTTTAAAACTTCCTACCGATCCGAGATGGGTTAATATTGTCGAAAAAAATATAGACGAAATTCTTACAGACCATGCCTATTGTGAGCAAAAGGCGGCCAGCACAGCAATTTCTCTTATCGTAAGTTTCCCTGAATATTCTGAATTAGTAGAGGAGATGATTGCGCTTTCACGAGAAGAAATGGGCCATTTTAAAATGGTACATGATCGTATATTAGCTCGAGGAGAGAAATTAGGGAGAGATAGAAAAGATGAATACGTAGTACAACTACTAAAATTTTTTCCTAAAGGAGGCAGTAGAACCACACAATTGATTCATAGACTATTGTATGCAGGATTAATAGAAGCTCGAAGTTGTGAAAGATTCCGTTTATTATCCGAACAACTTGAGGATAAAGAACTTGCAGATTTTTATCATAAATTAATGGTAAGTGAAGCAAGCCATTACACAATGTTTTTAAAGTTTGCCCGTAAGTATGGCGCTATAGAAGAGGTTAATAGTAAATGGCAAGATTTACTAATTTACGAAGCCGAAATCATGAAAAATTTAGGTACTTCAGAAACAATTCACGGTTAATTCCGGTAAAAACGCTTCATTTTGTTTTCGCTAGATAATAATCATAGGTTGCAAATTGCGAGCGAACCTTAGGCTTATCATTTTTACGATAGGCATTATCTTGCGCTTCATTAAAAACACGTGCTTTTACATTATCACTCCATGCAATTTCAAATGTATCTAAAAGTTCTTTTTTAATATCTTGATCATAAATAGGACAACCTACCTCTACTCTATTTTCAATATTCCTAGTCATAAAATCGGCAGATGAAATATACATCTTTGTATCACCATCATTACAGAAAATAAATATTCTTGGATGTTCTAAAAATTTATCCACAATACTAATAGCCTCAATATTTTCACTTAATCCTTGAATGCCCGGGATTAAACAACAAATACCTCTAATTATTAATTGAATTTTAACACCCGCCTGACTTGCCTCATATAATTTATCTATCATCTTATAAGAAGTAAAGCTGTTCATTTTTATTTTAATATAAGCTTCCTTCCCTGCCTTTGCATTTTCAATTTCTTGATTAATTAATTTTTTAAACTTACGTTCGGTGTAATGTGGGGAAACAATTAAATGTTTAAACTTTTTAATTTTATAGGTGGTCTCAAAAAAATCGAATACTTTATTTAATTCTTTTAAAATAGGAGCACTTGCAGTGAACAAAGTGTAATCGGTATAAATTTTGGCTGTTGATTCATTAAAATTACCTGTACTTATAAATCCGTATCGTTTTATTCCATGTTGTTCTTCACGTTCTATAATACAAATTTTGCTATGCACTTTTAGCCCTGGTACTCCAAATATTAATTTTACACCTTCTGCCTGTAATTGCTCTGCATACTCAATATTCGCCTGCTCATCAAATCGAGCCTGTAATTCTATTTGTACGGTAACATTTTTACCATTTTTAGCTGCATTTATTAGCGCTGTAGCTACTTGAGAATTATTAGCCAAACGATAAACCGTTAACTTTATCGTACGTACTCTTGGATCTAGAGCAGCTTCTCTTAAGAATTTCAGCACATAAGCAAAAGTATGATATGGCGTATATTGCAAATAATCTTTTTCCGCTATTTTCTCTAACAAACTCCCCTCCCAGTTTAGTCCAACAACAGGTAAAGGAGTAATTTTATCGTATAATAAATCATTTCTGCCAAGGCTTGGGAATCCCATATAATCACATTTATTATGATATCTACCCCCCGGGATCACACTATCAGCATCTTCAATAGCCATTTTTTCTTTTAAAAACTTAAGCGTGTCTTCTCCAATACTTTTATCATAAACAAATCGAACAGGATCACTAATTTTACGATGTTCTACACTTGATGAAATCTTCTCTATAAAACTCTTACTCAGATCATTATCAATATCAAGTTCTGCATCACGAGTAATTTTAATCATATGCGCAGATATAGATTCGTAATTAAACATATTAAAAATATGTCTAAGACAATACCTAATTAAGTCATCTAGCATTATAATGTAACTATTGCCGTTTTCATGAGGAAGTTCTACAAAACGCTCAATACCTTTGGCTATTTCTATTAAAGCGTATTGCGTATCCTTATTTTCGGTTTTACCCTCATCATCAACCATTACCATTTTTATGGCTAAATATGCAGCAGTATCTTTTAGCATTGGAAATTGAGTAACCTCATCCAAAATAATTGTCATTAAACGTGGACTTACGTTTTTAATGAAATAATCTTTAACAAAAACCTGTTGGCTTTCACTTAATTCATTCTCCTGAAGAATAAATATATCTTGTTGTTCTAATTCATCTTCTATGTCTTTCAAAATTTCAAGACTTTGAGATTGTTGTTGAATAACAATTTCTGTTATCTCTTCTAACAAATCTTTAGCTGTATCTCCCCCGAGAACACTTTTTCCACTTTTTCCAGCGTCAAAAATTCGTTTTACTGTAGCATAACGAACTTTGAAAAATTCATCGAGGTTATTAGAAAATATTCCTAAAAAACGAAGTCTTTCAATAAGTGGCACTTTACTATCAGCACTTTCTTGAAGCACTCTTTCATTAAAACGCAACCAACTTATTTCTCTATTAATATATTTATTCTTCGTTTTTATCATTTTAGTTGTTTTGGAAAAATAATTTGTTGAGTAGTTCCTTTTGTAATAAGTGACCAGCTATTTACATTAAAGTTTAACTCCACCAACCCACTAGTAGGAACGTTGTCAATATAGCTATTTCCTAAAGAATTAGCAATATGAGTAAAAGCATGATTATGTCCAAAAATCATTACAGTATTGAAATCATCAGCAATGCTTTTAATCATCTTTAAGGCTTCATTACCAGAGAAATCATAAAGTTCATCGCGCAATTCTAATTTACTCAATGGCAAATAAAGTTGTCGCAAGAAAATAGTGCATGTATGTAATGCTCTATTTGCTGGACTCGAGAATATAGCATCAATTTCAATTGCTTGTTCAACTAATGTATTGCTAACCAAAATAGCATCATTAATACCTCTTTCTAACAATGGACGATCTCGATCACTAACAGCGTACTCCCAAGATGATTTTCCGTGTCTAACAAGAATTAGTTTTTTCATATTCCAATGATAAATCCAAAAATAAATAAATGAGTGTCGTTAGTTTAACACCAACATTTAAGGTGCAAGCCTTTCAATCGTCCATTCAAAATTTTTCTTTAATGTATAACGTATACGATCGTGCAACCTATTGGGTCTACCTTGCCAAAATTCCATTGAAATTGGCTTAACAATATAACCGCCCCAATAATTAGGTCTTTCTATTTCATTACTACCCAATTGCTCTTCTAAATCCATTAATTTATTTTCAAGAAATTCACGAGAAGGAATTACTGTACTTTGATTAGAAACAATTGCACCTAACTTACTACCCATTGGGCGAGAATCAAAATATCCGTCGGATAGGTTTTTATTAATTTTTTCTGCCTTTCCTTTTATAATAATTTGGCGTTCTAAAATAGACCAGAAAAAGGAAATACAAACATTTGGATTCTTCTCAATTGCCTTTCCTTTCTCGCTTTCATAATTGGTATAAAAAATAAAACCTTCTTCTGTATACTTTTTTAAAAGCACAACCCTATTTTTAGGAAAACCATCGAGACCAATTGTAGAAATGGTCATAGCATTATGCTCTTCGCCACTTTCGGAATTTTCAACTTCGTAAAACCAGGTTTGAAAAAGTTGCATTGGGTTTTCAGAAATAACACTTTCCGTTAAAGCACTTTTTTCGTAAGATCTTCTATAATTACTTAAGTCTTTTTCCATGATAATTAATCTATAAACAAGATATGTAAAGTTCAGAAAAAGATAGTTATTTGAGTATCCTTTACTACAAAAATTTAATTAGGCTAATTACAAATTAAACAACTTACCATCATCTGCTAATTCAACATTTTCAAAAACAGAAATTGCCTCTTCTTTAAAAAGTTGAATCGATTTATATCGCGTAGAATAATGCCCTAAAATAAGCTTTTTAACATTGGCATTTTTGGCAATTGTAGCAGCCTCTTTGGCCGTAGCATGCTTCGTTCTATCTGTTAAGTGCTGTTCTGACTCTAAAAATGTTGATTCATGATATAAGGTATCAACATTTTTAATTTGCGGCACTATGTCCGGTTTATAAGCTGTATCACTACAGAAGGCATAGCTTTTAGCCGCTGGGGGATCAAAGGTCAACAACTTATTCTCTATTTTACGACCATCGTCTAAGATGATATTTTTTCCTTTTTTTATATTATGAAAATAAGCTTTATCCACTTTATATTTAGCAACTGCATCTACATTTAACTTTCGTTCTCCTAATTTTTCTTTGAAAAGAAATCCATTGGTATATACTCTATGATTTAAAGGAATGGTTTCTACAGTTACTTTATCATCTTCAAAAATAAGTTCACTTTTTTTAGAAGAAAGTTCATGAAAAACTAATAAGTAATTAGTCCAAGAATCCCCTAATTTTAATAATAAAGTAATAGCTTCTTTTATGCCTTTTGGTCCATAAATATGCATTTCTTTATCCCTACCTAAAAGACGAAAAGTGGATATTAACCCCGGTAAACCAAAAAAATGATCACCATGCAAATGTGAAATAAAAATATGATTGATGCGCGAAAACTTAATTTTATGCTTTCTTAATTGTACCTGCGTACCTTCGCCACAATCAATTAAAAACATGTGATTTTTAATTTCTAAAACTTGCGAAGTAGGGTTTGTAAGTGTTCTGGGAGTTGCTGCGTAACAACCAAGAATAGTTAAATTCATAAATCGAGGTCTCTTTCGATTTCTTCCATTTCTATAAAATCATGTGCCTCAATAATTGAGGGCACCACGCAAATTTCTTCAGGGACATCATCATAACCTAGTTTAGTAGTAACTAAAACAAACGATTTATTTTGTTCTCGATGTTCATTTGAAATTTGCAAAAACTCTAAAATGTCATCTGACGATAAAGCTGAAAAGGAAAAGAGATTAATAATTAAATGATCATCCTTTATTTTAGGATAAGCTTCTTTCAAGTTTTTTATAAACTGAACGAGCGAAATATTCTCTTGAAACACCGTGGTTGTGTTGCCCTTTTTATCAAATATCATTTTTTCTTATTTTATTTTGGAAGCCAACAGATAAATTACTGCCATTCGAATCGCTACTCCATTCTCAACTTGATTCAAAATTATACTTTGATCTGAATCCGCCACATCACTTGTAATTTCTACGCCCCTATTTATAGGACCAGGATGCATTATTGTAATTTCCTTATCTAAACTATTCAGCAATGCCTTATTTACACCAAACTGCTGTGCATATTCTCTAGTCGTAGGAAAATAACTTATATCCATACGTTCATTTTGAACACGTAACATATTAGCCACATCACACCATTCAAGTGCTTTTCTCAAATCAGTTTCTACGGTAACACCTAAACTTTCAATATATTTAGGCATCAGTGTTTTTGGCCCACACACCTTTACATTTGCCCCTTGTAATTTTAAAGCAAATATATTCGACAATGCCACACGCGAATGCAAAATATCTCCCACAATTACAATATTCTTACCTGCTACCACACCAAAGCGTTCACGAATAGAATACGAATCGAGTAATGCTTGAGTTGGATGTTCATGTGCGCCATCACCTGCATTAACTATCGCCGCATTTACATGTTTTGATAGAAATATCCCAGCTCCAGGATTCGGATGCCTCATAACAACCATGTCAACTTTCATGGAAAGAATATTATTTACCGTATCAATAAGAGTTTCACCTTTTTTTACCGATGATTGTCCTGCAGAAAAATTAATAACATCTGCAGATAGGCGTTTTTCAGCCAATTCAAAAGACAGTTTAGTGCGCGTACTATTTTCAAAAAATATATTTGCTATAGTAATATCACGCAATGAAGGAACTTTCTTTATCGAACGATTAATAACTTCTTTAAAATGGTCAGCTGTTTCAAAAATGAGTTGAATATCACTTTTGTTGAGATATTTAATACCTAGTAAGTGTTTTACACTTAATTCACTCATTTTTATTTATTTATCAAATAAATGATGTCTTTACCATCGTTTTCTTCCCAGAGAACTTTTACTTTCTCATTATTTATAGCATCAACCTGTCTTCCTCTATAATTTGGTTGTATTGGAAGGTGTCTGCTAAATCTTCTATCAATAAGCGTCAATAATTCAATTTCAGCTGGTCTTCCAAAAGACTGAATTGCGGTCAAAGCTGCTCTAATACTACGACCAGTGTACAGAACATCATCAATAAGTACAACTTTTTTATCCTCAACTAAAAAGTTGATGTTTGTTTTATTAGCTTCTAAAGGTTTATCTCCGCGTCTAAAATCATCGCGGTAAAAAGTGATATCTAAAGATCCCAAATCTATATGTTTCACCTTATATTCTTCTTTTAGCAATTTTGTTAATCGTTCTGCCAAAAAAATACCTCTTGGTTGTAAACCTATTAAAACTGTGTCACAAAAATCTAAATGATTTTCAAGCAACTGGCATGACAAACGGTGAAGTATGATTTGAATTTCTTTAGAAGAGAGCAGTACTTTTTGACTCATATCGTTATTGACCGATGCTTTTGCTAAACAAAAATATGAAATTAAGATTGAAAAGCCTTTGAGAATTAGCAACAAAAAAAAGCCCTGACATTTCTATCAGGACTTTTGTAATTTATAATGTTTGCAAAAAATTAGTTATCGTTTGCTTCCATTTTATCTTTCAAAGCTTGTAAAGCATCATTGGCATCACCTAAAGTAGGCTTAGCTTCATCAGCCGCTTTACTTGCTCGTTTCTGTGCAGCTTTTACATTGCGCACTTCTTCCTCTTTAAAGATAGCCGTATGACTTGCAACAACTCTCTTGAAATCTTTATTGAATTCAATAATTTTAAATTCAGCTTCTTCACCTTTACCTAATTTCTTACCATCCTCTTTTTCTAAATGGCGTTGTGGTACAAAAGCTATAATATCTTCATTAAATTCAATGGTAGCACCTTTATCAACAATATCAGATATTGTTGCTTTATGCACAGAACCTAAAGCAAATTCAGATTCATATTTATCCCAAGGATTTTCAGTAGTCTGTTTGTGACCTAAGCTTAACTTACGACCATCAACATCTAATTCTAACACCTCTATATCTATGGTGTCACCTACATTTACAAATTCTGAAGGATGCTTGATTTTTTTAGTCCAAGAAAGGTCAGATATGTATATTAGTCCGTCAATACCTTCTTCCATTTCAACAAAAACACCAAAGTTGGTGAAATTTCTAACGATACCTTTATGACGAGAGCCAACTGGGTATTTAGAAGTAATATCAGTCCATGGGTCTGGTGTCAATTGCTTGATTCCAAGAGACATTTTACGATCTTCTCTATCTAAAGTTAAAACTACAGCTTCAACTTCATCGCCAACTTTTACGAAATCTTGTGCAGAACGTAAATGTGTAGACCAAGACATTTCAGAAACGTGAATTAAGCCCTCAACACCTTCTACAACTTCAATGAAAGCACCGTAATCAGCAATAACAACAACCTTACCTTTAACCTTATCTCCAATTTTTATCTCATCAGATAAAGCTTCCCAAGGGTGTTTCTCTAATTGCTTCATACCCAATTGTATTCTAGATTTGTTTTCATCAAAATCTAAAATTACAACGTTTAATTTCTGATCAAGTTCAACAACCTCGTTCGGGTGGTTAATTCTAGACCAAGAAAGGTCAGTTATATGTACTAAACCATCAACACCACCAAGATCAATAAACACACCGTAAGAAGTAATGTTCTTAACAACACCTTCTAGTACTTGTCCTTTTTCTAACTGGCTAATAATTTCTTTCTTCTGCTCTTCGATATCAGCCTCAATAAGTGCTTTATGCGAAACAACAACATTTTTGAATTCGTGATTAATTTTAACCACTTTAAATTCCATATTCTTACCAACATACTGATCGTAATCGCGTATTGGCTTCACATCGATTTGAGAACCTGGCAAGAATGCCTCTATTCCAAATACATCGACAATCATACCACCTTTGGTACGACATTTTACAAAACCACTTACAATTTCTTCATTGTCATGTGCTTTGTTTACACGATCCCATGCCATGATGGTACGTGCTTTTCTATGCGACAATACTAATTGTCCACTTTTATCTTCACGGATGTCTATAAGAACCTCCACTTTGTCACCAACCTTTAAATCAGGATTGTAACGAAATTCATTTAATGATATTACACCTTCAGATTTAGCGTTAATATCAATAATAGCTTCACGCTCAGTTAAATACACTACTTTACCAGTAACTACTTCTTCATCAGCAGTATCAACGAAATTCTCTGCTACTAGTTTTTCAAATTCTTGCAATTTTGAGTCTTCAACACGCTCAATTCCTTGTTCGTATTTTTCCCAATCAAAATTTTCTAAAAATTCTTTAGGATCTTGGACAGGAGCTGCCACTTTTTCTTCTTGTTTTGCTACTTCGGTTTCTTCCACCGGTACGGTTGCTTTTTCTTCAGCCATTTGAAGATTAAATTTGTATTCTGTGCAATTTAAAGAGCTAGACGACTAACACAGAAGCTGTTATACTATTTTATTTATTCAATTCCTTTTTCTCTCTTTACCCGGCCGTCAAAAAAGGAGTGCAAAAATACAATTAATTTATGGTTTTAACCAATAATATACGTACTAGTAGTTATTTATAGCCGTTATTTATTGAATACACCCCGTTTTTATTATAATAATCACTATTTTTACAGGTATATTATTAACCATTAAAATAGAAAAATGAGTGTTAAAGCAAAATATCAAGGGGTATTAACTCTTGGGGAGCAATTAGGAGTAAAAGATGGTGCTGTTTCTGAAGAAGGTGGCGTTCTAAAAATAAAGGGAGTTGCAAAAACTCAATATGAAAAAAACCTAATGTGGGACAAAATTAAAGAACTCGGTGGTGAAAGTCCTTCAGACATCAAAGCAAACATTACGGTAGAAGATACTTCAGTATATGCAAGACATACTGTTAAAGGTGGTGAGTCTTTGAGTAAAATTGCAAAGCATTATTATGGTGATGCTATGAAATATAAAGAGATTTTCGCGGCAAACTCTGGTATATTAAAAAACCCAGATGTTATTCATCCAGATCAAGTTTTGGTAATTCCAAATCTTTAAGTGTAAGATTTAAAAAATAAAAGGGATGCAAATGCATCCCTTTTTTATTCTTCAAAAATTAAATATTTTATTTAAACTTCTTTCGCTCTTCAATTAAACGCAAAGCATATCCATGTAATCTTTCAAATTGATCTTGAAGTCCAAGATCACTGTTATCAAACTCAATAGCATCAGCTGCTTTTCGCAACGGTGAGAATTCTCTATTTGAATCTATATAATCTCTCGATTCTACATTTTCCAATACTTCTTGGTACGTAACCTCTTCTCCTCTATCTAACAATTCTCTATACCGTCTAGTGGCTCTCGCTTGAGTTGAAGCCGTCATAAAAACCTTCATATCTGCATCTGGAAAAACTACTGTTCCTATGTCGCGACCATCCATAACAATACCTTTTTCCTTTCCCATTTCTTGTTGCATTTCAACAAGCTTAACTCGTACAGCTTGAATCTCAGCAACTGGGCTTACATAAGCAGAAACTTGCAAGGTCCGAATTTCCTTTTCAACATTTTCATCATTCAAATAAATTTCTGAATAGCCCACACTTTCATTGAATACGAATTTCAGATTTATTTTGGGTAAATCTGCTACTAATGCAGCTACATTCTTCTCAGATTCTCCAAAATAACCCATGCGTAACGCGTATAAGGTTACAGCCCGATACATAGCACCTGTATCTACATAAACATAACCTAAATCTTTAGCTAAATGTTTTGCTACAGTACTTTTTCCAGTAGAAGAATAGCCATCAATAGCTATGGTAATTTTACACATAAAACAAAAATACTCAGATTTGATTAAACCAGTGCTTTCATATATAAGTTGAACGCAAAATATTTATAATTCTTTCGGATTTACCACCTTCTTATCAGTAATCGCAATATCAATTACCTCATGCATATTGGTTACATAATGGAATTTTAATCCTTTTAAATAGTCTTGTTTAATTTCTAAGATGTCTTTTTCATTGTCTTTACACAAAATTATTTCTTTAATTTTCGCTCTTTTAGCAGCAAGAATTTTTTCTTTTATACCGCCTACAGGCAATACTTTACCACGTAAAGTTATTTCACCAGTCATAGCCAGACTACTCTTAATTCTTTTTTGAGTAAATAGCGAAACTAAAGAAGTTAACATTGTAATACCTGCACTCGGACCATCTTTAGGTGTTGCACCTTCTGGTACGTGTATGTGTACATTATATTTACCAAATACTTCCGGGTTAATTCCAAATCTATCACAGTTTGATTTGATGTATTCCATGGCAATGGTAGCAGATTCTTTCATGACTTTACCAAGATTACCTGTAATATTGAGCGTTCCTTTACCTTTGGATAAGATAGATTCAATAAATAAAATATCACCGCCAACACTTGTCCAAGCTAAACCTGTGACAACACCTGCCACATCGTTATTCTCATATTTATCTCTTTCAAGTCTAGCTGGGCCCAATATTTTCTCTATATCTGCATTGGATACTTTAATATCATATTTTTCATCAGTAGCTATAGATTTAGCAGCATAACGTACCGTTTTAGCAATCTGTTTTTCCAAATTTCGAACTCCAGATTCACGGGTATAACCTTCAACTATTTTCTCCAATTGCGGCTTACCTATTTTTAAATCTTTGGCAGACATTCCATGTTCTTTCAACTGCTTAGGTAGCAAATGACGTTTAGCAATCTCAACTTTTTCTTCAATAGTATACCCCGAAACATTAATTATTTCCATTCGGTCTCGTAAAGCTGGCTGAATAGAAGATAAATTATTTGCTGTAGCAATGAACATTATCTTAGAGAGGTCATATCCCATTTCTAAGAAATTATCGTAAAATTCGCTATTTTGTTCAGGGTCTAAAACCTCTAACATTGCTGAAGAAGGATCTCCTTGATGACTGTTAGAAAGCTTATCAATCTCATCTAAAATAAATACGGGGTTAGATGTACCTGCTTTCTTTAGACTCTGAATAATACGACCAGGCATAGCACCTATATATGTTTTTCTATGACCTCGAATCTCAGCTTCATCGCGCAAACCGCCTAATGACATACGCACATATTCTCTTCCTAATGCTTCTGCTACAGATTTACCAAGTGATGTTTTACCAACACCAGGTGGTCCGTATAGACATAAAATAGGAGATTTCATGTCATTTCTAAGCTTTAAAACAGCGAGATATTCAATAATTCGACGTTTTACATCTTCTAAACCATAATGGTCTCTGTCTAATATTTTTTGAGCTCTTTTTAAATCAAATTTGTCTTTAGAAAATTCATTCCAAGGTAATCCTATAAATAAATCGAGGTAATTTCTTTGAATAGAGTATTCAGCCACTTGTGGATTCATCCGTTGCATTTTAGCAAGCTCTTTGTTAAAATGATCGCCCACCGCTTTAGTCCATTTTTTAGACTTAGCTTTTTCACGCATTTCATCAATTTCTTCGTCATTAGAAACACCACCCAATTCTTCTTGAATAGTTTTCATTTGTTGGTGAAGAAAATACTCTCGTTGTTGCTGATCTAAGTCATTCCGAACTTTTAGCTGTATATCATTACGCAATTCTAAGCGTTGCATCTCTACATTCATATACTTCAATGTAGCCAGTGCACGTTCTTTTAGGACCCCTATTTCTAATAACTCTTGTTTTTCTTTAACCGTTAAATTTAGGTTTGAAGAAACAAAATTTATTAAAAAAGAATTGCTTTGTATATTTTTAATAGCGAACGAAGCTTCACTGGGAATATTAGGGTTATCCTTTATAATGCGTAAAGCAAGTTCTTTTATAGAATCTATAATAGCTAAAAACTCTTGCGATTCTTGCCCTTCTCTTTCTTCCGCAGTTTCTCGTATGGTTGCTGTTATATAAGGATTTTCGGTTAAAACCTCAGCAACTTCAAATCGTTTTTTACCTTGTATAATTACTGTTGTATTACCATCGGGCATCTTTAAAACTCTAAGAATTTGAGCTACAGTACCCAAGGTATTGATATCTTTAATTTTCGGGTTTTCAGTCTCTTCATCTTTCTGAGACACAACACCAATAACTTTAGAGCCATTATTAGCATCCTTGATTAAATTAATAGATTTATCTCTACCAGCAGTAATTGGAATTACAACCCCTGGAAACAATACTGTATTACGCAAGGGTAATATTGGTAGGGTTTCGGGCAAAGATTCATTATTCATCTCCTCTTCATCCTCCGGAGTTAATAATGGAATTAATTCTGCTTCGTTTTCAATGTGCTGTAACGACACATTGTCAATATTTATGAATTTAGTTCTTGCCATAATCAATATAGTGCGTCAATCTGTCATTTAGATTAACGATGTTATTATATGTTCTTTTCTCGTAAAATAGTCCAAACCACAATACAACACAAGATTTACCGCTTTTGGACCTTCAATCTTTATAAATTAAGACAATTCTTATGCCATAAGACAAGGAAGTGAAAAAATGCCATATTCGGTAATTAAAAAGGTCATAATCGACAAATGCACCTCTAATTTCGCCATCCTCACGAAAAAAAAATATATAAGTGTAACAATCATTAAATTCGGTAATCTTTTAAATAAATAACAACCTTTTTGAGCCAAAGTATTGAACATACAGACAAACTGTTGAAGTTGTGTCTAAAAGGTAATCAATCCGCACAATTGGAAATATACAATCGCTACTATAAGGCGATGTATAATGTTGCATTGCGTATTGTAAAAGACACTGCTGAAGCTGAAGATATTATGCAAGAATCATTCTTAAGAGCATTTACAAAATTGCACACGTTTAAGGGTGAAGTTGCTTTCGGAGCTTGGTTGAAGCGAATTGTGGTAAATAATAGTATTTATCATTATAGAAAGAAGCAGAAAAAAAACGAAGTCTCTTTTGATAATGTAATGTACAAGGTTGAAGATAATGATGGAATAGTCTCCAATTATGAGTTTTCTGAACAAAAGGCTCAAAAAGTGATGAAAACCATGAAACAATTGAAAGACAATTACAGAATTTCTTTGACCTTACATTTAATTGAAGGTTATGATTATGAGGAGATTAGTGAAATAATGAACATTAGTTACGCAAATTGTAGAACAACTATATCAAGAGCAAAAGAAAGTTTAAGAAAGAAAATTTTAAGCGCATAATTATGCAAGACAATAAAATAGAAGATATTTTCAAAGAATTACAAGGCCACTTCGATACCGAAGAACCGAATTCTGGCCATGAGCTTAGGTTTCTTGACAAACTTAAGGCAGAAACTATAGTGCCGCATAACACCCCAAAAAAGATTAATTGGTGGAAACCATTATCAATTGCGGCTTCTATAATTTTAGTTTTCGCTATTGCCTTAGGATATTTAAATACTACAACCTCTATAGAAGAAAAAGTTGCAGAAATTTCACCAGAGGCAGCAAATACGCAATTTTACTTTGCCAATTTAATTGAAGAGCAAGTTAAAGAACTTGAAAGCTTAGATACACCTGAGACAAAGAAAATAATTACAGATACAATGTCTCAACTTAGCAAGTTAGAATTAAATTATAAAAATCTAGAAATCGACCTTTTAAATGGTGGTAATAGCAAACTTATTTTAAGTGCTATGATTACCAATTTCCAAACCAGAATAGATCTTTTAGAAGAAGTAATAGAGCAAATAGAAGATATAAAAACCCTGAAAAAATTTGAAGAAAATAAGAGTCTGTCCATACTCTAAACATAAAAATACAATACAAATGAAAGTAATTCTACATAAATATATTGCCTTATTAATTTTTGCTTTGCCTATGATGCTTACTGCTCATGAGCATGAATTAAAAGGAAAGTACATCAAAGAAAAAACCATTAAAAAAGAATTTAATGTGAATTCTGATGCTTTGTTAAAAATAAAAAATAGTTATGGGAATTTGAACATTACTTCTTGGAATGAAAATAGAGTATTAATTGAAGTACATATAAAAACTAGCGGTAATAATGAAGCTAAAGTCCAACGAAAATTAGAAGAGATTAATGTGGACTTTGAAAATAGTAGTAGTTTGGTTTCCGCTCGTACTGTGTTTGGTAGTAAAAGCAGTAGTTGGGGATGGAATTGGACTAATAATAATGTAAATATGCAAGTAAATTATAGCATTAAACTACCCGTAAAGAATAGTGTTCATCTCAACAATGATTATGGAAGCATCATAATAGATCGTATTGATGGTCATGCTAAAATTAATTGCGATTATGGTAGGTTAGAAATTGGCGAATTACGCGGAAGAAATAATGAATTAAACTTCGACTACACATCAAATTCTTCAATTGAATATATGAATAGCGGTACAATAAAAGCTGATTACTCAGGATTTACCTTAGAAAAAACTAATGATATTAGGCTTGATGCAGATTATACAAATGCCACATTTAAGGCGATGAAAAATCTCATATATGACTGCGATTATGGCAAATTAGAAGTAAATAAAGCAAATAGTATAACAGGTAATGGCGATTATTTTAATGTACGACTTGGTACTATACATGGCAGCATAGATATAAATGCCGATTATGGTCAGATAAAAATAGAAGAAATGGCTGCAGATGCTGGAGATGTATCTATTGAAAGCGATTATACTGGAGTAAAATTGGGATATAATACCGATTATAATTTCGATTTTGAATTGGACCTAGATTATGGCGGTTTTAGTGGCAAAGACAAGCTTGAAATAAATATTAGTAACGAAAAGTCAACTTCAAAATATTACAAAGGATATCATGGTCAACCAAATAGTGGAAATACTATTTCAATTAGTAGTGATTACGGTAGCATTACATTTTACAATAAATAATCATCAATCATTAATAAATAATCAAAAGAATGAAAAATTTAGCAACATTAAGTTTATTAGTACTTTGCAGTATTTCATGTACTGCACAATGGGGAAATAAGGTAAAAGGAAATGGCGAAAAAACCATTATTGAAAGATCAGTAGGTGACTACGACAGAATTGGAGTTTCCGGTTTTTTTGATGTGGAATTAGTATCCGGAAGTGAAGGTGAAATTACTTTGAGTGGAGAGTCTAATCTATTAGAACATATAATTACAGAAGTCAAAAATGGGCAGCTAAACATAAAAACTGAAAAAGGTTACAATTTAAGTCCTTCAAGTTGGAAAGACGGTATACATATTACCGTACCCATTGAAAGCATTGATGCAGTGGCGCTTTCAGGATCGGGTGATATAGTAGGTAAAACCAAAATAAAATCATCTGATTTTAAGACAAGCATGTCTGGTTCTGGAGATATAACCCTTGATATTGATGCAGAAAATATAACAACTGCGATGTCTGGCTCTGGTGACATAAAATTGAGCGGTAGGGCTACAAATTTTGAAGCAACAATTTCAGGCAGTGGTGATATAGCGGCTTATGAATTGGAAGCAGACAATGTAGAAGCCACAGTCTCTGGTTCGGCAAATATTGAGGTAACAGCCAATAAAAGATTAAAGGCCCGTGTTTCCGGCTCAGGAGATATCAATTATAAAGGCAATCCTGATAAAGTAGATACTAAAACTTCCGGTTCGGGAGATATCACCAAGAAATAAAATTGGTTAAAATATATTAAATCAAAAAGCGAAGTAGTTATTCCCCGTCTATTATTAATGGATGGGGATTTTTATTTACCCGAAGAAGCAAAATTGCACCAATCAAAAAGAAAACTCCCAAAAATATAATTGCATTACGCATGGTACCAGTTACCTGAGCTACATAACCATATAAGAAAGTACCGATAACAATTCCTATTTTCTCCGCTACATCATAAAAGCTAAAAAAAGAAGTAGTATCTGTAGTTTCAGGAAGGAATTTAGAATAGGTAGATCTTGAAAGCGCCTGAATACCCCCCATTACAATACCAACACAACCAGCAGCAATATAAAAATCAGTTGGTGTAATTACAAAATATGCGTAAATACACAGTACAATCCATAATACATTTATGACTACTAATGTTTTAATATTACCAAATGCTCGAGACGCTCTAGCGGTAACTGTAGCACCTATTATTGCTACTAACTGAATCAGCATTATACTAATAATTAAGCCCATGGTTCGCTCATTATCTGAACCCCAAGCAATCTCTTCTTCACCAAAAAATGTGGCAATTAGCATTACAGTTTGTACAGCCATACTATAAACGAAAAAAGCACCTAAATAACGTTTCAATCGAATTAGCTCGCCTAATTGGTGCCACACACCTTTCAATTCTTTAAATCCATTAAGAATTATATTTTTTCCTTCAGATTCTGTTTTATTTCCTAATGGAAGAAAACGAAAAGTATACTGGCTAAAGACCATCCACCAAATACCTACAGTAACAAATGAATATTGCATTGCTTTTAATTCAGCTAAACCTCCTTCATCACCTACAATTCCAAATAAATCTGGTTTCATGACCATAGCAAGGTTTACAAGTAGCAAAAGAACACTACCAACATATCCAATAGAATAAGCCTTAGCACTTATAGCATCTTGTTGTTCTGGATATGCAACATCTGGCAAATATGAATTATTGAAAGCTAAGCTAATCCAAAAACCTACCAAACCAAAGAAGTAACAAATTAAACTGAAGTAAATATTCTCTAATGAAAACCAATTTAAACCAATACAAGAAAAAGCTCCCAAATAACAAAAAAATTGCATAAATCTTTTCTTATTACCAACATAATCGGCAATACCAGATAAAAGCGGTGTAATTAATGCAATGAAGAGAAAGGCCACAGAAGTAACATAGCTAATTAAAGGAGCCCTAGCAATTTCACCACCAAAAATGACCACCTTCTCAACTCCAGCAGCTCGAAACAAAGCACCATAAAAAATTGGAAAAATGGCTGAAGAAATTACCAAATTATAGACAGAATTTGCCCAATCGTAAAAAGCCCAAGCATTGAGCAGTTTTTTACTTCCTTTAAGTGGCTTGGTCATAGGTTACAAATAAAAGCCGTCTACCATTTGGCAGACGGCTTTAAATATACAATTTAAACTTAAGTCTAATAAAATTTCGTGACTCCGAATTTCGCAGCCTCTTGTTTTGCAGCAGGTGCCCACTCGGTAAGGTTCGCAATTCTAGTGTCATTTGATGGGTGCGTACTCATAAATTCTGGTGGTGCTTCTCCCCCACTATTGGCCTTCATTCTTTTCCACAACTCCGCGGCCTCATCAGGATTGTAACCGGCAATAGCCATAATTTGTAATCCAATGCGATCTGCTTCCGTTTCATGGCTTCTACTAAATGGTAATAAACCTAAAACATTAGAACCTACTCCGTATGCTTGATTAAACATATTTCGTTTATTTGGGTCCTGAATTGCAACATTACCCGCTACTGCACCAATTTGTTGAAGGGTACCTGCACTCATTCTTTGAGCACCATGATCCGCTAGTGCATGAGCAACTTCGTGTCCCATTACTACGGCAATACCAGTTTCACTTTGAGTTATTGGGAGGATTCCTGTATAGAATACAATTTTACCACCGGGCATACACCAAGCGTTTACAGTTTCGTCTTTAACCAAATTATATTCCCATTTATAATCTTTAAGGTAACCAGGGTAACCATTAGCAACAAGCCAACGTTCAGCAGCGGATGATATTCGCTGCCCTACCTTAGTAATCATCTTAGCATCTGCAGTATTTTCAATCACATTATTCTCAGTTAAAAACTGATCATATTGAGCAAAGGCCATCGGAAACACTTGGCTATTTGGATAAAAATTCAATACTTTTTTACCCGTAAAGGGGTTTGTTTTACATGCGGCAACGACTAAGAATATGACCAATGCCAAAGTTATTTTTTTCATGAGGGTAGTGTTTAATTTAAAATTCCAATATACAAAAAATTGCGGTTTAAGAAAGTTAGATTCGAAAACCTTTAAAGTACCTAGCTAGTACAAAATCAAATTCTATACCAATTTTTAAAAAACCATATACATCTGACAATCAGATTATTATTTATAATATTTAAGGCTACATAATATTCCAGTAATAATTTGGAACGCTTTTTGAATTGTTCTAGTTAAGTTTGAAATAAATACAAATTAAAATTATATATTATGAAAAAGGCTACACTACTTTTCGCTTCATTAATAACATTACTTTTTATATCATGTACTGGTCCGGAAGGCCCTCCAGGATTTGATGGACTAGACGGACAAGATGGTTTAGATGGTCTTGATGGTGAAATAGGTAATGTATTTGATATAGTTGGTGATTTTACCGCAGAAAATGAATATCAAATCTTTGTGGATTTTAATGAGATAGCACCTACACTTGAAGTGTTTGAGAACGATGTAATTTTAATTTATATACTGTGGGATCAAACTGAAGATAACGATGGAGTACCAGTTGATATATGGAGATTACTTCCACAAACTAGAATTTTGGACCAAGGACTATTACAATATAATTACGACCATACATTTTTAGATGCAAATATATTTTTGGAATCAGATTTTGATCTAAATACGTTACCGACAGGTGACACCGATGAACAGATTTTTAGGATTGCTGTTTTACCTGCAAATATAGTCTCTGGATCTAAATTAGATAAATCAAATATTTCAACAGTAATGCAGTCTATAGGCGTAACGGAGAAATCTATTTCCAGAATTCATTTGAACTAAAGCATAATTAATTATACCAATTTAAAGCCCGAATATCAATTGATTTTCGGGCTTATTTATCATCATAATGTTATTTTAGTTGAAAGGAAATAGAAAATGAAACGTCTAATTATAAAATAAATTTGTGCTATGTTTATGAAAAGATTAAGTCTAATAATTACCCTAGCTTTTTTTGGGTGCAATGGAATATCACAGGATAAAAAAATAACTAAGAAAGAAAATTTTAGTGTTGTTAAAACTGATAGCGAATGGCGTTCAGAGCTTAGTGAAATTGCATATTATGTACTTCGTGAAGCTGGCACAGAAAGATCATTTACCAGTGATCTTTTAAGCCTTAAAGAAGAGGGAATTTATGTTTGTGCCGGCTGTGGAACCGAGTTGTTTAAAAGTCAAAATAAATTTGTTTCTGGCACAGGCTGGCCAAGTTTTGACCAAGAAATTAAGGGTAATGTAGCTTATGATGTTGACTATAAAATTGGTTATAAACGAACTGAAGAACATTGCGCCACATGTGGCGGTCATCTAGGGCATGTTTTCGATGATGGTCCAACAGAAACCACAGGCAAAAGGCATTGTATTAACGGTGCGGCATTGAAATTTATACCTGCAAAAGAATAATCCTTAAAAAAAAGAATTTTTAAGGTTAAGCTTTAAAAATACGCTACTAACATTACGATTTGATGCGTATTGGTATTTAAATATGATTTTGCTTTTGTACATTTGCATTCTGTTAAATTAGCTATAAAAACTATACACATGAGCAACTTCGATGTTATTGTTTTGGGCAGTGGGCCTGGAGGATATGTTACCGCAATTAGAGCGTCACAATTAGGATTAAAAACAGCTATTATTGAGAAAGAAAGTCTTGGTGGTGTTTGTCTTAATTGGGGTTGTATACCAACAAAAGCGCTATTAAAATCAGCGCAAGTCTTTGATTATTTAAAGCATGCATCGGATTACGGATTAAAAGCAGATGGCGTTGATAAAGACTTTGAGGCCGTAGTGAAAAGAAGTCGTGGTGTTGCCGATGGCATGAGTAAAGGCGTACAGTTTTTAATGAAAAAAAATAAAATTGAAGTCATTAAAGGTTATGGTACATTAAAAGCTGGTAAAAAGGTTTCGGTAAAGGATGAAAGTGGTAAAGAGACCGAATACGGTGCTAAACATATTATAATAGCAACAGGAGCACGTAGTAGAGAGCTCCCAAGTCTTCCGCAAGATGGCAAAAAAATAATAGGATACAGAGAAGCCATGAGTCTTAAAGAACAACCTAAAAAAATGGTTGTTGTTGGTAGTGGAGCCATTGGAGTAGAGTTTGCATATTTTTACCACACAATGGGCACAGAAGTAATTATTGTAGAATATCTACCAAATATAGTTCCTGTAGAAGATGAAGATGTTTCTAAACAACTAGAACGAAGCTTAAAAAAATCTGGCATTAAAGTGATGACTTCCTCGGAGGTAACACAAGTTGACACGTCTGGTGAAGGAGTAAAAGTAAATGTTAAAACTGCTAAAGGTGCCGAAATAATTCCTGCAGACATTGTACTTTCAGCTGTTGGCATTAAATCTAATATTGAAAATATTGGTCTTGAAAATGTTGGTATTAAAACCGATCGTGATAAGATTGTAGTTGATGCCAATTATAAAACTAATATAGAAGGCTATTATGCAATAGGTGATGTTACCCCAGGACAAGCTTTAGCTCATGTTGCATCTGCTGAAGGTATTCTCTGTGTCGAAAATATTGCAGGAATGCATGTTGAAGCATTAGATTATGGCAATATTCCAGGTTGTACATACTGCATTCCTGAAATCGCTTCAGTAGGTTTAACTGAAAAGCAGGCCAAAGAAAAAGGATTTGATATAAAAGTTGGGAAATTTCCGTTTTCAGCAAGTGGTAAAGCAAAAGCTTCTGGAGCATCTGACGGATTCGTAAAAGTAATATTTGATGCCAAATATGGTGAGTGGTTAGGTTGCCATATGATTGGTGTTGGCGTTACTGATATGATAGCAGAAGCCGTTGTAGCCCGAAAACTAGAAACAACCGGTCATGAAGTACTCAAGGCTGTGCATCCTCACCCAACGATGAGCGAGGCTGTTATGGAAGCAGTGGCTGCTGCTTACGACGAAGTAATTCATTTATAAATACTATTATGAGTAGCTAGATTTTATATATCTAGCTACTCTAAAACGTTTAATACTTCTAAATTTTTAAATATAATGCTCGCAGCTTTTCGCATTACAGCTATTTTAGAGGGTATTTCGTATCTGGCACTTTTTGCTGTAACAATGCCTTTAAAATATATGGCAGGACTACCCATGCCAAATAAATATGTTGGATATGCCCATGGAATTCTTTTTATAGCTTATATAATTCTAGCAGTATTATATTGGTATCACAAAAAATGGTCATTCAAAAGACTTATTATACTTTTAGTGGCTTCATTATTACCTTTTGCTACATTTTATATCGAAAAGAAATACTTACAAAAATCAGCCTAAGAAACTTTGTATTGCTAAATTATAACTTTGCAAGCCGAAGCCTAAAATAACACCTTTAGCACCAGAAGAAATATAAGATACATGTCTAAAATCTTCACGCTTATGTGTATTTGAAATATGCACTTCCACAACCGGTGTTTCAACAGCTTTCACAGCATCACCTATTCCAACAGAAGTATGCGTATAGGCCGCGGCATTAAGAATAATTCCATCATAAGAAAATCCAACTTCTTGAATTTTTCCAATAAGTTCACCTTCAATATTCGATTGAAAGTATTCCAAATTGCAGTCTTCGAATTTCTCTTGCAACTCTATAAAATAATCTTCAAAAGTTTTACTTCCGTACATTTCAGGCTCACGTTTACCAAGTAGGTTTAGGTTGGGCCCATTTATTATCATCAACTTCATAAGGTAAAAATATCAAATAGCCAGCGATAAAAAAAGTTCAATCGCTACACACATCAATAAAGATATTTATTAATAAGGATTCTTTGGTGGAAAAGTATATAACACACCTAAGTTTACAGTGTTCCAATCTTCGCCATCTAAAATTACATTCGTGTAAGAAAGATTTACCTCAAATTGAGCACCAAGCAACAAACCTACTAAAGGTCGATAATACAAACCACCTTCATTTCCTTCATTAATACCAAAGGCATTTCCTATTTCACCACCAAAGGAAAAGGAATTTGAAGGCCAAACCCTTAAACCTAAAGCAACAGGTACAAATTGAATATTGGGCAAATCATATAAAACAACATCGGTATGAAACTTTTCTGGAAAACCATTTGTAAATCCGGTCATTATTCCCAAATCAACCACCTCACCTAACGGATACATATACCCTACATCGATACCGGCACCTAAACTAACAACTTCATTATTTTCTCCTAAGGGTAAAGAACCATGAAATCCTAATTTAAATCCTTTTTGAGCCTGCAAGGCAAATGATAATAAAGCAAATACAATAACTAAAATGTTTTTTTTCATAACATTATGGTTTAAGGCTAAATTGTTGAGTTAAAACCTTAACTCAACAATTTCTTAAAAATTGTATAAAAACAAGTATTATTGATAGTGGGAAAGTTCAAAAAACAAGGACACAACCAGACAAAAAAAGACCGAAACATTCCGGTCTTTTTTTTGATACTATATATTGCTCTTAGAAAAAGTAAGCAGCTCCTATTTGAGCAACACCATTTTTAAATGTATAATTTTCAATAGTTTTTGTGAGCCCTAAACTAAAACGCGCTTGAAAATAAAAGTTATCATCCAAACGATAGCCTCCCCCAAAATTCAAAGCAACCTGAACTTTTTTGGGATAAGAAGGTATATTGGAATCAGCATCACTGTATTGTAAAAATCCGAAATTATCATCCAATACAAAACTTACTTGAGGGCCAAATTCAGCAGCAATTTCATCTGTAATATGGTATTTACCCATTAAAGGTAAATGCACATATATAAAATTTAAATCACCAATACCTATATCTGCACCTTGAAAAGAAACTAACAATTCTGGTTGAGCATATATCTCATCAGTAATAGGTACTTCAACAATACCACCTACATACCCGCCAGGCTTGGGTTTTACGGCAAAAAAATCTTTATTTAAAAAAGTTGAAATATTCAAACCAGCCTTTGCTCCAAATCTAATATCCTCACCCAATGAACTTTTATTAGAAATAGTTTTATCTTGAACAATTACTTGAGCATTCATTTTTTTCGCAGTTATGGCAAATAAAAAAACTGCCAAAAAGATAACTTTTTTCATATGGTATAGTGTTTAATGTTGTAATCTGAGGTTAAATTCTATATAAAATTACAATAATTTAATTTGATCTGATTAGAACTTATAAGCTACGCCAACATTTAATGTTGTGTTTTTAACATCTAAAAGAGCATCACCAGGACCATTATATCTGTCTGTAATTGCAAAAGAATACCGTGCTTGCACCATTAAATGGCGGGTAATATCATAACCTGCTCCTACACCCAATTCTACTGCAGTAGATTTTAGTGTATCACTAAATCGATCATCATCGTTTGAAATATCTTTTAAAATAGATTTAATTTCATCGACATTTGAATTAAAGCTTAATTGAGGACCTGCTTGTATATTAAATCCTCTTGTAACATAAAACTTGGCCATAATAGGTAAATAAACAAATGAGAGGTCACCTGCTTTACCATAAGTAAGCTCAGGTTGAATGTGAAATGTATTTGTAACGCCCAAATCTGCAATAGCACCAACATAATAGCCTGTCTTACTAATTGCATCCAAATTAAATAATGAAATTCCAATTACAGATGCTTTTATGTTAGTATCATTATTTAATAAACCTCCGGTTACCCCAAATTGAAAATCGGTTTGTGCATGTGCTTGACAAATACCAAATAAAGCCACAATTGCTAGTGTAAATAATTTTTTCATGATAATGTAGTGTTTAAAATTTTAATTGTTTTTATAGTCAATTATCAACTATACAATCTTCGTACCACTTTACGCAATTGACTTATTTTGAACATTTTAAGAAGAAGCCTGCAAAATAATTCATTTGCTACCTTTACAAAATGAAATGGACGACAGCCTTAAAGGACTTTGAACATTACCTAAAAATTGAAAGAGGTTTAGCCTCTAATTCAATCAAAAATTACGCGTTAGATATTAAAAAGTTGATTGGTTATTTAGAAATACATGAACTAAGTGAGTCCCCAGAAAAAATAAATAAAGAAACCATTCAACAATTTGTTTATGAAGTTGCTAAAAACATAAATCCTCGTTCTCAAGCAAGAATTATTTCTGGATTAAAAAGCTTTTTTAGTTACTTAGTTTTCGAAGATTACCGGGTGGACAATCCAATGGACTTAATAGAGTCTCCTAAAATTGGACGAAAATTACCAGATACATTATCTGAAGATGAAATAAACGAATTAATTAATAATATTAACCTCTCCAAGCCAGAAGGAGAAAGAAATAGGGCCATGTTAGAAACGTTATATGGATGTGGTTTACGCGTTTCTGAACTTATTAATTTACGTCTTTCGGATTTATATTTTGATGAAGATTTTATTAAGGTTACCGGCAAAGGTAATAAGCAAAGATTTGTTCCTATTAGTAAAATAAACAAAAAGTACATTAATATTTATCGCAATGAAATTCGGGTACATCAAAAAATTCAAAGACAATTTGAAGATATTTTATTCTTAAACCGCAGGGGTAAACAATTAACAAGAGCCATGGTCTTTACCATAATAAAAAGGTTGGCAGTAAAAATTGACCTAAATAAAAATATTAGTCCTCATACTTTTCGACATTCTTTTGCAACACATTTATTACAAAATGGAGCCGATTTAAGAGCAATACAACAAATGTTAGGTCATGAAAGCATCACTACAACCGAGGTGTATATGCATGTAGATAAAAGTCATTTAGAAGATGTATTAAATAATTTTCACCCAAGAAAAAAAGATTAAATATCTTTGTCTCTTTTCCGATTGAATTAAATCTCCCATGAAGCATTTAAAGCCATTTCTTTGGTGTTATTTCATTATTGTTCTTATTGAGTTAATTGTAGTAGGACATCCCGAATTATGGTCTTATAGAATAATAACAAAACCAATGATTATGGTTTCGATGATTGTTTTCTTTCTTAAACAGAAAGTTGATCAAAAAACAAGAATCATCGTTGCTACAGCTTTATTTTTTGCACTTGCAGGTGATTTGCTTTTAATTTATGATGAAATTTATGAATCTTTATTTTATGGCGGTCTTTTAGCTTTTTTTACAACACATATTATGTATGCCATACAATTTTCAAGAAGTAGAAATAAAGACTTAGGTTTTATCGCGCCAACACTTATTCTACTTTTTTATGCCGCTTCTGTTTATATTTATTTATACGATTCGTTAAATAACTTGGCAATACCCGTCGCAATTTACATTTCTGCACATTTAATAATGATTCTTTTTGCGTACTTAAGAAAAGATTTTTTAACTAATAATAGTTATATATACATTCTTTCTGGTACATTTCTATTCATGTTTTCCGATAGTATTTTGGCGATAACAAGGTTTAAAAGTGAAATACCTTATTCTAGAATTTTAGTAATGGCCTTTTACGCCAGTGCACAATTACTTGTGATTTTAGGAATTTTAAAGAATGTAGTGAAAACAAGAAGCTTAAAAAGTGACTATTCTGTTTGAGTTAGAAACAGGAATCAATATTTTAGTCAACCTGTCAACTGTTTTAAATAGAAATGTACTCTTCATTAAAAAATAAATTACTAACAGATAAATAGAAAAACCTACGAGACAATTAGTACATAAAACTAATATTTTCAGTAAAGTAAAAGTTTAAATATATTTGGCTTTCTTGCAAAAGGTAATTATGAAAAAACTAATTCCGTTTCTCTGGAGTTTTACTGTAATCTTATTAATAGATATCGTTTTAATTTCAGTTCCCGAATTGTGGTCCTATCGCATTTTATCTAAACCGTTAGTGGTAGGATCTATTTTAGTTTTTTTTCTTATACAAAATACAGATAAAGTATCTAAGAAATTAGTTTCCTCGGCATTAGTTTGTTCTATTATTGGCGATATAATACTCATTTATGCAAGAGTATCTGAACCTATATTTATTTTTGGAGTTTTAGCATTTTTAATAGGTCATATATTTTATGCGATTCAGTTTGCTAGATCTCGTAATAAGGAAGTTGGTATTAAAGCGCCACTTTTTGTTTTATTAGGTTATGCATTGGCATTATTTTGGTATTTAAGTGACTCTTTAAATAACTTAGCGATACCTGTTGCTATTTATATTGTCGTCTTAATGGTAATGATACTGTACGCATACGTTAGAGATGATTCTTTGACCAATAATAGTTATATATACATATTAGCCGGTTCGTTATTATTTATGCTTTCAGACAGTATTCTTGCAATAACGAAATTTAAAAGTGAAATACCCTACTCTCGCATTTTAGTAATGGGTATTTATGGGCTTGCTCAATTACTAATGATAATTGGAATAATAAAAGGAAATTTGATAACTGACACTGAAACTTTATAGCTTATTTTTCTTTTTAAAAGGTCTTATAATTAATCGAGCTTCTCTATCAAAGCGCACATAATTATAAACCCAATTTACAAATACAACCACACGATTTCTGAATCCTATTAAAAAAAATAGGTGCACAAACATCCAAACGAACCAGGCAAAAACACCTTGGAATTTGAATTTTTTCATATCTACAACTGCTTTATTTCTACCAACAGTAGCCATAGACCCTTTATCAATATACTTAAATGGAAGTAGTGTTTTTTTATGTATTAAGCGCAATAAATTTTTTCCTAAATGTTTTCCTTGTTGCATAGCCGGTTGAGCTACCATGGGATGTCCATAGGGCTCATTTTCAGATTCCATCATGGCAATGTCTCCAATTGCAAAAATGTTGTCAAAACCAATTACTTTATTAAACTCATCAACTTTCATTCGATTACCTCGAACAATAAGATCTTTGGCATTCAAACCTTTAATTGTGGCACCTTGTACCCCTGCCGCCCAAATTAATGTGGCCGCTTCAAAACTATCATCTACATTAGTCGAAACATTATATCCGTCATAATCGGTTACTCTCATATTTTTATAGACGTTTACACCTAACTTTTTCAGAAATTTTTCTGCCTTTTCAGAAGCCTGCTCACTCATTGTAGCCAACAACCTATCACTACCCTGAATTAAATTAATTTGTGCAATACGTGTATCCAAATCGGGATAATCTTTTGGTAAAATTCCCTTTTTAATTTCGGCCAATGCACCTGCCAATTCTACACCTGTTGGTCCGCCTCCAACAATAACAAAATTCATTAATGCCTCACGTTTATTTAAATCGTCTGTGAGCAAAGCATCTTCAAAATTTTCTAATATTAAACTGCGCAAATTTAGACTTTGAGGTACAGTCTTCATTGCCATTGCATTCTTTTCAATATTGGTATTACCAAAGAAATTTGTTTTAGAACCAGTAGCCAATACTAAAAAATCATATCCTATTTCACCAATATTAGTTTCAACGCTATTTTCGTTAGGTTTAATTTCTAATACCTCCGCAAGACGAAAATAATTATTTGGTGAATCTTGTAAAATTTTACGTAAGGGGTAAGCTATTGAATCTGGTTCTAAACCTCCAGTAGACACCTGATAAAGAAGTGGCTGAAAGGTATGATAATTGTGTTTATCAATTAAAACCACTTGTATTTCTTGATCTCTAAGTTCCTTTGCCAAGGAAACACCTCCAAATCCACCACCAACTATTACAAGTCTAGGCAGACCTGATTTTGGTATATTCAAATCACATTCGTTTATCATAGTCATACAAAAATACGTTATACCTACCGTAATGAAATCTAAAAACTATTGTTTTTGCTATCTTTAAAAACAGTTTTAAGAGCAAAATCGCATTCACCCAAAAAAACTGAATAGTTAATAAATTAGTATCCGCTATTAAAAATATCGTAGTTGATATTTTTTTTGTAACAAAACTCAAAATATGTCTACTAACTAGCAACAACCTACCATTTAATAAGTGAATAAAGAACTGGAACATCAATTTGTGACAGACCTAGAGAGCAATCAGAATATTGTTCACAAGGTTTGTTCGTTGTACACGAATGATCGTGATTCGCACAGTGACCTGTTTCAAGAAATTACAATTCAATTATGGAAGGCCTACCCCAAATTTAGAGGTGAGTCAAAATTTAGCACCTGGATGTATCGTGTGGCATTAAACACTGCTATTACTTTATATAGAAAATCAAAAAGAAGTATTCAGACACAAGATTATGAATCTGTAATTTTCAAAATAAAAGCCGACGTATATGATGAAACAGAAGAACAACAATTAAAACTGATGTACAAGGCTGTAAAACAATTGGGAGACATTGACAAAGCCCTGGTTTTTCTTTATTTAGAGGACAAAAATTATAGTGAGATTAGTGAAACTTTAGGTATAACCGAAGTAAATGCAAGAGTAAAAATGAATAGAATTAAAAATAAACTTAGAACCATATTAAATCCATAGTATTATGCTGGACGAACTGGAACTACTTAAAAAAGACTGGCAGAAAAAGGAAGAGAATCTTCCTAAACTGTCTTATAATGAAATTCATACCATGCTTTGGAAGAAATCTTCTTCTATTGTTAAGTGGATAATGATTATTAGCATTCTAGAATTTCTTCTTCCACATTTATTATACTTTCTCCCCCAAGCACAAAACCAGATGGCGGTTTATGAAAGTATTGGCTTAAGATATTGGTTTATTGGATTAACAATAATACAATACACTGTAGTGGCCTATTTTATTTTTGAATTCTATATGCGCTACAAAGAAATTTCAGTACTTGAAAGTGCAAAAAACTTAATGGATAAAATTATTAAAACCAGAAAGACAGTAAAATATTATGTAATATTCTCACTTTCATTAATTTTCATAACTATGGTTTCCTTTGCATTGGGAATTTACTTTACATCTGATTTAACTGCATTAGCAGAGGCTTTTGACTATGAGGAATTTAAACAAATGGAACCAGAAATACTAAAAAAACTATTAATAGGTGTGTATCTGGCAATGGCAATAATTATGCCTTTGATAATTGGAGTAATATACTTTCTTCTTTACGGCCTTCTCCTTAGAAAACTTAAAAAGAACCACAAAGAATTAAAAAGACTTGAAGTTTAATGCTTTCTAAATCTACGCTTTTGATTTAATGCCTCATATTCAGCTATTTCTTCTTTTGGAATAACTTTTAAGAATGAAGGGTGTTGCTCAATTGCATATTCAAGTTTTTCAATAATTTCATCATTACTTTCATTATCGTAATCTATCACTAATGGCTCTTTAATAACCATAGACTGTAGAATTCCCTTTTTCTTTATTCGCAGCCCTTTTTTATCAAATGACCTACGAAAACCGTCTATAACAACTGGAACAACTACAGGTTTGTATTTTTTAATTATATGAGCTGTACCTTTACGCAATGGTTTCCAAGGTGTAGTTGTTCCTTGCGGAAAAGTAATTACCCAACCATCTTTTAAGGCCATACCAATTCTAGAAATATCTGTCATTTTCACTTGCCTTTTCACATCTTTACCATGAGATCGCCAAGTGCGTTCTACGCTTACTGCTCCGGCATAGGCCAATGCTTTTGTAAAAAGAGACTTTTTCATTGTCTCTGCAGCCGCTACATAATAGACATTTAATTTTGGATTAAAGATATATGAGATGTTTTTGATATTGTCATCTCGTCCTTTAAGACTTGCATTAAACACATGAAACATTGCCACTACATCAGCAAAATAGGTTTGATGATTACTGACAAAAAGCACATTTCTTTCAGGTAAATTTCGAATTATTTCAGAACCTTCAATTTCTAATGTATTAAACCTTTTATAGCGCTGATGCGTAATTAAGCCCAGTACACGAATTAAAAATTTTTTAATAAAAAGAATATGGCCAAAAGGATTTTCCTTGAATATGCTCATTTAGACATTTAATTTGAACCGTCGAATTTACGAAATTAGATGCTCATATCACTTGTTTTATTAAGTCTTTGACTTCACTAAGCATCATTGCCGTTGCCCCCCACACCGTATAACCATTTAATTTAAAGGCAGGTACATCTACATCTTCTGCATATGAAGTAGTAATTTTTTTAGTAAAGATTTTTTTATCATCCAATAAATCCAAAAGAGGCACCTCAACAATTTTCTCTACCTCATCTTCCTGTAATTTAAAAGAAAGTTCGCCAATAGACAATCCAATAAAAGGTGAGACTATAAAATTGCTGGGTGGTATATAAACTTGAGTTAATTCTTTTAAAATTCCAATACTAGCAGTTGGCACACCAACTTCTTCTTCGGTTTCGCGAAGCGCCGTAATCATAATATTTTCATCAATTTTTTCGGCTTTACCTCCTGGAAAAGCTATTTGATTTGAATGAACTCCTTTATAGGTTTTTCTTAACGTTAATAAGAAATGTGTATTATTATTACTATCGGGGTAAAAAAGTGCCAACACACCGGCCATTTTGGGTGTTCGCATAAGTTCTTGATTTTTCCGCATAAGTTCTTGCCTAAAGGCCGGAACCATTTTATAATGAGCGTCAACTCCGGGTAATGGAAGATTTTTTATTTTTGACACCTGTTTTGAAAACAAATTAAAATCCATGAGCTTAAAAAAAATCGCATTAACCACAATAATAACACTATTTTTTTTAGTTGGTTGTAAAGATGAATCCAATAAAAAAGATTCTACATTAAAAACCAAAAATCAACAACAAAATGTTATTATAAAGGATACTTCTATCGTAAAACAAGAAGAAGAATTCGTACTTAATGAAGAGAATGCGATTGAATTTTTCTTTGATTATCAGAAAGACTTAAAAGTAAATAAAGTTAAAATTACTACAAGTTTAGGCAGTTTTATTATTCAATTATTTGACAATGTACCTTACCACAAGGCGAACTTTATATATTTAACCAGAAAAGGATATTTTGACAATACCCAATTTCATAGAATAGTCAAAAACTTCATTATTCAGGGTGGTAACGCTGATGATGAGGCTACACCAAGAAAAAGAAGAGAAATTGGCCGTTATTTACTTCCTCCAGACACAAGAAAAGGTCATAAACACCACCGAGGAACACTTTCCATGCCAAGTAGTGAAAATGACAATCCTCATAAACTAGCCTCACCATATGAGTTCTTTATCGTAGTAACAAAGCCAGGATCCTATCATTTAGATGGAAATTATACACCATTCGGAAAGGTTATATCTGGAATGGATGTTGTTGATAGAATTAATGCTGTAGATACGGGTAAAGGCGATTGGCCTTCGGTAAATGTCTATATAAAAAAGGCAGAAGTTATTGAATAATTGATCGTTACACAATTGCAACTAAAGATCAACTTCAAGTTTTGTCTTTATATATGTTAGGTAATGCAATTTTAAAAACAACGGCTAAAATTCGAATGACAATTACTATTATTATCGCCGCGATATAGGCATACGTATTATTTATTGGTAGTTCTTTTAGTAAAAAATAAGAACTTCCACCTAATATACAGGCAGTGGCATAAATTTCTTTTCTAAAAACAACAGGAATTTCGTTGCAAAGAATATCCCTAATAACCCCTCCGAAACTAGCAGTCATAGTACCTAGTGCAATACAAACTAATGGATTTAACCCTATACTTAATCCTTTTTCAATGCCCACTAATGTATAAAGTCCGATGCCTATGGTATCAAACAAAAAAAGTGACTTTGTAAAATATTTTAAATAATTGCGAAAAACAATAGTGAACGCAACCGTTCCAATAATCACAAACACATACGTTGTATTTTGCATCCATGCAACTGGGGTATTACCTATAAGCATATCTCTTAATGTACCACCCCCCACAGCTGTTACAAAAGCAATGATAAAAACCCCGAACAGGTCCAATTTCTTGTCCATGGCTACCAAAACACCAGATATAGCAAAGGCTATAGTACCAAGAATATCAATTGCAAAATAAAACATTAGTGATTATGAATTTAAGGCGATAAAAAGATATATTTTTTTACATCTCAATTTAACGAAAATCAACCTTTATTAATATTTCATATTTACGATCAATTCTAAATTTGTTGCGTATAAAAGCTATAATCTTTTAATACAGTGTCTAAATATTGAACATCATACAATTCTGAATTCGTAGCTAACACACTTTCAACTTTATCACGAAGTGCTTTCATGGTTTTATGGTCTGCGCTTTGTTTTGCTATTCTATATGTCTCTTTAATCAATCGTATATCTTTATCAGTTAACAAAGTAACATTAGAAAATGTGGGCTGATAAGCCTCTTCTACATCCTCTAATATAGTATGCGAAACCTTTGTCTTATTCTTCGTACTAATTACTACAGTACCAGCCGCGGCGTCACCTAAGCGTTGTCTTCTATCAGAGAATAAAATAGAAAGCAAACCAATACTTCCAACAAATATCCAAATATCTACTAAACGTAACATCCACCTTACCAAATAATTAGACCAATGTACAGGTGTACCATCTAAACGTACGACACGCATTTTCATTAGCATCTTCCCAACAGTTCTACCATTAAACAAACTATGCATAATAAGACTGTAAAACATAGCGGGTAAGAGTATTAAACTCTGTAAGCCAAACTGGGTCCATGCGTCTTCAAACACATAACCTAATGCAGAACTAATATAATTTACTAAAATAAAATAGAGGTATAAGATGAAGCCATCAATTAAAAAAGCAAGAATTCTTTCACCAATACTTACAATTGTATAATCTAAGTTAACATTTTGCGTTGTACTTATTTGAAGGTTAATCATAGAACCGTTAATTTTAAATAACCCGTATAAATATTTTATATAAATTTAGTTTATACGCTAAATAACATACTTAAATAATGCGTGAAGCTGCTTTCGTAAAGCAAAATAAGGAAAAATGGATGGCATTTGAAAAGGCCCTCACCCTTAACTCACAACTTAATCCGGATGAACTTGCCGATGGCTATATTCAACTGACAAATGATCTCGCTTACGCACAAACCTATTACGCAGAAAGTAAAACTTTATTGTATTTAAACTCTTTAGCTTCACAAGCACATCAAAAAATTTATAAGAATAAAAAAGAAAGTAAAAACAGAATTGTTTCTTTCTGGAAAACTGAATTCCCATTATTCTTTAAACAATATCATCAAACTTTAGGAGTTACATTTTTAATTTTTGCCATTGCTACAGCTATTGGAAGTCTATCGGCATTAAAGGACGATACCTTCGTGCGCTTAATACTAGGCGATGCGTACGTAAATCAAACCTTAAATAATATTGCCGAAGGTAATCCGACTGCTATATATAAAAGTGGAAGCGAAATTGGAACTTTCTTAGGTATCACGATCAACAATATTAGAGTAGCCTTCTTGGCCTTTGCATTTGGTGTAATTACAAGTATTGGCACAATTTATATTCTATTTAGTAATGGGGTTATGCTTGGTGCATTTATAACATTCTTTTACACCAAAGGAGTATTTTTTGAAGCCAACAAACAAATTTGGCTTCACGGCACCATAGAAATATCTGTTATTATAATTGCCGGATGCGCAGGATTAATAATGGGCAACAGCATTCTTTTTCCTAAAACATTTTCGAGGCGTGTATCTTTTATGAAAGGTGCCAAAGACGGCTTAAAGGTAGTTGTGAGCACCATTCCTTTTTTCATAATCGCAGGTTTTATAGAAGGTTTTATTACACGCTATTCAAATATGCCCAATTGGTTAGCCTTTTTAATTATAGGTGTATCACTTGCGCTAATTGTATATTATTATATTATTTACCCAATTCTATTGAACAAACAACATGCAAAACAATATCAAAAGTGAGTATATAGAGCTAAAGGTCCGTAGAGATTTAGGTGCAATAATTTCCGATTACTTTACCTTTCTAAAACAGAATTTAAAAAAATTTACGAACGTTTTTTTAAGTTATAATGGTTTGTTTCTAATAGGTTTATTAGTTGTAAGTTATTTTTTAGTTTCAGGCTTTATCGGCTTAATAACCTATAGCAACAACTATCAATATTTAGAGTCTGGTGAGCAAAATTTAGAAGAAACTTATATGACGTCATTTATCATCGGTGGTGTGCTTTTCTTCTTTATTTTCATGGCAGTTGCAATTATGAATTATAGCCTTGCGGGTTCTTACATGTTAAAATATGAAGAAAACAAAGGCAATTCTTTTGACAAAAAAGAAGTATGGGATTTCTTTAAACAACGCTTTGGAAAAATCTTTTTGTTCGCAATAATAATGGTAATGTTATTCGTAGTAATATACATTGTAGGTATCGTACTCATGTTTATTCCGTTATTAGGCATTCTCGCCTATTATGTTATTATGTTTGGCATGTTGGCATGGTTTGGAGTTTCATTTTTTTCGTTATTAAACGATGATAAAGATGTGATGGATTCCTTTCGTGAAGGTTGGCAACTAGTACGTAATAATTTCTGGAAATCGGTTGGGGTTAATTTTATTTTAGGATTATTAAATGGAATTTTATCAATGGTTGTAATGATAATACCCGGCGTAATTGTAGGTTTATACACCTTTCATGTAGTCTCAAATGAAGTTGATGTTTCTGAATCTATAGTTTCAACTATTGTTTATACCATTGGTTTTGCTTTTTATTTAATAGTCATGGTATACGGCCAATGCCTTTCTCAATTTGTAAACGGATTTCTTTTTTATTCGTTACATGAAGAAACTTACAATACAAATACGAGATCAAAAATTGAACAAATAGGAAACTTAGGCGAGTGATAAAATATAGTTTCATTATTTTCTTTTTATTTTCTTTTTTCTGTGGATTTACACAACAAGAAAAGGATAGCGTTGCTATACCTATTGATGAGGACCAGACTTTAAACGCGCGAGATTTTAATGGTGAATTAAAGGATAAATACACCGGAGATGATTTTAATTACACCTCTCAAGAAGGTGAAGCTCAAAATCTTATCATGCGATTTCTAAAATGGTTCTTTAATTGGGTAGACGAATCTTTTGGAGTTAATATCCCCCCTTACACCTTAGAGATAATAGAATACCTCATTTATATATTAATGGGTGGACTAATTATTTATCTGTTTATACGCTTTTTTTCGGGCGAAAACTTTTCATCGCTTTTTACCAAAAAAGCCACCTCAATAATGGATGTAAATCTATCTGAAGAACATATAGAAAATGTTGATTTAGATGTACTTATAAAGTCTGCCATCGACAATAAAGATTATAGATTGGCGGTTCGCTATCAATATTTAATAATTCTAAAAGCACTATCAGAAAAAGGAATAATAGAATGGAATTATGAAAAAACAAATTCCGATTATCAAAATGAAATTGAGAAACATCAATCTAACAATGTATATCTTGGGTTTAAAGATGTTTCTTATTTATATGATTATATCTGGTATGGCGAACAAGAGATTGATATTGATAAATATTCGCTAGTAGAAAAACGCTTTACAACTCTAAAAAATACCATTATCAAATAAATGGCTAGAAGATCAAAAATAATACTTGGCTTATTTGCCGCCGTTCTTACCACAATAATAGTGGCTGAGATAGTGCGTCCAAAACCATTAAACTGGAGGCCTTCGTATACTGCTAGCGACAAAATTCCGTTTGGTTGTTATGTTCTTTTTAATGAATTACCAACACTTTTTCCTAACACCAAGATCGAAAGTGTAAATGAAAGTTTATTTAAACTATTATCGAAAAGCGATACCACTCAAGCTTCAAACTATATTTTAATAAATAATCATATAAACCTAGATGAACAAGAAAGCAATATCTTGTTAGATTATGTAGCGCGTGGTAACTCTGTGCTTATAGCTTCGAGTCAGTTTGGAATAACACTTTCAGACACCCTTAATTTAAACACCTCTTACGTTTATACTATTAGTGAAGATTCAATTTACACTACATTAAGCAATAAAGCTTTTAAAACGAAAAAGTTCGCTTACAAAAAGGCCATGCGAAACCAACATTTTACTTCAATTGACACCTTAAATTCAACAATTCTTGGAAATATAATATATCCTGAAGGCGAAGAATTTTTAGATTCTGGAAAAGAAACCTACACCAAACCTAATTTTATAAAAGTTGCATTTGGTAATGGAAACTTCTATTTAAATTCATCACCTGAGGCTTTTAGCAATTACTATATGTTGAATAATAATCAACAATATGTAGCTCATGCATTGTCGTATTTAAGTAATAAACCCACTTTGTATTGGGACAATTATAAAAAATCTGGTCGTGTTTATATTGATTCGCCAATGCGTTTTGTTTTAAATCAGGTCGCCTTAAAATGGGCATACTATTTAGCTATTGCAGCTCTACTTGTATTCGCAATTTTTAAAGCCAAACGAGAGCAACGTATTATACCTGTTATTGAACCTTTAGAAAATTCGTCAATAGAATTTACAAAAACAGTAGGCTCTTTATATCATCAACATAGAGATTTTGGTGATCTTATTTCAAAAAAACTTAAATATTTTCTAGAATACATACGCAGTAATTATCATATTAATACAAGTACAATCAATCAAAAAACCGCTGTTGATTTAGCTTCTAAATCTGGCAAATCACTATTAGAAACCAAAGAGTTATTAGACTTTATAGTGCATTTAAAAGGTGAAAAAACGCATACCGAGAAAAATTTAATAGAATTAAATAAAAAAATATCATCCTTTAAAAAATAATTATGCAAGAGCAACAAGAAGGACAAGAAGCCCATGCAGGGCATGAATCTCAAAATCAACATCAGACGAACGAAACTGAGGCATTAGAATTTAATAATCGCATAGATCTATCTAAACTACGGCAAGCAGTAGATCAGGTAAAAACTGAATTGGGAAAAGTAATAATTGGGCAAAAAGAAATGATTGAATTATTAATCATATCTATTTTAGCCGATGGACATTCTTTAATTGAGGGTGTGCCAGGAGTTGCCAAAACGGTTACTGCAAAGTTACTCGCAAAAACTATGAATGTAGACTTTAGTCGCATTCAATTCACTCCCGATTTAATGCCAAGCGACATATTAGGAACATCAATTTTTAATGTTAAAAATTCGGAGTTTGAATTCAAAAAAGGGCCTATATTCTCAAATATTATTTTAATTGATGAGATTAATCGTGCACCAGCAAAAACACAAGCCGCACTTTTTGAAGCCATGGCCGAGCGACAAATTACTATTGATGGAAAAGAATTTGAAATGCAGCCTCCTTTTTTGGTTTTCGCAACTCAAAACCCGGTTGAACAAGAAGGTACTTATCGTTTACCCGAAGCTCAATTAGATCGTTTTCTATTTAAAATAAATGTAGGGTATCCGAGTTTAAAAGACGAAGTAAAGATATTAGAGAACAAACATCAGCAAAAAAGTAAGGATATTGAAAAACTCGTCTCATCTGTACTTTCGGCCTCACAAATAGCGGAATATCAAAATATTATAAAAGAGGTTATTATAGAAGATAATTTAATACAATATATCGCAGAAATAGTTAACAACACCCGAACAAATGCAAATTTATATTTAGGTGCTTCTCCGCGTGCTTCAATTGCAATTATGGATGCATCTAAAGCCTTGGCTGCAATAAGTGGACGTGATTTTGTTACTCCAGATGACATTAAACAAGTTGCTAGTCCTGTTATGAGACATCGTATTATTCTAACACCTGAACGTGAAATGGAAGGTTTTACTGCTGAGAAAGTAGTACAGCAAATAATTGAAAGTATAGAGGTGCCTAGATAATTAATAGTCATAAAAAAGCACTTAAATGGTAATCTGGTAAAATAATGAAAAGACTCTTTAAGAATATATACATCGAAAAACGATTCTTTGTCGTAATTACGGCATTGGTAATCGGCTTCTTACTTTCGTATATATTTGAAGATTTACTAGGGGTTTTCAAAATTCTATTTTATTTATTTATTATAGCGCTAATTGTTGACACCATATTGCTTTTCGGTTCAAAAGGAACTATTTCTGGAAATCGAATAGTCCCAGACAAACTGTCAAATGGAGACTTAAATCCTATTAAAATTGGTTTAACAAACTCTTATTTATTTCAAGTTAAGGTGAAGTTAATTGATGAGCTTCCATTTCAATTTCAAAAACGTGATTTTGGATTAACAACCATCTTAAATAGTGCAGAAAATAAGACTTTCAACTATGAACTTCGTCCTACTGCAAGAGGTGTGTATTCCTTTGGCAGTCTAAATGTTTATGTAAGTTCTCCGTTAAGATTAATGGCCCGACGATTCAATTTTAATGAAAATCAAGAAGTTCCTGTTTATCCATCATTTTTGCAATTAAGAAAGTATGATTTATTGGCTTTTTCCAATCGTTTATTTGAATATGGGCTAAAGAAAATTAGGCGAATTGGTCATACTATGGAGTTTGAACAAATTAAAGAATATGTAACAGGAGATGATATTAGAAATATTAATTGGAAGGCAACCGCCAAAAAAAATCAATTAATGGTGAATCAATTTCAAGATGAAAAATCGCAACCTGTATATTCTGTAATAGATAAAGGTCGGATTATGAAAATGCCTTTTGAAGGTCTTAGTTTATTAGACTATGCTATTAATGCTACATTGGTAATTTCAAATATTGCTTTAAAAAAACAAGACAAAGCCGGTATGTTTTCTTTTAGTAAAACCATTGAAAACAGAGTTGTAGCTGAAAGAAGGAGCTCACAAATGAATTTAATTTTAGAAACGCTGTATAATTTTAATACCGATTTTGTAGAAAGCGATTTTAGCCGATTGTACATTGATGTAAAGCGCAATTTAAATCAACGAAGCTTACTCCTATTATATACAAATTTTGAGACATTAGATGCATTACATAGGCAACTCCCCTATTTACAAGCCATTTCAAAACATCATTTGTTAGTAGTTATATTTTTTGAAAATACTGAACTTACCGAATTCATCAAGAAAAATGCAGAAACAACACATCAAATATTTGAACAGACAATTGCCGAAAAATTTGTTTACGAGAAAAAATTAATAGTAAATGAATTACGCAAATATGGTATACAAACCATTCTTACGAAACCGGAAAATCTTACCGTAAACACCATTAACAAATACTTGGAAATAAAAGCCAGAGGTATTCTTTAATTTAAGGCTAAATAATTCTCATAATCCGTAAACACATTGCTTAGAGCACTTTAAACTATCACAATTACATTGTAAAATAAAAATGTAGGAATTTTCTTAATCATTTTAAAGACTTATTATACTTTTAATAATTAAACATCGTTACTAAACTAGTTCCCCTCCATAATTTAATAATTAATTTTATTTAGTTCTGAATGGGCTTAAAACCTTCGTTAATTCAAAAGTCAATTTTAAATGGAATTAGCGTACTAATTATAGTACTTGGCTTTTCGGTTCTAATAGGTTGGTATACAAAATCTATAACATTAATACAAGTAGTGCCCATATTTGCACCCATGCAATACAATACCGCTCTATGCTTTTTATTGTGTGGTATATCGCTATTACTAATCGTATTAGGACAAAAGAAAATAGCCAGTTTCTCATTAGCAACAGTTGGTTTAATTGGAGCTTTAACAGTGCTAGAATATGTAACAAGTAGTAATTATGGTATTGACGAAATGTTTATGAAACATTATATATCCGTAGCGACTACACATAATGGCAGAATGGCACCAAGTACTGCACTTTGTTTTATACTCTCATCGTTAGCAATGTTTTTCACTTTTGATAAAAATATTAGAAAAAAACAAGTTAGCTGTATTTTAGGTGCGCTAATATTTGGATTAGGACTTATTGCAATTATCGGTTATTTAATTGGTGAAGAAGTTATATATGGCGGTGGTAAATTAACCCAAATGGCGATACATACAGCAAGTGGGTTTATGTTTCTTGGTGGCGGTATTACAGTTTTAAATTTTGTTCAAGAAAATAAAATTTTAAATAAAAAGGAGCTTTTAAAGAATACAGGATATTTTGGTTATGGGTGTTCGTTTGCGTTGGTAATTTTCTTTACTGATTTAAGCATACCTATTGAAGTGGCCATAGGCATTCCTTACGTCTTACTTGTTCTTTTTGGATGGTTCATAAATAAAGAAGGAATCATAACCATTTTAGCTACCTGCTCAACAGTTTTAATTATTGCAGGATACCTATATTCATTTACGGAAATAAAATCTTCTGTGACAATTATTATTACGAATAGAATATTCGCAATTATGGCTGTATGGTTAGTGGCAGGTATGTTAAAACTTATTAAAAGAAAAGAAAAAATCATTACAGAAAAAAATGAAACCATTCTTAACAACGCAAATAAAAAACTAGATGAAAAAGTAGCGGAGTTAAAAATAAAAAATAAAGAGCTTGCCCAAATTACATATATAGTATCTCACGATTTACAAGAACCTTTAAATACAATAACAAGTTTTACACAACTCTTAAGAAACGAGTTTAATAACAAACTCAATGCGGAAGCAACAATGTATTTAAACTTTGTATCGGAGGCATCTGCTCGTATGCGAAATTTAATAAATGATGTCTTAGACCACTCTAGAATTGGTGCGAAAAAAGAAGTATCCAATATTGATTTAAATGGTGTTTTGGATGATTTACAAAAAGATTTGTATGCTACTATTAATAAAACACAAGCTGCTATAAATATTGAGCCATTACCAAAAATTAAGGGCTATGCCATGGATATAAGATTATTATTTCAAAATTTAATTACCAACGCAATTAAGTTTAAAAAACCTGAAGTTAAACCTGAAATAACAATATCGGCCGAAGAAAAGTTTGACCATTTTCAATTCACTATAAAAGATAATGGAATTGGCATTGCTGAAGAACACCAAAAGAAGATATTTTCAATATTTCAACGCCTACATTCCAACAAGGAATATGAAGGTACAGGTATAGGCCTTGCGCATTGTAAAAAAATAGTAGAATTACATCAAGGTACTATTAGTGTTTTTTCTAAACCAAACCAAGGCAGTAACTTTGTTTTCACAATCAAAAAAAATTAGCATGAATCCATTTTTAAAAACAGTATTATTAATAGACGATGACGAGGCTACCAACTTTATACATAGGATGGTAATTAAGAATATGAATTGCACCGAAAATATCATAATTAAAGAAAATGGTATTGAGGCTCTTACATATTTAACAACTGCCGTAGATGGGAAATACCCACAACCCGATCTAATTTTTTTAGACATAAACATGCCAGCTATGGATGGTTGGGAATTTCTTGAAGAATATAAAAATTTAGATGAAAACCAACTTGCCAAAACAGTTATTGTAATGCTAACGACTTCATTAAATCCTGATGATAGAAATAGGGCAAATGAAATAAATGGTATTTCTGGGTTTATGTCAAAGCCATTAACGGAAGAATTACTTGAAGAACTTTTAAAAAAGCATTTTATAGCCTAAGTTGTTTTCAACAACTTATAGGGTTTTATTTCAAGTATATTATTAAAACAGAAAGTTTCATATTCCAAATTAATGATTGGAATATAAAACTTTTCTTTTTTTAGTACTTTAATAAAAATTGTTTAAAGAAGTTTGGAAAATTGATTCTTTAAATTATTTAAACTTCACTGATGTTCAATAACTCTTTTCATTTATTAATTATTAAATTGAAAAATTAAATCTTTGTGCATTTTTAAAACTAAACTTGCAATTAATTTATCCATAATGAAAAAACTAATTATATCAATTACCCTTATTCTTTTTATCACTTCAACAATTTTTGCAAACACAAAAGACAATACGAAAGACAATGCTTTTTTAGGTATGTGGGGTATCGATATTGAAGGAGGTGGCGTAGCTTGGCTACATGTTTTTAATGAACATGGCTTTTTAGATGCCGAACTTTTATGGATTGGTGGAAGTATTGTGCCTGTAGCAAGTGTTTATTTAGCTGATGACAACACCTTAGTAGTAACCAGAACTGAAGAAGTAAAGAAGAATGAAAGCCGCTCCCATACTATGACCTATACTATGCGAATTAATAAGGTTGGTGAAACAATTGAGGGAATAATGACCGCTCCAGACTGGATGGCAACTGGTGAACGTAAAATACCTTTTAAAGGAAAACGTATGCCACAAATGTTTGCAAAACCAGATTTATCTAAACTAAAATTCGGTAAAGCGATTAAACTCTTTAATGGAAAAAACTTGAAAGGGTGGCATCTAATGAATCCTGAAAAAAAGAAAAATGGTTTCAGTGTAGTTAACGGTCAATTAACTAATACACCAATACAACCTAAAGATGGTCACCATATCTCCTACGGAAATATTAGAACTGATCAAGAATTTTCCGATTTTAATTTAAAGTTAGCTGTTAATGTACCTAAAGGTGATAATAGTGGCGTTTATTTAAAGGGCCTATATGAAATACAAGTAGCCGATACTTACGGCAAAGAATTAGATTCTCATAATATGGGTGCACTCTATAGCAGAATAACACCTACAGAAGCGGCTGAAAAACCTGCCGGCGAATGGCAAAACTTAGATATTACCTTAGTAGACCGACATGTAACCGTAGTTCTCAACGGAATAAAAATAATAGATAATAAACCTGTTTTAGGACCTACAGGTGGCGCAATCAGTTCTGACGTTTTAGCACCTGGGCCTATTTATTTACAAGGTGACCACGGAAATGTTTCTTATAAGAATATTGTATTAACTCCCATTATTAAATAAATGAAAAATCAACTTACAATTACAGCGAGTATTACAGCAACGGAAGGTAAGCGTGAAGAAGTAAAGCGAGCACTTTTAAAATTAATACCTCCTACCCTTGCAGAAGAAGGATGTTTAAATTATGATTTGCATGAAGATTTGGAAAACCCCAATCGTTTTTTCTTTTATGAAAATTGGGAAACAAAAGAACACTGGCATAAGCATAATGATAGTGCGCATATTGCGGCGCATAGAAATGCAACAAAGGGTTTAGTGGCCGATGTTATAATTAGCCAATTAAGCCCCATTAAAATTTAATTTTATAACCCCTGACGTCATCTGACATTGATGACCCTACTTTTGTTGTAGGTTTAATCATTAAATATAAAATCAATGTCACATGCAATCAGCTGGTTTGAAATTCCAGTAACAAATTACAAAAGAGCAAAAGAATTCTACAACACCGTATTGGCAATAGAGATTAAAGATTCGCCAATGCCGGAAGGCAACTATGGTATGTTTCCATATGACGATGACAACAATGGTGTTGGAGGAGGTCTTGTTGAAATGCCCGGTTATAGCCCTTCGACTGATGGAATTACGGTATACTTAAATGGGGGTGACGATTTAAATACACCATTAGAAAAAATAACTGCAGCAGGCGGAAAAATTGTTATGCCCAAAACCGATATCGGTGAAAACGGATTTATGGCTCAATTTATTGATACCGAAGGAAATAAAGTTGCTCTACATTCTTGGAACTAAATTTTGAGACTCGAAGGTAGCAGCTATTTATTGGTTTGCTACCTTTACTTTTCATGACGCAACTATCCAGACTCATATCGATATTAACCCTATTAAAATCACGTAGAGTTTTAACAGCAACTGAACTTTCATATAAGTATGCGGTAAGCGTGCGAACGATATATCGTGATATACAAAAATTGATAGAAGCCGGTGTACCTATTGTAACTCTCGAAGGTCGTGGTTACACTTTAATGGATGGTTACACCGTTGCTCCTGTTCAGTTTACGGAGAAGCAAGCAAATGCTTTAGTTACCGCTGAGCATTTGGTGAGTCAGTCTAATGATTCGTCTTTTGTAAAAGATTTTGAAGAAGCATTAACCAAAATTAAATCTGTTTTTAAATCTTCGGTATTAGAAAAAAGTGAACGACTAGATAACAAAATTCATATCTTCAATGCGCGTCAAGAAAACATTTCTAGCAATGCACTTTCTGAAATTCAATTAGCGGTCACCAATTTTAATTATATTGAAATAAATTATCGCAAAGCCAATGACCCTAATATTTCATTTCGAAAAATAGAGCCCTATTTCATATTTTCTACTGAAAACAAATGGTTACTAATTGCCTGGTGTCATTTACGAAAAGATTATCGTTCTTTTCGTATAGATCGTATTCAACATTTTAAAATTCTTATAGAACAATTTGAAGATCGCAAATTTACCATACAAGATTATTTTAATTCAGAATGTGAAAAAGCTAATCGTTTAAAAAAATAAAAGAAAGCGAATTAATATTTGTATCTTAAAATTGGAATATAAAAAGTGTAATTATGAAATCCAATTATTTGAAAATTTTTTCTGGAAATCAATTTGAAGTCAATAAAATTGCAAGTGAACTTCGAAAGGTTGGAATTGAAGCCGTAATTAAAGATGAAGCCGAATCGGCTAGATTAAGTGGATTCGCCTCAAGTACTTCAAGCGTTTATTTATATGTGCATCAAGACGAACTAGAAAAAGCAGAAAAAGTAATTAGCCAAGTTTCTTAAACAATTTTATATTTGTTACATCATAGAATGATAATGTACTAGTTCTCCTCAAACATAGTTTCCCTAAAATTATTAATATTAAAAATCGATTATGAAAAATAGAATCGGATTGGGATTACTAGTTATTGCATTTATTTTATTAGGCGATATTGCAATCGAAAGTTTGTCGAATAATCAAACGGATACAAGACAGAAAGCAGGCCTAAACTTTATAAAATGTACCGCTGCTAAATATTTATTAAATAATGTAGATACGACACGCCAAATATCTCCACTTTTTACGAACTTAGGAAATCTACATTTTAAAATTTCAACCAAAAATAAAAGAGCCCAAGCCTTTTTTGACCAAGGGTTAAAATTGTCATATGCCTTTAATCATGCAGAAGCACATCGGTCTTTTATGGAGGCAGCGCGTTTAGATCCAAATTCAGCAATGGCATTTTGGGGCCAAGCGTTTGCTTTAGGACCGAACATTAACGATCCTCTACCGGATGATGAACGCAAAAACAAAATTATTGAAGCCATTGCGAAAGTAAAAAAAATGGCGCGAAACACGAGTAAAAAAGAGCAAGCTTTAATTGAAGCATTAGCAACGCGATATAGCAACGATTTAACAAAGGATGTTACTGCATTAAATATGAACTATATGCATGCTATGACAAAGGTTGTAAAGAATTTTCCTGAAGATGCAAACATCCAAATTTTATATGCTGCTTCAATCATGAATACGGTACCATGGAACTATTGGGACAAAAATGGCAACCCATCACCAAACATAATGGAAGCAAAGGCTGCTCTTGAAAAAGCAATGAAATTAGAACCTGAAAACCCTGGAGGTCATCATTATTATATTCATATGGTGGAATTACCTTATCCAGATTTAGGAGTTCAAAGCGCTGATAAATTAACATCTTTAATGCCTGGAGCCGGCCATATAGTTCATATGCCTTCGCATATTTATATTCGAGTAGGTCGTTATTTAGATGCTGTGAAAGTAAATCAAACTGCAATTTTAGCAGATGAAGATTACATCTCTCAATGTTTTGCGCAAGGGCTATATCCCCTCGCCTACTATCCACATAACATTCATTTTCTTTGGTCCTCTGCAAGTTTATTGGGAGATAGTAAAATTGCTATTGATGCTGCAAAAAAGACTGCAGAAAAAGTTCCGACAGGCGAATTGGTAACGCTACCGTTTTTACAAGATTTTGCATCAACGCCACTATTGGCATATACCAGGTTCGGAAAATGGAATGAAATTTTAACTATTCCGGCACCCAAATCGGAACTCAAACATTTAAATTTAATTCGACATTATGCTCGAGGAATCGCATTCGTTAGAAAAGGAAATATTGAGCAAGCACAAGAAGAATTGGATGCTATAAAATCTTTACAAGAAGACCCCGAATTAAAAGATATTATAGCGACAGCAAATAACGCATCCATTCATGCTGCAAATATCGCTTATGAAGTTGTAGCAGGAGAATTGGCTGCATTAAAAGGTGAAACAAAAAAGGCCATTAAACATCTTGAGAATGCTGTAGAATTTGAAGATGGATTAAACTATACAGAACCTGCAGCTTGGCATATTCCTACGCGTCAAAATTTAGGAGCTATTTTATTAAAGGCGAAAAAATATGAACAAGCAGAAAAAGTATATAATGCTGATTTAAAAATTCTTCGTCAGAATGGATGGTCATTAACAGGGCTTCAAAAAGCACTAGAAGGACAAGGTAAAATAGAAGAGGCTAAAAAAATTAAATTAGAATTTAACAAAGCATGGAAACATGCCGATGTCAAACTTGAAACATCCGTTTTATAGCTTTGCTACAGCCAGTTTCGCCTCTTTAAATTCCGCCATAAAGTCTGATACAATTTGCGCAGCGGGTTTTATATCGTGTATTAAAGCAGCTACTTGTCCAATTTCCAATTCACCTTCTTCAAGGTCACCATGGAACATGCCTTTTTTAGCTCGGGCTCTACCTAATAATTCTTTCAATTGTTCAACAGAAGCACCATTCGCATAAGCCGTTTGCACATCATTGTAGAATTTATTTTTTAACAATCGGACTGGAGCTAGTTCTTTTAATGTAAGTTGTGTTTCACCTTCTTTAGCATTTACCACTTCTTGTTTAAATAATTGATGCGATGAAGCTTCGTTACTTGCAACAAATCTACTTCCTACTTGAACTCCTTCTGCTCCTAAAACCATAGCCGCTAACATTGTGCGACCAGAACCAATACCACCAGCAGCAATCAATGGAATTTTTAATTGTTCTTTTACTGCAGGTATTAAAACGAGTGTTGTAGTTTCATCTCGTCCATTATGACCACCTGCTTCAAAACCTTCAGCAACTATTGCATCTACACCAGCTTCTTGAGCTTTTAATGCAAATTTCAAACTACTAACTACATGCACTACGGTTAAACCTTTTTCTTTTAAATACGAAGTCCAAGTTTTCGGATTTCCAGCGGAGGTAAAAACAATTTTGACACCCATTTCAATAATGATTTTCATTATTTCATTAAGTTCAGGATAGAGCATTGGAACATTTACCCCAAAAGGTTTGCTAGTAGCTTCTTGACATTTTAGAATATGCTCACGTAAAACCTCAGGATACATTGATCCCGCACCAATAATTCCTAATCCTCCGGCATTTGACACTGCAGATGCTAATCGCCAACCACTTGCCCATACCATTCCACCTTGAATAATAGGATATTCGATTTTAAATAGTGAAGTAATTCTATTTTGCATTTCTAATGAATTATGCACATTCAATAACTGCGCTTAAGGTTTAATAAAACTAATCAACCAATAACTCCAGAACCTAGTAATTCATCTTCTTGATACCAAGCAACAAATTGACCTTCCGTAATTGCAGATTGCTTATTTTCAAAGTCAACATAAAGCCCACTTTCTATTTTATATATAGTAGCTTTTTCTAAAGTCTGTCGATAACGGATTCTGGCTAAAACTTCCATTTTTTCATCAACTCTTAAAGCTAAATCAGGTCTTACCCAATGTATTTCTGTTTCATTTACAAATAACGTTTTTCGATACAGTCCGGGATGCATTTTACCCTGACCAGTATAAATAACATTTTCGTCAACATCGGTATCAATTACAAAAAGAGGCTCCTTAGTACCACCTACTGCCAAACCTTTGCGCTGACCTTTTGTAAAATAATGTGCACCTTGGTGCTCCCCTACTATCCTACCATCTTCAACATGATATATTGGCTTTTCTGAATAAAAGGCTAACTCTTCCTGTTTACTATCAAAACTAGGAATAGATTTATTGTATTGCGAAACATCTGAAGGCACTTCAATAATAACTCCTTTTTTAGGTTTCAATTTTTGTTGAAGGAAATCTGGTAAACGTACTTTCCCAATGAAACATAGACCTTGAGAATCTTTTTTATCAGCGGTAATCAATTTGTTGTCAGCAGCAATTTTACGCACTTCTGGTTTCTGTAATTCACCTATTGGAAATAAAGTTTTCGCTAATTGTTCTTGCGATAGTTGACATAAAAAGTAAGACTGATCTTTATTACAATCTTTTCCAGCAAGTAATTGAAAAGTTTCTTTACCGTCTTTATTTATTATGGTACCTTTTCTACAATAATGACCTGTGGCTACAAAATCTGCTCCTAATTGAAGCGCTATCTTCATAAAGACATCAAACTTTATTTCACGATTACATAATACATCTGGGTTCGGAGTACGTCCCATTTCGTATTCTTTAAACATATAATCTACAATACGCTCTTTATATTCCTTACTTAAGTCTACTGTTTGGAAAGGAATACCAAGTTTTTCTGCAACAATTAGCGCATCGTTACTATCCTCTAACCATGGGCATTCTTCTGAAATAGTTACGGAATCATCGTGCCAATTTTTCATAAAGAGGCCAATTACATCATAACCTTGCTCCTTTAGTAAATAGGCCGCAACACTTGAATCTACACCCCCAGAAAGACCAACTACAACTTTTTTTCTCATTACATTAAAATAACATACAAAAATACGAAATTCAATCACAAACAATTGTCGAAGTTCGAATTGGTATTCGTCTTCTATTGTATAACTAACTTACTAAAAAGGTCGAACAATTTTTCTTCTTGTAAAAAGTAATCTGTAGATACAATTATAAATAAAAATAATTTTTGTCTAAGTTTTTACAAAAATAGTTGGACAAATAAAAAAATTTTATATATTCGTACAACCAATAAGTATAAAATACTCTTTGACCTATAATTTGTTGCTTAATTACTTAATACAAAAAATTGCTAAAAAATTGCATGGTACAAAAGCAGCGATTTGAAAGAGCCATTTACTTATAATTTTAATTTTAAAACTATTGTTATGAAAAAGATTGTTTTTTTTAAAAGTGCTTATTTATTTACATTTTTAAGTTTGTTATTCTTGTCCTGTTCAAATTCCGACGACGATAATGTTATTACCCCAACAGATGAAAAGAATATTGTTGAAACTGCTCAAGAAACTGATATTTTATCAAGTTTAGTGTCTGCTTTACTAAAGGCAGATGAAAATGACAACTCCAATCTCGTAGGCACATTAAGTGGTGAAGGACCATTTACAGTTTTCGCTCCCACTAATGAAGCTTTTGCTAATTTATTATCCGGATTAGATGGTTATGATTCTTTAGAAGATTTTGACACACCAGAAAAAAGGGAGTTATTAGCATCTATTTTAACTTACCATGTGGTTGCTGCTCAGGCAATGTCAACTGATTTAAGTAATAATCAATCTATTACCACAGTTCAAGGAGAAGACGTAATCATAAATATTGATGGAAGTGTATTTATTGCAGATGCTACTGATGTTAACGCAGAAGTAATCAGTGCTGATATCGAAACAAGCAATGGTGTTGTACATGTCATTAATAAAGTCTTAATACCACAGTCAGTATTAGATGCATTAGTAACCGAAGCAGAACTTAACAATATTGTTGAAATCGCTGTAGCCACTGATGATTTAAGCCTTTTAGTAGGAGCATTACAACAAGCAAATGCCGGGTTAGTAGATGTTCTAAGCGGAACTGGCCCATTCACTGTATTTGCACCAACAAATGAAGCCTTTGTTGCCTTACTAGATTCTTTAGGAGATGATTATAATGGCTTAGCAGATTTTGATACTGATGAGGAAAAAGCACTTTTAGTTAAAATATTGACATATCATGTTGTTGGGAATGCTGCTGCTTTATCTACAGACCTTTCAGCAGGCCAAATGATAGCGACATTACAAGGTGAAGAAGTAACAATTAATCTAGATGGTGGTGTATATATAGAAGATGCAACCGATATGAAAGCAACCGTTGTTACTGCAGATGTTATGGCCAGTAATGGCGTTGTACATGTAATTGACAAAGTTCTATTACCACAAGAAGTATTAGACGCCTTACAACCAAACATTGTTAGTCTCGCGCAATCTGTAGATGATTTAAGTTTATTGGTAGATGCCTTAATTCAAGCAGATGCAGGTCTTATAGAAGTATTAAGTAGTGAAGGACCGTTCACAGTATTTGCTCCAACCAATGAGGCCTTCGGAAATTTACTTGAAGTTTTAGGAGATGAATACAATAGTCTTGCCGATTTTGATACTGAAAATGAAAAAGCTATCCTCGCTAAAATATTAACCTATCATGTGGTATCAGGTGCAAAAGTACTTTCTACTGAGTTAACTGACGGACAAAAAATTGAGACGGTACAAGGCGCCAATGTTACTATTTCTATTCATGATAATGTTTTCATTAGTGATGCCACAGTTTCAATGGCAACGGTAACAATGGCCGATGTTACCGCGAGTAATGGCGTAGTTCATATTATAGATAAGGTTTTATTACCTCAAGAAGTATTAGACTTATTAGGGCATTAATTCCTTAAAATAGTGTTTGGTAAGCTCCCTCGTACGTAATCCTCTGAAGTACTTGGGAGCTTTTTTTATTGGACAAGCTAATTTATGCGATTCGTATTGCTAAAATATTAAAACATCATTTTAACATAGGTTAGCATACAAAAATGATTGCTTTACAACTATTAATTTATTTAGCTCTATAATAGTTTCATATTGTAGTCCCAAATCTTACCAAACATAATCACTTGGTATAAAAAAGCCTCGATATTTTATCGAGGCTTTTTAAAATTTTGGCTCACAAATCAATTATCTTTTTCCAGTTTTTTTCTGTTCTTCAGCCTGTTCCATCATTTCACGCATCTTTTTCTGGAACTTATTTTCTTTCTTAGGCTTCTTCTTATTTTCTTGAATTTGAGCATGAATTTTATCATTATCGATAATTACATTTTTAATTACCAGCATTATACCAATTGTAATCAAATTAGATATAAAATAATATAAACTTAAGCCACTTGCGTAGTTGTTAAAGAAAATCAACATCATAAATGGCATTAAATACATGATAAACTTCATATTTGGCATACCAGGTTGTTGAGGCATATTTTGTCCTGTTGTCATCATCATATAAAAGAAGATTGCAATTGAAGCCAATATTGGAAATAAGCTCATATGATTTCCATAAAAGGTAGAAATCACTGGTATATGTGTTGTCCATTCGAAAATTGCATCATATGAAGAGAGGTCTTCAGCCCATAAAAATGACTTTTGTCTTAATGCAAATGATGTTGGGAAAAACATGAATAAAGCATAGAATATAGGCATTTGCAATAATGCCGGCACACAACCACTCATTGGGCTAACCCCAGCTTTACCATATAACTTCATGGTTTCTTGCTGCTTTTTCATTGCATTGTCTTTATACTTTTCATTCAATTCGGTTATTTCAGGTTTTAAGACTTTCATTTTCGCCTGAGACAAGTAAGATTTATACGTAACGGGCGACATGGCCAAACGCACAATAATGGTCATTAAAATAATCGCAATACCCGCTGGTAAAAAATCACTTAGAAAAGAATAAAATGGTGTAAACACATATCGGTTTATCCATCCAAAAATACCCCAACCCCAATAAATAGTATCTTCTAATTCGTACTGATCATGTTTTTTCAGTACATCAATATCTGTAGGTCCGTAGTACCAATTTAAATTCTCAGAAAGCTCACCTCCCTCTAATGATATTGGTATACTTACATCAAAGTCTTTTGTATACTTAACCTCTTTACTTTCTTCTTCAACTAAATTGGTTGAACGTATTTCCGCAGATTTAAAATTCTTCTTAGTTGCTAAGATAGAAGTGAAAAAGTGTTGTTTTAACGAAAGCCATTTTACATCTTCTTCAATATCATCATCATCACCATTTGCAGATAAATAATCGATTTTACCATCCTCGTAGTTATACATCATTTCTGTATAACGATTCTCATACTTTACACTTTTACTGTGTCTTATACCTTTTAATGACCATTCTAAGGCAATAGGATTGTCACCTTTAATTACTCCATTTAACCCTTGCGACCGTATGGTAAAATCAACCATATAATCATCTGGTTTCATTTCATATCGATATTCCAAAAATTCATTTGAAGAAATTTTAGCTTTCATTGATAATACTTGATTATCACCATTTTTACTAATACTGGGCTCAAAGTAAAGGTCTTTAGAATTCAGTGACCTATTATCTGAGGTGGTGAAACTAATTCCAAAAGATGCATTTCCATCCTTAATTAAATAGACCGGAATGGAATCATAAGTATTAAATTTTACCATTTTAGCTTCTACAAGCTGTCCACCTTTATTACTAACTTTTAATTGCAATACTTCATTTTCGAGTAAAGTAATGCCATCAGAAGGTTTTGTGAAACCAAAAGCACCTAATGCACTTTTATAATTGGCTACGGCAGTAGAATCTTGGAGATTAACCGAAGGGGTGGTTATATTAGGAGATTGTGCATTTTCCTGAGCATTTTTCTGAGTCTCAACTTGTTCTTGTTTGGCTTTTTCAGCCGCTAATTCTTCGGGAGTCGGCCTATTTTGGTAAAACATATAAATAAGTATCCCAAAAATGAGCACAAAACCAATAATTGAATTTATGTCAACTTTCTTTTCTTCCATTTAATATTTTGATTCACCAAACAGATTGGCTTGGTTGATTTTTTTTTAATGAGCAAATATATGCCCAATTGATCACTTTATGCCAAAGTGGCATTGGTTTGTTTCAATTTCTGATTTAATGCGGCTTTAACAAACCCAACAAAAAGTGGATGCGGATTGGCAACAGTACTTTTATATTCGGGATGATATTGCACTCCAATAAACCAAGGATGATTTTTTAGTTCAACTATTTCAACCAATCCTGTTTTCTTATTAATTCCAGTAGCTTTTAATCCAGCGTCTTCTATTTGCTCAATATAATCACTATTAAATTCGTAACGATGACGGTGTCTTTCAGAAATACTCGTTTGATTACCATAAACTTGAGCTACCAAACTCCCTGGAGTAATTTCGCAATCCCAAGCTCCCAGTCGCATAGTACCACCCTTATCAACAATATTCTTCTGTTCTTCCATCAAATTTATTACAGGATTAGAAGTGCTTTCTAACATTTCTGTTGAATTAGCATCGACAAGACCAAGTACATTTCTAGAAAACTCAATAACTGCCATTTGCATACCCAAACAAATACCTAAAAAGGGAATATTATTCTCTCTGGCATATTTTACAGCCTCTATTTTACCTTCTATGCCACGTTCACCAAACCCGGGAGCAACTAAAATTCCATTTAGTCCCCTTAATTTATCTTTTAAATTATTTTCAGTTAAATATTCTGAATGTACAGACCTTACATTAACTTTTACTTCATTTACTGCACCTGCGTGAATAAATGATTCTAATATGGATTTATAAGAATCTTGTAGTTCAACATATTTACCAACAAGTCCGATAGTAACCTCGTGTTTTGGGTTTTTATGACGATGAACAAATTGATTCCAATTCGTTAAATCTGGCTTCTTAGAATCTGGCAAATCCAACTTCTTAAGGGCCACTTTATCTAGTCCCTCTGTCAACATTAAATTAGGCACATCATAAATTGTAGATGCATCAATAGACTGAATTACTGCCTCTCTTTTTACATTACAGAAAAGGGCGAGCTTGTCTTTAATTTCTTCTGAAATATGGTGTTCGGTTCTACAAACAAGTATATCTGCTTTAATACCACTTTCCATTAAGGTCTTAACTGAATGCTGAGTAGGTTTCGTTTTCAATTCACCAGCAGCCGACAAAAATGGCACAAGGGTTAAGTGAATTACAATTCCATTATTTTCGCCCAATTCCCATAACAATTGCCTTACTGCTTCTATATATGGTAAAGACTCAATATCACCAACAGTTCCACCTATTTCGGTGATAACAATATCATACTCACCACTATCACCCAAAAGCTGAACACGCTGTTTAATTTCATTGGTTATATGTGGAACAACTTGAACGGTTTTACCCAAAAACTCACCTCGACGCTCTTTTTCAATTACACTTTGATAAATTCTACCAGTGGTAACGTTATTTGCCTGTGATGTTCTCACATTTAAAAAACGTTCGTAATGACCTAAATCTAAATCGGTTTCAGCACCATCATCCGTCACATAACATTCGCCATGCTCATATGGATTTAATGTACCTGGGTCAACGTTGATATAAGGATCTAATTTTTGTATTGTAGTAGTATATCCCCTTGCTTGAAGTAGTTTAGCAAGTGAAGCGGCGATAATACCTTTACCTAATGAAGAGGTTACTCCCCCCGTAACGAAAATGTATTTTGTTGCTGGCATTCTAGCGTATTGGTTACGGGGCTCAAAGATACAACATGAGTCGTAACTACCCAGTTATTCTCGTGGAAAATCTTTTTGAATCTTTCGAATTATCTGTTCTAGGCCATTGACCTTAATTTCATACATGCTTTCTAACAAATTACCTAGTTTATCGTCTGGAAATCCTTTTTGCTTAAACCATACGTAATATGGTTCTGGTAAATCGACTAATAATCGTCCTTTATATTTACCAAATGGCATACGGTAATGTGCCAGTTCTATTAGTTTTCTGCTATCAAAATTCACTTCCATTTAATACCCTTCTTAAAATTTAACCAGTTATTTAAATCTAAATAATTTATCTTTAAAAACCTTAAACACGACAAAATTATGAAACGAAGAACTTTTATAGGAACCTCTGCTGCTGCCTCTGTAGGGGTAATGGCTTGTAAAACTGCAAATGCAATGCCTTCTAATAAAATTACGAACTCTAAATTAAAAAACAATATTAACCACAGTGTTTGCCGCTGGTGCTACGGTAAAATTCCTATGGAAGAATTTCTAAAAAGTTTAAACGACTTAGGTATTAAAGCGATGGATTTAACGGGTCCAGAAGATTGGCCATTGATGAAAAAATATAATATTCATGCATCTATGTGTTGGGGAGCTGGTAAAGGTATATTAGAAGGATGGAATGACCCCAAACTGCACGAAGAATTAATTGCAGATTATTTACGAGTAATTCCTTTGGTATCAGAAGCAGGGTATACCAACTTAATTTGTTTTAGTGGAAACAGAAATGGAATGGACGACCAAGTAGGTTTAAAAAATTGTGCCGAAGGATTAAAAAAAATAATGCCCATTGCTGAAAAACATGGTGTAGTTATTCAAATGGAACTTTTAAATTCTAAGGTAGACCATGCCGACTATATGTGTGATCATACTGAATGGGGAGTTGAATTATGTAAAGCAATAGGTTCTGATAATTTTAAACTTTTATATGATATATACCACATGCAAATAATGGAGGGTGATATTATTAGAAATATTCAAGATTACCACCAATATTTTGGACATTACCATACTGGAGGAAATCCGGGTAGAAATGAAATTAATGATACCCAAGAACTTTTTTATCCTGCAATAATGAAAGCAATTTTAGAAACGGGTTATAAAGGTTACGTGGCTCAAGAATTCATCCCTACGTGGGATGACAAAATTGCCGCATTAAAAGAAGGTGTCACCATTTGCGACATATAACAATTCCATATTTTTAACGTTTTAATAAAGCTTCTACATATTGTAGCGGCTTTTTTAATGGTATTATTGAGTGATTTCAATAATCATCTTCCCCCAAAGACATACCAATTAACCTGTTTCAAACTATGAAAAAATCAGTATCTATTTTTTTAATAGTGCTTACTATGGGCATTATTAATGGTTGTGTAAAGGAAGTAAAGGATGCACTAGACGACACTACACTCTCCTTACAATGTGTAAAAAAGGTTCAAGAATTTGACGAAAGAAATGAAGCTAATCCCGATCGCAGTTGTGATGAAGTAATAGCAGATATTAATGAGATTGAAAGAACCTGCAGTGATATTTTATCCGAAAGCACAAAGCAATCATTTGCCGATTTACGCGAACATTGTATTGATAATTAAGTACAGATCTTAGTTAGAGTTATTCATTCAAAGCTTCATGAATAGTTTTATTCCAGGTTTCCTGTTGCTTTATATCACGTGAATAATTCGTCTCACGATCATATTTGTTTTGAAAGGCGTGCAAATCTCTATTGATTTCCACAAAAATAGCGCGTACCTTCTTCTTAATGTTTGTATCATTTCTTACTGTTCGCAACCTTTCTCTAAATTTTTTAGCAAAAAGTTCAGTAATATCGAAGTGTAATTGTTCGTGACTTAAAATTACATCATCGCACACATCGGGCTTATACCATGATTTATTTGGATAAAAAAGTGAATTAACTATAACTTCCAAACTAGATTCTCCATTACCAATAATACTGCTTAAAGAGTATGTTATACCACTTGCTGTTGTAGCAGCAGCCCATTCAGTTTTAAGAGGGCTACCTTGGTAATCTGCCCAAGTTAATTTACGATCTTCAGACCATAATAAAACACGGTCTTCATCTTGTGCTTGAATTTGAGAACAAACTATAAAACAAAGTACTAATAAGCCTTTTAATTTATCCAATTGAATTGAATTTGTCTATCAATATCCGGATGAAGACTATAATGTACCGGGCAAGTATTGGCAGTGTGGATTAATATTTTGCGTTCTTTATCTCCTATATTGGCTGGCAATTTTAAATCAACTTCAATTTTAGAAATACGGCGAGGATTGGCAGCCATATGTTTTGTAACCTCAGCAGTTGCATTTGTCAAATCTATTTCTAATGATTTTGCTTTAATTCCCATCATCGTAAGTATACAGCTCGCCAACCCTGTTGCTACTGTATCGGTTGGAGAGAAAGCTTCACCTAAGCCATTATTATCTACTGGTGCATCTGTTGTAAAAGAATTTCCTGATCGCAAATGCTCACATGTTGTTCTCAAGTTACCTTTATAAGTTACTTTTGATGTCATTAATTAATAGTTTTTATTTCATGTAAACGTAAATCTTCATAACTCATTATATAAGACGCCTGATTAAAATAGCCTGAAGCAAAATCTTTTTCATAAGAAAATTTATTTCCAGTATACTCGGTCTCCCCTACTATCTTAGAAATTTCAAACAAATCATTTTTGTACGCTAATTTTAATAATAAATCGTAGGTAGTATCAAAACCTCGAATTGCATATCGATCTGGTTCGCCACCGAAACGTTTCAGATAAGCTTTTTCAAAACTATTACTAGCAGGTTCGCGAAAAACTGAAGGATAGGTAAAATGTAAGTTCGACAAATGTGTACTTGAGATTACATCGCTATCAAATGCGTTGTTCTTATGAGTAGTAAACATTCTCAATTTTAATTTTTCTTTATCAGTTTCTGGATCTAAAAGCGAATTATTTAGAGAATTTAAAATGGAAGTTACACTAGTTACTAATTTAAAGTTATCACTTTCAACAAAAACCCAATTCTCTTTTTCTTTTACAAATAAAGACTTTAACCCATCAATACTAACTCCTATATTCTTTTCTTCCTCGATAACTTTAGCAACTTTTGCTTCCGGAAAATTGTCTACAATAATTTTACTAGATTTAACATGAGCAGAATCTGCAATAATTATAATATTTTGATCTATATATATTTCTTTTATATATGCAATCATTTTCGCTCTTAACAATTGGTCGTCTGTATATGAAAAGAATACATTTTTTAAACTCACATCCTTATTCGGCTTAATTGGGGTAATTACCGGTACTTTTTTATCAGCAGCTCGTACAGCAACTTCTCGAACTGATGCAAGATCAAAAGGACCAATAATCGCATTATAATCACCTAAATTTTCACGCAATAGAAGTTCTTTTGTTTTAGCAAGTTTATACTGATTATCAATAGTTTTAACATCTACTGAAATACCTAATTTCGCAACCGAATCTAATGCAATTAGGGCACCTGAGTAAAAACCTAAACTGTATTTTAACAAACTGGGCTTATCTAATTGTTTTTGTATTTCATCTACTTCATTAAAATCAATTCGATCTAATCGAAAAGGTAACATAAACAGTACTTTAGGCTTATGAGCAGTATTTATACTATCTAAAAGATTCAATTTATCTAAAACCAATGCATTTCGAACCTCAAAATCTCCAATTTGATCTTTTGGCAGTTTTAAAATCATTCCAGCCTTTAGGCCCTCAGACAAATTAGGATTTAATGCTAACAATTCTTTATACGTAATACCCAATTTACGAGTCAATGAAAATTCAGTTTGCTTAGGTTTTACTTCATAAAAATTAAAATTGTCGGTATTAACATCACCCGCATCTAATTTTTGCTGTGGTAATCTAATAATCATACCTTCTTTTAATCCTCCTTTTTCAGTAATTTCAGGATTCAATCGAACAACCTCATCAGACTTTACTCCGAATTCTTGTTCCAATCGATAAAAATTCATTTTAGAAGGAACTGTATAAGAGGTATAAATTTGAGTTTCCTGATTATCTACAGTACTACCTGGTATTCTTGGTAATAATAATTCTTGTCCTTCCCTTAAATAATCAGTTGTTTTTGACAGGTCGGGGTTTAAAACCATCATACTATCAATAGTAATATTATGTTTGTGTGCAAGACTCCATCTAGTTTCTTTAGGAGCCACCTTGTAGGTAATATAATTTTCTGGGTTAAGTTCATTATCTGGTCTTTTAACCCTTTTGAATTTGGGAATTTGCAAAACCATATTTTTTTTTAATGACGAAGAATACAACGCGTTATTATATTTTTTTATTTCCTCTTCAGAAACTTTATAACGCTTCGCAATTCCAAACAATGTTTCTTTTCTACGTACTTTATGAGCGGTAAATCCAATAGGTTCTTCATGCCTTTTAGAATTTACTTCAATATTCTTATCATTCACAACAACAGGTTTTGTTTGTGATGCACGAGAAGTGGCTGGAATTACAAGAATAGTATTGGCTTTTAAAGTTTGTCCATTTTTTATCTCCTTATTGTATGTGAGAATAGTTTGTGTAGTAACTTCATACTGTTTGGCAATACCCTCTAAAGTCTCACCTTTTTTAACCGAATGTGTTGTGAATTTTTGAGCCGTAGCTTTACAAGCTACAAAGGCAATTAAAAAAATTACAAGTACGTTTTTTAAAACTAGATTCATATGTTTTTTATGGTTATTCCCATTCAATAGTCGCTGGGGGTTTTGAACTAATATCGTAAACAACCCTATTTACGCCTGGAACTTTATTTATGATTTCATTGGACGTTTTTTGTAAAAACTCGTAAGGTAAATTAACCCAATCTGCCGTCATACCATCTGTACTTTCAACCGCTCTTAAAGCTACACATTTTTCATAAGTTCGCTCATCTCCCATAACGCCCACACTATTTACGGGTAAAAGCATTGCACCGGCTTGCCAAACATTATCATACAACCCCCATTCTTGTAATCCCTTTATGAAGATATGATCTACTTCTTGTAAAATAGCAACTTTTTCTGGAGTTATATCGCCTAAAATTCTTATTCCCAAACCTGGTCCTGGAAATGGGTGTCTACCTAACAATTCTTTATCTAAACCCATACTAGCTCCGACTCTACGCACCTCATCTTTAAACAACATTTTCAGGGGTTCAACTACTTTTAATTTCATATAATCTGGCAAACCACCAACATTATGATGACTTTTAATTGTGGCAGAAGGTCCACCAGTAGCAGAAACTGACTCAATTACATCTGGATAAATCGTGCCTTGGGCCAACCATTTTGCGTTTTCAACTAAATGTGATTCATCATCAAAAACCTCAATAAAAACACGCCCTATTATTTTTCTTTTCGCTTCAGGGTCACTCTCTCCTGCCAATGCATCCAAAAAGCGTGCCGAAGCATCTACACCTTTAACATTAAGACCCATGCCTTCATATTGACCAAGTACGGCTTTGAACTCATTTTTACGTAGTAAACCGTTATTCACAAAAATGCACTGCAGATTTTTTCCTATAGCTTTGTGTAATAATACAGCCGCAACCGAAGAATCTACTCCACCTGATAATCCCAGAATCACTTTTTCATTACCAAGTTTTTCTTTAAGTTCAGCTACCGAAGTTTCAACAAAGGCATCTGGTGTCCAAGTTTGAGCAATTCCAGCAATTTTAACTAAAAAATTCTCTAAAACTTGTTTTCCATCTTTTGAATGATAAACCTCTGGGTGAAATTGAATTCCGTATGTTTCTTCTTCTAAAAATTTAAATGCTGCATTTTGAACATCAGTAGTACTAGCAATAAGCTTAGTATTTTCTGGTAATTTCTTAATTGTATCCGCATGACTCATCCAAACTTGACTTCCAACATTCACATTTTTTAAAAATGGACTATCAGCATCTACATGCGAAAGATTAGCTCTTCCATATTCTCTTGTATTTGAATTCTCAACATTTCCACCATTAAAATGCGCAAGATATTGCGCACCGTAACAAATACCCAACAAAGGCTTTTTACCTCGTATTTCAGACAAATCTGGGTGTGGCGCATCATTTGCTCGAACCGAATATGGCGAACCAGAGAGTATTACCGCATCAAATTCAGAAAGATCTTTCGGAGGGTTATTATAGGGTTTTATCTCAGAGAAAATATTTAGTTCTCGAACGCGTCTACCAATAAGTTGAGTATATTGAGAACCAAAATCTAGAATTAGGACTTTGTTTTGCATGGGCAAAAATAGCAAATTGAAAATTTTAAGAAAGCTTATCTAAAATATATTTATAACATAAATATTAAAGAAATATATTTTGTAGGAAAATACAACAATTATATTCAATTATCGTTAATACTTGAGTATTTAGATTTCAACTTAAACTCCATCGATTTGGACAATTACTACTCCCCTCACAAAGATCTAGATACACTATTATAAAATAATCTCTTTTGGTTATTTTTTAAAAATAAAATTTCTTCAATATGACTAATACTTATATGTCTGAGGTTAAATCGCTCTTAACAGCTGCTATTACTATAAAGAATCATCCATTAAAGTTTTGCGTTCTAGGAACTATGGGGTTAGATGACACGCCCGAGTCTAGAATTATTGGACTTAGAGACGTTTCCGAAGATTATACATTCACGCTTTTCACGGACGAACGTTCTAATAAAGTTTCTCAAATAATAAAAAATCCTCACGTAAGTTTGCTTTTTTATCATCCCGAAGAAAAAATACAAATTAAAGTAAAGGGGACAGCCTTTATTGTAAAAGATGAAAGTTTTATAAAAGAAAAATGGTTAGAAATCACCTGCAATGGTAGAAAAGATTATACTACTACTGAGGCTCCAGGCACTATTATACAAAATAATGAGGAAATTACTTTTTTAAAGGAAAAAAACTACTTCTGTATAGTTAAAATAGCTGCTGAAACAATAGAGTATTTAAAACTTAGAGATTCCAATCATTTCAAAGTGCAATTTCATCATGCATTTAATGGATGGGTTAGTCAATTTTTAGTTCCTTAATAATTATTTCATTGATTTTAAAATTGCACTAATATCATCCTTGGTTGTATCTGGGTTGATAAAACAAAAACGAGCAATAGTTTCTTTAATATTACCATTTTTCCACTTCGTAGGAGTTACCAAAGCAAAGCCTGATTTATGATTTTTATAGGTCCAATTATAATAATCTTTAGGTTTCCAACCTAACCTTCTAAACAATACACAAGATAGACTAGGTTCACGCACCAATTCTACATATGATGCTTCTGCTATTAGTTTACCTGCTATTTGAGCCAAAGCTATACCTTGTTCTACCGCTTTTTTATATTTATCCGTTCCGTGCATAGCAAGAGAAAACCATAAAGGCAAACCCCTTACCCTTCTCGTTAGCTGAATTTGGTAATCTGATGGGTTGAAACCTATTGCTCCTTCATCTTTAAATATATCTAAGTAGGAACCTTCTTGAGCATGCGCCTCTTTAGCCTTATCAGGATTTTTATAAATAACCGCCCCACAGTCATACGGGGAAAAAAGCCATTTATGTGGATCAATTGTAATGCTATCGGCCATTTCTATTCCTTTAAATAAATGACGCACCGAATCTGCAGCCAAAGCTCCACCTCCATAGGCCGCATCTACATGAAACCACAAATTCTCTTTTTGACATATTCTAGCAATTCCTTGCAAATCGTCGATAATACCAGCATTAGTCGTACCACCAGTACCGACAACTGCGAAAAGCCGTTTCCGAATATCACTAGAAATTGAATCTATTGTATTTTTTAAGTCGCTTCCTGTCAATCTATTTTCAGATTCAACGAGAAGTATATCAGCATCAATCACTTTTGCCATGGCTTTGATTGATGAATGAGCACCTATAGAAGTTATTATTAGACCCCGAACACCTATATTTTTTGGGTCTTTGCGCCAATTTTCACGAGCAGCAACCATGGCTGATAAATTGGCTGCAGTACCACCACTTGTAAAAACTCCAAATGCACCTTCAGGTAATCTGGTAAGTGACACCAACCATTTCATAGCTTCATTTTCACAAAAAATACCCCCTGCACCTTCCATCCAATATGCCCCATGTATACTGGAAGCTGAGGTAACCAAATCAAACATAATTGAAGCTCTTGTAGGTGCTGCGGAAACAAAAGCTAAATGTCGAGGATGATCGATGGGAACTGTTGCTTTAACCAAAACATCCTTAAATAATTGAAATGCTTTTTCACCGCCAATACCCTGTGAAGTAATTGTTTCTCCCACTAGCTTACGCAGTTCTTCTTCCTTCTTTGGTTGTCCTAATTCTAAAGAAGTAGCCGTTATTCTATGAATGGCATACTTCATTACATCTAAGGTCATTTCAACCAAATCAATATCAATATTATGCATGGTAGATTTCATAAATCAAAGGTAAGTCATTTGCTTTTCACCAATTTATTCGTACACGATATTAAAACACGAGCAAATTTTAACATTCAATTACGAATAGTAAATAAAATGAAAAACCCTGCTTACGATTTGCAAACAGGGTTTTTAATCAAAATCAAAAAACCAACCTAAACACATGAACTAAATTAAGTTCAAAAAAAATTCTTTTTCATAGCAATTTATTATAAAACAACTAACTAATGATTTACCCTACCCATTTTTAAAACTTTTTTCAATTTTATTAAAAACAGCTAATTAAATAAGGTTATAAGCTTTATTTTAATCTCTAAATAAAGAATAGATGTTAATTCAAGTAGCTTAATTGCTACTCTGACAAATAAAAAACGCTAACTTATAATGGTAAACTCTAAGTGTAGAGGTTTTAAAGAGCCAAATAACAGCGGTACTAACTCTTCACCAAATTCAAGATAAAGTTCAGAGAAGTTTAAAGTACGTTCTTGAAGTGAACGGTTAGGAAATAGTTTATTTTGTAAATCTGTAATACGAACCACTTGATCCTTAAGTTTTCGCTTTTGCGCCTTCATTAATCTTTTTTCAAGATTATCTAAACCTTTTTTCTGTTTAATTTCTTGCGCCTTCACAGCGCCTAAAAAAGATTTATCAGTTTTTTCCGCCAATTTGTACAAATCCGAAAATTGCTCTTCTAACAACTTTTTTTGTGTTGAAAAATCGATATCAATATTAGAAATTGCCCGTATTTTCTTGTTTATTAAAGCATTTTGATCCAAGAATAAGTCCTTGATATCTAAGTCTAAATTTCTTGTTTTCTTCTTTAATTTCTCAGAAACTATTAAAGCAGAATTACGTAGTAGTAAGATTGGAAAAGGCACTTTCATTGCTTTAAACATAGATTTCAATTCCAACCAGTATGCTATTTCTCCTCCCCCACCAATGTAACATAGGTTTGGTAATATTACCTCTTGATACAATGGTCTTGCGATAACATTGGGCGAAAAACGTTCAGGAAATTCATCAATTTCTTTTAACAATTCATCTTTGCTCCAAGAAATGTCTGTATTTACTACGCTAAATGAACTATCATTAACAATTATACGCTCTCGAATTCCCTGATTAAGATAGAAATAATTAATTTCTCGAGGATTGACCTGCACTTTATATTCAGTAGATTTATTTTGCAACAAATCAACGCTTTCAGTTACTTCATTATAAGCTAAGTTCTCAAAAATATCCTTTTTCGCATAAGGCATTAATTGTTTCTTAAGTGCTATATCATGCCCATCAACAATAACTAAACCGTAAGATCCAAAAAGCTCATTTGCTAAAAACCTAGTAGCTTCTGTTAGACTATTGTGTTTTAGATAACTGTCTTGAAATAACTTTTTTAAGTAATCTGCATTTTTACCACTTCCTAACTCATTTGAAAAAGCTTCATATAGCTCTTGTAAACCATCCGTTTGAAAATCACCAACTGCTCCACCTTGCAGATTTTTTGGATTCCACTGTAATTTTTTCCCTTTAAAATTAAAATAATTTATTTCTTCAAAATCATGATCCTCCGTAGCCATCCAATAAATTGGTACAAAGTTGTATTGTGGGTATTCCTTTTTAAGTTTTGCAGTAAGGTTAATGGTCGAAATTATCTTATATAGAAAATAAAGCGGCCCTGTAAACAAATTTAATTGATGGCCAGTTACCACGGTAAATGTGATAGGTTCTTTTAGTTGAATAATACCTTCGCGACTTTTGACACTAAGTTCAGTATTAGCATATTGAGCCATTAAACTATCATATAAGACAGTACGATTAGCATCCGAAAAACTACGTTGTTTTTCCTCTATTTGAGCCTCAAAATTCCCTAAGGATGGAAAATTATTATAAAAACCAATTAAGGCTTCTTCCTTATTAATATAGTCGCAAATAAGCTTTGAAAAATAACCAGTTTGCTTATAGTTTATACAATCAACATCCATAGAAAGCAAAATTCGCAATAAAGTTATACTAATCGTTAAAAACAGCTGCTAAAAATACGTTAAATGCCCCAATAGTCCATTTATCGAAAAAACCTTACGAATTAAAGTCTTTAAAAAATAATAAGCTACAAATTTCTTAGCTTGTACCCTGGGTCTTTTTGTATTAACGAATAACTATAATGACTAGAATCTTACTCTTAATAACATTATTAACCAATTTTATCTTTCATGCGCAAGATTTGAAATCGCCTTCAGAGTTCTTGGGTTATAAGCTAGGGTCACAATTTACAAGGCACCATAGGGTTGTTGATTATTACCAATACTTAGCAAAACAATCTCCTAATCAAATGCAGCTTGTAGAGTATGGACAAACAATTGAGGGCCGACCACTTCTATTAGCATATTTTTCTTCAAAAGAAAATATGGAAAATCTAGAAAATTTACGAACAGAACATTTAACAAGTACAACTGGGAAAGGCAATTCAGAAATTGCAATTGTTTGGTTAAGTTATAACGTACATGGCAATGAAAGTGTAAGTACCGAAGCTGCAATGCAAACCATATATGATTTGCTTACAAAAAATTCTATTTTTTTAGAAAACACGGTTATAATAATGGATCCTTGTATTAACCCCGATGGTCGTGATCGTTATGTAAATTGGTATAATGAAAATAAGAATTCACTTTTAACGATTGACCCAAACAGTAAAGAACATCACGAAGGCTGGTTAAATGGAAGAGCTAATCATTATATGTTCGATTTAAATAGAGACTGGGCATGGTTAACTCAAAAAGAAAGTCAGCTACGTCTTAAAATGTACAACAAATGGTTGCCACATGTACATGTCGATTTTCATGAACAGGGAGTAGATAGTCCGTATTACTTTGCACCCGCTGCAGAGCCTTATCACGAAGTTATAACAAATTTTCAACGAGAATTTCAAGTAACGATTGGAAAAAACAACGCCAAATATTTTGACAAAAACGGATGGTTTTATTTCACAAAAGAGGTTTTTGATTTATTGTACCCAAGTTATGGGGACACTTATACGATGTACAATGGTAGTATAGGAATGACCTATGAACAAGGAGGTAGTGGCCGTGCAGGATTAGCAATAAAAACAAGTATTGGTGATACCCTAACTTTAAACGATAGACTAGCACATCATTATACAACTGGGATTTCTACAGTAGAAATTTCTAGCAAGAATGCAGACAAACTAAATAGTGAGTTTAAAAAATTCTATAGTAAACGAAATTTTAAATATAAAAGTTATGTAATGAGTGGTGATGTTGACAAATTAAATGCACTCACCAAGCTTTTAGATCAGCATGAAATCAACTATGGACAGACAAATATTGGAACAGTAAAAGGTTACAACTATGAAACAGGTAAAGTTGGCAACCTTCGTATTACAGAAAATAATTTAGTAGTCTCAACAGAACAACCTAAAGGAACATTAGTTAAAGTACTTTTTGAACCCAATGCTAAATTAACTGATTCCCTTACTTATGATATTACAGCTTGGTCTTTACCATATGCCTATGGTCTAGATGCAGTTGCAACAACCACAAACATATTTACCTCACCATATACTCACAAAAACAATATAGAAACCAACAATCTAGACGAGAATGCTTATGCATATCTCACGGATTGGAATAATATGAATGATGCGCGCTTTCTTGCTGCTTTGCACCAAGCAAATATTCGTGTTAGAGTAGCACATAAACCCTATATTTCTGATGGTAAAAGGCATCAACGAGGTAGTTTAGTAATAACAAGAGCTGATAATAAGAATAATAAAAATTTTATTAATCAGCTTAAAAAAATAGCATCAAATCATAATGTTTATTTGACTGCCACGAAAACTGGATTTGTAGACGATGGCAAAGATTTTGGTTCTAGATATGTTGAAATGCTTGACAATGTTAAGGTTGCAGTACTATCTGGTGGACCAGCAGAGACATTACGATTTGGTGAAATATGGCATTTTTTCGAACAACAACTAAACTACCCCATTACAGTTTTAGATGCAACATATTTTAAAAGAGTGAACCTTTCAGATTACGATGTTCTTATTTTACCTGATGGACTAGGTTACAAAAATATTTTCACAGAAAGTAAATATGCAGAGCTAAGGGTTTGGATAGAAAATGGTGGAAATCTTATCGCTATGGGAGGCTCGATAAAAATTTTTGTTGACAAAGAAGACTTTGACATAAGGCCTAAAGAAATATTAAAAGATAGCTCAACAAATTTAAGTGCTTTCGGAAGCACACAAAGAGAACGAATATCAAATGAAATTTCAGGTGCAATCTTCAAAACTAAGGTAGACAACACCCATCCATTAGCTTATGGTTATACCCAATCATATTTCACATTAAAAACAGGAAATTCGGCTTATGAGTATTTAGATGAAGGGACTGTTGCTTATTTAGATAATAATCAAAATATTCCAGTAGCCGGTTTTGCTGGTCATGAGGCAAAAAACAAAATTGATAAAAGCATAATTTTCGGAGTAGAAAGTCACGGTAAGGGCAAGGTAATATATATGATAGATAACCCGTTATTTCGAGGATTTTGGGAAAACGGAAAACTTTTCTTTGCCAATGCACTTTTTATGGTTAAATAATATAATCTTATTATGCTTCTAAGGCTCTTTTACAATATTCAACACATCTTGCAACTTCTTTTACTGAGGTTGACCCTACAGGTATTTTATATTCTAATTCTACAGTAGCCGGAAATTTATATTTATTATCTCGCATCAATTGCAATATTTCTATCACTGGAGTATCGCCTTCTCCAAAAACCTGATTTTCTTGTCCATTCATTTTGTTTTTCCGGTCCTTGAGGTGCATACTACTTATGCGGTCATTTTTTCTTTTTAGTATATCTAATGTATCCGTATTACCAGCAGCCACATAATGTCCTATATCAATATTCATCATATTTGCTGGTGATTGCATTAAAGCGGTATCCCACCAAGTTGGGGTCTGCTGTGTATGACCGTGGTAAGCTATTTGCATATTATGTTTAAGTGCCATTTGACCCAATTTTAAGGTGTGTGCGTCGTCACCTGGTAATTCTACTGTAACATGACTAGCACCTAAAGCTTTTGCTGCTTTAAAGCCGTAATTAATATCTACATCGCTGCTTTCTTTTCTAAAAGCATTAGGTTTAAACGCATAAATACTCACCCCTTTTTCAGCATACATTTTTTTGAATTCACTAAATTTTTCAAATGGAGCATTTGCTCTCCATTCTGTGAGTTGCTTTGTATATGAATTTGATTGAGCTTGTAAATCTGTTAGCTCTTTCTTTTGATCTTTTGATGGATTCTCTAATCGAGCTAAACTTCTCATCTTTCTCCAATCTACAGGGTTTTCAGGCATCCCAGCAAAAGATTCCGCCGGACCTCCCATTAATTCAATTGCACTAATACCCGAATCTAAAACATACTGCAAAGTAGCTTCAGCACTTTGATCTTCTAAATCGCGAAATGAATATGTAATACAACCTATTTGAACACCATTAATTCTTGAAAGAGGTTTATTGTAAGACGTAATAATTGAAGGAGCGCCAAAAAGTTTAGATCCACCTAAAACTACGCCCGTTGCTAATGCTGCGGTATTGCTAATAAACTTACGTCTAGATTGACTGTTTTTTGAGTTTTTCATGTTCAAGGTATTTTATCAGTTGGTTGTTAAAAAGTTCTTCGTATTCGCTAAAAGTTATGTGAAAGTAACAAAAGTACTTACCACCTAATAATAGCACTACCCCAAGTAAAGCCACTGCCAAATGCCGCAAGAACTACTAAATCACCTTCTTTTATTTTTCCTTGTTCCCACGCTTCGGTTAAAGCAATTGGAATTGAAGCAGCAGTTGTATTTCCGTAATTCATAATATTATTAAAAACTTGATCATCAGAAAGTCCAAACTTTTTCTGAATGAATTGCGATATGCGTAAATTCGCCTGATGCGGAATTAACATATCAATTGCTGTTGGCGGTAAATCATTGGCTTGAAGGCCTTCCATAATAACTTCACTAAAACGAACCACTGCATTTTTAAAAACAAACTGTCCGTTCATATGCGGTAAATAAGACTCGTCATCAGGATTCGCATCAGCGACAATATCACTAACCCAACGCCCTCCCATACCAGGAGCTAGCAAAGCAAGTTCTTCAGCATGTTGTCCTTCAGAATGTAAATGAGTAGACAAAATACCTTTAGTAGTATCTTCTTCCCTACTTAAAACTGCAGCACCAGCACCATCACCGAAAATAACTGAGACACCCCTACCACGGGTTGTCATATCTAAACCTTTAGAATGAATTTCAGATCCAATTACCAGTACATTTTTGTACATACCAGTTTTTATATATTGGTCAGCAATAGAAATTCCGTAAACAAATCCTGAACATTGGTTACGCACATCGAGCGCTCCAACTGTTTTAATTCCTAAATCGCGTTGAACCAATACTCCAGGTCCTGGAAAATAATAATCTGGACTTAATGTTGCAAAAACAATAAAATCGATATCATCTTTATCGATACCTGCTCTTTCTATAGCAATTTTAGCGGCCTTTACACCCATACTTGTTGTTGTGTCTTCTGGATCTGACACATGACGGCGTTCTTTTATACCCGTACGTTCTTGGATCCATTCGTCATTGGTATCCATAATTTTTGAGAGGTCATCATTAGTCACCACATTATCTGGGACATAATGCCCCAAACCTATTATTTTAGAATTGTACATGATTATTAATTTTGAGTTTTTGGTTGATTTCCTACATGAGACTATATACATAATCTATGAGTCGTACCATCAAATCTATTATTCTAAGATAAAGAAACAAAATTAAAGTTTAGAAATAGTTCCAAAGTAACTAGTTCAAATACACATTAATATTTGTAAATATTAGTCTTTGTTTTTAGTTTGAGATCAAATCTTTAAATTACATAATTGTGAACCACATATCATATAAACAAATTAAAATACTAATTATTAAACCTATCTAAGATTGATTTTTTTTATTAAAAACTGATAACCATAAGATTAGTTGATTTCTTACAAAGAAATTTTAAGGAGAATTCTGTATGCAACTTTCAATCAAAGTGTGTATTTAGAAATATTAATAGAAATATGATATTAAAATTAAATAATGTCACCTAAGACTAAAGTGTCAGTTTGTCACTATTTCAAATTTGGTATTTTTTTTGACTTGTAATATGCATTAGTTAAATAAATTTTGAAGTCTCTTTTTTGGCTTCAGTAACACAAAAGTTAAACAAGATTTCTTCATTTGAAGAAATGACGGTAAAATTTAAATATTATGGCAAAAGGTAAAATCAATGTTTCAGTAGAAAACATTTTTCCTCTTATTAAAAAATTTCTATACAGTGATCACGAGATATTTCTTCGTGAATTGATTTCCAACGCAACTGATGCAACATTAAAACTTAAACATTTAACGGCAATCGGAGAAGCCAAAGGCGTAGAATATGGCAATCCACAAATAGAGATTAAAGTAGACAAAGAAAATAATAAAATTCATGTCATTGACCAAGGCATTGGAATGACAGAAGATGAAGTAAAAAAATATATTAATGAACTAGCATTTTCAGGTGCTGAAGAATTTTTAAACAAATACGATGACACTGCTAAAGATGCAGGTATTATTGGCCATTTTGGTTTAGGTTTCTACTCTGCTTTTATGGTAGCTGATAAGGTTGAGATAATTACAAAAAGTTTTAAAGACGAACCAGCTGTACATTGGTCTTGTGATGGTTCTCCGAACTTTACAATTAAAAAATCGAAAAAAGAGAATCGAGGTACAGAAATTATTCTTTCAATTGCAGAGGATTCTAAAGAATTTTTAGATGATTCTAAAATAACGGGCCTTTTGCAGAAGTATAATAAGTTTATGCCTATTCCTATTAAATTTGGAATGCGTACTGAAACACTTCCTAAACCAGAAGATGCTAAAGAGGAAGATCCAGCCCCAACTCAAGAAGTTGATAATATCATAAATAATCCGAGTCCTGCTTGGACAAAACAGCCCAAAGATTTAGAAGAAGCTGATTACAAATCTTTTTATAGAGAGTTGTATCCGATGCAGTTTGAAGAGCCCTTATTTCATATTCATTTAAATGTTGATTATCCGTTTAATTTGACAGGGATATTATATTTCCCTAAAATGACAAACGATATGAATCCGCAAAAAGATAGAATACAACTCTATCAAAATCAGGTATTTGTAACTGATAATGTGGAAGGTATAGTTCCAGAATTTTTAACAATGTTACGTGGGGTTATTGACTCACCAGACATTCCTTTAAATGTATCTCGTTCTTATTTACAAGCAGATGGAGCAGTAAAAAAGATATCATCTTATATCACTAGAAAAGTTGGAGACAAGTTAAATTCACTTTTCAAAAATAATAGAGAAGAGTTTGAGGCAAAATGGAATGACATTAAAATAGTAATTGAATACGGAATGCTTTCAGAAGATAAATTCTTTGAAAAAGCAGAGAAATTTGCATTATACCCTTCAGTAGATGGTGGATTCTTCACTTTTGATGAATTAAAAGAGAAAATTGCCCCAACCCAAACTGATAAAGATGACAAGTTAGTAGTACTTTATGCTTCAGATAAAGTTGCTCAGCATAGTTATATTGAAGCAGCAAAGGCAAAGGGTTATGAAGTTCTATTAATGGATTCGCCCATTATCGGACATTTAATGCAAAAGTTAGAAACATCAAACGATAAATTATCTTTTGCTCGCGTTGATGCTGACCACCTAGATAATCTTATTAAGAAGGAAGAGAATCAGATTTCTAAATTGTCTGATGAGGAGAAAGAAACTCTAAAAACAACATTAGAAGAAACGATTACCAATAAAAGCTATACAGTTCAATTAGAAGCTATGGATAGTGATGCTTCACCTTTTATTATTACCGAACCTGAATTTATGCGTAGAATGAAAGAAATGCAACAAACTGGTGGTGGTGGAATGTTCGGCATGGGCAATATGCCTGAAATGTATAATTTAATTGTGAACACTAATAGTCCTTTAGTTGGTGAAATTTTAAATACAAAAACTGCCAAAAAGAAAGAACGATTAATTAATCAATCCTTAGATTTAGCCAGACTTTCAAAAGGTTTATTGAAAGGTGAAGAGTTAACAGAATTCATCAAACGCAGTTATGAAATGGTAAAATAAACTAAGATAATTCCTATAAAAAGGAAATTATTAAAACCGCTTTGTTTTATATAAAGCGGTTTTTTTAGATAAAAACTACTGGTTTTCTGGTATTGTATAGCAATTAATCCGTCATTAAATTTGTTATTCTCCATTTTACAGGAGACATTCCATTAACTATAGCTATAGTACCCGTCCAAAGTGATTCTTTGGGCGGTTTTTTACTTTAACGCGTCTTATTAAAGAATATAAAATCTTTATATTTGAGAAAAGAGGTCTTAAAGACTAATGCTTCGGTATTAGCGCATAAAAAAAGCGAAACTTATTAAATTTCACTTTTCTAAAGAATGTTATATACGCATCTACCAATAAATTGGCCCTGTACCCAAATACTTCTCAGCTATAGGTTTGTAATAATCAAGCACCTCATCTAAATCATATAATTTCGGGCTCTTTGTATACAAATCATATTTATTAAAATCTCTTATAATCTCTAAGTATTGGGCATCTTTTTCATTCAACAATTCGGTGTAACTACCTCCGGTATGCCAAGGATAAAATGAATGGTATCGTATCATTACCATAGCTTCTTCAGGTAGTTTATTTTCTTTATGGTTATTTAATACCTGATACAAATATTCATCATGCCCCCAAGCCAAATCTACATTATCTATGCCACAACCTTTTTCATAAATACCCAAAGTAGTATTATATTTAGGATTATCCATATCTTTATTAAGCGCATTAAATTCCGGGTATACACAAGAATCTGGCAATTTACAGCCAACGACAAATACGTCACCTACTAAACCCCATTGTTCGGCCTGACTTGTACCATCTTCGTCACTACCCCACATATACATAATTTTACCTAAATCGTGTATTAGACCAGTTAATTGCATCCAATCTGGTCTATTATCTGCTCTTAAACCTTCTGCACTTTGTATTAAGTGCTGGATGTTAGGTAAATCTAAGTCAGGATCACTAACATCAATTAATTTGTTTAAATGACGCATAGCTTCCCATAAATCCATTGGTTTATCAAACTTCAAATACTTTTTGTGCATGTTTTGCACATATTCTAAAGTTTGGTTCTGTCGCATTTTTCGGTAATGTTCTTTTACGGCAACAGACACATCTGGAGCTTCATAATTTCTAAATGCTTTTTCTTCTTCCATACTAAATATAAATTGTTTGTTACAAACCTATTTCTTTCAATAGATTCAATTTTTATACTTTAATTATTTAAAATGTACCATATACAATCTAAACATTACCTAACACAAGGTACAAAATAACAGTAAATACCACCAAAAACAGACTAAAAGGCTTGGTATACTTCCAAGGTTTTAAATCTAGGACACCTGCATCTTTCATCTCAAACTTATTGTCATTAGGTATTAAAACAGACATCAAATGCATAAGCGCAATATTCAATACAAATTCAATTCCCCAGATATGTACAAAGTGTAAATTTACCTCAACTATATAATACATTATAACGTAGAAAAATAGTCCAAAAATCAAGCCCACTTTCACTCCCGTTGCATTAACTTTTGGAAAAAGAAAACCAGCAATAACCACACTAGCAATTGGAATGAAAAAAATACCATTTAATTGCTGTAGAAGTTGGTAAAGTCCTTCAGGTGCATTTGCTACAAAAGGTGCGATACTAATTGCAAAGATTGCTAAAAGTGCAGAAGTCCATTTACCAATTTTTACCAATTTATTTTCACTAGCATTTTTGGAAATATAGCGTTTAAAAATTCCCAAACTGAAAACAGTAGCAGCGCTATTCAAAGCGCTGTTAAATGTACTTAAGATTGCCCCCATCATTACCGCAACAAAAAATCCGGTTAACCAAAGTGGTAATACTTTTTTAACCAGCATTGGGTATACATTATCTGGATTATCATAGAGACTTTCACCAAAATAATAGAAACCAATTAATCCTGGTAACACTATAATGAGTGGAACCAAAATCTTTAACAAACCCGTAAACAACAATCCTTTTTGTGCTTCTTTAAGGTTTACAGCTCCAAGAACACGTTGAATAATAGATTGATGCATTGTCCAAAAATATAGTTGATTAACCATTAAACCTGTAAATAAAACCTCAAAAGGTAGAATGGCTGAACGAGCTCCTTCTCCAACTCCAGATTCTCTACTAACTACATTGAATTTTTCGGGACTATTATCGAAAACCATCCCCATACCATTGAAAAGATTTCCATCACCAATATTTAAAAGTGCAAGAATAGGAACTAATAATCCTGCTACAAGCAAACCAAAACCATTAATAGTATCGGTATAAGCGACCATTTTCAATCCGCCGAAAATGGCATAGATAGCTCCAATAATACCTACAATTAAAATGGTAATAAGTATACCTTGATCTTGGGATACATTGAGTAAATTTGAAATTTCAAAAATAGCTTCAATATTCAGCGCACCTGTATATAACACAATTGGCAATAATGTTGCAACAAATGAAATTATTAAAAGCAATGCAACTAATGTTCTAGTGAGACCGTCAAATCGTTTTTCTAAAAATTCTGGAATAGTAGTTAACCCCATTTTAAGGTATTTCGGAGCAAAATAGAGTGCACCTATAACTAAAGCCAAGGCGGAAGTAACTTCCCAAGCAACAATAATAGCTCCATTTCTATATGAAGACCCATTCATACCCACCAAATGTTCAGTAGAAATGTTTGTTAGTAAGAGTGATCCCGCAATCACAATCCCCGTTAGCGATCTTCCACCCAAAAAATATCCATCACGAGTATCTAATCTATCTTTTCGCAATTTATAAGTTGCATAAAACGCAACAAAACCTGTAAATAAAATAAAAGTCAGCAAAGCCATAGCTTTAAAAATAGGAATAATACATGGATATAGCAATTAGTTAAATACTTGGTATTGTGTACAAAAAAATACTGGAAATCAGGTATTTCATTAAAATACACCAATTTGTACTTTGGCATTGAATATTAATAACAACCAATATGAACCATTTTAACATTGTAATCTGCATTTCTTTAAGCGTATTTTTCCCTTCACTTGCCCAAACAACAAGCGCGAATACTAAATTACTTGCAGTAGGCACAACTTCGGAAGTTATTGAAAAAGAAGTTGGGCCTAATACAGTAATTTATAGTTACCGTCAGAAAGATCACAAGAATGATAAAATACGGGCTAACGATCACACAAATCACCTTATAACCAACGAGAATGATTCTTTTGAATATCCTAGTATGAAGGTTAGTCATGGAGCTGTTCTTCCGTTTGAATTTATTTTTGACGGTTCTGCCAATTCACAAGCAGGAATAGAGGCGCAAGAATTCTATTTTAATACACTTATGAATGCTCCAGAGCTTAATAAGATTATCTACCAAGATATTGAAACAACACGCGAGCGATTAAACAATGCAGGAATATATGATGCTAAAGATCTAAACTATTTTGATATGCCTTTAATTGCTAAAATAGTTGGAGCGGGAATTTTAGTAACAGCAAAAATAACGATAAACACATCCAGCACAGCTGAATCTACCAATAACGATATACAGTTATATAACACAGAAACTATCTTTAAAATTTATAATAAAGATGGCAAACCAATTTTCTTTAAAAAGGAAGCACCATTTACACCAACATCGAAAAATAGTTACCAATTAGCTTTAAACTATTTTATGAAACAAACTCCTTATTACCACAAATTATAATAACTAATAAGTCTCTAAATAAAATACAGAGTATCTGGTATTTTAAAGCGTTAAAAACCAATATACTTTGAAAGACAAAAAAATAATAACATGAAACTTTCTTTATTAACTCTCTCATTTTTTTTAAGTATCATTTTTCAAGTAAGGGCTCAAAATGCTACAGATCAAATTTTCCTAAGCAATGGTGAAATAATAACTGCAACGGTTAAAAAGGTAGAACCGAATACTATAACGTATAGTTATTTGGGTGAGAATTTAGAAAATATAGTAGAAAAAACTGAGATAAATAAAATTGTTTTCAAAAGTGGACGTGAGCAAGTTTTCGCTGGAGAAAATACATCTAACAGAACAATAAATGCCAATTTCGAATATCCACCAATGAAATCTAACGAAGGTGCTATTTTACCTTTTGAATTTGTTTTTGATGGTTCAGCTGCTCCAGAAGAAGGAATTGAAGCTCAAGAATATTACTACCATAATCTAATGCGCAGACCAGAACGAAACACCATATCGTATCAAGATGCAGAACTCACACGTAAAAGATTACGAGCTGCTGGAATTACAGAAGCAAACGATATGCGTGATTTTGAAATGGCTGAAATTGCAAAAATTGTTGGTGCTGGCATAATGGTAACAGGAAAAATTACAGTAGACTACAGAAGCACGAATTCGTCATCAACGGGTTCAACAACAACTAAGGTTGATACCAGAAAGAAAAAGGTAAAATCGTACTCTAGTGATTATAGTACTACTACTGATGAATTTGATACTAAAGTACTTTTTAGAATATATGACAAGAATGGTGATAAAATTGTTGATATACAACGAGTTCCTTTCTTGGCCACAACACGAGATAATTATGTAACTGCATTAAACTATTTAATGAAGCGTACACCTTACTACGAAAAATAAACTTAAACCAGTATTATTACCCAAATTAAACATTAATAGAATTGGGCAATTAGTCTGTAGTTAATACTAAACAACTTACAATTAACTAAAACATACTAAAATGTCACCAGTATATTTGGTGGCCAAAAATTACAAATAGCTCGCGTACCATAAGTTTTTATATTAAATATTTATCGTAGGAATTATTATATGATGAGGGTTTACCAGAGCAAGTAACTACGACTAGCTTTAACTTTACCAGCAAAAGCATACTATATATGAGGTTTCATTTCCCTAAAAAGGGAAACAAATTGAAACATAAACGGATTATTCGGTTTAGAGAAAACTATTAAATAAGTCTGTAGTTTTGCTATTTTTACACTATGAAGGTAATTTCGACCAACTTAGGAAAACCAACAACATTCGAATGGAACGGTAAAAATGAACAAACAGGCATTTTTAAATATCCAGTTACTGATTCTTTATTTTTAGGCAAATCCGTAGTTCAAAATGATTCGGTAATTGATCGTAAACACCATGCAGGAGAACATAAAGCCTGCTATTTGTTTTCATCCAATCAATATGAATACTGGAAAGAAAAGTATCCAAATCTAGATTGGAATTGGGGTATGTTTGGGGAGAATTTAACGATTTCTGATTTTGATGAATCGGAGATTAGAATAGGAGATATTTTTAAAATAGGTGATTCATTAGTACAAGTGTCACAGCCAAGAGAGCCCTGCTACAAATTAGGAATTCGATTTAAAAATCAACTAATTTTAAAACAATTTATTGAACATGCGTATTCTGGTACATACGTACGTATTTTAAAAGAAGGTAACGTTAAAGTAGATGACAAATTAGAATTGGTAGAACAATCAACAAATTCGTTAACAGTAAAGCAGAGTTTTGAAATAATATTAGCTCGAAAAAAAGATCCAAAAATTCTACAACTAGCTGTAGAAAATATGTCATTGCCACAATACAAACGTGATCGATTAAAAAAGTATTTGTAATTGATTCTACAAAATTCCATATATTATAAGGCCTACTAAAGCAAATAACCGCCTTATTTATGAAATTTCCATGGCATTTATATCTTATGGCTGCCACCTATATTGGTGCAGGTATTATGCATTTTGCGAAGCCAAAAATGTATCAACGTATATTGCCAAGCTATTTACCTGGACATAAACTATTGGTACTTTTTTCAGGCATGTTTGAGATAGTTTTAGGCTTTGCTATTTGTTTTACAGCAACTAAGAATATGGCATTATACTTAATAATAATTATGCTAGTTTTCTTTTTACCAGTTCATATTCATATGCTATATAATAAAAAGGCAGGTATGGGGATACCAAAATGGGTGCTTATTTGGCGCATACCATTACAATTTGCTTTAATGTTATGGGCTTTTAGTTACTTAAAATATTGAATTGACCACTTGATATTTAAAGAATAAAATTAAGTTAGTTTTATGCAGAAAAAAACCGAAGGCGCTCATACCTTCGGTTTTCACTTTCAACTCAACTTAACTTAACTTAATCAACTATTTTACAGAAACACCTTCGTAAAAAGTATCCGCGTCGCTTTTTACAACTATAGAATACTCACCTTCAAAAGCGTTTTTGAAATTAAATACTTTTGCAACAGCCATTTCGTCTTCGAAAGTTTCTCTAAATAACTTACGGCCAGTTGCGCTATCATAAACAAAAACTTCAACTGGTGCTTTAGAAACATTTAAGTAGTTCATATATACTACCCCTTCTTCTTTTCTAAATACAGGCTTTACTTTTTCTTTTTCACCAAGAATTAAAATATCTTTTTTAGTGATTTTAATCGAATATGTAATCTCTCTTATTGTATTATCAACAATTAAGTAATAATCACCTACTGCTAATGTTTCTAAATTGAACTTTTTAGCGTAATCTTCTACTGAAGTTACATAATCACTATATATTGTATTTCCTTCGCTATCAATAAAGCTTAAAGAAGTATTTGCCATGTTATCTTCCCATTCGAATACAACGCTCTTTGAAGTTTCATCAGTTACTAATTTTGGCTCTTTAGCCAAAACTGAAGTGCTAACGAATAATAACGCTACTGCTGCTACTGTTCTGATTACCTTTTTCATAATTTTTGCATTTATACTTACATTTTATTGTAAGTGGGTTAATGAATTATTTACACTACAAACATACTCCGGTTCTGCAAGTTGAACTACCACAGATTTTCCCAATTTCTATGTTATATTAACACGATGTTAGGTTAATAAAGTACAAAGAGGTAATTTAGCACAAGTTTGAGGTAATTCTATAGAGATTTAGTTCTCCAGGTGTATTTAATTTTGTATAAAAATTGTTATTTATGATTAATCTTAAGCCAACCTACGAGGCGATAGAACCAAATTTTGGTAATTCATTTACTTATCAAAGATTTGATAAAAACAGACGAAACAAAAACAATGTATGGCACTACCATCCAGAAATAGAGTTAGTTTATGTAAATGGTGGTGCTGGTAAACGGCAAATTGGCAGTAACCTATCTTATTATACAAATGGTACCCTTATATTAATAGGTAGTAATTTACCGCATTGTGGATTTACAGATGAATTAACAGGTAATAGAAATGAGACTGTTATTCAAATGAAAAAGGATTTCTTAGGAAATGAGTTCTTTAGCATTCCTGAGATGGAAAATATTCAAAACCTATTTGAAATTGCCAAAGCTGGAGTAGTTTTCTTTGGAGAAACGAAAAATAGGCTTGGTAAAATGATGGAAGAGTTAGAAGAGAAATCTAATTTTGACCGTTTATTATCTATATTAAAGGTATTGAACTGCTTAAGCACTACTGAAGAACATCGCATATTAAATGCAACCGGTTTTTCAATGGCCGCAGATATAAAGGATAATGACCGTATAAATATAGTGTTCAATCACGTTAAGTCTAATTTTAAAGAAGAAATTACTTTAGATGAAATTTCGAATTTAGTGAGTATGACCATTCCTTCTTTTTGCAGATATTTCAAAAAAATTACAAATAAGACTTTTACGCAATTTGTAAATGAGTATCGTTTAGTGCACGCTTCAAAATTGTTAGCTGAGCAACCATTAAGTATTACAGAAGTTTGTTTTGAATGCGGCTTTAACAATTTCTCACATTTTAATAAATCGTTTAAATCTTTTACAGGTCAGAATCCTTCGCAGTATCGCAATCAATTGCGACAAGTAATTACCTAAATTTTGTTCGAGTTAAAGCCCAATAATTTAGCATTGCCAGATAGTGATATCATCTATTATGAGGAATTTTTAAATTCAACTGAGTCTAATCAATTCTTTCAAAAATTGATGGAAGATGTTCCTTGGCAACAAGATTACATTAAAGTTTTTGGTAAAGTATATGCACAACCAAGACTAACTGCGCTATATGCAAATAACGGAAAGCCATACTCCTACTCTAATATTACCATGCATCCAAATGTATTTTCAAATGTAATTTGTACTTTAAAACAAAAGGTGGAAGACTTGGTTAATACAGAATTTACAACATGTCTACTTAATCTTTACCGTAATGGTAAAGACAGTAATGGTTGGCATTCTGACAATGAGAAAGAGTTAGGACTAAACCCCGTAATCGCATCGTTATCTTTAGGAGAGGAACGTTTTTTTCATTTAAGACACATTAAAGACAAAACACTTAAACGTAAAATTCTTCTAAAAAATGGTAGTTTATTATTAATGAAAGGTGTAACGCAACATTATTGGCAACACCGAATTGCTAAAACTGCGAAACCTGTTTCAGAAAGAATAAATCTCACTTTCAGAGTTATTAAATAAAAAGACGTCCGCTTGCTAAATGCAACCAGACGTCTTTTTATAACCATTTCTAATAAGTTGTGCACTATCTTTAATGTGTTGGTAAGTCATATTAATTTCCTCACACGCAACTTCTATATACACAATACAAATCGCATGCCAAAAAATGATTAAATTCTATTTATTAAGATATATTACTAAAATAAATCGTTAAGCACCTTAGCCAATCGAAGTCCCCCCTTTTGCAATTGAGTTTCTACTGTACTCCACCACACATAGCTATAGCGGTAATACAACTTATCTCCCATCTCCACCGAATCGTAAATTCGATCAGCAAGTATGTGAGACTCTTCAATCCAATCTAATATTTCTCCTTGTTGTATAGCATTGACTTGTTTCTTATTAATCTTTGGTAATTTATCAGCTAATTCTGTATAACTCATTCCGTAATCATTAATCATATTACTATCCCAGACTCTATGGAGGTTAGTACCTTGATTAAACCATTGCAATTGAATATCATTACCACCTTTATCTTCTAATCTTCCAATATGCATTGGCTGATGTAGGTCTCCAATAAAATGAATAAGTAATTTTAAATAAAATGTCTTATCTGCTTTAGAACTATTTTCATCTTTTATTATTTTTTTACATTCATTTATTGCTGTAACTAAATCTCCATAACTATTTGGCTTATCATCTCCATAAACTTTTCCTTTACCAATATTAGCATAGTGCCAAGCATTATATTTTCTATAAATAGAATCCGCCTTTATTTCATCTGCAAAATTAGAAACGGCAGCTAAACTCTGTCCGTTTAATAAATCTCGCAAAGCCTTTTTAGTTTTTCCTTTTAAATGTTGTTGTGCAACTTCACCAATAGTTCTGTGCCCCGTTTTAGACCATACCGGTACTTCGGCGAATGAAAATTGAATAGAAAATAGTAAAAGGAAAATAGTTTTTTTCATCATATACTTTTCGTGTCACAAATTATGCTCTTAAAGTAAGCTAAAATAATTCATTTAATAATTAACTGTTTTATTTGATCTTTAGATATCTCAATTATTATCATCTTAATATTTTCTAAATTTTAATAAAGAATTAAAATCTATTGTTAAGATAATACCGCATTCAAAAATTTAATTTGATCTTGCAGTATTAATTCATTATAAAAACGTTGAAAAAGAAACTTTTTAAATATTTTACGATAATCTGTTTAACAGGCTTTATCATAGGTATCTTATTTGTATTTAGTATTCGATTTGGATTATGGGGAGCATTACCCACGAAAAGTGAACTTTCTCATTTTCAATACCAAAGAGCATCTGAAGTTTATTCAGCAGACAGTGTATTAATAGGTAAATACTATCTTTTTGATAGGCAACCAATTGAATTTGAAAAAATTCCAACCCATTTAATTCAAGCATTAGTAGCAATTGAAGATGAACGTTTTTATCAACATACAGGAATAGACTATACCAGTTTAATGCGCGTAGCTATAAAAACTTTGCTATTACAAGACCAATCTGCTGGGGGCGGTAGCACACTCACACAACAGTTGGCAAAAAATCTTTATCCACGACGAGAGCGTAAAAAAACGAATATAGCCGTCAATAAAGTTAAAGAGATGTTTATAGCCAACCGTTTGGAGGAGCTATATACTAAAGATGAAATTATTACGCATTACCTAAATACGGTTTCTTTTGGCGATAATTCATTTGGTATCGAAAGTGCTTCATTAAAGTTTTTCAATAAAAAAGCACAACAACTAAATATCGAAGAATCGGCAGTTTTAGTTGGTATGTTAAAAGCTACCTACGGGTATAATCCTCGTATATTTCCAGAGAAAAGTTTAGAAAGGCGCAATTTGGTTATTAGCTCTATGGCTAAAAACAACTTTATTTCGGAAGAAGAAAAAATAAGCCTTATTGCCAAACCAATAAATTTAGATTATCGTGATTTTGATTATTCTGATGGTTTAGCGCCCTATTTCCGTGAAGAAGTTCGAAAAAAATTGCTGCAGTGGACAAACAAACAAAAAGAAGAAGGCAACGATTACAACATTTATACATCTGGACTAAAAATTTATACTACGTTAGACTCTAAAATGCAGCGTTTTGCAGAAGAAGCAATGGTAAAACACATGTCTTCTTTACAACAGAAATTTGAAAAAAGTTATGGTAAAAACGCTCCTTGGAAAAGAGATAAAAAATTGATTAATAAACTTGTTAAGCGCACAAACATATATAAAAGATTAAAAAAGTCTGGGTTAAATGAATCTCAAATTATGGATTCACTTGTCATAAAAAAACCAACATCTTTAACGGATTGGAGCGGCGATAAAACTATTAATGCAAGTGTTATTGATAGCATACAACATTATATGAAGTTTTTAAATACTGGGTCTTTAGCAATTGACTCTAAAACCGGTGCAGTAAAAACCTGGATTGGTGGAATTGATTTTAAACATTTTAAATTTGACCATGTGGCCCAAAGTAAAAGACAAGTTGGGTCCACTTTTAAACCAATTGTTTACACCGCAGCTTTAGAGATTGGAATATCACCTTGTACTTACTTTTCAGCAGACGAAGTTGAATATGATAACTTAAAAGGGTGGTCTCCTAGCAATTCTGGTGATAAAGACGAGAAATACCTTAATTATTCTATGGAAATGGCCTTAAGCAATTCTGTAAATACAGTGGCAGTAAAAGTTTTAGAAAAAACGGGTATAAATAATGTTTTGGTTCAAGCAAAAAATATGGGGGTGTTTTCAGAATTACCGAAACAACCTTCTTTAGCTTTAGGTACTGGTGAAATCTATGTAAATGAGCTAGCTGGTGCATATGCCAGTTACGTTAATAATGGAAAAGCAGTTTTACCTTATCTAATTGAAAAAATAACTAACCAAAAAGATTCAATTTTAACAAGTTTTGAACCAAAAAGGGCAGTTAAAAGTGCTTTTTCGAAAGAAACTGGTCAAATTATGCTTGAAATGATGAAGTCGACAATAAATCATGGAACTGCATCTCGACTGCGAACAAGCTACAATTTAAAAAATGACATTGCAGGAAAAACAGGAACTACTCAAAATAATAAAGATGCTTGGTTTGTAGCGCTCACACCAAAATTAGTACACGTAACTTGGGTAGGTTTAGACAACCACGAAATAGGCTTTAAAAGTACAAGTTTAGGTCAAGGTGCTAATGCTGCCCTGCCGCTATTTGCCCTTTGGATGCAAAAAATGAATAAGGCTCCTGAATTTAATTATATTACTCAAGCCCGTTTTCCCAAACCAAACAATTTAGTATTGAGAAGTCTTGATTGCGAACCCATTAAACGTGATGGGTTTTTTAAGCGCCTTTTTAAGAATCCAAATAAGAAAAAAGTAAAGAAATTTAGATCCAAAAATTCTAGTTCATAATGTATTTTTTAGCTGAACTTAAAAAAATTTGGTCTTTAATCATTTATTTTGATATATTTATGATATCATTTTAATATCACTTAAATTAAACATTATGACGAACGAAAAAGAAATTAGCCCAATGAATGGCTATACAATGGCGCTCCTTTTTATTGTGCTTTTAGCCGGAGGAAGTTTTGCGATTCTACGGTTTCCACCCTTCATACCTTTATTGGTAATTGCAATTCTAATGTTACCAGGTTTTGTATTAGTAAATCCAAACAGTTCAAGAGTATTATTATTATTCGGAAAATATGTAGGCACTATAAAGAAGAATGGATTTTTTTGGATAAATCCATTCTATTCTAAGAAAAAAATATCATTAAGAGCGAGCAACTTTGATAGTGAACGTTTAAAAGTAAATGACAAGTTAGGTAACCCAATTATGATTAGCACCATTCTTGTCTGGCGCGTAACAGATACTTACAAAGCAGCTTTTGATGTAGACGATTACCAAAATTTTGTTCGTGTACAAACAGATGCAGCAGTCCGCAAACTTGCAAGTATGTATCCGTATGATAATTTTGCAGATGAGGGTCTTGATGAAGATATTACCTTAAGATCTAGTTTAAATGAAGTAAGTGTAGCTTTAGAAAAAGAGCTACAAGAACGTTTGTCAATGGCAGGAATTGAAGTATTAGAAGCAAGAATAGGTTATTTAGCTTATGCGCAAGAAATTGCAAACGCCATGTTGAAAAGGCAACAAGCAACGGCAATAGTGGCTGCAAGACATAAAATTGTAGAAGGAGCTGTTAGTATGGTAGAAATGGCATTAGAAGAGCTAAATAAAAAAGGAGTGGTAGATTTAGATGAGGAAAGAAAGGCAGCTATGGTAAGTAATTTAATGGTAGTATTATGCTCAGACAAAGACGCTGCACCTGTTGTAAATACTGGCACTCTAAATCATTAAAATATGCGAGTTTTTAATGAAACGCAACGGTTTAACCAATGGTGGTTATGGCTTTTACTCTTAGCCATTTTGGGGTTGGTTATTTACCAAAGTTATCATCATTTTTCTAATTTTGAAGAATCTGTTAAAAATTCAGTTGGTTTAATTATTGGCATATTCACTATCGTACCTGTGATACTATTATTCGTTTCAATGCGATTAATAACTGCTATTGATGAGGTTGGTATTCATTATCAATTTATACCATTTCAATTTTCTAAAAAAACTATTAGATGGTCAGAAATTATAGAATGTTACATTCGCAAATACAAGCCTATAAGTGAATATGGAGGATGGGGATTTCGAGGCACATTCAGCAAAAACAAAGCTTACAATGTTCGCGGCAATAAAGGCATACAAATTGAATTAAAAACCAAAGAAAAAATTCTTATTGGCACTCAGAATGAAAAAGAAGTAGAACAGGTAATTCACCGATATTTTAATAAAGGGAATGAGTAAGAAAAAAGCTTTTGCACTACGTTTGAATGAAGATATGCTTAAAGCTATTGAAAAATGGGCTGCGGATGAATTTCGCAGTACTAATGGACAAATAGAATGGATGCTGATGAAGACTTTAAAAGAGGCAAAAAGGAATCCCAAAGATAAAAACAACTAAATCCACACCATTCGTATGAATTTTAAAATACTCTGTTCAGATTTAGATGGAACGCTGCTTACTACAAAAAACGATGTTTCAGATTTTACTATTTCTGAGATTAAAAGAATTAAAGAAAGGATGAAAGTAATTTTGGTTTCAGCCCGAATGCCGCAATCCATGAGATATCTTCAAAAAAGATTATCAATTGAAAATCAACCTATAATATGTTACAATGGTGCATTAATTATTGATAGAACAACTGAAATATTTTCAAATACAATCAATTTTAATGCAGTACAAAAAATACATCAACTAGCAGAAAATGAAAGCATTAAACTTGGACTATATTACAATCAAGAATGGTATGTAGAAGAATCATCTGAGCGAGTTGAAAAAGAAATAAAATATACACGTACATCACCTACTTTCAGAAATACATATGAAACATTGGCCGATTGGCAGTCACGAAATATTAGTGCACATAAAATTATGATGATGGGTACTAAAACATCGGCTGATATAATATTTCCGATACTTAATGAAGAATTTAGTAAACAATTAAACATATATCGTTCAAACGATACTCTGATAGAATTAGCACCAAAATCAGTTTCAAAATTATCTGCTATTCAACTTTTATTATCTAAAGAAGAAACATTATCTGAGGTAATTTCTTTTGGTGATAATTACAATGATTTCGAAATGCTTCAACATTCTGGTTTGGGAGTAGCAGTAGCAAATGGTAGAGAAGAAATTAAAGCTATTGCTGATTTTACTACATTAAAAAATACAGAAGACGGGGTTGCCCATTTTATAAAGGAACATCTAATTTGAGTATATTTGAGATTGAAGTAATTACAATTTTAAATGACCGATAAAATAATACTCGAACCATTAATATCTGACGACACTATTGTATTTGGCCTTTTGGCACTTTGTCTCGGATTTGTCTTTTATACTTCCTCTATAAAAACTGGATTTTGGCGAAAATTCTATGGCGTTGTCCCTACGGTATTAATGTGTTATTTACTTCCAGGAATTCTAACTAGTCTAGGAATTATTTCTGATGAAACTTCAAATTTATATTATATGGCAAGCCGGTATTTATTACCGGCCGCATTAGTTTTAATGACCTTAAGTATTGATTTAAAAGGTATTATTAACTTAGGTCCGAAAGCACTAATAATGTTTTTTACAGGTACTATTGGCATTATGGTTGGCGGACCATTGGCAATTTTAGTAGTTTCTGTTTTCTCTCCTGAAACTGTTGGAGGCAGTGGACCTGATGCAATTTGGAGAGGTCTTTCAACCATAGCAGGTAGTTGGATTGGTGGTGGTGCAAATCAAGCGGCGATGTACGAAATTTTTAAATACAATCCTGATAAATTCGGAGGAATGGTTCTTGTAGATATCGTTGTAGCAAATCTTTGGATGGCCATAATCTTATTAGGAGTAGGTAAAACACAGAAAATTGACAATTGGCTAAAAGCTGATACCTCATCAATTGAAAAATTGAAAATAAAAGTTTCTGAACATACTGCAAAAATTACACGTGTAACTACGCTACCAGATTATATTATCATGCTCTCGCTGTCTTTTACTGCCGTGGGGCTAGCACATTTCTTAGGAAATCACTTTTCAATTTTCTTAGAAAATACTTTTGAAGTAATTCGAGATAAAGACAATTTTTTCTCTTCTTTAAGCTCTAAATTTCTTTGGATGGTAGTTTTCGCTACAGCAGTAGGAATAGCGCTATCATTTACGAAGGCAAAAAATTATGAAGGTGCTGGTGCCAGTAAAATTGGAGGAATGTTTATTTATATATTGGTAGCCACTATTGGTATGCAAATGGATTTAGGAAAAGTATTAGAAAACCCCGGACTTATTGTTATCGGACTATTATGGATTACCGTTCACGCTAGCCTTTTAATCGTAGTTGCTAAACTAATTAAAGCGCCTTATTTCTTTTTAGCTGTTGGTAGCCAAGCAAATGTTGGTGGGGCGGCATCAGCACCAGTTGTTGCTGCAGAATTTCACCCGTCATTAACATCTGTAGGTATTCTATTAGCGGTTTTCGGGTATGTAGTAGGCACTGCAGGCGCCTATATTTGTGCATTGCTCATGGAAGTAGCGTCGCAGGTCTAGAATTTAAACAGAAGCATTATAAATCTAAATTATTTCATGATATTTGCGGCCTATTAAAAAAGACAAATGAAAAAGTTCGTAGTTTTATTAAGTTTTGTAATTGCAGTTATTTCTTGTCAGGAAGATAATAAGAAAGAAACAATGACTGTTTCTGGCAACATTAAAGGTCTTAAAAAAGGCACATTATATTTACAACATTTAAAAGACACTACATTAATTACTGTAGATTCATTAGAAATTTCTGGAGATGGCAATTATTCTTTAAAAGCTGATTTGGATAGTCCGGAATTTTATTATTTATACCTAAATAAAAAGGATAACAATGATATCAACGATAGAATTACCTTTTTTGCAGAACCAGGTGCGATAACCATTAATACTAATTGGAATACTTTTGATACAAATGCAAAAATTGAAGGGTCTGCAACACAAAAGAAATGGGAAGAATATCAAAAAACCATGTCAGAATTCAATAAGAAGGATTTAGAAATTCTTCAATATGCTAATAATTCTGAATTAGAATTAAACGCCTCCCTAGTAGATTCATTAATTAAATTAAATGAAAAGAATGTTTTAAGAAGTTACTTGTATGCTCTTAATTTTGCATTAAATAATTCTGATTCATATATAGCACCTTACATTGCTTTAAACGAAGTGGCTGATGCTAATAAAATATATTTAGATTCTATAGCTAATACGATGACTCCTGAAGTAGCTAAATCTAAATACGGAAAAGCTTTATCTAAGCATTTGGAAAGTTTGGACAAAAAATAAGAGACTGTTTATAAAACAGTCTCTCAAAATACTTTTAAGAAAATTATCCTAATTTATTTACTTGCTCAACTAAATCACGTGCTTTTGTCTCAAGCTCATTTTTAACGTTATTAAGATGTGCTTTTCTGTTCTCTACTTTTCTTTGATTTACTTTAGCAATTAAATCTTCGAATGTACTGAAAACATTATCTATAATACCTTCACCTTCCTTTGATATCGTAGTACCATTACTAGCTTCTACTATATAAACCGCTTCTATGATATCACCTAATACATTATTGATATCTTTCTTTAAACCTCTAACACTTGCCATAGTTACATAAATTTTTACAAAAATACAGCTAAAAAATGGACTCCTTAAATGGTTATCTCCAAAAGTTTAGCACCAGATGTAAGAATATTAATTGAAGTACTATTAGCAGGTATCAAAAGTGTTTCTCCTTTCTTAATGGATGCCATGCCACCTTCATTTTCTATTGAAGCATGTCCATCAACACACATATAAATAGTAAAAGAGTCTCTTTCAGTTACATCTTGCTTTAAATCTTGAGTAAGATTAAGATACTTGGTATTAAAATAAGGACAATCTACCATCCCATTTACGCAGTTAACAGCTTTCTCATAGTATACTTTAAAATCATCCTTTTTTTGATAATCAATTGCATCTAACGCTTGTTCGGTATGTAATTCACGTAGTTTTCCTTCCTTATCTCGTCTATTAAAATCGAATACCCTATAGGTAATATCAGATGTCTGTTGAATTTCAGCTAACATTACCCCTGCTCCAATGGCATGTATTTTACCAGTATTTATGAAAAATGTATCGCCTTCTTTAACTTTTTCATAATTTAATAGCTCAAGTAATTTATCTTCTTTTAGACTGCGAGCATATTCTTCTTTGGTAACATCTTTATTAAAACCAACTATTAAATTAGCATCGTCATCGGCATCCATAATATACCACATTTCAGTTTTTCCGAAAGAATTATGACGTTCTTTTGCAAGCTCATCATTTGGATGTAGTTGAATTGAAAGGTCTAGTTTTGCATCAATGAATTTAATTAGTATTGGAAATTCCTTACCAAATCTTTGATATACACTTTTTCCTAATAAATCTTCTGGGTAATTATCAATTAACTCTTGCAGTGTTTTACCTAAAAGATTTCCGTTAGAAACAGTAGACACATCACCTGTGACAGTAGAAACTTCCCAACTCTCACCAGTAATATCATTAGATATATTCTTATTAAGTACAGTATTTAATTTTTTACCGCCCCATAGACGTTCTTTTAAAATCGGATGGAATTTTAACGGATATGAATTCATACTGTTTATTTAAATTGAAAATTTATATTTATTAAGAATATTAACGTATTTTCCTACATTTTATTTTTAACCTGAATACATAACAAAATTTCTAGGGGTCTCGTAAAGTGTTATCTCCAACTCTTTATCCAATGCAATATGAGGCCTTAACTTATTAAAAATAAATACGGCTATATTTTCAGCAGTAGGATTCAAACTTTTAAATTCCTCCACTTCAATATTTAAGTTTTTATGATCTAGTGTTTCTTCTACTTCAATCTTTATTAAATCTTTTAAGATTTTCATATCCATTACGAAACCTGTTTCAGGATCAATTTTTCCAGAAACACTAACAATTAATTCATAATTATGTCCATGATAATTTGGGTTACTACATTTACCAAAAATAGAGGTGTTTTTTTCATCGCTCCAATCTTTACGAAAGAGTCGATGAGCAGCATTAAAATGGGCTTTTCTACTAACTTTGACTTTAGACATAATTATATATTTTAATTTATGTGTTCGTAAAAACGTTCAAAAATTATCTTGAACCAAGCTGTATATTTTTCAGGGAATTTTTCGATATCTTCTTTAATCAATGCTGGTTTCATCCATTGCCAATTTGCAACTTCATTGGTATTTATTTTTGGTTCATTATTATAATAACCCATCATCACATGATCAAGTTCATGTTCGGTTAAACCATTATCGAAAGGAGCCTTGTAAACAAAAGAAAATAATTCTTTAAGTTCTGTGTCAAAACCCATTTCTTCTTGAAGTCTCCTTCTACCAGCTTCAATATTTGATTCTCCTATTCTTTGATGACTACAACAAGTATTTGTCCATAATAGTGGTGAATGATATTTATCTGCAGCCCGCTGTTGTAACATAGTCTCCCCATTATTATTCATAATAAAAACTGAAAAAGCTCTATGCAGAACCGCTTTTTCATGGGCTTCCATTTTAGGCATTGTACCTAACTCTTCATTGTTCTCATTTACTAGGATAACTACTTCTTCATTCATGTAACAAAAATAACGTGTTTATATCATTAAAAAAAAACGACCAACAATGTTACAAACGACGGTCATTTTATTGCTTTTATTTTTAAATAACCTATAAAACCAATAATATTTAAACTCTAAAAAGTAGCTATTTATGAGGTAAAAATTAGAAACAAAAAAAACGGCATTAAAGCCGTTTTTTTTGTTTCTAATTTATTCAAAGATTATTATTCTATTATAATAAATTCCGACCTTCTATTAAGTTCATGATTTTTAGCAGAACATTTAACACCATTAGCACATTCATTAACTAATTTAGTTTCACCAAAACCTTCGCCTTGCAGTCTAGATTCATCTATCCCTTTTGAAACCATGTAATTAACTGTAGATTCAGCTCTTTTTTGGGACAACCACAAGTTGTATGAATCTTTACCTCTACTATCAGTATGCGAATTTACCTTAATTTTTAAGCTAGGATACTTTTCCATAGCCGCTATAACCTTTTCTACTTCAATTTCAGAATCTTTTCTAATATTGTATTTATCGAAATCAAAATATATTGTACTAAGTTGCAGCAATTTAGCTAAATCATCTCCAAACCCAGCAGTTACAGTATCGCGTTCCAGATAAAAATCAATAATCTTGGGCTTTCCATCTGACTTACCTATATATTCTTCTGAAGGTACATATCCTTGAATTTGCGCTCTAACAAAGTTTCCTTGGTTACAGTCTAATACTAGTGAATATTTACCTTCTGAATCTGTTATTGTAGACAATATCTCTTGGTTATCTTCATCAATTACCATAACAGTAGCACCTACCAATACTTCATTTGAAATTTTATCTCTTACAGTACCAGTAATTTCTTGTTGACAATCGAAAACCAGTGGTTTCGTCTCTGTAAAACTGTATATGTCATCAGCTCCTCTACCTTCGAGTCTATTTGAAGCAAAATATCCTTTTTTGGATGTTTCATCTATTATAAAAGTGAAGTCATCCATTTTACTATTTATAGGCTCACCAACATTTAAGATAGCTCCATCATACTTATTATCAGCTATTTTAGTACCAAAAACATCTAAACCACCTAAACCCGGATGACCGTCAGAAGAAAAATATAAAATCTCTTCACTGGTTACAAACGGAAAGGTTTCTCTAGCCTCTGTATTAATATTATTACCTAAGTTAACAGGATCACCGAAACTTCCGTCATCATTTATTGAAACTTTGAAAATATCAGATTCACCTAAACTACCTTTCATATCCGATGCAAAATACATGGTTTTTTCATCTGGACTTAAAACTGGATGTGCAACGGAATAAGAATCACTATTAAAAGACAAGTCTTCAATATCTTGCCAAACCCCTTCTTTAAGGCTAGCCTTAAATATTTTCAATCTTATTACACCATTTTCATCTTTTATATACTTACCTCCTTTAAAATTATTTCTAGTGAAATACATAGTATTTCCATCTTTTGTGGTAATAGATGTAGATTCATGTAAACGTGTATTAACTTCTTTACTAAGTTTGGTTACCGTATTATCGGAAACGCTATCTGCATTAACTTTATATAAATCCAAAAAATCTTTAGAATTCCAAGTGTGTCGATATCTTGCCAAATTACCTGTATCTCTATCTGAAGAGAATATTAAACCTTCTTTATAAAAAGCAGGAGCAAATTCAGAATAAGGCGAGTTATATTCAAAAGGCCCTACATTATATCTACCAGAATTTCTTTTAATTTCAGCAATATAATCTTTATCATTCTGATACATAACAGCTCTATTATCATCGGAAGTTAATTCCGTAAATTTAGCCATCATTGCATTTGAATCATCATACTGACCGATTGATTTCAAACATTGAGCATATCTAAAATAGTGCTCCGGACCTACATCATTTGAATAAGAGTCAATTAACTTCTTATAAGAATCTGCTGCTTCAACATAATCTGCATTGAAGTAATATGAGTTACCCAATTTTTTTAGCAAGTCTGCAGAAACATATCCTTTATCCATTACTCTTTTATAGATATCTATCGCAGGTTTAAAAGAATATGCATCATAATCTACATCCGCTTTATTGATTAAGCGTTCTTGACTATGCCCTGAAAAATTTGTTATGAGGACTAAAAACGTAACTAATAGTGTAATTTTTCTATTCATTGTTCCCGATTTTAGAAGAATCGTGGTGAAACTAGTTTCTGGAATGATTTGACTAACTCAAATCTTAGAAACACTTCAAAAGACCCATCGTTAAACTGTGTTCCACCTAATTCTGTGGTTTCTCGGTCATATGCTAAACCTAACATAAACTGATCTGTAATTTGAAACCCAGCTATGGCACTAACGGCAGCATCCCAACGGTAAGCTGCACCAAAATTAAATTTATCATTAAACAAGAAATTCGCAGATATATCTACTTGCAACGGTGCTCCGCTAACAACTTTCGTTAAAAGTGCTGGCTTAAATTTAAAATTATTATTTAGGTCAAAAACGTACCCCGTGATTAAGTAAAAATTCATTCGTTCTTTAGAAAGGAAATCTACTGCATCATCATCGGTTCCTGAACGATCAAAATGTTCTGTTTCCAATAAGTTAGGTGCTGAAAGACCAGCATAAAATTTATCGGTATGATAATATACTCCAAGTCCAAAATTTGGTGAGAATTTATTTTGTATATCATCTGTATTTATTGATTCACGAAAATTCTCATCATCACGTTGTCTTAGACCTTCAAAATCTAAGTTTAATAAATTACCACCGGCTTTTAAACCAAAGGAAAGTTTACCATCTAATGAAACATCTATAGTATAAGATAAAACAGCATCAAAATAAGTTTCTTGTACTACACCTTCTCCTATTTTATCATTAACTATAGAAACACCATAACCTAAATTACTATTTCTAATAGGCGAATGTAAATTAAGTGTTTGAGTCACTGGCCCACCTTCTAAGCCTACCCATTGTGATCTATGCAATGCCGCTGCACTAAATTGCCCTCTAGACCCTGCATAAGCTGGGTTAACACTCATTGTATTGAACATATATTGGGTGTACTGTGCATCTTGTTGTGCATTAGCTGTCTCCCAAAAAATCAACAATAAAAATAAGGATGCGAGGAAACTCTTTTTTACTTTCATAAGTCAGTAATAAATTATTCGCTTATATAAATATATCCACTATTGGTTATATCATTTTCACTTGCTGTGTTATACTCAAAGATATAAAAATATACCCCTGCTGGTAAATATTCACCTGAGTTCACGGTAGTTCTACCTTTCGATCTACCATCAAAAACATTATTTTGATTGTTATAATTTTCTCCTTCATAAACAGTTATACCCCATCTATTAAAGATTCTAAGGTGATTATCCAATGCAAGATCTACATTTTCAATCCATAAAAATTCATTTTTACCATCGCCATTTGGTGTAACCATCTGCATAACAATAATATCTGTATTGGCTGGTTTTGGGTCTAAATAATCTGGAATACCATCGCCATTAGAATCATCATTGGTTGGATTTCCATCACCATCAGCATCTTCAGAAGGAGTATCAATACCATCACCATCATCATCAAGATCTCTATAATTTACATCTTCTGTTCCATCAGTATCAGGTAAATCATTTGCTGGATCATCAATTTCATCATTTACATCAAAACCATCATTAATGTTACTTCCTTCATATCCGTCATCAAGTCCATCACCATCAGCGTCAGTTCCTAAATAGGATTGGTCAGGAATACCATCAAAATTAAAATCATTGCCTTCATTATTATCTGGAACCCAATCATTATCGCTATCTAAATCAATATAATCTGGAGTATCAGTACCATCATGATTATTTGGAGTAATGCCATCTGGCAAGTATGCACTATTTAATCCATTGTTTGCTTCATACGTAGCGGCATCATCTTCATTAGGAGCAATATAACCTTCTGTTGTCTGTCCTTCCACATTATCAGGAAGACCATCATTATCAGCGTCAATATCTAAATGATTAGGAATACCATCACCATCAGTATCAAGTGGATTTGTTAATGGATCATTATCACCATCTGTATTAGGGTCTTCAACAGTATCTAATATACCATCGTTATCATCATCTAAATCTGTATTATCTGGTACGCCATCACCATCTGTATCTGGACTATCATCATTTATTGGATCTAAATAATCGGGTGTTCCATCACCATCTGTATCATCATTAGTTGGGTCGCCATCACCATCAGCATCTTCATCAGGAGTATCAATACCATCACCATCATCATCAATATCTCTATAATTGACATCTTCTGTACCATCAGTATCTGGTAAATCATTTGCGGGATCATCAATTTCATCGTTCACATCGAAACCATCATTAATATCACTTCCTTCATATCCATCGTCAAGACCATCATTATCCGTATCTACACCAGTATATGTTTGATCCGGGATACCGTCAAAATTGAAGTCATTTCCTTCATTATTATCAGGCACTAAATCATTATCACTATCTAAATCGATATAATCTGGTGTGTCAATTTTATCATGATTCACTGGTATTAGTCCATCTGGCAAATAAGCACTATTTAAACCATTGTTAGCATCATATGTTGCAGCATCATCTTCATTAGGGGCAATATATCCTTCTGTAGTCTGCGCCTCTACATTGTCTGGAATACCGTCGTTATCTGCATCAATATCTAAATGATTAGGAATTCCATCATTGTCAGTATCAACTGGGTTCGTTAGTGGGTCATTATCACTATCTAAATTTGAATCTTCAACAGTATCTAATATGCCATCATTATCATCATCTAAATCAGTTGCATCTGGCACGCCATCACCATCTGTATCTGGCCCATTGTCATTAATTGGGTCTAGGTAGTCAGGTGTACCATCGCCGTCTGTATCATCATTTGTTGGATCACCATCATTATTTGCATCTTCATTAGGTGTATCTATACCATCACCATCATCATCAATATCTCTATAATTTACATCTTCTGTACCATCTGTGTCCGGCAAATCATTGGCAGGGTCATCAATTTCATCATTTATATCATAACCATCATTGACATTGCTACCTTCATACCCATCATCAAGACCATCACCATCCGTATCAATTCCAGTAAAAATTTGATCTGGAATACCATCAAAATTGAAGTCATTTCCTTCATTATTATCAGGCACTAGGTCATTATCACTATCTAAATCGATATAATCTGGAGTATCTGTACCATCTGTATTAACAGGAGTTAAACCTTCATTTCCAGAACCTTCATATGCATCATCAAGACCATCATTATCCACATCAATTCCAGATGGCGGAATATAACCCTCTGTTGGTTGCGCCTCAACATTATCAGGAATACCATCATTATCAGCATCAATATCTAAATTATCAGGAGTTCCATCACCATCGGTATCAGGACAAGCATTAGGTTGTAATAACAAGCGAATACCATTTTGAATATGATCCGAATTGGTATAAAATTGAATTTCAGTTACTGTAGATTGAGATACCCATGTGGCTCTTTCTGGCTCATCAATACCACTATTAGTTATATTTTCAACATAATAATCATTGCCCATACTACCTTCAACAATACCAGTTGGCAAAGTTGTAGTTTGATCATAAATAGTTCCATCTAAGGCAACAATACCATCTCTACTTAAGGCGGCTAAATTTGGTGAGTGTCTTGCAACAACATTCACAGGTGTAGTTCCAGAAATGTAAAAAGTAACAGGTAGATTATTTTCAACTGAGAAAAAAGGTCCTGTTGAACTTGTACTAACACCTGTAACAGTAACGATAACACTCCCTGCTGGTAGTCCCCATTTCGAACTTAAATCGACATCTGAAGCTGATAGACTACCATCTCTTATTCCTTCTGGAAAACCAAAGTCAGTAATAAAGACTTCTTTTAACTCTAAAGTTGAACATTCTTCAGAATCTAATATACCATCGTTATCATCATCTAAATCAGTCTCATCTGGTACTCCATCTCCATCCGTATCAGTTGGCGATTGTAAAACCAATGTTCTATCTAAATCCGTATAAGCTTCAGAAGAAGCTACACCAAATAAAACAAAAGCCATTAACAAAGTGAAAAAAGTAGTTCCTTTTTTGTTAAAACGAGGGGTAGTAATCTTGTCCATAAAGATAGTTTTCTATTAAACTTATCCCATGGCAATGCAGGTGAATATTAAAGTAAGACGTTTGGGACGGCTTGTAATAACATGCAAGATATAGCGAAAAATTTGATCCTCAAATTCTTTTCAATCTTGTTATTCTTATTTATCTACCAAAAACCAGTTTACTCGATAAATAACAATATTTCAGTTATTTAAGACAAAATAAATACGATAATTTAAACTAAATAGATTATACAAAATAATGAAATCGATATAATATGTAGTTTATCGTACTTTTTATCTGTTGGGGTTAAAAACGATAGTATACACCCGATATTGCATTAATATCACTTAAAAAAAAATAAAATGTTATGGTCATCTAAATCTAGTATAAATCTTTATTTAAACTATTTTTGTGGAAATTTTCATAATGGATTTTAAAGAAGAAATAGCAAGAAGAAGGACATTTGGTATTATTTCTCACCCAGATGCTGGTAAAACCACATTAACAGAGAAACTTTTGCTATTTGGTGGAGCTATACAAGAGGCCGGTGCTGTTAAGAATAATAAAATAAAAAAGACTGCCACTAGTGATTTTATGGAGATTGAAAGACAGCGTGGTATATCTGTAGCAACGTCTGTATTAGCCTTTATTTATAGAGATAAAAAAATAAATATTCTAGACACACCAGGGCATAAAGATTTTGCTGAAGACACTTTTAGAACACTTACAGCAGTTGATAGTGTAATTGTTGTTATTGATGTCGCAAAAGGGGTTGAAGACCAAACAGAAAAATTGGTTGAAGTATGCCGCATGCGAAATATTCCAATGATTGTTTTTATTAATAAATTAGATAGAGAAGGTAAAGATGCTTTTGATTTACTTGATGAAGTTGAACAAAAATTAGGTCTTAGTGTTACGCCATTAAGTTTCCCTATAGGTATGGGTTATGACTTTAAAGGCATTTATAACCTTTACGAAAAAAATATAAACCTCTTTAGTGGAGATAATAAAAAGAACATTGAAGAGACTATTGCTTTTGATAATCTTGAAAGCGAAGAGTTAGAAAAAATTATTGGTAGCCAAGCAGCAGAAGAGCTACGTGACAACTTAGAATTGGTTAATGGAGTTTATCCTCCATTTAATAAGGAAGATTATTTAAATGCCAAACAGCAACCTGTATTCTTTGGTTCTGCATTAAATAATTTTGGCGTTAGAGAGTTACTCGATTGTTTCGTTGATATAGCTCCTGCCCCACTTGCTAAAAAAGCCGAAGAACGTCGGGTTATGGCAAATGAAAAGGAAATGACTGGATTTGTTTTTAAGATACATGCCAATATGGATCCAAAACACAGAGATAGACTTGCTTTTGTTAAGGTCGTTTCAGGAACATTTGAACGTAACAAACCATATTTACATGTTAGACAAAACAAAAAATTAAAATTTTCCAGTCCGAATGCATTTTTTGCAGAGAAAAAGGAAATTGTAGATATTTCTTATCCTGGTGACATCGTTGGGCTTCATGATACTGGAAATTTCAAAATTGGCGATACTTTAACAGAAGGTGAAAAATTAAATTATAAAGGGATACCTAGTTTTTCACCAGAACATTTTAGATATATAAATAATGCAGACCCTATGAAGTCTAAACAACTATATAAGGGGATTGACCAGTTAATGGATGAAGGAGTTGCCCAACTTTTTACTTTAGAGATTAATGGCAGAAAAGTAGTGGGCACAGTTGGAGCATTACAATTTGAAGTTATACAATATCGATTAGAACATGAGTATGGCGCAAAATGCACCTACGAAAATTTTCCGGTTCACAAAGCATGTTGGGTAGATCCTAGTGATAAAAAAAATGAGGAGTTTAAAGAATTTAAACGAGTGAAACAGAAATTCTTAGCTAAAGATAAAAGAGGACAATTAGTCTTCCTAGCTGATTCGCAATTCTCACTTCAAATGACACAACAAAAATATCCTTCAGTAAAATTACATTTCACTTCTGAATTTGAGTAAATAATTAGCAAATTTATTCGAAATTATCCGACTAGTAATTATATACGCATACTGTACCTATAAGTATGGAAGAATTTATTATGAGAGAATTATCCTAATCCGCTGTTTTTCACTTCTGTATATAAGACAAACATTAAATCGAATGGAAGTAAATAAAAGAATCGAAGGTGTATTAAAGTCAATTCATATTTACTAAAAATGTTTATCTGAACGAGGCTATTTTAAGCCTCCCCTGTAGGACCAAAATTTAGTGGAATTGCAGGCTGCTCATAATCTTTAATAGTACCGTGTGCCTTTTCAAATCGATTAACATTATCATTAAGTGCCTTTAAAAATTTCTTCGCATGCTGTGGAGTTAATACAATTCTACTTTTTACTTTTGCTTTCGGAGCACCCGGCATCATACTAATAAAATCAACAACGAATTCGGAAACCGAATGATTAATAATAGCTAGGTTTGAATACGTACCTTCTGCTATTTTTTCATCCAATTCAATATTAATCTGCTTTTGTCCTTTTTTCTGGTTATCGCTCATCTAGTTATTTAATGAAATGAGATTTTTTATAAAAAATAACCCTCGATATAAAATCGAGGGTTATTATAATTTAGAATTTTAAAGCTTCTTTACGCGCCATAATTTCATCGTATTCTTCTTTAGAGCCTACTATGATATTATCATAATTACGCATACCTGTACCCGCAGGAATCTTATGACCGACAATTACATTTTCTTTCAAGCCTTCTAAAGTATCTATCTTACCACTTACAGCAGCTTCGTTTAACACTTTAGTAGTTTCTTGGAACGACGCAGCCGAAATAAATGATTTCGTTTGTAGCGAAGCCCTCGTTATACCTTGTAAGATTGGTGTTGCCGTGGCTGCAACAGCATCTCTTGCAGAAACTATTGCTTTATCAGCTCTTTTAAGAATTGAATTTTCATCACGCAATTCTCTAGCTGTAATAATTTGACCCGCTTTAAGGTTTTCAGAATCTCCAGCTTCTTCAACAACCTTTTTGCCAAAAATCTCATCATTCTCAGTTATGAAATCAGATTTATGTACAAGTTGGTTTTCTAAGAAAACCGTATCACCCGAATCTTGAATACGAACTTTACGCATCATTTGTCTAACAACAACCTCAAAATGCTTATCATTAATCTTAACACCTTGTAGTCGGTAAACTTCTTGAACTTCATTTACCAAATATTGTTGAACAGCAGATGGACCTTTTATAGCTAAAATATCTTCAGGAGTGATTGAACCATCAGACAATGGCATACCTGCACGAACATAATCGTTTTCTTGAACTAAGATTTGATTAGAAAGTTTAACTAGATATTTTTTAACCTCTCCTAATTTCGATTCTATAATTATTTCACGGTTACCTCTCTTGATTTTTCCAAAAGAAACAACTCCATCTATTTCAGAAACTACGGCAGGGTTAGAAGGGTTACGAGCCTCAAACAACTCCGTAACTCTTGGTAAACCACCCGTAATATCACCAGCTTTAGCAGACTTTCGTGGAATTTTAACCAAAATCTTACCTTCTTTAATTTTCTCACCATCATCAACCATAATGTGAGAACCTACAGGAAGGTTATAAGATCTTAAAGTTTCTCCTTTATTATCTTGTATCAATAAAGTTGGTATTAATTTTTTGTTTCTAGATTCAGAAATAACTTTTTCTTGGAAACCAGTTTGCTCATCAATTTCTACTTGATAAGTAACGCCTTGATCAATATTCTCGTAAGCAATTTTACCAGGGAATTCAGAAACGATAACACCATTATATGGATCCCACTGACAAATTACATCGTCAACTTTAATCTTGGCTCCATTCTTCACAAATATCTGTGAACCATATGGAATGTTATTTGTACTAAGTGTAATACCAGTTTTGGTATCAACAATCTTAATTTCCGATGTTCTTGAAATTACAACATCAGTGGCATTACCTTCTGAATCTTCACTTTTTACAAGTCTAAGATCCTCAATTTCAGCAACACCTTCGAACTTAGCAATTAACTTATTTTCTTCAGAAATGTTACCGGCAATACCACCCACGTGGAATGTACGAAGTGTTAATTGGGTACCAGGCTCACCAATTGACTGAGCTGCTACAACACCAACCGCTTCACCTCTTTGAACCATTTTATTGGTTGAAAGATTTCTGCCGTAACACTTAGAACATATTCCTTTTGGTGCTTCACATGTAAGAGCAGATCGAACTTCAACTTTATCAATTGGAGAAGCCTCAACACGTTTCGCATCTGCTTCCATAATTTGCTCACCCGCTTTTAGAAGTAATTCTTCTGTAACAGGATTGTATACATCATGAAGTGAAACTCTACCTAAGATTCTTTCACCAAGAGTCTCAACTACTTCTTCATTTTTCTTAAGTGGAGATACTTCAATTCCTCTCAAAGTACCACAATCTTCAATGTTCACAATTACATCTTGCGACACATCAACCAATCGACGAGTTAAGTAACCTGCATCGGCAGTTTTTAAAGCGGTATCTGCAAGACCTTTACGAGCACCGTGAGTAGAAATAAAGTACTCAAGAATTGAAAGACCTTCTTTAAAGTTAGATAAAATTGGGTTTTCAATAATTTCACCACCACCAGCAGTAGATTTTTTAGGCTTGGCCATCAGACCACGCATACCCGTCAACTGTCTAATTTGCTCTTTAGATCCCCTTGCACCTGAGTCAAGCATCATGTACACGGAATTAAATCCTTGTTGATCCTCACGAATTCGCTTCATAGCTAACTCAGTAAGCATAGCATTGGTAGAAGTCCAAACATCAATAACCTGATTGTAACGTTCGTTGTTCGTAATAAGACCCATGTTATAATTGGCCATAATACCATCAACTTGTCCGTTAGCTTCAGCAATCATCTCATGCTTCTCTTGCGGTATAATAATATCACCAAGGCTAAATGAAAGTCCACCTTTAAAGGCAAACTCATAACCCATAGTTTTAATCTTATCTAAGAATGCTGCAGTAGTAGGTACATCAGTTACAGCCAATATTTGACCGATAATATCACGTAAAGATTTTTTATTCAATACGTCATTAACATAACCCGCTTGTTCTGGCACTTCCATATTGAAAAGTACTCTACCAACGGTAGTAGGTATAATCTGATTTACTAGCTCTCCGTTTTCATTAAAATCTTTAGCACGAACTTTTATACCCGCGTTAAGACTAACCATTCCTTCATTAAAAGCTATTTCTACTTCTTCATATGAATAGAATGTCAAACCTTCACCTTTAATAGGTACTTCAGGTGTTGATTTTCTTTCCTTAGTCATATAATACAAACCAAGGACCATATCTTGAGAAGGTACTGTTATCGGTGAACCGTTAGCTGGATTTAAAATATTATGAGAAGCTAACATTAATAATTGTGCTTCTAATATTGCTTCTGGTCCTAACGGTAAATGAACAGCCATTTGATCCCCATCAAAATCTGCATTAAATGCAGTACATACTAAAGGATGTAAACGTATCGCTTTACCTTCAATTAATTTAGGTTGAAATGCTTGAATACCTAAACGGTGTAATGTTGGAGCCCTATTCAATAAAACAGGGTGACCTTTTAATACATTTTCAAGAATATCCCAAACAACAGGCTCCTTTTTGTCTATTATTTTCTTAGCCGATTTTACAGTTTTTACAATACCTCTTTCAATCAACTTACGAATAACAAAAGGTTTGTACAATTCCGCAGCCATATCTTTTGGAAGACCGCATTCAAACAATTTCAATTCTGGTCCAACAACAATTACTGAACGCGCAGAATAATCAACACGTTTACCTAGTAAGTTTTGACGGAAACGTCCTTGTTTACCCTTTAAAGAATCTGAAAGTGATTTTAAAGGTCTATTCGATTCAGTTTTAACTGCAGAAGCTTTTCTTGTATTATCAAAAAGTGAGTCTACCGCTTCTTGAAGCATACGTTTCTCATTTCTAAGAATTACTTCTGGAGCCTTAATCTCTACCAACCTTTTTAATCGATTGTTACGAATAATAACTCTTCTGTAAAGGTCATTTAAATCTGAAGTTGCAAAACGACCACCATCTAATGGTACTAACGGACGTAATTCAGGTGGAATTACTGGTACCACTTTCATAATCATCCACTCTGGTCTATTATCCCTATTATCTTGAGATTCACGCAAAGCTTCTACAACTTGTAGTCTTTTTAAAGCCTCAGTTTTACGTTGTTTTGACGTTTCTGTATTTGCTTTGTGTCGCAATTGATAAGATAAATCCTTTAAATCAATACGAGCTAAAAGATCTATCAAACATTCTGCACCCATCTTAGCGATGAATTTGTTTGGATCAGTATCCTCAAGATATTGATTTTCAGGTGGAATAGTTTCCAAAATATTTAGGTACTCTTCTTCAGTAAGGAAATCCATTTTCTGAACTTCTTCACCTTCAGGACCTTTTGCGATACCTGGTTGTATAACCACGTATCTTTCATAATAGATAATCATATCTAATTTCTTGGATGGCAATCCAAGTAGATATCCAATTTTATTTGGTAAAGAACGGAAGTACCAGATATGAGCCACAGGAACAACCAAATTAATATGCCCTACTCTATCTCTTCTTACCTTCTTTTCAGTTACCTCTACCCCACATCGATCACAAACAATTCCTCGATATCTGATACGCTTGTACTTTCCACAAGCACATTCGTAATCCTTTACAGGGCCAAAGATGCGCTCACAAAATAAACCGTCACGTTCAGGTTTATGAGTTCTATAGTTAATGGTCTCAGGTTTAAGAACTTCTCCTCTTGACTCTGCCAAAATTGCTTCTGGTGATGCCAATCCGATAGAAATTTTATCAAACCTCTTTTGAGGGGTATTATCGTTTATTCTAGCCATAATATACTATGCTACTAAATTATAATGTGTGTTCTAAAACTATTCTTCCAATCTAATATCTAAGCCTAAACCTTTAAGTTCATGCATTAATACGTTGAAAGATTCCGGTAAACCGGGTTCTGGCATTGTCTCTCCTTTTACGATAGATTCGTAGGTCTTAGCTCTTCCGATTACATCATCCGACTTCACAGTCAATATCTCACGTAAAGTTGCTGAGGCACCGTATGCTTCTAGAGCCCAAACTTCCATTTCTCCAAAACGTTGACCACCAAATTGTGCTTTACCACCTAATGGTTGTTGTGTAATCAATGAATATGGACCAATAGAACGAGCATGCATTTTATCATCTACCATGTGTCCTAATTTCAACATGTAAATAACACCAACCGTTGCAGGTTGATCAAAACGCTGACCAGTTCCACCATCAAAAAGATAAGTATGTCCAAATCTTGGAATTCCAGCTTCATCGGTATAACCATTGATTTGATCTAAGGTAGCACCATCAAAAATTGGAGTTCCAAACTTCTTTCCAAGTTTTAAACCAGCCCAACCTAAAACAGTTTCATAGATCTGCCCAATATTCATACGAGAAGGTACACCAAGTGGGTTCAATACAATATCAACAGGAGTTCCATCTTCCAAGAAAGGCATATCTTCATGACGTACGATTCTAGAAACAATACCCTTGTTACCGTGACGACCTGCCATCTTATCACCTACTTTAAGTTTACGTTTTTTAGCTACGTAAACTTTAGCTAATTTCATAATACCTGCAGGTAATTCATCACCAACAGAAATAGTAAACTTATCTCTTCTTAAATTACCCTGAAGATCATTTAATTTAATCTTGTAGTTGTGAAGTAAATCCGCAACAGCAGAATTAGTAGACTTATCTGTAGTCCAACTTCCTCCAACTAAATGCGCATAGTCATCTACAGAATTAAGCATTTTTTGAGTATACTTTTTTCCTTTAGGAAGAACCTCTTCACCTAAATCATTCATTACACCCTGAGATGTTTTACCACCTACTAATGTGAACAATTTATCAAGCAAAACATCTTTAAGTTCCTGAAACTTAACTTCGTATTCAAGTTCCAACTTATTCAACTCTTCTTTATCCTCAGAGCGTCTTCGCTTGTCTTTTACAGAACGAGAAAACAATTTCTTTTCAATAACTACACCTCTAAGTGAAGGAGAAGCTTTTAATGAAGCATCTTTCACGTCACCAGCTTTATCACCAAAAATTGCACGAAGTAATTTTTCTTCTGGTGTTGGATCGGACTCTCCTTTTGGGGTAATCTTACCAATTAAAATATCACCAGGTTTTACTTCAGCACCAATACGAATCATTCCATTCTCATCAAGATCCTTTGTTGCTTCTTCCGAAACATTAGGAATATCATGAGTTAATTCTTCAGCTCCTAATTTGGTATCTCTAACTTCAAGAGAGTACTCATCTACATGGATAGATGTAAAAATATCTTCGCGAACTACTTTTTCCGAGATTACAATCGCATCTTCAAAGTTATACCCTTTCCATGGCATAAAAGCTACAGTAAGGTTTCTACCCAGAGCTAACTCACCTTTTTCCGTTGCATAACCTTCACAAAGTACTTGACCCTTTTTTACCTTATCACCTCTTCTAACAATAGGTTTTAAGTTAATACTTGTACCTTGGTTAGTTTTTCTAAACTTCACCAATTGATACGTTTTAGAATCATCCTCAAAGCTAATTAAACGCTCCGCATCAGTTCTATCATATTTAATAGTAATCTTTTGAGAATCTACATACTCAATTGTACCATCACCTTCAGCATTAATTAAAACTCTAGAGTCAGATGCAACCTGTCTTTCAAGACCTGTCCCAACGATAGGAGACTGAGGTCTCAATAAAGGAACTGCCTGGCGCATCATGTTAGAACCCATCAATGCACGGTTTGCATCATCATGCTCCAAGAATGGAATTAATGATGCAGAAATTGAAGCAATTTGATTTGGTGCAACATCCGTATAATTAATTTCACTAGGATCTACAACTGGGAAATCACCTTCTTCTCTGGCAATTACCTTATCATTTTTTATCGCACCATCATCTTTAAGAGGAATATTAGCTTGTGCTATTTTCATTCCTTCTTCCTCTTCAGCACTTAAATATCTAAAGTTTTCAGTATCAACTTTTCCATTTTCTACCGAACGATAAGGTGTTTCTAAAAAGCCCATAGGATTTACCTTAGCAAAAACCGCTAAAGAAGAAATTAAACCAATATTTGGACCTTCAGGAGTTTCAATAGGACATAATCTACCATAGTGTGTATAGTGAACATCTCGAACTTCGAAACCTGCTCTTTCACGAGAAAGACCACCTGGTCCTAAAGCTGATAATCTTCTCTTATGAGTAATCTCTGCTAATGGATTCGTTTGATCCATGAACTGAGATAATTGATTAGTTCCAAAGAAAGAATTAATTACAGAAGACAAGGTCTTTGCATTAATTAAGTCAATAGGTGTAAAAACTTCATTATCACGAACATTCATACGTTCACGAATAGTTCTTGCCATACGAGCAAGACCTACACCAAACTGAGATGAAAGTTGTTCTCCAACAGTACGTACACGACGATTAGAAAGGTGATCGATATCATCAATTTCTGCTTTAGAATTGATAAGTTCAATCAAATATTTAATAATTGTAATGATATCTTCTTTAGTCAAGACTTGCTTGTCCATTCCAATATCCAATTGCAATTTCTTATTCATTCTATAACGTCCAACTTCACCTAAGTTATATCGTTGATCCGAGAAGAATAATTTATCAATAATACCACGAGCAGTTTCCTCATCGGGTGGCTCGGCATTACGTAATTGACGATAGATGTGTTCAACAGCTTCTTTTTCAGAGTTCGTTGGATCTTTCTGCAATGTATTATGGATAATAGAATAATCTGATTGCCCATTATTATCCTTATGCAATAATACTGACTTTACATCAGCTTCAATAATTTGCTCAATATGTTCCTTTTCTAAAATCGTATCACGATCAAGTACGATTTCATTTCTTTCAATTGAAACAACTTCACCTGTATCTTCATCCACAAAATCTTCATGCCATGTATTTAAAACACGTGCAGCCAATTTGCGGCCTAAAACTTTTTTCAAGCCAGCATTAGAAACTTTAACCTCTTCCGATAAATCAAAAATTTCTAAAATATCCTTATCCCGCTCAAATCCGATAGCTCTAAAAAGAGTAGTAACTGGTAATTTTTTCTTACGGTCGATGTACGCAAACATTACGCCATTGATATCCGTTGCAAATTCTATCCAAGAACCTTTAAAAGGTATTACTCTCGCTGAATATAATTTAGTTCCATTTGCATGGAAAGATTGTCCGAAGAAAACCCCTGGAGACCTATGTAACTGAGATACAACCACACGTTCAGCACCATTGATTACAAACGTACCACTAGGCGTCATATAAGGTATAGTACCTAAATATACATCTTGAACGATAGTTTCAAAATCTTCATGCTCTTCGTCTGTACAGTACAACTTTAACCTAGCTTTCAATGGAACGCTATGTGTTAATCCACGTTCAATACATTCTTGTATAGAATATCTTGGTGGATCTATAAAGTAGTCTAAAAATTCGAGTACGAACTGATTTCTTGTGTCCGTAATCGGGAAGTTTTCCATGAAGGTATTGTATAATCCTTCATTGCCCCTTTCGTCAGATTTTGTTTCAAGTTGAAAGAAGTCTTGAAATGATTTAATCTGAATGTCTAAGAAATCCGGGTATTCCGGTGTATTCTTAGCGGATGCAAAATTTATTCTTTCAGTCTGTTTTGTCAACATCTATGATAAAATTTTGATCGTGAATATTAATTGGTAATCTACATTGTGTAGATGTAATACTTATAAATAGGTTTAGGTCTATCCATAATGCACGGAAAGACCTAAACCAAATGTGCTATTAGTTGTTGCTCTTACTTAAGCTCAACTTCTGCTCCTGCTTCTTCTAAAGATTTTTTGATACCTTCAGCTTCATCTTTTGCTACTCCTTCTTTAACTGCCTTTGGTGCACTATCAACAATATCTTTAGCATCTTTTAAGCCAAGTCCTGTTAATTCTTTCACCAATTTAACAACAGCTAATTTAGAAGCACCTGCTGCTTTCAAAATTACGTCAAATTCTGATTTTTCTTCAGCAGCTTCACCACCTTCAGCACCTCCACCAGCAGCAACAGCTACAGCTGCAGCAGCAGGCTCAATACCATACTCTTCTTTTAATATATCAGCTAATTCATTAACCTCTTTTACGGTTAAGTTAACCAACTGTTCTGCGAAATCTTTTAATTCTGCCATTTTTCTATCGTTTAATAAAATTTTAAAATATAATTGTTTTTAGTGCGCAAATTTATCTTTCTGATAATGTCTTAAGAATACCTGCAAGTTTACCACCACCAGATTTAAGACCAGAGATAACATTTTTGGCTGGTGATTGTAATAAGCCAATGATTTCTCCAATCATTTCCTCCTTAGATTTGATACTTGCAAGAGCATCTAAATTATCATCCCCTACAAAAATCGCCTCCTCTATAAAAGCACCTTTCAATAAGGGTTTTTCGGATTTCTTTCTGAAATTCTTAATTACTTTAGCTGGACCATTACCAACCTCTGAGAACATCAGTGAAGTGTTTCCTTTTAATACAGCTGGAAGCTCACCAAAATCTTTTTCAGCAGCATCCATAGCTTTCGCTAATAGTGTATTTTTGACTACAGACAATTGTATATTAGACTTAAAACAAGCTCTTCTTAAATCAGAAGTTGTTTGTGCATCTAATCCTGAAATATCCGCTAAATAAATTATCGAACTTTCAGCTAACTGCTTTGTCAAATCTTCTATAACGACTCCTTTTTCTTCTTTTGTCATGATTAAATTATTTGACTATCAGTTATACTGTCTTAGGATCTAATTGAATACTAGGGCTCATAGTACTAGACATGAAAATACTTTTCATATAAATACCTTTTGCCGAAGATGGTTTCAATTTATTTAAAGTTTCAAGAAGCTCAATGGCATTACCTGCAATTTTATCAGCTGAGAAAGAAGCCTTTCCAATAGCTGCATGCACAATACCTGTCTTATCTACTTTGAAATCTATTTTACCGGCCTTAACCTCAGATACTGCTTTTGCAACATCCATAGTAACCGTTCCTGTTTTTGGATTTGGCATTAATCCTCTTGGTCCTAAAACTCGTCCCAAAGGTCCTAATTTACCCATAACGCTAGGCATTGTGATGATAACATCAACATCTGTCCAACCTCCTTTAATTTTATCCAAATACTCATCTAATCCAACAAAATCAGCTCCAGCTTCAGTAGCTTCAGCCTCTTTGTCAGGTGTAACCAATGCCAAAACCTTGACATCTTTACCAGTTCCGTTCGGTAATGTAACAACACCACGAACCATTTGATCCGCCTTTCTAGGATCCACTCCTAAACGAACCGCAATATCAACAGACGCATCAAACTTCGCATTGGTAATTTCTTTTACCAAAGCTGAAGCTTCTTGAATCGAGTATAATTTATCCTTCTCGATTTTAGATTGCGCCTCTTTTTGCTTTTTTGTCAACTTTGCCATTTAAATTGCTTTATAAGATTTTAAAAAGGTCTTTTTCCTGCTACCTTAAGGCCCATTGACCTTGCAGTACCCGCAATCATACTCATAGCTGATTCAACAGTAAATGCATTTAAATCTACCATTTTATCTTCAGCTATAGTTTTAACCTGATCCCAGGAAACACTTCCATTTTTTACTCGGTTCGGTTCGCCAGATCCTTTTTTAATCTTAGCTGCTTCCATAAGTTGAACTGCCGCTGGCGGTGTTTTTACAAGAAAGTCAAAAGACTTGTCTTTATAGACGGTGATAACAACTGGTAAAACTTTACCTGGTTTATCCTGCGTACGAGCATTAAACTGCTTACAGAATTCCATGATGTTAACGCCGGCAGCACCTAAGGCGGGTCCAACCGGTGGCGATGGATTCGCTGCACCTCCCCTAACTTGTAGTTTAACTACTTTACCTACTTCTTTAGCCATTGTTTTAAATTAAATTCAAATTGTGTTATTGGAAGCAACACAACTTATAACTATGTAACAATTATTTTATGCCATTTACTTAAAATGGTCTTATATTTTCTCTACTTGCATATAACTTAACTCTAATGGCGTCTTTCTTCCGAAAATTTTCACCATTACCTCAAGCTTACGCTTTTCTTCATTAATTTTTTCAACGGTACCATTAAAACCATTAAATGGACCATCAATTACCTTAACAGTCTCACCAAAAACAAATGGTATAGCCACTGCATCAGTATTAACAGCTAACTCATCTACTTTACCTAACATTCTATTAACTTCTGATTTTCTAAGCGGTACTGGATCACCACCTTTCGTCTCACCCAAAAATCCGATAACATTGGTAATGGATCTAATGATATGAATCATTTCACCAGCCAAATTAGCTTTAATCATAATATAACCCGGAAAATAAACACGCTCTTTATTTATCTTCTTACCGTTTCTTATTTGAACAACTTTTTCAGTTGGCACTAAGACATCTTCTAAATAATCAGAAAAACCATGACGCTCTACTTCACTCTCAATATAGCCTTTGATTTTATTCTCTTGACCACTGACCGCTCTAACCACATACCACTTTTTTTCTAACACTTCCGACATAGTGACTTTTAATTTAATATGTTATTAAAATACAATTTCACCAATTTACCAAAAAGCGAATCAACACCCCATGTGGCCAAAGCGAAAATTATAGAAAAAACAGCTACTACAACCATCAAATTAGTTGACTCTGCCTTTGGCGGCAAAGTAACATTATTTTTCAATTCGTCTATAGACTCTTTAATATAGGTAAACATATCTAGTGTTTTTAATATTCTCTTTAAATTAAAATCCATTCTATATATAAATAGAAAGAATTTAAATCTACCACATCGGATTATTTTGCACGGGAGGAGAGACTCGAACTCCCGACACCTGGTTTTGGAGACCAGTGCTCTACCAACTGAGCTACACCCGTATTTATTTACATTGAAAGGTATCCGTCTTTCGACGGACACCCTTAATATAAACTATCTTATATAATCTTAATCTAAAATCTTAGTAACCTGACCAGCACCAACTGTTCTACCACCTTCACGAATCGCAAAACGTAAACCTACGCTTAAAGCAATTGGAGATAAAAGATCAACAGTAATAGTTAAGTTATCACCAGGCATTACCATTTCAACTCCACTTGGCAAATTAATAGTACCTGTAACATCTGTAGTTCTTACATAGAACTGTGGACGATAGTTATTATGGAATGGTGTGTGACGACCACCTTCTTCTTTTTTAAGAATATAAACCTCAGCTTCAAATTTAGCATGAGGTGTTACAGATCCCGGCTTACAAATAACCATACCTCTTTTGATATCGGTTTTTTCAATACCTCTTAATAAGATACCAACATTATCACCAGCTTCACCTCTATCCAATATCTTACGAAACATCTCAACACCAGTTACAGTAGAAGAAAGCTTTTCAGCCCCCATACCAATAATATCAACAGCATCACCTGTATTAGCAACACCAGTTTCTATACGACCAGTAGCAACAGTACCACGACCAGTAATAGTAAACACATCTTCTACTGGCATTAAGAAATCCTTATCAACATCTCTTTTTGGAAGCTCGATCCAATCATCAACAGCAGCCATTAATTCCATTACTGTATCAACCCATTTTTGCTCACCATTAAGTGCACCAAGGGCAGAACCAGCAATAACAGGACCATTATCACCATCATACTCATAGAATGACAATAATTCTCTGATTTCCATTTCAACAAGCTCTAAAAGCTCTTCATCGTCAACCATGTCAACTTTATTCATGAAAACAACAATTCTAGGAATACCAACTTGACGTCCTAAAAGTATGTGCTCACGAGTTTGTGGCATTGGACCATCAGTTGCAGCAACAACCAATATAGCACCATCCATCTGAGCAGCACCTGTAACCATGTTCTTTACATAATCCGCGTGACCAGGACAGTCAACGTGCGCATAGTGACGATTTGCAGTTTGATACTCAACATGCGATGTATTAATAGTAATACCTCTTTCTTTTTCCTCAGGAGCGTTATCGATAGAATCGAAACTTCTCAATTCAGAAAGTCCTGCATTTGCTAATACCGTAGTAATAGCAGCAGTTAATGTAGTTTTACCGTGATCAACGTGTCCAATAGTACCAATATTTAAGTGCGGTTTGGAACGATCAAAAGTTTCCTTTGCCATTTTAAATGAATTTTAATCTTAGTTTATATTAGTGTACAATAAATAATACCTCTTTAATAAGAATCGACAAACGATTCTGTAATCTTTTTTGAGCCAACGACGAGATTTGAACTCGTGACCTCTTCCTTACCAAGGAAACGCTCTACCCCTGAGCTACGCCGGCGTAAAGTGTTTAACACTTATTCCTTAATTATAAAGAAATAAGATTCCTGCCTTCGCAGGAATTACAAAGTGCCTTTTTGAATAACAAGCAATGATTTACAAAACTGAAACCAAATACAAATTTCACTTGCATAACTTATTCAAATCGCTCAAATAACATTTAAGGAAAAACAAATTCCCAAAAAAATATTTTGAGCGGGAGACCGGGTTCGAACCGGCGACATTCAGCTTGGAAGGCTGACGCTCTACCAACTGAGCTACTCCCGCAATTATTTTCAATTCAAATTACAATAAATCTTAAAATTCTAATTTCTCTTTATAAAAATTAAAATCTTACATTTTAAAAAATGTAATCTAAAAAAGTGGGGAGAGCAGGATTCGAACCTGCGAAGACGTAGTCAGCAGATTTACAGTCTGCCCTCGTTGGCCGCTTGAGTATCTCCCCAAACCCACTATTTTAAAGACCTTAGAGCCGATGGAGGGACTCGAACCCACGACCTGCTGATTACAAATCAGCTGCTCTAGCCAGCTGAGCTACATCGGCAATTTATGTACATTTTAGCACAAAAAAAGCCCGCTATTTCTAACGGACTGCAAATGTATATGTTTTTTTGTTTAATCAAAAACAATTATGAAAAATTTTAATCAAGCATATGCTCTCATTTTTTCTTTCTTTTTTACAAGCAAACGCTCTAAGGAACTACAAGCCGAATCAATAGCCTCTTCAAAAGACTTACATTGCTTTTTAACAACTAGCTTATCTTTTGGTATATGTATACTGATTTCCACAATCTTATTAAGTTTTGAGCTTGTATTTTCTACTTTCAAATAAGTATCAGAGCTAACAATTTTGTCATAAAAGACTTCTAACTTATTTAATCGATTTTGAACAAAATCAATTAATTCTCTATCCGCGTTAAAATTTACTGATTGTGTATTTACTTTCATTTATTTTAATTTTAATGTTAATAAAAGTGTTAGAACCTACACCTCTGTTTAGACAGCAAGGTTTATTAAGAACAAAATTTGCTTATAATTATTTCATAGGTAATATTTAAATATTGTTAAATAGATTAATTTTTATTTCTAGGATGACTCATAGCATGAATTTTTTTTAATTCAGAAATACTATTATGTGTATAAATTTGTGTTGATGCCAAACTAGAATGACCCAACAATTCTTTAACTGAATTTAAATCAGCTCCTTTATTAAGTAAGTGCGTTGCAAAGGTATGGCGCAATATATGTGGACTCCTTTTAACCTTACTCGAAACCTTACTAAGGTAGTAATTTATCACTCGATAGACAAGAGTGCCGTAAACTTTATTACCTGAGTTTGAAAGAAAAATATACGGATGGTCATTTATTATTTCAAGCGATTCTCTTTCTTTTAAATATTTATTGAACAAGACTATCGTTTTCGGCAATAACGGAATAAGGCGTTCTTTATTTCTTTTACCCAGCACTTTAACCATCCTATTATTTAAATCTACATTACTAACCTTAAGATTAACCAATTCCGCTCTCCGCATACCCGTTGCATATAATAACTCAATAATCAAATTATCTCTAACACCTTCAAAACTCTCTTCAAAGACCATCTGAGATAATACATGAGTCATTTCGTCTTCAGAAAAAGGCACCTCTATCTTTTTTGGTGTTTTTAAGGCTTTATGTTTTGATAGTGGATTTGCCTCAATTAAACCAATTCGCTGCAGAAACTTAAAATAAGATTTTAGTGAGGCGGTCTTTCTATTTATAGACCTATTAGAAACATCATCATCTACAAGTGCTACAACCCAACTTCTAACTATACTGTAGTTAATACAATCAATATCTTCGATTGCATATTCCGTTTTACAGAAATTTGCAAAAATTTCAATATCCTTTTGGTACGCATTAACGGTATGAATAGAATAATTCTTTTCATGCAAAAGGTAATCTACAAAAGCTTGAATAGACATAAAACAAAGTTACTAAAGTTTCAACTATAGCTTAGAAACCTAACTTCGAAAACAATTCATATTTACACAACAACATAATATATTACAATAAAAAATCTCACCAGTCTTTCGACTAATGAGATTTAATATTATTTAAATACAAGGCTTTTAAATATCCTCTTGATCTCGCAATCCCTGTATATACTGTGCTTTCTGAATCTGTGCTCTACGAACTACAGATGGTTTAGAAAATTGTTGACGTTTACGCAATTGACGCATCGTACCAGTTTTATCAAATTTACGCTTGAAACGTTTCAAAGCTCTATCGATATTCTCTCCTTCTTTAATCGGTATTATTAACATAGGCTACAACCTCCTTTCTTTAGAATTATCTCCGTTTTAAAAACGGGAGTGCAAATATATATTTAATTAATGGATTAGTTGGGTTTTACTTCAAAATATTTTTAGCAATAACTATTTTTTGAATTTCAGTTGTTCCTTCTCCAATAGTACATAGTTTTGCATCTCTATAAAACTTTTCAACTGGAAAGTCTTTAGTAAACCCGTAACCCCCGTGTATTTGCACAGCTTCATTTGCTGCCCTTACACATAGTTCTGAGGCATACATTTTAGCCATTGCACCAATTTTAGTAACTTTTTCCCCTTTATTTTTCATGAATGCGGCTTTGTGTAATAAAAGCTCAGCAGCCTCTATTTCAGTAGCCATATCTGCCAATTTGAATGAAATACCTTGAAATTCACATATAGGCTTACCAAATTGAACTCGTTCCTTAGAATATTTTAATGCAGCTTCATAAGCTCCTTTTGCCGTACCTAATGAAAGTGCGGCAATAGAAATCCTACCACCATCTAGTACTTTCATACTTTGAATAAATCCTGCTCCAACTTCACCAAGTCTATTTTGATCAGAAATTACACAATTATCAAAAATTAATTCAGCTGTTTCACTTGCACGCATTCCTAACTTATCTTCCTTTTTACCACTTGTAAAACCAGAAGTGCCCATTTCAACAACAAAGGCAGTCATTCCATGGCTATCACCTTTTTCACCAGTTCTTGCAATTACAACAGCAACATCACCACTTTTACCATGGGTGATAAAATTCTTAGCTCCGTTTAGAATCCAATTATCACCATCCTTAACAGCAGTGGTATTCATTCCACCTGCATCAGACCCCGTATTATGTTCAGTTAAACCCCAAGCCCCAATAAATTCACCTGTCGCTAATTTCGGAAGCCACTTTCGTTTTTGTTCTTCGTTTCCAAAAGTTAATATATGATTAGTACATAAAGAATTATGTGCCGCAACAGACAGACCTATAGACGGGTCAACTTTAGAAATTTCTTCAAGAATAGCAATATATTCGTGATATCCTAGACCAGATCCACCATAAATTTCAGGCACTAAAATCCCCATAAAACCCATTTCACCAGCTTTTTTAAAAAGATCAACAGGGAATGTTTGAGCTTCATCCCAAAGCATAACATTTGGGCGAATATGCTGTTCTGCAAACTCTTTTGCCGAAACAGCAACCATCTGTTGTGTTTCAGAATACTCAAAATTCATTTGCGATTCTATATCAACTTTCATTTCTAGGCATTTCTATTTAAGAGACAAATATAGCTGAATTATATCCAATTTTTTTGCTGGAAATCCTTCGATAACAGCTAATTGATCAAACGATATAAAATGTCCGTTAGTATCTCTATAATTAACAATTTCCGAGGCTAAATCATAATTAAAATATACCAATTTTGTTAAATCTTCTATGGCGGCCTCGTTTATATTAATCTTTTTTACTGTCGGAACTGTCTTAATTTTAAATTTTTTAAATAGCCTTTCTACTACTTCTGATTCTAAGCCATATACATGGTACAATTGTTCTTTAACAATAAATCCACCTAATCGATCACGAAATTTAATAATGCGTTTAGACAACTTCTCTCCTATTCCATTTATTACTTGCAAATCTCTTACCGTTGCCAAGTTTAAATCATATAGCACTACATTTTTCTTATTATTAAATTCTGTACTATTTTGACTTGTTCTATAATTTTTTTCGCTAATTTCTGATTTTATAGCGTTTTTCTTCACCCAGTTTGGAAATTTAAAATAAGGGGCAATTTCATTCAAAAGACTGTCTGAGACCTTAGTTATCTGCTGAAATTCTTCTTTAGAGTTAACGAAGTTATTTCCACTTCGAAAATTATGCAGTCTATCTATTTCTTTAACGGATAATCCTAATGCATATCCTTTATAATCAGTAATAAAATTAGGGTTGAAAGGATAGATTTTTAGCGTATCCTTTTGACTTGCTTTTTCTTTTAATAACTCTATTTTGTTTTGCGTTTCGGTATCTAAATTTAATATATTAACGGGTTTACTATTTGAATAATGTAACCAACTTAAGTAGCCTAATTGAACCAATACAATAAACAAGAGTAAAAAGAAAATCCCACTCCGTTCTTGTTTACTGAACGTAAAGTGGGATTTAAATTTTTTCAATTGTTCCTATTTTACACGTTTAATTGCTTCTAAATACTTAATTAATTGTTGTTTTACTACAGGAAACAAGAAATATAATCCAATCATATTTGGAAACACCATAGCAAAAATCATAGCATCAGAGAAATCCCATATAGACTTCATACTAGCAGCTGCCCCAATTACTATAAACATTAAAAATAATAGTTTATAAACCATATCCGCTGTCTTGCCTCTTCCAAATAAAAACTTCCACGACTGAAGTCCGTAATAAGACCAAGATATCATAGTAGAAACAGCAAATAGAACCACAGCTATTGTTAAAAACACATTTGAATATGGAATATATTTGGCAAAAGCCATTGAAGTAATGCCAGCTCCCTCATAAGAAACACCGTCAATTAAAACGGCACCACTACCATCTCCACCATACTCAAAATAACCTCCAAAATTAAAAATTATAATCACCAAAGCTGTCATTGTACATATAACAACGGTATCAATAAATGGCTCTAAAAGTGCTACCAAACCCTCTGATGCTGAATATTTAGTTTTTACAGCTGAATGCGCTATAGATGCCGAACCTGCCCCAGCCTCATTGGAAAACGCTGCTCTTTTAAAACCAACTAAAAGCACGCCAATTACACTGCCCACCCCTACTGCCGTAGGATTAAAAGCCTCCGATATAATTAAACCGATGGCATCATCTACCATTGAAAAATTACTAAATATAATGTACAAACAAGCTAACAAATACATAACTGCCATAAATGGCACTACTTTTTCAGTAACAGATGCAATCCTCTTAATTCCACCAATAATAATAATGCCAACCAAAATAGCCAAGACAATCCCGATAAGCGCCCCAGCACTGGTACTTTCAAACCCCATAAGTTCTTTAAGGACAATTGTCGCTTGATTTGATTGTGCTGCATTTCCACCTCCAAAAGACCCACCGATACAGAAAACCGCAAAGATTCCGGCTGCTATTTTACCTACCGTTTTAAAGCCCCTATCTTTTAGGCCTTTACTTAAATAATACATCGGACCTCCATAAACAGTACCATCTTCACCTACGTCTCTATATTCTACCCCCAATGTACATTCAACAAATTTTGTAGACATTCCGAGTAATCCACATATAATCATCCAAAAAGTGGCACCTGGCCCACCTAAAGCTATTGCCAAAGCTACACCTGCAATATTACCATTACCCACCGTACCAGAAACTGCAGTTGCCAAAGCTTGAAAGTGACTTACTTCACCTTCTTCACTTTCATCACGAATAGTGTCCGGAATATCACCATCAATTGCTAAATCCGATTTTTCAACACCATGTCCTTCAGGCATTTCAATTTCATCATATTTACCTCGAACGGTATTTATAGCTTTACCAAAATATCGAATATTCGGAAATCCAAAGTAAATTGTAAAAAACAATGCACTTAAAACAAGTAAAATTAATACGAAAGGAATACCAGCTATTTCAAAAAATATAACAGCTGAGAAAAAATCAGAAACTGGCTTAAAAGCTTGGTCTATTTGCTGATCTAGACCTAATTCTGTGGCTTCTTGTGCATTGGTCAAAATTGGTAAAAAGGTGGCGATAATAAAAAGAAGCCTGTATTTCATAAGTTATAATTTGGTTATCTTAATGTAAGGTTAGGCCAACAATATCCTAAAAAATCGCAACACTATCAAGTATTAAGCGAAGTATTAACTTTTTACAATCAATTATTCTATATTGAACATTTGATTCAACTTTTTTATTTGATTAGGATTACCTAAGACAATAACTTTACTTTTAGGTTCTAGAATCAATTCAGGCTCAGGGTTTATTATATAAGTACCGTTTGGAGCAACATAGCCAATTATTGTACATCCTGTTTTTTTTCTTAAATCTAAGTCGTAAATAGAATTACAATCCAATTTATCTTGCAATTCCTCAATCGCAACTTCTTCTAAATTTGGGGTACCATCGGCAACATTAGAAATTCGATCCATAAAATCTATAAGATCGGGGTTTACAACTAAAGCAGCCATATGATCACCACCAACCTTATCTGGCATAATAACCTTATCTGCACCAGCTAATCTTAGTTTTTTTTGCGAATTAATTTGTGAGGCCCTACTTATGATAAATAGTTTTTGATTAAGTTGTTTAGCCGACAGCACTACAAATAAGTTGTCTGAATCATCGGGCAATGCCGCTATTAAATATTTTGCCTTTTCTATTCCTGCTCGTTGTAAAACCTCATCTTCATTAGCATCTCCTTCGATAAAAAGAAAATCATCCTCAAATTTTTCAATAATTTCTCTATCACGTTCAACCACCACAAAAGGTCGTTTATAGTTCGCTAGACTTAATGCTGCTTGAGAACCATTTCTACCAAACCCACAAATTATGATATGACCATTAAGTGATTCAATTCTATTTTTCACTTTTTTCTTTTTAAGTATTTGTAAAGTATTTCTACTAAGAATATATTCTGTAATTACAGAAATAGCAAAACCTATTATAAAGATACTAGTAATGATTAATAATATGGTGAAGATTTTTGCCGAATCACCTAACGGGTTCACCTCATTATAACCTACTGTGGTGATTGTTATTATGGTCATATAAAATGCATCTAACCAATCAAAATCATAAAAAAAATGAAAACCAAAAACACCAATAAGCACTACGGTAACCAATAAAAAAATAGCCAGATATATTTTAGAACGAAATAGCTTTAGCATATTAAAGGTCGAATACTGAGGTTCTTTTAGTATAAATTAAATCTTTAATCTTAAGTAAAAATGTAAGAAATAAATAAAGTGCAAAACCGAAGCCCAATGTAGCAAAAGTTAGATAAATAAAAGAGGTTCTTACTACCCTTGCTCGAATACCCATTCGTTCTGCAATTCTTCTACAAACTTCGAAGCCTCTTTTTTGAAAATAATATAGAATATTGTAGAAAAAATTCATTTTATAAAGCTAATTAATTCCTTTCAATAATTCTACACCTACAGTGCATTGTAAACATTTGTTTTTTGTACAATAGTGATTATACATTTGCAAAATTGCTTGACTATCTAAAGCATTTTTCACATCCACTTTTAATTGAGAAAAACCGGAAATAATCGAATTTTCTTCTCTTTTAATCTGAGACAGTATACTAACAATCAACTCATTAATATCTTTTCCAAGGTATTTTGCATAGCATAATCTTAATGGCAAAATAGTGTTTATCAGCAACAAATCAACAAATTTTATAGAAAGTTTTTTTACACTTTTATTTGAAGATTTACCAAATGTATAATGAGTACTCCAATAATCGCTCGCTTTTACATCAAACAGTTTGTAATACCCTAATAATTCATTACAATTAGTAATAGAGCTAAAAATATTCTGATTTTCAACATATAAATTAGCCAGTTGAGATAATCTTATAGTAGGAAAATTTGACGGTCTTAGTTTAAAAAATTCAGGTTTTAATACTCCTGAATTCTCCAAATTAAATTTATTCTTCTGATATAGGTACTCCTTTTTTAGCCTAACATAATAATCATCTACAATATGGTTGCTTTCCAACAAATGAGACATACCAAACAAAACACTTTCTAAAGAATTTAAATCTCCTGTTAACTTTTTTAGAGTAGAAAAATCAATAGCCTCAGACAAGGTCATAAAAGCCTCTCCATTAATTTTTAAGCCGAAATTTTTTAGCAATAATTTAAACAGTGTTTGCTCCCAGTCATTATTAGATTTATTTAGTAATTCAAGAATAAATTCTGATTTACTTTCTAATCTTTCAAAAAACATTCTTTCTTTCCAATTACTGAATTGAAAAGAATTTATACCGGCAATTTCTTGTTCACAATTAATGAAGGTCTTATTACGCTGTCTAAATAATTTCTTATAATTATCTAATAAAGAAGTTGATATATAATGCCTTAATTCTAAAGTTGGAATTTTTGAACCATCACTTCTAAAAACTTGAGCATCGTCTTGCCATACAACATGCAGAATTACATTATTATAATTTTGATCTTGCTCATGATTATGAGCAAACCAGTCAGAAGATTTAATATGAATTTCAACATTACCGGCCCAGACCTGATTATCAATTTCAACTTTAGCATTAAAAAAATCGGGACCAGAATGAAGGTTGTGTGAACCGACATCAATAATATGAATACCCTCATTATCGGAAGTTGTCAATTCCTCCAACTGAAGTTTCCTATACTTCCATATAAAATGTAATAAGTCTTCTCGCAATTTATATTGGTTAGGTGTAAACAGAACATCATGCAAATTAAGTCTCAAAATTAGACTAAAATTAACACCACTACCTACCGCTATTTATTACGTGGAACTATTCGGCTACTTCACCCTCCCAGTTCATAAAACCACCTTCTAAATTGTAGGCGTTTTCAATGCCAAGACTGCCCAATATTGCACAAGCCTGACCACTTCTATTTCCACTTCTACAGTAAACATAGTAGTTTTTACTCTTATCTAACTTTTCAACTTCATCAATAAATCCTTGTCCTTTATAAATATCAATATGAATAGAATTAGGTATATACCCTTCATCAACTTCTTCTTGCGTTCGAACATCTAAGATAATAGCGTTATCATCTGCTTCTAATTGTTCCTCCCACTCTAGTTGTGATAAATCCGACATAATTTTTTCTTAAGATTTGCAATTCAAAAATACATTAATTGTATTAAAAGTACTCTCAAAAAATAATTAACAATTAATTGGCTATAATTTTAAGCTGCAATATAAAAATAACAATACATTTGTATATACAATAATTGTAGAGACATGAATGTTGAGGAAATTTTACAAACCGAAAGTCAAATACCCCTAGAAAGCAGAACTATTATTCACTTTTTACTGGTGAACAATAAAATAAATGAATCTATTTCAAATGTTTTAAAACCTTTTGATATCTCTCCTCAGCAATTTAACGTATTACGAATTTTAAGAGGACAAAATGGAACTCCAGCAAATTTATCTACATTAAATGATCGTATGATAACTAAAATGAGTAATACCACAAGACTTGTAGATAAATTAATTATTAAGGGTTATGTAGATAGAATTACATGCCCGTCTAATCGCAGAAAAGTTGAGATAAATATTACGGAAACAGGTAAAAAGGAGCTAAAAAAAATGGATATTGCCATGAGTAATGCGGAAAAAAAAATTCTTAAAAACTTATCAAAATCAGAATTAAAAGAATTGAACAATTTATTCAACAAGTTATAATGCCTAAAAATTCGGCACATTAATTGAATTAAATAGAGTAAAATACAACACATTATTAACTAGTTCCAGTAAATTCTGGATAAACACAAATTTGAAAAATTATGAAAAAAACAGTATTAAGTTTAGCGTTAGCATTAGTATTCGGAGCAACTGCTACCGCAACAGAACCAATTGTAAATGAAAAAAAAGAAATTAAACCCGAATCAAGTACAATTAATTGGAAAGCTTACAAAGTTACTGGTGGTCATGAAGGTATGGTTAAGTTAAAATCTGGATATTTAGAATTTAATGGTAAAAAATTAACTGGTGGCGAGTTTGAGGTTGATATGACAACGCTAGTAGCTACAGATCTCGATGGAGAGATGAAGGGTAAATTAGAAGGACATTTAAAGTCTGACGACTTTTTTGGAGTTGAAAATCACAAAACTTCAACCTTAAAAATTACAAGTGTTAAACCATTTAATGATAAATCGTATACAGCAACTGGAGATTTAACGATAAAAGGTATTACAAAGCCAATAACTTTTGTAATTTCATTATTCGAAAATAAGGCTACTGCAACTTTAAAAGTGGATCGTACTAAATATGATATAAAATATAATTCAGGTAATTTCTTTGAAAACCTTGGCGACAAAACAATTTACGACGAATTCGACCTTGTTGTTGATTTAGCGTATTAAGTAAACTTGACCTCACAAGTTTAACCCCGTTTCTTATTTGAAACGGGGTTTTTTATTTGAATTAATTTGCAAGTTTAAAAATGATTTCTATATTTGAACCAATGAATATTTACATGACAAAAATATGGTGGTGGTACAACTCTCGAAAAAAATCGTGAGCTGAGCATTGCTATAGTCAAACTATATAAGGCCTGTCTTCACGACAGGCCTTTTTTAATTAATATGTTTTATGATGTACCCATTAAAGACCACTTATAAAAAAATACTTGCAGACACCATTACACCAGTAAGTGTTTATCTAAAAATTAGAGACCGTTTTCCAAATAGTATTTTATTGGAAAGTAGTGATTACCATGCAAATGATAATAGCTTTTCGTATATCTGTTGTAATCCTATTGCATCAATAAAAGTTGAAAATGAAGTTATTATCGAAAATTTTCCTAATGGTAGTTCAAAAGAAACTGAGATTAATGAAAATACAAATGTAGTAGCAATAATTGATGGTTTCAGCAATAATTTTACCACCGAAACCAACGATTTTAAATTTATAAATAACGGCCTATTTGGCTACATGGCATACAACGCAGTTCGCTATTACGAAGATGTAACCATAGCTAAAAAAGAGAATTCATTAGAAATACCTGATATATACTATGCTGTATATCAAAATATCATTGCAATAAATCATTTTAAAAATGAAGCTTACATTTTCGCTCATTGTTATAATAAAGAAGCCAACATTGCAGAAATTGAACAAATTTTAAATGTTCGAAATTTTGCTTCCTACAACTTTTCAATGGAAGGTGGTGTTGTATCAAATTTAAAAGATGAAGAATATAAGGAGCATGTACGTTTAGCCAAGAAACATTGTCAACGCGGCGATGTTTTTCAACTTGTACTTTCGCGGAGATTTTCACAGAGTTTTAAGGGCGATGAATTCAATGTATATCGTGCTTTACGATCAGTAAATCCATCACCTTATTTATTTTATTTTGATTATGGTGATTTTAAAATCTTTGGCAGTTCTCCAGAGGCGCAATTGATAGTAAAAAATGGTTCTGCCGAAATTCATCCTATTGCTGGAACTTTTAAAAGAACAGGAAACGACGAAAAGGATGCGATATTAGCCAAAGAATTATCAGAAGACGACAAAGAAAATAGCGAGCACGTAATGCTTGTAGACCTAGCTAGAAATGACTTAAGTAGAAACGGAAATATGGTAAAAGTTGCTAATTACCGTGAAGTGCAATTTTTCTCACATGTAATTCATTTAGTTTCTAAAGTTGTGGGTCAAAAGAAAAAAAACATACCTACAATGAAAGTAGTTGCAGACACTTTTCCAGCGGGTACTTTAAGTGGAGCTCCAAAACATATGGCCATGCAGTTAATTGAGAAATATGAAAAAACCAGTCGTGGATATTATGGAGGTGCTATCGGTTTTATGGACTTTAATGGCAATTTTAATCATGCAATAATGATACGGACTTTTTTAAGTAAAAATCATCAACTACATTATCAAGCAGGAGCAGGTTTAGTAGCTGCTTCAGACCCAGAAACTGAATTACAGGAGACTTACCATAAATTAGGTGCTCTAACAAAAGCTATGGAGATTGCTGAAAATATTTAAAAGGCCGATAATCCTTCTTTCAAGAAGGGGATTAAAAAAATACAAATGAATAATAAAAATACAGATACTACTAATAATTCTTTGACCACTAAACAAGTTGGGATTAAGGTTTTAGTAATTGATAATTACGATAGTTTCACCTATAATCTCGTACATTACTTAGAAGATTTAGGGTGCAGTGTAGTTGTAAAAAGAAACGACCAACTTACTATAAAAGAAGTTGAAGCTTTTAATAAAATAGTTCTATCTCCAGGACCTGGAATTCCAGAAGAGGCAGGTTTATTAAAAGAAATAATAGCTACATATGCAGCAACCAAGAGCATTTTTGGCGTTTGTTTAGGCCAACAAGCAATTGCCGAAGTATTTGGAGGTTCTTTAGTGAATTTAGATAAGGTATATCATGGAACAGCAACTAAAATAAAAATTATTAAAGACGACATCCTTTTTAATACCTTACCAAAAGAAATTGAAGTCGGCCGTTATCATTCTTGGGTGGTTAGCAAAAATTTGCCGCAAAATTTAATTGCAACTTCAATTGATGAAAATGGTCAAATTATGTCACTTCGTCATAAAAAATACGATGTAAGTGCAGTGCAATTCCATCCAGAATCAGTTTTAACTCCAAACGGAAAAGTGATTTTAAAAAATTGGTTAGAAAGCTAATACCAAAAAGCCAAATATAAAAACCTTCAGTTCTCTTAGTACGAAGCACTTAAATTAATAAAACAAAAATGAAAACAACTCTTAATAAGCTCATTAATCATGAAATTCTAGCAAAAGAAGATGCAAAACAGATTTTGGTAAATATTGCTAAAGGTGATTATAATACGAGTCAAATAGCTGCTTTTTTAACAGTGTATATGATGCGTAGTATAACAATTGAAGAACTTGAAGGATTTAGAGATGCGCTATTAGAACTTTGTTTAGCCGTAGACTTATCTGAATACAACCCCATAGATTTATGTGGTACAGGTGGTGATGGAAAAGATACCTTTAACATCTCAACTTTAGCATCGTTTGTAACCGCGGGAGCCGATGTAAAAGTTACAAAACATGGTAATTATGGTGTATCCTCTAAATGTGGAAGTAGTAATGTAATGGAATTCTTAGGAATTAAATTCAGTAATGAAACTGACTTTTTAAAAAGGTCAATAGACGAGGCAGGAATCTGCGTCTTGCATGCTCCCCTATTCCATCCAGCCATGAAAAATGTTGCACCCATACGGCGAGAATTGGGAGTGAAAACGTTCTTTAATATGCTCGGACCTATGGTAAATCCCGCATTTCCAAAAAATCAAATGGTTGGCGTATTTAATTTAGAATTGGCTAGAATGTATGGTTATCTTTATCAAAATACAGATAAAAATTTTACCGTTTTACATGCCCTCGATGGTTATGATGAAATTTCGCTAACTGGAAATACAAAAACCATTTCTAACAATACTGAAAGTATGCTTAAACCTGAAGATTTTGGTGTCAAAAAAATATTGCAATCAGAAATTATTGGTGGTGAAGATATAGCAGAATCTGCTCAGATTTTTATGAATGTATTACAAGGCAAAGGAAGTATAGCACAAAACAACGTAGTTTGTGCCAACGCGGGCATCGCTATAGCCACGGTTAAAAATTTAAATCCGAAAGAAGGTTTTGAGCAAGCAAAAGAATCATTACTTAACGGAAGTGGCTTAAAAGCCCTAAGAAAATTACAAGAATTAAGTGCAAATTAAAAGATGAACATACTTGATAGAATAGTAAGCGATAAAAGAAAAGAGGTAAGCTTAAAAAAATCGGTGATATCCATTTCTCAGTTTGAGCAATCAGAACTGTTTAATCGCGGAAATAATTCGTTAGCAGAAGCACTTCGAAACAGCAATACGGGTATAATTGCTGAACATAAAAGACGTTCTCCTTCAAAGTCTACCATTAACCAAAACACAAATGTAGGTCAAGTAGCAAAGGAATATGAAAATGCTGGAGTTTGTGGTATGAGCGTGCTTACAGATATAAAATATTTTGGCGGCTCATTAGAAGATTTGATTTTGGCACGAGCTTGTGTTCGGATGCCTCTGTTGCGTAAGGAGTTCATAATTGATGAATATCAAATCATTGAAGCTAAAGCACATGGTGCAGATGTAATTTTATTAATAGCAGCAATCTTATCATCTGAAGAAATAAAAAGGTATTCAGAATTAGCTAAATCTTTGAATCTAGATGTACTCTTAGAAGTACATAATGAAAAGGAATTACATAAATCTCTTATGCCTAGTATAGATATGTTAGGTGTTAACAATAGAAATTTAAAAACCTTTGATGTTGATTTAAAAACTAGCAAAGATCTATCTAAATTAATACCCGACGAATTTGTAAAAGTATCAGAAAGTGGTATTAGTTCAATCGAGGCAATCCAAGATTTAAAACAGTTTGGATATCAGGGTTTTTTAATTGGTGAAAACTTTATGAAAACCGATAACCCGGGCAAAAGTGCAACAGCATTTATTAAAAAATTAAATTAATTTTTTGGACTATCACTATTCAAATACCAAAAATCAACCCATCATGAAACCCAAATCATTTAAATTAAAAGTTTGTGGTATGAATAAAAACACAATAGATGTGGGTTTATTAAAGCCAGACTTTTTGGGTTTTATATTTTGGAAACCATCTAAAAGATATTTCGATGGTGAGATGCCCAATTTACCACATAGTATAAAAAAAGTTGGAGTTTTTGTAGATGCAAGTATTGCCGAAATAAAAGCATTAACTAAACAATACGGACTTCTTTATACTCAGTTACATGGTAATGAAAGTCCCGCATTTTGTGATGAATTAAAAAAGCAAATACCTCAAATAAAAATTATAAAAGTATTTTCTATTAAAGATAGTTTCGATTTTAAGCAATTAAGGCAATTTGAAGATGTTTGCGACTATTATTTATTTGATACAAAAGGCAAGTTACCCGGAGGTAATGGATATTCCTTTGATTGGAAATTATTAAAAAAATATCCCTCAACCAAACCATTTTTTCTAAGTGGGGGAATTGGGTTAGAAGAATTAGATTCTATACTTGAATTTGCAAAAAAACCTGAATCAAAATATTGTTTTGCAATTGACGTGAACAGTAAGTTCGAAGATGAACCTGGTTTAAAAAATATAGAAAAATTGAATGAATTTAAAAAATTGCTAACAGACAACAGTCAACTAAAAACTGACAATTAAATGAGTTATCAAGCAGATGAAAAAGGATATTATGGTGAATTTGGAGGAGCATTTATTCCTGAAATGCTTTATCCAAATTGCGAAGAGTTAAGGCAAAATTATATTCGGATAATGCAGGAAGAATCCTTTAAACAAGAATTTGACCAATTATTAAAGGATTATGTAGGCCGCCCTACTCCATTATATTTTGCCGAACGTCTTTCAAAAAAATACAACACCAAAATTTATCTCAAAAGGGAAGATTTATGTCATACAGGAGCACATAAAGTAAATAATACTATTGGGCAGATTTTGATGGCAAAAAAATTAGGCAAAAACAGAATTATTGCTGAAACGGGTGCTGGCCAACATGGTGTAGCAACTGCAACAGTTTGTGCCTTAATGGGTATAGAATGTGTAGTTTATATGGGTGAGATAGATATAGCCCGACAAGCACCAAATGTAGCACGTATGAAAATGCTAGGTGCAGAAGTTCGTCCAGCACTTTCTGGTAGTCGCACATTAAAAGACGCTACAAATGAAGCTATACGCGATTGGATAAACAACCCTGTAGACACGCATTACATAATTGGATCGGTAGTTGGCCCACACCCCTACCCAGATATGGTAGCGCGTTTTCAATCCGTTATTTCTGAGGAAATAAAATGGCAATTAAAAGAAAAAGAGGGACGTGAAAAACCCGATTTTGTTATAGCTTGTGTTGGTGGCGGAAGTAATGCTGCAGGTGCATATTATCATTTCTTAGATGAAACCGAAGTTGGGATTATAGCCGTTGAAGCTGCCGGACATGGTATAGATTCAGGAGAGAGTGCTGCAACCTCAGCATTGGGTAAAATAGGAATTATTCATGGTAGTAAAACCCTATTAATGCAAACTCCAGATGGTCAAATAACAGAACCATATTCAATCTCAGCCGGATTAGACTACCCAGGAGTAGGCCCTATGCATGCAAATCTATTCGCAACTGGAAGAGGTGAATTTATTTCAATTACAGATGATGATGCAATGAAAGCTGGTCTAATGTTATCTAAGTTAGAGGGTATTATTCCAGCAATTGAATCATCACATGCATTTGCGATTTTTGAAGATAGAAAATTCAAAGAAAATGATATAGTTGTGGTGAATTTATCTGGTCGAGGAGATAAGGATTTAAACACCTTTATTGATTATTTTAAGTTAGCATAATTATGAATAATAGAATTACAAACAAGCTTCAAGAAGACAAAAAACTTCTTTCCATATATTTTACAGCAGGTTATCCAGCATTAAACAACACCGTTACAATAATACAAGAATTAGAAAAAAACGGAGTTGACATGATAGAAATCGGATTACCATTTAGTGACCCCCTTGCAGACGGCCCTACCATTCAATCTAGTTCTACAACTGCACTTAAGAACGGTATGACTACAGAAGTGCTTTTTAAGCAACTAGCTGACATTAGAAAAAGTGTTTCTATTCCTTTGATTATAATGGGGTACTTTAATCCAATGATGCAATATGGTATTGAAAATTTCTGTAAAAAATGTAAAGAAATTGGAATTGATGGTTTAATAATCCCTGATTTACCAGTAGATGTTTACCAGGAAAAATATCGTAAAACATTTGAAAAAAACAATTTAAAAAATGTGTTCTTGATTACACCCCAAACTTCAGAGGATCGTATTCAATTTATAGATTCTGTTTCAGATGGATTTATTTATATGGTGAGTTCGGCAAGTGTAACAGGTTCGAAATCAGGATTTGGTGATGAACAAACAGATTATTTTGAACGCATTGCTGCAATGAATTTGAATAATCCGCTTATCGTTGGTTTTGGAATTAAAGATTCAGAAACTTTTCAGCAAGCTACTAAAAGCACAAAAGGAGCAATAATCGGATCAGCATTTATAAAGCACCTCACAAAAAAAGGAATCAATTCAGTCGCTGAATTTACTACCACTATCCGCTAACATGTCCAGCATAATAAATAATTGGAAAATAATTTTGCCATTATGCCTCACATTAGGCTTGGCACCATTTATTCCGGAGCCTCATTTATGGGGTAAATTAAAATGGGTATTCGGTGGTGCCATAGGTATGAATTTTCAAGATTGGTTTGATATTGTTTTACATGGATTTCCTTTTGTCTTATTACTTCGTTTGTTAATCTTAAAATCAAAAAAAAACATAAAGTAGTCCTTAAACAAATTACTGTCAATAAATTCAAGATCAGTTAAAAATCAACACAAATCAATATTATACATTATCTCTTATTCCCACTACGATAAAAAATCAAAAGGCTACTAGTTGTACATTATTTTTACATAAAAATTAAGACAATGTAATATTGATATCGGCTATAAGAATAATGTACCCTCCTTTATTGTAAGATATTTACATCTACAAGTAATCATTATTTTACACTAATTAACTTCCCACGTAGTTTATCGTTAATTATTGCGATTCAACACATTACACGTTAGAAATAAGTTAAAATATTCTTTATTTACTTCCCGAATTTTCCGTGTTAACCACTTAGTTGATACTATTAAGATGAAAAAACACTACAATCTACGTACAGTAGCAATATTGCTATTGTCTATTATTTTAATGTCAGCAGTACCATTTATTTTTGGTTCAGGTCTTACTAAAGCGGAGCCTATTGGTAAATACTTAAATGGAAACTTTCCCGGTTCTCTACCTCAAGGTTTACCTTACCAGCCTGTATTTCCTAATATAACCTTCGATTCTCCATTAACGTTTAATGAAGTTCCAAACAGTAATAAAATAATTATTGGCCAACGTGATGGTAAAATATTTTGGTTTGACAAAGACCCAAATGTAACTGTTAAAAATTCGATGATAGATTTATCTGAAAAGGTAGGTCTTGTATGGGATGGTGGCTTTTTAGGCTTGGCATTACATCCACAATTTGGAACCACTGGAAAAAATTATTTCTATGTTTGGTATACCACGGAAGATGCAAATAGCAATGATTTCCCTAACCGGTATACTGTGCAAAACTGCGATAGCGAAGAGTACTGGGGTAATTTTTTAATTCTTGCCAGATACGAGGCAAATCCTAATACTTTAAGCGTTCAACCATCTTCCGAACAAATAATGTTAAAACTTAGAATGTATGGTACAACACACAGAGGTGGTGGACTTTTATTTGGTGACGATGGATTTTTATATTTAACTACAGGCGATCAAACAGCTTTTAAGAAAGCACAAGACATAAATAACAATCTTGACGGAGGAGTGTTACGTTTAGATGTTGATAAAAATACCACTAAAAGTCATGCACCTATTAGAACCATGCCTGATGACCATGGATATTCTGACGAAATCACGGGCATTGGTTATTGGATTCCAAATGATAATCCTTTTCTAAGTCCTACAGGAGCAAATTTTGAAGAATATTATAGCATGGGGCACAGAAATCCTCATAGAATGACAAAAGACCGTGAAACTGGCGAATTATTCGTTGGCGAAATCGGTGGTGGAAGACATGAAGAAATAAACATTGTAAAAAAAGGAAAAAACTATGGGTGGCCACTTTATGAAGGTCTATACAAAAGTACAGTTTGTGTTCAGGAATTACACAATAATATGTCTCATGAACAACCATTAGTAGCTTTTCCCCGTTCAGAAGCAAATGCAATTATTGGTGGTTATGTTTATCGCGGAAATGAAGTTCCCGAATTAGTTGGCAAATATATTTGTGCTGATTATGGTATCGGTGAAGAAATTTTCACAGTAGATATAAATAATGGCACCTATGAGCAATATGGAAATTTCACTTCAACCAATATAATATCTTTTGGAGAGGACAAAGAAGGCGAGCTCTACATAATGAAACAGGGTGTTTCTTCCTTATATAAAATAACTTCTAAAAACACAGGATTTGGCACTACCCCTCAATTATTATCGCAAACAGGTGCTTTTTCAGATATTGAGAATTTAACACCCACAGATGGACTAATCCCTTATGACCTTGTTGAATCTTTCTGGTCTGATGGGGCAGAAAAAAAGCGATGGATGGCAATTCCTAATGATGGAAATCACAATGCAACTGATGAGAAAATAAAATATACTGATGTTGATGATTGGGATTTTCCTATAGGATCGGTTTTGGTAAAACACTTTGAACTACCAATCGACGAAAGAAATCCGACAATTACAAAGCGATTAGAGACACGATTTTCTATAAAAGCTAGTGATGGTAATTTTTATTTTGTTACTTACAAATGGAACGAAGAACAAACTGACGCCACTTTATTAACCAGTGGTTTAGAGGAGAATATAAGAATCACAAAGGCCAATGGTAGCTCTGAAACACAAACATGGAGCTATCCTAGTACCATAGATTGTGTAAGTTGCCACAATCCAACTACGGGCGGTGTTATTGGAGCAAAATCTAGGTTTTTAAACAAAGACTACACCTACCCAAAAACGGGTAATACAGGAAATCAATTAGTAACTTTAAGTCATTTAGGTATTTTAGACCAGGCCATTACCGATGCAGACACAAACGGTATTTTAACATCAAAATCTATCGATGATGCCACTGCCAGTTTAGATGAAAAAGCACGATCTTATTTAGATCTAAATTGTGCATATTGCCATAGACCAGGTACAGGAAATCGAGGCGATTTTGATCTTCGACTTAACCTAGATCTAGTACAAACTGGTGTTCTATCAGCTTCACCTTATATTCCCTTAGGTATACCAAATGAAAAAATAGTTGCGGCGGGCGATGTTGGCAGCTCTATCCTCTACCATCGCATGAATAGCATTGATCCTGCTATTAAAATGCCTCCAATATCAAAAAATAAAATTGATATCAAAGCTGTAACCTTAATCAATGAATGGATTGGTCAATTAGACCCAGACCCATGTGCTGATCGCATTATTATGGAAACATTTAATAATATACCTGGCACAACTATAGCTGAATTAAAAAATGAAGCAATCTTTCCAGATACACCAAGTTCCGTTAAAGAACTTAATGAATTTCGTATACCAATTAATGTTGGTGATGATTATGGCGTACGAGTAAAAGGTTTATTAAAAGCACCAGAAACTGGAACATACTATTTTTGGGTTGCTGGAGATGACAATGTTGAGTTAAATTTAAGTACCGACGCATCTGAAATTAATAAAACAAGAATAGCGTACCACAATGGTTGGTCTTACGATGTAGAATGGGATAAATTTTCTACACAGAAATCAGTAGGAATAGAACTTGTAGCTGGTGAAAATTATTATCTCGAAGCATTAATGAACGAACGTGGTGGTGGTGATAATTTAGCAGTTGGATGGCGTAAACCAAGCAATGGTAATGGCACTTCTCCTTTTCAAGTTATCCCATGTACTGCTTTTGATGAATTTAATGAAACTCCTGTAGTTAAGGTAACAGGTGTAACGTTAGACGAAACTACGGCAACTATAGATGTTGGCGCCTTGCAACAACTTATTGCTCACGTAAGTCCAAGTAATGCTGATGACACATCGGTATCATGGAAATCTTCTAATACTAATATCGCTACTGTAGATAGTAATGGATTAGTAACAGCAATAGCAAAAGGAAATGCTACTATTACAGTTACAACAACCGATGGATCATTTGTTGCTCAATCCGTAATAAATGTAAATATGCCCGTAACTGGCATTCTAATGAATCCGGCTACCGCCTCGTTAGAAGTAGACCAAACAATAACTATTGAAGCTATTATATCACCTTCTAACGCTAGTGATAAATCCGTTACATGGACTTCAAGTGATACAAGTATTGCTACTGTAAATACAAATGGAGTTGTTCGTGGTATAGTTGCAGGTGATGCTACCATTACAGCAACTACAACAGATGGTGGATTTAGTTCTACTGCTCAATTAACGATTTCCGCTAAACCAATTTCGGTTACTGGAATTACGGTTGATCCAACTTCAGCTTCAATTCAAGTTGATGAAACCACAACTATTCAAGCAATTATTGCACCAACAAATGCAACTAACAAATCTGTTACATGGACTTCAAGTGATACTAGTATTGCTACCGTAAACACAAATGGAGTTGTTCGTGGTATAGTTGCAGGTGATGCTACCATTACAGCAACTACAACAGATGGTGGATTTAGTTCTACTGCTCAATTAACGATTTCTGCTAAACCAATTTCGGTTACTGGAATTACGGTTGATCCAACTTCGGCTTCAATTCAAGTTGATGAAACCACAACTATTCAAGCAATTTTTGCACCAACAAATGCAACTAACAAATCTGTTACATGGACTTCAAGCGATACTAGTATTGCTACCGTAAACACAAATGGAGTTGTTCGTGGTAGAGCTACAGGTGATGCTACAATTACAGCAACTACAACAGATGGTGGATTTAGTGCTACTGCTCAATTAACGATTTCTGCTAAACCAATTTCAGTGACTGGAATTACGGTTGATCCAACTTCGGCTTCAATTCAAGTAGATGAAACCACAACTATTCAAGCAATTATTGCACCAACAAATGCAACTAACAAATCTGTTACATGGACTTCAAGCGATACTAGTATTGCTACCGTAAACACAAATGGAGTTGTTCGTGGAATAGCTACAGGTGATGCTACAATTACAGCAACTACAACAGATGGTGGATTTAGTGCTACTGCTCAATTAACGATTTCTGCTAAACCAATTTCAGTGACTGGAATTACGGTTGATCCAACTTCGGCTTCAATTCAAGTAGATGAAACCACAACTATTCAAGCAATTATTGCACCAACAAATGCAACTAACAAATCTGTTACATGGACTTCAAGTGATACAAGTATTGCTACCGTAAATACAAACGGAGTTGTTCGTGGTATAGCCGCAGGTGATGCTACCATTACAGCAACTACAACAGATGGTGATTTCTCAGCTACTGCTCAATTAACGATTTCCGCTAAACCAATTCCGGTTACTGGAATTACGGTTGATCCAACTTCGGCTTCAATTCAAGTTGATGAAATCACAACTATTCAAGCAATTATTGCACCAACAAATGCAACTAACAAATCTGTTACATGGACTTCAAGTGATACAAGTATTGCTGCCGTAAATACAAACGGAGTTGTTCGTGGTATAGCCGCAGGTGATGCTACTATTACAGCAACTACAACAGATGGTGATTTCTCAGCTACTGCTAACATAATAGTATCTAGCAATCAAATATGTAATGCACAGGGAGCTATTTTAATGGAACGATTTGATGGAATTGTAGGTGAACCATTGAGTCAACTTTTAAACTCAAGCAATTATCCAAACAACCCATCGCAGACAATGTTATTATCAAGTTTTGATATTCCAATAAATGCTGCTGAAAATTATGGTGCTAGAGTTCATGGTTACTTATGCGCTCCCGAGACTGGAACGTATTATTTCTGGATTGCTGGTGATGACCATGTACAGCTAAATCTATCAACAAATACTAGCACTTCTAACAAAAATAGAATAGCCTATCATAATGAATATACAGGTTATAAAAAATGGAATGTATTTAATTCTCAAAAATCGGTAGGGATACAATTACAAGCAGGTCAATCCTACTATATAGAAGCACTTATGAAAGAAGGCGATGGTGGAGACCATTTAAGTGTAGGATGGAGAAAACCTAGCGATGGAAGTGGTGGTTCACCTACACAGGTTGTTCCGGGTGCATATTTATCTCCGGCAAGTTTCGAACCTACTGCGGTTACCGGTGTATCGATAACACCCAAAACAGCTTCTATATCTGTATTCGGTAGCATTAAATTAGAAACGCTTATTACACCCTCAAATGCAACAGATAATTCTGTCACTTGGAGCACTAGTAACTCAGCTATTGCAACGGTTAGTTCAAGTGGATATGTACAAGGCATTGCACCTGGAAAAGCAACAATAACAGCAATAACAAACGATGGAAATTTTATGGCTACAACTGAAATAACAGTCACAAATAAATCAGATTGTTCAGCTGAGGGCATAATTGTTATGCATCGATATGATAACATATTTGGTGAAGACTTAAACTTATTAAAAAACTCAAACAATTACCCTAACAATCCATCAGAGACAATAGAATTAACAGAATTTGACATCCCAAAAAATAACGTTGATTATTATGGTGCCAGAGTACACGGATATGTTTGCGCCCCCGAATCTGGAATGTATTATTTTTGGGTCGCTGGTGATGATTTTGTTGAACTAAACTTATCAACCAACAGTCAAGAGAATAACAAAAAAAGAATAGCTTACCATAATGAGTATACAGAATACAAACAGTGGAATGTATTCGAAACGCAAAAATCGGTTGGTATTCAATTATATGCCGGTCAAAAATACTTTATAGAAGCTCTTGTAAAAGAAGGTGACGGAGGAGACCATTTAACTGTAGGTTGGAGAAAACCAAGTGATGGTAATGGTAGCGAACCATCTGAAGTTATACCAGGCACATATTTATCGCCACCTGAAGACTATGCTAATTCTGAAAATAATGTAAATGGCCTTTTATCTAACAAACAACCAATAACTTTAAAAATCAATGAAAACCCTGTTACTGAAAATATAGATATTGAAGTTACCAACATAGAAGAACGCATTATTGAGTATCATGTGTATTCGCAATCTGGTGTGCAAGTTGCATATAAAAAAGGAGGCACAAAAGAAGACATAGACACAAGCACTTTACCAACTGGAGTATATACTTTAATTGCGCGCGTAGATGATAAAATCTTAAGTGAACAAATCATCGTTAAATAACAGGCAAGAGATACTTTTATTCGGCATTGACTCGTTAAATAGATAACAAGTCTTATGTACTTTATGAAAAAACTCTTTTACTTTATTTTTTATCTTTTTAGTGCAAATCAATATGCGCAAAAAATAGTGGTAGTAGATAGTATGAGTAATGAAACCATACCATTTGCTACCATTTCTTTTGGTGATGGAATAGGAACTTTTGCTGATGAAGTTGGAGCCTTTTCCTTTTCTAAAAAGAAATATAATGATGTAGATTCTTTATTTGTTTCCGCCATTGGCTATTCAGAAAAAGGAATTAAAATAGATAGTTCTGTAAACAAGATATTATTAAAATCTGAAGTATCTCAATTAAGTGAAGTTATAGTTTCTGCACCAAAAACTGGTAAGTTTAAAATAAGAAAGCAAAAAGGTAAAACCCATACCGACGTTTTTGCATGCTGGCTACCAACAGTAGAAAGTGAAGTAGCTATTTTATTTAATAAGTATGAAAACAAGACTACTCAAATTTTAAAATTAAATTTACCAATAAATGCTGAGCGTAATTATAAATCTAAAGGAAAAGGAAATTTCGCGACCATTTTTAGAATTCAATATTACGCTAATAAAGAAGGAATTCCCAGTGAACCATTAGGGTATGAAAACGTGATCTTTACAATAAATGAAGAGGCTGACAAAATGTTTGAATTAGATCTAGTAGATAAATCGGTATTTATACCGGAAAATGGAATTTTCATTTCTATTCAAGTTTTAGGTTATGCGGATAAAAATGGTAAATTATTAGACACCAAGAAATACCGAGAAATAAAAACAGCACGAGGTATTCAAAAAATTTCAACTTCTTTTAGACCCCTACTCCCCTTTGTTAAAGGTGAACCTAATGATAATACGTTTGTACGACGCATATTTTACAATGATAAAAAGTGGCAAATTTTTGACCGTAATTACAACAAAAATTCTAATTTAATAGAAAACGGAAACAAAAATTATGGTATGGGTGCAGTATATAAAGTGTGGGAATAATTAATAAATACCCTACTGAAAATAACATATTTTTCTATAATAAACTTTATGGCAAGTCTTTTGCTACATAAATGATATGAAGTCGTTCTATGCAATAATATTAATTACTTTCTTCGGATTTCAAACATACGGTTTAGCTCAAAATCAATCACATAAAAACACATCAGAAATCCCCATTATTGACAGAATGCTAATTTCCGACTCTTTAGATATTACTTTTCATTCAGCAGGATGCTTTAACAATACCACTAAAACTATTTCCATAATTAAGAATGATTCAAATTTTATTGCTGTATTTAACAACACAGAAATAATTTTAAATCCCTCTAAAGTTGAAGCCTTAAGAAATTTTGAGAATCAATTAAAAACCACGCAACCAACTGGTTGCTCTACAATTGACACCTACATTCTTAAATACAGAAACGAAAAAAATGTATACAAAGACGATACTTGTTCAAACTTCTATGGCAAGTTACTACTACAAAACCTTGAAATAGAATTTAATTAAGCTGAGTTTCTACTAGCATTAATATTACCATATAAAGATCGCGTAACTATTTTTTCATACAATTCTAAATATTCAGATTTTTGACCGATTTTCTGCAATGCATTTTGCTGAATAACCAATAATGGCAGTACAATATTCTCCCTAATCTTGATAGATTCACGTGATACTGCCTCATTTTCCATTAGGATTTTAGATCCCGAAATCAATAATAACATCTTTTTAGAAAGTAAATACTCTTCATGAAGAATATTCCAAAACTCTCCATATTCTTCATTTTCTTTCATGTAAGAAGTTAGCTCAAAATAACACTTAGACAACGACATCATACTATTTAACATCAATGCTCTAAACAATGGTACTTCTTTATACAATTTTTTTAAATCACGCAATTTACCTTGTTCTTTCATTGTCTGAATCGCAGTTCCTATACCAAAATAACCAGGTACATTTTGTTTCAACTGACTCCATGAACCAACAAAAGAAATAGCCCTTAAATCTGAAAGCTCTAATTTTTTCTTATTTCCACGTTTACCCGGTCTACTTCCAATATTAGCTTTTGTATAATATTTAAGCGTACTCATATCTTCTAAATATGGCATAAATTTATCATGATGTTTTAATGCATCATATTTCTCAAAGCTCAAGTCAGATAGTTCTTCAAGTAATTTTCTAGATTCTTTAGAAATTACATTTTCTTTCCCAAAAATATTATTTGACAATCCAGCAGTTAATAGCTGTTCACTATTATGCATAAACTGTTCTTTAGTACCATAAGTACTTGTAATAGTTTGCCCTTGAATTGTTAATTGTATCTCATGATTTGCGATATCTTTTGTTTGAGCAGCATAAAAACGATGTGTTTTACCACCACCTCTTGCTGGTGGTCCACCTCTACCATCAAAAAAGATAGCTTTAACATCATTCTTTTTGCAAACTTTAGAAAGATTTTCTTTAGTCTTAAAAATAGACCAATTAGCTTTTACATAGCCTCCATCCTTTGTTCCATCAGAAAAACCAAGCATAATGGTATGCTTGTTATCTCTTCTTTCTAAGTGTGCTCTATACTGTGGAATTTTAAATAATGCCTCCATGGTAGCTTCAGAAGTCTCCATTCCTTTCATTGTTTCAAAAAGTGGAACAATGTCAAAAGTTATTTTATCATCTTCCCAGCCACACCAGCGAAAAAGTCCATATACAAAAAGCACAGAGAACATATCTTCACTATTACTAATTATGTATCTATCACAGCTTTCTACTCCATTTTTACGTTGAATACCTTTAAGTTGCGAAATATTTCTGATAGTATCTTTCACGATAGGGTCATCGTAATCTTTAACAGATACACTTATATCTTCTTTTAAAAGTATATCTCTGAGCTTAGCAGTAGTAAGTTCGTCTAAACTCTTATCAATTATTTTATTCTTTTTAAGAATAGCCTCTACTGTTTTTGTGTGCTGGCTATGATCTTGTCTAATATCAAGAATTGCAAAGTGTGTTTTAAAAATCTTCACTTTATCAATTAAATCATCTAAATCTTTCAAATAAAGACTATGATATTTATCTACCAAAAGCTCTCTAATAGCCTCAAGTGGTCTAATAATATTTTCATAACCAACATGTTTTCTAGCATCAAACATGGCGATATACAAACTACTACGCAGTTCTTTTATATGTGCATCTAACTCTTTAAAGGTTAGTTTTTTTTGTAATACCTTTAAATCATTATAGTAACACTTCATTAAATTAACTCGAAGCTCATCTGCAACTTCTTTTGTAATCTTTGCAGTTACATAGGGGTTTCCATCACGGTCCCCACCAGGCCAAAAGCCCAATTGCATAATCTTGTGATTTTCAAACTTATCATCTTTAATATTCTCTTTTATATAAGAATAAAGACTACCAACAGCATCATAATATACGTTTCTTAAAGTATAAATAATATTTTTTGCTTCGTCTAAAGGAGTTGGTTTTTTTAAATTAATTAATGATGTTAAACCTAATTGCTGCAAAGTAATATCTATATCATCAATACGATCTTCAAGTATTAAGGATCTAAGCTCATCAATAATATCTAAAACTGCAGGGGTATAAAACTGTGTTGGATGTGCAGTGAGAACAATACGCGCACTAAAATTTGACAATTTATCGGCAACTTTATCCCAACTTTTATTTTTATCTACAAGCTGAAAATAATCCTTTATAGATAGAGAAAGTGAATGCTCATGCATTTTCGGGAATGCTGCATCTTCAACACTGTCGAAAAGCACAACTTGTCTTTCAACATACTGAATAATTCTAAACATAAAATCTATTCGAGACTTCTCTGTATCAAGACTAGCAAAATTCTCAAAAAACTCTTCTAAAATATCTTGCGGGTTTTTACCATTTCCTAACCCTTCTTGACATTGGTGAACTAAAAGCGGAATTAGAATTCCTACATTCTCAGTATTTTGATAGGGTAAATTTAGGAACAAACTATTATAAACATTGAACTTATTATTTACCGATTTTTTAAATTCTTTTAATCTTTCTGTTTGTGACATAAAGTTTCTTGAAATATTGTAAAATATAGTGTTGTGTATCTCGAGGGCTTAAATCTCAATTTACAAATATCGACATAATATCAGCATTGTACTTATAGTATTATTTGAATTAACAAAATAAAGCATGTTACTGATATAAGCAACAATTATTAAAATTTGATGCTATTTATTTGAATGGATATTAAAAAAAGGGACGATACTGCAATACTCTAAAATCTATAGTATTAAAATTTACATTTTCACTTTTCATTCTTTTGTAGGTTGGTAGGCTTCCGATGGCCCTATTTGCTGATCCAGAAGGAGCAGTTAAAGAAACTGTTTTTATTATTCTTGAAGGTTCTAAATTATTTTCCCCTGGAATCTCAAATTGATGTATTCTAGGTACTTCGTTAGAAACTATGTGCAATTTTAGATTATTCTCTTTCAAATGCCTTCTAAAAAAATACTCAGGTCCGTTCTTACTATTTCCTCCTGTAAAAATCAACATCTCAATATTCTGGTATTGCTTTAAATAACCTAAAATATTTCGTAATTGAATATGTTGCATGCCGCTATCTGAAGCATCAATTTTATCCCTTTTTGCACTAGCTACTATATCGCATATCCCAATCTTACGATGTTTCAAAAATGTTTTACGCTGATCTATAGCTTCTTTAGATGTCTCGAATTTTAAATTCAATTCAAAAATAATATTCAAAATTGGCCACAATTGACCATCTCTACTCCCATAGCAAAAATCAACATCACCTTTTTTAAGCATGCCGGTTGTAAACCTAGGTGGCGGCAAAGTGCCCACAATCAACTTAGTAGCCTCTTTAAATAAGAATGGTTCGTAAGGATGTGTATGCTGAAACAAAATTAAAAACAGATTAAAATTGAAATAAATTATTTTATGTTAATAGCATCTTTATACATTAAACTCAGGAACCATATTTCCCCAACCTATTAAAGATCAATAAACAACTGCGATCACTTAAAGATCAACATAAACTATTACAAATTTATTTTTATGATTTTATAGAAAAATATCACTTATTTAAAGAATTATACCTCTAAATTTATCAGAATATGGATAAAAACTTTAAAATCAAATAAACATTTGACACTTAACAATTTATAAAAAACACTTAAAGATCAACATATACCACATGTGAGAATTAACCTTCAATTATAACAGCTGAATTGTTAAATTTTAAAATAGAATATTCGACAAACCAATAACAATTTAAAAATCAACGATTTACGAAAAACATTTAAAGATCAACATAAACCATAAACCACAAAAACGAGGGGAATAATTTCCAAATATTGTTAAAAATTAAACAATTACAACATGTTGATTGTAGACATCTATAAATCAGATCAATAAAGAGCACACTTAAAGATCAACATAAACTGCTTAAAAACGCTATAATTCTATTATTTTAAAAAAAATAAAGGACATTTAATTTTACGAATAAGAGAAGAGGCCCTATTAATCTATTTTAAAAACCAGGCTAACTTCACCTTCTTCATTTACATTTAATTCATAGGTATAAAAGCCAAAGCTTAAGCTATCTTCTCCAACAAAGTCAATTGGAGAATAATTATAACTGGTACTATCTGCTTCTATAAAAACAGAATTATAACGATAAGCTGTTTCATATTCTAAATATTTTGAATAATCTCCAGGTGATATATTTTCATAAACCTCTTCACTGCCACCTACGGTAACACTATTAAAATTGATATTAGAATCATTTTTTACTCGAATATTAACTCCACTTAATTCATCATCGCGATCTGTACAAGACCCAACAACCAAAACAATAGTAATCAGAAGTAGTGCAAACTTTTTCATAAGCATCTAATTTTATATATGATATATTTAAATAAACGTTTTGGTGTAAAAAATATTCTATCGCACAAAAACCAACTCGTTTTCTTTACTTGATAAAGCCTCACTAAACCCATAGCCCTGATAATCAAATCCCTTTAAATCGTCTATGGTTTTTGCATTAGTATCTACAATATAGCGCGACATATATCCACGTGCTAATTTCACAAAAGTCATTATAGTTTTATACTCACCATTTTTCAAATCTTTAAAAATAATGTCAACCACAGGTACTTTCAACGACTTTTTATCAATTGCCTTAAAATATTCATTGCTTGCAAGATTTACGAAAAGTTCTTCATCGGCTAACTCTTCATTTAAAATCTTTACAATTTTCGGTCTCCAAAATTCATATAAATTTTTATTCTTCCCAACAGCAAATTTAGTGCCCATTTCTAAACGATAAGGCTGTATTAAATCTAGCGGCTTAAGAACACCATATAAACCAGAAATTATACGAATTGTATTCTGTAGTAATTCAATTTTTGATTCTGGCAAAGTATACACATCCATACCTCTATAAACATCACCACTAAATGCATATGCAGCAGGTCTTGCATCTTTTGGGGTAAATGGTAAACTCCATTCCTGATTTCGTTCATAATTTAATTGACCTAAATTATCAGAAATATGCATTAATTTAGAGAGGCTCTTTGCCGATTTCTTTTTTAATAATTTATTCAATCGTTCTGCTTCCGTAAGAAAAGATGCTTCCGTATAAAATTCTGTGGGTAATTTGCGTTCAAAATCTAGTGATTTTGCAGGAGATAATACTACTTTCATTTCTTTTAATTTTGTATAAAAGTAATGAGCTTATTGCAAAATAAAATATAATTCTTAGAAGAGTTATCAATATCTGTATCGAAGTAATTTATGCTACTGACTGTGTTTAGAATAATGCCTCCATTTCTCAATACATTCTAACATATCTTTAGGAATTTCAGAATCAAAACGCATTTGTTTTTTAGTCACTGGATGAATAAAACCAAGCGTTTTGGCATGTAAAGCTTGTCTAGGCAAGATTTTAAAAGAATTTTCTACAAATTGTTTGTATTTAGTAAACGTAGTTCCCTTTAAGATTTTATCTCCACCATAACGCTCATCATTAAACAAAGTGTGTCCAATATGCTTCATATGAACTCGTATTTGATGAGTTCTCCCGGTTTCTAACTTACACGATACTAATGTTAAATAACCAAGACGCTCTAAGACCTTATAATGAGTAACAGCTTCTTTACCATGATCACCTTCTGGAAAAACCTGCATCTGTAATCTATTCTTTGGATGCCTAGCAATATGACCTTCAACGGTACCTTCATCTTCTTCCATATTACCCCAAACAATAGCAATATATTCGCGTTCCGATGTTTTATCAAAAAATTGTTTAGACAAATGTGTCATAGCTACTTCTGTCTTAGCCACTACTAACAAACCAGAAGTATCTTTATCAATTCGGTGCACCAACCCTGGTCGTTCACTACTATTTACTGGTAAATTTTCAATGTGATATAATAACCCATTAATTAGTGTACCAGTATAATTTCCATGTCCAGGATGTACAACCATACCTGCTGGCTTATTTACCACCAGTAGTGCATCATCTTCATAAATTATATTTAAAGGAATATCCTCCGGAACCAATAAATTCTCATGCGGGGGATGCTCAAAAAGAACTCTTACCTCATCACCAGCCTTTACTTTATAATTTTGTTTAACTACTGCGTCATTAACTCTAATGTTACCAGATTTAGCTGCTTGTTGAATTTTATTTCGTGTAGCATTCTCAATAAAATTCATTAAAAACTTATCTACCCTAAGTGCCTCTTGACCATTAGAGGCGGTAATATTAAAATGCTCATAGAGTTCATTTTCCTGTAAGTCAGGATCATTTTGGGTCTCCATAATTATTCAGAATCTGCCTTAATGCGTGCCTGGTCTGGTATTCTACCATTACCACAAACCAGTTCTATCTTAGAAGTTTTTGGCAGCTTATCTCCTGGTTTTATATATTTACTTTTATATTTTATTTGATAAACCATGTCTTCACCCAACTCATCAATATATGTTACGCGTTGCACATCTAACCCTACAGCCTTTAACATAGATGCTGCGTTCCGCTGAGTAACTTGAATAATATTAGGCACGGTAACTTTCTTATAACCTGATGGATTTACAGTAAAATAAATTTTTCTATTTTCCTTAACATGACTGCCAGCCTTGGGGTCTTGATCTATAATAGAAAATCTTGGGTAATCAGGGTTATAATTGGCAGAATCTAATACTTCGTATCGAAGACCAGCGTCCTCAACAGCTATTCGCATATCCATTACAGACATTTTTGCAAAATCTGGCACTTCAACAAATTCACCATGATTTGTAGTACTGTTTAACCATCTTAACACCAAAAACACCAATAAAACAGTTGCTATTATTGCAAGCACTATCTGTATTAAGAAAGTCTTACTAATTAAAAAGTTGAAAAAGTTTTTCATTGAAAAGAATTGACCTGACAAATATAGGAAACCGATTGCTTTTTTCTTTACTTTGAATTACTCAATATATTTAAGTACTGTTTTTTCCTTTAAACTAAACTTGATTCAAATATTACTTAGAAATTATTTGAGGCATTAAAAGAGCACAAAAATTTACAATTTGACCAGCACATGAAAAAAAATATTGCCATTATTATGGGTGGATATTCTAATGAATGGGAAATTTCTTTAAAAGGAGGTAATGTCGTTCATGACAATCTTAATAAAGAAAAATTCAATAGTTATCGCATACATATTTTACGTGATAAATGGGTATACATTGATGATTCCAACATAGAGTATACTATTAACAAACATGATTTTAGTGTTGATTATAAGGGTGATAAGATAATTTTTGATTGCGTTTTTAATGCCATACATGGTTCTCCCGGTGAAGATGGGCTTATGCCTGCGTATTTTGAATTGCTAGGTATTCCCCAAACCTCTTGCGATTATTACCAATCTGCTTTAACATATAACAAACGTGATTTACTAAGTGTATTAACTCCTTATGGTATAAAATCTGCCGCCTCTTATTATTTAAATTTTGGAGATGAAATTAATGAAGAAGCTATTATTGAAACAGTTGGCCTTCCTTGTTTCGTTAAAGCAAATAAAGCTGGTAGTAGTTTTGGTATTTCTAAAGTCTATGAAAAATCTTTATTAAAAAAAGCAATTACAGAAGCATATGAACATGATGATGAAATAATAATTGAATCTTTTTTAGATGGTATAGAAGTTTCTGTTGGTGTTATAACTTATAAAGGTGAAATAACTGTTTTACCAATTACTGAAATAGTAAGTGACAATGATTTCTTTGATTATAAGGCAAAATATGAAAATCAGTCAACAGAAATAACCCCAGCTCGTATATCTGAAATTAAAGTAAAAAAGGTTGAGGCTGCTGCAAAATTAGCATATAAAGTTCTAAAAATGCGTGGATTTTCTCGTAGTGAATTTATTTTTATTGATGATGAACCTTTTATGCTAGAAATGAATACAACCCCTGGTCTAACAACAGAAAGTCTATTACCGCAACAAGCAAAAAAAGCTGGAATATCTCTTGAGGAACTCTTTGAAAGTGTTATTCTTGAAGCATTGTTGATAAAAAGCTAACTTTAAGTAATTAAAATAAACATTATGAGGCGCGCTATCTTCCCCGGTTCTTTTGACCCCTTAACACTAGGGCATACTGATATTATTAATCGTGGAGTTACCTTATTTGATGAGCTTATCATAGCAATAGGAATAAATTCTGAAAAGAATTATATGTTTTCACTTGAAAAAAGGAAACACTTTATAGAAGAAACCTTTAAAGATGAGCCTAAAATAAAAGTTATGACCTATGAAGGACTAACTGTTAACTTTAGTAAAGAAGTTAAAGCAGACTTTATTCTAAGAGGTCTAAGAAACCCGGCTGACTTTGAATTTGAAAAGGCTATTGCGCATACCAATAGAAAATTAGCTAAAATTGAAACTGTATTTCTATTAACGGCTGCGCGCACATCATATATTAGTTCGTCCATAGTGCGCGATGTTATAAAAAACGGTGGTGATTTCTCAGTTTTAGTGCCAAACTCAGTAAAGGTTGAATAAATTGATTTTTTGTAAGAATTATGGGTGGTATATCTATTTCTAATAGCATCTAAAAAAATAATATTTGTAGGAAATATCTTATTTTTATTAAATATGTATTATCACTCCCCTACTATATACGCAATCACACAACTAATTTTGACCTATTCACAACAATAAATAATCAAAATCAAAAAATCACCATAGTTTAGTAGGAAATTTCCTTACTATGCTCAATAGTACCAAATCTTATGTAAGGGACTATCTAGTAAAGCAGTTACCAAGTGCAACCGCTTTTATAAATACAAATTTTGAAGTAATTCAAGCTTCAGACAAATGGATAGATTCCTTCGACTTTTCAGCCCCCGATGTTTTCGGGGCAACGCTATTTGAGCTTTTTGGAGGCGTATCTAAAAAATGGCTTACCGAGCTTTCTAATTGTTTTGAAGGTAAACCTGGTGGGTTATATATTCATACTTCTACCAATAGTATGGGCGCTGAAACTCATATTCAGTGGAAAAATTTGCCTTGGTATGATGAAAATGAGAACATTATAGGTGCCATTTTACATACCGAAGATGTTACACAATCGGTCGTAAATGAAGAAAAATTAGAAAAATTAGATGCCTTTCTTCAAGAAAAATCAGAAAAAGCTAAAATAGGTAGTTGGGAATCTCCAATTAATGGTGAAATATGGTGGGATGAAATGACACGCAAGATACATGGTGCATCTGCCGACTATATACCAACTATAGATACTATATTTTCTTTTTACAAAGAAGGCAAAAGCAAACAAAAAATATTGAACGCTGTTAAAATGGCTCATGAAAATGGCCAGGCATGGAGTGAAAGACTGCAAATAACTACGCCTAATGGCAAAGAAAAATGGGTTATAAGCGCTGGTAAACCACTATATAAGAATAACAAAATTATAGGGTTAATAGGCACGTTTCAAGACGTAACCAAAAGGGTATTGTTAGATGCTAAAACCAAGGCAAGCGAAAAATTACTAAAAACACTAATAAATCATTTACCAATTAATGTTTACCTAAAAGATATAAACTCAAAAAAGATATTGGTTAATAAAAATGAAGTTGAATTTTGCGGTTTTAAAAACGAAAAAGAGGTTATTGGAAAAGATGATTATCATTTTTTAGACAAAGTATCTGCAGAAATTTGTATCGAGGAAGACCAATATGTAATAAAAAATGCAAAACCAATACTAGGTAAAGAGAATATTATAGTTGATAGGTCAGGCAAAGCAACAACCTTTTTAACATCTAAAATTCCGATGTTAGATGATCACGGAAATGTAGATGGTTTGGTTGGTTTTAGTTTAGATATTTCAGATCTAAAGGCCAAAGAAGAAGAGCTTAGAACACTTATTAACATTACAGCATTACAAAATAAAAAACTAGTTGATTTTGCACATATAATTTCACATAATCTGCGCTCACATGCGGCAAACTTTTCAATGTTACTTGAATTTTTAATTACCGAAAAGAGCGATTCTGAGAAAAAGAAAATCACGGAAATGCTTGTTAGCGCATCGGATGGATTATTAGAAACCCTTAACAATCTTAACGAAGTGGTAGCTATAAGTACAAATATTAAAACAGAAAAAACACCAGTTCACCTTAAAAAGGTGGTAAATAAGATATGTGGCAGTCTAAAATATTTAATACAAGAAAATAATGCTACAATTATAAATGAGATAAATGAAAATCTTAAGGTAAACGTTATACCAGAATATTTAGATAATATTATAGCCAATTTTATTACGAACGGAGTTAAATATAAATCACCGTTTAGAGATCCTATTATCAAACTAAGCACATCCAAGGAAAAGCAGTCAATCGTTCTAACCATTGAAGATAACGGAATAGGCATAGACTTAAAAAAACATGGTGACAAGCTTTTTGGCATGTATAAAACTTTTCATAATAACGAAGATGCAAAGGGTATAGGATTATTTTTTACAAAAAAACAAATAGAGGCCATGAATGGCAAAGTAACCGTTAACAGTAAAGTAGCAATTGGCACTACTTTCAAGATATATTTTAATGAATAAAATTAATTCAATTTACATAGTTGATGATGACCCAATAACAGTATTTGGTATTCGTAAAATTCTAAATAGTATTGTAGAATGTGCTAGTATAGAGACTTTTAAAAACGGAAAATTAGCTATAGAAGCTATTAAAACTGTTGTAGAAAATTCAAGTGAAATACCTGATATTATTTTCTTAGACATTAACATGCCTATTATGGATGGATGGCAGTTTATGGCTGAGTTTATTAAGTTGCCCATTGTAAAAAAGATAAGAATTAATATAATTACCTCTTCAATTGACGCTACAGATTATGAAAACTGGGAAATTTTCAGAAATAAAACCCATCACGTTGTAGATTATATTCATAAACCAGCTAAGCGTTCCGAAATCGAAAAAAGCACTATACCGGCATAGAAACATCCGATTAAGATTTTGTTTATTTTAGATGTCCTAAACTAATCCGATGTTAAAATATACGTTTCTCATAGCAACAGGTCTTATATTATTTTCTTGTAAGCAGAAAACAGAACAGCACGAATCTAATTTTCCGACAAAATTCGAACTATCTAAAGGAACGGAGACAGCAACCTACCAAGAAACTATAGCATTCTATACGCATCTTGCAAAAGAATTTCCTGAAATAAACATACAAACAATTGGAGATACAGATAGTGGTAAGCCTTTACACATTGTCACTTTCAACGTAGACGGAGATTTTAATTATCAAAAAGTTGCAGAAGACAAGGTAGTTCTACTTATTAATAATGGAATTCACCCGGGCGAATCTGATGGTATTGATGCCACAATGTTACTATTTCGTGATTTAGCAACAAAAAAATTAGACGCACCTGCAAAAACTATAGTAGCTACAATTCCTATTTATAATATTGGTGGTGCACTAAATAGAAATACAAGTACAAGAGCAAATCAAAATGGACCAAAAGTCTATGGGTTTAGAGGAAATACTAAAAATTATGACCTCAATAGAGATTTTATTAAAGCTGACACGAAAAACGCACTTTCTTTTGCGAAGATTTTCCATTTAGTAAATCCAGATTTATTTATCGATAATCATGTAAGCAATGGTGCCGACTATCAATATACTTTAACTCACTTATTTACTCAACATAACAAATTAGGAGGCAACTTGGGAGGGTATTTAAATAATAAATTAATGCCAAAATTAGAAGAATTATTGGCTTCAGAAAATTGGGATATAACACCATACGTTAACGTATTTAATGCAGTACCTGAAAATGGATTTTCACAATTTATAGACCACCCAAGATATTCTACAGGGTACACTACTCTATTCAACACTTTTGGCTTAATGGTTGAAACTCACATGCTAAAACCCTATGATAAAAGGGTTGAAGGAACATATGAATTAATGAAACAAGTTCTTCATATAGCAGAAACAGATGGTGAAAAAATAAAAGAACTACGAAAAAAAGCACTCACCAGACATACAAATTGGACATATTACCCAACAAAATGGGAAATAGATTCAACAAAATCAACAGTTTTAAATTTCAAAGGATATAAGGCAGATACTTTACAAAGTTCGGTAACCGGATTTTCAAGACTTAAATACAACCGAAATGAACCCTACACTAAACAAGTTAACTACCAGAATTTTTTTAAATCGATTGATTCTGTACTTATTCCTAAAGCATATATCATAAAAAAAGGATATGATAAAATTTTGTCACTTTTCAATCATAACAAAATTAAATTTGAAATTTTAAGACAAGACACATTGTTAACCGTAGAAACGTATAGCATAAAAAACTATGAAAGTCGTACAGAAGCTTATGAAGGGCATTATTTACATTACAACACCAAAGTTAATACCGCAATTAAACCAATAAATTTTACAGAGGGCGATATTTTAGTTTACACCAATCAACCAGGCTTCAGATATATAATGGAAACCTTAGAACCAGAAGCAGTAGACTCCTTTTTTAATTGGAATTTTTTTGATCCTATTCTACAGCAAAAAGAAGGCTTCTCACCTTATGTTTTTGAAGATGAAGCAGAAACAATGCTAAAAAATGACTCATTATTACTACGGTCATTTAATACTAAAAAAGAAAATGAAATAGAATTCAGATCCAACTGGTATAACCAACTCAATTGGTTATTCAAAAAATCTGAACATTATGAGAAGGCCCATATGCACTATCCTGTTTATCGAATTTTAAAGAACTAAAATTCTAGTATCCGAATAAAATTCGAATATTAACATAAGAGTTTTCTAAGGCCTCCTTAATTTTTTTCGGACTTTTCCATTTTACTTTATTAATACCCTCTTTTTTTTGTCCCTTTAATTTGCCTTCATAATATGTTTTCATAGCAAACCAATGTACTTCTTTTAAGGTATCAACACCATTATTTTTAAAGACATGATAAGTGGTTTTTAAAAAATTCTCTAAGCGTAAATCTTTTACTCCTGTTTCTTCCATTACTTCACGAATAGCACATACCTCTATAGATTCACCTTTTTCCAATTTACCTTTTGGCAAATCCCATTTATCATTTCTATAAATAAAAAGCACCTTCCCTTCTTTATTGGTAACTACTCCACCAGCCGCCACTACTAAAGGTATTCGCTTTGTAAATTTTTTTAAAATTTCTTCCTGATTAGGATGATAAATATAAGCTTCAGTTAACTTTCCTTTTCTTAAAGAAGTAATTGCTACTTGTATAGAATCTTCATTTAATGGAAAAGATTTACTCTCGCCAACATCAGATAGATTACTAGTTAAAACAAGAGGGCATTCATTGACAAAAACTTTATACATTTGCGCTATGATTTTAAATAAAGACACTGCAAAAAAAACGGCAGAACTACTACTGCAAATTAATGCAATAAAGTTGAATCCTGAAAATCCATTTACATGGGCTTCAGGTTGGCGTTCACCAATATATTGTGATAATAGAATTGTGCTCTCATATCCAACAATTCGAAATTTTATCCGTCAAGAAATAGCAAAGCAAGTTGAAGACCTCTATGGCAAACCAGACGTAATAGCTGGGGTTGCTACTGGAGCCATTGGTATTGGCATGTTAGTTGCGGATTATTTAGGCCTACCTTTTATTTATGTTAGGCCCCAAGCAAAAGCTCATGGACGTCAAAATCAAATAGAAGGCCAATTAGAGCCTGGTCAAAAAGTAGTAGTAATTGAAGATTTAATTAGTACAGGCAAAAGTAGTCTTCATGCCGTAGACGCTTTAAATGAAGCCGGAGCTAATATCAAAGGAATGATAGCTATATTTTCTTATGGATTTGATGTTTCTTTAAAGAACTTTGAAAAAAAGAAAATAGAATTACATACGTTAAGTGATTATGCTAATTTAATTGAGCAAGCAGCAGATACCAATTATATAAAAGAAGAACAATTAAATAAATTATCTGAATGGAGAAAAAACCCTTCGGATTGGAAACCAGAATAAGATGCACTTAGAATCACCTAAAAAAACAGTTTCAAAAAGCAATGAAGAAGTATTTAAATTTCTTTGCGATATAAAAAATTTCAAACAACTGATGCCAGAGAACATAAGCAAGTTTGAGGTATTAAGTGAAGACACTTTTATTTTTGCACTTAAAGGAATGCCAGAAATAACCTTAAAATTAAAAGAAAAGACTCCCTATAGTAAAATAGTTTTAGGATCAGCAGACGGAAAATTAAATTTTATGTTAACCGCAGATATCATAGAATTAACTGAAAATTCTTCAGAAGTAACTTTACATTTTAATGGTGAATTTAACGCAATGATGGCGATGATGATTAAAAATCCTATTACAAATTTCATAGGCACCCTATCTGGTAATATGTCAAAAATTTAAACAACTAGTTAAGTAATTTTATTTCTTTCATATTATATTCTCTTAAGGTAAAATCAGCCAATTGCACAATTAGCTTCCCTTCTGAAGATATACCAGTAATTGTACCTGTAAAAGACATTCCATTAGCATCTTTAAAATTAGATATTAAGTCCTTTCTATAAAGCACTGCTAAATATGCTTTATCTAGAAATTTATATTGATCTGAATTAAGTAAATCAAAATTCGACTTTATTTCATTCAAAAGCATGTAAAGCAATTCATCTAAATTAAATTTTTCACCTAACAACAATTTAAGTGAGGATACGTTAAAAAGGTTATGAAACTCTGTTTGATTAACGTTAAGACCAATACCAATTATTGAAGAATTTATATGCTGGCCTTGCAGAACATTTTCTATTAGAATACCACATATTTTCTGGTTACCTGACAGAATGTCGTTTGGCCATTTAATGGCTAAATTCGGTACATTAAGTGTTTTTAAAAAAGCGTAAACAGCTAAAGAAACCGTGATATTTAAATAATATTGATTTTGCACTAAAAAATGATCAAATTGTTTTAAAATGCTAAAAGTCAAGTTTTTACCGGTGTCAGATTGCCAAGTTGTGCCCATCTGCCCCCTTGCTTTTGTTTGTTTATTGGCAGTAACAACAGTAAAGTCTTCAATAAACTTTGTAAGTAATAGATTTTTTAGATACTGATTAGTTGAGTCCGTGGCATTAAGTTTGATTATATGCATAAACTGCCCTGAAATTAGGTAATGATATCTTATGTTAAAATTAAGGGTTAAAAGAACAAAAAAATAATAACTTTGCGTAAACTAAATAATTTGAATGCAGAAAGGTAAAGCTAGCGCAGACGAGTTGATTGCTTTAATACTACAAGGTGTAGAAGAAGTAAAAGGACAAGATATTAGGTTACTAGATCTTAGAGAAATAGAAAATACAGTTTGTGACTACTTTGTAATTTGCAATGGTACTTCAAATACACATGTGAATGCTATAGTTGGATCCGTACAAAAAACAGTGAGCAAGGCTATTAAAGATAAGCCTTGGCATGTTGAAGGTAGCGAAAATGCCGAATGGATTTTAATGGATTACGTAAACGTAGTAGTGCATGTCTTCCAGAAGCATATTAGGGAATATTATGACATTGAAGGTCTCTGGGGTGATGCAAAAGTTACCGCATTGGAAGACAGTATTAAATAGGTAAAAAAATATAATGGCAAAAGATAATAATTCGAATCCGAAGAAACCGAAATTTAGCTCATGGTGGATTTATGGCTTAATTGCTGTATTGCTTATTGGGTTTCAAGTACTTAATAGTGGTAATTTTTCTGGTACGCGAACTACAACTACTTCTGAACTTCAAGAGTATTTGAGAAATGGTGATATTGAAAAAATTACCATAATCACGAATACTAATCAAGCAAAAGTATTCTTAACTGATGAAGCCTTACAGAAAGATGTACATAAAGATGTACATGACAAGCCATTCTCAATAGGTACCACAGTAGTACCTCAATATGTTTTAGATTATGGAGATTTACAGATATTTCAAAACGAAATAACTGAAATTAAGAAAGAAAATAGTCTAGACACTATTGTTGAATTCGACAAAGAATCTAGCTATCTAATTGATTTATTGGTTGGCATATTACCTTTTATCTTAATAATTGGAATATGGATTTATCTAATGCGTCGTATGTCTGGCGGTGGCGGTGGTGGCGCCGGAGGACAAATTTTCAATATTGGAAAGTCTAAAGCTAAACTTTTTGATGAAAAAACAGACACAAGAACCTCTTTCAAAGATGTAGCTGGGTTAGAAGGTGCCAAAGAAGAGGTAGAAGAAATAGTAGAATTCTTAAGAAACCCTGACAAGTATACTTCACTAGGAGGTAAAATTCCAAAAGGTGCATTACTAGTAGGCCCTCCAGGTACAGGTAAAACACTATTAGCCAAAGCAGTTGCTGGTGAAGCTAAAGTTCCGTTTTTCTCATTATCAGGTTCAGATTTTGTTGAAATGTTTGTAGGTGTTGGAGCTTCAAGAGTTCGTGATTTATTTAAACAAGCAAAAGATAAATCTCCAGCTATTATTTTTATAGATGAAATTGATGCAATCGGTAGAGCGAGAGGCAAAAACAATTTTACGGGATCCAATGATGAACGAGAAAATACATTAAACCAACTTTTAACCGAGATGGATGGTTTTGGTACAAACACAAATGTTATTGTATTAGCAGCAACTAACCGTGCTGATGTATTGGATAAAGCACTGATGCGCGCTGGTAGATTTGATCGACAAATTTATGTTGATTTACCAGACATTCGAGAACGTAAAGAAATCTTCGAAGTTCACTTAAGGCCTATTAAAACAGCTGAAACTTTAGACTTAGATTTTTTAGCAAGACAAACACCCGGATTTTCGGGCGCCGATATAGCAAACGTATGTAACGAAGCTGCTTTGATAGCCGCTAGAAAAGAACGTAAAGCAGTAACAAAGCAAGACTTTTTGGATGCAGTAGATCGAATTGTTGGTGGACTTGAAAAGAAAAATAAAATTATTACGCCAGGAGAAAAGAAAACTATTGCTTATCATGAAGCCGGTCATGCTACAGTAAGTTGGATGCTAGAACATGCAGCACCACTAGTAAAGGTTACCATTGTTCCAAGAGGGCAATCTTTAGGAGCGGCATGGTATTTACCAGAAGAACGATTAATAGTTAGACCAGAACAAATGTTGGACGAAATGTGTGCAACTATGGGTGGACGAGCGGCTGAAAAAGTAATTTTCAACAAAATATCAACTGGAGCATTAAGTGATCTTGAAAAGGTAACAAAACAAGCACGTGCAATGGTTACCGTTTATGGTTTAAATGAAGAGATAGGAAATCTAACATATTATGATTCTTCTGGTCAAGATTCATTTGGCTACTCTAAACCATATAGTGAGGATACTGCTAGGAAAATAGATTCCGAAATTTCTAAAATAATAGAAGAACAATACCAAAGAGCAATTCAAGTTTTACACGACAATGAAGACAAGCTAACTGTTCTCGCAGAACGATTATTGGAAAAAGAAGTTATCTTTAAAGAAGACCTTGAAAAAATATTTGGAAAGCGACCATTTGCAAAAGAAGAGATGGAAGATCCTTTAGCTGAGGATATTAACCTTAAAAAAGAAGCTGAAGTAGAGTCTAACGTTACAATTGAAGATTCTGAAAAAGAAAAAAATTAATTACATTTATATTTTACATATAAAATAACCAATCGACAAATTCCAATTTCAAAGCATTAATGGGGCTGTTTGACAAATTGTTTGGGGGAGGGAAAAAAGTCTCTAAAGAGACTGCACAGACAAGAGGTGCGCATATGCCAGACCTCAATATACCTGTTGATGAAAAATTTACTATTCATTTCAAAAAAAATGGGGGTAAATTTTTATACTGCGATTCCTTAAAGGAGATTTCATTGGCACTGTCAAATATTATAAGTGAAAATAATTGGCAAAGCGAACCCTTCTTAGTTTTAGACAATCGACTTTCTAAAAAATTCTCAAAAGAAAAAATAAATTTCATAGACCAATCTGGCAGTAGTGAGATATTTTTCACCACTTGTGAGCATTTAATAGCACAAGATGGTTCTATTTTAGTATGTTCAAATCAATTATTAGAAAACAAACTAATTGATTTACCAGATAATGTAATAGTTTTTGCAACAACAAGCCAACTGGTAGAAACAATAGGTGGTGGTCTAAAAATGATTAAGAAAAAATATGGCCGAAGTATTCCCACGAACATTACAACTTTAAAACACTTTCAAGCAAACGAAGAAAACAATCACGATTTTCTAACTTACGGTAGTTCTTCTAAAAATTTATATCTTTTACTTTTGGAAGATTTATAATATGAAGGAAATTCTTCGTCGTTCGATAACCGGAATTATATATATATTTCTTTTATTATCAGCAGTTTTTTTAAGCTCTGATGCCTTCGATTTTTTGTTCATGATATTTGGACTAGCATGTATCTACGAATACAAAAGATTAGTTGGTTTAAAAGGATATTATATATTTCTAGCATATTTAGTTTTGTGGTGGGTGTTTATCTATTTAGTAAAAGAGGATAACAAATTACCTATTAACTCCTTAATGTTCATCACTATTGCGGTAAATATTGGTATGCTGATATATTTATATTCTAAAAAAGATAAAATCTTTACAACAACAGAAAAATTTATTGCGGGCCTTTTTTATATAGGTGGTGGATGTATTTTTCTAACTATGATACCTTATAAAAATGATGAATTTGCAAAATATTTAATTATTGGCATATTCATTTTAATATGGGTGAATGATAGTTTTGCATATCTTGTGGGTAAAACTATTGGTAAAACAAAACTATTTCCCAGAGTGTCACCAAAGAAAACTTGGGAAGGTACAATTGGGGGTATGGTATTCGCGGTAGCTACAGCGTATTTTATGGCGCGCATTGAACCAATTGTAAATCCTATTCAATGGGTATCCCTTGCCTTAGTTATAGTTATCTTTGGCAATTTAGGCGATTTAGTAGAATCAAAATTAAAGCGTTCCGCTGGTGTAAAAGATAGCGGAGCAATAATGCCAGGTCATGGTGGAATGCTTGATCGTTTAGACAGTTTAATTTTTGCGGCACCTTTTGCCTATTTAACTTTAAATATTTTCGCAAATGTTTCATAAAGAAGGACAAAAAATTATTTTAATTACCTTTTTTCTGGTTTCAGCTCTTGTGTTAGCAGCACAGTTTTATATAAGCCTTCCATGGCTTAAGATAGCAATACAAGCTACTGCTTTAGTAGTTCTAATATTAATTTTGCAATTTTTCAGAAACCCAAATAGAAATGTTATCAAGAATTTTGATGATATTTTAGCTCCGGTTGACGGTAAAGTTGTGGTAATAGAAGAAGTTGAGGAAACAGAATATTTTAAAGATAGACGTCGTCAAGTATCAATATTTATGTCTCCTGTAAATGTACACGTAACAAGATACCCTGCCAGTGGCTCTATTAAGTATTCTAAATACCATCCTGGCAAATACTTAGTAGCATGGCATCCAAAATCTAGTACAGAAAATGAGCGAACAACTGTTGTAATAAACACTCCGAAATTCGGAGATATTTTATACCGACAAATTGCAGGAGCTTTAGCTCGACGCATTGTAAATTATGCAGAAGAAGGCCAAAACGCGCAACAAGGTGAAGACGCAGGCTTTATTAAATTCGGTTCAAGAGTAGATTTGTTCTTACCTTTAGATTGTGCTGTTACAGTTAAGTTAGACCAAAAGGTGGTAGGTGCAAAAACCTGTATTGCTAGTACAATATCTAAAGATGATAAAGAAGAACTTACATACTAATTTTTCCGAAGCAGTTGAATTTGCGAATGCTTACACCGGCTCATTACCACCAGATTTAATGCTTAAATTATATGCATATTTTAAGATAGCCACCAATAATTCTGAGTATCCAAATGGCAACACTCCTTTAATTAATGCATTTAAAATAAATGCACTAATTCAAGCAAAAAAAATAAGCAGGGAAGATGCCATGAAAGAATATATTACACTAGTAAAAAAAGAATTAAAAACCTGAGTTAATTAGTATTGGGTATTTAAATTTAAAACAATCTTATTCATACAAATCATTCAAATCAGCTTCGCATAATTCTACCATAAAGTGGGCTAACTTTTCAGTAATATCATTAAAGAACTTTTCACCTTTTGCGCTTGATGCTTTATGCGGATTACCAACACCAGTATCGGCACTTATTTCAGACCATTTTCTTTCAGCCCAAACCCAACCCTCTGAATATGACTTAATTTTATATTTTTTTGATGCTCCATCTCCCCATTTATCTTTTGGCAAAACAAGATCTGGCCTTAAATGGAGCATAAGACTTGTCTCCATTTCATCTGCATGATCACCTTTTTCCTCGAAGTATAAGTTTTTATCTAACATCTGCGGAAAAAAGCAAAAGCTAATAAACATTTTAGGAAATTTAAGTCCTAATTCTCGTACAATAGGCTTAAAATTATTTCCTCCATGGCCATTAAAAATCAACAACTTATAAATTCCTTGTCTATTTAATACCTCAACAATATCGGTTAATATTGCCAATTGAGTACTTGGATTTAAATTGATATCCAAATAAATATCTGATTGACCTGTATTAACACCGAAAGGTAAGGTAGGTAAAACTATCACTTTTGCCCCTTTATTATAAGATATTTTTGCGGCTTCAGCAGTAAAATAATCTGCCTGTATATTATCGGTAGCATATGGTAAATGATAATTATGAGCTTCAGTGGCCCCCCATGGCAACACAGCCAACTCAATTTTGGCATCTTTTAATGCATTCCAATTAGTTTCAGCTAAAATATAAGGTCTCATTTTAAGTCTTTTTACAAACTTAATAATCAGATATGAGAAAGTACAAGAAGAAATAATAATTAATGAGGTTAAAACTGCAAATAGTTTACCTAATTAAAAACCAATTGTTACCCACAAAACAATCTTTTTGCCTGATCTAAATAAAGTAGCAATTGTTTTTCAATTTTATATGTTTTGGAGTTTACTGATAATCTTGTCTTTATACTGCTATCTTCTCGATACGATTGGCATTCATTATCAAAATCTGCTGCTTGTCCATTTAAACTACATACAATTCCATAATTTAAATCTTTCTGCTGATTAACACATACTTTGCAAAATTGCAAACGCGTTTGACGAGTCATTTTAATCTGTTTATATTTATGATAAATAAAAACGCAGACCTAAGGAGTATGATATAATTATTCGACCAACTGAATATTAAATAGTGTAATTTACATTACAAAACTATATTCGGCTTCTTTGCACCTTCAATTTGAGTAAAGTAAATACCCGCAAAAACTGTAATAACAAAGTACAATATTACCATGGAACTCCCGAATGAGATAAAATTATCTAATCCGAACCAACCACCTAAATATATAGTTACAATAATACCAGTAATACCCCTAAATACTTCCAACCAAACGGCATAAGCCGAACCATCCATTAAGCTAGTATAACCGTATACTCCAATAAAAAGAAGTGCGCTTGACAATAATAAATAATCAAATTCAATATTAGAGTAGTTATAAAACATAAAAAGCAATAATAATAACGTACAAACAAGTTGAAAAATAGTGTAAATTTTCAATGCGATAGAAGAATCAGTTTTATAACGATCAAAATTGTAAACATCTTCGATTATTTTAATTGGATACTTTGCTGCGACATCTTTCGGCCTCCAACCAGTTGGCATAAACCAAATACGTAATTTATCCCAGTAACTAGTGGTACGCCAAGCATCTTTTATTAAGCGATATAAATGTTGAAAATTTATTAATACAGGATTCCATGTATGAGCTGGTTTAAGCACACCATATTGTGGAGGCACACTTTCGAGCTCTTCTTGAAAAGTACCAAACCAACGATCCCAAATACACAGTATTTGACCTAAATTTTTATCGATGTATTCAGGATTAATTGCATGATGAACTCTATGCTGAGAAGGAGTAACTAATATATATTCTAGCCATCCCATTTTATTAATATGTCTGGTGTGGTACCAAAATTGTGCAAAAAGATGAATCGGAGCTAAAATTAAAATCACATCATTTGGAACTCCAAAAATTGCAGCAGGAATCAAAAATAATGCAAAATAACCGATTAGGTTTGATATTGGTTGCCGAAGTGCACAAGCCAAATTGAATTCTTCACTACTATGATGAATTACGTGTTGATTCCAAAAAAAATTTATTTTATGACTTAGTCTATGGTTCCAATAACCTGCAAAATCAATTACAATAAATGCAATTACCCAAACAATCCAAGTAACCTGTATATCAAAAATGGCCAAATATTCTAATAAAAAAGGATACGAAACTAAAACCACTCCCAAACCAAGCGTATCTTTTAAAATATTAGTAAAACCAGAGCTTAAACTTGACACTGTATCAAAAACTTTGTATTTCTGATCTTTTACAAAATAACCATAAGCTATTTCAACTATTAACAATAATGTAAAAAACGGAATAGCATAAAGTAAAGCTTGAGCATAACTTTCCATTATTTAAAAAATCTTAATTAAAAGGACCAACCATTATATGTGCCCTAAAAGTACCAGGATCCATTAGCCATGGCATACCTTTTTCATGGGGTTTACTGGGCAAACCTGTAGACGCAACGGTCGCAAAGGGAGTATAAATCACATACCTATATTGAGCATCTGTCAATTCACCAGTTTCTTTGTTGTAATTGTCATCTTTTCCATAATAGACATATAACATACTAGGAACAATAGGCATTTGCCATTTTCCCGCCGCTACCTCAGCACCTTGAATTTCACGCTTTTCTTTAGTATTTTTTCCTTCAGCTGTTAATTCACGTCCTCTTTTCATGAAAGGCTCTAAACCAATAGAATAACAAGAAACACTGATTCCTTCCATTGCAGGGTCATCTGCAATACACACTAAATTATTAGTACCTTCTCGAAGGATAACCAATTCTCCATCTGTATTGTAACCGTAAACCATTGCATTTGCCTTATCTGCTTCAGGTGCTGGCAATACAGCAGTTTTAATTTGTATTTCAGCCGGCAAGATTTCAGGCTTAATTTCTTGTGAATAAGCATTTACTGTTATCAACACTATAAATAATCCGACTAACCTTTTCATTGTAATTGATTTCTTTAAAGATAAAAAACAATCCTTAAATCATCAAGTTCAACTTTTTCTAATTAAAACCTATCTCTTGAAGCTTTCAATTCTATAATAGAAATAATGATTACCACTATTAATTCAATCAAAAAATAACTCACACCCAAAACTGTAAGATCTTCAAAATGAACAAATAACAAGATTAAGGTAAGACAGCAATAAAGCAAATTAGCTATAGCAATAACACCTAAAAATGGTCGAAAATTTCGCTTTATAAAAAAATATGAGGAAAAAGAATACACAGCAAAAAAGCAAGGAATCACTGCTAAAATGTATAATGTATTTCTTGATAAACCTACATAATTATTGAGTTGAACAAGAACAACTCCTAAGAAAAAAGCAGAAATTACAGCTCCAGTTGCATCAATTAAAAAGAGTTGCTTGGGATTTTTTATTAAAGTATTAAGCCTTAAAAGAAAAGTCTCCATACTTTAAATATAATCAGACAAGCTCCAATAAAAAAGAAATAAATTATGAAATACTGGCCAAACTTTTTTCTAAAGTTTCAATTTTCGCTTCTGCGTCAGCTGCTTTTTTCTTTTCAATTGCAACGACGCTTTCAGGGGCATTATTTACAAAACGCTCATTAGAAAGTTTCTTTTGTACTGATTGTAAGAAACCTTTAGTATATTTTAATTCTTCTTTAATTTTTTGTATTTCAGCCTCTACATCAATTGCACCTTCCATAGGAATAAAGTATTCATTGCTTTTTACCCTAAAAGACAAAGCACCGTCTACCGCTTCTTTTACATAGGTAACTGCTGCCGTATTAGTTAATTTGCAAATAACAGGATCCCACCCTGCAGATTGTTTTTCTTCATTTAAAACAGAAACTTCTAAGGCTTCTTTCATAGGAATACTCTTTTCCTTACGGATATTTCTTATTCCAGATATAACTTCAGCGGCAAAGTCAAAATCATTTATCAATTGCACATCAATACCAGCAACCTTTGGCCATTCGGAGATTATTAAAGCTTCATTTTTTGTACGCTCGGCAATATGTTGCCAAATTTCTTCTGTTAAAAACGGCATAAAGGGATGTAATAATTTTAAATTATGCTCTAAAATTTCAATTACCGCATTGTATGTTACTTTATCTATTGGCTGCTGATAGGCAGGTTTTACAATTTCTAACAACCATGAACTATAATCATCCCAAACTAATTTATAAGTCGCCATTAAGGCATCAGAAATTCTAAATTTGCTAAAGTGATCCTCAATTTCAGCTAAAGTTTGTTGGAATTTTGAATTAAACCACTGAATTCCCAATTTCGCCGATTCTGGTTGTGGAATGTCAGCTACCTCCCACCCTTTTACCAATCTAAAGCCATTCCAAATTTTATTAGAAAAGTTTTTACCTTGTTGACATAAATCTTCATCAAACATTAAATCGTTACCAGCCGCAGAGCTCAAAAGCAAACCAACTCTAACGCCATCTGCTCCGTAATCTTCAATTAATTTTAATGCATCTGGAGAATTACCTAGCGATTTAGACATTTTTCTTCGTTGCTTATCACGAACAATTCCAGTAAAATATACATTCTTAAAAGGTCGCTCACCTCTATATTCATAACCCGAAATAATCATACGAGCTACCCAAAAGAAAATGATATCTGGTGCAGTAACTAAATCACTGGTGGGATAATAATAATTAATATCATCATTTTCTGGCTCTAAAATCCCATTAAAAACTGTTATTGGCCATAACCACGAAGAGAACCAAGTATCAACAACGTCTTCATCTTGGCGTAGGTTTTCTATGGTTAAGCTAGGGTTATCAGATTTCTCTTTTGCTAATTTTAGTGCACTATCAAGGTTTTCGGCAACAACAAATTCTTCTTGTCCATCACCATAGAAATATGCAGGAATTCTTTGTCCCCACCATAATTGACGAGAGATATTCCAATCGCGAACATTGGTCATCCAATGGCGATACATATTCTCAAATTTCTTTGGAAAAAACTGAATATCATCAGAATCTAGAACCCCATTAATAGCAGGTTTTACCAAATCATCCATCTTTAAAAACCACTGATCAGATAACCTAGGTTCAATAACAGCTTTAGTACGTTCTGAAGTACCTACCTTATTAATATAGTTTTCGGTTTTAACTAAATTTCCATTTTCTTCAAGCTCTTTTGAAATTGCTTTTCGAACCACAAAACGATCTTGTCCTTCATAATGCAATCCAAAGGAATTTAATGAAGCATCTGCATTGAAAATATCAATGGTTTCAAGATTATGTTTTTCTCCTAAAGCTTTATCATTGATATCATGTGCTGGTGTAACCTTCAAACAACCAGTACCAAACTCAACATCAACATATTCATCTTCAATAATCGGGATTACTCGATTACAAATTGGAACAATAACATTCTTACCTTTTAAATGTTGAAATCGCTCATCATTTGGATTAATACAAATAGCAGTATCACCTAAAATGGTTTCAGGACGAGTAGTAGCAATAATAACTTTTTCATCTGAGCCTTCGATTTGATAAGCTATATAATATAAAAGTCCTTGTTTTTCTTCGTAAATCACCTCTTCGTCAGACAATGTGGTTTGCGCTTCTGGATCCCAATTAACCATACGATACCCCCTATAAATCAATCCTTTATTAAATAAATCAATAAAGACTTTAATTACAGATTTTGACATATTGTCATCCATGGTAAAGGCTGTGCGCTCCCAATCACAAGAACAACCAAGTTTTTTCAATTGTTCCAAAATAACACCGCCATATTCATTCTTCCATTCCCAAGCATGTTTTAAAAAATCATCTCTTGTAATTTCAGATTTATTAATACCCTGCTCCTTCAAACGAGCCACAACTTTGGCTTCTGTTGCAATAGAAGCATGGTCAGTACCTGGCACCCAACAAGCATTTTTACCCATAAGACGGGCTCTACGTGTAAGAACATCTTGTAGTGTATTGTTAAGCATGTGCCCCATATGAAGTACACCTGTAACATTAGGAGGAGGTATTACAATTGTAAAAGGTTCGCGATTGTCTGGTTCTGAATGAAAATAGCCATTTTGCATCCAATATTCGTACCAACGGTTCTCTACCTGATTTGGGATATATTTTGACGGAATTTCCATTTTTTGGAACGGTTATTGGTTAATGTTATACGGTGTTAAAAAAACCCGTTCTGAACGATATGTTAAAATATCTGTTTCAACGGGATATTAGCCGAATTATAAATACGAAACAAAAATAAGTAACGTTAGTATATAACAAAAGAATTTTGGACGTTCATCGCAAAAGATTTACATTTGAAATTCACCCAAAACTGAATAATGATGAAAAAAATAGTACTTGTATTATTTGTAGGCCTAATGGGATTAACCCTTACAGCACAAGAGGCTAAGGCTAAGATAGATTTTAAAACCGAAACGGTAGATTACGGTGAAATTGCTAAGGGAGCCGATGGAGTTCGAATTTTTGAATTCACAAACACTGGTAATGCGCCATTGATTATAAGCAAAGTTAGCTCTAGTTGTGGTTGTACGATTCCGAAAAAACCTGAAGATCCGATTTTACCAGGCAAAACAGGAGAAATTCAAGTAAAGTATGATACTAATAGAGTTGGTCCTATCCGAAAAGCTATTACTGTTATTTCAAATGCTGATACGCCTACTAAAGTATTGAAAATTAAAGGGGAGATTAAAGCTCCTGCAGGAAAATAAAAATTTTCTTATTAAAAAAAGCCCCAACCATAGTAATATATGGTTGGGGCTTTTTACATTCTTATTTATCTAGTTTATGGTGTAGATTGAAACATTTGTTTTAAAGTAAAAGAAAATTGCAAATCTTTATTCGAACGTTGTATCATAACACGCACCTTCTTACCCTCCTGTTTATCCAACATATACATTACATCTTGTAGTTTGTAATGATGTATTTTTTTACCATCCACAGCCAAAACCACATCACCTTCTCGCAAACCAGCATCATGTGCAGGACTACCTGCTCTAATAGCAGACACTACAATTTCAGGCACTAAACTCACTTTAGTTCTATTTTCTAAAACTATTTCTACATTACCAAATTCACGTTCTTCCATATTAACCATACCTTTATTATCAGCTATACTTTCTGCAACGTAACGCAAACCGTTATGCTGCAAGGTGATTCCACTTAAATTGTAATGAAAAGGAGTTTTAAAATTTCTATTTTTTCTTAAAGAAATTTTCTGATTAGAAAAATCAAAAACTATATTAAACCGTTTTAGCACCTCTCCGCCCAAACTACCATTTCGATTGCCTAAATTCCGAATAGCGCTATAGGATTGTTTATCTGGAAATGCAGTTTTTGCATCATTCAAGGTAAAAGAACCTATGTTAATTTTATTTACAATAGTACGTTTGCCAAAAATACTACCATTTAAACCTTCACCTAAAAAATCATCATAATGTTTCTTTGGTATCCCAATTTTATCATTTTCAAATAACCATACCGCATCACTACTTCCTGTATCAATCAGTAATCGTACGAGAACATCATTTTCATCATTTAAAGTTATTTGTCCTTCCACATAAGCTTTACTATTTCTTATTGACAGGGGCAATACTTCAGTTTTACTATTCTTCTTATACTTATAAAATTCAGGTGAGTGAAATTTTATAGTTTTTGAGAAATAGTTAATCTCTACTACAAAATCTTTAAACAAATCATACCCAATTATTCCATGTACAGGAATACCAAGGTTAGGAGAAAAATTTAAATCACTATCGAGAATAATAAATAACTGTTGTTCATTGTTTTCTATAGTGTTCAATTTAAACGTATTACCTTTAGAGCTAAGCGCTTTAATAGGTTCTCCCTCCCCCAAACCTCTTATTGTTATTTCAGATACTTCATTTAGGTGTACAGGATCATGATCTTCTAAATTAAATAAGATTGGTTTTCTAACTCCCGTATCTAGTATAAATGAAAGTTGTGCTCCGTTTACTTCAATTGGTAATACAATTAAGTTATTTATTAACTGAAACTTTATTTTTTGATGCTTTTTACCGTAGGGCAATTTATAAGATTGCGAACTACCAATTAGCGGTACGCCAAGTGCTAAAACTAGAATAAAAATCGCTAAACGTTTCATTATCAAACCACTTACTCCTTTAAAGATACTTAATAATTAACAAGATATCATTGTTAATTAACATTTTTTCATATTACTAATAACACCGTTGTTTATTGCATTCCACCATATGATTCACCATTTTTGTGACAAATTATTAGATAATGCCATCAATATCAAAAAAAGGGCTAGCCATGCCTCAATCACCGATTCGAAAATTGGTTCCATTTGCTGAAGAGGCTAAGAAAAAAGGAATAAATGTTTTACATCTGAATATTGGTCAGCCTGATATAAAAACACCGCAAATAGCCTTAGATGCCGTAAAGAATAATACTATAGAAGTATTGGCTTATAGCAGAACAGAAGGTTCTGAAGCATATAGAACCAAGATTGCTGAGTATTATGATAAAAATGATATTCATATTGATGCCGACGATATTATTGTAACCACAGGCGGCTCAGAAGCATTGTCTTTTACCATAGGAAGTATAGCAGATACGGATGATGAGATAATTATACCTGAGCCTTTTTATGCCAATTACAATGGTTTTTCTACCGCTCTCGGAGTTAAAGTTATTCCTATTACATCTACTTTAGAAGATAATTTTGCTCTACCTTCCATAGAAGCTTTTGAAAAGCTAATTACTTCAAAAACAAAAGCTATATTAATATGTAATCCTGGCAACCCGACAGGCTATTTATATACTAAGGAGGAAATAAAAAAATTAGCCTTAATGGTTAAAAAACATGATATCTTTTTAATTTCCGATGAAGTATACCGTGAGTTTACCTATGATGGCATTGAACATTATTCCATATTACAAGAAGAAGGATTAGACAACAATGCTATTGTAATAGACTCAGTATCTAAACGCTACAGCATGTGTGGCGCTAGAATAGGTTATTTAGTTACAAGAAATAAAGAAATTATTAAAACTGCTATCAAGTTTGCTCAAGCACGGTTATCACCACCAACATATGCGCAAATTGCATCTGAAGCAGCATTACAGACACCTCAAAAGTATTTTGATGATGTTATTACAGAATATGTAAAAAGAAGAGATCTATTAATTGAAGAGCTTCTTAAAATTGAAGGTGTAAAGGTAGCACGACCCAAGGGAGCTTTTTATTGTATAGCTGAATTACCTATAAAAGATGCTGACGACTTTGCGCAATGGTTACTTGAAGATTTTAGGGTCAATAATGAAACAATAATGGTTGCACCTGCCGCTGGTTTCTATGCAACTCCAGGTTTAGGTAAAAATCAAATTAGAATTGCCTATGTACTTGAGGAAGAAAGTTTAAAACGAGCCGTAAACATACTAAAGGAAGCCTTAAAGAGTTATATTAGTTAATGAAGATTTTAAAAGATATATCTTTAAAGAAATACAATACTTTTGGCATCAATGCGCATGCTAAATACTTTTCAGAAATAAATTCTGTAGAAAATCTAAGAGAAGCACTTCGCCTAAAACAGTATCCTACTAAATTTATAATTAGTGGTGGTAGTAATATGTTAATTACAGGTCCAATCGATGCCCTTGTTTTACATATAAACATTAAAGGTATTTCTATTATTGAAGAAAATGATAATACTGTTATTCTGAAAGTTTCAGCTGGAGAGAATTGGCACGAATTAGTTATGTGGACAATAAAACGTAATTATGGTGGCCTTGAAAACATGTCCTTAATACCCGGAAATGCTGGCACTGCCCCCATTCAGAACATAGGTGCATATGGTGTTGAATTAAAGGATAATTTTATGAGTTGTGAAGCTATGAATATCAATACTCAGGAAATTGAAACATTTACTAAATCCGATTGCAAATTTGGTTATCGCGATTCTTTTTTTAAAAATGAAGGCAAAGGAAAGTATGTAATTACAAATATTACATTAAATCTAACAACTAAAAACCATAAGTTAAATACTTCATACGGGGCTATTGAACAAGAACTAGAAAAAGGAAAAATCACAAATCCAACTTTACAAGACATATCTAATGCTGTAATAACTATAAGACAAAGTAAATTACCTGACCCAAAATTATTAGGTAATAGTGGAAGTTTTTTCAAAAACCCTGTGATATCCAAAGAAGAATTTGGTATCTTTTCGGAAGCGCATCCCGAAGCACCATTTTATAAAATTTCAGAAGAAGCTTATAAAATTCCTGCCGGCTGGTTAATTGAACAATGCGGATACAAAGGAAAAAGATATGGAGATGCTGGAGTTCACAAAAATCAAGCTTTAGTACTCGTAAATTATAACAATGCTACAGGAAAAGAAATATTAGAATTAGCAAACCGAATTATTTCGGACGTAAAAGATAAATTCAGAATTGCTATTACACCTGAGGTGAATATAATAAAATAACCCCCAAACATTAATGTTCGAGGGTTATATACCAAACCAAACTAACCAAAAACTAAATGTACAATTACCAGTTGCACATTCATTTAATTATATTATTGAGAAACGCTACTATAACAATCAATTTTATAAATTAGCGTTTTACTATATACGGAGAGAACTATGGTTTTAGATGCTTAAGTATCTTTTTTTTTAGCCCCAATGACGTTTTATGAGCACATTACTTGAAAAACATATTGTAGAATTACTCCAAGAACGCGATGAGAAAGCAATTTCTCTCCTGTATGAGCATTATGGCGACACTTTATTCGGGGTAGCGAATAAAGTTGTTCGTAATGAGGAGCTCGCACAAGACGTTTTGCAAGAAAGTTTTGTAAAAATCTGGAAAAAATCTGATTCTTATGACGCATCCAAGGCTAAGCTTTTTACCTGGTTATTTAGAATAACTCGAAATACGGCCATCGATAAATTAAGAAGTGTTAACACTAAATCTGATAAAGAAGTCCAAATTGATGTTTCAGACGTATATAACTTAGGTGTTAATAGTATACAACCCGATTTCATTGACGTTCGAGAGAATTTAGATAAAATTGAAGAAAAGTATCAAATTGTTTTAGAAGCTCTTTTCTTTCAAGGTATGACCCAACAAGAAGCTAGTGATGAGCTAGATATACCGTTAGGGACTATAAAATCTAGATTAAAAATCGGATTAAGAGAGCTTCGGAAAATATATGTAACAATACTATTAATTGCCTTAGTATTAATTTAACTGAACTGACAAACATAATTTAAATGATTAGTAGGTAATAACCTTACTAAGATTGCGAATTTATACTGTTTAAAAACAAGTATAACGGTACAAACAAAACAAATTTAGAGATGAAAGATAAAATTAAAATATTCTTAGACTCTGATTTACTCGAAAAGTATCTTTTAGGTACGACGAACAATCAAGAAGCACTTCAAGTAGAGCGTTATATCGCTATGTACCCTGAAGTTAGAAAAACTTATGATGAACTTCAAGAAAACCTTGAGGCATATGCTAAATTACACGCAATTAAAACTCCAGAAGGGTTAAAGGAGAATATTGTAGCTTTAATTAAGGCTGAAAATGCAGGAAAAAGAAATTATTTTAGATATGGTATTGCTGCTAGTATTGCCATTCTAATTTTTGCAAGTTCATCTTATTTCTTCTGGGATCAAAACCAAAATCTTCAAGAAGAGAATACTATAGTTAGCAATAAAATTAAAGATTTAGAAGAAAATATGCGCGAACAGTTAGAAGATGTTCGTAATCAATTTATTGTTTTACAAAACCCTCAGACCAAAAAATACAATGTAAAAGGAAATAAAAAAGCGAAAGAATTAAAGGCCGTAGCTTATGTAAACCCAGTAAAAAAGCTTTCGTATATTAATGTAAGTAACTTACCTAAATTACCTGAAGATCAATGTTTTCAAATGTGGACAGAAGTTAATGGTAAATTGGTAAACCTTGGGGTTATTAAACAAGCTACAAATCAAGAAAAATTATTGGCTATGCCCTACAGTGATCATGCAGTAGGCTATATTACTATAGAGCCACAAGGTGGTAATGATACACCAACAGTTGAAAATATCGTAGCAAATATTGCTTACTAATATTTAGAATAAATCTCATGATATTAAGCCCTGTCATCATAGATGAACAGGGCTTATTTTTTTATATCTTTGCAGTATGAAATTAATATTATTAACAATTGGCCTTTTAGCACTGGCTGTTTCAGGAATCGCAATTAAAATATGGTCTAAAAAAGACGGTAAGTTCGCTGGCACATGTGCTAGCCAAAGTCCATTTTTAAATAAAGATGGTGAAGCTTGCGGTATGTGCGGTAAAATGCCAGATGAGCAAGATTGTAAAATGGAAACTGCCAATTAACAGTAAAAGTCAGATTTACTACTGATAATTATAAACTCTCATTTTTCATTTTCCTATTGGATAAAATAAATCTTCAGGAAACTATTAAAAACGCTAAATCTGGTAGCCAGATAGCGTACAGTAAATTACTACATCATTTTTGGAACGAAGTTTACGGGTTTCAATTGATTCGGACGGAGAATGAAAATGATGCCGAAGACATCACCGTTCAAACTTTCTCTAAGGCTTTTGATAAAATTGCTACCTACAATAATGCATACGAGTTTAAGACATGGCTAATAACCATATCCAAAAACATACACATAGATTTAATTCGAAAAAGAAAGCGCACTATTCTCCAAACAGCGAGCAGTAATGATGTAATAAAAAAAGTTTTAGATGATGCACCTTCAGCAGAAGATCAACTAATAACCGAACAAAATTTAGCAACATTATTACAACATATAAAAAAACTGAAACCGCATTATCAAGAAGTAATAAATCTTAGATATTTCAATGAACTCAGTTATGCAGATATAGCCAAAGAATTGAATGAACCGATGAATAATGTTAAGGTAAAATTGTTACGAGCAAAAAAACTTTTAGCTGAGTCAATTAAGAAGAAGTAATCATTATAAATTCTAAAAATGCTTTAGTATAGTCATTATTTCCCACCAAGTAAAAACTACAATAGTAGTGTAAGTACTGCGTATTGAAATCGTATATTTGTTATTCCATTTAAATGGCAAAATAATGAGTACAAATACCGCAGAAAGCATACAACCACCAAAGGGTAAACCGAAATGGCTCCGAGTAAAATTACCAACAGGAAAAAAATATACCCAACTTCGTGGTCTTGTTGATAAATACGATTTAAATACTATTTGCACTTCTGGTAGTTGTCCTAATATGGGTGAATGTTGGGGTGAAGGCACAGCAACATTTATGATCTTGGGAAACATATGTACAAGATCTTGCGGATTTTGCGGAGTTCAAACCGGCAGACCGGAGAATGTAGATTGGGCAGAACCTGAAAAAGTTGCTCGTTCTATAAAAATTATGAGCATAAAACATGCCGTAATTACCTCAGTAGATAGAGATGATTTAAAGGATATGGGGTCAATTATTTGGGCTGAAACGGTTAAAGCCATTAGACGAATGAACCCTGAGACAACTTTAGAAACTTTAATTCCAGATTTTCAGGGAATTGAACGTCATTTAGATCGTATAATTGAAGTGGGTCCAGAAGTTGTTTCACATAATATGGAAACCGTAAAAAGATTAACTCGTGAGGTCCGAATCCAAGCCAAATACGAAAGAAGTTTAGAGGTACTTAGGTATTTACGAGCCAATGGTGCTAACAGAACTAAATCGGGCATTATGCTAGGCCTTGGTGAGCAAGAAGATGAAGTAATTCAAACTTTAAAAGACCTTAGGGAAGCAAATGTTGATGTGGTAACCATTGGGCAATATTTACAACCATCTAAAAAACATCTTCCCGTTAAAGAGTTTATTCTTCCTAAGCAATTTAAAAAATATGAAGAAATTGGTTTAGAATTAGGTTTCCGGCATGTAGAAAGTGGCGCATTGGTTAGATCATCATACAAAGCACATAAGCACATCAATTAAAAATAATAATTTTAGAAACTTTAAGCGGATCCATCCCAAATGAAAGAAATTAAAATTGGTATTAATGGTTTCGGAAGAATTGGCCGCACTCTATTCAGACTCTTACAGAAACACCAAAACATTAAGGTAGTTGCTATTAATGATTTAGCAGATGCAAGAACCTTAGCGCATCTGCTTAAGTACGATAGTATTCATGGAGTATTTAACCATAATATATCACATAAAAATGGTGATATATTATTTGAAAATAGACCCATTTCTCTATCTAATTATAATAGCCCAGCAGCAATCAATTGGGCTAATAACGATGTAGACATCGTAGTAGAATGTACGGGTAAATTCAAAACTCGTGAGTATTTAGAGCAACATCTTAAAAATGGTGCAAAAAAAGTAATCTTATCAGTACCACCGATACAAGACGATATAAAAATGGTGGTTTACGGTATAAATGAAAATATCATTTCTGCGGAAGACACCATAATTTCTTGCGCATCTTGTACTACAAACAATGCGGCACCAATGATTAAAGTTATAGACGACTTATGTGAAGTTCAACAAGCATATATTACAACTATACATTCATATACTACTGATCAAAGTCTTCATGATCAACCACATAAAGACCTTAGAAGAGCTCGTGCTGCAGGGCAATCAATAGTACCTACTACAACCGGCGCTGCAAAAGCATTAACAAAAATTTTTCCAAAACTCGCCAACTCTATAGGCGGTTGTGGCATACGAGTTCCAGTACCTAACGGGTCATTAACAGATATTACTTTTAATGTAAAACATGAATCTACAATTGAAGAAATTAATAGAACTTTTAAAAATAAATCGCTTAATGAGCTAAAAACTATACTTTTATATACAGAAGACCCAATAGTATCTATCGATATAAACAATAGTTGTCATTCTTGTACGTTTGATTCTCAGATGACTTCTGTTATCGGTAAAATGGTTAAGATTATCGGCTGGTATGATAATGAAACTGGCTATAGCAGCAGAATAATAGATTTAATTAATATGATGGTCATAAAAAAATATATTTGAAAATCATATCAAAACATATTCGTTTTAGGTTACCTTTTGTAATAACATGTCTTTTTATTGGACAACTGTTATTAGCCCAAGATTCTATTCCCTTAAAAAACTTAGAAACTTATCTAGATGAAGCGCGTGTATATGCCAATCAAGATAAAAATGACCAAGCCATACTTTCCCTTCAAAAGGCTGCAAAAGTTGCTGAAAAAAATGAAGATGTAAAAGCACTTATAGATTGTTATCACCGTTTTGCTATTGTTTATTTACGTTTAGACAAAGAAGATACTACACTTTTTTATTGGGATCGTGCAAAGGCCCTACTAAAAGATATCGAATATCCTTATGGCAATGCAATACATAAGTACATTGAAGGTGTTATCGAATTTAAAAATGAAAAAAGCTTCCAAGCAAGGTATTTATTAGATGAGGCGAAGCAATTAAATAACGACCGTAATATGTTTAATAATATATTATTGGTTGAGGGAAATATATTTTTAAATCAAGAAAAATATGATGATGCCCAGAAGAATTTCAACTCGTTAGTAATTAATACAGACATTTATGAAAAAGAATACTTAGCTACAAACGCTCATCTTGGGCTGGCAAAAGTTTTTCTTAAAACAGAAAAGTATTCTGAAGCTTCAGAAAATGCAGAAAAGGCACTAAGTATAGCACAAGCTAACGGTTTTTTTAATGAAATTTTCGAAGCCAATCAATTATTAAGTGCTACATATGAGAAACTTGAAGCTTTTGACCAAGCATTAATCAGTAATAAAAATCTTTTACTGCTTAGAGATTCTGTCTATAATTTAGATAAAATTAAAACTGAAATGAAAGTTGCTGATAAAATTCAGTTCGATTTTATGGGTGACCAAATTAAAATACAAGACGATAAAATTGAAGAATTAACAGCTTCTCAAAACCGTTCAGAAATAGCTGCAATCTTAACTACCGCATTTTTAATGATAATTTCATTATTGGCAATATCGCTATATAGGAACAACCAAATTAAACTAAAAACTAACGATTTACTTCATACTAAAAACAATGAGTTACAAGTAGCAAGAGATGAAGCTGTACAAGCCATGGAGGCAAAGAGTAATTTTTTATCTACCGTAAGTCATGAATTACGCACACCACTTTATGCCGTAACTGGCTTAACGCATTTACTTTTAGAAGAGAACCCTAATCCTGCACAAAAGGAACATTTAAAAGCTTTGAAGTTTTCAGGGGATTACTTATTGAATTTCATTAATGATATTTTACATATAAATAAAATTGATGCCGACAAATTAGAGCCATTAAATATTGAATTCAATTTAAATAAAGTACTAAAAGAAGTAATTGATTCTTTAAAGCAAAGTGCCAATGAGAACAATACAAAAATAATTCTTGATTACGATAGACAAATCCCGTCACATTTAATGAGTGACCCTTTAAAGCTATCTCAAATCATAATGAATTTAGTAGGAAATGCTTTAAAATTTACGAAAAATGGAGAAGTACGAGTTATAGCTAAATTGCTTAAAAAGGTTGAAGAAGATGTAACCATTTATTTTGAGGTACGGGATAACGGCATTGGTATTTCTAAAGAAAAACAAGAAAGTATATTCGAAGGTTTTGAACAAGGTTCCATTCAAATAAACCGCGAGTATGGAGGCACCGGACTGGGCTTAACTATTGTAAAGAGTCTTTTAGGGTTATTTAATAGTAAAATTGAGTTACGTAGCGAACTCAATGTTGGAAGTGCATTTTTCTTTGAGTTAGATATTAAGAGTAAAGACAGTATTATTGATGATATTGCTTTTGAAATGACAACCAAAGAATATGAATTTGAAGGCTTGCATATTTTAATTGTTGAAGACAACAAAATAAATCAAGTTATCACCAAAAAAATGCTCACCAAAAAGGGAATTACTAGTGATATTGCAAATAATGGGCATGAAGCTGTAGAATTGGCTGGTAAAAACGAATATGATGCTATATTAATGGATATTCATATGCCAGGAATAAGTGGCGATGAAGCCACCATCCAAATTAGAGAATTTGACCCCTCTACCCCTATAATTGCATTAACTGCAATATCATTAGATGATAGTCTTGAAGTATTCTATGCAGCTGGTTGTAACGATGTTGTTACAAAACCATTTAAACCCGAAATCTTCTATCAAAAAATTGGCGAAAATATTTTTGACCGAAAAATTAAAAATTCAGCTTCGTAGCCATTTTTAATTCATTAATCAATTCTGTTTTACCTTCATTGATAAATTGATGTTTCATTTCCACGTAGGCTAATTTTTCAACTTTACCTTTCAATCGAACAAAGTCCTTTTCCGTAGTTAGTACAAAATCTTTAGAATTAAGAATTGTAATTTCATTTTCATTAAAAGCATGATGATCTTTAAAACGTAAATGTTCAAAATTTATCGATTTTGAATTCAAATAATCAATCAATGGTAATGGATTGGCAATCCCGGTAACTAATGTAACCTGCTTATCTTGTATCGCCTCTAAAGTTTTTTCATTAGTTGTCCCTTTTAGAACAGAATTATAAGCTATGTATGAAAACAGCACTTTTTGATGATCAATAGGATTGAGGGATTTAAGAATACTTTCTTGTTCTTTAATACTCAAATTCTGCGGACACTTTGTAACAACAATAATTTGAGCTCTATTAGCTTGATTCCTACTATCTCTTAGGGTACCAAATGGCAAGAAATAATCATTTTTGTAGTAATTATTAAATGCGGTCAATAAAATAGAAAAAGTTGGCTTTACCTTCCGATGTTGAAAAGCATCATCTAAAATTATCAAATTAGGTTTTATTTCTTTTTCAAGCGTAATAATACCATTACCTCTATCAGAATCAACGGCTAGGGTTATCCGACTAAACTTCTTATAAATTTGATAAGGTTCATCACCTAGAGAATCTACTGTGCTATCATTTTTTGCGAGTACAAATCCTTTAGATTTTCGTTTATAACCCCTACTTAAAACTGCAATTTTCAAATTATCTTTTAATTCAGTAACTAACAATTCAACCATTGGTGTTTTACCAGTACCTCCGAGGCTTAAATTACCTACACATACAGTTGGTGTCTGAAAAGATTTTGACCTTAAAAATCCAACATCATATAAAAAATTACGCAAATGAACAATCAATCCGTAGACAAAGGCAATAGGTAATCCAATAATTCTTAGCAGTTTCATTACGACGAAAATATAATATTTAACTTTGGAATGATATTTTTTCGATATGATAGTTAAAGAAGTTACAGATATTTTAGAAGAATTAGCGCCATTAGGTCAAGCAGAAAGCTTTGATAATGTAGGCCTTTTGGTTGGAAATTCAACAACAAAAATTAATGGTATTTTGGTTACCCTAGACACATTAGAAAATGTAGTTGAAGAGGCGATAGCTACGAATTGCAATTTAATAATAAGTTTTCACCCTATCATCTTCAAAGGGTTAAAAAAAATTACAGGGGTTACTTATGTAGAACGTGTAATACTTAAAGCAATCAAAAATGATATTGCAATCTATAGTATGCACACCGCTCTCGATAATAGCACGAATGGAGTAAATGCGAAGATTTGTGAAGTTTTGGGGATCCAAAATCCTAAAATCTTAATTCCGCAAAAGGGAAGCATTAAAAAGCTAACAACTTACATACCTAAAGATGATGCTGAGATGCTTAAGAATGCCTTATTCGATGCTGGAGCAGGCGCAATAGGAAATTATAGTAAATGTAGCTTTACAGTAAACGGCACTGGTAGTTATATGGGAGAAGAACAAAGCAATCCAGTAAAAGGTGAAAAAGGCAAATTACATCTAGAGGAAGAAACTCAAATCAATGTTACGTTTGCATCTCATATCGAACAAAGGGTTTTGCAAGCACTATTTCTAAATCACCCATATGAAGAGGTAGCCTATGAGGTATATTCATTAGAAAATAAAGACCAAAATATAGGAATGGGAATGATAGGCGAACTTATTGAACCACTTAATGAATACGATTTTTTATCCCATATTAAACTAAAAATGAAAGTTTCGGTTATTAAACACTCCAAATTATTAAATCGTAAGGTTAAAAAAGTTGCAGTTTTAGGGGGGAGTGGCGCATTTGCAATATCAGCAGCAAAAGCAATGGGAGCAGACGTTTTCATCACATCTGATTTAAAATATCATCAATTCTTTGAAGCAGAAAATGATATAGTTATAGCAGACATAGGACACTATGAAAGTGAGCAATTTACAAAAAACCTATTAGTTGACTATCTTACAGAAAAAATTCCTAATTTTGCAATCCGTTTATCGGAGAGTAACACCAATCCTATCAAGTATTTATAAGTATGGCAAAAAAAGCAGAAGTTACAGTAGAAGATAAGCTTAGAGCGTTATATGATCTTCAATTGATTGACTCAAGAGTAGATGAAATCAGAAATGTAAGAGGAGAGCTTCCTTTGGAAGTAGAGGATCTTGAAGATGATGTGCTTGGTCTTAAAACACGTATGGACAAGCTAAAGACTGATGTTGAAACTATAAACTTCGAAATCGGTGCAAAAAAGAATCTTATTGAAGAATCTAAAGCTTTAATTAAGAAATACAGTGAGCAACAAAAAAATGTTCGAAATAGTCGCGAATTCAATTCAATTTCTAAAGAATTAGAATTTCAAGAATTAGAAATTCAATTAGCGGAAAAGAATATTAAGGAATTTAAAGCTCAAATTGAGCAAAAGAAAATTGTAATCTCTGAAACTAAAGAGAAACTTTCTGAGCGAGAAGCTCATCTTAAGCATAAGAAAAGTGAATTAAATGCTATTTTGGCTGAAACAGAAAAAGAAGAAGAAGCACTGTTAGCTAAATCTGCTAAGTTTCAAAAAGATATTGAAGAGCGCTTAGTATTAGCTTATGCTCGTATTCGTGAAAATGTAAAGAATGGTTTAGCAGTTGTACCAATTGAAAGAGGTGCTTCTGGCGGTTCTTTTTTTACAATTCCACCACAGGTACAAGTTGAAATAGCTTCAAGGAAAAAGATAATTACTGATGAACATAGTGGCCGTATTCTGGTTGACCCTGTTTTAGCTGAAGAAGAACAAGCAAAAATGGAAAAAATGTTTGCAAAATTATAATCAAACAAATTTAACACTTTAAAAAGCCTTCCGTTCTTTGAACGGAAGGCTTTTTTTATTGGAGTAAGTCTAATATTTTTTGTTCTACTTCTAGACTATCCCACTTCATTTCAATAGCTGGCATTTTCATTACTTCAGCCATTATTTCTTCTTGGACATCACCTACTGCTAAAGCCTCAACATAGGGCCTTTCTGAAAAAGTGACTCTAGAATATGCTGGAACCCATTTATCTGGATATTTTTCGGAAAAACGTTTTTCAATTTTCTTTTGAAGTAAAAATGTTGCGTTACTAGTTTTACTACTCATTTCTACAAAATTTCGATAACTCAATTCTGCTATTGCATCTGCATTTGGCTTTCTAGCTTCCTGATAATTCTTAAATATAGCCTCCCAATCATCTCCATGTGCTATCATCATTTCATATAGAACAGAAATATCTTCAAAACCAGCATTCATACCTTGTCCATAAAAAGGCACCACGGCATGTGCTGAATCGCCAACAAGAGCAACTTTATCCCAATAGGTCCAAGGATAACATTTCATAGTCACTAAGGCGCTTGTAGGATTCTCAAAGAAGTCATCAGCTAAATCCTCAATCACTTGCATTACATTCGGAAAATAAGCTTTAAAAAAAGCTACTGCATCACTTTTTGTCTTTATGCTATTAAACGACACCTCACCTTCAAAAGGCATAAATAACGTACAGGTAAAACTTCCATCTAAATTGGGCATAGCTATAAACATAAATCGCCCTCTTGGCCAAATATGAAATGAATTTTTATCCAGCTTATGTGTCCCATTTTCATTTGCTGGAATGGTTAATTCTTTATAGCCTACATCAATAAATTTCTGAGAATAATCAAATCTACTTCTACGTTGCATCTTATGGCGTACTCTTGAAAACGCTCCATCACAACCAAAAATCATATCATAATTGTACGCCTTCCACTCACCTTTCTCCGATTCTCCAGTATAGAGTTTAGCCCCAGGCAAATCTACATCCCACACTTTCTCATTAAATCTAAAATCTGTTCCGGCTTCTTCCGCAAGATCTATCATGGTTTTGTTTAGAACTCCTCGAGAGATTGACCATATAGCCTCTCCTTCCTTACCATAAGACTGAAAGTACATAGGCTTACCAATAACATGCATAGCACGTTTATCTAGAGGTATGGCGATTTCTTTAATTTCATCTTCAAGACCAACGTCGCGTAAGGTTTTCCAACCTCTATTACTCATAGCTAAATTAATTGAGCGACCTGAGAACTCAATGGTTCTAATGTCTGGTCTTCGATCAAATACCGTTACTTGGTGTCCTGCTCTTTTTAAGTAAATAGCCAATAATGAACCCACTAAGCCTGAGCCGATTATTGCAATATTCTTTGAATTTTGGTTCATTTTTTAAACAATGTGGAAAGTAAGTACTGTAAAAGTAATGAATTTCTTCACGGCACCTTAACATATTGATAACAACTAAGTATGACTTTTGTTACGTATATAAAACAGAACATTCCGCGAGAGCGTCTATATATATCCAAAAAAAGTCCTTCACAATTGATATGTGAAGGACTTTTCATTTAAATAACAGTGTAATGGACTATTCTATAATTCCATCGACAATACCGTATTTTACCGATTCTTCAGCATTCATCCAGTAATCACGGTCAAAATCTTTAAGTACTTTTTCAAACTTTTGACCACAATTATCAGCCAAAATTTGGGCACTTAATTCTTTTGTTTTAATTATTTCTTGTGCTTGAATTTCAATATTTGATGCTTGCCCTCTTGCACCACCACTTGGTTGGTGAATCATCACTTGAGCATGCGGCTGAATAAAACGTCTACCTTTAGCACCTACAGATAGTAATATAGACCCCATAGATGCAGCAAGTCCAGAACAAACAGTTGAAACAGGACTTTTTAATGACTTAATTGTATCATACATTGCAAAGCCAGAGGTAACATATCCGCCAGGGCTATTAATAATTAATTGTATCTCATCATTATTTAACATATCAAGATACAAAAGCCTATCAATTACATGTTTAGCAGAATCATCATCAACCATCCCCCATAAAAAAACTTTACGTTCTTCTAATAGTTTTTCTTCAATAGCCTGTTGTACTTTTCCTTTTTTTGCACTCATATTTATTATTTGATAAGTATCAAAATTACGCAAATATTTTATAGATAATAACAGGAAACATTCAATCTTCTAAAAAGTGTCAATTTGACTTACTTATTTGTAGTACAACTATACTTTGTCATTAAAACATATAAAATCATATTGCATGCTATGCATAATTTGAACAATATCGAAAAGAAATTATCATATAATCTAATTGATGTATTTTTGATAAAAACTACATCATGCAAAAATTCTACACCATAGTTCTATTCATCTTCTCCTTAATATTATGTCAAAATATAAATGCCCAAGATAAGAGTATCTTAGAAAAGGTTGCCAATGCCCATGGAATAGAGAATTGGAAGAATGTAAAGGAAATTAAATTTACTTTTAATGTTGATAGAGACACTACCCATTTTGATCGCTCATGGATATGGAAACCTAAATCCAATGATATTACCTCAATAACAGCTGAAAAAACTTTAGACTACAATTGGGCATCTATGGATAGTGTCGCTTATAAAACCAATGGCAGTTTTATTAATGATAAATACTGGCTATTAGCACCTTTTCAACTAGTTTGGGATAGTAATAATTTTAAGCATGAACACACTGTAAAATCAGAGGCGCCAATCGCCAAAAAACCAATGCAAAAACTGACTATAGTATATGGCAGTGAAGGTGGTTATACACCTGGTGATGCTTATGATTTTTATTTTGAAGATGATTACATTATTAAAGAATGGGTTTTTAGAAAAGCAAACCAAAAAGAGCCTTCAATGATTACAACTTTTGAAGATTATGAAACAATCAATGGACTTAAAATTGCAAAATCACATAAAATGGCAGAAGGAAAATTCAATTTATTCTTTACGGGTATTGCAGTGAAAAATTAATTAGATTTTTGTTTTCTAAGTATAAAGGTTGATAAAAACACTAAAACCGAGCATCCAAGAAGCACAATAAAACTAAGACTTAACGAAGAAACATCGGCCAAAAAACCTAAAATTGGCGGAGCCGTTAAAAAACCTAAATAACCGGTGCCAGCTATAAATGCAACTCCCTGAGAAGACTCAATACCTTTAAAATTCCCTCCAATTCTAAACAATTCTGGAATTATCACAGAGAAACCTAAACCTATTAAAGCGAATCCGAAAATGGCCACATAAGTTTGTGTACTTAATACAGCTAAGTAACCAAATATTGCCACAACAGAGCCGATTGCTACAATTTTAATGGAACCAAATTTTTGACTAATACTATCACCAAAAAATCTACCCGTAGTCATGGTAATTGAAAATGCCAAAAACCCTGCTCCCCAAAGGGTTTCTGGAGCAATACTAACTTCTTTCAAGTATAATCCACTCCAATCTATTATAGCACCTTCTCCACCCATTACCATAAATGAAACAAGACCTATTATTAAAAGTGGTTTAAATAAGTTAAAACTAAATGGTTCTTTTGCTACAGGAGTCGCAGTTATATGTGTATAATTCTTATAAAATAAAAGGTTCACAACTAAAACTATTGCTATTGCTAAAACCATATGCAGAACAGGATTACCAATAACGGCAATTAGAAATATACCAAGACCGGCAAGAACACCTCCTAAACTAAAAAATCCGTGTGCAGCCGACATAAAATTCTTTTTATCTTCTTTTTCAATTTCTGTAACTAAAGTATTCATAGCTATATCTGTAAACCCATGCGTAGCTCCAAAAATAAACAGGGCGGCCATTAATGAATAATAATTAGGAGCTAAAAGCGGTAAAACACCAGTAACACAAATCAACAATACACCATACCACGTTGCCTTACCCACCCCTATTTTGTTTATGATTTTGGCAGCAACTGGAAAAATAGTAAATACTCCTAATGACAAAAAGAATATAGCTATACCAAGTTCAGATTTATCTATTGCCAATTTATCTTTAATGGTGGGTATGTAAATTGCCCAAGTACCAAATAAAATATTTAAGCTAGTAAAAACCCAAGCAGGTGCAAAATACCTTGGATTAGAAAGAATAAGACGTAGTGATTGCATTTAAGATGTAATAGCGGTTGATTTCTGATTACAAAGAAATTGTATAAGTAAGATAAAATAGTGGTTGAAATATTCATACCCTAAGACTATTTATTCTTAAAGACTTAAATTATCAATAGTAAATGATAAATTTAGCACATGAAACCTATTTTCGAAAACATAGAGGTAGCTATAAACAGCTCCTTAAAGATTCAAACATTTACACATGGTGAAAGTTGTGAATTAACAAATTGGCACATACATCCAGAATACGAACTGGTCTATGTAAAAAACGGTAATGGTACTTTACAAATTAGTGGTAAAAACATACCGTATACAGATGGAGTGCTACTTTTCTTAGGCCCTAACATTCCACATGCTGATTTTGGCAATAAAGATAACTCCGACAATTTTGAAGTAGTGATTCAGTTTGGCAAAGAATTTTTAGAAGATAAATTGGTGGTATTTCCTGAGTTTAAAGGAATTAATAAGCTAATAAAAGATTCCAAGCATGTGATTATTTTTAAAAAGAAAATAAAGAATCGATATGGTCAAAGATTTGAAGCACTCCAAAAAATGGATGATACGCAGCGGCTATTAAGCTTTATTGGCATACTTCATTCGCTTTCAACTACAAATTACAACAAACTAATTGCTGCTGAAAACACAATTAACACTATTAAAAGTCAAGATGTAATGCGTCTTGAATATATTTTTGAATATGTGAATAAGAATTATGCAGATAAAATTTCTATCGGTTTAATTGCTAATCTCATAGGGTTAACCTCAAACTCTTTCTGCCGATTTTTTAAACACAACACCAATCAAACATTTGTGCAGTTTTTAAATCAGTTCAGAACAAAAAAAGCCCTGGAGTTTTTTATTCAGAACAACTCATCCGTTTCAGAGGTGATGTACAAATGCGGATATAATGATCCATCATATTTCACAAGACAATTTAAAAAATATCAAGGAAACGTACCCTCATTTTATATAACTAAAGATTAGAATTTTAATTCTATTTAACCCACCATTTAGAATGTGGAACAACTTCACCCAAAATAATAGACTCCCCTATTTTCGGTGTCGTCAATTGCACATTTAATTCCGCTGCCTTTTTGGTAGCACGCTCAACAGGTTCTTCCCATGGATGCAAACCTAGTTTAAAAGCACCCCAATGAATAGGCATTAAAAGTTTACTATTTAAATCTACACTAGCTTGTACCGTTTCTTCTGGCATCATATGTATTTGAGCCCATTGCTCATTATACTGACCACATTCGAGCATGGCAAAATCAAAAGGACCAAATTTGCTTCCAATTTCAGAAAAAGTAGTATCATAACCAGAATCCCCACCAAAAAATATATTTTTTGTTTTCCCTTTAATAACCCAAGAACACCATAAAGTACTAAATCGATCAAAAATACCCCTACCTGAAAAATGACGAGCCGGAGTTGCTACTAATGTAATTCCAAAAAAATCGGCTTTCTCCCACCAATCCATTTCTGTAATCTTATCATCTGCTACACCCCAAGATCTCAAATGCGCTCCCAATCCTATTGGCACATAAAAATGACCTACTTTATGATTTAACTTTTTTATAGACCCATAGTCCAAATGATCATAATGATCATGTGATATTAAAACCGCATCTAAATTGGGTAAATCATCAATAGCCATAGGCAAAGTATCATTAAAACGTTTAGATCCTAAACTCGAATGTGGCGCTGGCACACTACCTAACATAGGGTCTAAAAATAACTTTTTACCATCTATTTCTAACAACAATGCGGAATGACCAAACCAAGTTAATCTCGTTAAAGAATCAGAAAAGTTATCAAAAAAATCTATCGGCAATTTTTCAACAGGTATAGACCAATTGGGTACTTTATTCCCACTTGTAAAATATTCAGGTATTGTACTGAATTTCATATCAGTAGAAACTACAGTTTTAGTCAAATTTTGAAATTTTCCATTTTTAAAATTTTCAGATTTTTCAATTTTCTCCTTAAAAAGGCCTTTACTTTTGGCACCGAACTCCGGTGAAAAATTAATAAATAGTATCGCAATCAATACGATAACACCTACTAAAGATGCAATTAATGATAATATCATTTTTAAAATTTTCATTGATTTTATTGCTTATAAATCTGCAAGTATTCCGTTTTTTAATATTTGCCCAAATTGATACATATCTTCAAATGAACAATAAAAAGGTGCTGGCGCCAATCGAATTACATTAGGTTCACGCCAATCTGGAATTACACCATTTTTCATTAAATAATTGAAAAGTGATTTATCATGACCATGAAGAAAAACCGATAATTGACAACCTCTATCTTTAGGGGTAATTATTTCGAAAGAACCTTTAACTTCTTTTGAAATTTCTTGTAAAATAAATTCTAAATACGCAGTTATTCTATCTCGCTTTTTAATTAATGTTTGCATCCCTACTTCTTCAAATAATTCTAAGGAAGCTAAATACGGAGCAAGTGATAAAACCGGTGGATTACTTACCTGCCAAGAATCTGCACTTTGTGTGGCTTCAAATTTGGGTTTCATTAAAAAACGTGTTTTCTTATTAGTACCCCACCACCCTTCAAATCGAGGAATATTTTCATCACTTAGATGCTTTTCGTTTACAAAAATCCCAGAGGCGTTACCCGGACCACTATTCATATATTTGTAACTACACCAAGCAGCGAAATCTACATTCCATTCATGCAGTTTTAAAGCAACATTACCAACGGCATGTGCAAGATCCCAGCCCACATAAGCCCCAACTCCCTTTCCAGCCTTAGTAATAGATTGCATGTTAAAAAACTGCCCATTATAATAGTTTACACCACCTATTAAAACTAATGCTAACTCATCTCCTATTTCATTAATTTTATCAATAACATCTTCGGTCCTCCAATAATTTTCTCCTTTCCGTTTTTTTACTTCAACCAATGTTTCATCCGGATTAAATCCATGAAACTTTGCCTGACTCTGCAACATATATTGATCAGATGGAAAAGCCTTTTCTTCACATAAAATTTTAAAACGCTTTTTGGTAGGCCTGTAAAAAGACACCATTAAAAAATGTAGATTTACAGTTAAGGTATTCATCACACAAATTTCTTTTGGCTTTGCTCCTACCACTTTAGCTAAGGGTGCTGCTAACCTTTCGTGATAATCCCACCATGGTTTTTCTGCATGAAAATGACCTTCAACACCTAAATTCTTCCAATCGGCCATTACCTCATCAATAAATTTTTGTGTTCGTTTTGGTTGTAAACCTAGGGAGTTACCTGTAAAGTATATTACATCTTTACTATTTACCTGTGGAATATGAAATTCATTACGATAATTTGAAAGCGAATCTTCTGCATCCAAACTCCGTGCAAACGCTAAGGAATTTTGAAATGTCATTTACTTAATTTATTCAAAAATACGCATAAACACCTATAATGTAAACCAATAAATTAGACTTCTAAACGCATTTCAATTATGTGATTTTTGAATCCAACTTTTTCATATGCTTTTAAAGCACCCTTATTTTCTTCGTAAACACTAAGTCTAATTTCCTTAATACCTTTATCAAAAGACCATTTTTTTAAAGCATCAATTATTCTTTTGTTTATACCTTTACCCCTGTAATTTGGATCAGTGTACATAAAACCTAAGTAAGAAAATCTATTATGTTTTAAATATGGTTTTGCTTTCTTAATATTTGCGTAACCCGATGCAACTAATTTACCTAAATGCTCGCCAACAAAAACCTGAGCTTCATCAGATTTTATTAACGCCTTTAAATCGTAATAACTAATAGGATCATCGGCTAAAGTAGGATCAAATGGCCTTTCAGCATTTATAACACCCTGTTCAAATTCTAATAGCTTTGGCAAATCTTTTAAAATAGCCTTTCTTATTAAAACATCTTCCATTATCGTATATTTTTAAAGGAAATTAAGGTAGTATTTAAATCTATATTTTTACAAAAAAATCCCATGCATTTTCTTTCACCAATTTTAGAAGAATATATTCAAAATCATTCCGAAAATGAACCTAAACTTTTACAGGAATTAACTCGAGAAACGCATTTAAAAGTGATACAACCGCGTATGATAACTGGTCATTATCAAGGAAGGGTTTTGAGCATGCTTTCTAAATTAATTAATCCTAAGTACATTTTAGAGATAGGAACATACACGGGTTATTCTGCACTTTGTTTAGCCGAAGGTTTACAGGAAAATGGTTTATTACATACTATAGATGTTAATGAAGAATTACATGAAATGCAACGCCGTTATTTTGATAAAAGCAACTATGGTAATCGCATTGAACAACACATAGGAAACGCCTTAGAAATTGTACCACAATTAGATACAATTTTTGATCTTGTATTTATTGATGCTGAAAAAAAAGACTACCCCAACTATTTAGAAGCAGTAATGAAAAAAGTAAAAAAAGGTAGTATTATTTTATCGGACAATGTATTGTGGTCTGGCAAAGTAGTTGAACCTTTAAATCCTAAAGACAAGACAACCAAAATTCTTTTGGACTACAATAATAAACTTAAAGAAGATAAACGTTTAGAAACTGTTTTAATGCCTATTAGAGACGGTCTTACTTTGAGTAGAGTGCGTTAAGGCATTCTAATTCAGTTCATATTTTGAAGAAAGGTTTTTATAGATATTATAAAATAAGTATGCGAATATGACTCCGACTAATGCTCCTACAAGAATATCACTAGGAAAATGAACCCCTAAATAAATTCTACTAAAGGCAAAAAGCACAGGAAAAATCCAGATAAACTGTATTAATTTCAATTTATTTCTTAAAAACAATACGGCCATTGTTGCAAAACAAAAGGAAAACGCTGCATGACCAGAAAAAAAGCTAAAATTACTACTATGATTAACTACTCTAATAATTTGGTTTATAGATTCGTCGTTATTTGGTCTTAACCGACCAATTCCGTTTTTTGTTAAGGTAACTAATGTTTGAACAGTAGTAAGTGCTGCTATATAAGTTATTAATTTCCAAATAGCTGTTTTAAAATTTTCTTTCCAAAAAAGCAAAATGATTACAATAACAAATAATGGAATCCATGGTGGAAATTTTGTTACAATTTTCCAAAAAGAGTCGTATGAATTGGAACCAAAATTATTAAGATAAATTAGGACTTGACGATCTATTTCTAGTAGCCTTTCAAGCATAAAGAAGTATTATTTTCTTTTAATAGATCCAGAAAATTTTTCAACACCATCTTTCACTTCATTAATTTCATCCGAAAGTCCTGAAGTTAAATTACTTTTCACGTCGTTAATGTCTTTTTTAATATCGTCAACAAAACTAGTATCTATACCTTGTTTATCGGCACTTTTCTGGATTTCTTGCTTAATATCTTCTGTAGCATCTTTAAGTTGACGCATACCTTTACCTAAACCCTTGGCTATACCAGGAATTTTATCTGCACCGAAAACCATTACCACGATAAACATGATAAAGAATATTTCGCCACCGCTAATAAATAAAGGAATCATTGTAAACATAAGAACAAATATAATGAAGTTTAAACAGAAAAAACCTGTTAAACTCGCACCTTAACAAAAAAGTATTTCGGTATTATATCTAACAGGTTTCTCGAACGAAAAGGAAATCCTTAATTTATCCTTTTATTTTATCCTTGAATTGGTCAAAATCAGACTCTTGCTCTTTTCTCGGCCAAGAATTATTAGTCGTGTCAATATCCGCAGTTTCTAATTTTGGATCAATTATAATATTTGTAAGTTCTTTTTGAGAAGACATTACCAACTTAACTTCTTTACTATTCTTTCTCCACACTTCTGCAGGATAGGTAATATTTTCAGTAGAACCATCGGCGTATGTATACTCCACTATAATCGGCATTGGAATACCTCCAGGACTTTCATAACTTATCTCATAGAAATACTTAGGCTCTTTAACCGCTTTTCTTTCTGCCTCAGTCATATTATCCATCATAAACTCTTTTAAAGTCATAGATGATTCAGAGGGTGCCTTACCTTTTAAGTTTGGATCAAAATCTTCAGCTTCTTCATCTGCTAAATAGACAAGTGGCGGCAAATCTTCAATCGTAAGATTTCTTGCCTCCATGTATTCTTGCATCTTTTGAGAAGGCTTATCCGTTACATAGTACTTTTTAATTCCTTTAATACCAATATCAACATAATCGGTTGTATAAAACCAACCTCTCCAATAATAATCTAAATCTACTGCAGAAGCGTCTTCCATTGTTCTAAAGAAATCTTCTGGCGTAGGGTGTTTAAACATCCAACGTTGCGCATACGTTTTAAACGCATGATCAAAAAGTTCACGCCCCATTATAGTTTCACGCAATATGTTTAAGGCCGTAGCTGGTTTACCATAAGCATTTGGACCTAATTGATAAACATTTTCTGGATTAGACATTATAGGCGCTATTGTACTTTGATCACCCGCCATGTAAGGTACAATTTTAGCAGGCTCTCCTCTTCTTGACGGATATGCCTTATTTGGGGCAATGGCTTCAGGATATAATTCGCCAAATTCTTGTTCTGCCATAAATTGCATAAAAGTATCTAAACCTTCATCCATCCAACCCCACTGACGTTCATCAGAATTTACAATCATCGGAAAGAAGTTATGTCCTACTTCATGTATAATAACGCTAATCATACCATATTTAACACGATCAGAATAGGTGCCATCTTCATTCGGACGTCCGTAATTCCAACAAATCATAGGATATTCCATACCCTGATTTTTTGCATGTACAGATATCGCTTTTGGATAAGGGTAATCAAAAGTATGCGAAGAATAAGATTTTAGCGTGTGTGCAACAGCTTTCGTTGAATATTCTTCCCATAAGGGATTACCTTCTTTTGGATATAAAGAAACAGCCATTACATCTTTGTTGCCAACTTTTACGGCTTGCATATCCCAAATAAATCGTCTTGATGTCGCAAAACCATAATCACGAACATTTTTCGCTTTAAATTTCCAAGTTTTCTTCTTTTCAGAAAAACCCTTAGATGCTTCAATAGCTTCATCTTGAGTAACAATAATTACAGGCTTATCATAAGATTTCTTGGCCTTTTCATAGCGTTTCATCATCTCTTTGGAGAAAACCTCTTTTCTATTTTGTAGAGTTCCAGTCGCATCAAGTATATGATCAGCAGGCACTGTAATATTTACTTCATAATCACCAAAGGTTAATGCAAATTCGCCATTACCCCAAAATTGATGGTTTTGCCAACCCTCAACATCGTTATAAACGGCCATTCTAGGAAAAAACTGAGCAATTACATAAGCGCGGTTACCATCAGCAAATTCTTCATATCCAGAACGCGCTCTATCTACCGTATGATTAGGAATATTATAATTCCATTTTATTGAAAAAGAAACTTGCTCTTTACTTTTTAATGGTTTCGGTAAATCAATACGCATCATGGTAAAATTAATGGTATGTGGTAACGGTTTACCTGCGGCATCTTTTACCTCTTCAATTATAAAACCACCATCAAAAGGTTCGGTCATATATTTTCCTGCAAAAGTACTAGCCTGCTCAGCCATTGGCACTCCACCCCCATTCTTTAATTTAGCTTTAGAATCTTTCTCTCTAATATTCTGATCCAGTTGTATCCAAAGAAATTCTAAATCGTCTGGTGAGTTATTAAAATATGTAATCGTCTCACTACCGCTAATTCTATGATTTTTATCGTCTAATTCAATATCCATCACATAATTCGCCTGCTGTTGGTAATAGGCATGACCAGGTGCACCTGAAGCTGAACGATAGCTATTCGGAGTAGCGAACTCTTCGTAAAGTTGTTTGAATTTACTCTGATTTAAATGACCAGGTTCTTTTGTTTTCTCCCCTTCTTGATCTTGTGCAAAAATCACTGCACAAAAAAGAAGTAGCAAGGTTGTAAAACCGTATTTTATCTTATTCATTTGATGTGTTAAATTATAATCTCGGAAAAATAATAGATTTTTAATGATTTGTTAATAGTATGTTACAATTTTAACATTCCTTTATCATTATTTTTAAGTAAAACAAAGCTTTTTTTACTCCCGTTTAACTTAATATGAAGTAAATTTTGCTGTTCGTCATATAAATCGGTAAGTACTTTATTTTGCACTGCAACAGATTTCACTTTAGACAAATCAATATCAGGAACTTCTAAATAAAAAATCGCCAAATCGGTATCGTACTTTTTACCCAGAAATTGATATTCCATTTGTTTACCATTTATTTCTATGACAAATTTTTGTCTAAAATATTTTTGCAGGTAAATAGCTGCAATTTCCAACTCATCTTCGGTCGCCAAATTAGCTTCAATATCATAGCGAGTCTTGAGCAAAGTCTCTAAATCATCAATAAATATTCTTGATGTAATCTGAAGAGATGAATACTTCTCGGAGTAGCTAACATTTGTTACACTCATGTAAAACTTGTGCATTGTCGTAAACGCAAAAAGTGGTATTATTAGTAAAAATAGGCTACGCTTAAAACTCTTCATATTTATTAAATTAATCAAGCAAAAATAAGCAAAGGTTATGCCATATATAAGTAAACATAATTATTACTTAGTCGGTCTAATATTCACTTAAAGATCTGCAACAGCCTAATTATGATAAGCATCACAATTACAACCATTAACAAATTAATCTAAGTCATTATTCTTACGAAAAATTACGCTTTTTTTACGCAAATATTCCCATATTTTTAGATGATCATGAGTATCAACAATTGTTTGAAAACTAACATCAACTTCACAGAAATACATAAATGCATCAATTTGCTCTTCAGGTATTTTTAAATCTGTTCTAAAAAGCGAATCCACATAAAAAGCCCGAACCCTCTGTGTTCGACTATATACGGAATTTCTCTGCACCCTTTTTTTCAACATTTTAGTGCGTCCGGTAATTGCATTTATCAATGGATCTACACTCATTATTGGATTAGCAGTAGCTGCAAATAATTCGCGTTCTGCTTTTGAAGGCAGTTTTACATAAGCATTAGGCAAATTAAGTGTTGAAGCTGTAATTACACGACCAGTATTAAGGTTTGCAGCATCTCTTGATAAATCACCAGAAAGATTATACGGCCTAACAACTACTTCAGCCAATTCTGTTAAGGCATCTTCCATTTGTATTTGCACAATTTCTTGTTCTAACAGTGCAAGAGTCACAATTATTTCTTTCCGCTTAAACTGTACAGCAGAAATTACCAAAGTATCAAAAAGTTTTACTGGAATTTCAAAAAAACCATCTACATCCGAAATTGTAAATTTATTGCTTGAAATGTTTAATATGTGAGTTGCCGCGACATCACCATCTTCACTATAAACACGACCTTGTAATTCGGTGTGAAATTGATCTTGTGCACACACTATTGTGGTCAATAAAATAAATAGAACACTAAGAAGCTTATTTTTCCGCATTCATTTGAGTTCGGTAATCTCTACTTTGATTTACAAGAAAATCTAACAATTGAAATTCATTGTCTTTTTTCAACAATGCTCTTTCATCCATATTTGCATCAACAAAAAATAAAAAGTTCTCTATTTTATCTTGAGGCAATTTTAAATCGAGTACAAAAAAATCGTCACTATAAACCTGGCGCAATATCTCACTTGGTTTTAATTTAGGTAAATTCTCTTTTTCTTTGTTTTTACCGCTAGCCAAAATTGCTTTAAAAATGTTTATAAAATTAATTCCATCTTTCATACCACGTTCTGATTGTGATAATGAAATATTCTCAACTTCGGTAGTACGGTCTATCTCGTACTCTACTTCCTTAAATTTTTCGTTTTGCGCTTGCAAAAATTTCTCTTTGTCTTCTGGCGATACAACTACTTCATCTAGTTCAGTAACCTTTTCCTTAACTTCAACCACCAATCTGTTATTTTCTAAAATAGCCGCAGTAATTTTCACTACTTCCAACTCATAGTTTAAAGCCGTAAAAGCCAGTTCATCCCCTTCTTTCACATTAATAGCAAACTGCCCGTTAGCATTGGTAATTGTTGCCATTTCTGTAGTAATATTAATTACATTTTCATTGGGCACATTAACATCTCTATAAATAACTTGTCCGCGCAATAATGTTCTGGTATCATCTTGAGCATTAGCGAAAGTAAAACCAATAAAAATTAGAATGATGTAGAAGTGTTTCATAGGGTTTAAAGTAAAAACAAGTTTCGTTCTAAAAAAAAAGAAAGCAACTAAACTTTTGTTAATTTGTATGCGTAAATTATAATGCTAATGTATGATTTTACTGATGCATATGAACCATTAAGCCATTTGAATCGCCATTTAGTCGTTAAATATTTACTATGTTATTCCTTAATTGTATTTTTGGTAATGCTGTTATATTGAAAAGGAAAATAAATCTCCTCCCTATGAGAAACTCACGATTAACCCTACTTATCGCACTTTTTGCCATGCCCGCATTATTCGCGCAGATAAAAATTGGCGATAATCCACAAGCCATTTCACCTACTTCTGTTTTAGAACTTGAAAGTAACGATCGTGTTCTGGTAATTACCAGAATTAATACCACGCAAATGAATGCAATTGTACCCAACCAAGGGGCAATGGTTTATAATACAGACACCCAATGTATTCATTATTTCGATGGTGCTCAATGGGTTAATTTATGTAATTCTGCGGGTTTTGAGTTGGCAGAAAATAGTGTAAGCAGTATTCATGTTATTGATTTTAGTATAACAGGAGACGATATACAAAATGGTTCTATAGGTCCTGGAAAATTACAAAATGAATCAGTTACTCAAGACAAATTAGGTGAAAATTCGGTAGGCGCTTACGCCTTAGACAATGCTAATATAGGGGTTACGGCATTTGATAATGATGCAGGTTATATAACAGCTGCCGATTTAGATATTGTAAGTGCTGCGGCCGGAAATGTTATAACCGACAACGGAGGCGCTTATTATGATGATTCTTTCCTTATTGCAGACATAGCGCAAAATGCAGCAGACATTGCACTTGATAATGATACCAATGCCAACAATGAAATACAGACCTTATCTATTGCAGGTAATATTCTTACTTTAACAAATCCAAGTGGTGATAATGTGATTACATTACCATCATCTGCAGCTCCCGACGGTTCTGAAACAATTGTAAATCAAGGCACTAACGTAACTATTACCGGAAATGGAACTACAGCTACTCCTTATGTAATAAATGCTACTGGAGGTACAGGAAGTACTGAAATTGCTGACCAAACAACCATAACAGGTATAGGAACTGCTGCAGATCCTTTTACTATTGAACCAGGCGGAATAAATCAAGTTTTAACAACTAATGCAAGCGGTGTTATTGAGTGGCAAGCAGGAGGTACAGGTGGAACCACTGAAATTGCTGACCAAACAACCATAACAGGAATAGGAACTGCTGCTGACCCCTTTACCATTGAACCAGGAACTAACGGTCAATTTTTAACCACCGATGCAAGTGGTGATGTAATTTGGCAAACGGTTGCACCTGGAGTGGGAGAAGTAAATAGTGGAAATAATATTGGAAGTGCAGGAATCGGTCCTTATATAGCAAATAATGGTACAGTTTTAGAATTCAAAAACATAAATTCTGCTACCGCGGTACTTAATGTTGATGATGATGCAATAAATAATGAAATTGATATAAGTATTGCTCCTGGAACAGCTGACGGCCAAATATTAGAATGGGATACTACATTAAACGCGGGAGCAGGTGGTTGGAATATTGTTGCTGGAGGTTCCGGAACAATTAACGAACAATCCATTGCACTTAATGAACCTGCAAATGAGATTGAATTATTAGATGATGACGGAACAACTGTCGGCTCATCAGTAAAACTAGATGGCACTTCCGTAGAAATTGCAAATAACGGAACGGACGATGTTATTCAAATAGCTGAAAACGGTGTAACCTTAGATAAGTTAGCACATCCAGACCCAGCAGCAGTTATTCCTCCTGCCGATGGTGACGTAATGGTTTGGGACAATACTGCACAAGAATGGACAATAGAAGCGCAAGCTGCTGCCCCTACAGGAACAGCGAATGCGATTTTCTTTGCCGATAATGACCCAGCTAATTTAGGCAAACTAACAACCGCTGATAACAATTTAAACACTTATGATGATGGGGGGTTTTATTGGGATAGTAATGCAAGAGACGTTGGAGGAAATAAATATGGAGCCTTATTTGTTGGGTTAAATGGCGACCCTCAATCAGATGAAGTTAAAGTTCATATCGCTGACAGTAAACCTGGGTTTGCATATGCCTTAGAATTACAAAACCGAAATAATCCTGTAGGTACAACTACAGGTATTTTATTCTCAACTGAGGGTTCTACAACGTATGGCAAAGGTGGGCTTGTATACGAAAGAACGGCAGGATATGCCCGTGGAGATTTTCATTTTCTCCAAAATTCAACTACATCCACTGTTAGTACTGATTTAGCTGACAAGGCATTTTCCGTTCAAAATAACAAAGACATTATTGTTTATGGCGGTATTAATATTGATGGTACTCGCGATGGTTTATTAACAGGAATTGGCACAGGTACAGCAGGGCAAGTTTTAACTTCAACAGGCAATGGAATACAATGGACAGCAAAAGGCAGTGGAACTTCACCTACAGATAATGAAGCAAATGACGGTCTTAGTGAGTATGTAGCGGCAACAGGTTATAATATTAATGTTGACGATTCTACTATAGGAATAGTTGGAGACGAATTAATTGTAAAGGCAGGTGGAATTACTGCTACTGAAATTGGTGATGACGAAATTGGAGAAAATCATTTAAAGGATAATAGTGTTGGTTCTTTTCAAATAATAAATGAATCCATTGTCGCAGAAGATTTAAACCAAATGGGTGCTGTTCTGAATAATGTTCTAAAATGGAATGGCTCCGAATGGGCACCAGCGGTTGATGCAGGAGGTAGTGCTTATTCTCCTGGGGCTGGACTTTCATTAAGTGGTAGCACTTTTTCTGTAGATGATTTATTAGGTGATGTTACTGGTCCAACATCGGCAACCGTAATCGCTAATGATGCGGTTACAGTGGATAAGATTGCACCATCATTAACTGATGGCCAAATTCTAAAAACTAATGGAACAGATGTAATTTGGTCGGATGACCTTAATATTGGGGCAACAGATTTAACTCTTACTACAAATAGAACTTTAGATTTGAATGGTAATAATTTGTTATTTAGTGGAGCAGGTGGCATTGGAATTGGAACACTTCCTGGTGACCCATTAGTTAAACTGAGGGTAAATGGACAAATAAGAGGCTCAACCTTCCGTGCAGGAAACGGAGGAGTTAATTTACCTGCATATCGTTTTGAAAATGATGCTAACTCTGGTATGTTTTTACCAGCAGTAAGTGAATTAGGTTTTTCAACCTTAGGGACTGAAGCATTAAGAATTGATGACGTACAAAATGTTGGAATTGGCACAGGTACAGCTATAAATGCAAATGCCAAATTACATGTAAAGGGCAATATATATGCAGAAAATGGAGATTTTTATTCTATAAGTGGCGGAGTGGTAGCAGGCATTCCTGACTATGTATTTCAACATTATTTTATAGGACAATCTAAAATAAAGCCAGACTATAATTTTAAATCCTTAGAAGAAATTGAAGCCTTCATAAAAACAAAACATCATCTTCCAGGAATTAAATCGGCTGCTACTGTTAAAGAAGAAGGTGAGTGGAATTTAACAGCTTCTAACATTCAAAACCTCGAAAAAATTGAAGAACTCTTTTTACACACTATAGAGCAAGAAAATAAGATAAAATCATTGCAAACAGAAAATGAAGCTTTATCTAGGGAAGTAAAAGCAATGAAAAAAGACCTTGAAGAAATCAAAGCCTTATTAAAAAAAGAAAACTAGGCAATTAAATTTATATGAAACTCCTACCCTACATATTCATTTTTATGGCTTTTGCCTTCGGCAAGGCGCAATCTGGTAATTACAACCAGGGTAATTTGCGCATACACCAAGATGGGAAAATCGGTTTTCATGCAGACCTAATTAACGATGGCGTAATAGACGATAACGTAGGCTTGGCTGGTTTTTACGGCAATGCAAACACCTTAGAAGTGAGTGGTGCTTTTGCAGCTACTTTTTACGACACCGAATTTATGTCACAAAACGGTGTATTATTAAGTACACCCATAAATATTGCTAACAATTCTAATTTTATCTCAGGAAACGTTGTAACCGAACGTTCGCAGCCTGCAATTACACTCAATTATTTTGATATCGGATTCTCATTAGGAGAATCAAATATTTCTAAAGTAGATGGTTATGCCAGTGTAAATAATCAACAAAATTTTACTTTTCCCGTTGGGGATAATACTCAATTAAGAGCCTTAATTTTAAATTCAAACAGCAACAATGAGGTTGCAAAATGTGCTTATTTCTTTGAAGACCCGAATAATCCTACTTCATTTACCACTGATTTTAACACCAACATAAAATCAGGAAATATTGGAACAGTTAGCACCGAAGAATTTTGGCGTTTAGAAGGTAGTGTAGCTTCAACAATCAACATTAGCTGGAACAATCGAAGTAATATTGGAGTATTAACAGACGACCCTAATAATGTAATACCAGTTGGGTGGAGTAAAGCAACCAACCAATGGGTTAGCTTGGGTGGTACATCAACAGGAGATTTAACACAAGGATTCGTAGTTTCTGCTAGTTTTGTGCCAGATGATTATGAAGTTATTACGTTTAGTGGCGGAGGTGAACCCTCAGATTTACTAACATTAGACAATTATTTGGTTACACCCAATGGTGATGGAATTAATGATGTTCTTGAGTTTCCAGAATTGGAACTTTCACCAAACAACCATATGCGAATCTATGACCGTTATGGATTAAAAGTCTTTGATAAACAAAATTATGTTAATGAGTTTAATGGCTTTTCCAATGTTGACGGTTTTGTAATCAACAAAGAGAAAGGTTTACCATCTGGAGTGTATTTCTACATCATTTCTATGGACGATTTAGGACTAGATTTTCAAGGATACTTGTATTTAGGCACTCAGAATACTAATTAATTTTCCGCTATTCAATAGTTAAATTAGCTAAAACTTACCTTATTAGAACTCAATTATTATTCAAAATTAATTGAGCCTTTGTTATTGATAATTGGTATTATTTCACAATCCAAAAACGGTTCTAAGTCTATCAAATTTCTTACATGTTTTGTCCTCGCTAATGTAGGTAATAATAGACGTTAATCGACCAATTACCCCTTTCAACCGAAGAAAAAAGCAGCTTTAAAAGTCTATTATATTCTATTAAAATCAATTCAATAGCGTTTTACAACATATATATAGTAGTACACAACATATTTTTATTTAAGGGGGTTACGCAGACTAAATTTGTTGGTAACTATAAAGTTAACAATTACCCCATTTCTATGAATTTCCAGAAAATAAGTCTAATTCTAATATTCTTTGCTTCGGCACTGGGTTACAGTCAAGTAAAAGTTGGTGAGAATCCTAATACAATTCATCAATCATCCATTATCGAGCTAGAGAGTGATTCAAAAGTACTCGTATTAACCAGAGTTAGTGATAGCGAAATGTATGCTATACGTCCATTAGCTGGTGGTATGGTTTACAATACCGAACAAGGTTGTATTTTTCAATATAACGGAACTACTTGGTCCTCATTATGTACTTCCGGAAGCACACTAAACGAAACTACAACGGTAATTATAGATAATAACGATGGAACTTTTTCATATACCAATGAAAACAATCAAGCAGTAGTAATCAACAAAGCAAATATTACCAATGATGGGAATGGTAATTACACTTTCACAAATAATAATGGTAGCCCAGTAACATTTACAGGAACTGATAATCAAGACGCTTCAGAAGTTTTATTAAACACTCCAATTGATGTTGATGGCGATGGCACAGCTGAAAATGATGTTCAAAGTGCTATTGCAGGATTAGCAAATCTAAATACTGATGATGATATTACTGATGTTAATTTTGATGGAACAAATTTAACTGTTGAAGAAGGCACAACTTCTTTCAGTGCAGACCTTTCTACTTTAGATGATTCTGCTGCTATTGCAACAGTGCAAGCAGATGTAGACCAAAACGAATCGGATGCTGATACTGCTATTGCAACAGTGCAAACAAATTTAGATACACATGTTGCTGCAGATCAAGATATTTCAGCAACTAACGAACTTTCTGATTTAAGTTTAGATGCTTCTAATGTATTAACACTTACAAACCCAGCAACTGGTACAAATCAAGTTGATTTATCTGGCTTTGTTTCTACCGATGACCAAAACTTAGAATCTGCTACCCTTTCTGCTGCTAATGAATTAGGCATTAATATCGAAGGTGGTAATGATGTAACAGTAGATTTATCTGCTTTAGATGATTCTGCTGCTATCGCAACAGTGCAAGCTGACGTAGACCAAAATGAAACAGATGCTGATAACGCTATTGCTGCTAATACAGCTGCAATTGCTGCGCATAATACTGCAGACCAAGATACTTCAGCGACTAATGAACTTTCTGATTTAGATTTAACTGGAAATATTCTTACGCTTACAAATCCTGCTACAGGAACGAATGAGGTAGATTTAGCCGGTTTTGTGTCTAGCGATGATCAGAACTTAGAATCTGCTACACTTTCTGCTGCTAATGAATTAGGCATTAATATCGAAGGTGGGAATGATGTAACAGTAGATTTATCTGCATTAGATGATTCTGCTGCGATTGCAACGGTACAAGCTGACGTAGATCAAAATGAAACAGATGCTGATAATGCCATTGCTGCGGTGCAAGCTGATGTAGATCAAAACGAAACAGATGCTGATAATGCGATTGCTGCTGTACAGGCTGATGTAGATCAAAACGAAACGGATGCTGATAATGCTATTGCTGCTAATACAGCTGCAATTGCTGCACATAACACTGCAGATCAAGATACTTCAGCGACTAATGAACTTTCTGATTTAGACTTAACTGGCAACATTCTAACACTTACAAATCCTGCTACAGGAACGAATGAGGTAGATTTAGCTGGTTTTGTGTCTACAGATGATCAGAACTTAGAATCTGCTACCCTTTCTGCTGCTAATGTATTAGGAATTAATATCGAAGGTGGGAATGATGTAACAGTAGATTTATCTGCTTTAGATGATTCTACTGCGATTGCAACAGTGCAAGCAGATGTTGACCAAAATGAAATTGATGCTGATAATGCCATTGCTGCTGTACAAGCTGATGTAGATCAAAACGAAACAGATGCCGATAACGCTATTGCTGCTAATACAGCTGCAATTGCTGCACATAACACTGCAGATCAAGATACTTCAGCGACTAACGAACTTTCTGATTTAGACTTAACTGGCAACATTCTAACACTTACAAATCCTGCTACAGGAACGAATGAGGTAGATTTAGCTGGTTTTGTGTCTACAGATGATCAGAACTTAGAATCTGCTACC
>NZ_WJPK01000010.1 GCF_009649685.1 Flavobacteriaceae bacterium EG-1
ACTGTTGCAGAAACTACCTCAAAAGTGAATCGTTCCTCTTCACCTTCTGAGCTAAAAATAACAGACATGCGCTATGCTCTCACTAAAGTTATGGGAGGTACGGCAATTATTCGTATTGACACCAACCAAGGTATTTATGGTTTAGGTGAAGTTAGAGACGCTGCGGATGTGCGCTATGCACTTATGTTAAAAGCTCGTATTTTAGGACAAAACCCTTGTAATGTTGAAAAAATATTTAAAAGCATAAAGCAGTTTGGTGGACCATCACGACAAGCAGGGGGTGTATGTGCCGTAGAAATGGCTCTATGGGATTTATGCGGAAAAGCATATAACGTACCAGCATGGCAATTATTAGGTGGTAGATATCGTGATAAAATTAGATTATATGCAGACACTCCAGAAGCAAGTTCCCCTGAAGAGCAACAACGTCTAATAAATTTCAGAGTAAAAGACCAAGGTTATACTTGGCTAAAGATGGATGTTTCCATTGGTGAGTTAAAAGGTATTCCTGGTACAGTTGTGAATGGAAAATTTTGGGAAGACAGCAAAGGAAACTTAAACCAATGGGGAGACCAAAGAAATTATATGTCTTATGGAAATACTGCTCATCCATTTACGCAAATTCAGATAACAGAGAAAGGACTAGAACACTTGCAACAAGTGGTTGAAAATGTTCGAAATATGGTTGGTTATGAAATACCTATTTCAACTGATCATTATGGTCATTTTGATTTAAATAATGGTATTCGTTTGGCAAAAGCTCTAGACAAATATCGTTTGGCATGGTTTGAAGACATGATACCATGGCAACACACAGAACAATGGCGTACTATTTCAGATGCTATAGAAACACCTACGACAACTGGTGAGGATATTCATTATTTAGAAAATTTCAAACCTTTAATTCACAATCGATCTGTTGATATTGTGCATCCAGACTTAGCATCTTCTGGAGGACTTTTAGAAACAAAACGCATAGCAGACTATGCCGAAGAATTTGGCATTGCAATGGCTATGCATCAGGCGGGTACTCCAGTTTCCTTTATGGCTAATGTTCATTGCGCAGCAGCAACACAAAACTTTTTAGC
>NZ_WJPK01000002.1:0-92107 GCF_009649685.1 Flavobacteriaceae bacterium EG-1
AGGTTTATTAGACATTGAAGGTTTTAATGGTTGGTATCGCGATGAAGACCCTTCTTACTTACAAAATCAAATGTTGACTTCAATTAATGCCCCCATTAGAATAGGACGTGCCACCGTATTGCCAGGTGACGTTGTATTGGCAAATCGTCATGGTACTATTTTCATTCCGTCACATTTAGTGGCAAATTTGGTCATCTCATCTGAAGTGGTTGGTCTAAGAGATGTATTTGGATTTCAAAGACTTAAAGAAAAAAAGTATACCGCTGGACAGATTGATACAAAATGGACCGATGAAATTAAAAAAGATTTTAGAAAATGGCTAAACGATTATCCCGATAGCAAACTACCAATGACTAGAAAAGAATTAAACAATTATCTAAAAACACAGGATAACTAACAAGGGAACACAATAAAAAAATATGAAAATTATTTATAAGCTATTTCTCTTATTTGTTTTTTGTAGTGCTTTAGTTTCTGCACAAGAATCAAATAATAAAGAAATTAAGGAAATCGAAAAAACAATTAATAGTCTTAGTATTGCAATGGTCGATCGTGATGGCGAAACCCTAGAAAGTTTATTAGTAGACGAACTAACCTATGGCCATTCTTCAGGTAGAATTGAAAATAAAAATCAATTTATTGAAGCTGTTGTACATGGTGATTTCGATTTTGTTACCATCAATAGAACTGAACAAACTATTTTTCTTTCTGGTGATGAAACCGCTGTAGTCCGTCATATTTTCGAATCTAATGCTCTTAACGCTGGCGTACCGGTAGACATTAGAATTGGAAATATGATGGTATTAAAAAAACATAAAAACAAATGGAAAGTTTTAGCTCGTCAAGCATATAAACTATAGACTGAATTTACATTTTAAAAATAAATTATAGCCTTGTATTTGATACGAAGGCTATTTTTTTACTATCTGGAGACCAACTAGGCACGTTAATGGTACCTTGCCCACCATAAATATAACCTATGACTTTGGGCTCTCCACCTTCATAGGGCATAATTCTTAATAAGCAATGTTTGTAAAACGGATGCGAACTTGGGTCAATATCCGGTGGAAATGAAATAAAGGCTATCCACTTTTTATCTGGACTTACATGCGGAAACCAATCATTATAATCATCAAATGTTAATTGCGTTTGTTTTTTCCCGTTGGCCTTCATACGCCAAAGTTGCATTTTGCCAGTCCTTGCAGAATTAAAAAATATGTATTTGCCATCTGGACTATATTCTGCGCCATCATCTAAAGTACTAAAATCAGTTAATTTTTCTTCTTTACCAGATTCTACTTCAACAGTGAAAATGTTATATACTCCGTCACGATTTCCTGTAAAAATCATTTTTTTATTATCTGGCGACCAACCATGTAAGTATGAGGCACCAACTCCTTTTTTAGTAACCATTTTTGGAATTGAATCTCCTTCTACAGGCATATAATAAATTGCAGATGTACCTCCATCATCTTTATTATGATTACTTATTCCTAACATTTTGCCATCAAAAGTTAAAACGTGATCATTATTATTATTTACTGCAAAACCAGTATTTAAAGCGGAAATTGCATTATTTTCAAGTTCGTAATTATACAAATGGCCTTTTGAATTATATATTAGTTTCTTACCGTCAACTGTCCAATTTGGAGCTTGAATCGAATGCGCAGATTGATAAATAATTTTACGTTGCCCTGTTTTAACGTCCATTATTTCAAGATTACTACCTAAATAATCACGATAAGGTTGGTATTCAGAATCTATCGGTCTAATTATCCTGACATTTCTATAAATAGCACTTTCCACGACATCAGGATTGTGCGAGCACATGTAAATCCCAACATAAACTTCATTATCCAATTTAACAGCATCAAGGGTAACACTAGTGAATTCTTCACCAAACTTAGCTGTTGACATGATATAACTATCCCCTTTTCTTTCCAACTGAATTACATCCGGATTGGTTGCAGCGGAAACCACTTCCTCAGTATCTGAACCCACCTCTTTTCTTGACTGCAATGTTGTTAACCCATCACCATGAACAGTGGCATTAACATGCTTTGAATTTGCATCTAAACTATTTTTAATTATCCAACCAACTTTTCGATGCGGATCCACTCCATCACCAACAAATTCAACTTCTGCCCTTAATATAAAATCTCCTTGAATAGTAGTCCATAAATAATGAAACTCATCCGATCCAAACCACATGTTAGTACCAGACCCACTTATGGTATATGTTTGATCTACTTCAGAGTAAATGACTTTTCCAGGATTTTTGCAATTACCTATATCTGTATTTCGATCAAATTGACCAATTTTATTTTGGGCAAAAACTGTTGCAGAAAACATTAACAAATAAAAAAACAATCTTGTCTTTAAGTATTTCATTTTGAGTTGATTTAGTTAAAAGGTAAAGTACTAAATTTCTGATTCAGCTATAGAATATATAGAGATAAAATATGTAAGATATTTAAACTCACTAATTGATTAATCTTATTTTGTATTCTCATAGCGCCTTTTATAATCTAATGGAGTGGTATTCGTAATTGTTTTAAATTGCTTATTAAAATTAGACATTGTTTTAAAACCACTTTCGTATCCAGCTCGGGAAGCATTCATCTTTCTTTCAATTAAAAGCTTGCAAGCATGACCAATTCGTATTTCACTTACAAATTCCGAAAACGTCTTGTTAGCATGTATTTTAAAATAACGACTAAATGAGGTCGGCGTCATATTAGTTAAAGCAGCCAACTCAGCAATAGGAATTTTTCTTTGAAAGTGCTTCATAACATAGGCATATACTTTATTCATACGCTCAGTATCTCCTTCCTTAAGCGTATTGGTATACCCAACACTCGCTAATGGATTTAAATTATCTGTTTTTGAAAGCTTATTTAGAATATGCATTAATCCAAGTACCGCATCAAACCCTTCTAAACTTGGAAGGTTTAAAATCATCTTCCCTATCAATTTAGCAGTGTCACCCGTTACATCACAACCGCGCAAACTTTTGCGAAACAACTTACGCAATAATATACCTTCTTCTTTATCCAACAATGTATCGCCAATAAAATTCTCATTAAAATATATCACAATACCCTCTGCACAATTTCTATTTCCACTTGACACCTTTAAATTATCACTTCGCCAAAGATGAGGCAAATCTGGACCTAAAAAAGTAATGTCACCAGGTTGAAAAGATTTAACATGATCCCCTATAAACCGGGTCCCTTCCCCGTTTAAGACCATAAATAATTGATACTCAGGATGAAAATGCCAATTTGGATCAAAAATCGTTTGTTTTAAAACCTGAACTACAAAAGCATGTGTTTTAGGAATAGGTGATTTTTGTAGCGCTGTTTTCAATTTTAAAAATTTTAGCCAACAATTAAAGTAACACTAAATTATCTACAAAAACAATAATTTAATAATTATAAGACATAATAAAGTCAATATCTGCAATAAGACAGTCCAATTGATATGATTTTAATACTTAAAATTGATAAATATTTAGCGACAGGTATTATGAAAAATGTTGTAAGAGAGATTTTAAGTGGGCTAGTTATCGTTGTAGTATTAATAGGATGCTCAACCAAAAAAGAAAAAATAGTTTACGCAGATGATCAGCCAAGACGTATAGAGATTTTATTTCTCGGCCACAAAATAGAGCATCATAATTCTAAAAAATATTTTCCGATTCTTGCTACAGCACTCATAAATGATGGTATAAATATTACATACACAGATGATGTGAACGACCTAAATTCCGATAAACTAAATCTATATGATGGTTTAATAATTTATGCCAATCATGAGGAAATTAATCCAACTCAAGAAATGGCACTTATAGAATATGTTTCTACAGGTCATGCTTTAATTCCTATTCATTCCGCTAGTTTTTGCTTTAAAAATTCTGCAAAATACATAGATCTTGTTGGCGCTCAATTTAAGGAACACGGTACTGGCACTTTTAGTACTACCATTGTAAAAAAAGACCATCCTAGTATGCAAGGTCTTCAAGAATTTTCTACTTGGGATGAGACTTATGTTCACCATAAAATTGCAGGCGATATTGAAGTTTTAATGGAACATATTGACGGAAACCATCACGAACCTTGGACTTGGGTTAAAAAAGTTGGCGAGGGAAAAGTTTTTTACACTGCATATGGTCATGACGAACGCACTTGGCATCAAACCGGATTTCAACAATTAATAAAACAAGGAATACTCTGGGCAGTAGCTGCTAATGTTAAGAAAAATTGGGAAGCATACGCTAAAGATATTCCAATATTAGCCTATGAAGATCGAGATAATATTCCTAATTACGAAAAACGTGATCCGCCTTTAAAATATCAACTACCATTAACACCTGAAGCATCGGCAAAACTAATTCAAGTACCTGCCGGATTCGATTTACAACTCTTTGCATCGGAACCCGATATTATTAATCCAATTGCAATGAATTGGGATGAAAAAGGCAGACTTTGGGTAATAGAAACCGTAGATTATCCCAATACGGTACGTGATGAAAACGGCGTAGGTGATGATAAGGTTAAAATTTTAGAAGACACAGATAACGATGGTAAAGCTGATAAGGTTACCGTCTTTGCTGAAAACCTAAACATACCTACAAGCTTTGCATTTTATGATGGAGGTATTTTAGTTTCGCAGGCTCCACATTTTTTATTCCTAAAAGATTCGGATGGTGATGACAAAGCTGATATTAGGGAGATTGTAATTGATGGTTGGGGAACATATGACACGCATGCTGGACCCTCAAATCTTCAAAATGGTATTGACAATAATCTATATGGCGCTGTTGGTTATTCAGGTTTTGAGGGCTCCATTTTCGGTGAAGAACTTAACTTTAACCAAAATATATATCGTTTTAATCCAAAGAAAAAGCACTTTGAAGTACTAACAAATACTAGCAATAACACCTGGGGATTAGGAATAACTGAAGACAACTCTATATTTGCGTCAACTGCCAACAATACCCATAGTGTATATTTGGGAATTCCGAACAATATAATGAAAGACATTGAAGGAATTCCAGCGCAAGGTAGCATGAAAATTGATGGGCATTATTCTATGCAACCCTTGACACCAAACATTCGTCAGGTCGATGTTTTTGATGGCTTTACTGCAGCTGCAGGACACCATTTTTATACTGCCAGAAATTTCCCAAGAAACTATTGGAACAAAGCTGCCTTTGTCTGCGAACCTACAGGAGGCGTTGTTCATATTGCTAAAATAGAAAGGGATGGTGCCGGATATTTGGAGAAAGATGGTGGAAATCTATTTGCTAGTTCTGACGAATGGGTTTCTCCCGTAGAGGCTAAAGTTGGTCCGGATGGTCATGTATGGATTGCCGATTGGTATAATTTCATTGTTCAACACAACCCTACTCCAAGAAAAGATAATGCAGGTTACGATGCTACAAATGGAAAAGGAAATGCATACAAAAATCCGTTGCGCGATAAATCAAGAGGTCGTATCTGGCGAATTATTCCAAAGAATAAGGAAAAAGAACTCCATTTTATATTGGATAAAAATGAACCCAATAAATTGATTGACGCACTTTCTAATGACAATATGTTTTGGCGATTAACGGCGCAACGACTTTTAATTGAATTAGGAAACAAGAACATTCTACCGAAACTATACAAACTAGTCGACAACAAAAATGTTGATGATTTAGAAATGAACACTGCCGCACTTCATGCTCTTTGGACAATTGAAGGATTATCAAATTTAAACACCAATAAAGAGGCATATATTACGGTTAAAAACGCATTAAACCATCCATCTTATGCTATTCGTAAGGCAGCTCTACAAATCATTCCTAGAAATGAAAAAAGTGATAAGTCTATTTTAAATTCTAACCTTTTAACTGACGAAAACGAACTGGTACGATTAGCTGCTATATTATATTTTGCAGAGCGACCTCCTTCTAAAATTATTGGCGAAAAATTGTTTAGTATTAGTGAAGAAAAATCAACTACAAGTGATGATTGGCTATCTAAAGCAACCTATGCGGCCGCAAGTAAGCATTCGAATAGTTTTATCAATGCATTTACAGCATCAAACCCAGATTATAAGAAAAGCTCAAAAACTGTAAAAAAAAGGCAAGAAGTAAATTACAATGATACGGATTGGAAAACCATGCAATTACCCCAATACATTGAAGATGCTGGTGTAGATATGGATGGAATAATTTGGTTTCGCAAGGAGTTTAGTTTAAATGTAACTGAAAAAACATATGTTTCGCTAGGCCCAATAGACGATTCTGATATAGTATACATTAACGGTGTACAAATTGGTGCTACAGAAAAAGATTATGAAAGAAACCGCTACTATGATGTTCCAATAAAATTACTTGTAAATGGCACAAACACCATTGCTATTCGTGTTGAAGACACTGGAGGAGGAGGTGGTATTTACGGAAAGCCAAATCAACTTTATATCCGTTCTGGTAAAAGTACAGAAAAACTCTCTGGTGAATGGAAATACGATATTGAAACCAACTATTCTAAGGCATCAAAGAACGTTTTTGAACATACTTCTATTGCTCAGGTTTTTATCCAAAATTATTCGGGGGCTGAAACTAGTGCTAATAGTACAAATATCAATACTGGCAGCAACAGCAAAGTTATTCGTATTAAAACTATTAAGAATGAAATGAAATTTGACCTTTCAGAATTTGTTGTTGAAGCTGGCGAATCTATTGAATTGATTATTGAAAATGTTGATTTCATGCAGCACAACCTTATTATCATTAAACCAGGAACAATCGAGAAAGTTGGGTCTGCCGCCGACAAGTTAGCACAAGAACCTAATGGAGCAGATTTAAATTATGTACCGAATATGAGCGAAGTGCTTTTTGCAACGGACTTAATAAATCCGCAAGAAACTGTGACACTCAAATTTACAGCACCAAATGAGCCTGGAATGTATCCTTTTGTATGTACATTCCCAGGGCATTGGCGCATAATGAAAGGGGAAATGAAAGTAATATCCAAATAATAAAATAAATGTCGAAAAATATAAAATTCGGAGCAAGTACATGGCTTTGGCAATCACCATTTACAACAGCATCTATTTCATTATTTCCTAAGATTAAAGACATGGGGTTTGATGTAGTTGAAATACCAGTTGAAGATCCTAATTTAATTAATGGCACTATAGTTAAACAAGCTCTTAATGACAACGGATTAACCCCTACAGTTTGCGGTGTTTTTGGACCGACTAAAGATTTAACTTCTGAGAACATCAATCTACATAAAAACTGTTTTAATTACGTACAAGAATGTTTTAAGCTATGTACAACTTTTGAAGTCAACTTTTTGGCAGGGCCGATGTATTCTGCTGTAGGCAAAGCCAGAATGATTTCGAAAGAGCAACGAAAGGAAGAATGGAATTTAGCAGTAACAAACCTTCGAAAGATTTGTGAAATAGCAAAAAATTACGACCAACAAATCGCCTTAGAACCATTAAATCGGTTCGAATCTGATTTAGTAAATACTGCAGATGATTTACTTCGTTTAATAAATGACATAAATGAGTCCAATGCTAAAATTTTACTCGATGGTTTTCATATGACCATTGAAGAGAAAAATATTAGGGATGCAATTAAAAGTGTTGGTGACAAATTAATTCATGTTCAAGTTTCTGAAAACAACAGAGGTATTCCGGGATCAGGATTAACACCTTGGAATGATTTTAAGTTAGGCTTAGAAGATATTAATTACAAAGGAGCTATGGTTATTGAAAGCTTTACCCCTGAAATAAAAGAGTTAGCCGGAGCCGTATGTATTTGGAAAAATCTAGCAAATAATCAAGATGAATTTGCAATTAAGGGGCTTAAATTTTTAACACAAACATTTAATTAAACTACAATGAAAAAAATTAATATAGCTATTGTTGGATTAGGGTTTGGAGCTGAATTCATTCCAATTTATCAAAAACATCCGAATGCAAATTTAATGGCCATTTGCCAACGGAGCGAAGCTAAATTAAACGAAATAGGAGATAACTTTAAAATTGAAAAAAAATATACCTCATACGACGAACTCCTAAAAGATTCCGAAGTTGACGCAATACATATTAACACACCTATTCCCAATCATGGAGAACAATCGATAAAAGCGCTTATGGCAGGAAAGCATGTTGCTTGTACGGTACCTATGGCAACAACTGTTGATGAATGTAAACAAATTGTTGAATTGGTAAAGGAAACCGGACTCACCTATATGATGATGGAAACAGTTGTTTATGCTCGGGAGTTTTTATTTATGAAAGAGTTGTTTGATAATGGTGACTTAGGAAAGATTCAATTTCTAAAAGCAAGTCATCAACAAGATATGGATGGTTGGCCAAATTACTGGCCGGGATTGCCACCCATGTATTACGCTACACATTGTGTTGGTCCGGTTTTAGCCTTGACACGTGACCAAGCAGAATATGTCTCTTGTTTTGGCTCAGGAACTATTAGAGAAGAATTAATTAAAGAATACAATTCACCATTTGCGGTTGAGACTACACATATTAAGTTTAAAAATTCTGATTTAAGTGCTCAAGTGTATCGCTCTCTTTTTGATGTTGCGCGCCAATACCGTGAGAGTTTTGAAGTGTATGGCTCTAAGAAATCTGTAGAATGGCCATTGATTGAGGGTAAACCATTGGTCGTACATACGGCAAAAAAACCAGAACCTGAAATTCCTGAAGAAATTGATTGTCCAGATTTTGCCAAATTACTACCCAATGAAATTCAAAGCTTCACAACTCAAGGAGTTTATGACACTGAAGATAACACACATCTTTCGTTTACCCAAGGTGCTGGTCATGGAGGTTCGCACCCTCATTTAGTTCATGAATTTTTAAGTGCATTAATTACAAACAAACAGCCCTACCCTAATGCAAATCAATCAGCAAATATTACATGCGTTGGTATATTAGCACATGAATCGGCATTAATGGGTGGCAAGCTAATTCGACTCCCAGAATTCACCTTTACCGAATGAAAAATCAACTACACCTTTCACAAATAAAAAATAACAAATCCGTAAAAAAAACCAAGACCAACAACACTATTTACAAAATGTTTGTATCATTTTTTGCATTAATAGATTAACTTTTTATATTAACTTCAAAATCCCTTAAGATTAAACGTTTACCTTAAGTCTTAACCTTTGACAAACTTGACTATTTCATAAAATTCATCGCTAAAACTAACATAAATCTCATGAAAAAAATTAAACTCAATTTAACACATAAAAGCATTGCTCTCGCTTTTTTAATTCTAGGCAGTATTTCTTGTAAAGACAATTCTAAAAAAGATGCGGTTAGTGAAGAGAATGCAACTGAAATAGGCAAAGAAGCGTCAAGTACTAAAAATTTTGGCGGATTAGCTTTATACACGGTTCGTGATGATATGGGAACAAATGCAAAAGCCACACTACAAGCAGTTGCTGATGCAGGATATAAAAATATTGAAGCTGCAGGATATGCCGATGGCAAGTTTTATAACATGTCTCCTACTGATTTTAAATCACTTTTAGATGAGCTAGATTTAACACCTGTTAGCACGCATCAAGCAACCGTTACTCTTGATAATGCCGATGCAATGATGGCTGATGTAAAGGCTGCTGGTTTCGAATATTTTGTTATTCCTATTCCTCCTATGGGAATGTTTGAATACAATCAAGAAAAACAAGAAATGGGTATGAAAGGTAGTGCTGAAGATCTTGCTAAAATACTAGACACTTTAGGTGAGAAAGCCACTGCCGTAGGACTTAAATTATTATATCATAATCATGATTTTGAATTTAAAAAGAATGATTCTGGTGAAGTGATTATTGATTACCTGTTAGAAAACTGCAATCCTGATAATGTCAATTTTCAAATGGATTTATATTGGGTTACCAAGGCAGATGCCAATCCTATAGCATACTTTGAAAAATATCCTGGGAGATTTAAAATATGGCATGTTAAAGACATGGATGAACAAGGAAGATTCGCTCCTGTAGGTACTGGCAAAATTGACTTTAAAAGTATTCTCGCTAAAAAAGATTTATCTGGCATGAAATATTATATGGTAGAACAGGATAAGACTTTTGACGGAATGAAACCCTTAGAAGTTATCAAAACCAGTCATCAAGGTCTAAAGGATATTGGTTTTAAATAGAATAAATTCGGTATTCTAATAGCACACATCATTCGTCCGATTAGGTTATTTAACCATCAATTGGTCATTCACTTTTATTTCGATTAAATTATGAAAAGAACATCAACGCTATTCGTCGTATTTTTTATATTGATTTTTACCAGTACTTTACCTGCTCAATCGAAAATTGAAACCGGATTTGATGTAGCAGTCGCAAATACAAATTCGGGCAGGGTTCGTGGTTATATTCATAATAAAATATTAACCTACAAAGGTATTCCTTACGGGAAGGCTAATCGCTTTGAATTAGCAAAAAAACCAGATTCTTGGGAAGATATTCGAAGTTCTACAACGTATGGCCCTGTCGCTCCCTTATTAATTCCTACTACGAGTGTACAAGATGAATCTGAATTTGTTTTCGATCACGACTGGGGTTTTCCTAATGAAGATTGCCTTAATCTAAATATATGGACACCCAGCTTAAAAGATGACAAGAAAAGGCCTGTACTCTTTTGGATACATGGAGGTGGTTTTACTACTGGGTCAAGTCACGAATTACCCTCATATGATGGTGAAAACTTAAGTAAAAAAGGTGATGTTGTTGTGGTATCTATTAACCACCGATTAAATGTTCTAGGATTTTTAGATTTATCCTCTTTTGGAGAAAAATATAAATATTCTGCCAATAATAGCATTTTAGATATAAGACTCGCCTTAGAATGGGTACGAGAAAATATTTCAAATTTTGGAGGGGATCCTAATAACGTCACAATTTTTGGTCAGTCTGGGGGCGGTGCTAAAGTAAATACCATAATGGCAATGCCATCAGCTAAAGGACTTTTTCATAAAGCAATAAATCAAAGTGGCTCTTTCAGAAGTGGTATTTTAGAAAAAGAAACCACGCAAGCCATTGCAGCAGAAACCTTAAAATCACTAGAATTAGATTCAAAAAATATCGATAACATTCAAAAGATTCCCTATAAAACTTTAGTTGACGCAAGCACTAAAGCATTAAAAATTGTAGCTGAAAAAATGAAAGCTGAAGGTAAGCCCATTTTAGGCTTTGGCTTAAATTGGGGCCCGAGTGTAGATGACCAAGCTTTACCTTTTCAAACCGGGTCTATAGAAGCCTTAGAACTTTCTAAAAATATTCCCTTATTAATAGGAACTGCTAAAAATGAGTTTTCACCTTTTGCCAATATGCGTTTTGTTGGAGCGTCTGACGAGACTATAATAAACTATATTAAGGAAACTTATAAGGAAGACACAGAAGCATATATAACTGCAGCTAAAAAAGCTTATCCGAACGATACTGAGGTGAAAGACTTAATAGATATCGATTTATTATTTAGACCTGGTGCTGTTGATCAAGCAAATGACAAATCTGCATTAAAAGAAGGTGCACCTGTTTACATGTATCTTTTCACCTGGCAATCACCGGTCTTTGATGGAAAATACAAAGCCCTGCATTGTATGGAACTTCCTTTTGTGTTTGACAATATCTCACTTGCAAATCAAATGACTGGCGGTGGTAATTCAGCGCATAATCTTGCAGATATTATGAGTAAAGCTTGGATTAATTTTGCCAAATCAGGAAATCCTAATACCGAGAACTTACCCAATTGGCCCGCCTATAATAGTAGAAATACTGCTACCATGCACTTCGACAACACTTGCGTTCTAAAACCCCAACTAGACAAAGAGTTGTTCGCTTTAATTAAATAGAAATGCCTTAGTTTAAAAAATTAAAGCCAAAATTAATATCATTACTTCCACGTTCAAAACGGGTTCAATAGTGTTTTGTTTAATACCTATGAGTATTTTTTTATTTCGTGATTTTCCCATTAAATAAATCAACAATTGTTATTGTTGTTTACAAGCATAATTCTGTCTAAGAACATTCATTTAATAGCACAAAAAAAAAGAGTCATTTACTGCCACTAAATAAAAGAAGATGCTATGGAATTTATCAGATATTCAGCTTGATTATTTAGTACTAATTAGGCTTAATATTCTTGGCCTTAAACAACAAAAATTAAAATACAAAATTTAAACAATAAACCAACCGATCTGTATTTTATACTAATTGATATATTATAATAAACTATAAACAAGTAGGTTAATTGAAATAAATTAGATATACAACCTATACTCCTAATTATATAATTATAATACCTTTTGTTATTTTAATTGAATTTTATTGCTTTTTTATAGATAAAATATCTCATAAAAAAAGAAAAAAATATTCATCAAACATCATCTTCTTCTACTACTAAAAATTCGAAATTTTTTCCCTTTGTATTTTACACACTTTAATGCCATTAAAACATCGAGCATAACAAAATTTATTACTCTTTCTAAAGGAATAGAAATTCCTTGACAAGAATAAAACAAGAAAGAAGCTTAGAATAAGTTTAAAAACAATATACCCTTCAGTATATTAAATTTTTTTTCCAATTTTCCAATCCATGAATTCCTTAGAAATTTTTTCATCAGTCAAAGGATATAAACCAACTATACTTCTTCCAGAAGCAACTTGTTCCATTACAAATTCTTCAAACAATGTCATTTCTAAACATTCATCAGCAACATCTTCTGCAATATTTGCAGGAATCACCATTACCCCATCATCATCACCAACGATTATATCACCTGGAAAAACTGCAACATCGCCACAACCTATCGGTTCATTTAAAGCAATAGCCTGGTGCAAGGTCAAATTAGTTGGTGCGGAAGGTCTATTATGATATGATGGAATATCTAAATCAGCTATTTCAGCAGAATCTCTAAAACCACCATCTGTAACAACACCGGCAACTCCTCTACACATTAACCTGGTTACTAAAATTGAGCCCGCTGAAGCAGCTCTGGCATCCTTTCTACTGTCTATAACAAATACTGCTCCTTCTGGACACTGCTCAACTCCCACTCGTTGTAAATGCTTGGGATTTTTAAACACCGAAATATCATTTAAATCTTCTCGCGCTGGTATATAACGCAATGTATACGCCTCACCCACCATTGTAGGCTTTCCAGCTTTTAAAGGATAAACGTTTTGTATAAACTGTTTCTTTAAGCCTTTTTTAAACAAACAAGTTGCAATGGTTGCCGTGCTTACTTTGCGCAATTTATCTTTTAATGAAATCTGATTTTCAATTATATCTTTATGCATTACGCCATGTTTTTCTTAGCCACTCTAAATCTCTTTTCATTTGCTTGTAAACGATTTCTTTATCAATCGAAATTGTTTTAGCACCATGCTCTGCCCCACCCAGTTCATATTCCAAATGAAGTGATACTGGCACATTAATTTTATACTTTTTCAATAAAGAAAAATAATGTGGAAAATCGACCATACCTTCACCAAGAGGCGTATCTATTAACTCCCATTTTCCATTCAACATACCCCACTTAAAATCTTTTATTACAATTGACTTTATAAAAGGTTTTATCAACCTTAGTCCAAGTTCCCAACTACCTCCACCTTCAACAACAGCATGTCTAATATCGTATTGACTACCAATAAACTCATTATTTGTTAAGCTTAATATAGGCTCCAAATCCCATATCGGTGCTCCAACATGATTGCCCGCATGATTTTGATAACAACCAATTAAAGCAAGTTTGCTGTTTAACTCTTCTAATTGCTTTAGCTGTTTACCATATAACTCCTGGCTTTCCGCAATACTTCGTTCCTCCGGATATGCCAACCAACCTGTTCGATAATGCGTAAAACCCAATTTACTCGCTGTTTCTAGTACATTTTTTTGCACAGCATTTTCTGCATCTAAAACATTGGTTGTCATTAATTTTGGCGACAACCCATACTTTTTCATTGCAGCAACAGCCTTAGGCAAATCTATCGAAACGTTTTCCGGTAATACATGTCCTTTTGGTCTTACCGTTAAATCTAATCCATCAAAGCCTATTTCAGAAGCTATTCTAGACATCTCGTTATAATCTAGAAATTGAAGATGTTTAGAAAAAAGATGAACAGTAATATCATCATTAGAAGATGTTGCCAAATTAAATGGATTAGCAGTTGTTAACACCGGCATTGCCATTAAACCTGTAGAAGATAGTTTTACAAAATCTCTTCGAGATAAAATATTGCTCTTTTTTTTCATAATACCCCTGCTTTTTTGATTTATGTGATTGATTTTATGTTAAAAATTTGATAGTCTAACAAATATACCTATTTTTGGTTTACCAAATTGGTTTACCAATTAATTTGTATCATTAAGAATTAACTACTCTTATTATTACTAGCTTGTACTATTATCAAGCTGTAAAATATCAAATATTTAATATTGACTACAGCAGGTGTCGAAAATTTAAGAATTGAATTAGCTAAAAATATACTTTTCGACACCTAGTCAGTAAAAATAATTGTAGTTAAATTATGACACCAAACAACCTTTCACCATTTAAACGAATTCAGAAAACACTTAAAAATTTAGGACCAGCTTTCTTCATTATAGGCTATATAGTAGGCACAGGAAGCGTTACATCAATGGTAGTGTCTGGAGCCAAATATGGTTTAAGTTTATCTTGGGCTCTATTGCTCTCCTGTTTCTTTACCTATTTCTTGCTTGTCGCAATTAGCAAATTAACAATAGTTTCTGGAAACACCCTTATGTTTAATTTCAAACAAGCTTTTGGAAAACCAGTCACTATATTTATAATTACCGCACTACTAGTATCAATTGTTTCCTCATGCATAGGTGTAATGGGTGTAGTAGCTGAAGTTACTATGGAATGGATTTCAGTAAAAACCCCTATTTCATTTCTAAACAAACCTATTGTTTCGATTTTTTTCATTGCAATCTTGATTGGACTTTTTTGGACTGGTAAGCATGAAAATTTCATTAAAGCTATGAGCATTATGGTAGGCTTTATGTCATTTGCCTTTATCCTTACAAGCCTAATGGTCGTAAATGAAGCCGGAACATCTATTATTGATTTCTTTCCTGAACTACCTGAAGGCGACAATTCAGGACTGGTAATTGCTGGTATCGTAGGCACTACTATGGCAGGCGTATGTTTAGCCTCCAGAAGCATCTTAGTTCAAGAACAAAATTGGGGATTAGATGATTTAAAAACAGAAAACAAAGATGCTATGTCTTCCATGGTAATGACCTTTCTTATAAGTCTGGCAATTATGATTAGCGCCACAGGAACCTTATACTTTAATGGTATTGAAGTTGAGAATGCTACAGACATGATGCACGCCCTAGGTCCATGGGCTGGTGATTTTGCTCTAACCCTATTTACCATGGGAATTATTGGCGCAGGTTTATCTTCCATATTTCCAAACCTCCTCTTATTCCCATGGCTGATTGCAGACTATACAGACACTGAAAGAGACATGAAAAAACCGATATATAAACTCTTTGTCGTTTTGATTGCGCTTTCAGGTTTGATAATTCCTGTTTTAGGCGGAAAACCAGTTTGGATATTAATTGCTTCACAAGCACTTAGTCCATTTATAATGCCATTAATTACCTTATTCTTATTAATTCTACTTAATAAATCAGATTTAATGAAAAATTTGAAAGCAACGCTATGGATGAATATTGCCCTAGGTGCAACCTTACTATTTAACTGTTATATGCTCTATATTGCACTAATAGGATTTATAAACTTCATCCAATAAAATTTAGGATTTAAAGAAGCTACTATTACCTAACTAATTTGGTGGATAACACAGTAAAATTTTAGATTCCTTTTCAGATTTGAACTTTATTTCTTCTATGGCAGCAGAGAAGAAAATCTCATCTCCTTGAGAAAAACTATAGGTTTCTCCCCTACTTATAATTGTACCGGATCCAAAATATACAACCGCAACAAAAAAACTTCCGCTTGAAGTTAAGGTACAATCACCATCTAAATCAAGTTCATTTAACCCAAAACAATCTGTATGGTTTTTATTAAAAATAGACTTTAAGGTATAAGATTCAGAAGAATCAATGATTTGTGGCTCAATTTTCCATCTCTTTAATGCCTCTGCATAAGAACAACCTTCATAATGAAAACAATCCAACATACTTTCAACCCCAACCCCTTGATGAATTAATTCGTCACTAATTTTTAGCCCTCCTGGTGTTACTTTTTCGACACGCATAGTATAATCAGTTGGCTCTTGCACTTCCATTAAAAAGCATCCACTTCCAATCGCATGTGGCACTCCTCCATATATCATATAGGCATCACCAGGATTCACTTCTATCTTATGCAAACATGACAACATACCCTCTACATCTTGACTAATAAATAAATTCTTCCAGTGTTCCTTAGTTACACCTTCTTTAAAACCCATATAAATAACACTCTTCTCACCTCCTATTTCACGTTTATTCAAAACATACCAAGATTCAGTTTTACCAAACTCAGAGTTTAACCTATCTCTTGCATATTCTTTATCTGGATGCACCTGTATTGTCAATCTTTCTTTAGAATCAAGCATTTTTATTAGCACACCTGTAGAACCAAATTTTTCAGCTAAAGCCTCACCTAAATACAATTGAGGATTAGCCGCCACTAAGTCTTTCAGTGAATATATTCCAGAAGTTGTTTGCATCAATGATAGGCCTTCATTTTTAGGTCTATTTTTCCCGCGTGCGATAACGGTAGACATAATCCATTCTTCAGGCAAACTATTATCAATTTCGGAGTCGTCTAATTTCCATCTATCAATTAAAGCCCCTCCCTCATAAGTTCGCCAAACTCTATTTGGCAATTGTTTTAAAGGCATATATGCAAATTGTTCTAAATCCTTATTCATGTTTTCTTATATACTTAAAAACTGATTATTTTGATAAAATACGCTAACTACTAAAAGCAAATAATACTATAGAAATTAAAAGTTTCTGTTTTGTATCTTCTTATAATTTTAAATTATCCAATTTAAAAATAAATATGTCTTACAGACGCATCAACATATATTTTGATACTAATTAATCATACCGAAATCAACATCAATTGTTAATTACCTATCACATTCATGATTTACAAACACTAAATATGGTAAAATATAAACTTAGATTGGACATTTTTGTTAAATTATCAATTATTCTGTTTTTATTAAAATAATACCATATATTTGGTGAACCAAACTGGTTAACCAATTTTATTGTTATGACTAAACGATTTATTCCTCTTATTATTTTTTGCGTTTTTATCATTTCTTGTCAAACGGAAACTAAAGTGAAAAACATTGTAAATTCAATTGAAGAATTTAATGACAGAGTAGCTAATATTCAACCTGGAGACAGCATCATTCTAGCAAATGGTATCTGGAAAAACACAGAACTATTGTTTGAGGCTAATGGTACAGCAGAAAAACCAATTACACTTATTGCAGAGGAAAAAGGAAAAGTATTTTTAGAGGGCGAATCTAATTTAAGAATTGCAGGCAACTATTTAATAGTAAAAGGACTCGTTTTCAAAAATGGTTACACGCCAACAAACGCTGTAATTTCATTTAGAAAAAATAGAGAAAAAATGGCAAATAATAGTCGACTCACCGAATGTGTTATCGATAATTACAACAACCCTGAAAGACAAGTACAAGATTATTGGATTACGATTTATGGTAAAAACAATAGAATTGACCATAACCATATTTCTGGCAAAAAGAATTTAGGAGTAACGATGATTGTTGGTTTAGACACAGAAGGTAGTCGCGAGAATAACCATAAAATAGACCACAATTATTTTGGCCCTCGACCGACTTACGGCAATAATGGCGGAGAAACTTTAAGAATTGGAACCAGTCATCATGCACTTGAAAATTCTAATACTTTAGTTGAGTCCAATTACTTTGACAGAACCAATGGTGAGCACGAAATTATATCTAATAAATCGTGTCAAAACACATTTAAGTACAACACCTTTTTCGAATGCACTGGAACCTTAACTATGCGTCATGGTAATGAAACTTTAGTAGACGGCAATGTATTTATTGGCAATGGCAAACCAAGTACAGGAGGCATCCGAGTAATAAACGAAAAACAAACAGTTACCAATAATTATCATATTGGTTTAACTGGCTATCGATTTAGAGGTGCATTTGTAATGATGAATGGTGTTCCGAATTCTCCACCAAACCGTTATGTTCCAGTAATAGATTCTAAAGTAAATAACAATACATTTATTAATTGCGAAAATATCCTTTTTGGAGCTGGCAGTGATCAGGAAAGAAGTCAAGCACCAAAAACCTCAGAATTCTCAGAAAACATAATCTATAATAACACTAAGAAAAACATATTTACAATTGATGATGATATTAGTGGCATTAAATTCTCGGGCAACATTCTTGGTAAGAATTCCGAAACGAGTATTAAAGAAGGTTTTGAAAATTCAGATATAAAACTAACAGAAAACGAACAAGGTTTTTTAATTCCAATTTCGGACAAGATAAAAACCGAAGTTAAAATAAGCGCGAATATTGCTACAAAAGATAATACCGGAACAACCTGGTATTCTAAGGATGACACTGATATTGCTTTAAATTCAGGTAATACTCTTAAAGTTGAAGCCGGAATAAACACCCTGTATGAAATTGTAAAACAATCTAAAGCCGGTGATATTATTGAATTAGAAGAAGATGGCACGTATTTAATAACTAAAGCTGTAAAAATAAAACATCCATTAACTTTTAAATCAATAGGACAAAAAAAAGCTACTATTTTATTTGAACGCATGATGGCTTTCGAAATTCAAAACGGTGGAAGTTTATCCTTAGAAAACATCACTTTTGATGGAACTAAATCGCCAGATTATGCAGGTAACTCGGTTATTAGTACTAGTAAGAACTCCATGATTGACAATTATAAACTGTTTGTAAATAAGTGTGAATTCAAAGATATGATAGTAAATCATTCATTTGATGTTTTACGAGTATCCAAAGGCACCTTTGCTGACACTATCAGCATTCAAAATTCAACATTTAAGAATATTTCAGGAGGCATTGCTGCTTTAGACAAAGAAACTGATGACATAGGCGCTTACAATGTAGAGTATTTCTTAATGAAAAATAACACTTTCACTGATTTACAGGGCGCAGCACTAAGATTATATAGAGGAGGTAAGGATGAGAGCACCTTTGGTCCATTTTTAGAAATAGATCACAATGTATTTGATAATGTTGGACATGGAAAGAAAAATAAATATCAATCAACTATATCATTATATGGCGTTCAAGAAACAGACATAAGAGATAATATATTTCAAAACAGTAAAGCCATTAATATGCATTTAGTAGTTGGCGAACCTATTGTTAAAGTAAGAAATAATACCTTAAGCAACACCGAAAAACTAAAGGTAACTGGTGATCAGGAATATCTTGTAGAAAACCAATGGAATTTGGTGCCGAAATTCTCAGATAATTCTTCTTATATATTAGATGAAAATTCTCCCCTAAAAGGTAAAGCTACTGACGGATTAGATTTAGGAATTATAAAAAAATAAACTAATGATATTAAGAAATCAAAATAGTGTAAAAAAAATAATACTATTAGGGATTTTACTATTAGTCTTAGCCCCGATGAATTTAAGCTCTCAAGAACACCCGAATTTAATTTTGACTAAAAATGGGGTCGAAAAAATTAGAAAAGAATTAGGAAAAGTTCCCCTTTTTGACAACTCTTTAAATAAAATAAAGCAAGAAGTTGAAATTGAAATTGCTTTAGGTATTGACACACCAATCCCTAAAGATTATTCGGGAGGCTATACTCACGAAAGGCACAAAACCAACTTTATAATATTACAAAAGGCAGGAGTTTTATACCAAATTCTTGAAGATGAAAAGTATGCTAAATATGTAAAAGACATGTTAATGCATTACGAAGCATTATACAAAACACTCCCCTTACACCCAAAAACAAGATCGTATGCTAGAGGTAAATTATTCTGGCAGTGTTTAAATGACTCTAATTGGTTGGTGTATGTAAGCCAGGCATATGACTGCATCTATAACTATTTAACAGAAGAAGAACGCAATAAACTAGAAACAAATCTATTCAGACCATTTGCGAATCACATTTCAATAGACAGTCCACAATTCTATCAAAGAGTGCACAATCATAGCACTTGGGGGAATGCTGCTGTTGGAATGATAGGTTTGGTAATGAATGATCAGGAATTAGTGGATCGTGCTTTATACGGTATTAAAGGGGTAAATTTAGATACTAATGCTAAAGATGATGATGGAGGTTTTTTAAACAAAAATGGAAAAGCAGGTTTTTTAGCAAATATAGAAGAACCCTTTTCACCAGATGGGTATTATAATGAAGGCCCATACTACCAGCGCTATGCCATGTATCCTTTTTTAATTTTTGCAGAAGCACTGCATAATGTAAAACCAGAATTAAAAATATTCGATTACAAAGAAGGTGTACTTTTAAAGTCAATCAACGCCTTATTAAACTTGTCTGATGCCGATGGAGAATTCTTCCCACTTAATGATGGCCAAAAAGGAATGTCATATTTCAACAGTGCCCTAATTACAGCAGTTGATATTTCATATTATTTTGGAGAAAAGAATCCCGGTTTATTATCAATTGCAAAGGAACAAGGAGAAGTTTTATTAGATGACTCTGGACTAGCAGTCGCTCTTGGAGTTAAAAATGGCGATGACAAACCATTCACCAAAAAATCGATAAACTTATCTGACGGTCCAAATGGCAAACAAGGGGGGGTAGCAATTTTAAGAAATGAAAATATAGAGTTGGTCTTTAAATATGCTACCCAAGGATCAAGTCATGGACATTATGACAAACTTTCGTATTCGCTATATGAAAAAGGTGATGAAATTATTCAAGATTACGGTCTTGCTCGATTTGTAAATATTGAACAAAAAGGTGGAGGCAATTACTTAAAAGAAAACAAAACATGGGCCAAACAAACTATAGCCCATAATACAATTACTCAAAATGAAACCTCACACTTTAATGGTAAATATGAAATAGGCAGCAAGTACCATTCAGAACTTCAATTTTATGATGATACCGACCCGAAAATTCAAATAGTCAGTGCTAATGAAAAAAACGCTTATCCGGGCACCGAAATGCAAAGGACTATGGCTCTTATTAAGGATGATAATATCTCCAAACCTTTTTTATTAGACATTATGAAAATAAGTGCCAATAAAGAGAATCAATATGACTTTCCATACTATTTTATGGGTCAAGTAATTGAAACTAATTTTGATTATCAAAGCCCAACATCCTTAAACGTATTAGGTGCAAACAATGGCTACCAACATTTATATGTAGAAGGAAAAGGAAAAGCATCTTCTGAAAACACTAAATTTTCATGGTTAGGAAATGGTAAATTTTATTCTCTAACAATGGCAACTAACACAGGAGACGAACTTATTTTAACTAGACTTGGTGCTAACGATCCAGAATTTAATTTAAGGAGAGATGCTGCATTAATGATTCGAAGAAAGAATTCTAAAAATTCAATCTTCGTTTCAATTATAGAATCGCATGGCGGTTATAGTCCTGTTACCGAATCTGCAACTAATTCTAAAACTAGTATTAAGGAAATAAGCGTAATTTTAGATTCTGAAAATTATACAGCTATTAAAATAACAACCACAAAAGACATTGTTAAGTACTTTATAATGGCAAATACCAACCCTTCAAAAGAAGCAAAGCACAAAATAAAAATTAATGATAAGAATTATTCTTGGACAGGTTCTTATTACTATAAATAAAAACAAATAAATTTGAAATTATGAAAAGATTTAGTGAAAAATATGTTATCTCAAAAGACATGGAATGGGAAGAACTTGGTGGTGGAGTATCAAGAAAGTTCTTAGGTTACGACAACCAAATAATGATGGTTAAAGTAAAATTTGAGAAAGGAGCATTGGGTACACCACATCAACATTTTCATACCCAAGCAACCTATTGTGTTTCTGGTAAATTTGAATTTGAAGTTGATGGTGAGAAAAAAATTGTAGAAGGCGGAGATGGAATATATATAGAACCTAACTTATTACATAGTGCTATTTGCCTAGAAGAAGGTATTCTTATTGACACATTTAGCCCTGTACGAGAAGATTTCTTAAGTGGTGATGCAGTATCTTATTTTGGAGATAAGTCTTAAGTAGAAGTAAGCAGTATTTTGCATGAATTGCTGAAAAACTTTTAAGAAATAACAATGGGGCAATTCTTTCAACATGATTTTATTTTGAGTCACTTTAATAAAAGACAAAAACCTAACAGATACGGTTGTCTCTACTTACTCCTCTTATTAGATGAATGATAATCAGTTAAAGCCATAGATAATTTATTGGTTTTGCTTTATTAAATTATATTAAAAACAATGCGGAAATCTGTTAGATTTCCGCATTTTTCTATTCTTAAATTGCTCTTTATAATAAACTATTTTCCTATAAAGCTTACAGAATACAAAATATTTAGAAGTTAAGAATCATACAAACATCATTGAAAAAATTTCCTCTTCAATTGAATACTTGTAATGCATTATATACTTAATATTCGTATGTATTGCCACCGTAATTTCAAAAATAATTCTGGTCCTATTCAACAGCAATAGCACTATAACTATTATCAAAATTTTCAGGTAAAATAACATCTCCTGCCTTCAAAATTGCGCCATTACTCCCTAGCCAATTACCCGATATTCCATTGGGTAAAATAAAACCAGTAAAATCACCATTTATTTTAAAATTATTCTCTCCAATAAACCTTAGTCCATCTGGCAAATCTATCTGAGTTAGACGATTAGCAAGAAAAGCACTATGCCCAATAGACTCTAATCCAGCTGGTAGATTTATACTAGTTAATCGATTATCTCGAAAAGCGCTGGCTTCAATCGTAATTAACCTATCAGGTAAATTCACATTTATTAAAAAGTTAACATTAAATGCACTCTCTTCTATAACTTTAAGATTAGGAGGAAAATTCACATGGGTAATTCGATTATTCTGAAAAGCAAAATCACCGATAGAGGTAAGAGCACTAGGTAAATCTATCTTGATTAAACTGTTATCTCTAAATGCACTACTTTCAATGGTTGTTAATCCCATGGGCAAGTTGACACTTATTAAGTTATTGACTCCAAAACAACTCTTTTTTATTGTTGTAATTCCAGAAGGCAAATCTAAACTGGTTAGGCTATTATGCTCAAAAGCAGCCTCCCCAATAAACGTAAGTTTTTCAGGAAATTCAACACTAGCTAAATTTTTATCTCGAAAAACCTTCTCACCAATTCCAGTAACTATTTGCCCATTTAATTTTTTCGGGATAATGATATTCGGTTGATAATTACCCCCTTTGACGTTAGTAAGGGTTGTAGATGTTATTATTCCGTTTACTACTGTTATATCAGAAGGGTTTAAAGTATAAAGTATTTGCGAGTTACCGACAAAGCCAATTGCAAACAAAATAATTGCACTTAATATATTTCTTTGCATAATATTTCTAAATTTAAGTTTGAAAACAGGTTAATTTCTACATTTAATAGCACGTTTATTCTAACTTTACTAAAAGGCACTTACATATATTAACGAATGAATCCTAATATGTATCGTTCTAATTATTGCTCAAGCACTTGTCGTAAAACATTTTCAATAGTGGAATATTCCGTAGACTCAACAAAGCCAATTGAAAAGGTTTGTACTGTTGACAAATGTTTAGTTGTTTCTTCTCCATTTTGTCTTCCAAAACCAAGTACAGTCATATCCGGTCGGCTCACATAGTTATCTGGTATATCATCATCCTCATGATGGAGAATATAAAGCAATCTTGTAGATTTCTGATCACCAAAAGCCATCCATTCTGGATAAGGTAAATCTCCTTTGAAAGGCTCATCAATTGAATGTTTTAAATTATCTATAGAAGCATACCAATAGTCTGTTTCATCCATTTCACCATAGGGAACACCTTCATATTGCACCCAGTAATGATATCCTTTACTAATTTTAGTCATTGTAAAGTCACAACGGTTTGGATAAAAATCCCACTGTCCAATCCATTGCTTATTATTTGATGTAAAAGTTATACGTACATGAGTATCAGTTTCTATATCAACGACTGAACTTGATGGGTCTGTTCCAGCATTCATAGCATGAAAATAACTACCATCTTGCTTGTGTATAGCATTAGGAAATCCTCTATATTCTCCTTTATGTGCAGAACCTTTCTTATTATGAAAACCTATCCAATCAACCCCTTCTTTGTCGAGCATACTAGAAAGACCTCCACCTTCTTTTTCAAGATAATAAATCGAAACTGGTGTTGTTATGATGTATGCAGAAACACCTCCTGCAGATTCGTCTATACCATGAGTTAGTTTTATTACCTGTGCTTCGCAAGAGAGCAGTATAACTAACATAAAAAGTAATGAACAAAATTTTCCAATATTCATAGTTGTATTCTAACTAGTTGCAGATATCTTTTGTACAGCACTTCGTTTCAACAAAAATCCAATTATTGAAATAATAAGTGCACAAACCACAAACAAAATTCTACCCCAAAATGGATTAGGAATTAAACTCATTAGCAAAATTCCAATACTCATCACCATAACCATATTACCCAATTTTCGTCTTTGTTGTTGATCAACCTCATCTTGCTGGTCATCCGAAATAATTGGAGTTTCCAAATCCTCAAAAAAGCGGTCAGTTTCCAATTTATTCTTGTCTTTAGCTTCATTGTAAAATAACGAGGTTGCCCAGAAAAAACCACCCGTAACAAATACATGACCAGCGATTGTAAGAATTATGTTCATATCGATGATCTCTCTTTTAGTGAGCGTTTCAATACCGAATAATGAAACAAAAACTTCCCCAGTAATAACATTTGCAACTAGCCATGAAACTACTAACCCTACTGCAATTGTAGCCCAAGGTGCCCATTGAGGGGTTTTCTTTATAACAACTCCTAACAAAAGTGGCACCATCATAGGCATTTGTATCATTGTTGAAACAGACATCATCAATTCAAACAAACTTAACTCTCTAAGCGAAGCGAAATATAAAGCGGCAACTATAACTCCAATACCACTTACAAAACTGACTAATTGACTAAGTCGCAGCAATTTCTTATCATCTGTCTGACGATTCCTTTTTGCAAGAAATGGCTGATAGATACTTCGAACAAAGATACCTGCGTTTTTATTCAATGCTGAATCCATAGAAGACATTGATGCTGCAAAAAGCCCCGCCATCAATAACCCAACTGTTCCAATTGGCATGGCATTTCTAGCAAATACGAGATAAACAGCATCAGCCGCTTTGCTTCCTAACTGAACATAGTCTGCCGGAGCATCTGGATAAAGTGTAGCGGCTGCCCATGGCGGAATAAACCAAATAATTGTTCCTACACCCATAAGTGTCATAGCAAGCAAGGCAGCTTTACGTGCATTGATAGAGTCTTTAGCATTCAAAAATCGAAATGAATCATGAAGATTCATCATCGTAATAATTTGTTTCGGTAAAAAGAAAATAAACGTTCCTATTAATATTAATGGATAGTTCATATTAGGACCTATGAAAAATCCTCCAGGAAAATTATCAATCAGTTCAACTGGCCCTCCTACTTTCACAAGTGCAACTACAGCACATGCAATAGACACAACCGCAACCACTAAGGTTTGAACAAAATCTGATGCAACTACTCCCCATGCTCCAGAAAGTACAGACACAAATAATACAGTTAGCCCAATAGCAATAATAGTATATGAAATATCCGCATCAAAAACCGCACTTGTAAAAACCCCCAAAGCGTTTAACCAAACACCTGCATTTAAAAATGAAAACACAATCAATGCCCAAGAAAAAAAAGTCTCATTCTGTGGACCAAACCTTCTTTTTATCCCTTCTGTAGGTGTATCAACGCGCATTTGTCTAAATCGCTGAGAGAAATATGCCCACCCACAAAAGAATGCAAAGGTATTGCCTAAGTAGACCGCACTAATTGCAAAACCATCAGCAAAGGCTTTTCCTGCCGCACCAGTAAATGTAACAGCTGAAAATTGAGCCATAAAAGCTGTTGAACCTACCATCCACCACAACATTTTACCCCCTCCACGAAAATAATCACTCGTAGATTTACTAGCCATGCGCGAAAACACCACTCCGATAGCAAGTATTAAAATAAAATAAAGGGCAATTACGAGATAGTCATAAAACATGTAACATATTTTTATTGGAGATGACGAACATCTGTCCAGTTATCATTCTTTCTAATTAAATCTATTAGTTGCTGGTACAAACTACCCTCTTTAAAGGATTGATAATAGTCGACTTTTTCACCGTTTATATCTTTTACAAATTCTCTAGCCAAATATTGCCAATTCCGTTCAGTGTCACCCTTAACTTTTGGTTGGTCATCTATAATATTTTGCGGCACTGGTAATTTTTTCCATGTTTTATTTTTATCCCATATATATAACGGCCCCATACCATAATGGCCTTCAATAAAAATTGCACCTTTTGTACCATAAAACACAATATGGTTCTCATGAAATTTTGGATTAAGTCCACCATGCTTAAAAAGCACTGATACCGGTTTTGTTGCCATTTCACTCTCTAATTGAGCCATTACGGTATACGACCATTCAACATTACTTTCACCCCACTTCAATGAAGGATCATTAAGATCATTGGGAATATGATCTCTTCTTGTTTTAAAATTATGAACTCCTTCAACTATGGGTGCTTTTCCTAAATCATCACGTACTTCGCCAATAATAGATAATATTTTTTCACCAAGAACAGATGTAGCTATAGACATCATATGTGTAAAATTATTATTCAATCTACCACCTCCATCTTCTTTACGATGAGACCATCCGAATGGAATATCTCGTTCAAGATTAAAATGTGAGATAAACTCAGCTTCAACAGGCTCACCTATTACTCCAGTTGCAACCAATTGTTTAGCATGAATAACACAAGGCATGTAACGAAAACTAGAGGCAAATGCTGTTTTTACATTCTTATTTTTAGCTAATTCATATAATTTAAGGGCAGATTCTCCATCAACCGTAAGAGGTTTATCACTATACACATGACATCCAAATTCAATGGCTTGTGTTATGGCTTTAAAATGTGCACCACCAGGCGTAGCTATAGAAACGATATCAGGTTTACACTCAATCAATGCTTGCTCCCAATCCGTACCAGAATAAGGAATATTCATTTTTTTCGCTACTTCGCTAACAACATTTGGTGTTCTACCTACAATTCCTACTACTTCAGCTCCTACTGCACGAAACGCATCTGCATGGCCCTGGCCAGCAAATCCTGTACCTGAAATGAGCACCTTTAGTTTTCTTTCCATTTATTAACTTTTTATGTATCTATATATGGTTATTACAATTATTCTCAATCATATTAACCTAATATTAGTTTAGAAAATTATTCTTACCTAGTTCCATGTTTAAGATTTATCTAAACCGACAATTATAGACCTGTAAAACTAATTCTAATATTTTGGTTAACCAAAATTATATTTAGCTAAAATTTTATTTTTTTAGTAATTAATCAATATTATTCTATATAAAATTACATAAATACATATATTTATTAATTATATTAATATATTAGCATTTTATAAAAATAGATAATTTTAGTATTATCGTCTATATTTTCAAAATATGAAAAATGGTTAACCAAAAAATTATTGTCTAATTCTCAAAAACTCTAATTAGGATTTATGTCAGTTGATAAGTTTAAAAATCTTGGAGATATCAACATTGAAACATCAGTGGACATAGTAGTTGATCAAATAAATGAACTAATAACCTCGGGGCAATTGGTTGAAGGAGACAAAATACCATCAGAAAGATCCTTAAGTGAAAAGTACAAAGTTGGCAGAATGTTCGTTCGGGATGCACTCAGTAAACTAGAATTTTATGGAATTCTTAAAAAAACACCTAGTGGCGTACGTGTTGTAGCCGGCAATAAACGATCTGCACTAATATCACTTACTACTAATGTTGTGAATTTACTTAATCCAGATTATAAATCGCTCTTGGAAGTTAGAAATGTATTGGAAATTGAATCTGTTGCACTTGCAGCTGAAAGATCAGAACAAAGTGATATTGAATACTTAGAAAAAACATTAGAATTACTTTTAAGAAAGGTCTCAGCTGGAGAAGCTGGTATAGAGGAAGACTTAATGTTTCATATAGGCATAGCGAAAGCTTCTAAAAATAATGTAATCATTTATCTAGTTTCCTATTTGGTTTCTCATATGATGAACTTTTCAAAAAAATATGATATCTGTCGGGATTCACGACCACTTAAAGCCTATAATGAACATGTTGTAATTCTAGAACACATTAAGAATGGAGATGTCGAAAGAGCTAAACATACCATGCGAGAACATTTATCGACACTTTTCGACTTTATTCCTGAATCAGAAATAAAATAAATTTAAAGAATGAAAATTAACCAAATTAAGGTTTTTGTAAGTTGCCCTGGAAGAAACTTTGTAACGGTAAAAGTTATAACAGACGATGGTATTTATGGTTTAGGAGACGCAACAGTTAATGGTCGAGAGATGGCAGTTGTAGCTTATTTAGAAGAGCATGTTGTGCCTTGTCTAATTAACAAAGACCCACACCAAATAGAAGATATTTGGCAATATTTATACAAAGGAGTTTATTGGAGAAGGGGCCCTATTACTATGGCAGCTATAGCGGCAATTGACATGGCTTTATGGGATATTAAAGGAAAAATTGCAAATCTTCCTGTTTACCAATTATTAGGAGGTAAAAGCCGAGAAGGAATCACAGTTTATGGTCACGCAAATGGAGAAACCGTAGAAGAAACATTAGACAACCTAGGTAAATTTATTGATCAAGGTTTTAAAGTGGTTCGTTTGCAATGTGCAATACCCGGACTTGAAGGCTCTTATGGAACCTTAGGCAAAAAGAAGGATTATTATGAACTTCAAAGCGACCGCCCATTGCCACCAGAACAACCTTGGTCTACTGCAAAATACTTAAAGTTTATACCTGAATTATTCAAACAAGCAAGAGAGCGATTTGGATACGACATACAATTGGTTCATGATGTACACAGCAGATTAACCCCAATAGAGTCGGCGCATTTAGGCAAGACTTTAGAACCATACCAATTATTATTTCTTGAAGATGCATCACCAGCAGATAATCAAGATGGATATCAAATCATAAGAAACCACACGACTATTCCTTTAGCTATTGGCGAAATCTTCAACACTGTTTGGGATGCTAAAGATTTAATCGTTAACCAGTCCATAGACTATTTAAGAACAGCAATTACACATGGTGGAGGAATAACTCCTTTGAAGAAAATGGCAAATTTTGCAGATATGTATAATGTGAGAATGGCCCCGCATGGCGCACCTGATTTATCACCAATTTGCCATGCCGCACATGCGCATTTTAACCTTTGGGCACCAAATTTTGGGGTGCAAGAATTTATAGGGTTTGGAACTGAAAAATTAAATAGTGTCTTTAACCATCCATTATCTTTTGACAATGGATATATACGCCTAGAAGAAAAGCCAGGACTTGGTGTTGAATTTAATGAAGAAGAAGCTTCTAAATACGAATACAAACGCTCTTATTTACCGGTAACCAGATTAGAAGACGGCACTTTATGGTACTGGTAAATAATTTCAAAATCTTATCTTCAATATTATTGAATGTAAAAAAAGTGCCTAATAGCATTTGAACTCAAAGAATGTTCGAATTCCTAATATGATTCGCACTCATTATCGCTTTTAGTGTTTTTTAATAAAATTAGATACAAAGAAGATTTTATAATAGTTTTTTAATTTAAAGGACCACTAAAAAATAGTATGTTCAAATGGTCGAACAATACCTGAAAACTCATTCCAATTATTAATAAAATGATAGATTGATTCGACCACCAAAAAGCCTTATCCCTCTGGCTTTTTTTACAATAAGTTAAATTCAAATGAAAAACAATCAATTTCTTACTTATACTATTGTATTAATGCTATTTTTTTCTTGTAAGAATAGCTCAAAAGTAAAAGGTATTTATGTTAACGATTACACTGAATTAGAGGAAGCTATAAGTCAAGTAATTCCTGGTAGTGAAATTATACTTCGCAATGGAATTTATAAGGATTTTCAAATTAAATATATTGGGTATGGAACTAAGGAAAATCCAATAACCCTTCGCGCAGAAACCCCAGGGAAAGTTTTTATTGAAGGAGAATCATACTTGCATATAGGAGGTGAATATTTGAATGTAAATGGTTTGTTTTTTAGAAATGGGTTCTCTCCCACTTCTGGGGTAATAAGATTTAAAATAGGTGAAAATAACATTGCAAATAATAGTAGTGTAACGAATTGCGTCATTAAGAATTTCAATACCCCTAACATTTCTTCAAGCAATCAATGGATTGAATTTTACGGCAAACACAACCAACTAAAAAATTGTTATGTCGCGGGAAAAACTAATGATGGACCAACTTTGATGGTTTATCATAATGGCAATGAACATACAAACAATTACCATCAAATAACGAATAACTATTTTGGTCCGAGACCAAGACAAGGTGAACATAATGCACATACTATTCAACTTGGCAACAGCAAAACACGTTTAACTCCTGGACGAGTGAATATCGCAAATAATTATTTTGAAGCCTGCAACGGTGATGAACAGATTATTTCAGATATGACAAATTACAATTCATTTCTAAACAATATTTTTTACAAGTGTGAAGGTTCTTTAGTATTACGCCATGGTAATTTCGCAACAGTAGATAGTAATATTTTTATTGGAGGCGACGAATCTAATTTATTTGGAGGACTAAGTGTAATAAATACAGGACACTGGATTACTAATAATTATTTTTACAAAATTAAAGGGGTAAATTTTAGGAGTCCTCTCGCCATAATGAATGGAATTAAAAACACACCCCTACAAGGGTTTAGACAGGTTACTGATGTTGTAATTGCATTTAATAGTTGGATTGATTGCCAATCAACATGGCAAATAGGGGTCGGGCAAAATAGGATAAAAATTGACTCATTACATTTTACAAAGATTCGTTCAGAACCACCAATACGCTCAACCATAGCTAATAACTTAATTTACAATACTCATACCGATGCTACACCCTTAATCAATTTTGACAACATGGATGGTATCTTGTTTAAGAACAACATTATTGATAATAATGGCGAACAGTATACTGAATTCGATATATTCAGAAATGAGAAGTTAAAAATGAAAAAAATAAACGAATGGCTATTTGTACCTGAAGCTTCACAAAAACTAAACAACGTTTTCCATGGATATGAATTTGATAAAATTAAGCTTGACCTTTTTGGAAACTCACGGTCTGATAAAAATATGACAGGAGCAATAATCAATCTCAAAATCGCTAAAAAATTCAAAATTATCAAAAAACAATATGGCCCAAAATGGTTCACAACTGCTAAAAATAGTGAAAAATGAAAAACTGTTTATTAATAGTGCTCATTGCAATTCTACTTTATTCATGTAGTAAAAAATCAGAGTCTAAGGGTATAATTGTTCAAAATATTAATGAGCTAAATAAAGCAATAAATCAAGCCATTCCAGGAAGTGAAATTATTTTAGCAAATGGAATTTGGAGCGATGTGCAGATAAATTTTTTTGGCAAGGGTACGAAAGAAGCTCCAATTACACTCCGTGCCGAAAATTCAGGTGAGGTATTTATTGAAGGACAATCATTTTTACATTTAGGTGGAGAAAATTTGCTAGTAAGCGGCTTATATTTCCGAAACGGATACACTCCGTCTTCTGGAATTATACGCTATAAAATAGGATTGGATAGTGTTGCTAATAACAGTAGAGTAACCGAATGTGTAATAGAAGATTTTACGCAACCTAGCCGCTTAATGAGTGATCGATGGGTTGAATTTTACGGAAAGCACAACCAAATGGATCATTGCTATATTGCGGGAAAATCTAATGATGGCAATACATTAATGGTTTGGCATACAGGGAATAAAAACACCAACAATCATCATCAGATTATTTATAATTATTTTGGTCCACGCCCTAGAAAAGGGGGACCAAGAGCCGAAACCGTTCGGATTGGAAATCCTCAAATGACACCCGGTTATGTAAATGTTTCAAATAATTATTTTGAGGCCTGCAATGGTGAAGTAGAAATTATTTCTGACAAAGCTGATTACAATATTTTTAGGAATAATATTTTTTATAAATGTGAAGGATCATTAGTGCTTCGACATGCCAACTATGGAACAGTTGATGGTAACATATTTATTGGTGATGACGACTCCGATTTTTATGGCGGTATTCGAATAGTAAATACAGGACACTGGATTACTAATAATTATTTTTACAAAATTAAAGGTGAGGCTTTCCGAACTCCTCTTGCCATTATGAATGGTATTCCGAATTCTATTTCTAACAGATACAAGCAAGTTACTGATGCAGTTATTGCATTCAATACTTGGGTAGACTGTAAATCTCCTTGGCAAATAGGTATCGGGCAAAATAGAGCTAGTGCAGATGTATTACCAGCAAGTGAAATTCGCTCTTTACCACCCATACGAACCACAATTGCTAATAACCTTATTTACAATACAAAAATTGATTTAACTCCCGTGGTTGAACATGATAGTATAAATGGAATTTTGTTTAAGAATAATATCCTAGACAATAATGGGGCTAAAAATTCAAAATTTTCTGTTTTACAAAATAAGAATGTAAATATGAAACAAATAACTGATTGGTTGTATGTTCCTGAAGATCTAAATAATGACTTTTTAGACCAGTCCTACTTAGGATATGATTTTGAAAGAATTAAATATGACCTTTTTGGCGAATCTAGAGCTGAACAAAGTAGAATTGGTGCTATTAACGATTTAGTAACAGCAGAAAAGTTTAAAATTGACAAAAAAAAATATGGACCAAAATGGTTCTCAACAGATAAAATAGAGAAAGAACCGACCATTTTTAAAGTTAGTTCAAAAAAAGATGAGCTATCCAAAATGATAAACCAGGCAAATTCTGGAGATATTATTGAGCTTGTAGATGAAATTTACCATATTACAACATCACTAAAAATTGATAAGGATATAACACTAAAATCAATTGGCAAAAAAAAACCAGAACTCTTATTTGAAGGACAAGAAAACACACCAGTTTTTGAAATGAACCCTAAAGGTGTTATACATCTGGATAACATTACAATTAAAGGTCAAAAGTATCATTTAGCCTTTGCTCCGTTGCAAAACAATATGTCTTCTGCATACAAGATGTATATTGACAATTGCTTAATAGAAGGTTTTGGAAATGTATTAACAGCTGCTAAAGGATCTTTTGCAGATACTATAACCGTTAATAATACATATATTCAAAACTGTGAAAATGGTATTTTATTAGCCGCGGATGAAAAAGGTGACTATAATGCAGAAATGGTAACTTTTAACCAATGTAAATTTATAAATATTAAACGAGATGTGATTAATTTTTACAGAGGCGGGTATGATGAATCTACAATAGGTGGATTTTTAACATTATCAAACAACACCTTTACTTCTTGTGGTAGCAAAGAAGAAAGTGGAATATTAATTAAATCTCATGGTATTGTAAATGTAATTATTAATGACAATACATTCAAAAACAACCCTATAGATTTAGTTGCCTTACTCTGGGGAGCCAAAAATAATCACCACAACAATAATACTATAATCAATTCTGGAAAGATAAAGATTGAAGAGCAACAAAAACTTGATATTCTTTACTAACAAAATTGGTAATTTAAAAATTTAAATAGATTCTTCCTTTGATATTAGTGTCATACAAGTGCACATCAACCATCTTTTAGTTCAATATTAATTGTATTGAAATAAAACTTCAAAAAGAAAAAACCACTTCATTTTGCTAGAATTCCTGGTGAAATAGATGTTCTTATTTAATGAAACACAACCTAGTATTTCCTCGATTTTAACCAAAAAATAATGTGATTTTATTTTTTTTGATTTCACAAAAACTATGGAAATAGCAATAAATAAAGATGTTTGTTGTCAATTTGCAACTTTACATAAGTGTTAAATTCTAAATTAATTTTTCATTAACAAAAGAATAACATATATTTGGTCAACCAATTTGGTAAACCAGTATGGTAAACCAAATAAATATTTCTCAAATAATTATAAAACCAAAACGATATATGCCAATGAAATTTTAAAAAAAGAAAGGATACTTACTCATCCTTTGCAAGAGTACGTTACTTCATATTAAAAAGAAGCAATATGAACAACATATAATTGATACTATATCTAATTAATCGACAAAGATTTAATTAGATTTTACGATTAGTATATATAAAATCAAATTTGATTTCTTAAATCATATTAAAATCGGCTCATCCGAATAGCATTACTAACTTAATCTTAATACAAATGAAATTTAAAAATAAACTAGTAGTAATATTTGCCCTGTTTGTAAACATGGCAATATTTGCTCAAGAGGGCTCTCAATTGACGGGTACAATTGTAGATGCCGACAACATTCCTATTGCAGGGGTAAATGTTATAATCGCTAACACCACAAGAGGTACAGCTACTGACTTTGATGGAAATTATGAGATAACCGTTAATGAAGGCGAAGAAATTCAGTTCTCTTATATCGGTTTCGTAACTCAAACCATCCCTTTTACAGGACAAGAATCATTGAACATCACACTGGCAGAAGATGCGGCATTACTAGATGAAGTAGTGGTTGTAGGTTATGGTACCCGTAAAAAATCACACCTTACAGGAGCAGTAGCCAAAGTGAAAGGTGATGACATTGCAGGCATACAGTCCGCCCGTGTAGATGATGCATTAGCAGGTAAATTACCTGGTGTGTTAATTCAAAACCAAAGTGGTGCACCTGGTGCAGATCCAAAAATTGCAATTAGAGCTGCTTCCTCTATAACAGGTAATTCTAATCCATTAATTGTGGTAGATGGCTATCCTATATCTGGAAGTTTAGCAACAGTTAACCCAAATGACATTGAAAGTATAGAAGTTCTTAAAGATGCTGCTTCCGCTGCCATTTATGGTTCTAGAGGTGCAAATGGTGTAATTCTTGTTACATCTAAGAAAGGTAAAGCTGGAAAGGTTAAGTTTAGTTATGATGGCTATACAAGTTATTCTGAAAAATATCGAGATAATATAAACATGACAGCTAGTGAATGGGGCAAACATGCTGAGGAACAAATTGCTAATGGTAATTGGGATGTAGCAGAGCTTGAAGCTTCCGCACCTGGTTATGTAGCTTATAAACTATGGGGTTATAACAACTCACCTGATGTAGTAGCTATTGAAGATTATGTTTTTAATGGAGGTAGTGCTCAAAGTCATAATTTTAGTGCGAGTGGCGGTGGAGAAAATTCAAACTTTTTTGCCTCTGTTGGATATCAAAATATCGATGGTGTTGCTATTACACAAGATTTTGAGAGAATAAATGCACGAATAAGCGCAGATGCCAAATTAGGTGAAAAATTTACTACAGGTTTAAGTATTAACGGATTTGTTTCTGACAGAACAGAATTAGAACACGATTTGAGAGATATTTTAAGAGGAGCTAGTATTCACCCTATTTATCATACGGCAGAATCAATTTCTTTTGTTCAAGAATTGGAAAGAAGACATCAAGCTTTAGACAATGGAAACGGTCTTACAGTCAGCAGACAGGGTAACGTAAGCGGCTTTAGAGCTTTTGATGACAACAAACCTGGTATAGATATTGAAGGTTCACATGGAGCTAGAAGTATTTACGATTTACAACCCGGTGATCCTGCATGGGATTGGCATTATGGTAGAGTAGGTAATGGTATTGGTGGTTCAAGTAACCCAGGTACAGCATCATTAATTGACAATAAAACTAATACTGAAAAAACATATTTTGCTAATATTAGTTCTTATCTTCAGTATAGCATTATAGATGGTTTAGATTTAAAAACTGTTTTGGGTGCAGACATAAGAGATACTCAAGGATATCAGCACAGCTTGGTTGGAGGTGATAGCAATGGAGATTTAGAAGATTCATACTTGGATCAACAAGACTTAAAACGTACTTCAGTTTTAAGTGAAACAACTCTTAATTATGCTAAAGTAATTAATGAAAAACATGACATTAATGCATTAGTCGGTGTAGAATTTCAACAAAACAATATTTCTGGAACTTCAATTGCTGGTACAAATGTAAGACAAGTCCTTGGCGAACCATTAAATTACGCCTTATTAGGTAATGAAAACACAACTGTTACGGAAAGAAAAGAAGTTAATACGAGATATAGTATATTCGGAAGAGTAGCTTATGCTTATGATGATCGTTATTTAATATCTGCTTCTTTAAGACGAGATGGAGATTCTCGTTTTGGAGCAAACAATAGATTTGAGGTATTCCCAGCTTTTTCTGTAGGTTGGAATGTACATAACGAAGCATTTTTTAACAATGATGGATTTATGAGCAAACTTAAACCTAGAGTTAGTTTTGGATCTTTAGGAACTGTTTCGGATTTAGGATTTTATAATGCGTTAAGTTTTATAAATGCCGGTGGTACAGTATTAGGCAATGGATATAACATTCCAAATGATTTAGCAAATCCAGATTTAACATGGCAAACGAACACGGAGACCAACTATGGTATTGACTTAGGGTTTGTAAATAACCGTTTTACTCTTAGCGTAGATTATTATACTTCTGATATTGAGAACATATTAATTAATCAAAGTGTTTCTGAAATTTTTGGAAGAAATTCAATTCGCCTTAATTCTGGTGATGTAAGAAGTTCTGGTTTGGAATTTGAATTAAATGCAGGAATTGTACGAAGTGATAATTTCTCTTGGAATATGGGTGCAAACTTATCTACGGTTCAAACAGAAATTACAGACTTGGGAAGCTTATCTCAATTACCTGATGTAACAAATTATGGTACTTCTGGTAGAGCCGCTGTATATAGAAATTATGTTGGTGGAGAAATTGGAGAATTATGGGCATTAGAAACCACAGGATGGGTTGAAGAAAGACACCTAATAAACCCATTAGATGTTATAGGAAACAGTAGTGGAGAAGTTTATGTAGTTGATCAAAATGGAGATGGCGTAATCGATGCAACTAAAACAGTTGAGAATGGAGGAGATTTAGTAAAACAAGGAACTAATACACCTGATTTTTATTGGGGTATGTCTCATAATTTCAGATATAAGAATCTTGATTTAGGGGTTCAATTACAAGGAACTCATGGTGGTATCGTTTACAACGTAGACCCGCTTTACAATGGTTCCAACTGGGGTGGAAGATTACGAAGTAGTTTTGATGCTGATGGTGATGGTATTGAAGATGCTACAGGATTACATTACACAAGAGCTAGAGATAAAACGGATGCTGTTATACAAGATGCTGGTTTTGTAGCATTAAGAAATTTAACTTTAGGCTACACTCTTAATAGTGACTTCGTTGAAAAAGCTGGTCTTAGTTCTATTAGATTGTATGCTGCAGCTTCTAACTTATTATATATTATGGGAGATGATTACACTTCATATAATCCAGAAGGTGTAGATACATCTAGCAGTAGCAATTATGCTGGCCCAATAACCTACGGACATCAGTCAGGTGAAAATCCAGTAGCACGAACATTCACTCTTGGTTTAAATATTAACTTCTAATAAAGAAAATAATAATGAAAAATATATTTATAATAATGGTTTCAATGTTGTTGATAACAGCTTGTTCCACCGATTTAGATCAAGTACCACCAAATTTAGGTGATGCCAGTTCTATAACAGATTTTGAACCCGTGTTATTCGCGGCATACAATTATCAAAACGAAGCTGCTGCACCAATGGCAATATTCGGAGATTTCAGATCAGATAATGCGTTGTTTGATGAAGAGTTTATTGATTTTGATAAATTCACTGCGCCAAGTCCTTTATCAGCGACTTCGACATCTACTTTCTTTCAACCTTTTTATTCAGCTCTATATAGTTCAATAATAAGTACAAATAATGTTATTAATAACTCTACTAACCCTACTCACGTAGCAGAAGCTAAATTTTTAAGAGGATTATCTTATTTTAAATTAGTACAAGTTTTTGGTGATGTGTCTGTTAATTTGATTGACCCAACAGTAGAGGAACTTGCAGCGGCAGATATTTCAAGACAGCCTAAAAATGAAGTTTACAATAATGTGATTATTCCAGATTTACAAGCAGCACGAGATGGCCTAGCAGCTTCAACAGCTGCAGCTGCTAATGGAAGAGCTACTAAATATGCGGCGCAAGGTTTACTTGGCAAAGTATATGCAACAATGGGTAATTATGCAGCTGCTGAAACAGAATTAGCAGCTGTAGTAAATGGTACAGGAGCGGCAGATATTATTAGCTCTATGTCTTTTGCAGATGTTTTTGGAAGTGATTTAAATGCTGAAATTTTATTTGCTACTCAAATGACAGGTTCTATTTCTTACAGCGGAGTTAAATTTACAGATTGGTTTGCTGGCGTAAATACTAAAGCTGATGAAGGTGGTCCAGTATCTCCTGATTTGGTTAGTGCATTTGCTGCTGATCCCGCTGATTTAAGAGGAGCTTTAACTGTTGACGAAAATGGTGGAAACCCTATTTCAACAAAGTACAATACTTTAGGTGCTACAGAACAAGATTGGATAGAATTAAGATTAGCAGATATTGTTTTATTATATGCGGAGGCTTTGAATGAAAATTCTAAAACTGCAGATGCAATCACACAATTAAATATAATAAGAACAAGAGCAGGTTTAGCAGGAACAACAGCTTCTACACAAGCAGATGTAAGACAAGCCATTTTAGACGAAAGAAGACTAGAATTAGCGCTTGAAGGACATAGATGGTTTGACCTAGTACGCGCTGAAGCTTCGCAATCAGGCATAATTGAAGCAGAAATGGGAGTAGCCGTTAGCAGTAACTACTATATTTTTCCTATTCCGAATACAGAGGTAACCTCATTTCCTGAAATCACACAAAATGAAGGGTATTAATAATTTAGTATTATTTAAAATACCAGGCATTTTATTACAATAATTAGTTGAGTTGGTTTTTTATCTGAATTTGCTGACCCTCTACGCAAGGGTCAGTAAATTCTATTAAAAATGAAAGAAGTTATTACTAATTTATCTTTTATGGTTCTATTAATTTTTTTGATTAAACAAATTAATTAAATTAGCAAACCAATCTGGTTAACCAATTTTAAAAACTGCAGAACAGCTATCAATTATGAAATTAGTAATTCCCACGAATAAAGAACATAAAGACATACAAAATGAACTAATTTCTAAAATTCGAGATTTAATTATCTATAAAAATCTTGAACCAGGTGACAAATTACCATCAGAACGATCATTATCAGAAAAGTTTGAAGTAAGTAGAAGCAACATTCGCGAAGCCATACAAAAACTAGAGTTTTATGGCCTATTAATTTCAAAACCACAAAGCGGAACTTTTGTAGCCGACATTGCACAGGTAGCTATGAACGGTATGATTGATGATATCCTTCGACTTGAAGATCCAGATTTTCGATCTTTAGTTGAAACTAGAATTTTATTAGAATTAAAAACTGTTCGATTAGCTGCATTAAGAAGAACAGAAGAAGATTTAAAAAAATTAGAAGATGCATTAGAAGCATTTAGAATTAAGGTAATAAATGGAGAAGATGCTGTACAAGAAGATTTATTATTTCATTTAGCAATAGCAAAAGCAAGTGGTAATAGTACAATGAACACTTTTATGTTAATCATTACTCCCGAAATTATTACAAACTTTGAAAAACATCATGTTTGTGATAAAGATCAAAGCATGAAGGGCATTCAAGAACACCAAAATATTTTTGATGCCATAAAAGAGCAAAATACGCAGAAGGCCAAAGAAATGATGAAAATTCATTTCAACCAATTATATCAATATTGTTATAATAAAAAAACGGAAAAATAAATTAATCCGAAGGTCCACTGATTTACAATTGTTATTATTAAAACTAGAAATATGTTCCCCCTTTTTAAAACATGTTTAATATACACAATCATGTTTTTAGAATAAAAAAACCAAACAAAAACCAAAAACTAGAAATATGAAATTTAAAGGATTAAGATGGTGGGTCATAGGTTTAATAGCCTTAGCGACGGTTATCAACTACATAGACCGCCAAGCACTACCTGTTTTATGGCCAGATATTGCTGAAGATCTTTATCCCGATAAAACTTCAGATGAACGCAAAGGAATCTATGCATTTATATCTACTATATTTATATTCTCTTATGCATTTGGACAAGCTATTTTTGGAAAGATATTCGATAAACTTGGAACACGAATAGGTTTCACGCTATCTATTGGTTTTTGGTCAATAGCTACAGCCTTACATGCCTTTGCTAAAGGTATTTTCACATTAAGTCTTTTTCGTTCCCTATTAGGAATTTCTGAAGCTGGAAATTGGCCAGGAGCAGCAAAGGCCAATGCAGAATGGTTTCCAACCAAAGAACGAGCGTTTGCTCAGGGGCTTTTTAATTCAGGTGCAGCTATAGGTGGTATTGTAGCATTCCCTACTATTGGACTACTATCCGTGTATTTTAGTTGGAATTGGATTTTTATTTTGGTTGGAATAACAGGCTTACTATGGCTTATTCCTTGGTGGATTTTAGTTAAATCACCACCTAAATCACATCCTTGGATTACAGAAGAAGAACGTCAATATATTTTAACAGGTCAACAAAACCAGGATGAGGATCAAGACGGAGAATTTGACGAAGGGTACAACCCGGAAACAGGAAAAATGCTTAAGCATAAGGAAAGTTGGGGTGTAATTATTGCATCAGCAGCGTTAGACCCTATTTGGTGGCTTTTTATATTTTGGATACCCATTTATCTAAATGAAGTATACGGAATGGATGTAAAATCAATTGGATTTTATGCTTGGGTACCTTATGTCGGCGCTATGCTAGGTGCTTGGTTCGGCGGTCTTTTAGCTCAAAATCGTATAAAAAGTGGTTGGTCTACAAATAAAACCCGTAAGCTAGTAATCACTCTTGGATGTTTGATTATGTTACCATTCTTATTTTTAATGGCCAATCCAGGAGGACCCACTACCGCTGTTATTTATATGGCAGTAATATTATTTGGATTTCAGACTGCCATTGGAAATGTGCAAACTTTACCAAGTGATTTGTTTGGCGGGAAAACTGTAGGCACATTATCAGGTTTTGCAGGTATGGCTGCTAAATTAGGAGCATTTGGGCTAACAGCGCTAGTCCCTTGGCTTACATCTGGCGGTAATTACACTCCAGCTTTTGTTATTGGCGCAGCATTAACATTAATAACAATATTAAGTGTCTGGGTGTTGATACCAAAAATTGAAGCGCTTAAAAGTAAAAATTAATTAAAACAGGTTTAAATTAAATATAATCATGAGTAATAAAGGAAAAGTAGCAGTAGTAACCGGAGCAACCGGAGGAATTGGCTTTGCAGTAGCTAAAAGATTAGGGCAAGACGGATATACGGTTGTATTAAACGGAATAGAAGATGAGAAAGGAGCAGAACGCGTAAAAGAACTAGAGGCTGAAGGAATCACTGCCGAATATTTTGGTTTCGACGTTACTAGTGATGATGCAGTTACTTCTAATATAAAAGCTATTGGCGATAAATACGGAAAAATAGATGTATTGGTAAATAATGCAGGGGGACTTGGCGGAAGATCAAGATTTGAGGAAATGACAACAGATTTTTACAGATTTGTTATGGCATTAAATCTTGATTCTGTATTCTTTGCATCAAGAGCTGCAATACCTTACCTTAAAAAAGGAGAGCACCCATCAATAATTAACTACACTTCAAATGCTGGATGGACAGCAGGAGGACCAGGTGCTGGTATATATGGCACGTCAAAAGCTGGTGTTCATGCCATAACAAGAGCATTAGCTAAGGATCTTGCCGAATATGGGATTCGTGCAAATGCTGTATCTCCAGGTACCATTGATACGCCATTTCACGCACAAATTAAAGCAACCAAACCAGAAGTTTTTGCTTCTTGGGCAAACAATATTATGTTAGGTAGATTAGGGCAACCAGAAGATGTTGCAGGCGTTATTTCCTTCTTAGCTAGTAAAGATGCTTCTTTTATTACAGCTGAAACTATACAAATTGGTGGCGGACAAGCTTTAGGAATCTAATAATTAAACCTATTTTTAGTTTTTTAAAACAATCTAAAACCAAATTCCCTTTTCACTAAATATAATATTACGAAAGGTGGAATTATTAAAATTAATTACCAATGAAGAAAGTTGTTACATTCGGAGAAATTATGCTTCGTTTAGCACCTCCAGGATTTTTAAGATTTTCACAAGCAAACAGTTTTGATGTCGTTTATGGCGGTGGTGAATCCAATGTTGCAGTATCATTAGCCAATTATGGTGTTCCTGTAGATTTCGTGACCCGTTTACCAAAAAATGATATTGGTGAGTGTGCACTTATGGAAATGCGTAAAAGAGGTGTTGGAACTAGTAAAATAGTTTATGGCGGTGACCGTTTAGGAATTTATTTCCTTGAAACCGGTGCTGTTTCACGTGGATCTAAAGTTGTTTATGATCGTGCACATTCTGCTATTGCAGAAATTGAATCAGGTATGATTGACTGGGATTCTGTTTTTGAAGGTGTTGAATGGTTCCATTGGACAGGTATTACTCCGGCCATTTCACAAGGTGCGGCTGATGTTTGTTTAGAAGCTGTTAAAGCTGCTGACAAAAAAGGAATTACTATTTCTACCGATTTAAATTACAGGGCTAAATTATGGAATTACGGAGGAGACCGTGAAAAAATAATGACTGAGTTAACCTCGTATTGTGATGTTATTTTGGGTAATGAAGAAGACGCAGAAAAGCATTTCAACATTCACCCAGAAGGATTAGACGTACATAAAGATGGAGCTGATGTTAAAGCAGAAGCCTTTCTTTCGGTATGTAAACAAATGATGAAAAAGTTCCCTAAAGCTAAAAAAGTAATTACAACTTTAAGAGGTTCTATTTCTGCATCACACAACACTTGGGCTGGTGTATTATGGGATGGTTCTAAAATGTATGAAACAAGACAATACCAAATCACAGATATAGTAGACCGTGTTGGCGGTGGTGATTCATTTATGGGAGGATTAATCTATGGTTTACTAAAATATCCAGAAGATGATCAAAATGCATTGGATTTCGCCGTTGCAGCTTCCTGCTTAAAGCATACCATAAAAGGTGATGCTAACTTGGTAACAGTACCTGAAGTTGAAAAGCTTATGGGTGGTGATGCCTCTGGTAGAGTCGCTAGATAATTTAATAAAAATGGCGTAAATGAAATCCATATTAATTATTTGTGGTGGAGGTCCTGCCCCCGGAATTAACGCCGTTATTAGTACAGTAGCTAAAATATTTTTAAAAGATGGCTACAGAGTGCTTGGTTTGCACGAAGGTTTTAAAGGAATCTTTTCTGACAATCCGCAAATAAAAGAATTCGATTTTGCTCACGCTGATCGTATCTTCAGCCGAGGAGGATCTACACTTATTATGAGCAGATTTAAACCAAGTAGTGAGAAACTAAACACTAACCTATTTTCTCAAAACAATGTAAAACTGTTGGTAAGTATTGGTGGCGATGATACCGCCTCTACTGCCAACAGAATTACAGGTTATCTTGCAAAAGAGAATATTTCAATTTCAAATATTCACGTCCCGAAAACAATTGATAATGACCTTCCTTTACCTGATAGAAATCCAACCTTTGGATTTCATTCTGCAAAAGACGAAGGTGTTCGAATTGGTAATACTACTTATGAAGATGCGCGAACCAGTCAAAATTGGTTTGTAATGTCTACAATGGGTAGATCAGCTGGCCACTTAGCCTTTGGCATTGCCGCTAGTTGCCATTTCCCAATGATGGTTATACCCGAAATGTTCGACAATACTGAAATTACTTTTGAAAAAGTGGTCAGACTAATTGTTTCATCAATGGTAAAAAGAAAAATTGAAAACATCAATTATGGTGTTGCATTAATAAGTGAAGGCGTTTTTCATATTATGCCGGATTCTGAACTTCAAAACTGTGGAATTAACTTCACTTATGATGATCATGGGCATCCCGAATTAGGTAATGTTAGTAAATCACATATTTTCAACATGTTAGTTCAAGTTAAATTAAAAGAACTAGGAATCAACATTAAAAGCAGGCCTGTTGAATTGGGGTATGAACTTCGTTGTTGCCGTCCTATCGGATTCGATTTAACTTTATGCACTTTATTGGGTCTTGGTGTTAAAAAAATGTATGACGACGGTATAACAGGTTGCATTGTTACAGCCAATTCAAAAGGTGAGGTTACTCCATTATTTTTAAAAGATTTGCAAGGGGAAGATGGTAAAATTGCACCTCGCTTAGTCAATGTACATTCAGAATTCGCAAAATTATGTTTTCAAAATTTACATTACTTAACTGAAGTTGATTTTGACAAAGCCAAAACTTATTTAAATAACCCAGAAGATTATTATTTTAACAAAATACTAGAAGCTTAAATTTTATGGCACAATATACCCGAATAGAAGTAGCAAATGTAATGAAGGAAACAGGTATGGTTCCTTTGTTTTATCATTCAGATATCGAACTTGGTAAAAAAGTTTTAAAAGCTTGCTATGATGGCGGAGCTAGATTAATGGAATTCACAGCAAGAGGTGATTTTGCGTTTGAAGTCTTTTTAGAATTGAACAAATTTGCAATCAAAGAACTACCAGGTATGATTATGGGTGTAGGATCCATTACAGATGCTGGGGCTGCATCAATTTATATGTCTATGGGCGCAAACTTTATTGTAACCCCTTCATTACGTGAAGATATTGCCTTCGCCTGCAACCGAAGAAAAGTTCTTTGGTCTCCAGGATGCGGATCATTAACTGAGATTAACAAAGCTGAAGAATTAGGTTGCGAAATTGTAAAACTTTTCCCGGGCTCTACATATGGACCAGGATTCGTAAAAGCAATTAAAGGACCTCAACCATGGACAAGCGTTATGCCAACAGGAGGTGTGAGCACAGAAGTTGAAAATTTAAAAGGATGGTTTGATGCTGGTGTAACTTGTGTTGGTATGGGATCTAAATTAATTAGTAAAGAAATCTTAGCCAATAAAGATTTTAAAGGTCTAGAGAACAGCGTGAGAGAAGCATTGAATACCATAAAAAAAATTAGATAATGGAAAGTACGGCTAATAAAAAATCGTTTTTAAAAAAATTATTAGCCGTTATTTTAGCGTTTGGACCAGGCATTTTTGCAATTGGTTATACTATTGGCACGGGTAGCGTTACCTCAATGATTGTCGCCGGAAGCACTTATGGCATGCAATTATTATGGGTCTTGCTATTGAGTTGCGTTTTCTCAGGCTTACTAATGTTTGCTTACGGTAATTTTGCACTAGTATCCGGTGAAACCGCCCTATATGCTTTTAAAAAGCATTTAAAATGGGGGAAACTAATAGCCATTCTGATCATTATTGGCATATCCTTTGGCCAATGGAATTCATTAATGGGCATCTTAGGTATTTCTGCAAATATAATTTTTGAAATCTTTTTAATTTATTTTCCAGATTTAGCAGGTTATCAATATGAGTCTGTATTACTAATTGCCATCACCGTAATCACTATATTTTATAGATTTCTACTTATTGGTAAATATGCCTTTTTTGAAAAGATTTTGGTCATTTTTGTCACCATTATGGGGCTCTCATTTATTATATCCCTTTTTATGGTATACCCGCTACCTGTAGAAGTGGCGAAAGGACTAATACCCTCAATTCCAAAAGTAGAAGGTGGCCAAATGATGGTGGCTGCATTTGTTGGTACTACTATGGCAGCTGCTACTTTTTTATCGCGACCTTTATTTGTAAAAGGTAAAGGTTGGACTATTAAAAATCTAGCACAACAAAAAAAAGATTCTATAATTGCGGCTTGTTTGGTGTTCCTAATTAGTGCTTCTGTAATGGCAGTTGCATGCGGTGCATTATATCATCAAGGTGAACCAGTAACGAAAGTTTTAGACATGGTTAACACTTTAGAACCTGTAGCAGGCAAATTCGCTTTAACACTTTTCTTTTTCGGCACATTAAGTGCAGGACTTTCATCAATTTTTCCTTGTCTGTTAATTGCGCCCATTTTAATTGCCGATTACCAATCTGGCGAATTAGACACTACTTCCAAACAGTTCAAAATTATTACTGCATTCGCATGTCTTTTTGCGTTAATCGTTCCTGTTTTTGGCGCCAATCCCATAGAAATGCAAATTGTATCTCAAGTATTTAATGTCTTTGTATTACCGTTAGTTATACTTGGAATTATACTTCTAATTAACAGCAAAAAAATAATGCGAGAATACAAAGCCTCTATTTGGCTTAACATAGGTTTATTCGCTGCTTTTTTCTTTGCTTGCGTAATATCTTATAACGGCTTAGTTGCACTTGCAGATTACTTTTAATTTAATCTGAGTGGTGCTTACAATCATTTTTCTAAGGAAAATAAAATCACTCATGAACACAAGTAAATACCATAGAAATATCTTAAAAAAGAAACGAGTTCCATTTCTGGAACTCGCTTATATTTCACTTTTAAGTGATCGCGGCAGGATTCGAACCTGCGACCGTCTGCTTAGAAGGCAGATGCTCTATCCAGCTGAGCTACGCGACCTGTTTTCTTAAGTGGCTGCAAATTTAATAAAAATTCTAGATTTTCGGCACCGAATCTGTAGCTATAAAAAAACTTTCTAGTTCTTTTGCTATTCCATCAATAATTTGGAGGTCAGGTTTTATTAATTTTAAATTATTTATCCCTTCATCCGTAATCTTACTTCCCCCTAAATATAGACTTTTCAAGCTGTTCATCTCTTTAAACACTTTAATACTCTCATCCGTTATATCGGTATTAAAAACTTTTAAAAATTCTAATTTTTTTAATTGAAGAAGCAACTTAATTTCATTATCACCTACAGAAGTCTTATCAATTTCTAACCTTTCGAGGTTATTACAGGTAGTTATAAAAGTAAATTCGTTATCCGAAATTGGCAATCCGGATAAATCTAGTTCTATTATATTTTTAGCTATTTGATTTAAATTTAGCACCCAATTTGAATCATAAGTTGGCGGTTTATAAACATCGACACTTAAAGCATTAATGTTACTTGCAATTCTTTTAATGGTGATATAATCGGTGGACAAATTATCAATAACACTATCTTTTAAAATGGGTAGATTTTCCCAACCTGAGGAGACCTCAGGTTTCATTAAACTCGTTACTAAACTAACTAACGTCTCTGTATTTGGTAACTGATTTAATTTCAACGTATCACTTGCCCCTAATGCAATCCATCGTTCTATTATATTGATTTCACTTGTGGTCAGTTGTTTTTTACCTTCGGGTGGCATATGTTTTTCGTCATCTATTGGTAAATGCAATCTTTTTATTAACTCACTTTTTTCTATATCATACGGAATAACAGTAGATCCAAATTCTCCTCCAGCTAAAACTCCTTCGAATGTATTTAATAATAATTCTCCCTTTTTTTTATTTGGATTATGACATGAAACACATTTGTCATCCAAAATTTTACTCACAACATTTGCGAATATCAATGGATTTTCAGGAATACCCTCTTGTCTTTTCTCAATAGGAAGCGCCAAAAAATCTTCTCCATGGGTTACCATTCCACCAAAATGACCGGTTACTAGTACCAAAATTAAAATAATCCCTTGTATTATTTTAGGTATAATTCCATGTATTGCAAAAGTCGTACTAAGCCAATACCATATGGTTACTAATAAAGCTAAAGCACCACCTAACCATTGATGCCAAATTATCAATGAGCCTTTTATACCAGTTTCTTTACTGAGAAAGAAACCTGAAATAGCTGTAACTAGAGTCAACAATACGGTAATTGTAAAAAGTAGTGGCGAAATATTTTTGTTTGTTAAACCTAAAAAAACACAAATTAACAAAAGGACAATTGGAAAATGTAATACTAAAGGATGCCAACGTCCAACCCAACCAACAAACCTAGGCAAGACTATATAGGAGTCAAAAATGAGACAAAAGACAAGAAATACTGTGAGCCCCAAAACCACATAATCCATCCCTTTATTCTTAGCGATATCTATCATTTGTTACGCTAAAAGGTCTTTAATAACATTACCAGCTACGTCAGTCAAACGAAAACGACGCCCTTGATATTTGTAAATTAATTGTTCATGATTTATTCCCATTGTATGCATTAGGGTAGCATGAAAATCATTAATATGAACAGGATTTTCAACTACATTATACCCAAATTCATCGGTCTGACCATAATTAAACCCTTGCTTTACCCCTCCACCGGCCATCCAAATACTAAAAGCTCTTGGATGATGATCACGACCATAATTTTCAGGATCAAATTTACCTTGTGCATAATTGCCCCTTCCAAATTCTCCGCCCCACACCACTAATGTATCATCTAACATACCACGTTGCTTTAAATCTAAAATAAGAGCGGCAGAAGCTTGATCTACATCTTTAGCTTGTCCTTTCATTTCATTATGCAAATTACCATGCTGATCCCAACCTTGATGATATAATTGTATAAAACGAACTCCATTCTCGGCAAGTCTGCGTGCCTGTAATGCATTAGCTGCATATGTTCCAGGAACCTGACAATCTTCACCATATAAATCAATAATTGATTGTGGCTCTTTTGAAATATCCATTACATCTGGAACGGACATTTGCATTCGATATGCCATTTCATATTGCGCAATACGCGATTCAATTTCATCATCACCAGTATCTACATGATGTAATTTATTTAATGAAGACACATGATTGAGTAAATGACGTTTATCAGAACGCGAAAGACCGTCTGGATCATTTAGATATAAAACTGGGTCCTTACCTGATCGCAATAGAACACCTTGATGCTTTGAATCTAAAAAACCACTCGACCATAATTTGGAATATAAACCTTGACTATTTCCTTTTCCTCTTGAGGTTAAAACAACAAAGGAAGGAAGGTTTTTATTTTCGCTTCCCAAACCATAACTCATCCAAGACCCCATACTTGGACGACCTGAAATTTGACTTCCAGTTTGAAAAAAAGTGATTGCAGGGTCGTGATTTATAGCCTCGGTATGCATGCTACGAACTATTGTGATTTCATCTGCAATTTTCGCTATATGTGGAAAGAAATCGCTAATCCAAGTTTGGCTCTCACCATGTTGTTGAAAACCAATTTTTGGTGGCATTAGCGGAAACTTATCTTGGTTAGCCGTCATTCCTGTTAATCGTTGCCCATTACGAATAGAAGCTGGCAAATCTTCACCCATACGTTTGCGCAAAATAGGCTTATAATCAAATGTCTCTAATTGAGATGGTGCCCCCGCTTGAAATAAATAAATAATCCTCTTCGCTTTTGGAGCATAGTGAGGTATCCCTAAGGGTTGAGATAAAATACTTTCCGAAGAACCTTTAAACAAATCTGGAATTAACAATGAACCCAAGGCCAATGATCCGACACCCACACTCAATTGCGAAAAGAAATGCCGACGATTAATCTTTAAAGGGTTCTCAGACTTGTTTTTCTCTTTCTCCTTCATTTCTAAATTATTCTTTTGTGATCGTTTCGTCTAGATTGTAAATTACCTGAGCAGTTAGCATTAATGCAGCGGTTTTGGCTGTATCTACATTCAATTGCTCATATTCCCCTAAAGAAGCTAACTTTTGTGCATCATCTATATCATCCATATATAGTTCTACCGATTCATAGTAATACTTTTCTAAGGTCAGTAATTCATCCTTTTTGGGAGCACGCACTAATATGCGCTGAAAGATTTCCTTAACTATATCAGGATTATTTTCATCTTCTATAAGTGTTCGTTGCGCCAAAACACGAGCAGCTTCTAAAATTTGAATATCATTTTGCAAAGCAAGCGCCTGTAATGGGGTGTTTGTTTTTTGCCTTCTAACTTCACAAAAATCACGATTAGGAGCATCAAAAATTGTCATGGTTGGAGGTGGTAAAGTACGCTTCCATAAGGTATACAATGAACGTCGATAAAGTTCCCCCCCATCACCGCGTACATATTTGGTAAGCACCCCCCTATTCTCCCCTGCATTAGTTTCAGCCCACAATCCTTCAGGCTGGTAAGGCTTTACACTCGGGCCACCAACCTCTGTATTTAACAAACCACTAGTTGCTAGAATATAATCACGAATCATTTCACCACTCATACGAAAACGTGGCACTCTTGCCAACAGTTTATTTTCGGGGTCAGATATTTTTAAATCAGCTCGCAAAATAGATTCTTGTTGATATGTAGCCGAGAGCATGATTTTCTTTATCAGGTATTGAATATCCCAATTGTGCTCCATAAAATCTACCGCCAACCAATCAAGCAAATCTGGATGTGTAGGTAAACTTCCTTGTACTCCAAAATCTTCAGAAGTTTCTACAATTCCTTTACCAAAAAGCATCGCCCATATTCTGTTTACAAACACCCTTGCCGTCAACGGGTTTTTTTTATCTACAATCCACTGGGCCAATCCCAACCTATTCTTTGGCAATTCATTTGTGAATGGTAAAATATTCTCTGGTGCATTTGGCACTACAGAGTCGGTTGGCTGATCATATTCTCCCCTATTTAAAATGAAAGCTGTCTTTGGAGCAGAATCATTCATCACCATTACATTAACCTGTTTTCCTTCTTCTAAATTTACAAAATCTAAAACACCTTCTACTTCCTTTGAAGTTACAGTAACATAAGGAGGGTCTGCAAAAAAATTTTCATTCTTTGCTTGAACTGCGTCCATCTGCAATCCTTTTTCGTTAACCTGATTGAAAAAAGAAAAGAATTCAAAATAATTTTTCTGTGATATTGCGTCATACTTATGATCATGGCAGCGTGCACATTCAAGAGTAAGACCTAAAATTCCTTTACCTAAAGTATTGGTTCGATCGATAACATAATTGGTTCGATACTCTTCTTGAATCACGCCACCTTCTTGAGTTATCGGATGATTTCTATTAAAACCTGTAGCTAGTATTTGCTCCATATTTGCATCGGGCAATAGATCACCAGCTAGTTGCCAAGTTAAAAATTCATTATATGGCAAATTTTTATTAAAAGCATGTATTACCCAATCACGCCATGGCCACATGGTTCTATAACTATCATCTTGATATCCATGAGAATCTGCATATCTCGCCACATCTAACCATGATTGCGTCATTCGCTCTCCATAAGCTGTAGTCGATAAAAATCTATCTATAGCTTTTGGAATAATTTCATTTGAAGGTAAGTTTAATAATTCTTTCGTCTGTTCAATATTTGGAGGCAAACCAGTTAAATCCAAACTAATTCTGCGCACCAAAATTTCTTTAGAAGCTCTTTTTGAAGGCTGAATACCATGGTCATTCAACTTTTTCAAAATAAACCCATCTATCTCATTCTGTACCCAATCTGAAGTTTTATCTACTGGAACATCTTTTTTCTTGGGAATTATATAAGCCCAATGCTTTTGGAATTTCGCTCCTTGTTTTATCCACTTTTCAATAAGCCTTTTTTCATAAGAATTGAGACTCAATTTAGAGTCCACGGGTGGCATTATTTGATCTTCATCATCAGTTACTATTAATTGAAATGCTTTACTTTTATTTGGCCTTCCAGCAACGAAGGCATATTCCCCCGAACTTTCTTTTAACTCTTCAAAAGCTGAATACTCCGTATCAAGTCTAAGTTTCGCTTTTCGTTTATTGGCATCTGGACCATGACACGTGTAACAATTATCGGAAAGTATTGGCTTTATATGAAAATTGTAATCAACTTGTTCCGGAAGTTCAACATTTGCATAAATATCTTTATCAGAGCTAAAAGCACCATTTTTAATAGCATATATCAACCAAATTAATACACCAAAAATAAATACTAAAGAAAAAAATCGTTTCATACTACATACAGCAATCTGTTGCCATCTCCTTAAATGTAGTAATTTTTAAGATAAAAAATTGAAGAACATTTATTATAACCCTGCTTTTACCTGAACTTTTAAAGGATTTTTTAAACAATTGTAATAGTAAACAATTTCCTTTTCAGGGTTATTAGAATCTACATTAAATACTAAATAGGCATTTTTCTCATAGTATTGACTTCCACTAGGAAATGTTTGTGTTGTGTCTGACAAAACACGATTCCAATACCTGCCATTTTTAGAAGATCGAGTTATTTTAGTGTGGGGATTATGTAATGGTGAAAGATGACCACTTTTATTAGAATTTTCATATTCTAAGCGAATTGACCCAAAACCATAACCCTTTTCCATATTATAGAATGCTAACCAATTGGCATCATCAGCAATATGATTTTCTTCAAGAAAATCCAATTCATCTGAATATAAATTCAAATGATTAACAGAACCATCTTTTTTAGTATATGCGATATGCGTAAAAAGACTATCCATCGTCATTTCATCATTTCGCAAAAGATTTAATTCCACCTCTTTTTCTACTGTCATAGTAGACTCAAATAAAAAATATGGTAAATCTGCATAAAATTTATATCTACCTTCAAGGTGAATTTCAGGCACGCTATCTGTAACACCTGCACGTTCTTTTACAATACTGTAAGCATTGTCTTTTATTTTGTTTTTCGACCCTATTGGTAGGTCTTCTAAATTGAAATAATACTCAGAACTTGATTTTGAAAAGTTTGGAGCCCAATGCATAGCAATGTGTCCTCTTCTTAAAAGTTGTTTGTTAAAATCTTTAAGAACAACCCCATTTATTTGACCACCTCTATTATCATCCTCAGTACTAAAGGTAGCTTTGTACTTTAAATTATCTACCGTTAATTGATCTTTAGAAAGCATTGTCTTATTCTGAAATATTTTTGACTGCTCCCCTTTAACTATATTAACCTTGAAATTCTTTGTTTGATTAGCCGCTAGCGTAACTGGAAATATAATCTCATACTTATGTTGATACATTTCCAAATTTGAATTTACAATAGCTGCATAAGCTATAGTACCATCTTCAATATTTTTAAGTACAATCGACTCTTCATCAGTTAATTCACGATCCAAATCAACACTTGCATTCACATAATCTAAATGCCGTTCATAACCTGCCGACTCCGTAACAATTATTTCAGCAATGTTCTTAGAATCGGAACAGCTTAAACATAAAAAAAATAAAATAATATTTACTAAAATCCATTTCATTCTTTAGTGAATATCAAATTAAATTTGACTGTCACCTCAGGACCAACTACTACTTGACCAAACATAGCCGTTGGGGGCTCTATTTGATAATCTTCAAGTTTAAGACCATATTCACCAGAAATTTTTAAATTTTCACCTACTGTAATTAAGTTACTAGAAATTTCTACTTCCTGAGATTTGCCTGCTATTTCTAAAGTACCAACCAAAGTTGATTCATTCTTTAATTCTTTTAAATCAAAAATAACTTGGGGATGCGTTTCTTTTTGTAAAGCTGCATGCATTTTTTTATCCATTGTCGCTCCACGTTCACTTTTAATATCAGCAACTGCAACTTCAAAAGTTACTGATTTAAGTAATTTAGAGTCCGTACTCAATGCTCCTTTTAAAGTATTAGCAGTCACTTCCCAATCATGAACGGTTGATGTTCCTTCAATGGAAAGCTTACTGTCATTTGACAAGATATATGAGTCTTGAGCAAACCCAGACACCATAGAGATTATAAATAGAAACGTAAAAAAAATATTCTTCATTTTGTAAAATATTATACTATCAAAATTTTTATAAAACTGGAATTCCTGGATTCGGAATTACATAATTTCCGTCGTCCTTTGGCGCGTTTGGCATCTTCATATCCCATGTTAAATTTTCTGGAACAATACTCAAACTAGACTCTCTAGCATCTCTTAATTCAATAATCTTGCCAGATTCTATAGCCATTCTACCCATAATAGTTGTCATTGTACTTTCAGCACCATATTCCGTATTATTTACATATGGCTTTGTACCTAAAATAGCCCCAACAAAAACATCTTGTTCAATTTGCGAAGAAGAAGGGTCATCTTTATCACGGTATCTCCAAAGTGAATTTCCTTTCAAATCTACTATCTGAAAACGTTCATCGGCCTTCGCTTTAGATCCTTGTATATTAAAACCCATTCGATTTGCACAATTATCCATTTGCCTACATTGCACATGTAATTTGGTACCATCTGCATATTCAAATTCCGCATAATGATGGTCAAAAATTTCACCATGGTTGGGACCTTTAAGCATTGCTCTTCCACCCATACCACTTGCCTTAATGGGAAAATCTTTTTTAATCCAATTAACAACATCAATTTGATGAATGGCTTGACCTGCTAATTGACCACCCCATAGCCAATTAAAATAATGCCAATTACTTATTTGATATTCTAACTCAGTCTGATTCGGTTTTCTCGGATGTACGGTGGCAATACCTACATTATAATAAACATCCATAGAAAGCACATCACCAATATCACCAGCATGAATTTTAGACACCATTTTATTAAGTGCAATTTCGTATCTGGATTGCAGACCTACCACTACATTCAATTTTTTTTCCGTAGCAGTTTTACCTACCTCGATTATTTTACGATATCCTGGTCCATCTACTGCTAATGGTTTTTCCATAAAAACATGTTTACCATTTGCAATAGCATATTCAAAATGTGCTGGTCTAAAGCCAGGAGGTGTTGCCAAAATTACAGCATCACATTCGTCAATAACCTTTTTGTACGCATCTAATCCTAAAAACTGTCGTTCTTTTGGCACATTCACTTGTGTTGCGAAATCTTGAGAAACTCTTTGCACACTATTGTCCAGTTCATGTTGAAAAACATCACCCATGGCCACTAATTGCACAGACTCAGAAGCTGTTAAGGCTTGAAATATTGCACCGGTACCGCGACCTCCACAACCTACTAGTCCAAGTTTAATTTTTTGCGCTCCTAATACATTTGCACTTGAAAAGGCTGGTAGATGACTAAACACCATTCCTGCTGCTACCGTTTTTGAAGTTTGTTTAATAAATTTTCTTCGGGGATTCGTCTTCATAAATCAATTATCAAATTTAAAAATCTATTCATCTAACACTTTTTGCCAGAATTTTTTCTGCTCTTCAGGTGACGGTTGAATTTTTGGGCTCACCAATCGAAAACCAACAAAGTTACTATCGGTAAACCACCAAAAACTCTTTGGAATTTGTGGATCTCTTTTTTGTAATTTTTTACTAGACCCAGTTCTTGAAGCAGAACGTAATTTATCTGGATCATCATCCCAAGACCCTCCTCTAATAACACGGGGATGAATTACCGTTGGTGTAATCCATGGATTCTTCTCTTCCGAATTTGCATATGCATCTTCCTTGTATTCATCAAGGGTCCATTCAGCTACATTACCATGCATATCATAAAGACCCCAAGCATTTGGAAGTTTAGTTCCTACTTTCGCCGACTTATTATTCGACTTTTCATAGTAAACAGCATATTTATCTAACTCCTCTACTGAATCTCCAAATGAATAAGCAGTAGTAGAACCAGCTCTAGCTGCATATTCCCATTCTGCTTCTGTTGGTAGTCTATAGAATTTACCCGTAACAGTACTCAACCATTTACAAAAAACAAGTGCAGAATATGTAGACATACTTATCGCTGGAAAACCTTCCTTACCCATTCCATAAGAAGGATCTTCATAGGGTGGACTAGGTCTACTAATAGCATCTATCTTAATAACTTTTTCATTATCAAGTTTAACAAAGAGTTCTTGATTTTGCTTAAAGAACAATTCAAAAACATCCCAAGTCAATTCATATTTACCCATATAAAAACCATCTAAGGCAACTTGATGTTGAGGACCTTCATCTGTTTTCCTATTCACTTCAGATTCCGGACTGCCCATTGTAAAATTTCCTGAAGGTATTTCAACCATTTCAAATGTTACCTCAGTGGCCGGAACTGATTGCGTGTAACCCTCTAGTTTTTGAGAAACCACAGGAGTTTTTCCGTCTTTTTCTGAAGTTACAGTGCTTGAAGATTTACATGCCACTAAAAACACCATTAGAATACTAACGAAAGTAATTTTATTAAATCGCAACATTTTATTTATCATATTTTCAATAATTATATTTAAGAATGTTCTACAAAGTTCTGCGTAAATAATACTAATACAATCACTATCGAATGTAAAGCAGAAGAAGCAATCCCTTTTTTCAATATTTTCACCGAATAGGATTCACCTCAAAATCACATTTAAATTAACCGACAAGATAACATTTTTAATATACTTCAACCAATACCTATATTTTGAATTATAATATGATTCAATTGCCATAAATCAAAATTCATAATTACAACAATCCGAACGTTTTTACATAAATAGCACAGATACAAACAATTAGATTATTTCTGCAAATTCACTTTGTCAATTTTAATTGAATATATATTACATTTGAATGCTGTTATTCTAACAAATCCTTTTAAAAATGAAAAATTTATTATTCTCGTTGTTCACATTTATTTCCTTCACAACATTAGCTCAAGAAAAAATAATCGAAGACCTAGATGATTTTACTCAAGTAAAAGCATTTGACCAAATTACTGTGACTCTTATAAAGAGTGATAAAAATCAACTTATTTTAATCGGTGACGATATTGGCGATGTTAATATTGACAACAAAAAGGGACTACTGAAAATTAAGATGGATATTGAAAACCATATGGATGGAGACGATATAGAAGCTACTTTATATTATTCTGGAGAATTAACGCTTTTAGACGCCAACGAAAATGCCAAGATTTTTTCAAAAGGAACATTTAAAAGCAATGACGCCAAACTAGCAGTACAAGAAGGTGCCGATATTGTAATGGAAGTTGAAATAGATAATCTTTATGTTAAATCGACATCTGGCAGCGAAGTTACGCTTACCGGAAAAGCAAAAACACAAGAAGTTGTTGCCAACGCTGGTGGAAAAGTTTACAATAAAGACCTAAGCTCTGAAGACACAAAAGTAACTGTTAATGCCGGAGGTACGGCTGAAATTAAAGCTTCGAATAAAGTTGACGCTAAAGTACGTGCTGGTGGAAAAATAACTATTTATGGCAATCCTAAAGAAGTTAACAAAGACAAGGTATTTGGAGGTAAAATAGAAGTTATTAAGTAAACCTATTATTTCACTTTCTTCAAAAACTAAATCAAATCAGAATACATTTTAAATACAAAAATCCCGATGAAACTTTCATCGGGATTTTTAATTAAGTGGGCAATGAGGGATTCGAACCCCCGACCCCCTCGGTGTAAACGAGGTGCTCTGAACCAACTGAGCTAATTGCCCCACTGCTTATCCGCTTAGGAGGGTGCAAATATAAACTAGTTTTTGAGATGCCAAAAGAAAAAAAAGAAAAATATTAAACAACTTCGGCGACTACGAACGTACTTCCTCCTATAAATATAAAATCATGCTTAGTTGCCTCCTGTCTAGCGACAGCATAAGCTTCTTCAACATTTTTGAATATCATTCCTTTAATCCCATATTTTAAGGCCTTTTCTTTCAATTCTAAAACTTCTAGACCTCTTTGAATATTAGGTCTAGTGAAATAATAAATTGCATCCTTTGGAAAAAGAGGCAATATTCCTTCAAGATTTTTATCCTTAACAAATCCTAAAACAATATGTAATTTTTGAAATTTTTGCTTTTCTAATTGTTGTAGTACTTCAATTAAACCCTCCTTATTATGAGCAGTATCACAAACTATGGTAGGGTTTTCACCTAAAACCTGCCACCTACCTAATAAACCTGTATTTTCTAACACCTTGAATAATCCTCTTTTTATGTGCTCTTCAGTTATTTCAAACCCCTTAAGTTGTTTAACCACCTCAACAACTCCCTTAATGTTTTTCTTTTGATAAGCACCTAATAGGGAAGTACTATATTCTTCATGCGATTTTTGATCTGCAAAAACAATACTAACATTTCTTTCTTTTGAGATTTTCAGAAAAGTATCTGCAATCTCTTCTTGAAATTCAGATATTACCACAGGAACCCCTTCTTTAATTATACCTGCCTTTTCTATTGCAATTTTCCCTAATGTATCACCCAATATATCCACATGATCCAATCCAATATTGGTAATTAATGACACTTCGGGTGTAATAATATTAGTAGAATCTAGCCTACCCCCCAATCCAACTTCAACAATTGCTATATCTACTGAATTCTCAGCAAAGTAATCGAATGCCATACCTACAGTCATTTCGAAAAACGAGAGCTTGTTTTCCTGCAAATACTTCCTATGACTTGCAATGAAATTGACAACATAATCTTTATCAACAGATTTGCCGTTAACTCGTATTCGTTCTCGAAAATCTCTTAGATGTGGGGAAGTGTAAAGCCCTGTTTTATATCCAGCCTCTTGCAATATAGAAGCCAACATATGACTACTTGAGCCTTTACCATTGGTACCTGCTACATGTATACTTTTAAATTTACTCTCGGGATTTCCTAAATAATGTGCTAGGGAAATACTTTTATCAAGTTTTGCATTTAGGGCTTTTTTACCTTTTTGCTGATACATTGGAAGTTGGCTAAACATCCAATCTAAAGTCTCTTTATAGGTCACTCCCCTAACTTAAAATTCACAACTACAAAACCTACCTGCTGACTAGGCGCATTAGAATCTAAATTCCATTTATGCTTAAAAGCAGTTTTCTTTGCTGGTTCTAACAAACACGAGCTATTATTGGTAGTACCTCGCACACCAGGTGTAGCACTAATTACATTTCCATTCTTATCAACCACAATTTTCACTACTACTCTTCCAGCCTCATTACATTGCTGGGCAACCTTACCACGACTAACCAAAGATCTTCCGTTGAGCCCATAACCACCTGTTCCGCTTCCCGATCCAGGACTTCCATAATAGCTAGTTGCATAAGGATCACCATCAGGTGAACCTTTATCACCTGCTCTATTGTCATCGCCTTCTGAACCTGAAGCAGTTCCATCAGATTTGTTTAAACCGCCCATCAATTCATCAAGCTTTTTCTTCTTAGCCTCTTGTTCTTTTCTAGCTTTCTCTTCCGCTTCCCGTTTTTCTTGAGCTATTTTAGCAGCCTTAGCCTTTTCCCTTTGTATGGCCTCATCTCTTTTACGCTGTGCCTCTTTCGCTGCATTCTCAGCTTTTTGTTTCGCTTCTTTTGCCTGTTTAATTTTTATAGCCTCTTCACTTTCTTGGGTAAGTACTTTTTCTGAAGGAGTCTCTTTTTCCGCTACTGCTACAGGTTCTTCTTCGACTACTTCTTCCACAGCCTCTTCTATCACTTCTTCTTGTATTGTAGGTTCAACTGGAGGCGTATCCAATGGCTCTGAGCGTATTTTCTCTTTAGGTTGTACATTTCCAGACCCAAAGTTTGTAGTACCAAAATTAACAGATATACCCATTTCTTCAGGAGGATCCATATAAGTCATCCCTATATAGAATAAGATAAGTACAAGCGCACTTAAAATAGCGGTTGTAATTGTAAATGATTTTTTCTTGTGTCTCGTATCTAGTAAAGGCATTGGGCCAACTCTTTTTTCAAGTTCAAATCAAAAATGCTGCCAAAAAGTAGCAAACACTAAATTAAACAATATGTAGGTATGATGTGAGCGTACTTTTTATAAAATCAAGTTAATTAGGCCTAACAGCCAAAATAACCTTGTAATTATTTCTATTTGCGATATCCATCACATTTACAGCCTCTTTTATAGCAACACTTTCCTCTGCTCTAAGAATTATTGTTGGCTTATCTTGTCCGTCCAAAGCCTTTTTCAATTCAACTTCAATATAATCTCCATTAATTCTTTCGTTATTTACGAAATACTGTAAATTCTTATCAATACTTACCGAAACATTTTGAGTATTCGTAGACTTCCCTTTCGCTTTTGGCAATAGTAAATCTAAGGCATTTGGAGAATTAGCTGTTAACATGAAAAATATCAACAAGAGAAAAACTATGTCGGTCATTGACGACATACTAAAATCGGGACTAACCTTATTTCTTCCTTTCAATTTCATAAACAACTACTAAAGAGGTTCGTTCAATAAATCTAAAAACTCTACAGCATTGGCTTCCATTTTATGAACAACCTTATCCGTTCTATTAACCAAGTGATTATAACCTATATACGCAATAATTCCGACAATAAGACCAGCAACAGTAGTGGTCATTGCCGTGTAAATTCCTGAAGCCAAAGACCCCATTTCTGCTTGCCCTCCACTAGTTGCCATTTCGTGAAATGCTAAAATCATACCGATAACGGTCCCTAAAAATCCAATCATCGGGGCGGCCCCCGCAACAGTTGCTAAAACACTAACATTTTTTTCCAACTTATATACCTCTAATGTTCCTGCATTTTCAATAGCTGTATTTATATCATCAAGAGGCTTGCCAATTCTAGACACACCCTTCTCTGTTAACCTAGCTACTGGAGAATCTGTTTGAGCACATAACATTTTTGCTGCATCAAGTTTACCGCTTGTTACATAATCTCTAATTTGATTCATGAAATTCTTATCTATTTTAGAAGCTGCTTTAATAGCAAAAAGTCTTTCAAAATAAATATAGCAAGCAACAAATAATAAAATAAACAAAACTCCTATTATTACGATACTACCAGTACCACCGCTAAAAATTAAATCTATTACAGAAAGCGTTTTTTCTTCCGAAAGTGCCTCACCCATTGCTGGATCTTGTGCTAGGTCTTGAAAAATTGACATATAAATTCCCTTTGATTAGTTGCTTTAATAACGGTAGTTTATCGATTAAATTATGCGTTTAATATGAAATCTCTCAAGAATACAAAAGTCAATGCCCCAGCCACAAAACCAATAAGTGCCAACCAAGCTATTTTCTTAAGATACCAGAAGAAATCAATTTTCTCCATACCCATAGCAACAACTCCTGCGGCAGAACCTATTATTAACATACTACCACCTGTACCAGCAGAATAGGCAATAAAATGCCATAGTGGATTATCCATCGGTTCAGAGAACATACCTAAACTGGCAGCTACCAATGGTACATTGTCAATTACTGCTGACCCCACACCAAATAACATTACAACAATATCTGTGTTTGGAATCGCCGTATTTAAACTTTCAGCATAATGAAATAAAATCCCTAAGGACTCTAAGGCTGCAACTGCTAACAATATTCCTAAGAAAAATAAAATACTAGGCAATTCAATCTTAGACAATGAGCTATGTACTGGACTATGATGGCCTACCGAATCATCGCCTTCACCATCAACATTAGACATACTAAATTTAGAATTACTATAAATTTCAGCAAAAGTTGCAACAACAGCTAAAGACAACATCATACCCACATAAGGAGGTAAATGCGTAACCGTTTTAAAGAAAGGAACAAAAACAATAGCCCCCAATCCTAAATAAAGCATGGTTGCTCCGTATTTAGATTTAGACTCTTCCAAATTACTAACATCACTATCAATATTTCCTTTAAACGCTTTAAATTGACTTGCAATTAAAACAGGAACTACCATACAAACTATTGACGGGATTAAAACATGCTCGACCAATTGTAAAGCAGAAACTTTATTTGCAATCCACAACATTGTGGTCGTCACATCACCAATAGGAGACCAAGCACCTCCAGCATTTGCCGTAATAATTATCATACCTGCAAACCAAAGTCTGGTTTCACGATCATTAATTACTTTTTGAAGTATTGTAATCAAAACAATTGTAGCAGTTAAATTATCAATAATTGCAGACAATATAAATGCTAACACAGAGAATAACCACAATAATTTCCGCTTACTTTTTGTTTTTATAAAACCTTTTATTGTAGCAAAACCATCAAAATAATCTATAATCTCCACAATAGTCATTGCACCCAGTAAAAAAACCAATATTTCTGCTGTCTTTCCTAAGTGATGCAATAATATTTCCTCCAAATGCGTGGGTTCAAGCTGCCGCAATTCTGTATTCACATTAAACACATCCATATGAGTTAAGGCAATAATAGCCCACAACAAAGCCATCATGGCTAAGGCAGGTATAAGCTTGTCAATTTTAAGATTATGTTCTAATGTGATAGCAAGATACCCAGCTAGAAATACAATGATAATAATGGTTTCCATAATAATATAGTTAGTTTAACACAGTTGTTCTGGTACTTTTTAAATTACCAAATCACTAATGTATAGCGATGTTAGAATTTGGTCTAAATATATTCAAAATTGCCATTCTAATTGTACTCAAATGACTATTAAATATTAAAAAATCTCGAATTTCTTCTCCAAACATCACGAAATGAAGGCTCAACGCAATACTCTATTTGAAACATTTAACATAAAGCGAAACTAAATTTAGTAGTTTAAACCACTTATAATTAAAAAGCTATTTTTAAGGGTAACATAAAATCAACATCAGCCTTGTATCTTTGTTTAATATCAAATAATATAATTTTCAACTATGAATTTTTCACTTACGGAAGAACAACTAATGATTCAACAAGCGGCAAGAGATTTTGCTCAAACTGAACTTTTGCCTGAAGTTATTGAGCGCGATGATGAACAACGTTTTCCTTTTAAAGAAGTTAAAAAAATGGGAGAACTTGGTTTTTTGGGGATGATGGTGGACACTAAGTATGGTGGAAGCAATCTTGATACCGTTTCATACGTATTAGTAATGGAAGAACTTTCAAAAATAGACCCCTCAGCTTCAGTAATTGTCTCTGTCAACAACTCACTAGTGTGTTGGGGTTTAGAGACTTTTGGAAATGATACCCAAAAAGAAAAATATTTATCACGTCTGGCAACAGGAGAAATCATTGGTGCGTTTTGCTTATCGGAACCTGAAGCAGGTAGTGATGCCACATCACAAAAGACAACAGCCATAGACAAAGGTGACCATTACCTATTAAATGGCACAAAAAACTGGATAACAAATGGTGGTACCGCCGAAGTATACCTAGTAATTGCGCAAACCGACAAAGAAAAAGGGCACAAAGGCATTAATGTACTTATTGTTGAAAAAGGCATGGATGGATTTGAAATTGGACCTAAAGAAAATAAACTTGGTATACGGGGTAGTGACACCCATTCGTTGAACTTTAACGATGTAAAAATTCCTAAAGAAAACAGAATTGGTGATGATGGTTTTGGATTTAAATTTGCAATGAAAACGCTCGCCGGAGGTCGAATTGGGATCGCAGCCCAAGCTTTAGGAATAGCCGCAGGCGCTTATGAGTTAGCGTTAAAATACTCCAAAGAACGTAAAGCTTTTGGTACCGAAATTTCTAATCATCAGGCCATAGCATTTAAGCTAGCAGATATGCACACACAAATACAAGCAGCAAGACATTTAGTATACAAAGCAGCATGGGACAAGGACCAAGGCAAAGATTACGATCTTTCTGGTGCTATGGCAAAATTATATGCTTCCCAAGTGGCAATGGACACTACTATTGAAGCGGTGCAAATTCACGGCGGCAACGGATTTGTAAAAGAATATCATGTTGAACGCCTAATGCGTGATGCTAAGATTACTCAAATCTATGAGGGTACAAGCGAGATTCAAAAAATAGTAATTTCAAGAAGCATCTTAAGAAACTAAGATGATTATCCATTAAATTAACTTGTTTTTCAAAGATTTTCCAATAAGCCCATTATCAATATCACAATTAAATAGGGTGAAAATTTCGATATTTCATTTAAATTGGACAATTATCACAAACGTTGATTTTTTTATTCAATTATCCCGTAACAATTGCATAAAATACATCAAAATTGATATTTTTGATTAAATACCTCAAGAACATGACGTTGAAGAAACAGGGGCTTTACTCGCCCGAATTTGAGCATGATAACTGCGGAGCAGGATTCATTTGTAGCCTTAAAGGAAAAAAGTCTAATGATATTATTCATAAGGCATTAGAAATTTTAGATAAGTTAGAACATCGCGGTGCTGTCAGTGCAGATGGTAAAACTGGTGATGGCGCTGGAATTCTAATAGACATTCCTCACGAATTTTTCCTGGAAACGTGCTCTTTTGAATTGCCCGAAGCTGGCGAATACGCGGTAGCTAACGTTTTCTTACCACAAAAGGAAAATCAACGCGACTTTTGCGTTGCAATTTTTGAAGAAAACATTGCAAAACAAGGGCTTAAATTTTTAGGTTGGCGAGATGTTCCAGTGAATAGATCAATTCCTGGAAGAATTGCAATGGAGACTGAACCTTTTGTTAAGCAACTTTTTGTTGGTAAAAGTTCTGAAGACCAATCTTTTTTCGAATTCAATTTAAAATTGTACATCGCAAGAAAAACAACTGAGCATACAATTAATGCTTCTAAAATGTCTGAAAGCAAGTTTTTCTATGTGCCGAGTTTATCTACTAAAATTGTAATTTTCAAAGGGCTTTTAATGCCTAAAGATATTAGTCTTTATTATAAGGACTTAATGGACCCACGAGTTATTACTCGATTAGCGCTTGTACACCAGCGATTCTCAACAAATACTTTTCCAACATGGGATCTTGCACAACCGTTTAGATACATGTGCCATAATGGAGAAATAAACACACTACGTGGAAACGTTTCTCGAATGAAATCGCGCGAAGAACTTTTAAAAAGCGATTTGTTTGGAGAAGAAATAAAAAATATACTTCCAATAATTCTTCCTGCCAAATCAGATTCAGCTACAATGGATATGGTTGTTGAATTATTGTTGATGACCGGCAGATCCTTACCTGAAGTAATGATGATTTTAGTGCCAGAAGCATGGGAGAAAAACGCCGACATGTCTGATGCTAAGAAAGCATTTTACGAGTATCACTCGTGTATGATGGAACCTTGGGATGGCCCTGCATCTATTCCATTTACTGATGGCAATTACATCGGTGCCGTTTTAGACCGAAATGGATTACGACCTTCGCGCTACTCCGTTACTAAAGATGGCTACGTGATTATGTCCTCTGAAGTAGGTGTTGTTGACATAGAACCTGAAAATATTCAAATGCATGGTCGATTAGAACCAGGCAAGATGTTTTTGGTTAATATGGAAGAAGGACGAATAGTGAATGACGAAGAGATTAAAGAAGAAATTGCTCAGCGAAACCCATATAAAAAATGGCTCGACAGCAATATGGTTCATTTAGCCGATATTCCTTATAATGATTGTCCGTTATTTTTAGGAGAAGCCTCCTTAGAAAAAAGGAAATCTACTTTTGGATATACTCTTGAAGATATTAACACTATAATTCTTCCAATGGGTAAAAGCGCAAAAGAACCTATTGGCTCTATGGGTTCCGACACTCCTATTGCCGTACTTTCTGAAAGACCTCAACTTATATACAATTATTTTCAACAACTGTTTGCACAAGTTACGAATCCACCTTTAGATGGTATTCGAGAAGAAATGATTACAGATATAAGTTTAACTTTAGGAAGTGATCAAAACATTTTCGAGTCAACAGAACTACATTGTAGAAAGTTAAAAATTAAGAACCCTGTTATATCTAAGGAAGATTTAGATAAAATAAAAAATTATGATGTAAGTCCAGACTACAAGGTTGTATCTATACCAATGCTCTATCAAATTAAAAAAGGTCTTAATGGCCTTGAAGATGCATTGGCAAGTATTTTAGACAAAGCATCTAAGGCAATTGATGAAGGCACGAATATCATCATATTATCAGATCGAAATGTGAGTAAAGGTTTAGCACCGATACCAGCGCTGCTAGCATGTTCTTTTGTAAATAGTGGCTTACAAAGATTAGGCAAAAGATCTAAATTAAGCATCATTATAGAATCTGCTGAACCAAGAGAAGTACATCACTTCTGTCTATTATTTGGCTTTGGTGCAAGTGCAATAAATCCTTATTTAGTTAATGAAATTATTGCTGAACAAATTGAAGAACGAGATATCACAGAATATTCGTTTGAAGATGCTATTCAAAATTACAACAAAGCTATTGGAAAAGGTATTCTAAAAGTTATGAATAAGATTGGAATTTCAACTTTGAATTCTTATCGTGGTTCTCAGCTCTTTGAATGCATTGGAATAAACACTAAAGTGGTAGATAAATATTTCCCTAATACCCCAACTAGAATTCAGGGTATTGGTCTTTACGAAATAGAGAAAGAAATTGCAAAAAGGCATCAAAAAGCTTTTTCAGATGTTGAAATTGCTGCTGACTTAGACCTTGAAGTTGGTGGTGAATATCGCTGGAGAAGAGATGGCGAAAAACATATGTTCAACCCGCTCACAATCGCTAAATTACAAAAGGCTGTACGTGGCAATGAGCCTGAGACCTATAGTGAATATGCTAAATTAATAAACGAGCAATCTAAAAATCTTCTTACTATTAGAGGTTTATTTGAATTTTCAAACTACGACCCTATTCCTTTGGAAGAAGTTGAACCATGGACAGAAATCGTAAAACGATTTAAAACTGGCGCTATGTCTTACGGTTCTATTAGCAAAGAAGCACATGAGAATTTAGCAATTGCTATGAACCGCATCGGAGGAAAGAGTAATTCTGGTGAAGGTGGTGAAGACGCTGAACGATTTTACAAAAACGCATCTGGAGATTGGAAAAATAGTGCAATAAAACAAGTTGCTTCAGGTCGTTTTGGTGTAACATCTAATTATTTAACTAACGCTAAAGAGATACAAATAAAAATGGCACAAGGTGCCAAACCAGGTGAGGGTGGTCAATTGCCAGGGCCAAAAGTAAATCCGGCAATTGCGAAAACAAGAAATTCAACTCCTTATGTTGGTTTAATTTCCCCACCACCACATCATGATATTTATTCAATTGAAGATTTGTCTCAATTGATTTACGATTTAAAATCAGCTAACAGATCCGCAAGAGTGAATGTAAAGCTGGTTTCTGAAGTTGGTGTTGGAACAGTTGCCGCGGGTGTTTCTAAAGCAAAAGCTGATGTTGTATTGGTTTCAGGTTTCGATGGTGGAACAGGAGCCTCACCATTAACCTCTCTTAAACATGCAGGACTACCATGGGAATTGGGAATAGCTGAGGCACAGCAAACTTTGGTTATGAACGACCTTAGAAATAGAATCGTTCTAGAATGTGATGGCCAACTAAAAACAGGACGTGATGTTGCAGTAGCTTGCCTGCTTGGCGCCGAAGAATTCGGTTTTGCCACAGCACCTCTGGTTGCCTCTGGTTGCATTATGATGCGTGTTTGTCATTTAAATACTTGCCCAGTGGGTATTGCAACTCAAAATCCGGAACTTCGTAAAAAATTCGCAGGAAAACCTGAGCACGTTGTAAACTACATGTACTTTGTAGCACAAGAACTTAGAGAGATAATGGCGCAATTAGGTTTTAGAACTGTAAATGAAATGGTTGGCCAAGTTCAAAAACTAGATCGTAAAAAGGCTATTGAACATTATAAAGCTTCTGGAATTGATTTAAGCCCTATTTTACATCAAATTGATGTTCCTGCTGGTACAAAATTATATAATACTAAAAAGCAAAGTCACCATATTGAAGATTCAATTGAATTTGATATTATTAAAAAAGCAAACCCATCTTTATTTCGTAAAGAAAAACTTGCGCTTGATTACCCTATTAAAAATACCGATCGAGCTGTAGGTGCAATTATCAGTAACGAAATCTCTAAAACATATGGTGCTGAAGGCCTTCCGATAAACACTCTTAAAATTAACTTTACAGGATCTGCAGGACAAAGTTTTGGAGCGTTTGCAACAAGAGGCTTAACTCTTACTGTAAATGGTAATACAAATGATTATCTTGGCAAAGGATTATGTGGCGCAAAACTTGTTGTTAAAGTACCTGAAAAAGCCACCTTTGTACCAGAAGAAAATGTTATTACTGGAAATGTTGCATTATATGGTGCAACAGCAGGTAGAGCGTACATAAATGGTAAAGCTGGAGAACGATTTTGTGTTCGCAACTCAGGAGCTAAAACTGTTGTAGAAGGTATTGGTGATCACGGTTGCGAATATATGACTGGTGGTATTGCCGTTATACTTGGTGAAGTAGGTCGAAATTTCGGAGCAGGTATGAGTGGTGGATTAGCATTTGTATTTGATCCAAATAAAACATTCGAGAAAAACTGCAATAAAGAGTCTTTAAATCTTCTACCTGTTGATGAACAAGAAGATATTAAACAATTAAAAGAATTAATCGAGAGCCATTACAATTACACGATGAGTCCGTTGGCACAGCGAATATTAGAGAATTGGGAAAAAAGTCTCCCTAAATTCATAAAAGTATTCCCTGAAGAATACCGACAAGCACTTATTAGAATGGAAGAAGAAAAATTACAAAGTATATAGTTTAGACATGGGAAAGACTACAGGATTTTTAGAATTTGAAAGAAAAGTAGAAGGTTACGAACCAGTTCAAGAGCGTGTCAAAAACTATAAGGAATTTACGACGCCGCTTAAAGAAAAAGACTTAAAAGAACAAGGAGCACGTTGCATGGATTGTGGAATTCCTTTCTGCCACAGCGGGTGTCCACTTGGAAATTTAATTCCCGATTTTAATGATGCCGTATACCGAGGCAAATGGGAAAAAGCATCAGCTATTTTACATTCAACAAATAATTTTCCAGAATTCACAGGAAGACTTTGTCCAGCACCTTGCGAAGAAGCTTGTGTACTAGGCATTAACGAGGACCCTGTTACCATCGAAAATATTGAAAAAAATATCGTTGAAACGGCATTCAAAAAAGGTTGGATTGTAGCGCAACCACCAAAGGATAGAACAGGTAAAAAAGTCGCAGTTGTTGGTTCTGGCCCTTCGGGGTTAGCCGCAGCACAACAATTAAATCGGGCAGGACATTTAGTCACAGTTTTTGAACGTGATGAAAAGCCAGGTGGACTTTTAAGATATGGTATTCCAGATTTTAAGATGGAAAAACATATTATTGATAGAAGATTAGAAGTCTTAGAAGAAGAAGGTATCGAATTCAAATGCGGAACGCATATTGGCGTAGATTTAAAAGCTGACGAATTAAAAAAAGATTTTGACGCAATTGTACTATGTGGTGGGGCAACGGTTCGAAGAAATCTTCCCATAGAAGGAGCAGATTTAAATGGTGTAGTTCAAGCAATGGATTTCTTACCACAAAACAATAGACGTGTAGACGGAGTTAAGAAATTTGAGAAAGAGATTTTGGCTACAGGCAAAGATGTTATTGTAATTGGTGGTGGTGATACTGGATCCGATTGTATTGGGACATCAATAAGACAAGGAGCATTATCTGTTTCAAACTTCGAAATAATGCCAATGTCTACTACGACAAGACCAAAAGATCAACCTTGGCCATTTTGGCCCATGCGTTTACGTACCAGCACCTCCCATAAAGAAGGAGCTGATAGATTTTTTAGTATTTCAACCAAGAAATTTATTGGTGATAAAGACGGAAACTTAAAAGGTTTAATCACCTCCGAAGTAGAGTGGATAAAGGTGCCCGGAAAAAGACCCGAATTAAAAGAAGTTGAAGGAACAGAAAAAGAATGGAAATGCGAATTGGCATTACTTGCTATGGGTTTCACTGGATCAGAAATGACAATCGCTGAACAACTTGGACTTGAAGCGGACCCAAGAACTAACATTAAAGCAACGGAGGATAATTACAAAACTAACGTTCCAGGAGTATTTGCTGCTGGAGATCAAAGAAGAGGACAATCTTTAATAGTTTGGGCAATCTCAGAAGGACGTCAAGCAGCTCACCATGTTGATTCTTATCTAATGGGATCATCTAATTTACCATTAAAAGGTCCAGGAGACTTGCCTAGAGTATAAATTTTAATAACCGGTAGTAGTCCATTAGAGGTTTTTTTAACTGCAATGTGTTTTCATAATCAAATAAGCACGGTATATTTGCATTCTCAATCAAACCTCTAATGAACAAACTTTCCACTACACTGCTTTTTGCTACGTTTTTTATTATTTCAAGTACAGTCTTTTCTCAAATTACCATTAATGGAGAAGTAAAAGATAACTTAGGAAACCCATTGGCTGGTGCCAATGTTTTTTTATCTCCTGCTGATAAATATGTAGTTACAGATATGCAAGGGGAATTTGAAATACCTGGTGTAAATAAAGGCACATATATACTTACCATTACATATGTTGGCATAAGAACTTATAAAGAAACATTAGAAATTGCAAATGAAGACATTTCATTAGAACTTACTTTATTAGATGACCCTCTCAATTTACAAAACATTGTAGTTACAGGAAATTTTGACCCTAGACTACAACTACAATCAAGTACGTCAATCACCACTTTAGACGCAAAAACAATTCAAAAAACAACTCAAAGAGGCACGGCTGATTTATTACAAGCTATACCAGGCACATTTACCGACCCTTCCGCAGGAGAAGTGTTTACGAAAGTATATACTAGAGGTATCTCAGCTTCCGCAGAAGATGATATGGGTTGGTATTACGTATCATTACAAGAAGATGGTTTGCCCGTCAGCTTAGTTCAGCATTCGTATTACGGTCCTGATTTATTTCATAGAATTGATATCACTACAACTAAATTAGAAGCTGTTCGCGGGGGCAATGCAGCTATTACAGCTCTAAATGGACCTGGCGGAATTTATAATTTCATCTCACAGGCGAAAAGAGAAACTTTCGGAGGTGAAATTCAATTGCAAGGAGGAGTACAAGGAGAAAGCAATTTAAGTACTAGAATAGATGGAACTATTGGTGGTACATTAGGAAACAACTGGTACTATAATTTTGGTGGCCATTATAGAAACGATGAAGGTGCTAGAAATACTGATTTTACATTTAGTAAAGGTGGACAAATTAAGTTTAATTTACTCAAAGAACATAACAATGGCTATATTAAGTTTTACGGTAAAGTCTTAGATGATTTTACAAATAGATATACTGGTGTTGCCGCTATTAATTGGAACAACCCAGAAGCTGCTTTTGGCCAAGATTTTAAATCTACCGCATTAATGATGCCTGCATTCAATGCTAGTGTTCCCGATGGTCGTCGGGTTAACGAAGGAGCTACAAATTCTTTCAACCCAGCTCAAGGTGCACATGCTCAAGACCGAGCTTTTGGAGTTGATTTACTACATAGTTTAGGAAATAATTGGTCGGTTCGTTTTAATTTAAAACATTCAGATAAAAGTGCGAATTGGCAAACTGCTATTAGCAATGCTTTTGTTTCACTAAGTAATCCACTAGCTTATTTTATTACTGGTGCTCAATTTCCAGTAGGACAAGTTGTCTTCAACGATGCTGTATCGCAAACTGAAATAGCTCGGGTAGATAATAGTGGCATCTTTAGTGGCGAACCGTTTAATTATATTTCTGGAAGCTTACCTAACGATGCAATTATGGGAACTGCATCTTGGTTAAAACAGAATGAATCTGATGAATGGATGAACCAATTAACTATTCGTAAAAAAGGAGATAATCATGACCTTAATTTTGGATTTGCTGGTGGACTATCTTCAACATCATTATATACACAAGGTAGTTTTGGCTTTGTAACCTATGAACCTAATCCAAGAATGCTTCAAGTTAGCTTGCAAAATCCCGGACAACCAACTATTGAACTCTCAGATGAAAATGGCCTTAGTAATTACGGTGGATTATTCTTTGATAATTCTAGAGCAGATGTTACGCAACTTGCCTTCTTTGCAAACGACAACTGGAAATTAAATGAAAACATTTATATAGATTTAGGCTTACGATACGAAACAATATCTCATAAAGGGAGTAAAGACCAATCAGCTCCATTAGATCGAGTTGGAGGTGTAGACGGCAACCCACTTACGGACTATGACAATGGATTATTAGTGCCAACAGGTGAACAAGACAGTTTCGACTACAACTATAACTATATCTCATATTCAGCCGGCATTAATTATAAATTGAATGATAATGCTGCTTTATTCGCAAGATTTTCATCGGGAAATAAAGCACCAGAACTTAATTATTATTTTAACAACTTTACAAATGTTCCGATAAATCAAGCAGGTGAAGTACAAAAAATAAATCAAGCTGAATTAGGTTTGAAATTTTCAGAAAGCAACTTTTCTGCAACAGCTACTGCATTTTACAGTACACTTTCTAACATAGGTATCGCTGACTTTGCCTTCGACAGCGACACAAATAGTGTTTTTTATACACCAATACAATTTAACGACTCTAGAACGATGGGTGTAGAATGGGAAAGTGCTTATACAGCAACAGCAAACTTAACCTTTAGATTCAATGGAACATTACAAGAGGGAAAAGCAACTAAATGGACTGTATATAACGCGGAAGGCTCTGTTGATGTTTCAGATGATAATACTATTGACTATTCAGACAACAAACTACCTTTTAACCCCAACCTAATGTTTAACTTAGGTGCTGAATACAACAATCAAGTAGTAAATGGATTTTTTAGATGGCAATTCATGGGAGAGCGTGAAGGCAACATTGCCAATGCTTTTCAATTATCGGCCTACAGTATTTTCAACTTAGGTCTAGGCTTTAATGTAAGTGAAAATATTGCACTTAATTTATTAGTAAATAATTTATTCAATTCCGATGGATTAGCTAATTTCTTTGGAGCAAACGAATTTGGCGCAAGTGCTAATGGAGTTACCAATGAATATATTGCCGAGAATCCTGATGCTAGTTTTGTTGTGGTACCAGTATTACCAACAAGCACAATGATAAGAGTAGGTTATCGATTTTAAATTATTCTAAATCAGAAACTTTTAACTGTTTTTCCAACCAATATTCATTTGTCTTAAAACCATATGCTGAAGGCTTATAGTCACCTACCAAATCAACGTTAGCTTTTTCCGGAACTGTGTCTCCCATGACCCAAAAAACAGCATTTACGATTAAACGTCGTACACTTTCATTCAACAAATCTGTAGCCGCACCTATAGTTGAAGTAAAAACTTTTCCATTTTTTCCATCAGGAATTTGATACGTTTTTGTCCATGAAATAGGCATCAACTTATCATTTACCTTTTCTCCAACATTATTTTCCGTAGCCAATTCTGTATCTGACGGTTTCATACCAAATAACACATCGTTTTCATCATACTCACCTGCTCTATTAATAACTTGTCCTAGAATAATTGGTTCAACACTTTCCTGCATAGGAAAACGCACCCCATATACATCGGTAGGTCCCCAAATTTCACCACTAATAATTCCATTTGTTATTGGATGCTCTGCTGCACCTTTTGCAAATATTCCACGTGTACTTTGGTGCTTATGATGCCCATGGTGATTGACCCAGTTTTCGCCGAGCACCAAACGACCAAAACCATCTTTCCATTCTGTTAATTCTCCATCATAATAATTACCATATTTCACATATTTCGATGTCGATTCTTTTGGGAAATTAAAGGCATGTGTAGTAGTTCTTAAACCAACTAAAGGCTTACCAGATTTAAGGTAATCTTCAAAATGCTGCATCTGCTCATCCGGCAGTGCTCTAAAGCGAGTTAACATCACTAACAAGTCAGCTGTATCCAATGCTTCTAACCCTGGAATATTATTCACAAAGTTTGCATTTACTATACCCGGTTTAGCAGGATCCTGAGCAAATAACACTGTACATTTAAAACCATGCTGTTTTGATAAAATCTTCGCCAATTGAGGCAAGGCCTCTTCAGATCGATATTCTTCATCCCCAGAAACCAAAACAATATGCTTCGAATTATTATCACTTCCCTCAAAAGTCAACCATTGTTTCGGAGCTTCAATTTCTGTTACAACTTCCTTTTTTTCTGACTTCTGTTCTTTACAAGAAATTAGTATAAAACTTAATATTAGTAACAAATACGCATTCTTCATTCTAACTTTTTTAGATTTATTTTTAATCAATTATTATTACACCATACTAAGAAAGTATACTAAACACCCATTCCCTTTTTAATCAATTCTAGACCTTTGGTATAGATTTCCTCTGAATCAGAATAATTCCGCCAAACATTAATAGCATTAGCAAATTCAGGAATAATAGTACTAAAGGCTTCTATTGTTAACCAACCATCATATCCAATTTCTTTAATAGTAGGGAATACATTATCCCATTGTACTTGACCACTACCAGGTGTGCCTCTATCATTTTCACTAATATGAATATGTTTTAGTACTGGTGCTATTGTTTTTAAAGCGCCCGATTGACTTTTTTCTTCTATATTACTATGATGCGTATCATACATTGCCCCTAAATTAGGATGATTTACCGCCTCAACCATTTGTTTTAAATCAGCCATTGTATTATATAAATAACACTCGAATCTATTTACAGCCTCCGGAGCAAGAATAATATTAGATTTCTCTGCATATTCCGCTGCTTTACGCAACATTTCTATACTCCATTGTTTCTCATCAATGGTTGGCGGCTGTCTCGTAAAATAGGCAAAAGTAGAATGAAAGGGACCGCAAATAACCTCTACATTGGAAGCAGCTGCCATATCAATAGACCATTTAAGCTTATCTAATCCTGCAGCTCTATAACTCTCATTTGGACTTGCAATATTTTCTTCGGGTGCCAATGCAGCAACTGCAGTTACCCCCATTTCGGTATCTGTAAAATAACGACCTAATTTAGTATAATGCGCCTCATTACCTTCACCTAAAAACAACTCAACACCATCATAACCTACTTTTTTTAAAGTGTCAACAATTGGAAAATGCTCTTCGGTTACGTGATTTGTCCAGAGCAACATGTTCATTCCTATTTTCATAGCTAGAAATCAATTAATTATATAAATAACCCCTACCTAAAACAGGTAAGGGCTTACTACTATTGTTTTAATGTTAATGTGCCGCTACCGGAACAACATCATCATCCTTTTTATTTTTAAGCCAGAAATATAATAATGTAAATAAAACAATTAAAATTCCAGGAAAAATCGTCATTGTTAACATTGTTTCTTGGCCTGCCACCAGTTCTAATTCATCACCGGTTAAACCAGCCGCAGAAGCCGCAGCTCTATCACTATCAATCCAACCACCTATAATAGGTTGAAATATTGTATTAGCGAACATTCCAACTCCTCCTACAAAAGACATTCCTAAAGCACCGCTTTTAGGTACTTTAGTAGCAACCAACCCAATCATGTTTGGCCAAAAATAAGCGATTCCTAATGCAAATATTATTGCCGCAACATAAGCCATTGCTCCAGTTTGAGTACTAAATAAATAAACACCTATCGTAGCCAAAATAGCAGAACCTAGCAAAACTCCAGTTTGATCAAATTTAGCCACCATATTTCCACCAAAATATCGAGCAACTGCCATTAATCCAGCTGTGAGTGCTAAAATAATCATTGGTTCAGCACCACTTTTTGATAGAATTAAACTAACCCATTGATTAGGACCAAATTCAGATATTGCGGTCAGCGACATACACACCGCTATAAATAAAAACAATGGAGTGAACATTGCCTTAATATTACCTCCTAAAGTAGATGCTTCCTGAACTTTGGCCTTAGGCCAAGTTTGGCCTAAAAATAAGTATCCATATATAAAAGCAGGTACCAAAAGCAACCAAATCTGATTCACCCCCATTATTCCCATCTTTGTCATAAACCCAGACAATAAGCTACCCAGCGCTATACCACCTGGAAACCACATATGAAAACGATTTAACATCGTGCTCATCTTATTTCCTTCATATGCATCGGCAATCATTGGGTTACATGCCGCTTCAGTACAACCATTTCCTAAACCTATTAGTAAATTTGCCACTAACAACCCAGTAAAACTCCCTGAAAATATTAGAAGTAAGATACCTATTACATGAGCGAAAAAAGCAAATTGCATTATCACCTTACCACCTACTTTATGATAAATAAGCCCCCCTATTACCATAGAAATTGGGAAACCCAAAAACCACATTGATGTAATTAGCCCTGCCTCGCCAGCAGTTAGACCTAACTCTGTTTTTAATTGATCTAAAATACCAGCCGCTATAGCAAAAGAAAAAGCTGTTGTTATAAGTGCAAAGCAACTGCCATAAAACAATCTATTTGCATTTGATTTTGATTCCATAATTTTAATTTTTAAAAATGTTCTTAAATTAGTTAGTTGAAATGTTTGAGCCTATAAGTTTACTGCTTTTTTTGTCATATTCATAATCACAATAGAACATACTTGCGAAATTGTTGATTTTCAACCATATAATTAATAAAAATCATGACAAATTGCTCAACCAAACAAATCTATAGTAAAAGTCTACTTTAAGATTCCTTTATTTTATTAAATAATGACTGTTTTTTGTCTTTTTAAGAAATACTAGATTTAATATTTAAAAATAAACCTCTGTATTCATGTGGGCTCATCTCAGTAATAGACTTGAACTGTCTATTAAAATTGGAGAGTGCATTAAATCCACATTCATAACTTATTTGAGATATGTTCAGATTATCTTCAAGTAGCAACTTTCGGGCATGCCCTATTCTAATTTCATTAACAAAACGCGTAAATGTTTTATTTGCCCTAGGTTTAAAATAACGACAAAAAGAAGTTGTAGTCATATTTAACATCATTGAAACTTCTTCTAATGAAATTTTAGTTTTAAAATTATTCATCACGTATTCATATACCAAACGCATTTTCTCAGCATCATCTCCTTTAAACACATTTACATATCCCGGACTAGACAATAAATTATACTCCTCACTTGAAGCTAGAACATCCAAGATTTCAAGTAATTTTAATATTCGCTGAAAGCCTTTTTTAAAGTTAATTTGCAAAAACAAACTCTTAATTTTGGCTCGTGTAACACCATAAAATTCAATACCACGACTAGCGTTCTCAACTAACTTGTTTAAGTTATAAAACTCCTCTCGATCTAATAACGATTCATTAAAAAGTTGCTGGTCAAAATAAATAACCAAACCTCTTGTTGACAATTTACTCCCTTTTTCAAAATATTTATCATCACTGCGCCATAAATGCGGCAAACTAGGTCCGGTTATTACTAAATCTCCTTCTTCAAAACTATGAACATGATCACCCACAAAACGAGTTCCTTTTCCTTCCACAATAAAAGAAATCTGAAACTCCGAATGAAAATGCCAATTCGGATTAAAATAAGGTCCAACCAAATCTTTAAAAATGAAAGTCTCTTTGGTTGTTAGGGTTTTTTCTATATTAGGAGTACTCATAAATTTTCTCTTAAAATGAGAATTGATCAAATATAAGACAAAAAAGTGTCACCTTTTAGCAAGATAAAGGAAATATCAAAACCCATAGTATTATAGCTTTGTACGGCATTATTTTAATAGTCGAATTTTATTTAAACAATTTTTATGAATAGTGCATAAAAAGTTAGAATAAATTTAGATATTGATACAGAAAACCTGCAAGATTCAAAAGATGGTTTTGTAACATATACTATATTACCATTTTTTCAAACAAATACTTGTAACCTAAGGAATTATACAAATTAAACTAAGTATGCAATACTGAATTAAGTCTTTTACTCAAAAAGTTTAATTCTTGAAAAAACTAAATAGAAATTAAAAAACAACTGTTATGCCAGACAATAATTTTCCAAAACTTCACAATGCTTCTTGGCCAGGCGTAGTTGGCAAAGGCCCTGATTCAGAACCACCAATTGACATTGACACTATGATTGAACTAACAGCTAATGCAGAAGTCAATGGTGTTAAGTTTGATGGTTTTGATTTATTCGTAGCCGACCCACATTTAGATATTAATTCTTCTGATGACAGCATTAAAGCTATGGCTGATAAGGCTCGTTCAAAGAATCTTGAAATAGGGAGTCTAGTAGCGCCAATATGGGCAGGAACAGGTGGAGGCTCAGCAATGGGCACCATAGAAGAACGAAAACAATTTGTTTCACAAGTTCGAAAAGCATGCGAAATTGGCAAGAAACTTCGCGACCTAGGAATTCGACCAAATGGAGTAATTAGAATTGATTCATCAATAGACCCAGAAACTTGGGCAAAAGATGAAGTTGAAAACACTAAACTTATTGCACAAACTTTTAGAGAAGCTTGTGATGTGGCAGCTGGCTATGGAGAATCATTAGCAGCTGAAGGTGAGATTTGTTGGGGTGGTATGCATGGATGGAAAACGATGTTAAAAACCTTGCAAGCTGTAGATAGACCCAATATTGGTTTTCAGGCAGACATGGCACATACCTTATTGTATTTATTAGGATATAACAAGGAAGATGAGCGTATACTCCCTAAAAACTTTGAATGGAACGATAGAGAAACACTCACCGAAGGCCTTAAAACCTTAACAGCTGCTCTTCGACCATGGACCATAGATTTTCATGTAGCACAAAATGATGGTACCGTATTTGGTGCTGGGTCGCATGACAAAACTGGTAGACATTGTCAAGCAACGGACCCAAATGGTAAATTAGACATTCCTGTTGACGCCGGACATTGGCTTAGAGATGAAAATGGTATTCTAACAAAAAAGTTCAAACATATTTGTTGGGATGGATGTATGTTTCCTAATGATGTTATGATGCAGCCTAAAACATGGAACGACATACTGGGAGCAATGATAAAAGTTCGTGAATTACACGGATGGTATGAAGCAGAATAAAATCTTCAAATAGCAATATTAATATGAGTAATAAAAAAGAACTTAGAATAGGATTAGTAGGTTATGGCTTTATGGGACGTACGCATTCTAATGCGTATAAAAGAGTAGGAGATTTTTTTCCAGATTTAAAATACAAGCCAATTTTAAAAGCTGTTTGTGCTAGAAACAAAGATCGCGTACAAGCTTTTGCCGACCAATGGGGGTATGAATCAATAGAAACAGATTGGCGCACATTAGTTGCTCGTAATGACATTGATGCAATTGATATTTGTACTCCAAATAATATGCACGCTGAAATAGCAATTGCCGCTGCAGAAGCAGGTAAAATGGTGCTTTGCGAAAAACCATTAGCTAGAACTGTCGCCGAAGCTCAACCTATGGTCGATTCTATCGAAAAAGCTGGTGTACCAAACACTGTTTATTTTAATTATCGCAGAATACCGGCAGTAACCTTAGCAAAGAAATTAATTGACGAAGGTAAATTGGGAAAAATATTTCATTTTAGGTCTAACTTCTTACAAGATTGGACTATTAGTCCAGAACTTCCTCAAGGTGGTGAAGGCCTTTGGCGATTAGACAATGCGGCAGCAGGATCAGGAGTTACTGGCGATTTATTAGCACACTGTATAGATACAGCAATGTGGTTAAATGGTGGCATTAAAGATGTTTCAGCCATGACAGAGACCTTTATTAAAGAAAGAGTGCATTCACTAACAGGTGAAACACAAAAAGTAGAAATTGACGATGCTTGCCTATTTCATTGTCATTTTGATAATGGTTCTTTAGGTTTATTCGAATCAACAAGATATGCTAGAGGACATAAAGCATTGTTTACATTTGAAATTAATGGGGAGCATGCTTCTATCAAATGGAATTTACATGATTTATCTCGATTAGAATATTTTGACCATCGAGATGAATCTCAAGAAAGAGGGTGGCGCTCTATTCATGTTACAGATGGTGACCACCCATATATGGATAAATGGTGGGTACCTGGTTTATCTATTGGGTACGAACATAGTTTTGTTCATCAAGTTGCCGATTTTATAAAAAATCTAGGAGAAGGCAAACCTTGTTCTCCCACCTTTAAAGAGGCTCAAGAAACACAAAAAGTATGTGAGGCAGTTTTAGATTCTGCAAAATCTAAAAGTTGGAAAGACACAGGGGTAAATTGGTAGCACTAAATTCTTGAATCATAAAAACTAACAATAAACAAAAAATGAGCGAATCGATAAAAGGTTTTTGTCTTGAAAGAAAAGAGAAGATATATCCAAATTCTGGGGTTTCTGTAACTAGTAATGCAGAAGTAGTTACAATGGATATACCTCAATTGCAAGAAGGTGAAATACTAGCAAAACCATTATACACCGGCATTTGCGGATCAGACAATAGTGCTACTATTGCAAAAGCTAATTTTGATTGGGTACAACGTCCAAGAGTTATTGGCCATGAATTCAGTGCTGAAGTATTAGAACTTGGCCCAGGCGACCATGGTGATGTTAAAGTAGGTGATATTTTTACACCACTTGCAATGTTAGGCTGTCAAGAAGAAGATTGTCCAGCTTGTAGTGTGTCTAAATGGAATCTCTGTGCAAAAAAAGAAATCATAGGTTTTCATAGAAACGGGGGCTTTGGTCAACGTGTGGTATTAGAATCAGATCGAGTTGTTCACTTATTAGATGGATTAACACCAGCTCAAGGTGCTTTAGTCGAGCCATTATCAATTATTACAAATGCTTTATATAACAAGTGTAATATCAAACCAGGACAAGATGTAATCGTAACAGGATGTGGAATTATAGGATTAATGTCTGCAGAAGTTGCTCGAGCATCAGGTGCGCGTGTTGCCGTTACCGGCCTAGCGCAAGATAGAGACATTCGCTTAAAAAAAGCAAAAGAACGTGGATTTATTACACTTGAAGTTTCACCAGAAAATTCACTGACTGCCCAACTTCAAAAAGGGATAGTTGATGGCAATGGAATTCCTTTTGGAACTAGTGGAAAAGTTGATTTAGTTATTGAGTGCTCAGGAGTGCCACCAGTGCTTAGCGAAGCAATTGAAGTAGTGCGACCAGAAGGTGATATCTGCGTCATAGCAACATATGGGTCAGAAGTAGCTATTAATGCAACTCATTTAACTAGAACCTCATTAAATATGAGGGGGTCAATGGGTTCATGCAGAGAAGATTATATGTCCGCAATGAAACTCATGGCAACCGGCGTATTTCCAGCAGAACACTATACAGATTTATACGAATTTGAGAATATAATACAAGCATTCGAAGATTCTATTAAAGCACAAAACATGAAAGCGGTTGTTAAAATGAATTAAATATTCAAATAATTCTATAAATAAGTCTATTTACTAAAAACATGAATAAAATTTTCATCACAGGCGGAACAGGTTGTATTGGTTCAGTTACTATTTATAAACTCTTGCAATCAGAACAAGTAGACAAAATTATAGTTGCTTCTCGCTCAAATAATGTTGAACCACTAAAATTATGGCTAGGTAATGATTTAGACCCACGTATTGAATTCGTAACGCTTGATGTCTCTAATTATGTTGAAATAAAGCGAGTTCTACTTGATGTAAATCCAACTCATATTATTCATTTAGGTGCTTATCAAAGTCCTGATTGTTCCAACAACCATATTGGTGGTATGGAAATTAATACTGGTGGTACAATGGCATTATTTGATGCCGCCGAAGAACTTCCAAATTTAAAACGTTTTGTTTTTGCTAGTTCTGCAGCTGTATATGGTATGCGATCTATGTATCCACAAAAAATTATTTCAGAAAATGTGCAACTCGCACCACCAAACCACTATGGAATCTGGAAATTAGCAGGTGAGCATTTAGCTCGCTTATTTTATGACAATTCTAAAGTCTCAACAGTTTGTTTGCGAATAAATACTACTTATGGAAAGGGTCGTGACAAAGGAAAAACATCAGCACCTACAAATGCACTTAAAGCAATTGCTCTTGGTGCTGTAAATAAAAAATTAATGCCTTTTGAAATGCCCTACCAAGGTAGAGAAAACTATCATTTTGTTGAAGATGTAGGCGCTCAATTTGCTGCTGTTACAATGCAATCTTTTGAAGGATTTGGTGCATTTAATATCCAAGGTGAAACAATTCCTATTCAGTCATATTTAGAACTAGCTAAGCAAGAAGCTACCAAACTCGGAATGGGTGATTACGTCTCATTATCTATCGTAGATAATGCTCCACCAAATCTTTTTGTTTGCGATTTAGACCATACTAAAATTGCAAATACTTTTTCTAATTTACCATTGCTTAAAATTTCAGAAGGAATTAATAAATCGCTCATAGAATTTAAAAAAATGGCGGAGAATGGTACTTTAAAATATTCAACACCTGCCTCGTGAAAATATTTAAATATAATAGAAACTAAATATTACTGACCAATTTAACAGTTACTTACAAATGAAAACCATAGGAATAGGCTTTATTGGAGCAGGTGATATAGCAGATTTACATGCTGAGGCAGTAAATGATTTGCAAGGTGCTGAATTAGTAGGCATCTGGAATAGAACCACTGAAAAGGCAGAAATAAAAGCTGAGCAATTTGGCTGTAATGTTTATAAATCTGTTGACGATTTATTAGCCGAACCAAAAATTGATGCTGTTTTCATACTAACTAATATGGAAACTCATTGCGAGTTTACTATTAAGGCAGCATCTTACGGAAAACATATTTTAGTTGAAAAACCAGCTGCTTCTTCTATAGCAGAATTGGAAAAAATGCAATCCGCCATAAACAAGGCCGGGGTAACCTGCATGCCAGTTCATAATTATATTTATGAGCCTGGTATTATGCGTGCAAAACAAATGATTGAATCTAACAAATTGGGTGATATTACTCAGTTCTATATGATGTATAATATTCATCATGCAGATGAAATTAGAGCTAGATACCCAGGAGTAATTAGACAGATTTTAACTCATCATAGTTATACAATGCTTTATTTAGCTGGCAATCCAAAAACGGTGTCTTGCCTAAAAAATACAGTGGACGACACCTTAGCTCCTCAAGAGAATGTTGCAATGGCAACAATACAAATGGAAAATGGCACGCTTAGTCATTTGTGTGCGAGTTTTGCCAATGATGACCACGCTGGGGATCCTTGGAGTTGTATTATTAAGGTTATTGGAACAAAAGGCAGTACAAGATATAGCTATAGAGATTTTGTAATAAATGATAGAAATGGTGCTCATTCTCAAACATATCAATGCTATCCTGAATCAATTAAGAATACCACGACACATTTTATAAACAAAGTTTTAAGAAAATCCGAAAAACCACTTTCAAGTATAGAAGATGCTATAACTTGTCAAAAGATTATTGAAGCTTGCGAACAATCAGTAGAAAAAGGAGTACATGTACAATTTTAATGAATCAATGATACATAGAGGATGATAAGAAAAGTAAAAAAAATTATTGGAGTATTATTTTTAGTCGCCTTTTTAAATATTGGCTGCAACGATAAAAAAGAAGGGGCTATTTCAATACAAAAAAATGACCACATTGTGCTTATTGGGAATAACTTGGCATCTAGAATGATGAATTTCGGTCATTTTGAAACTGAAATGCATTTAAGATATCCAGACAGCACTTTGTTTATTCGTAATATGGCGGATCCTGGAAATACTCCTGGTTTTCGTCCTCATTCTTCACGAAAATCTCCTTGGGCCTTTCCTGGTGCAGAAAAATTTCATACCGAATTGGCTAATAAATCAGGAAGCATCGGATTCTTTCCAACTGAGGATGAGTGGCTAACCGATTTAAAAGCGGATGTTATTCTGGCATTTTTCGGATATAATGAATCTTTTGATGGAGAGGCTGGTCTAGAAAATTACAAAAATGAATTACAAGGTTTTATTAAGCATACTAAATCACAAAAATACAACGGGGAAAGTGCACCAAAATTAGCATTGGTATCACCTATTGCTTTCGAAGACTTATCTTCAGAAATGGACTTGCCCAATGGTGAGAAAGAGAACAAAAATCTAAAACTATACACTGAAGCCATGCGCGAAATAGCAGCTCAAGAAAATGTTGTTTTCTTGGATGCTTTTACTCCTAGTAAAAATTGGTATAATATAGAACATGAAGCTATGACATCCGATGGTTTTCAATTGAATGATTCGGGATATCAAAAATTCGCCAAGTTATTAGCCGATTCTTTTTTCGGTGAAAGAGAGGCAAATGAAAGTAACAAAAAAATAGTACATGAGGCTGTTGCCGAAAAAAATTGGTATTGGCACAATGTAATTAAACTCCCTAATGGAGTGCATGCATGGGGAAGAAGATATGACCCGTTCGGACCTGACAACTACCCATTCGAAAAGGAAAAAATTCGTCAATTAACTAAAATTAGAGATACCGCAATTTGGGAGGCCAACCAAGGCAACATAATGGATTTAGTTGCAGCTGATGAAAATACAAGAACACTCCCCCCTGTAAAATCTAATTATGATGAAGGCATGGGTGATGTAGAACAAGGATATGTAACTGGTGAGGCATCTTTAAATAAGTTTACTGTTGCAAATGGATATAAGGTTGAATTGTTTGCTTCTGAAGAAGATTTTCCGGATTTAGCAAATCCAAATCAAATGGCATTTGACAATAAGGGCAGACTATGGATTGGGGTTATGCCAACCTACCCTGCCTATAGACCAGGAGATAGTAAACCAAATGACAAATTAATAATCCTTGAAGATACCGATAATGATGGAAAAGCGGATAAACAAACTACCTTTGTTGACGACTTATATCTTACAATTGGTTTTGAATTTGCACCCGAAGGTGTTTATGTATCTCAAGGCACCAATCTTGTGTTGTTAAAAGATACTGACGGGGATGATAAAGCGGATGAACGGGAAATTATTTTAAGCGGTTTTGATGATCATGACACACATCATACTGCCGGAGCTTTTGTAGCTGACCCTTCAGGAGCTATCTATATGGGTGAAGGTGTTTTTTTACACACTAATATAGAGACAGCTTATGGGCCAGTTCGAGCAACCAACGGCGGCTTCTATCGCTATAGTCCACAGCGCCATCATTTAGAAAGAACGGCGCAATTACCAATACCTAATCCATGGGGAATGGCTTTTGATGATTGGGGACAACCATTTTTTGCGGATACATCAGGACCGGATATGACTTGGATGACTCCGGGTAGCATCCTACCCAGATATGGACAGGCTTCCCCGAAACCAAAAAACTTAATTGAAGATGCACATAGAGTCAGACCAACTTCTGGATTAGAATTTATTTCTAGTCGACATTTTCCGGATGAAGTTCAAGGTGATATCATTATTAATAATACAATTGGTTTTTTAGGAACAAAACAGCATACTATCGTCGATGATCCAAATAGTTCGGGTTATTTAAGTAAACATCGAATGGATTTAATAAGAAGTAGCGATACAAATTTTAGACCAGTTGATATGGAATTTGCTCCAGACGGTTCGTTATATGTAATCGATTGGCAAAACATTCTAGTAGGTCACATGCAACATAATGCACGCGACCCTTTACGCGATCATGTACATGGAAGAGTTTACAGAATTACCTATCCTTCAAGACCTCTTGTAGAACCTGCTAAGGTTGCAGGAGCTACTATTGATGAATTGTTAGACAATTTAAAACTTCCTGAATACAGAACAAGATACCGAACTAAGCGTGAATTAAGAGCTAGAGATTCATCAAAAGTTTTAACTAAAATCAAAGCATGGGTAGGTAACTTAGATAAAAACGATCCAAAATATGAACATCATCTTTTAGAAGCGCTGTGGGTAACATGGGGATTAGACGCTATAGACAAAGATTTACTAAAACAATTGTTAAATGCAAAAGATTTCAGAGCACGTACAGCAGCAGTAAAAGTTTTACGTTATGCTGGACATCAAATAAATAATCAGGCAGATTTATTGATGACGGCAGCAACTGATAGTAATCCAAGAGTTCGACTTGAAGCTTTTGTAGCGGCATCTTGGTTAGACCAACAAGTTGGCTTACCTATTATAGAAGCTGCAGGAAAATTACCATTAGATAAATGGATGGAAAAACCTTACGAAGCAGCCATTGCTCATATAAATGATGTAAACGTTGGACAAGACCCTGATACGAAGGGTACCAAAACAGATTTAAAAGGAGCTGAAAAAGATTTTTTTGTTAAGGGTGAAGAAATTTATAATCGTGAAGGATTTTGCATTACATGTCATCAAGCGGATGGTAAAGGTCTTAGCGCTTCACAATTTCCACCTTTAGCTAATTCAGATTGGGTTACCGGCAACGAAGATCGTTTAATAAAACTAACATTGCATGGTCTAATGGGGCCATTTGAATTAAATGGCAAGGAATACCCAGGTCAAGTACCCATGACCCCATTTGGCGGAATGCTTAACGATACAGAAATAGCGTCGGTTTTGACCTTTGTACGAAATACTTTTGGAAATAAAGCTTCGGCAATTAGCGCTGAAAAAGTTAAAGAAGTACGTGAAGCTACAAAAGACAAAGAAGGTTTTTATACGCCAGAAGAATTATTAAAAACTCATCCTATGAAATAATATCCTATTTTATAGCATACCATAAAAGCGAAATAACAGTATAATTAACACTTACTTATTTCGCTTTTATTATGTCAATAATTATAAAACTATTCAGTTTTTTAGTTTAAGTTTCATTCAGTTTTAGCATTCCTACATCCCTGTAGCGATTTCGACATGAACAACGGTTTTAAATGAGATTTACTAAACAGAATTCGTATCTACATTCTTCAAAACAATAGTTTCAATAACTGCTGCAAGAGCTAGAAAAATAAATAATATTAATTCTATTTGTAAAAATCCAACCTTGCTAGGCAGTACTCCTAATTTAGCCATAATAAAAACAAGTAAAGCTAACAAAGTAGCAACTGGCATAAGTTTACTAAGTTTTTTTCCACTTAATATACCCACTAAAATCATAGGTGCCATCATTGCTGTACCTGTAAAACTTGTTCTTGCTAATAAAACTAAATGTTCTGTACTCACTATAGAAAATATAAGTGCAAGAATCCCGAAAATAAATATAAATACTCTAGTTAAGGAAACAGCTTTTTTATCATCAATAGACAGTAACGAGCGCAACTCGGAACCCAATGCAAAAATTTGAGAATCCGATGTTGATATTGCAGCTGCAATTAAACCAACCAATCCAAGTGCAGCTACACTAGATGCTTGATCATGTAGCAAAACATGACCAATAAAATCTTGTGTAGAAGAATCAGGATATAAAACTGCACCATACATACCCATAAACAAAGTTGGTAAAATAATTAGAATTGCTACTACCCCCAACCCTATGGCCATTTTTCGTAAGGCCGAACTGCTTCTCATTATTACTACACGAGTTGAGATCTGGGGTTGTGTAAAAGGCAAGCAAATAATAGCAATAGCAGAAATTAATAAGAATTGTGGCGTAAATAGACCCTTCGGCCCTGGAACAGACAATAGTTCTTCATTGATAGTTTCTACCTTTTTAAACATAGACTCAATACTACCAAAATGTTCAATACAATTATAACCCACAATCCATATCATTATAAATAATAATATTCCTTGCAAAGTATCATTATACATAATAGCTCTTAAACCTCCTGTTTCACTATACAATATCATTATAGCTACAATCATAACACTCCATCCCCATACCGGAATAGCATCTGGAAAAGCAGCATTTAAAAAAATTGAAATTCCGCTTATTTGAACAGCTATATACGGAATTAAAAAAACTACTGCTCCTCCAAATGCAACATAACCTGCCAATTTGGTTTTATACGTAGTTGCCATTAAACCTGACATTCCCTTAAATTCTAACTTTCGAGCCTTTCTGCGCAATAACTCACCAATACGAATCAACCCATAAACCATCATGGCATCAGATACCGCTAAAAATATCCAAGCACCAATTCCATGAGATCTAAAAAAATCAGGCATTCCTATAACAGTAAATGCACTGAATAGCGTTGCCGCAGTAGTAAATAGTCCAATTACAAAACCAACATTACCACCCCCTAAAAGATAATTTGAAGTTGTTTTTTCCTTTACACGTGTTATCCTAACAAGAAATATCAAGATAGCAAGATAAACGGCACCAGCAATAACGAATTTAGTCAGCATGTTCTTTTTCTTTATTTACTAATGAAACTAAAAAAGCCAGTACTACAAATAATACACTTACTAAAAAACCCATAAACATAGTATAAGAAACTCCCATAATATAGGGTTCAACCTTACCACTAGGCATAACATACGGACTAAAAGTTGCAGCAAATAAAAGTATTGCTAGCACATCAATAACAGCTAATAATTTATTACGTTTTGTTTTCATATAATTCTTAAAATCTTGGTATTGATAGTCCTCCATCTATATTAAGCACTTGACCAGTTGCATACGGTATTTGACCTTTTACTAATGCAGAAACGGCAATTGCTACATCTTTTGGCATTCCCATTCTTTGCTCGACTGTAAGTCCTTCGGTAACTAATTTTTCATATTTCTTTTGAACTCCAGCTGTCATATCAGTTTCAATTACCCCAGGCCTTAATTCATATACTGGAATATTATATTGACCTAATCGCGTAGCAAATAATTGTGTCATCATACTCATTCCTGACTTAGAAATACAATATTCTCCTCTTTCGATAGAAACCATAGTTGCACTAACAGAAGACATATTTATAATTTGCGCCTGAAAATTTACATCTACAGCTTTACTATTAACCATATGATTAGCAACTTTCTGAGTCATAAAGAATGAACCCTTTAAATTAATTCCCATTACACGATCGTAACTTTCTTCACTAGTTTTTAAGAGATCTATTCTTTCTTTCGGTCCTACTCCTGCATTATTAACTAGCACATTAATACAGCCATATTCTTGTAAAACTTTAGAGATTATCGCTTCGCGATCTTTTGCAATAGCGACATTCCCTTGACAATAAATTACGTTACCACCGAAACTTTTTAGTTGATTTAGTACGGTTTCCACATGTATTTCATCTCGTACACCATTAATAGCTACATTATAACCCTCCTTTGCTAATTCATAAGCTATGCCAAAACCTATGCCTCTTGAGCCTCCAGTTATTAAGACATTTTTTTTCATAATCGAGCTTCCTTCTTGTAAGTTTTCACAGTTTTAGCCTCGGGCATTTTTTTATAATATGCATCCAATGGAAAACAACCAGACAACAATCCAATTCTAGGCCCTGTAGTACAATCTGAAAAAGTTCTACATATTTTACCTCGTTCTAAAGTTTTTCCATTTAAAACATCCTCTGGTAAATTTGGATAACTCAACACCATTCTTCCTAAGCCAACAAAATCTGCCATATCATTATCAATTACAGCCTCTCCAACATTTGGCAGCCATTCTTGTAAATACGAATAACCGGAACCAACAAAAGCTATATTCGGAAATTTACTTTTTAAACTTGCAGTTACTTTTAAATGTCTAGAAACACCAACCAATGGATCCTCTGGTGGCAAATAACCATCTGATGGCGGAAAAATCGCTGGCCGTGTTAGATGAGGATTATAATAAGGACTACCGGCTGTAATACAAACTAATTCAATACCCATAGCTTCAAAATGTTCTAGTAATTCATAAACTTCTGTAAGATCTATTCCAACTCCAGTTTCATCTCCACCGAACGACTCAGAATAAGGTCCAGATATTTTTGAAGGAATACCAATGTTAGATTCATCCTTTTTAAATGGAACAAAATCAAAAGCACTTAAGCGGACTCCTACCGCAATACCACTGGTTTCTTGAATCCCTTTAACAATTGAACGCAAAAAACGTAACCTATTTTCCAAAGAACCACCATATTTTCCTTCGCGATTAGTAGAGCTTAAAAACTCGTGCCCCAAATATCCATGGCAATGCTTAATATCAACAAAATCAAACCCTGCTTCTTTTGCAAGACTAGCAGCTTTTATAAAATCACTAACTAATTCGTCAATTTCTTCATCTGTCATCGGCCGATGAGTGTCTGGCAAATTAAATTTAGCATCCAAGACTGAATGCTTATAGAGGGTTTTAGGTTCACGTTCTCCCTTTTTATTTGGTATGGAAAAACGTCCAGAATGTGTTAACTGTAAACCAATCAACAAATCTGAAGCAGACCCAAATCTTTCTTTATGATCTGCTACTAACTGTTCATAAAGGTTTTTAAATACTGGCAAGTGCTCTTCTTTCATCAATAATTGATTGGGGTTAGCTCGTCCATCATGTCGCACTGCCACAGCTTCACAACCCCACAATAATTTAGCACCACTAATTGCAAAATGATGCCATCTTCTTTTTGTATGTTCACTAGGTCGACCATCAATAGTTCCATCCCAACCTTCCATTGGAAGAATACAAAATCTATTTCCAATAATCTTCCCTGATTTTAAAGTGTAAGATTGACCTAAACTTGAAGCTCCTACTTCACTTAGTTTATTTTTAAAAGGTATTTCTATTCCAATTTCCGAAAGGTGGTTTAAAAAATCGTCTGTGGTCTTTAATTGAGCTACTCTTGTTATTTTTTTACTGGCCATTATTTAGTTCTGATGTCTTTAAAAAATGTATAATACGAATCACCTGTAATTACTTCATTTAAATAGTGCGCTAATTCTCGAGCATGATAATCACCCCACATACAGGCTTCACCATAAGGAATTTTACTATCATTAGGTTTATGATCCCACCCATTCGGTTGATGGTATATACTATGCAATATCAATCCTTGATGATTTAGATCGCTACTTAAATAGGGCTTATCAAATAAAGTATTTGCTATAGTAAGTCCAGCTGACCAATATTTATTTGCTTCAGTTGATTTTTCATTTTTTAGATAATTTCCTAGTCGCAATAATCCTTGCGCCCCTATAGCAGCTGCAGAACTATCTATTGGCTCATATTCATTAAAAGGATTAGAATCTACTTTTTTCCAATTAGGGAAATTAGATAAACCAGGTGCTCCTGTATCCCAATATGGAATGCCATCAAGAGAAGTGTTTTCTATATAAAAATCACAAGTTGCCTTTGCTGCTTTTAAAAAAACTTCTTCCAGATACTTCTTACCTCCAAGCTCCTTAAATTCTGGTAATTCTTCTTGACTTTGTATAAACTCTAATTGTTCTGTAAACCCAAGCATAGCCCAACTTAATCCACGAGTCCATGTTGAAAAACCACTATATCCCTGTTGTGTTGAGGCAGACCTAAAGTTACCATCATTTACATTAAAGATTGCTTCATGGGCCGTCCTCCCCCAATTATCATAAATATCACGTCCTTCTCCATAATAAACAGAATATTTAGCGGTAGCTAATGCATGTTGATATGCTCTTTTTAAAAGATTGATTTTAATATCATTTTCACCTGAAGAGTAATGTCCCAACAAATGTCCTGCTACCATTACTCTAATTGTTCGTATGGTATCTACAAATAATGAATGTGGGCCATTAAAAGAATAAAGATATCCACCATCTGGTAATTTTGTCCAACGTTGTGCCTGTACCGAAGCAGAAAGTTTTAGAGCTAAAACACTATAATCTCTTAATCCAGAATCATTTGAAACCTTACCTTCATTTATCAGTCTTAGTAGGTTGCCATATGTACTTAGGTTATTAAATCCATGATCATGTACTCCAAAATGACTTACATGCGATGTCATTTTGGACTTTATATTCTCTATTGCCAGTTTTAAAAAATAATCATCTCCTGTTGCATTAAATTGTAATAACTCTGATCCAAACTGAAAACCTTGAGTCCAATCGGTCCAACTTCTTGGTTCATATTTTCCATTTACTGTAACAACAGGTGAACCAACTGCACCTTTTAAAGAAGATGTCATGTTTTGTAATTTGACACCTGAATATGACCATAAATTTTCAAGCTTTTTAGCTAAATCTATGGGTTTAATCTCTGTATTTATTTTCATTTAGGATTTTAAATTAATGGAATAAAATAGTTCTATTGAAGATAACTATACTATCAGTCTAAATATATGAAAATACAGAAGATTATAAAAAATAAGATTGTTATAAATCTTAGATAAAAAAAAGACCCCTCCACAAAAGTGAAGGGGTCTTCAAGAAAGGCGGCGACCTACTCTTCCACCCTTTCGGGCAGTACCATCGGCGCTGGTGGGCTTAACTTCCCTGTTCGGAATGGAAAGGGGTGGGCCCCACCGCCATGGC
>NZ_WJPK01000002.1:94701-97201 GCF_009649685.1 Flavobacteriaceae bacterium EG-1
AACTCGTAGGCTCATTATGCAAAAGGCACGCCGTCACAGTGCAAGCACTGCTCCGACCGCTTGTAAGCGTATGGTTTCAGGATCTTTTTCACTCCGTTATTCACGGTTCTTTTCACCTTTCCCTCACGGTACTGGTTCACTATCGGTCTCTCAGGAGTATTTAGTCTTGGCGGATGGTCCCGCCGGTTTCATACAAGGTTTCACGTGCCCCGCACTACTCAGGATACCACTACATGTACAATCTTTACCTATACCGGACTATCACCGTCTATGGTTCCTCTTTCCAAAGGATTCTAGTTCATTATGCACACGATATTGTGGTCCTACAACCCCGATTTTGCCGAAACAAAATCGGTTTGGACTAATCCAGTTTCGCTCGCCGCTACTCCCGGAATCACTTTTGTTTTCTCCTCCTCCGGCTACTTAGATGTTTCAGTTCACCGGGTTTGCTTCCTTGCGGATGACATATCTTCAATATGCCGGGTTGCCCCATTCGGATATCTACGGATCATATCGTGTGTGCCGATCCCCGTAGCTTTTCGCAGCTTATCACGTCCTTCATCGCCTCTGAGAGCCTAGGCATTCCCCATACGCCCTTTTCCAGCTTGTCGCTAGACCTTTTATATTCTAATTCGTACTTCTTACTTAAAAAATTCGTGTTTCTTTTTTCAAAATAATATCCATCAACTTAATGATGTATATATTCTGTCCCAATATGTCAATGAACGTTTTCAAAATTTTTAGATATCGGAGTAACCTATAAGGATGCTCCTCAAACTTCAATTTTGAGAATGCATTAAAAGAATTTCAATCCAGAAATTACAAAAGCAAGCTTTTTTCATTTCAATTGTTTCAATTCTACTTTTTAAAGCATTCATCGTGGAGAATATCGGAGTCGAACCGATGACCTCCTGCGTGCAAGGCAGGCGCTCTAGCCAGCTGAGCTAATCCCCCAATTACTAGTAGTTAGCAATTAGTAGTTAGTAGTTAGTACCCTAACCACTACTCAACTTCTAGAATTTCCAATACTTTATTCTCAATGAACGTTTTTCAAACTCCAACCCAATCTCTTGAACCTACAACTTGAAAATTGTAGTCCCGGGCAGACTCGAACTGCCGACCTCTACATTATCAGTGTAGCGCTCTAACCAGCTGAGCTACGGGACTGTCCCGGATGCACAATTAAGCACACCGTTCCTTTATATTATCATTATAGAGACTACCAAAACAAACTTAAAATAAAATCGAAAGAACAGGACTGTTAGACTTTCAAAAGTCAAATCTATGTCCACCAAATGGTGAACAATGCTCTAGAAAGGAGGTGTTCCAGCCGCACCTTCCGGTACGGCTACCTTGTTACGACTTAGCCCTAGTTACCGATCTTGCCCTAGGCCGCTCCTTACGGCGACGGACTTCAGGCACTCCCGGCTTCCATGGCTTGACGGGCGGTGTGTACAAGGCCCGGGAACGTATTCACCGGATCATGGCTGATATCCGATTACTAGCGATTCCAGCTTCACGGGGTCGAGTTGCAGACCCCGATCCGAACTGTGACCGGTTTTGTGGATCCGCTCTGCGTTACCGCATGGCTTCCCGCTGTACCGGCCATTGTAGCACGTGTGTGGCCCAGGACGTAAGGGCCGTGATGATTTGACGTCATCCCCACCTTCCTCACGGTTTGCACCGGCAGTCCCGTTAGAGTCCCCATCATTACATGCTGGCAACTAACGGCAGGGGTTGCGCTCGTTATAGGACTTAACCTGACACCTCACGGCACGAGCTGACGACAACCATGCAGCACCTTGCAAATTGCCCGAAGGAAAATCTATCTCTAGACCTGTCAAAATGCATTTAAGCCCTGGTAAGGTTCCTCGCGTATCATCGAATTAAACCACATGCTCCACCGCTTGTGCGGGCCCCCGTCAATTCCTTTGAGTTTCATTCTTGCGAACGTACTCCCCAGGTGGGATACTTATCACTTTCGCTTGGCCGCCCAGATCTCAAGGACCCGGACAGCTAGTATCCATCGTTTACGGCGTGGACTACCAGGGTATCTAATCCTGTTCGCTACCCACGCTTTCGTCCATCAGCGTCAATAAATGGTTAGTCACCTGCCTTCGCAATCGGTGTTCTATGTAATATCTATGCATTTCACCGCTACACTACATATTCCGGCAACTTCACCACTATTCAAGACCATCAGTATCAAGGGCAGTTCCACGGTTGAGCCGTAGTATTTCACCCCTGACTTAATGGCCCGCCTACGGACCCTTTAAACCCAATAATTCCGGATAACGCTCGGACCCTCCGTATTACCGCGGCTGCTGGCACGGAGTTAGCCGGTCCTTATTCTTACAGTACCGTCAGCTATTTACACGTAAATAGGTTTCTTCCTGTATAAAAGCGGTTTACGACCCATAGGGCCTTCTTCCCGCACGCGGCATGGCTGGATCAGGCTCTCGCCCATTGTCCAATATTCCTCACTGCTGCCTCCCGTAGG